>NZ_CP174335.1:0-990000 GCF_052468155.1 Microbulbifer maximicatervae (SeqCode)
CATCACCCAACATTTCACGTACCTTGGTGCCCGAGAGCAGAATAAAGTCTTCTTTGGTGTGATCCGGAACATCACGCATCATAACCACCTTATTCAATTTCTTGGAATAAGCAGTGTGATCAGCACGGAAGATCTCAATCTCAAGAGCACCCTCGGGTACCTTCTCATCAAAAATAGTCTGCGCATCAAAAGCGCCATAGTAATCGCCAACGCCAGCGTGATCGCGACCTACAATCAGGTGGCTACAGCCACAGTTCTGGCGGAATACGGCATGCAGTACTGCTTCGCGAGGGCCAGCATACAGCATATCGAAGCCATAACCGGTAACCATCACAGTATTTGCCGGGAAGTACAGCTCTACCATCTTGCGAATGGAAGCATCGCGCACCGGAGCGGGGATATCGCCAGGTTTCAACTGGCCAAGCAACATATGGATCAGAACACCATCCGCTTCTACGCCATCCAGGGCCATTTTGCACAGTTCTTCGTGAGCACGGTGCATCGGATTGCGAGTCTGGAAGGCTACAACCTTATTCCAGCCACGCTCCTTGAACTCATTGCGAATTTCAACTGCAGTGCGGAAGGTGTCCGGAAAGTCACTTTGGAAGTAGCTGAAGTTCAATACTTCAATCGGCCCTGAAACCAGAGTGCGGCCAGCAGATTTGAAGGTTGCAACACCAGGATGTTTCTCATCCAAAGTGCCAAACACCTGCTCAGCCATGGTGTCCATTTGCTCTTCAGAGATGGTTTCGATCGCTTCAACATCCATCACGGCGAGAACCGGGTTACCCTCTACGTTCGGGTCGCGCAGGGCAATACGAGAGGCACCCTCGATTTCACTGGCATCTTTTACAACGTTAACAACCGGCACCGGCCAGAATAAACCATCTACCGTGCGCAGGGTTTCAGCGACACTCATAGCATCTGCCAAATTCATATAGCCGTGCAACGGATTAAAGTACCCCGCCCCAAGCATTACCGCATTGGCGGCGGCAGCAGAACTGACCACGATTGACGGCAGGGACTCCGCTTCGTGCATCAATTGGTGATGCCTTTCACTGTCATATACAAAGCGCGGCTGAAGCTCAACGCTGCCATGGGGGCGAACTAGGGACATTTAGGTCTCCAAAAACAGTAGTTACCGGTTAGTCTTAAAATTTTGACTGGCCATTATACGCATCTATCGCAAGCGACCAATTTCAAAAGGATACATGGGCCATATTATACGCACAGATAGGGAAGCTTTAGGCCCCTGCATCCAAGAGCAGGGCAAAGCACCCACTAAGCACTAGAAAATCCCACCTACTTAGTAAGCCCCCAACTTTGACGCGTAATGATCAGTAATCCAGCAGTACTCCAAATTCACTAATCAAATTATTACTATTTGTTTATCAATTGGTGACACCTATAAGTGCCAACAATTGATGCAAGAGGTAATCAGATATCACGGTAAATCCCACTAGCACCCAGAGGCGATTAGCCAACATTTAAGGGGGCCACCTAGATCTTGAAATAACACTCAATATGGAGATCACCAACTTGAATCCAATGAATGTAAAAGTGCTGCCAATAAGACATAAAACAATCGCAACTACAGGGATGGCGCTACTAGCCTCACTCACCTTTAGCGGTAATGCTATTGCCACAACTGAATCCACCCCTCTTCCCAGTAAGATCAATATTGAAGTAGCCTTGCCTGACCAACGCTTAGGGGGAGCTGATAACAACTTCTCAGAGATACTCGGTTTTGGCATCCCATTTAGAAAAGGTGTTATGAGTCAATCCGACCTACTCAATACTCGGGTAACTTGTACTCAGGCGGAGCAAGAAGAAGGTGTTCCCTCTCATCAAGAGGTAAAAAATGTTTGGAGCGATGGAAGTGTTCGCTGGGCCTGGGTTGAATACCAGTGGTCTCCTGAATATTCTGGGTGTGAACTAAATCTCACCCCCCAGCAAAATCCAAGAGAAAATACCTTACAAGGTGGGATCACCATTGAAAATATGGAAGATGATTTCATAACTATTAACACAGGGAAAATTCGACTAGCATTTAACAACACTTCTCTATTCCCTCAGAGCATCGAGCAGTCCAGCAGTCAAATTTCTGTGCCCATTTTAAACACCTCCATACTCCCTCACTTTTATTTGAAAGATAGCTCGGACTGCGATCCAAGTGACTGCACTACAACATCCAAGTTAATCGACAACGTTCACTGGAAGGTTGAACGCGATAGTCCTCTACGAATGATCATCACCGGAAGAGCAAATTACGTAACAGAGAGCGATGCTATATTAGCCGAAGCTCAAGTCAGATTTACACTAAAACACAACTCTGACATCATCGATATTGAACACACTTTATTTAACATCAAGGAGGAAATTCAATATAGAGAGCTAGGAATAATGTTAGAGCCTACTGATCAGTTTGAGCTCTTTGCATCTAGCCAGGAGCGGGCTGAAAACACGTTAACCACCGAAAACAGCAGCCTAACTACATCCCCATTCATATTTTGGTCCACTGAAGATGAAGAGTACATTCAACACGTTGACTACAAACTAAGATCCATTTTTGATAGCTTCCCTAAGGCATATGTTCAAACAATCTCGGAGGTGACAGACTTCAACAGCCCTGAGGATGTGATCAACCACTATACAGAAAAACCCTTTCATTTAGGCACTGCCCGCACTCACAAATTACGAATATCCTTTCCCCCCCAAGGTTCCGACAACACCGCCATAGAAAACTATCTCCTTCAAACCCTAATTTCACCACACTTGGCTTACATCGACCCTGAATACATTACGCATGTTGATAACGCTGTATTTCCAGTAATGGCTACCTACCTACAGGGAGTCGATTACAACAAAAATCTCGAGGATTTGCGTTCACAATGGTTTGATCATTATTTAGAGCAAAGTGAATGGTATCCACTTAGCGGCTGGTACGATTATGGGAGAGTACCTTACAACCGCTTTATGAAAAATCCATCACAAAACTCTGAAGGCAACTTTGATATTTACCCAAACTGGTATCGGCAAACCATTTCTCACTACCACATTGTTCGCAATAGTATCTTCAGCTGGGCCCGCTCTGGAGACCGAAAATATATAGATTTTGCCCGCAAAGCGAATCGGCACACCCGGGACTTCCACTTTTCTCACAAACTCGAAACAGATATATCCAATGCCCCCCACTTCACAGGTCAATACCTGGGCGGTAAGGACTCACAATTTCCCTTTTATTGGACAAGACCTGAGCTAGACGTTATGCAACAGATAAGTGATGGGGAGGACCTTTCCTCAATTATGTATGAATATTTTCTTTTTGATGACCTTGCCAGTTTCGACACATTGAAAGGCTATCAGGATTTCATCTACGACCATATGAATCCACGCCCATACCCCACAGACGCCTCCCCAATAGAACAGCGGGAGCACATAAAGATACATTACTTTACCAGTACACCTTTTCCCTCGATGTCTGCGATGCTTAGCACCCACAAAGCCCTCACAGGCAGAATAGAGAATGGGCAAGTGGTTCACGAAACCAAGATAAGGGATGCTTTAGAGGAGTTTCTGCCTCACTTTTACAGTCAGAGTGAAGCCTTTGCTTTATCACCCGATTACTGGCAAGAAAACTATCCAGGCCACAAAGACCTGAAGGTCCACTACAAACTTGATCGCAAGCTGTCAGCCCTTCTCGATGCGCACTACTACTTTCATGCTGAGCCTACATCGAGTACCAACCTTGACTTGTCATTGCTGCCTCAGCAATTAGCCAATGTATATCTAACACCCGAGTCAGATACCACCTTTGACACAGGTGTTTTCGTCTCGCAAAGTTTGGCGCCCATGTTTAATGGCATCGGCTATCAAGCTACTTGCAATCAGGAGAGTAAAGCTGCTTTAGAGTGGAACTTAAGTGTGGCGGATGCGCTCTTTCAAGAAATGAAAGATCATAATGTCGACTTCAAAAGCAGAATTGATGATATGCCAACCGTGAACAACACATCAGGATGGTTTGCTTTTAAATCACAATATTTACAAGACAACCACGACACGGCACTCGAGGCCGAATATCATATAGAACCTTCTCGCAATGCCTACATGCTTTACGCCCTGCCTGTCGCTATTGAATACGCTAGAAATATGACCACCCAATGCCTTGACTCCCCGCACAGCCACTAGAAGCAGATATAACAACAACCGCCACCAATTTGCCATACGGCGCTAGTGGCGGTTCCTCTGACACAAAAGTTCTAAACGAGGTACCAACTAGAGGTGCTCTATTCCCAGAAACATAACAATTGACAACCCGTAAGCAATACAGAAGCTCCAGATTGCCCATTACACCGTGACATCAGCTCTACAAGAGAGGACGAGATTTTCCCTCTCTTCATGCTGTCCACAGCGATTCTCCCTAAGGACGTGTGTATAATCAGGGCAAAGAGGAGTCACGAGTGTCCCAGAACCGATTTCTACAAGATTGGGCCCTACCCGCCCTGATAGGCCTTGCCATGGCCGCCCTGCTCTTGGTTATATTCCCTCAACTGCGTGGTGCCGCCCCCAAGATAGATGTAAACAGCATCCAAGGTCCGGTTTCCTATGCCCATGCCGTCAATGTGGCAGGTCCCGCTGTTGTGAATATCTATACCCGCATGGCCATGCCTAAACGCCAGCATCCTCTATTTAACGACCCTCTTTTTAGGCGTTTATTCGACAATATGGACGTGCCACAAAGGCAGAGGATGCAGTCCAACCTTGGATCAGGTGTCATTGCCAGCGACAACGGTTACATTTTAACCAATCATCACGTCGTCGATCAGGCTGATGCCATTGTTATTCTTTTAGCTGATGGACGGGAAGCACAAGCAAGACTCGTCGGAAGCGATACCGATTTTGACTTAGCCGTCCTCAAGATTGATCTAGATGGGCTGACTTCTATTTCTGTTGGTGAGCCCGACAGGGCGCAAGTGGGCGACGTCGTCCTCGCAATCGGCAACCCTTTTGGTGTTGGACAAACTGTGACCCAAGGTATTATCAGTGCGAAAGGCCGTCACCTTGAAAACTCAGGTACCGGCAGCTACTTACAGAACTTTTTGCAGACGGATGCTGCAGTCAATCCGGGGAACTCAGGAGGCGCCCTGGTTGATTCCCGTGGACGCCTGCTCGGTATCAATACATCAATACTCAATCAATCCGGTTATTCCGGCGGTATTAGCTTCGCTATTCCAGCCAATATTGCCTTTAAAGTAATGCAGGATATCATCGCTTACGGTCGCGTCGTGCCCGGCTGGCTGGGTATTGAGGCCACCGGCATAAGTCCCCAAATGGCCAAGGAGTTCAATTTAAATTCCACTGGTGGTGTATTGGTGACAGCTATCTACAACGAAGGCCCCGCACATATTGCCGGCCTTCAACCAGGGGATGTCATTACGCAACTAGATGGCTTACCCATCGGCGATGGCAAGCAAGGGGAAGCAACTATGGCCACCCTGCGCCCCGGCGACACTATCTCCATCACTTTTATTCGCGATGGGGCACCCTACACAGTTGAAGCAACTGTTTCAGAAGAACCCCAAACAAAGACGACGATAGAATAAATTCATAAGGAAATGTCTCTATGCGCTCACTGGTATTAGCCTTGCTCTTTATTACCTCTACTGCGCCCGCAATGGCTGGGGATAGAGAGGACTTGCACCAATTGCTGACAAACTTTATCGGAAAAGCCGCCACTGATTCCCAGGCCCACCAACGATTCTGGGCTGAGGACCTGATATACACCAGCTCTGGGGGAAAGCGCTTTGGAAAAAGCGAAATTATGCAAGGGATGCAAACACCCCCTACAGAGCCCATAACGATGAGCTATGCTGCCGAGGAAATTGACATCCGACTACTGGGCGATACCGCTATTGTTGCATTCAAGTTATCTGCAAACGATAGCAGTAAGGATGAGCAACATTATTATTTTAATACCGGCACATTTGTAAAACGGAAGGGTGAGTGGCGCGCCCTTGCTTGGCAGGCTACCCATATCCCCCTGATAGACCAATACTGAAATAGCCCCGCAGAAAGAAACCTGCCGGATGCAACGTTCAAGAATCTTTGACTCGGTACCCGGCAGAGCGAGCATGAGCATCTAAGCCCTCACCCAGAGCAAGAGTATGCGCTACGCGCCCCAAGGTATCAGCACCTTTTTCAGAACAGTAGATCACCGAACTCCGCTTCTGAAAATCGTAAACTCCCAGTGGTGAGGAAAAACGGGCAGTGCCACTAGTAGGAAGGACATGATTGGGGCCAGCACAGTAATCCCCCAATGCCTCTGCCGTATAGCGCCCAAGGAAAATGGCTCCGGCATTCCGGATCTCAGGAAGGTAAGCCTCAGGATTATCTACTGAAACTTCCAGGTGCTCCGGTGCAATCCGATTAGAGATTTCGATCGCCTGCTGTATGGACTCCACTTGGATCAACGCTCCACGATCAGCAAGGGAACGGGAAGCAATCTCAGCCCGAGGTAACTCGACCAAAAGCCTTTGCAGCGAACTCTCAACCCGATCTAAGTACTTGGAGTCAGGACACAACAGAATTGACTGCGCCTGTTCATCGTGCTCAGCCTGTGACAACAGATCCATGGCAATCCAGTCAGGATTTGTTTGCCCATCACAAATCACCAGAATTTCAGAGGGGCCAGCAATCATGTCGATAGCAACATGACCAAAAACAGCTCGCTTGGCACTGGCCACAAAGATATTCCCCGGGCCAACTATTTTATCCACCGCGGGAATAGACTCAGTACCATAGGCTAGCGCCGCTACTGCCTGGGCACCACCAATCGTAAACACCTGGTCCACTCCAGCTATTGCCGCTGCCGCCAACACCAGGTCGTTCAGCGCCCCTTTCGGAGCCGGCACCACCATATTTACGGCGTCAACCCCGGCAACTTTTGCAGGAATTGCATTCATAAGCACGGAAGAAGGGTAACTCGCCTTACCTCCAGGAACATAAATGCCGACACTTTGCATTGGGGTAATCTGCTGCCCCAGCACAGTTCCATCGAGCTCCGTATAGCGCCAGGACTCCTGTCTTTGATGCTCGTGGTAACGCCTCACTCTATTAGCAGCTGCCTCCAGGGCCTCGCGCTCCTCGGTACTTATACGGTCTAGAGCCGCGGTAAGCTCAGCAGCCGGCAGAGCAAAGTCTTTCGCGCTTTCCAGGCGCCGATGATCAAAGCGGTTGGTGAACTCGATAACAGCCATATCACCATGAGCGCGAACACGCTGCAATATTTCTGCAACGATACTTTCAACCTCTTGATTTGCCACTGCCTCCCAAGCCAATAGCTGCTTTAATTGGCCATCGAAATCTCTATCGACCGTATTTAGCCGACGAATTACTTTGCTCGTCATAATGCTTCGGGTATCTATTTGGTTTGTGCTACAGCCGATGCCAACTTCTCAATCAAACTATTGATTGGCGCATATTTCATCTTCATAGCTGCCTTGTTGACGATCAACCGACTACTGATTTGCGCAATGGTCTCTCGGGCTTCAAGGCCATTGGCCTTTAGCGTATTGCCACTATCTACAATATCGACAATCTCGTCGGCCAAATTCATTAGCGGAGCAAGCTCCATAGCCCCATACAGCTTAATAATGTCAACCTGACGGCCAATCGAGGCATAGTGCTTTTTGGCACTTTGTACAAACTTGGTAGCGACCTTAATTCGACCGCTGGGCAGTTGCCCGCCCTTGACACCAGCTGTCATCAGGCGGCAGCGGGCAATGCCCAAATCGAGAGGCTCGTAAATACCATCAGAACTATGCTCGAGAAGAGTGTCTTTCCCCGCCACGCCAATATCTGCGGCTCCATGCTGCACATAAGTTGGTACATCCACTCCCCTCAGGAGGAGGAGATGTACCCCTTCGCGATTCGTCGGAAATATCAACTTTCGGCTTTTAGTTAGGTCTTCAGTAGGCTCCAACCCCGCCGCCTTAAGAAGCGGTAGAGTCTCCTGAAGAATCCGCCCTTTTGTCAGTGCGATTGTAATTTGTGCAGTCATTTTGATTTATGCCAGTCCGTCATTGGCTCTTAAGGTTAACTTGGCAGCAATCAGCCAGGGACACGCCGAATATTCGCGCCGAGCTGTCGTAGCTTTTCCTCAATACACTCGTAGCCGCGGTCAATATGATAAATACGATCTACCATAGTAGTACCCTCCGCCACCATACCAGCTATAACCAAGCTAGCTGACGCGCGCAGATCTGAAGCCATTACGGGAGCGCCCTTAAGCTTCTCCACCCCGGTAACAATTGCTGTATTGCCCTCCAGAGTGATATCCGCCCCCATTCGATTCAGCTCATGAACCTGGATTAAGCGGTTTTCAAAGATTGTCTCAACTACAGTTCCCTTCCCTTCGGCAACAGCATTCATTGCTGTGAACTGGGATTGCATATCTGTAGGGAAGGCTGGGTAAGGCGCGGTACGGAAGCTCACCGCTTTAGGGCGATTGCCTTTCATATCCAGCTCAATCCAATCGTCGCCACAACTGATATGAGCTCCGGCCTCTTCGAACTTAACCATAACCGCATCGAGGATATCGGCACGAGTATTGAGCAGGCGCACTTTGCCCCTCGCCGCAGCAGCTGCCGCAAGGAAGGTTCCGGTTTCAATACGGTCCGGCATAACAGTGAACTTGCAGGGGGTAAGCTTAGGTACACCGTGAACACGCAGGGTGTCAGTGCCAACC
The DNA here is from genome assembly GCF_052468155.1 of Microbulbifer maximicatervae (SeqCode). Lineage (NCBI taxonomy): Bacteria > Pseudomonadati > Pseudomonadota > Gammaproteobacteria > Cellvibrionales > Microbulbiferaceae > Microbulbifer > Microbulbifer maximicatervae (SeqCode). The sequence goes on from NZ_CP174335.1 coordinate 8,747, forward strand.
CCTTCAATCTGAGCCCCCATAGCAATAAGGAACTCTGCCAAATCGACGATTTCGGGCTCGCGAGCGGCGTTGTGCAAAGTCGTAGTTCCCTCTGCCAGTGCCGCTGCCATCAACAGGTTTTCAGTGCCGCCAACTGTCACTTTCTCCATGACAATATTGGCTCCCTTAAGACGACCATTGGAGCGCGCCCGAATGAAACCACCATCGATAGTTATCTCAGCACCCATTGCCTCAAGGCCCTTTAGGTGAATATCGACCGGGCGACTGCCAATTGCACAACCACCAGGGAAGGAGACATTCGCAACCCCGTGCCTAGCCAACAGGGGCCCAAGAACCAAGATTGAGGCCCGCATCGTCTTAACCAGCTCATAGGGAGCGGTCAGGTCATTGACTGAGCGAGGGTCAATCTCAACACCCAGCTTTTCATCAATAGTGACGTCACACCCCATACACCGGAGCAAGGTGATCATGGTGGTAATATCGTTGAGATGCGGCAAATTATCGATTTGCACAGGCCCGTCAGCCAATAAAGCAGCAGCCAATATCGGCAAGGCTGAATTCTTAGCTCCAGAAATCCGCAGAGTCCCGGAAATTGGGCTGCCGCCCTCTATTATCAACTTATCCATTCAATCTCTTTCTAGATAGCCAACACCTCAGTGGCAATGGCAAGTTAACGACTGGCTTCTTCTGGGGTCAGAGTCTGCATTTGCACGGCATGCAAGGTGCCATCGGCGATTTTTTCACCAAGAGCGGCATAGACAAGCTGTTGCTTTTTTAAACGACTCAGACCTTCAAAGGAACTGCTCACTACAGTGACCATCAGGTGACTACCTTCAAAAGCCACTTCAACAGTGCTGTCGGGAATTTGCCCTTCGATCAGGGCCTTGATTTCGTCTGGTTGCATAGGAGGGACTTGCGATTGGTTAAAAACAGCACGCAAGTGTACTTGAATCAAGCGGAGTGCGCAGCTACGCACCCCAAAGTTCGCGGATCAACTCACTTTATTTGCGGCATCGTCTGCCGCTGACCAATTAGAAATCACCTTGTCGATGTCCCCATAAGTCTGCATTGACTGCGAGAACTGACTGCGGAAAGTCTTACCCAGGTTGACCCCATTCAGAATCACATTGATCAACTTCCACTGGCCTGCCCGATTGCGCACCAAGGTATACGAAACTTTTGTTATACCCTCTTTGCTGCGAACTTCCTGCAGCACATTTACACGATTACCTTGAGGTGTGGTGCCGGGATTGACCACTTTTACATCCAGGTCGCCAAAATTTGCCACGCCGCGAGCAAATGTCGCTACAAGATCGCGACGAAAAGCATCCGTAAAACGAGAGCGCTGGTCAGCAGTCGCCTGCTTGGCATAGCGTCCCATTACACCGCGAGCGATAAAGTCAAAATCAACAACCGGGGTCAAAACCCCCTCAACAGCACTGTAGTATCTTTGTGGGTCTGAATTTGCATACTGGGCATTGGATCGGATCACCCCCAGCAACTCATCAGAAACCCCTTTAATCATTACATAAGGGTTTTGGGCAGCATTAGCTACAGGCACTATTGCAGATGCAAAAACAGCACAAAGCGCAAACCTAATCCATCGCGACAAACCGTACCGGCCAATCCAAAATGATACGTTCACAAATTATCTCCAATTAGCAAATCATTCCTTGGACGCATATGGCGCAATTTAGTGCCACAGCAATACCACATACCAACCTTCCCGCAGTCCAACTGAGAGTGTGCCGATCATCCATTGAGTGACATAGCTGACAGCGGTGACGGCAAACTATACCATGGCCGCACCCGGTAATGTGGTGGTGTACGAGCGTGTCATTTGACACCCAGGAAAAGCACACTGGCTTTTTCAGCCGCCAGCAGCCCGCTAATATAGATTAGCACGACAGCAAAAAACTGAGCTTTCCTCAAACTACTGGAATCTTATGACAAAAATTATTCACGCTGTCGCATAAGTAAATATTGAAGCTGTCGCATAATAAGACGGCTTGATTACCACCTATTAAGCACTAGTAAGCGATTTGAGGCAGTTGATGACACAGGATCTGATCTTGGAAGCCGGGCGCCGCACCGTCCGCATGGAGACCGAAGCGGTAGCAGCACTGGAAAACAGAGTTAATGGCGAATTCCAGCGTGCTTGTGAAATGATCATGCAATGCCGCGGCCGTACGATAGTTACCGGCATGGGGAAATCTGGGCATATTGGCCGCAAGATCGCTGCTACGCTTGCCAGTACTGGCACACCAAGCTTTTTTGTTCACCCCGGCGAGGCGAGCCACGGTGATCTCGGTATGATCACCCGGGATGATGTAGTCATAGCCATATCCAACTCTGGCTCCTCCGCTGAAGTCCTCACTCTACTACCTCTGCTAAAACGCCTGGGCATTCCACTAATTAGCATGGCAGGAAAAACTGACTCCCCGCTAGCTCAAGCCGCGGAAGTCAATTTGGATATCTCAGTAGCCACAGAGGCTTGCCCGCTCAATTTGGCCCCCACCTCATCGACAACAGTTACTCTGGTGATGGGAGACGCACTTGCAGTCGCCCTGCTCGAGGCCAGGGGTTTTACTGCCGAAGATTTTGCCTTCTCCCACCCCGGCGGTGCCCTAGGGCGCCGACTTCTTCTAAAGGTTGAGGATGTGATGCATGCGGGCGATGAACTCCCCCAGGTAACTCCAGAGACGCTGCTATCAAAAGCCCTGCTAGAGATGACCAGCAAAGGGTTCGGTATGACAACTATTGTAAATAGCGACGGTGAATTACTCGGCGTTTTCACCGACGGCGATTTACGCCGAGTAATAGATCAAAAAATCGCACTCGACAAAGCTGTAATGGAAGAGGTGATGAGCCGCCGCCCTAAAACGGTTTCTGCTGACACTCTCGCTGCAGAGTCCCTGAGAATTATGGAGGACTACAAAATCACTGCATTAGTAGTAGAAGATGAAGCCCACCATCCTGTCGGCGTACTCCATATGCACGATATTCTGCGCGCCGGAGTTATCTGAGATAATACCGGACAATTAATACGCAGGTTTTGCCCTCACAATCAAAGGCGAAGAGAGATTACCCCGGTGATACCCGAGCAAAAATTAAATGATTCCCTGAAAAATATCCGCTGGCTTGTTCTGGATGTGGACGGTGTTCTGACAGATGGCAAGCTTTATTTTGACAATAGCGGCAACGAACTCAAAACCTTTCACACTCTGGATGGGCACGGCATTAAAATGCTACAGAACTCTGGGGTGCGCGTAGCAATCATTACTGGCCGACGCAGTAATGTTGTAGAGCGCCGTGCGCACGACCTGGGGATCAATAAATTGATTCAGGGCCGGGAGGACAAGTTTGTCGCACTACAAGAATTACTTTCTGAAGAGTCATGCCGCCTGGAAGATATCGCTTATGTCGGGGATGATTACCCCGATCTATTGGTAATGACCAAGATCGGGTGCCCCATTGCACCACCTAATGCAGCCCCACCCGTACGGGAGAGAGCCCTGTGGATCACAGAGGCCTGCGGCGGCGAGGGTGCTGTACGCGAAGTCTGCGACCGCATTATGATTGCACAAGGGACCTTTGACGCGGCGCTCGCCCCCTATAACGGAGAAAAATGATGCGCTCGTGGTTGCCTCTCATACTGGTCATTCTGCTTATAAGTGCCGGACTCTGGTTTTCCGAAAGTCCGCCAGAACAGCTCTTAGGTAAAAGGCCCACTCCTCAGCAACAAAATCGGGCTGCGGACCTTATTATCAAAGGGGCTGAAACTCGCCACTTTGACCAGACAGGCAACCTAGCTTATCGAGTGGATGCAGAGCAAATCACCTACTTTCAATTTAAACGTCGGGATCGAGCCAACCTTGAAGAGCCGCGCATGCTGTTCTATACGGACGACCAGCCCAAGTGGGCAACTCGGTCCAAAAGGGGAGTGGCCTTCAATCGCGGAGAACGCATCGTTCTCAGCGGTGCAGTTCAAATTGATGAACTCCCCACCCCTGATGGTATCCAACTAAAGACGTCACGTATTACGATCTTCCCTGACAGGGAATTCGCCGAAACCGACAAAGTTGTTACTATTAGCTCTGGCCCTAACCACACCAAAGGGAAGGGCATGCGCGCCTACTTGAAAGAAAACCGGATGGAAATTCTATCCGACGTGAAGAGCAGCTATGACACCCAATAACCGCTATCCCTCAATATTTAAGGCCGTTACTGCAATTGCGCTGGCAGCTATTGCCACTGCAGCACAGGCTTTACCCGACGACAGAACCCAGAGAATCTCTGTGGGCTCGGAATCTATGTCAGCCGACCGCGCCAATAACTTAGTGGTATATAGTGACAACGTGGTCATCACACAGGGCTCCCTCCAGATCAAGGCAGATCGCGTGGAAGTGTACTTCACGGCCAGCGATGAAATCAGCCGGGTGATTGCTGTGGGCCGCCCCGCGCACTTCCAACAAAAGATATTGGAGAGCGAAGAGCCTGTAAAAGCCCGTGCTGAGCGCATCGAGTATGTCATCAGCTCTGAAGAACTGCAGCTCACAGGGCAAGCTTATATCGATCGCGATGGCAACACCCTAACTGCGGAGAAAATCGACTACGATCTCGCAACTGAGCAAATGAGCGCTCGCAGTCAGCCTGGCCAAGGCAGAGTTGAGATGATCTGGAAACCTGAGAGCACCGAAACCAGCGAGCCTGCTGAAGCTAATACCGACACAGACCAGTAATTCATCCAAATTTCAGTGCCTGTAAAACAGCGCTACTTACAATGATGTAATCCGCTACCCCTCTCGGCCGCGGTTAGATTTCAGGACTCATTATGCCAACGCTACAAGCGTTACACCTCGCCAAACAATATAAAAAAAGAAAAGTTGTCCAAGATGTCTCTGTCAGCGTCTCAAGTGGGCAGGTCGTTGGCTTACTTGGCCCCAATGGAGCCGGGAAAACCACCTGCTTCTATATGATCGCAGGGCTGGTGCAGGCCGATGCCGGGCAAGTCCTAATCGACAACGAAGATATTACCCGCCTATCAATGCACGGGCGCGCCCGCAAGGGAATCGGTTACCTGCCCCAGGAAGCCTCTGTTTTTCGACGCCTGTCAGTGCGTGACAATATTCTCGCAATCCTCGAAACCCGAAAAGGACTCAATCGTGCAAAGCGCGAAGTGCAGGCCCAGGAGTTGCTCGAAGAGTTCAATATCACACACATTGAAAACAGCCTAGGAATGGCCCTATCCGGCGGAGAGCGGCGCAGGGTGGAGATTGCACGAGCCCTGGCTACAGACCCAAGCTTTGTCTTGCTCGATGAACCCTTTGCTGGTGTAGACCCTATTTCAGTGAACGACATCAAACACATTATTCGCCACTTGCGGGACAGGGATATCGGCGTTTTGATCACAGATCACAACGTGAGAGAAACCCTGGATATCTGTGAAACTGCTTATATCGTCAGCGAGGGGCATATTATTGCCTCAGGCACACCCGATGATGTTCTCGCTAACCAACAGGTACGCGAAGTCTATTTGGGACATGAATTCACGATTTAATGGCAAATGATGACAGGCGTAACTAAATAGGCAAAATCTCGAAAAACATATCATATCCCACATAGGAATTGACCTTCTGGCAGGCAATAGTCGGCACGCTTATTGCTTGTAATAGTTTGAGGGTCAAGGTAGTCTGCGCCATCTCGGGTTAATTTTGACGAACCCTTTGTCGCACTGGCCTGCAACTTTAAATTATGAAGCAGTCTCTCCAGCTCAAGCTCGGCGCACAGCTAACCATGACCCCCCAGTTGCAGCAGGCAATACGCCTCCTGCAGCTCTCCACACTAGATTTACAGCAAGAAGTCCAGGCAGCCCTCGACAGCAACCCAATGCTGGAAGCTGAGGGTGAAGATCTGGCTCAACAAGTAACTGCCGATACTGAGAGCAACGCACAACAAGAGCTGCCAGCCGCTGCAGGGGAGGATTTAACCCACACAGCCGCTGAGGAAAAAGAACTTGGTGATTCTGAATGGAACCAGGATATTCCAACAGAGCTGCCGGTTGATACTCACTGGGACGACATTTACAGCAGCTACAGTGGTCCCGCCGAGGGCGACGACCCCAATTTTGAGCGCAACTCTTCCACCGACACACTTCAAGACCACTTGCGCTGGCAATTAAACCTGACAGCACTTTCCAGTCACGATAAATGGATCGGCGAGCACCTTATTGACGCCATCGACCCAAACGGTCTCCTCAATACCACCGCTGATGACATGGCCACCTCCCTTCAGCTCGAAGAAGATGAGGTAGTTGCAGTCCTTAAAGCTGTACAACAATTCGAACCAGCTGGCTGTGGGGCCAGAAACCTCCAAGAGTGCCTTCTACTCCAGCTCAAGCAGCTACCAGCGGAAACTCCGTGGCTAAACGAAGCGCAGACCATCATTGAGCGCCACTTGGAATTACTTGGAAAAAGGGATTTCAGGCAACTCACCCGACGCACACGTCTCAACGAAGCCCAGCTCGGCGAAGTAATCCGCCTTATCCAGACACTAACCCCCAATCCAGGTGAGGAGTTCAGCGGGGAACAGCCCGCTTATGTCATTCCCGATATTATTGTGTCCCGCAAAGATCACCGCTGGCTGGTCGAACTCAATCCAGAGATCACTCCCAAGATCCGGATTAATGGCCACTACGCCTCCTTGGTAAAACGGGCGGACAACTCCCGGGAAAACAATTTCATGCGGGATCACTTGCAGGAGGCCCGTTGGTTCTTGAAGAGCCTACAGAGCCGCCACGACACCCTGCTAAAGGTCGCTACGTCCATTGTGGATAAGCAGCAAGGCTTTTTTGAGGAAGGCCCAGAGGCAATGCGACCAATGGTTCTGGCAGATATTGCTGAAACCATTGGCATGCATGAATCCACCATATCCCGAGTGACCACCCAAAAATATATGCTGACTCCACGGGGAGTTTTCGAACTCAAATATTTCTTCTCAAGCCACGTCAGTACAGATTCCGGTGAGGATGCGTCATCCACCGCCATTAGAGCCCTGATTCGCAAGCTGATTGACACGGAAGTACCTCGAAAGCCGCTATCAGATAACAAAATCACTCAGGAGCTGGACAAGCAAGGCATCAAGGTTGCGCGCCGAACGGTAGCGAAATACCGTGAATCTATGGGCATCCCCTCCTCAAGTGAGAGAAAGAGGCTCATTTAAGTCACAACCCAAACACAGCCAATTAATCTGACCCCTAACCCACCTCCAGTCATACGCTACTGGCGCCTTCCGCCCCCAACCTGCAACCAAAATCCAAAATTTGAGTGTATCCTTCCATTCTGGCCCACTTCCTAGTAGGGTTGCGACCCGATAGGGGGTGAGCGCCGGCTTGTGATGCACCTTTAAGGAGAAATCCATGCAGATCAATATTAGTGGCCACCACGTCGACGTTACCTCACCTATGCGCAGCTACTGCGAAAGCAAAATGGAGAAGCTGTCCAGACATTACGACAACATCACCAACGCGCAAGTAATTTTATCCGTCGAAAAACTGATCCAAAAAGCTGAGGCGACGGTACATATAAACGGTCACGACCTCTGTGCTGGATCCGAAGACAGAGATATGTACGCGGCAATTGATGCGCTCACCGATAAGCTGGACCGCCAACTGAAAAAACACAAAGAGAAGTTGCAGAACCATCGCTGAACTATGACACTGGAAGCATTACTCTCTCCCCGCCTTAGCCTTTGCCATCTGGCGGGGAGCAGCAAAAAAAAGCTACTGCTCAATATTGCCCAGGCCATTGCCGAACAATATCCCCAACACGACTCCGATACAGTTTTTAACCAACTGATCGCCCGTGAGCGCCTTGGTTCCACCGGTATCGGCGATGGTGTTGCCATTCCCCATTGCAGGCTGCCCGGCTGTGATAGCCCCATTGGGGTTCTCTGTACCACCCAGCCCGCCATTGATTTTGACTCTGTCGACCGCCAGCCTGTCGATTTGCTATTTACTCTTCTGGTCCCCGAAGATGCTGAGCAGGAACATCTGGATACGCTAGCCGAAATCGCCGCTCTGTTTTCCAACAGCCAGGTTAGAGATAAGCTAAGGCAAGCACAAAGTAGTGATGAGCTATATGCCCTCGCTATTGATAGTACTGCAGCCGCCTAGAGGAGGTTTTGTTAGTAACTGAGTCTCAGAGCTGACATTCGCCTCATTGTTCAGGTAGTGCAACAAGCGAAATAATAAAGACTTGATCAAAGAAAAGGGCTCTCCATGCGCTTGGTGATAATTAGTGGACGCTCCGGCTCCGGAAAAAGTTCTGCACTGCAATTACTGGAAGATGTCGGCTTCAATTGTATCGACAACCTTCCCACCAGCCTGCTCCCGGAGCTGGTTAAGAGGGTCAAGTCACAACCGCCAAAAGAAAACACACCTCTGGCCCTGGGTGTCGATGCCCGCAACCTCTGGCAAGACATTAGACAGGCTCCCAGTGTTATTGAGTCCTTGCGCGAGGCAGGGGTTCAATGTGATGTTATCTATCTCGATGCCCGCGAGCCGGTTTTAGTACAGCGATTCAGTGAGACCAGACGGAAGCACCCTCTCAGCAATGATTGCACCCATTTGCTAGAAGCTCTCAATCAGGAAAAAGAGCTTCTCACCCCTATCTCAACCATCGCAGATATGGTTATTGATACCAGCACCCTGAGTTTGCACCAACTGCGTGAACTGATTAAAAATCGTGTTGTTGGAGAACAATCAAACAGCATGGCGATTCTCTTCCAGTCCTTCGGGTTCAAGTATGGGGTGCCTGTGGATTCAGACTTGATTTTTGACTTGCGCTGTCTACCCAATCCCTACTGGGAACCAGCTCTAAGAGAAAAAACCGGTAAGGATATCGAGGTCGCCGAATTCTTGCGCTCTCACCCAGAGACCGCAAAGATGGAGGCTGACATCACCAACTTTTTGGAAAACTGGCTGCCCTCCTACCAGAAAAGTAATCGCAGCTACACCTGTGTCTCTATCGGCTGCACTGGGGGCCGACATCGATCAGTTTATATGGTTGAACAGCTGGTAAAGAAATTTTCCAAAGAGTTTGATAACGTCCAGATACGCCACAGGGAGCAACAAAAATAGATTTTTGTCGAGCAGCGCAATGCAGAAACACCAACTGACCATCATCAATAAACTCGGCTTGCACGCCCGCGCTGCAAGCAAGTTCGCGCAGACTTCCTCCAGGTTCTGCTCCAATATTAAAGTGCATTGCCAGGGTAAAGCCGTAGATGGAAAAAGTGTGATGGCCCTAATGTTGCTAGCTGCGGGCAAAGGCACGGAGCTGGAACTGGAAATAGAGGGGACAGATGAAAATGCCGCCCTGGAAGCTATCAGCACACTGATCTCCAATCGATTCGGCGAAGCTGAATAGAGGCCAGTATACTATTGCCACGAAAAGCTCACTCTAAACATTAAATCGCTAAGCTTTTACATCGCCTCCCAAATCCACCACTAGCAGTAAGGACTTGTTGTGCCCAGCTCTCCCCAAGCCGAAATCAAATTCCGCGCACAGAATCAGCTGGGTGAGCTGTATGCCGCGCTGGATAGCGGTACGGGACAAGAAGTCCGGCGCATGCTCAAGACCCTGACCCCCCAGAGTGTTGCGCAATTGCTGGAGAGCTCTCCACCCCGTATCCGCCAGGTACTTTGGAATTTGGTGGACAGGGAAATAGAGGGTGAGGTCCTGCAGGAACTCACCGACGATGTGCGCAGCCAGATCCTCGCCACTATGGATACCGAGGAGATGGTGGAGGTGATGGAAGGCCTGGATGCCGACGACATCGCCGATATACTTCAGCAGCTGCCGGAGCGAGTTGTTGCCGAAGTGCTCTCATCGATGACGGAAACCGACCGCCTCCGGGTTGAAAGTGTTCTCGCCTATGATGAGAACACTGCTGGCGGTTTAATGGATACGGACACAATCTCTGTCCGCCCCAATCTGACTCTAGATGTGGTACTTCGCTACCTTAGGCGCCATGAGCAACTACCGGAATCTACCGACAGCCTTTTTGTGATTAACCGGAGGGGCCAATATATCGGTCTCTTGCCACTATCCAAACTTCTCACCACAGACCCATCGGTGACAGTTCGCGAAGTGGTCAATACCGATGTGGAACCGATACCCGCAGATATGCCCGACACTGAAGTCGCGCGCTTGTTTGAGAAATATGATTGGATTACCGCACCGGTAGTCGATGAAGATAACCGCCTGCTGGGGCGAATCACCATTGACGATGTAGTAGATGTTATCCGAGAGGATGCAGATCACTCCCTGATGAGCCTTGCCGGCCTCGATGAGGAGGAAGACACCTTTGCCCCAGTAGGGCGCACTGCTCGGCGCCGGGCCGTTTGGCTGGGTATTAATCTGCTCACAGCTCTGCTTGCCTCCTGGGTGATCAGTTTGTTCCAAAATACCCTGGACAAGGTGGTAGCCCTAGCAGTCCTAATGCCCATCGTCGCCAGCATGGGGGGCGTGGCCGGTAGCCAAACGCTGACAGTGGTCATTCGCGGTATGGCCTTAGGCCAGATAGGACGCAGTAATTTAAGCTGGCTACTTTCCCGTGAGCTGGGTTCGGCGGCACTCAATGCTCTTTTGTGGGCGCTTGTGATGGGCTTGATAACCGCCATGTGGTTTGGCGATATATGGATTGCGGTCATTATCCTTGCCGCCATGATAATCAACCTATTAACCGCCGCACTCGCCGGAGCGATATTACCAGTAGCATTGCGTGCCATGAATATAGACCCGGCACTGGCCGGCGGGGTAGCGCTTACTACAGTCACCGATGTAGTAGGCTTTATGTCTTTTCTGGGCTTGGCCACTTGGTACTTTAGCTAAATCACCTCTGGACCAAGCCCCCTTATTTACCGAAAGCGAATCAAAGATGTACGAATACGACGATTACGATGACGACCTGCCGAAAAGTAAAACTCAGGTCAAAAAAGAAATGCACGAGCTGCAGGACCTCGGCAAGCAACTAACCGAGCTCTCCAAGGCCCAACTGGCTGAAGTCCCCATAGATGAGGACTTGCAGGAAGCTATTGCTACGCTACATCGGATCAAATCCAATGAAGCTCGCCGGCGCCAGATGCAGTACATCGGCAAGTTGATGCGCAGTGCCGACCAAGAAGCGATAGAAACAGTGCTGAGCCGCTTTAAAGAGCGAGACCAACAACACCTGCGTTTCGATAAAATGGCTGAAGACTGGCGCAAACGACTACTGGAGGAAGGCAATAGTGCCCAGGGGGAGTTCTTTGACCAGCATCCCGGTGCCGATCACCAACAGCTGCGCCAACTGATTAGGGACTCCCATCGAGAAATCAAAAACAATAAGCCACCAACCAATCAACGAAAATTATTCCGCTATCTTCGCGACTTCTTTATCCAGGAAGCGGAATAAGGGCTCCGGGCGCTCCAGAGTTAACTGGCTGGCAGCGCCCGCAATCTAGTCATCAGAAGTTATTGCGCTTTCTTATCCCCAGGAGCCGGCACAAAGTCCAGGGCGAGAGAATTTAGGCAGTAGCGCAAACCAGTGGGCTCCGGGCCATCTTTGAAAACATGCCCCAAGTGTTCCCCGCACTTTGATAACACCTCAGTCCGCTTCAAGCCCCAGCTGTAATCGTCCTTTAAAACAATATTTTGTGGGTAGGCAACATCCCAAAAGCTGGGCCATCCAGTACCCGATTCAAACTTCTGCTCAGAGCTGAAAACCGGTAAACGGCAACCCGCAGTGACATAAACCCCTTTCTCTTTGTTATTCAGAAGCTTGCCACTAAAAGCGGGCTCGGTACCTTTTTTCCAGAGAACCTTATAGCGATCCTCTGGCAGGATCTGCTTCCAGACAGACTTAGGGATCTGATCGAGATCAGTCCCCTCTGCAATATGCTTTTCAGCTTGAGCGACCGTCATATTCTGGTCGCGCTGGTGGTCATCTGCCTCAGAACACGCCGAAAGGGTGACGGCTGTAAAAAGAAGGAGGGGCAATAATGAATGCAACGCCATCTAGAGTGCTCCTTTTACAGGGGATCATCACTAAGATTAGATGGCTATTGCACGCTGCCTCTGGATATTAAAACTCAAGCTGCAGGTGGGGACTTCTCTTCGGAACCGACCCCAACCTGCGTCTTGTTCCCCTCGTGGTCCAGAACCGCGCCCTCTCGTTTGGCGCCATCTCCATCAAACAATTTCTCAAATCGCATTTGCGGGTCTGACCAGCCACCACTAATTCGGTAACTGACACTGGCGACCTTTTTCACCTGCTTTTTAAATGCCTTACTGATCAGGTAGACACCCGCAGCTGCAGGCAAGCCACCGGCTAGGGCTGCAACCAAAGCCAGGTTATTCCCAACTGGCAAAGTAGCCACCAACGTTAAATCCAGATCTTCGCGGACTAAATTAACCCGCCCCGCCATCTGCAGTTCACTGGTGGGTCCCTCTACCTGGATGGGTACAGCGATTAAAAGCTGACCATCGCCTTCAAAGACTACTTCACCACGCACCCTATCAAAAGCCATACCACTCTTGTAAAGGTCAGTGAAATCAAGACGCAAACGTCGCGCCCAGGTATCAAAATTAAACAGTGACAATAGACGCAACACGGTAGAGCCTGTCGCACCGGTTGATCGCAGGAATCGGCCATCGCGAATATCAACCTTAAGCTCTCCGGAGAGAAGGCTTCCTTTCACCTGAGTCGGGGCCCCCTCCCACTTTAAAGCAGTTTCAAAGATCGCCGATTTACTCTCAATCAACGGCTCATGGCCCATCTTGCGCTGGATATCTGCAAGATCATCCGCCACCAATCGGCCGATAAACTGTGATGACTGCTGCCCCTCGGCATCCCTCATCCACACCAATTCTGCACCTAGCTCACCACTGTGTTTGCCCTGTCCCTCGATGCGGAACCCTCTCACCGTGCCGTGGATATCACTCACCACCAAACGATCTGCAGCTGTCCTCAACTTAAATGACCAAGGCCCCAAGGCCTCTTCACCTATTTGCAGGTTATCAGTACTAAAATCGATTTGTGGCAAACTAGTAAAATCAAACTGCGCCAAAGGATCCGCTACTACCTCCTCCGCAAAGGGGTCTGAGGGAAAAGCTTCATCACTGACTTCAGCCGGTTTCTCTGGCTGAGGCAGACGCAAATGAGCCAGTTTGAGGCGTAACGGTGTACTGCCATCCAGTAAGCCGGTTAGATTTCCTGCAATCATTTCACTGTCAAATTTGAGCTTCCAATCTGTCCCCACTCCCTCACCGGTAACATGGATATGCTCAATTTCTGCAGAGCCCAACTGAAGCTGGTCTGTACTGAGATCCAGGCGTATCGGAAGTGGCTCACTGCCACTCTCCGCAGCCTCTCCTGGGTTTTCTGCGGTACTTGCAACAGAACTGGCAGCGCTTGGTTTCGCTGGTTCAGACAACTGGTAAATATCTAGCAGAGACTGCCAGCGAGATAAGTCAACAGTGGAAATATCTCCAGTGACCGTCAACTCCCGTTTGGAGGGCAAATTTGCCTCAGCATTCAAGGCGATTGCAGCTCGATCTAACTCTCCATCAATCAGCCAGAATTGCCCCTGTAAATGTTCTCCATAGTCCAAGTGGAACAAGCTGCCCTGCTCTCCAATCGGCACTCGCAATACAAAATTGGTTTCTGTTTCCGCCGTCTTGCCAAGTGGGTCAGGCAGGTTTACAGCCACACCGGCCAGGTTGGAAGTGAGTTCAAATACTGCGGCGTAAGGGGTTTCCGCTGATTTTGCAGGAATGGTCACCAGGGCTTGATAATCCATTTCTCCTTCCAGCCACTGCAGTTCTGGCCGCGAACTCCAAGCGTGTACCGACTCAACCAATGCATTGCCGTCGATAACCACCTGGGTATCCCGTGCATCCCCCTCGCCAATATGTTGGATACGAGCAGTCAGCGGGCGGCCCCACAATTTGCCGTTCAGTTGGGTCCCTTCAAGGCCTGTCGCACTATCGTATTTCACCAAACCATTCAACGCAGTCGCATCGAGGCGGAGCCCTTTCAGTTGAAGGTCACCGTGCTTCAGATTGACTTCAACCTGTTGCTCGGGAACTACTGATGACTGTCCCAAGGGTAGAGTTAAGGATACAGCGCCATCCAAACTCCCGGTCAGGCTCCAATCATCAAAGGCACTTCCAAGGTGACCCCTGAGTGGTGATTCACGCAATAGTCGCAAACCATCGGCAGCCGGTCCAACCACCTCAGTTTGTACATCAAGGCGTGAGCCTCCACCCCTCTGTGGGGTTACCGCAACCAGAATATTTCCAGCATCCATATTCCAGAGCTTGGCTTTATCGGCATTGACCCGCACAGTTTCATCATCAAGTAACAAACGGCCATCCACATCCCTGACCTCAGGCCACTCACTGGCGTAGTCCAGGCTCGCATTTGAAAAGTCGAGCGCCAACTGAATCGTTCTGCGCTTCTGGTGAGTCGCGAATGCTCTAAGGGATTCTTCTTTACCCTCTTTGCTATAACTGCTGCCGCGATAGATAAAGGCCGCACTCTCAACGCGCCCTTGATTGTTCTTACCCAGGCCAGTTTTCAACCAGCTGCGCAAATCATCGCTAACCACAAATGGCACCAGCTCTTCCTGGGTAATAACCCCCGCATCTTTTATCGATAGGGAAAGCACCAGATCCACAGGTCGTGTTTGGGTGTGGAAGGGTAGTGACAGCATAAACTGACCACCGACCTGACCAAGTTCACCGCCAAGCATCAGCGGGCCCGACAATACGTTGACTTCGTTCAACGCCTTATCGACATCCCAGGCTATGGTGCCGCTGGCTTGCTCAAACCCAAAAGCATTCTTATACAGACTGGGAAAGTGCGCCCCGAGGGAGGTACCGTCGAGTTCAACCCGGCCACTGGCGCCCTCAACCTGAAGATATCCACTCAACTGAGTAATTGCCGGGGCTCCTCGAAACGCCTCGACCGCAATATCTTCCAAGTTTGCGCTGATCTCTAACTGCCGGTCCGCACCAGCTCGCAGACGCAGGCTGCGCAACTGACCTTGGGGTTTTAGTGCACGCAACCATTCATCTGCAGCTCCCTCTAGTAACGACAAGCGATTTAAGATACTGCTCCAACCAGCGAGATCGACCAGATCTGCCATCAGGGCTATACCCTCTTGGCCACTGTTAACCTGCAGGTTCAGCGACGGCATTTTCAAGCCCTGCCAATCGATTTCAATATCCTGCAGCGCTAATCGCCAGTGCTCTCCCGGCAACCAGCGGCCCGACAAGTTGCCAGAAAAAGCGCGCAACGGAGCCAGTGTATGCTCTTCTATATCATCTCCTGCCCTTTGCATATCGGTCAGGCTTTCTACTTGGGCCAAGTCCACCTGGCCCACTATGCGATACCCACTTACGGCATCACTATGCAGCCACAAGCGGCCGTCTGCCCACTTCTTCCCCTGCCAGTGAAACCGGTCAGGTAACGGGGTGAGTTCGTGAAGCAAGCTGACAATGTCTTCATCCAGTAGCAACTCATTAAGCTGCATATAGCCGCGCAGTGAGAAGTGCTCTTTATCTTTGGGATTGCCCCGCCCCTCTAACACAACCCGTAGGGTCTCTTCATCAACCTGGCTACTCTCCCCTTCACGGGAAATAAAAGCCCGTGCAGTCAGTCGGTGAAAATCTCCGCTATTTTCCAGCTGGATTTCAGGCAAATTGATTTCTGCCAGCTGCTCATCGGGAAGGCGAACAGTGATCGCTGCATCACTGATTTGGATTTTGGGGCTCAACTGGAATAGGCGGGCCGGATCTGCCGCTTCGGGATTGGGTGCAGTGCTGCCTTCAAGCTTAAGCGGGGCATCGGGAAACCCCTGTAGATACCAGAGGCCATTTTCATCGCGGTTGAGCCCAGCCGAAAACTGATTCATTTGCAGGTCTTTCCAGACCAATTCCCGGTTCCAGAGGCTGGAAAGTAGATCCAGCTGGAATAGGCCGTGCCCCATTCTCAGCTCACCGTGTTCCCCCAGACGCAGCCCATCCAGCTGCAATGCGACTTCAAGGGCCTCCCAACGCAGGGAAATACGATCCATCTGTACAGGAACGCCTAGCTGCTCACTAAGCCAATGACTAATCTGGGGACGATAGTTCTCTACCTGCGGGGACAGCAGTCGGCCTGTTTGCACGATGATTGCCAGAGCAATCACCAAACTTACCGACAGTAACCAGAACTTTCTTGCAATCCAGCGTATTACAACCATCGCTATACCCTCACCACCAAACAGGCATGGACCGAGCGCTGACAATAAGCTCTCTTAGCTTGCTGGCGAGTGAATAATGGATTACACAAGAACAATGTCATATTGCTCCTGGTTGTAAATGGGCTCTACCTGGAACTGAATCGGCCGACCAATAAATTCTTCAAGATCGGCGACATTAGCCGACTCTTCATCCAGTAAAAGATCTATAACCACCTGACTGGCCAGTACCATAATTTTTTCACTATCGTAAGAGCGCGCCTCTCGAATAATCTCGCGGAAAATCTCGAAGCAAACTGTCTCCGCACTCTTTAAGGTGCCCCTCCCACTGCAAACAGAGCAAGGCTCACATAAAATCTGCCCCAGTGACTCACGGGTGCGTTTGCGAGTCATTTCCACCAACCCCAGTTCGGAGACCCCGGTGATACTGGACTTGGCATGATCGCGCTCCAGGGTCTTTTCCAGGGTGCGCAAGACTTGTCGCTGGTGCTCGGGGTCTTTCATATCGATAAAATCAATAATGATAATCCCACCCAGATTCCTCAAACGCAGCTGGCGGGCAATCGCTGTAGCGGCCTCCAGGTTGGTCTTGAAGATAGTCTCTTCAAGGTTGCGATGCCCAACAAAAGCACCCGTATTGACATCAATTGTACTCATCGCCTCTGTCTGCTCTACGATCAAGTAGCCGCCAGACTTCAAGGTGACTTTGTTGTGTAGTGCCCTTCTTATTTCCTCTTCAACACCGTATAAGTCAAACAGTGGGCGCTCACCGGGATAGTGTTCCAGGCGACCGGCAATTTCCGGCGCATATTTACCGGCAAATTCTGCCGCACGGCCGTGGGCCTCTCGGGAGTCTATACGAATCTTTTCGGTATAAGGGCGCGCAAGGTCACGCAATGCGCGCATAAATAGTGGAAGGTCCTCATAGATAACCGAAGGCACTGGACGCTCCTTAATGCGCTCATCCAGCTCCCCCCATAATTTGTACAGAAAGGGGATATCTCTCAGCAGCTCTTCCTCACTCACTCCCTCGGCAACGGTACGCAAAATAAAGCCCCCATCGGCCGACAAACCATCTTCCGCGAGGCGTAGAGAAGCTGCTTCAACCAACTGGCGCAATCGCTCGCGTTCGTTCTCGTCTTCAATTCGATTAGAGATACCGATATGGCGTGTCTGCGGCATATACACCAGGTAACGTGCAGAAACCGACAGATGGGTAGTCAGCCGGGCGCCTTTACTACTGATAGGGTCCTTCACTACTTGCACGATCAGTGACTGCCCCTCTCTGACTAGCGCGCGGATATCCGCCACCTCGGCATCCCGCGCCTCCATGCCTTCTTCGTCGAGAGGTGCAATATCCGAGGCATGGATAAAGCCCGCACGCTCGAGGCCTATGTCGACAAAAGCGGCCTGCATTCCGGGCAGTACGCGAATCACCTTTCCCTTATAGATATTTCCTACAATCCCTCGCCGCGCACTCCGCTCCAGGTAGACCTCCTGGAGCACACCATTTTCTACCAGCGCAACCCGGGTCTCAGTCGGCGCAACATTAATTAACAGCTCTTCGCTCAAGATTGGCCCTCCTGCCAATAGGGAATGCCCGCATGATCCAGCATGGGGACTACAGCTTCCAATGGGAGCCCTACAACATTGCTGTAACTGCCACTAAAAGCTTCTACCAAGGCGGCACCAAAACCCTGAATACCGTAACCGCCAGCTTTATCGACAGGCTCTCCGGTACTCCAGTAATCCGCTATTTGAACTTTGGACAAGTGGCGGAACCTGACTCGAGTTTCAACTACTCGGCTAAACTGTCGATCCGGTGAACGCAAGCACACTGCCGTGAAAACAGAGTGCTCTACTCCCGATAACGCCAGCATCATGGACTCAAAGTCAGCAAAATCTTGGGGTTTTTCCAGCAGCCTCTCACCTGCCATAACCACCGTGTCCGCTCCCAAAGACCAGAGTCCCTGCGGGCTGTCAGCGGCTTGAAACCCGGCGACAGCCTTGTCGTGGGCCAAGCGTTCTATGTACTCAAGAGGGCTTTCAGCAGGTTGGCGTTGTTCTACAACAGCGGGGGACAATTGGGAGAAAGGCACCCCAATCTGGGCCAACAGTTCGGCGCGTCGCGGCGAACCAGAGGCCAAAAGAAGTCGATTTTCTGAAGCGCTTGTTGTCACTCTATTACATATTCCCTGTGGGTCAGCGGCTGATTATAGCGGCACTGTTCGAAAAATGATCGACTTTTTACACTGATTTACAGTGCCGACGAGACGGTCAACGAACGTGTAAACGCCCGGAAAGCCCCCTGAGCCACGGGGTCACCCAGGGCCAGAGCAGAGCTGTAGTCAAGGCGGGCCACAGGAAGGTCAGCCCGGGTACCGATTTCCCCTCAAGGCCGTGCACCCAGTTGCCCACCACTTGATGAATGCCCACCAGAACAAATACCCACAACAATTGCTGGGCCGGATTAAATGCCCGGGTGCGCTGGTAAGTCAGTAAGCTGAAATAGGCGAGTACCGATAGGGCCAGGGCATGGGTTCCCAAGCTCGCCCCCGTAGCCAAATCCTGGACAATACCGATCATCCAAGCGAACCCCACCCCGAAGGTCTGGGGCATTCGGGTAATCCAGAATATCACCAGCAAAGCCGGAAATGCCGGCCGAAACCAGAGCCACTGCTGTGGCAGGGGCATAACCGAGAGAAGCAGTGACAGCAGAATAGTGACCGCGATAAACCAGCGGTTATTCGCTTGCAACAGAATGTCCTCCACTGCCAATGACCGCCAATACAAAGCGGCTGCGATTCATCCACCCCCTCGGCAACACTTCAGCCTCCGCAAAAGGTTTACCCGGGTCTCTCTGCACCGAGATAACCTCCCCGACCGGATAACCTGCGGGAAAGCGGCTACCCAAGCCGGAGCTGAGCAGCAAATCGCCCTCCCGAATATCACTGGTATTAGCAAGATGGCGTAACTTCAAGCGATACAGGTCACCTGTACCCTCGGCGACGGTGCGCATACTGTTGCGCAGAACCTGGACGGGAATGGCATGACTGGAATCAGTTATCAGCAGGATACGACTATAGGAGTCGCCAGCTTCAATCACCTGCCCCAGCAATCCACTGGCATCCATTACCGGGGTACCGATATCAATGCCGTCATCGCGGCCTTTGTCAATCAGCAGCACATGCTCCAAAGGGTCCGGGGTAACGCCAATCACCTGAGCCACCAATACTCGGTCATCGACCATTTCTGCTGAGTTCATCAGTTCTTTGAGCTGAGTGTTTTCCGCTTTTACGGCCGCCAATAGCTGGCTGCGCTGCTCCAGCAGTAAAACCTGGCGCTTGAGGCGGCTATTTTCCTCTTGCAGTTCTTCGCGCGAGCGAAACTGCTCATCGGCCCAATCGCCCACACGCTCGGGGGCTCCTGTAACCCAGTACAGTGGAGCAATAACTCCTGATAAGCGTTCTCTGACAGGCTGAAACCAATTGGTGTAATGATCGGAAACGATCAGCGAGATCGCGAGTATGATGAGAAAGCCCAGGCGGTATTCGGCAGAGGGACCGCGGGTAAATAGCGGTTTCACAGGCAATCCCCTCTTAACAGGTCAATCAAAGATGGTGAGAACAGTACAAGCCACAAAAGATGACTCGCATTTTTTTATTACAAGGAGCTTGCGGATATAGCCACAAGCTCCCTAGCAGTTTTCATAATACCGATGTCTACTAATTAGACATCAGGTAGAGACGGCTGCGATCCAACATATCCAGCGCTTTACCGCCCCCCCGCGCCACACAGGTCAGCGGGTCATCGGCAACAATTACCGGTAAGCCCGATTCTTCCATCAACAGGCGGTCCAGATCGCGTAACAGAGCACCACCACCAGTCAGCACCATACCGCGCTCAGCGATATCAGAAGCCAATTCGGGAGGGGATTGTTCCAGCGCACTTTTAACAGCCTGCACAATACCAGTCAGAGGCTCTTGCAGGGCTTCGAGAATTTCGTCGGAGTTCAAGGTAAAGCTGCGAGGCACGCCCTCGGCCAGATTGCGTCCGCGCACATCGATTTCGCGAACTTCACTGCCTGCATAAGCACAGCCAATTTCCTCTTTGATCCGTTCAGCAGTTGCATCACCAATTACGCTGCCGTAGTTGCGACGCACGTAGTTGACGATAGCTTCATCAAAACGGTCACCACCGATACGAACTGAATCGGAATAAACCACACCATTCAGGGAGATAATAGCGATCTCAGTGGTGCCCCCACCGATATCCACCACCATGGAGCCGCTCGCTTCCTCGACATTCAAGCCTGCACCTATGGCAGCGGCCATGGGCTCTTCGATCAGTGACACTTCGCGAGCACCTGCACCCAGGGCCGACTCGCGAATCGCGCGGCGCTCCACTTCTGTGGACTGGCAGGGAACACACACCAGCACTCTCGGACTCGGGCGCATCCAGCTATTTTCATGCACTTTCTTGATAAAGTGCTGCAACATTTTCTCGGTCACTTGGAAGTCGGCGATAACACCGTCCTTCAGCGGGCGAATAGCGGTAATATTGCCAGGAGTCCGGCCGAGCATGCGTTTGGCTTCTACTCCGACAGCCTCAACGATTTTCTGGCCATTGTAGTGACGGATTGCGACGACAGAGGGTTCGTCGAGTACTACGCCGCGATCGCGAACGTAAATCAGCGTGTTGGCAGTTCCCAGGTCGATGGAGAGATCACTGGAAAACATACCCCGCAAACGTTTAAACATGGAATTCGATTACCTTGTACTAATTATCAGCCCCCAGGTCGGGCACTGCGGGCGCGGCTTCTTTTATGGATACAAATCCTAATTAGTCCGCAAAAATAATTCTGAGTTCCGAGCCGCATTTCGAATCGGATTCTACGCAAAATACCGGAGTCTCTCATCACTCGGCAGGATTCGGCAAACTCTAACAACCGCTAGGCATCAGGGCAAGGCTGAAGGGAGGTCATTTGAGGCCCACTATCCATTACTGCCGGAGCCGGTGAGAATATAACCCCAATGTGCTAAATTTGCCGGTTCTGCCCGCAGCAAATAATCCGGGCAGTTTTCGACTCGCAACTCAAGCTGGAGGAGTCCATCACCATGGCAGTGGATACGCAAACTGTAGAAAAACTCGCGGAACTGGCCCGTATCGCCATATCCAAAGAAACCATCGAAGAAGTCAGCAACCGCCTCGGCGATGTATTGCAACTGGTCGACCAGCTGCAATCCACCAATACCGATGGTATCGCCCCGATGGCGCACCCACTGGATGAAGTCCAGGAACTGCGTACCGACGCAGTGACAGAGACTGACAAGCGCAAAGACTTCCTAGAACTGGCTCCCCAAACCGAAGAAGGCCTCTACCTGGTTCCCAAAGTAATTGATTAGCCGGCCCAACACTGACTAAGTTCACCTAAATACCCAGCCCTCAGCCCGTCTAGAGCCTTTAAGGGAATAACATGCATCAGCTTACTATCGCCGAGATCATCCGTGGATTGCGGAGCAAAGAGTTCTCAAGTACAGAGCTAACCCGCCATTTACTCGGCCGCATCCAGCAACTGGACAGCAACTACAACAGTTTTATTACCGTCACTGAAGAGAGCGCCCTAGCGCAAGCCGCGGCCGCCGACCAACGCCTGGCCAACGGGGAGGCACCGGCACTGTGCGGTGTGCCCATCGCCCACAAAGATATTATTTGCACTAACGGCGTGCGCACCAGCTGTGCCTCAAAAATGCTGGATAATTTTATTCCTCCCTACGATGCCACGGTGGTAGATAACCTCAACGCTGCCGGAACCGTCTCCCTGGGCAAGACCAATATGGATGAATTCGCCATGGGCTCATCCAACGAAAGCAGCTTTTACGGCCCAGTAAAAAACCCTTGGAATACCCGCTGTGTGCCCGGCGGTTCCTCCGGTGGCTCAGCTGCGGCAGTTGCTGCACAACTGATACCCGGCGCCACAGCTACCGATACCGGCGGCTCTATCCGCCAGCCGGCAGCGTTGACAAACACCACCGGACTGAAGCCCACCTATGGGCGCATTTCCCGCTACGGTATCGTTGCCTACGCCTCCAGCCTGGATCAGGCCGGCCCCATAGCCCGCAATGCGGAGGACGCTGCTTATTTGCTCTCCGCCATGGCCAGCCACGACCCGAAAGATTCCACCAGTCTGAAGCAGCAGCCCGCTGACTTTACCGCCGAACTGAATAACCCGATCGCCGGGCTGCGGATCGGAGTACCCCGGGAGTACTTTGGAGAAGGCCTTAACCCTGAAACCGCAAGCCGGGTTCAGGAGGCTTTGAGAACGTTTGAAAAGCTGGGGGCTCAACTGGTCGATATCAGCCTGCCACATACCGAGCTAGCGATACCTGCTTACTATGTGATCGCCCCCGCTGAAGCCTCTGCCAACCTATCTCGATTCGATGGGGTGCGCTATGGCTACCGCTGTAAAGAGCCCAAAGACCTGCGCGATCTCTATATGCGCTCCCGTGGTGAAGGCTTCGGCGAAGAAGTACAGCGTCGCATCCTGGTAGGCACCTACGCCCTGTCCGCCGGTTATTACGATGCTTATTACAACAAAGCCCAACAGGCCCGACGCCTGATCAAGCAGGACTTTGTCGAAGCATTCGAAAAAGTGGATGTGATTATGGGCCCCACGACCCCCTCCCCCGCTTTCGAGCTTGGCGCAAAGAGCGCTGACCCGGTAGCTATGTACCTGGAGGATATCTACACCATCGCCACCAACCTCGCCGGACTACCTGGCATGTCTGTACCCTGTGGCCTGGTGGACAATATGCCGGTGGGCCTGCAAATTACCGGTAATTACCTGGAAGAAGCGCGCATGCTCAACATCGCCCACCAATACCAACAGGTAACCGACTGGCACAAAGCCAGCGCCGTATAAGGAGATAAATTGTGGAATGGGAAATCGTTATCGGGTTGGAAATTCACGTCCAGCTCTCCACCCAGTCAAAACTCTTTTCCGGCGCTAGTATCCGCTTTGGCGCTGAGCCGAATACCCAGGCTTGCGCTGTGGACCTGGCCATGCCGGGCACACTGCCGGTACCGAATGAGGAAGCATTTCGCTTTGCGGTAATGTTCGGCCTGGCGATGAACGCAGAGATCGGCAAGCGCTCCGTTTTTGAACGCAAGAATTACTTCTATCCCGACTTGCCCAAGGGCTATCAAACCACTCAATTGGAACAACCTATTGTCGGCCCAGGTGAAGTGGAAATTCACCTGGAAGATGGCAGCAGTAAGAAAGTGCGTTTGCATCACGCTCACCTGGAGGAAGATGCCGGTAAATCCCTGCATGAAGATTTCCACGGAATGTCCGGTATCGACCTGAACCGCGCAGGTACGCCACTGATTGAGATTGTCTCTGAACCGGATATGCGCAGTGCCGCCGAGGCTGTGGCCTACCTGAAAAAAATTCACAGCATCGTAACCTACCTGGGCATTTCCGATGGTGATATGTCCCAGGGCTCACTGCGCTGTGATGCCAATGTATCCGTGCGCTTGAAAGGCGAAGAAAAACTCGGCACCCGTACAGAATTAAAAAACATCAATTCTTTCCGTTTTGTCGAGCGCGCAATTAAAGTCGAAGCTGAACGTCAGATCGATATCTTGGAAGACGGCGGCACCATTACCCAGGAAACCCGCCTCTACGACGCGGACAAAAATGAAACCCGCTCTATGCGCAGTAAAGAAGTGGCCAATGATTACCGCTACTTCCCCTGCCCTGACCTTCTGCCAGTTGTACTCACTGATGAATATGTCGAGCAACTGCGCAGCATCCTGCCAGAACTGCCTGATGCAAAAGCAGCCCGCTTCCAAGCGGAATACCAGTTATCTGCTTATGATGCAGACCAGCTGACACAGGAGCGCGCCAGTGCAGACTATTTTGAAACTGTGAGTAAATCCTGTGGCGAATCCAAGCTTGCCGCCAACTGGATTAACGGTGAACTGGCAGCGCTGCTCAACCGTCGTGAACTAACTATTTCACAGTCGCCGGTTTCTGCCGACCAACTAGCTGGACTAATCTCGCGCATCAAAGACAACACCATTTCCAGCAAAATCGCCAAACAGGTATTCGAGGCTATTGCCGACGGAGAGGGCAGTGCCGACGAAGTCATCGAAAAGCGTGGGCTGAAACAAGTTTCCGATACCGGCGCTATCGAAAAAATGGTGGATGAGGTGATCGCTGCAAGCGATGCCCAGGTAGAAAACTACCGCAAGGCCGATGAATCAAAGCGCCCCAAAATGATGGGGTATTTCGTCGGGCAAATCATGAAAGCGTCCAAAGGGCAGGCAAACCCACAGATGATTAATAAAATCCTCAAACAAAAATTGGACGCACTGCTTTAACCCTCAACATTTCAAGACCTGGGTCGGGCTTCGCCCGCCCCCTATTTATGTAGCAAGGATATAGTTTTGAGCCTGAAAAAAGACAAACAGAAAGTACTCGGAGAAGTTTTTGACGAGGAACGTATTGCTGGATTCTTGATTGGTGAAGCCCCCGCAGGCGTAAACCGGGATTTTCACCTGCTCGAGCGCGCCTACCGAAGTATGAAAGCAGAGAGTTTTGCCACATTTGTTAAGTTGTTTCTCGCTGAAGGCATGGATCTGAACAGCCCTGGCCCCGATGGAAAAACCCTGCTGGCACGTATTGCTGAACACCGCCAGGGCGCAGAATATAGCGAGATTTTAAAAGCCGCTGGCGCCAACTGAGAACTCTGGAAATTTAGGCATCGTACCAGCGAAAGGTGAGAGTATGACTTCAAATCCCGTTCACGGTATCGACGCATTGGTGCGCGGTATCCACTTGATTACCCGGCGTGAGTTACGCCCATTTATCCTGGTGCCATTACTAATAAATCTGGTGCTGTTTATTATTATCAGTAGCATAATGATTTCACAGCTCGGAGGGCTTACCGATTATATAAGTAGCCTGCTTTCCCACACGCCGGTAAATACGGAGAATATGTCCTGGTGGGAAGCCATTATGGCCAAGGGTGCAGCATGGACCGCCAGTGTTTTTCGCTGGCTGGCCTGGATTATTGCACTAATAGTGCTTTTCCTATTTTTCCTTGCTTACGGCTATTTATTTAGCGTTATCACCAACATTATTGCCGCCCCCTTTAACGGTTTGCTCGCTGAGAAAGTAGAGGAACTGCTAACCGGTAAAGCTCCTCCTGCCGAGCCGATAATGCAAATGGTATGGCGTACCCTGGGCCGGGAATTGCGTAAGCTGGGTTACTTTATATTTTGGGGTTTGATCGTATTTATAATTGCCACCATCACCAGCTGGACCATTATTATCCCCGCAGTGCTCACCGCAGTTTGGGGCGCTTGGTGTATGGCTATTCAATACGTTGACTACCCACTAGATAACCACCAACGGCCATTTGATGAATTAAAAACAGTTCTGCGCCGCCGTAAACTCACTAGCCTTACCTTTGGTGGGACCGTGATGCTTGCCAAAATGGTGCCGATTTTAAATATCTTTATTATGCCTGCGGCAGTTGCTGGCGGTACGGCTCTGTGGATTGAGCGACTTCGTATTGAAGGGGATCCGGGGACTCAAACTCCAGTACTTCAGTAACCTTACCAGTAAGATAGGAAGCCCTCTCGTACAGAGGGCTTTTTATTTTGACTCTATCTTCCCGATGTTTTCTTCTTTTTCAGTGCGCGATACCAGGGCTGCTGATCCTTGGCGATATAAGCGCTAGCCGACAGGCAATTGGCCAAATCCTCAAGCTCCTGGGTAAGCACTTCACCTGAAAATTTTTTTCTTACCATCTGCTGGAGCTTGTCTGCCAACAATGCATCACGCAACCCCTCTGGCCTCTGAATACCTGCAGAAAGAATTTCAGGAATCCACTCAGACAGATCCCGAACCGTTATCCAATCATTTCCCTGCTCAGGATAGCCAGAAAAATCCGTATCGAATGCCAGGCCGGAATCGTTACTAAGAAAAGTATTATTTAACAAATGGTTGGAGTTTTTGAACCTCATAAAGAACTGCTTGGCATCACCCCTTGAAGGCAGCAACTGAGTGTCATCCTCCAACATCATTGGCTTCAGCTTAATCAAATCAGATTCCGCCACCCCCAATTCCAGTAATTTATGGGTCAGCAAAAACTCCTTTCTGCCTACCCCCTCATTCACTCTGCGAGCAGAAAGCTCTACTCCCCCGCCAAGCAAAGCGAGAAAGTCACTCACAATATCACCACCGTGCAAGGCTTCCCGACTGAAAAGCCTCACTTTGAGGGAATCAGCTCCAAATACATCCGCCCACAACTTTAACTTGGTAAAATAGTCGTAGTAAATTTCAATATCTTTACTGAAAGAAGGGAAAGCCCCTTCATCGTGGCCGAGTAATTTACTCGAGGAGCTCCGATTAGAGGCCGCTCCTCTAGCTCCTTGCTTCTTGAAAGATATTGCCTGTAAGTCTTGCCTACGCAAGTAAACAATTACCACAATCTTATCGAAATACTTGCTACATACTCTCTGAACAAGCTCGATACTATCGCGCTGATACAGATAGGAAAGATGCTCAGCTGAAACTATCACTTGCTCACTGCGGCTCGCAGCAAGCAGCTCATCAAGTCGGGAATTTACCTGGAAATGGACACGGCCCTTCTCTTTGCATACATCAATACACCCTGAAGAGTTCCCCTTTTTCCCAAGGGAAAGAAATCCAAAGCCTGCCTGGTCCAGAGCCTGTACTTGCTCCTTCATTGCCAATTGAAGGGAGCTGGAGCCAGTTTTATGGAAACCGATATGTAAATAAAGGATACGCATCCGAATATGAACTGTAATTTTTATTGAACGAAGGATGTCAATTTCAGGCCGCAAGTAGACTCCAGTATTACCGGTGTCATCTGAAGTTGCAGGGCCTTACTTCACGTAATAGGCCAAATTTGTTTAATTTTAGGACAGAATTGACAGTTTGAATGAAATTAAAGCCTCTACTGGTACATTCGTCACAGTTTAAACCTTAACAAAGCAGAGGAGCGCTGAATAGCAGGAGGAGGAATGGCTTTCTCAAGCAGGTAGTAAGTGCTGTAAGGGCTAACCCCCTTACAGCACACAGGAGAATCAGTGCCGACGTGGACGACGATGACCACCAGAGCCACCGCGACGCCCATCGCGATCACCGTGACTGCGCTGAACTTTCACTTTGGGTGGCTCAACCAAAAGCTCTTCGGGGGGCACTTCGCACTTGAGCTTGCCACCGAGCAACTGCTCAATAGGTTCCAGGCGCATGGCATCATCTTCACAGGCGAAACTGATAGAAGTGCCCGTTTTACCCGCCCGGCCAGTTCGGCCAATGCGGTGAACATAATCCTCCGGCTCTTCAGGCAAAGTGAAATTCACCACATGGCTGATACCGTCGATATGAATACCACGCCCGGCGACATCGGTAGCTACCAGCACCTTGGTTTTACCAGACTTAAAGTCATCAAGGGTGCGAACCCGCTTGTTTTGCGCCACTTCACCGGACAACAGGCCCGCAGAAATGCCGTGAGCGAGAAGCTGCTCGTGCAAGCGGCGGCATTGGTCGCGGCGGTTGGCAAAAACAATCAGGCTATCCACTTCTTCTCGCTGCACAATGTTGTAAAGCAAGGTGTACTTTTCTTCGCTGGCGGACAGGTAAACATGCTGCTCCACGGTATCTGTGGCAACCCTCTCCGGCTCAATCTCCACAACTACCGGATCATCCGTCCACTGCTCCACCAGATCATCCACTTCGGGAGTAAATGTGGCGGAGAAGAACATAGTTTGGCGATGAGTTTTACGCGGCGTCTGACGAACAATGCGGCGCACTTGGGGGATAAAGCCCATGTCCAACATGCGATCCGCCTCATCGATCACCAGGACTTCCACCTGATCCAGGAAGCAATCCCGATTGCTGACAAAGTCCAGCAGGCGACCCGGCGTCGCCACCAGGATATCCACCAGCCGCTCATTCAGGTTTCTCTGCTGCTTGTCATAATCCATACCGCCCACCAGGGTATGAATTTCCAGCTCGGTGTGTTTACACAGTGCCTTGGCATCATCGGCAATCTGCATTACTAGCTCACGGGTCGGAGCGATAATCAGGGAGCGGGCTTCGCCGGCATAGCGCTCACCTTCAAACGGGTGCTTGAGCAGATCGTCAATCACTGTGATCAGGAAGGCCGCTGTCTTACCGGTACCGGTTTGTGCCTTACCCACCAGGTCGTGGCCATTGAGGGTGTGGGGAAGGGAGCGACCCTGAATTGGCGAGCAATACTGGAAACCCAGGTCGTGGATAGCGTGCATCAGCTCATTGGGCAGTCCCAGGTCGTGGAAGCGGACCTTGCCCTCCTGTTCTGGAACCTGGAATTCATCCAGGGACCAGGGCGCTGCGGGTGCCGCTGGCTTTCTGCTGCGCTGGCGCCCTTTTTGAGCGTTTCTGCTACCGCCCCGGCGCGACTTCCCCTCCGCTTGTGCGGATTTTGTACGCCCCTTGGCAGCCTTATCAGACGGCTTTTGCCCTTCTTTTCGGCGTCTGGAGCTGTCTTCTCCCCGGCGGGAGCCCTTATCCTCTTTGGAGGAGGATCGGCGGAACAACTTTCCTATCAAGTGAAATACTCGCTCAAATGTTCAAATAATCGGCGAGTATAACATCTCTACGGGGCTCCCTGCCCGCTATAGTGACGGCACAGCCAGTAATCCACGCTGAAAAACCGCCCAGCCCCACTACAAAATAGCGCCAGCAGCATAATGAAGTAGGTAGCTGCAAATTCAATACCATTTTTCAGGATGGTCACTCCTCCAGTTTCCACCAGCCACTCATAATTTCCGTGCTCCTTGAGTAAACCGACAATTTTCTCTTTACGCACTGAGGCTTCATCGATCAGATCCTTGCGCCACTCCCAGGGCACACTCAAGGTTTTATCAGGCAACGCAGACCAACCGTTCTCCCAGTGGGCCGTATAGGCTGCCACTGCCATCACAAACATCAGGGGAATCGCCACCAGCCGAGTTGCTACGCCCAGCAAGATGGCGATGCCACCTAAGAATTCCACCAATGCAGCTACCCACGCCATCAACATCGGCGCTGGAAGCCCCAACCCCCAATCGGGATTGCCGAACCAGGCAGCGACATCTTCGATATTATTCATCTTATTCATGCCGGCCAGGATAAAAATTGGCGCCAAATAAATCCGTAGTAATAATGGCCCCAGCCAGTCTATTTTGCGTACATAATGTACAAAGCAGTTGTACCAACCGCTCAGACTATTCATAGCTCCACTCATTTAGCTCACTCTCTTATCAGTGTCTTTGTTCACTTTAGTCGAGTGATATCGCCAACTCTTACATCGCACTATCTCAGCGCCCCAGAAAGCACATCTATGCTTGCAGAACCCAAGTAACTTGAGGGCAACCTAGTGGGGAAAACTTACGTACTGGTCCACGGGCTATTTCATGGAGGCTGGTGCTGGAGCAGAGTCGCCCACCTCTTGCAGCGTAATGGGCATCGAGTACTCACCCCCACCCATACTGGCCTGGGGGAACGCAAACACCTACTCTCCCCCTCCATTGGCCTGGATACCTTTATCCAGGACCTAGTCAATACAATCCTCTGGGAGGAGTTGCAGCAAGTCACCCTTGTGGGCCACAGCTTTGGGGGAATGGCTGCAACCGGTGCCGCCGACGCTCTACCCGAGCGGGTGCACCGCTTGATCTACCTGGATGGCGCTGTTCCAGAGCCCGGGCGCCCATTCAGCAGCCAACTCCCCAGCGGTATTGAAGAGCAGCGGCTCAAGCAGGCACAGGATATCGACGGTACTCTCTGTATTATGCCTCCATCTCCAGAAGCCTTGGGGATAACCCAGCCAGATGATATCAACTGGCTAAAACGCCGTA
Organism: Microbulbifer maximicatervae (SeqCode); assembly: GCF_052468155.1. Taxonomy (NCBI): domain Bacteria; kingdom Pseudomonadati; phylum Pseudomonadota; class Gammaproteobacteria; order Cellvibrionales; family Microbulbiferaceae; genus Microbulbifer; species Microbulbifer maximicatervae (SeqCode). The sequence goes on from NZ_CP174335.1 coordinate 38,952, forward strand.
TGACCCCGCACCCTATCAAAACGCTACTGGACCCTATCCACTTAAAACGCTCTCCTGAACAGGGCCCGCCGTGTACTTTCATTCACTGTACCCAACCCGAATACCCACCAGCCGTCTACAGTAGCCGCAAAGCAAAGCGGATAAGCGGGTGGCTTTATCGGGAGGTAGCAATAAACCACGACTGCATCATTAATAAGGCAGAAATTGTGGCCAAACTACTTGAGGAAAGTCCGTAATCAGCACTGGGCGCAGGCGCCGTTTGTACCGTAGAATGTCGAACCTTTTTGCAGTACTACCCCGCCTTCTCCCGGCAGACTGAAAGCCTCTCAGAACTTTGGCCCGCCGCCCGTTTTCAGCTGTATTTGCGAAGGCCAGGGCCTGTTAACAACCCCCCGCAGGATTAATTTTTTGTCAAAATTAGCCCAGACCCCAGAACCCTCTATCGAGACCAGTAACAAGAGCTCAGGTTTTTCTTTGTTCAAGCTTTACCGAAATGCCACTAAAACCGAACTGTCGCACCTAACCACCTTGGGAGGCCCTCTGGTGGTCAGTAACCTGGCTGTGGTGAGCATGGGAGTTGTCGATACTCTGGTAGCAGGACGCGCTGGAGAAGTAAGTCTCGCTGGGCTCGCCCTGGGGGCCAGTATTTGGGCTGTTTGCGCAGTGACACTAATCGGCCTGCTCGCTGCTATCTCCCCGGTTGTTGCACACTTGCGCGGTGGCCGCGATGAAGCTGGCTGCGCCAGGCAACTGCACCAGGCGCTGTGGATCGCACTGATCGGTGGCATCCTGGTGTTTTCCGCCCTGCTTGCGGTTCCTATCTGGAGCCACTGGATAGACACGGAAGAGCCTGTCCGCAAGGTGATGGAGGGCTATGTACTGGCCCTGACTGTCGGCACCCTGCCTTTTGCACTCGGCACGGCGTTGCGCGGTTACTGTGAGGGTATGGGACAAGTGCGCCCGGTAATGCGCATCTATATCACTGCCGCAATTTTAAATATTCCCCTGGATATTCTTTTGGTGTTTGGTGCCGGCCCCATACCGGCAATGGGAGGGGCAGGATGTGGGTGGGCGACCGCAGCGGTCAGCTGCCTGATCGCACTGGCACTCTTCTGGCACGCGAACACTGATCCGGTCTACCACAAGCTAAAACTTAGGCTGTTACCGCCTCGCCCCCACTGGCCAACCCTCCGCCACTTGCTCGCAGTTGGCCTGCCAATTTGTGTGGGTGCAGCCAGTGAAGTTACTTTTTTTGCCAGCCTTACTATTTTGCTTGCCCCTTATGGCGCAGCCATTGTCGCCGCCCATCAGATCAGCATGAATGTGGGCTCGATTTTTTACTTGGTCGCACTAGCACTGGCCCAGGCCCTGAGTATCCGCACCGCCCAACTACTCGGTCAGGGACGGCCAAAGCGCGCGCGCTTCTGTGGCAAAGTGGGCATCAGTAGCGGGCTAATCTACGCACTGGGCACCGGTGTACTTTTGATTACCCTGCGCACCCTGTTTGTTCAGGCCTACACCAGCAATGAAGAAATTATCGCGGTGGCCACCAACCTGCTATTGCTGTGTGCCGCATTCCAGCTGGTGGATGTCACCCAGGCAATGACCTGGGGCGCACTGCGCGGATATAAGGACACCAGTGCGCCCATGTTTATACAGCTATTTTCCTACTGGCTGGTGGGGCTTTCTACCGCCTACTGGCTGGGAGAGAGCTTCTGGGGGGTATACGGTTATTGGACCGGTGTCTGTATCGGCTTGGGAACGGCTTCAATCCTGCTGGGAATTCGCTTTTGGCGAACCAGCCGCAAAGCCATCGAGCGAACCTACGGATACGCGTAATTCGGCGCGTATCACATTCCTCGGGAACGTATTGACTATACTGGCGCTCCAAAGTCCCAATCTGTGCCGGACACAAGGCTCTCCGGCACACCCAGATATACGAAGTTGACCGGAGTGCCGAATGATCCCGCGCCAATCCTCCCGAAGGACCCGACACCTATTAAGCCTGGCTTTACTGCTTTCATCCACCCAGGCCCTGAGCGCCGACGACAGCACAGGCGAAGAGACAGAAGCGGTCCCCCAGGCTGCCAATATGCAGCTGGACCAACCGGTGATCACAGAGCTGGGGCCACCCACCAACGTTGCCCCTACTGAAGATCAATCCCAGTCGACAGATGCTGGTTCTGAAGAAGTTTCCCTGCCCCAAGCGGAAAATCTGGAGCTGGACCAACCTATCCAGGAACTGGATAAACCGACATCTCCCACCGAGACTGCTCCCACTGCCGATAAAGAAACTGAAACAGTTAAACCTCAACCCGAATTACCGGAGCCCGGCACCATCTCCCTGGTTCCGGGAGAGACTGCCAAGCCGCTGCGATTGTTAGGCTCAGAGGTTCCCCCTGCGACCTCCACGCGCCTGGCCTGGTCTCCCAGCCAACACTTCGAAGGCGTCTATAGCCCCACCGCTGTATTGGTGGTTAACGGCGCCAAGCCAGGGCCGGTTCTCTGCCTTACTGCTGCAGTGCACGGTGATGAGTTGAACGGTGTGGAAACTGTGCGGCGAGTTATGTACGACCTGGACGCAGACCATTTGAGCGGTGCGGTAATCGGCGTACCCATCGTCAACCTGCAAGGCTTCCATCGAGGCTCCCGCTACCTGACTGATCGACGCGACCTGAACCGGCACTTCCCCGGCGATCCCAATGGCTCTTCGGCTTCGCGAATTGCCAATTCATTTTTCCACGAAGTGATCAGCCACTGTAACGCCGTGGTGGACTTACATACGGGTTCTTTTTATCGCACCAACTTGCCACAGTTGCGCGGCGACTTAACCAATCCCAAGGTAGTGAAAATGACCCAGGGTTTTGGCTCCACTGTGGTACTGCACAGCGCCGGAGCCAAGGGTACCCTGCGCCGCGCCGCTGTGGAGGCTGGTATCCCCACCGTCACTCTGGAAGCCGGAGCACCCATGGTGCTGGATGAGCTATCGGTAAGTCACAGTGTGAAAGGTATACGCACTCTGCTCAACCAGCTGGGTATGGTGAGTAAATTCCGCCTCTGGGGCGACCCCGAACCGGTTTACTACACCTCCACCTGGCAGCGGACATCGACCGGTGGGGTTATCTTTAGTGAGGTCCAGCTCGGCGAGTTTGTACGTAAAGGCGACTTACTGGGAACGGTAACCAACCCGATTACTAATGTACGCACAGAAATTCGCTCTGAGCACAACGGCCGCATTCTTGGCATGGCATTAAACCAGGTCGTGCAACCGGGGTTTGCCGCCTACCATATCGGCATCCAGGCTCCCCAGGAACAAATCAGCCAGCCCCAGGAAGTAGTAGCGGAAGAGTCAGTCGCTGACAAATCAGAGAGCAAAGTACCGGCCACTCCAGAAAACCGCCAACCGCCGACAGAAGGTGAGGAGTAAATCCCCACCTATTAATCACTGACTTTATCGATCACCGTCACTTCGGGCATTGCCAAAGGTTCCGGTTGAAGGGTGATATGATCGATATCGAAGCGCTTGACCAGGGTTTCCCGCAAGCGCTCCAGTACGCTGGGCCAAGCCTGCAAGTCATCCACCACAATATGGGCCGACAGTGAAATAGTGCTGGAATCCAAGCGCCAAATATGGAGATCGTGCACAGAGCGCACCCCGGTTACCGCCGCCAGTGTCTCGCCCACAACCGGAAGGCTCAATTCCCTGGGTACCCGCTCCATCAATACATCGATCGCATCCCTGAGCAGTCGCACGCAGGAAACCAGGATTAACAGGCAAATAAGCAGTGAAAGCAGGGGGTCGATGGGTACCCAACCGGTAAAATAAATCACAGCTCCGGAAGCCAGTGCCGCGACAGAGCCCAGCATATCGCCCATCACATGCAAAAGCGCACCGCGAATATTGAGTGTGCGCTCGCCTTTTAATAAAACCCAGGCCGCCAGAATATTAATCAGCAACCCCATGGCCGCAATCAACATCACCGTACTGCCGTGCACCGGCTGTGGGTTGCGCAACCTATCAGTGGCCATAAAAGAAATACCGACCACGATCAGTAGCATAATCAGGCCGTTGGTTACCGCAGCTAAGACCTCCGCTCGCCCCCAGCCAAACGACAATTCCCGATCAGCGGGCTTTTTCGCCAGTACTGCGGCAATAGCCCCCAGTGCCAGGGCAAAAGTATCGGTCAGCATATGGGCGGCATCACCGAGCAATGCCAGTGAACCAGATAGCCAACCACCTATGGCTTCAACTATGGAAAAACTGAGAGTGAGAACCAGTGCAATAATTAATGGGCGCAAAGCCCCATTGCCGGTTCGGTGGTGGACATGATCATGCATAGGCTCCCTCCTCAAATCCCTGTGGCAGCTCCGCAGGTATCACTATTTTTGCCCTAAGGTAATTCGCTCCCAACCGGAATAATCCCTGCGACTTGAAACTTTATTCAATCCCGCCGCAGAAAAAATATCCCGCACGCTCTCAGCTTGCTGCCAACCGTGCTCCACCATTAGCCAGCCATCGTTTTCCAGGTAATCACTAGCGGTTGTGGCGATATGCTCAATATCTGCCAAACCCTGTCGCTCTGCCACCAACGCAGTGCGGGGCTCAAAGCGCACATCGCCCTGCACCAAGTGCGGGTCAGATGCATCGATATAGGGAGGGTTGCTAACGATCAGGGAAAACGGCTGTGGCTCCAAACTGGAAAACCAATCGCTCTGGATAACTTGCACATTTTGCAACTTGAGGGAGCGCCGGTTTTCCTCTGCCAGTGCTACCGCAGCGGGTGATTTCTCCGCTGCAATAATTTCCCATCCCGGTCGCTCCGACGCCAGAGCCAGTGCAATAGCACCAGTGCCAGTGCCCAGGTCCAATGCTCGCAACCTGCCCTGGGGGAAAAACTCCAGCGCGGTCTCCACCAATAATTCAGTGTCCGGGCGGGGGATCAGGGTGGAGGAATCCACCTTTAGCGGCAGGGACCAAAATTCGCGCTCACCGATAAGGTGTGCCACCGGCTCTCCCGCTTGCCGGCGCTGGAGCAACTGCTCATAGCGCACTTGCTCAGCTTCATTCAATTCGTATTCCGGCCAGGTATAGAGCCAGGTGCGCTCGCGCCCCAACACACTGCCGAGCAGAAGCTCTGCATCCAGGCGCGCGCTGTCGCTATCGGTTAATTGGGCGCAGCGTGCGATATTTTCCTTGACGCTGGTCATGGAGAAAAACCTATAAAAACGCCGCTCGAGGCGGCGTAAAAAATCTGGATTTATTGGGCCAGGGCCGCCAACTGGTCGGCCTGGTACTCCGTGCGCAATGGCCCGATCACCTCCCCCAGAGACCCCTGCATAATCTCATCGAGTTTATAGAGAGTGAGGCCGATACGGTGATCGGTAACCCGGCCCTGGGGATAGTTGTAGGTACGGATTCGCTCAGAGCGATCACCACTGCCCACCAGGCTGCGGCGGGCATCGGAAATTTCCTGGGCCGCCGCCGTTTCCTGCGCAGTATTGAGCTTCGCTTGCAACAGTGCCATCGCCTTGGCTTTGTTCTTGTGCTGGGAGCGCTCGTCCTGACACTCCACCACAATCCCCGTGGGAATATGGGTTAAGCGCACAGCGGAATCGGTTTTGTTAACGTGCTGACCACCGGCACCGGATGCACGGTAGGTATCCACACGTAAATCCGCTTTATTAATTTCAATCGCATCGCGCTCATCCGGCTCCGGCATCACCGCGACCGTACAAGCCGAAGTGTGGATACGACCCTGGGATTCTGTTTCAGGAACCCTTTGTACCCGGTGCGCACCGGACTCAAATTTTAATTTTGCGTAGACATCTTCACCGGCGACGCGGGTGATAATTTCCTTGTAACCACCGTGCTCACCAAGGTTTTCACTGACAATTTCTATGCGCCATCCCTGTTTCTCCGCATAGCGAGAGTACATGCGGAACAGGTCGCCGGAGAAAATAGCCGCTTCATCACCACCGGTTCCTGCGCGAATTTCCAGGAAAACATTTTTTCTGTCATTGGGGTCGCGCGGCAACAGCAAAGTCTGTAGCTCTCGCTCTAGCGGCTCCACTTGACCTTCAGCCTCGCGCAGCTCTTCCTGAGCCATCTCGCGCATTTCCGGGTCATCTTCCCCCAGCATCTCCCGAGCCGCGACTATATCTTCCTGCAACTGTTTGTAAGCGCCGTAGCATTTCACCACTTCTTCCAGCTCAGAATACTCGCGGGAAAGATCGCGGAATTGATCCTGATCAGCAATTACGTCGGCATCGCCCAACAGCGCAGATACTTCCTCGTGGCGCTCAAGCAAGGTTTCCAGTTTATTCAGTAACGATTCTTTCATTGATGCTTTTTCTCTAAATCGATATCGGTGAGATCATCCAACCCAACGACCTCGCGAGCGATACGCAAACGCTCAACATCACCCTCCGCCGTGGCTTTTTTCAGACTGACGGTGGGTGCATGAATTAATTTATTAGTGAGAGAGCGAGCGAGCTGCTCCATCAGTCGACGAGGGTCCTCGCCTTTTTCCAGCTGCAAAAGTACCCGTTCAAGTTCGGAAGTGCTCACTTCCTGGGCTCGCTGCCGGTAGCTGCGAATACTATCCACAGCCTCCAAAGAGCGGCTCTCTTTGGTAAATTCAGCCGCAGCAGCATTTACGATTTCCTGAGCGGCCTCCGCTGCTTTCTCTCGGGAGCGCTTGCCCTCATCAATAACCCCGCGCAGATCGTCCACTGTATACAGATAAACATCATCCAGCTCGCCAACTTCCGATTCGATATCACGGGGTACCGCAATATCCACCATAAACATGGGGCTGTGCCGACGCTTGCGCAGCGCCGATTCGACCGCTCCCTTACCCAGAATCGGCAGCTGGCTCGCGGTGGAACTGATAACGATATCCGCGCGTGCCAGATGCTCGGGGATATCCGCAAGCAGGATTGCCTCAGCACCAAAGCTCTCTGCGAGCAACTGGGCCCGGCTCAATGTGCGATTGGCAACAATGACCTGCTTGATTCCCTGATCGAGCAAATGGCGGGCAACCAGCTCCACGGTCTCTCCCGCACCGATCAACAGGGCAGTCTGCTTTTTCAGGTCGGTGAAGATACGCGAAGCCAGAGAAACAGCAGCGTAGGCAACAGAAACCGGGTTTTCACCGATTGCAGTTTCGGTGCGAACCTTCTTGGCGACGGTAAACACCCGCTGGAAAACCCGGTGCAGTTCACTGCCCACACTGCCGGATTCCCGCGCCACCGCATAGGCGGACTTAATCTGGCCGAGGATCTGCGGCTCACCCAACACCAGGGAATCGAGACCACAGGCAACGCGCATCATATGGCGTACCGCTTCTTCATCGCTGTACACATAGGCACAGCCCTTGAGCTGCTCCAGGGGCACCTGGTGGTATTCAGACAGCCATTGCAACAGGGCTTCTGACTCCACATTTCCGTATATTTCGGTGCGATTGCAGGTAGACAGGATGGCCAGCTCGCGGCACCCCAGTGCTTTTCGCGCATCTCCCAGTGCGCCGGGCATCACCTCGGGGGCAAAGGCCACCCGCTCGCGCACTTCGACCGACGCGCTATCGTGGTTGATACCCAGGGTAAGAATTGGCATAGACTTCCGTTAGCATTAAATCTTAAAAGGCGGAAACCGCACTGGGAGCGCATTTTCATAGGCAGCCGTCTCCCTTGCAAGCGTAAGAGGCAGTAAAATTGCCCGCCGATTTGACAAGAGCCCCTGCCCACTACCGTTCCAAACCCGATTCACGACTAGAATTATATGGCGATAATCGTTTAAAACACGCCAGTAATACCCAGCTTTCAGCGACAACGTAACGTATGGACACGATCTATGCTCCCACCTCGCGCACATCAGCTTCCGGCCCGAATTTCCAGCCACTTGCTCAAGCTTGCCGCATTCCTTGTAGCATCCGTAATGCTTGCTTCTTGTACCCAGTACCAGACGCCGGCAGCCCCCTCTACAGAAATCGCGAACACAGCACTGGAGCCTAGCAACCTTAAGGGAAAGGAAACCACTGAGTCAGAAGGGCCGGAAGCTAAAACTTTCCCTATTGATACCTTCTACACCCTTCTGGTGGCCGAAGTCGCCGGTATCCGCGAGCAGTACGACGTTGCACTAGCCAATTACTACCACCAGGCGGAGGTCACCAAAGATCCCGGGGTTGCCGCCCGCGCTACACGCATTGCCCGCTTTTTAAATGCCCGCCAGGCCGCCTTGGATTCAGCCAGGCTATGGGTAGAGCTTGAGCCACAAAACGCCGATGCACAGCTGGCCCTCACAGCCGAGCTGACTTTGTCCGGCGACTTACACACAGCCCTGATTCACGCCAGTAAAACCCTGGAACTCGGCGGCAACCCACCCATGCAATCTCTCGCAGCAACCGCTATTGGGCACGAGCAACTCACGGAACAAGCCAAGCGGGAGTTTGCCCGACTGGCAAAAGTCTATCCCCTCGATGACGAGGTCGTGCTCGCCTATGCCATGGTACTGCGCACCGAAAGGGAATTCGCCCGCGCCCTGTCCCTGGTGCGCCGCGTCCAAGAGCACCATCCAGACCAACTGGATGCACCACTGCTGGAAAGTCATCTATTGGTTGATCAGGGCAAGCGCAAGGAAGCCATTTCCCTTCTCGAGCGACTCGTCGGCATCCATCCTTCCGAGAGCCGCCTGCGCCTTCAGTACGCCCGCCTGTTGATTCGGGAGGACCTGGCCCTAGCACGCAAGCAGTTTGCCGAACTGGTTAAGCAGCGCCCTGAAGATGGCAACCTGATTTTGTCGTTGGCCCTAATTCAGTACGAGACCGAGCAAACTGACGAGGCCAAAGTCCTCTTTACCCAACTACTTGAATTACAGCAGCACGAATCCGCTGCTTATTTTTACCTGGGCAGCATTGCAGAAAAATCTGGGGATTTTTCCCATGCAATTAAATATTTCCGCGAAGTGGGGCCCGGTAGTGATTACGTAGAAGCCATTACTCGCGGTACGGAATTACTGGCGAGCCTCGGACAGTACAACACTAACCGGGAGTGGTTTTCTGAACTGAGAAAAAAACACCCCACTCAGGAAGAACATTTTTACCTGATGGAGGTCGAATTACTTCGCAAAAGTGGTGAAGCCAGTATGGCTTTACAGCGAGTAGACGAGGCATTACAAACCAACAGCACCAGCGGTCGCTTGATGTACACTCGCGCGCTGTTGCATGACCAACTCGGCAACGCACAACAATTCGAAAAGGACTTGAGAAACCTGCTGGAAAGAAATCCCGATAACGCCACAGTTCTCAACGCGCTCGGTTATAAACTGATTGAAGATAAATCCCGGCACACAGAAGCCTACCAATTGATTAGCCGCGCTTTGGAACTCGAGCCTGAGGACCCGGCAATAATCGACAGCATGGGGTGGATAGAGTACCGTCTCGGCAATCACGAAGCTGCGGAAAAGTATCTGCGGCAGGCGATGGAAAAGTTGCCCGACCACGAAATTGCCGCACACCTCGGTGAAGTACTCTGGGTTCAGGGAAACAGAGAAGCCGCCATGAATATGTGGAGAAAAGGCCTTCTGCTGAATCCCCACAGCAAAATTATTCCGGCTGCCATGAAGCGCCTACAAATCAAAGAGTCACTGGAACAACATGCATCAGATAGCTGACAAGACAACCGCGCGAAGATTCTATCTGTTACTGCTGGCATGTCTGGCAATAATGGTTTCCGCTTGTGCCGGTCAAAAAACCAAACAGGAACCGGAGCCAGGCTCCCCCACTGAAAATCAAAATCCAACGCCGCAAACAGTAGCTGAATTTACCCAGTGGAATCTCAAGGGCAAGCTGGGTGTTCGCTCCCCCAAAGAAAACGGCAGCGCTAACCTGGCCTGGCTTCAGGGCGGTGCAGAGAATTTTCGCCTGCATCTCAGCGGTCCGCTCGGAGCGGGTACTACCGTCATCACCGGCTCAGCCGGTGGCGTCAGTTTGGTACGTGGTAGCGAGCCGCCAATTTATGCGCGCAACCCGGCACAACTAACCCAAGAAGCACTGGGGTGGCCCCTGCCCGCCCGGGAGATGTTCTACTGGGTGCGCGGTCTTCCCGCGCCCGGCGCCAAAAGTGGTGAGCAGCGCAACGCCCAGGGCCAGCTGCAAAGCCTGCAACAATCCGGCTGGGCCTTGAGTTTTAGTGAATATCGCAGCGAAGGCTCCTTTATGCTGCCAACCCGGATCAAAGCACAAACCAACAGTCCCACTGGCCCGGTATCCGTCACCCTGGTGATTAAAGACTGGGGTTTGTAAAGAGTTTTACATAACTCTGCCAATGCCCAAATCGCAGCATGCAGGTATTATGGCGATCCTGTAATTGATTGACCCCTTTTTGCCTCATGCTGCTAACCCTGCCCGCTCCAGCAAAACTCAACCTGATTCTGCGCATTCTCGGCCGTCGCCCGGATGGCTACCACGAGTTACAAACCCTGTTCCAACTTCTCGATTTCGGCGACTTATTGGAATTCAGTGAGCGCAGCGATGGCATTGTCAGTATCGATGCAGGCCAGCTGGATGTGGCTGAAGAGGACAACCTGGTTTATCGCGCAGCTCAATTGCTGCGCAAACAAGCTGAGCAGGACCGACAAAATTCTCTCGGCGCCTCTATTCGGTTGATAAAGAAGTTGCCTCACGGTGGCGGCATCGGTGGAGGCAGTAGCGATGCCGCCACCACTTTGCTCGGGCTCAACCACTTATGGCAGTGCAATTTATCGATCGATAAACTGGCGGAGCTGGGACGGCAATTAGGCGCCGATGTTCCAGTTTTTGTGCGCGGGCGCACCGCTTGGGCGGAAGGGGTTGGTGAAAAATTAACCCCAATAACCACCGAGCAACGCCACTACCTGGTTGTCTCAACTGGTTGCGAAGTGAGCACTGCAAAAATTTTTCGCGATTCACGTTTGACAAGAGATTCAGTCGCAATTACATTAGCGGCCCTTCGCGAGGAGCAGGCCAACGAGATGCGACTCGGCAGCGAAAAACTGGAAACATTTTCCGGCAATGACTGCCAGCCATTAGTTGAAAAGCTCTACCCTGAAATACGCGATGCCAGAGAATGGCTCGAGCAACTTGCTCCAGCACAACTCACCGGCACCGGGGGCTGCATTTTTGCGGCATTCCCTACGGCAGAGGCAGCCATTGAGGCACACGCCAAACTGCCTGAAGCGTGGCAGGGTTTTACAGCAGCGGGTGTATTGGTTTCACCGACACATCAAGCGCTAGCGAAAATCTCCTCAGATTTTTGAGGAAACATTACTGGGGCGTAGCCAAGCGGTAAGGCAGCGGGTTTTGATCCCGTCATGCGAAGGTTCGAATCCTTCCGCCCCAGCCACTTTCTTTATATGCAATGGCACAGTCAAAAACCGGTTCCGACATGATTCAGTCTACGCTGATCCAGCCGGCCCAGGCCATTCGCACAGGGCTTTACAGAGCCACTCCCCAATTTTTAAAGAATCCTGAAGGCAGGCTTGAATGCAAGCGCCCGATGGTTGTGCGAGCACGCACCCAGAGCAACCCGTTGAGCAAGGAAAAAAACTGTGGCCAAAACCCTGTTTTTATCCGCGCAACAGTGCGCCGCTCAACACAAAAGTGTTGCAGCAAAAACCCTGACTGCTAGCAAATATGCAGGCATCTACACTTCAATTCACTTCAAGACAGAATTAAAGGAACTCGCAGTGGCTGACTTAATGGTCTTTACCGGCAACGCAAACCCGGAACTGGCACAGAAGGTTGTCGACCATATGGCGATCCCCCTGGGTGAAGCCACGGTCAAGCGCTTCTCCGACGGCGAGATTGCAGTAGAAATTACCGATAACGTACGCGGCCGCGACGTTTTCGTGGTGCAATCCACCTGCCAACCTACCAACCGCAACCTGATGGAACTGATCCTGCTGGTAGACGCCCTCCGCCGCGCCTCCGCCGGCCGTGTTACCGCTGTAGTCCCCTACTTTGGCTACGCCCGCCAGGATCGCCGCGTAAGATCCCAGCGCGTGCCGATTTCCGCAAAAGTGGTTGCCGATATGATGGTGAGCGTAGGTATCGACCGCGTATTAACCGTCGACCTGCACGCGGAACAGATCCAGGGCTTCTTCGACGTTCCTGTGGATAACGTTTACGGCTCCTCTGTCCTGCTCGACGATATCGAGCGCCAAAAGTACCAGAACCTGGTGGTGGTATCCCCGGATATCGGCGGTGTTGTGCGCGCCCGCGCCGTGGCCAAGAGCCTCGACTGCGACCTGGCCATTATCGACAAGCGCCGTCCAGCCGCCAATGTTGCCGAAGTCATGAATATTATCGGTGAAGTCAGCGGCCGCACTTGCCTGCTGGTAGACGACATGGTCGACACCGCCGGCACCCTGTGTAACGCCGCCAACGCCCTGAAAGAGCACGGCGCCGAGAAAGTTGTCGCCTACTGTACCCACCCGGTACTGTCTGGCAACGCCATCACTAACCTGAACAACTCCGTTCTGGATGAGCTGGTGGTTACCGACTCCATCCCCCTGGGTGACAAAATGGAGAAGGCACCAAAAATTCGCCAGCTGACCCTGTCTGCAATGCTGGCCGAGTCCATGCGCCGTATCAGCAATGAGGAATCCCTGTCCGCAATGTTCCGCTAGGAACTTGCCGATCAAGGTATCCCTGCGCCCCGCATGCCGGGGCACTTTGCCTTTAGCGCTGATTCCCGTAGAATACGCGCCCGCCCGGCACTGCCGGGCGATTACTTTTGGGCCCAGTGCCCATTTAACATCCATGCCAGAGCGGTCCGGTCGCAGGTCACTCTGGACAGACAACCCGAGGTTTATCCCATGTCTGATATTAAATTGAACGCCATTGCCCGCAGCGATGAAGGGAAAGGTGCGAGCCGCCGCCTGCGTCGCCTGGAAGGCCGTGTACCCGGCATCATCTACGGCGGTGAAGCAGAGCCTGCTTCTATCTCCGTGCTGCACAAAGACCTGACCAAAGCTCTGGAAAACGAAGCTTTCTTCTCCTCCATGCTGACTGTTGACGTAGACGGCAAAGAAGAGAAAGTTATCCTGCGCGACCTGCAGCGTCACCCGGCTAAAGCCCTGCTGCTGCACATCGACTTCCAGCGCGTATCTGCCAACACCAAAGTACACGTTAAAGTACCTCTGCACTTCCTGAACGAAGAGAGCAGCAAAGGTGTTAAGGCTGGCGGTATCGTTTCCCACACCCTGACCGAGCTGGAAGTTAACGCTCCTGCCGGCAAGCTGCCTGAGTTCATCGAAGTGGACCTGGCCGACCTGGAAATGGACGGCGTACTGCATATCTCCGACCTGAAACTGCCGGAAGGTGTTGAGTCTGTGGCACTGAGCCACGGTGCAGACCACGATCTGGTTGTAGCTTCTATCCACAAGCCTCGCGGCGCTGTGGAAGCTGAAGCCGAAGCTGGCGAAGGCGAAGAGTAATCGCCTTGGCTGCGGCACCGGATACTCCGATCCAGTTGATTGTCGGCCTGGGAAACCCCGGACCGGAATACGATCGGACGCGACACAACGCCGGTGCCGACTTTGTTGTCGAGCTGGCCCGCCAACAAGGCACCCAGCTCAGCCTCGACAGCAAATATCACGGCCTCACTGGCCGTGTGCGGGTCGGCAGCCAGGATATCCGGCTGCTGATTCCCACCACCTATATGAATCGCAGTGGCCAATCTGTCGGCCCACTGGCGAACTTCTTCAAGATTCCCCCGGAAGCCATTCTGGTCGCTCACGATGAGCTGGACCTAGCCCCCGGTATCGCGCGCCTGAAAGCCGGCGGCGGTCACGGTGGACACAACGGCCTGCGGGATATCATTGCCGCACTGGGCAACAACCGAAACTTTATGCGCCTGCGACTCGGCATTGGCCACCCCGGCAGCTCGAGCGAAGTGGCCCGGTTTGTACTCCAGCGAGCCCCCAGGGCGGAACAGGAAACACTGGCTGATGCGATCGATCGCTCGATCGACGTTCTGCCCACCGCCGCTTCCGGCGACTGGGGCGCAGCCATGAAAACGCTGCACACCAACAAATAGATCCCACCCGCCGGCTTGCCTTTTGCCGCGGAAATCTCGATAGTGTGCTGCGCTAAATTGCCGGTATTTTCCCGGCTGGCCCGGACCCTGTGGTGGCCGAGACATCCCGCCCATCCAAAATCCCGCCAGCGCAATCACTACCGGACCTCAAACGCAATTAGCAGAGCGCGCTGTATGCGCCTCGGGCAAACGGAAAAATATCACCATGGGTTTTACTTGCGGTATTGTCGGCCTACCTAATGTGGGCAAATCCACCCTATTCAACGCATTGACCAAAGCGGGTATCGATGCGGAAAACTTCCCCTTCTGCACCATCGAACCCAATGCCGGTGTCGTGCCGGTACCAGATCCCCGCATCGACAAGCTGGCTGAGATCGTCAAGCCGGAAAAGGTAATTCCCACCACCATGGAATTTACCGATATCGCAGGCCTGGTTGCGGGCGCTTCCAAAGGGGAAGGGCTGGGTAACAAGTTCCTCGCCAATATACGCGAGACCGACGCTATCGCACACGTTGTGCGCTGCTTCGAAGACGATAACGTTATCCACGTCGCCAACCAGGTACACCCGGTGGCGGATATCGAGGTGATCAACACCGAGCTAGCCCTGGCCGATCTGGACACTGTGGAAAAGGCCCTACAGCGCTTTACCCGCGCCGCCAAGGGGCAGGACAAGCACGCGATCAAGATGAAAGCGTTGCTGGAAAAAATCCAGCCACACCTGGATGAAGCCAAGCCGCTGCGCTCTTTCGAGCTTTCAGAAGACGAACTGGCGGACCTGCGCGAACTGAGCCTGCTCACTATCAAGCCCACCATGTATATCGCCAACGTGGACGAAGATGGTTTCGAGAACAATCCGCACCTGGATGCTGTAGCTGCCATCGCCGCTGAAGAGAACGCGGTACTGGTACCTATCTGCAACAAACTCGAAGCGGAAATTGCCGAGCTGGACGACGAAGAAAAGCAGGAGTTCTTGGAAGAACTGGGTATGGAAGAGCCGGGGTTGAACCGCGTGATCCGCGCCGGCTACCAACTGCTGGGCCTGCACACCTACTTCACCGCTGGAGTGAAGGAAGTTCGTGCCTGGACCATCCCACTGGGCGCTACCGCTCCCAACGCCGCCGGTAAAATCCACACCGATTTTGAAAAGGGTTTTATTCGCGCAGAAGTGATCAGCTACAGCGATTACATTGACAACAACGGTGAGGCCGGCGCTAAAGACGCGGGTAAATGGCGCCTGGAAGGCAAGGACTACATTGTCGCCGACGGCGACGTAATCCACTTCCGTTTTAACGTCTAACCGCCTCCCCTTTTTTTGCCTCCCCACCCCGGGGAGGCGCGCCACCCGTGTAAATTCCATGGCTCAATCAAACTGGAAAGTCGGCCTGCCCCTGGCGCTGATCACCGTATTTATGTGGGCAACCCTGCCCATCGCTCTCAAAGGGCTTCTCGAATACATCAGTCCCGGTACCGCCACCTGGTATCGCTTTGCCGGTGCAGCACTGTTAGCGGGCGTCTACTACGGACAGGCGCGCAAGTTACAGCTCAAGCCACTATTCAGTCGCGGCTTACTGCTTTTCACCTTCCTCGCCGTTGCCGGCCTCCTGGTGAACTACCTCGCCTACGCCAGTGGACTCAATTACATTACCCCTGGTGCCGCTCAGGTTGTAATCCAGCTGGCCCCCCTGCTTCTACTAATATCCAGCGTGCTTTGGCTGGGAGAGCACTTCTCGCCGCGTCAGTGGAGCGGCGTGGTATTGGTAGTAATCGGGCTGCTGCTATTTTTTAACCAGCGCCTGGGAGAGCTGACCAGTGGCGCCGGCGGCGAATACCTGCTGGGGCTCGGCTATATCCTGATCGCCGCTGTCACCTGGGCGATTTACGGCTTTTTCCAGAAGAAAATATTGAGCCGCGCAACACCCCAGGATCTACTGGTAGTAATTTATATCGCAGGGACCCTGCTCTTCCTGCCCATGGCGGAGCCAATGAAGGTTTCTCACCTGGGCTGGCTCGAGTGGGTGCTATTGGCATTTCTCACCGCCAATACGCTGATCGCCTATGGGGCTTTTAGCAAGGCACTAGCGCACTGGGAGGCATCCAGTGTCAGCGCAACCCTGTCATTAGTGCCAGTCATCACCCTATTGTTCAGTACGCTGATCAGCTCTATCTGGCCCGACTATATTGCAGTTGAGCCGCTCAACTGGGTCAGCTGGGCCGGCGCCGGCGCCGTAGTATTCGGTTCCGCCCTTGCCGCAATCAGTTCCAGGCGCGGTTCTGAGCAGTCCCGGGCATCAGATGAAAAAAATCGCTAACTATCTGAAAAGAATACAAAAAAAGTGTTGACACCCCCGGCCTATCGTTTAATAATGCGCGCCCTCGGGACAGCCGAGACAACAAAAGAAATGGCAAGGTAGCTCAGCCGGTTAGAGCGCAGCACTCATAATGCTGAGGTCGGGAGTTCGAGTCTCCCCCTTGCTACCATTTCAAATCACAGAGGCTATTCTTTGTGAAACTTGAAACTGGGGCGTAGCCAAGCGGTAAGGCAGCGGGTTTTGATCCCGTCATGCGAAGGTTCGAATCCTTCCGCCCCAGCCATCTTCCCAAATTATCTAGCAGGCCCAAGTCTGGGCAGCAATCAAAAGCCCAACCGTTTTTTATCTGATTCTGCGAATAGTTCGTCCGGCGAACGCAATCCAAAAATCAACTACTCCGGCAGCACCACACCATTAGCTTCCATAACTGTCTCTAAGGCGCTATCGGGCTCCAGGTCAGCAGTACCTGAAGTTGCTACAGGCGTTCGCACTTGTTCCCTGCGCAAACCCAGTTCCCGCAGCCACTCGAAACCCGCCAGGCAGCACAGCAATGCCAGCAGCACTAGCGGACCACCATATCCCTTCATAGCCTCACTCTCGGACATACAAGTCCACACAAGCTGCACAACGCACAGGAAGGCCACAATCAGCAGGGTCGGCTTGCGCCCCAGCAAGCTAACGACAAAAACGCCCAGAGGCGCCCCCAGGGCTACTACTGGTGCTGCCGCCAGCCAATTCCCAAACACCCCAGGCTGCCAATCTCCCGCCAGCGACTTCACTATTACTCCGAGTACCGAACAAAATGCCATGATCACCACTGATGTAGGGATCGCCACCTTGAGGTCCACCCTGCTCAATAGCACAAGAGCCGCATACACCAGCATGTCCACACCCACACCGGTAACTGCCACCACGCAAAAGCCGGCAAAAGCGCCCAATAGCAAGCCGACACGAAAATCTGTTGGGCACTGAGGGTCCCCCGCGTGCTCACAATCAGTAATTTCGCTGAGGCGATACAAATGAAAAATGCCAAAACTGCCCCAGAGGACGGCAAAGGAAAGCTTCACCCAGAGTTCGGGTATCAGAGGGGCAAACAATAGGATACCGGCGGGAGTCGCCAGAAGAGAGCCCAGCAGCGCCCCCCGCAACATCGACCAGGCCAACTGCTGGCGCCGGCAGAGAATAAACAAGCTGGCACTGACCATACCTATCGACTGAACCGCAAAACTAAAGTCGCGACCCAGACTTGCCGGCATATCAAAAAACAGCACCAACACGGGAAACCCAACTGTCCCGCCGCCCATCGGCGTAGAACCTGCGGCATAGCTACCCAGCGCCATCGCCATCGCCATAGACCAATGCTCGAGCGCCAGGGCCAGGTTCTCGCCCTGTAAAATCAGGAATAACCAAACACCGTAAAACAGAACCAACCAAGCGAACCAATAGCGAAGAGAGAATCGCGCCACGTTTTTCATCTTATCATTTGTGAGCTAAAGCGTCAGAGGGAGACAATAGTGGTACGAGTGTGAGATGGGATCAAGACAAGATTTGGCGAGTTCGCCTATTCCGGTCAGGAGGGTCGCCCGACAGCCACAGCTGCCGGGCAAAGCGCGATTAGTTCAAGCGCTTCTTGCGAATCAGGTTTTGAACCTGCATAGAGGACATCATAGAGGCGTAGATTGCCGGCAGGGCGCCACGTTTACGCAGCTCCAGGAAGTCTTCATCAGACAGCTTGTTAAGCTTCTCTTCATCGATAACAAAGAAACCTGTCAGATCGTAAGGCTTGTCATCTTCGCTAACACGCAAAGTCAGCTTCTTCTGGGTCAGCAAGTCCTTGGAAACCAGGAACTCGATAAAAGAGTCAGTCACTGCAACACGCTGTGCAGTTTCAACCACCGCCTGGGCGCGATTCTTCAGGAAGTCAGTTTGCTCGCCTTCCCCATCAAACAGCGCTTCACCTTCAGAGTCGCTCAGCATCTTGGAGTCTTCGTCGATGCACAGAACAGCCTGATCAGCATTGTCTGGATTCTTCACCAAAACAAACGGGTAAGTGCGCACTTGCACTGGAATGTAGCTGCCATTCCAGCCATCAGCGCCAGAGAACAGGTTTTCACCGGGGCGCAGACCGGTAAGCGCCACAACTTTAAACTGCTCAGTATTCTGGTCTTTAACGAACAGGATCGGGTAGCTCTGGGCTGCCTGTACGATTTCCTGAACCACCAGCGGCAAGATGTGATTACCGCTTACATGGTCAAAAGTAATATCCTGGGTGAGTTTCAGGTTGGCATGTGCCTTTTTATCCAAAGCTTTGATCTGTGCCATAAGTACAACTCCTAGCTACTTTTATAGTTACTAAATTTTCAGAGATACCCTAACGTACCACTCTTCTACGCATCTACGATGACAAGTGCTTCCCGACAGTCGCCGGAAACCAAAGCCAGCATTAAACAGGGAAGAAGCCCAACTGGCAAACAAAGTCCACCAACAACAACCTAAAGACAAATTTATTTGGTTAAATTCACACAATTCAAGACTGCCGAACCAATTAAATTCACTGCTCCCCCCTTAAAATGACCCGGCAACCTTCAAAATCAACGAATCGAGTATTAGTTAGCCTACCCTGACAGGTAGCGCATTACCTGTATCAGCCCTCCCTCACCTCTACAGCTATCGTAACAAGTGGTGCTTTTTTATACGATTGAAGAAGTGGTTGGAGTGAGTTTGATGTCAAAACCGAGGGGCGCCTCACTATGATGAGCCTACTATTCATTTTTTACCTCCTAGCAATGTCTCTAGCCGTGAAGAATTACCACACCCTAGCAACCGCAACATTCATTTTTGCCTTGATATCAAGCATCGCCTGGCTGGGCTATCACACCGGCGACAATCTCAACTTAGCCTTGTAGAGGAGGGTGAATGGGGCAAATATTTCGAGAGCTTAATGCACTGGGCATACTTGCCGTATGTGCCGTACTCGTCGCCGCAGAGTACTTTCAATTAGTGAATGGAGAAATGCCTTGCCCTCTCTGTTTACTTCAACGAATTGGGCTCACAGGAGTCTTATTTGGCCTGATGCTAAATGTACTCTATGGCAACCGCCCTCTACACTACAGCCTGGCTACACTGTCAGCGCTATTTGGCGCCGCTACCGCACTGCGCCAAGTCAGCCTACATGTTATTCCCGGAACACCAGGTTATGGCGATCCATTAATGGGATATCACTATTACACTTGGGCACTAATTATCTTCTACATGACAGTTATTGGCATCGCGATTATCGGTGCATTTGATAAGCAATATGGAAAACCCATATTTATCAGTTTCCGCGATCAGGGAGCTCTCGGAAAAATGGCCATAGTAACTGCATTTTCAATTACCGCACTTAATATATTTATAACTTTCGCAGAGTGTGGACCTACTGCCTGCCCGGATAATCCAGACAACTATTGGCTCTTTGGCGCTATCGACGGAATTTAAAAGCAAGCTGAGAAAAGAAAAGGGGTATGGCTATACAAAAGACAGCTTGCCAAGCATATATCCATAGATCAACAGAATAGATGGAGGCCAGGACCGGATTCGAACCGGTGAAAAACGGTGTTGCAGACCGTCGCATTTCCTCTCTGCCACCTGGCCATAAAAAAACCCGGCGCTTCCGCTCCGGGTTCTTTGACTCTCCGGAAGCAAAAAACGCTTCCGAATAAATTTACAGAAGCACGCAGGTTGCCTGGCAGCAACATATAAAAAGAAGTTCTTGCGCGTATTTCATAGTAAATTGTCTTGTTCAAGTTGCCGCCAAGGATAATGGAACAAAAACTCCATTTCAACTCTTTCTAGGTAGCCCCAGAATACTGCCCAACCCTAATCTCATTACCGGGCAACGGCTGCTCTGGAACCAGCTGTGCCAACCCAAGAGAAATTAAGGCCATTAAAGACCCCGCAAAGAATACCATTGGCGGAGAGACAAGCCACAGCAAGCCAAATACTACAGGGATAACTACTGCGGCAATATGATTAATAGTAAAGCTGACTCCAGCCGAAGCCGCGATATCCCGCTCGTCGACTATCTTCTGGAAGTAGGTTTTAATCGCAATTGCCATAGAAAAGAATAAATGGTCAACAATATATAATGCCGCTGCCAGCGCAGCACTTTCTACCAGCGCATAACCCGCAAATACCAGTATCAGGCCAATATATTCCAAAGTGAGGATACGGCGCTCGCCAAACCGAACGATAAACTGTCCGATCTTCGGTGCGATATACAAATTAAGTAAATGGTTTACCGTATAGAGAGCAGCAATCTCCCCCACGCTGTATCCAAATTTCTCCACCATCAAAAAACCAGCGAATACTATAAAGATTTGCCTGCGAGCCCCACTCATCATCGTGAGCGCATAATAGAGCCAATAGCGTTTTCGCAGAATAAGCTTCTTATGCTGGCTGTGGGGCTGAGCAAACTGAGGGAAAAGGACCCAGGCACCTAAAGCAATGACAATGGTCGCGCCACCACCAATTAGATAAACCCAGGAATAATCCAAACCCGCGAAGTTCATTAAACCCCACACCAAACCATAAGCCAGAAGCGCAGCAAAGGAACCTGCGGCAGCCATGCGTCCCATCCAAACTGCTGCTGTTTGTTTGGGAAACCACTGGAGTGCCAGGGAAGTCTGCAAGGTCTCATAAAAATGAAATCCCGTAGACATTAAAAGTGTAGTGAGTAACAACCCGGTCAATGATGGATACAGTCCCGTTAGCATCACTCCAAGGCCAGTTGCTACCAGGGAGATTATCGCCAGCCTCTGCTCCCTGACAAAAAGCAAAACAAAGACTACCAGGAAGGCTAAAAAGCCAGGTATCTCACGCACACTTTGCAACAAACCAATATCTGCACCGGTAAATGCTGCCTTTTCAATGACAAAGTTATTAAGTAGCGTATTCCAAACAGCAAATGAGAGCGGCATTGAAGCTGCCAGAATAAGCAAAAGAATTTCAGGCCGGCGAAGACGTTGTAGCATAAATGACCTCCTATAGCTAAGGCCCGCAATATACGCCCTCAATATCCAACTGTAAAATTATAAAAATAGTACTGAAGAATAAGTTTTTTCGAGAATATTGCAGCTCATAAAATTAAATACTAATTAAGCTGCTAAATAGTGGTAACACAGACCAACCACTTGCTTAACTACTCGAAAAATCGGTGAAAAAGACGTACCAATTGGCAGATTAGCAAGCAATCTAATTATGTATAAATTCCCGCAAATCATATATTTTTAATGAGATGAGGAAGCTCAGCTCACTACATATAATGACTGGAGTCAGACAACTCTAACCTAAATTCACCTATGCTTTAAATGCTATATATCTAGGCGCCTTATATCACAGCATGACTGATTACTAACATAGATAACTCTTGGAGAGAAAAATGCGTATTCATTCCTGGCGAATTTATCATCTTCCCTTAGTCATGCTATTTACCACACTCCCTTTCCTACTGGCGAACGCCGTTGTTCAAGAAGATAACTTACCTGACAAACTTAAATTAAACGAATGGAAGGTGCCTTGGGAGGGGCTCCCCAGAGACCCGCATGTGGACAGTAAAGGGAATGTCTGGTTCTGTGGACAAGCGGGTAACTACATCGGGAAGTTTACACCCACTTCTGAAGAGTTTAAGCAGTATGAAATACCTGAAGGTACTCATCCTCATAACCTGATTGTGGATTCAAACGATATTGTTTGGTATGCAGGTAATCGCAATGCGCATATTGGGCGATTAGACACCAATAATGGACAAATTAAACAATATCCAATGCCTGAAGGTATCAAAGACCCACATACGCTAGTCTTCAATCGAGAGGGAAATATCTGGTTCACAGCCCAGCAAAGTAACCGCATAGGCCTGCTAAATGTACAGAGTGGCAAAGTTCTAAGTGTCACCCCAACAACCGCTAATGCCCGCCCCTATGGTATTAAGATTGATGCCCAGGGAAACCCCTGGATAGCGCTATTCGGCACCAATAAGTTAGCTCGCGTAGACGCAAAAACCATGACCATAAATGAGGTTAACCTGCCACGCCCAAATGCTCGCCCTCGCAGACTGGAAATCGATCCTACCGGCAATATTTGGTACGTAGATTATCCAGAAGGCTATTTGGGGCGTTATACTCCGACGACCAAGGAGTTTAAAGAGTGGAAGCTACCCAGTAAGAATCCACGCCCCTACGGAACAGCACTGGACAACAATAACCAACTTTGGCTCGCTGATACTGGAGAGGTTCCAAATATCATTTTTGCCTTTAACACAGAAAAAGAGAAATTTACAAGCAAGACCCCAGTTCCAAGTGGTGGAAATATAAGATATATGTATTTTAACAATATGGATGGAAGCTTTTGGTTTGGTGTTGATTCTGGATTTATCGACCAGGGAATACCAAAATAGAAGCATATATAGCTCTATTGACATCAATCGATGTATGGCGTCACTGCAATAGTTCTATATATCCTGATACAGGACAAACTGTTCAAATACAGACTTCCATTTAGAATTCTAATTTTTTCAGCTCTATTAACAGCCATTCACGGCGCCCTTATGAGGCAACCATTGATGGATTACCTTATTGGCAACCCACTACAAGTTACACTAGCTTAAAATGGCATGAAGTGGCTCGCGTGGATACTCATGGCGACCGTTATAATTATAGGTGTTGAAGTATTCGCCTCAAATAAATCAAACTCTAACGAATCTAAAAAACAAAAAACGTGCAGCAATCATTATATAAAACTCATAAACAGAATTTACAATTATGGAACCGAAACAAACCGGGATAGCATACGATACCATCACACATCTATGGGAACGTAAAGAGTTCAACAGGAACAACGGTATTAGCCAGTATAAGCGGGCACTTGGCTTTGTAAAAAATAGAGGCTCTGCACTAGATGTAGGGTGTGGTTGTACAGGAAGGCATATCGAGCTTCTGCTAACTGAAGGATTTTCTCCCGAGGGAATTGATGTTTCTGAGAAAATGATAGAGATCGCCAGGGATAAGCACCCTACTGTCAACTTCTATCTAGAGGATATATGTAAGTGGAAAGCCACAAGAAAATATGACTTTATAAGTGCGTGGGATAGCATCTGGCATATACCAATTGAAAAACAAGAGGAAACAATAAGGAATCTAGCGTCTTACTTAAACAAGGAAGGCGTTCTAATATTCTCCTTTGGTGGAACAGATAAAGAGGACTATCATACGAATAATGCGATGGGATCGGAATTATACTACTCTACGTTAGGCACAAATAAATTTATACAACTTCTTATTTCATCTGGTTGTATTTGTAGACATCTGGAGTACGATCAACCACCAGAATTACACGCCTACTTGATTGCTCAGAAGATATAATTGTTTTATATCGCCCCCTCAATCATGGGTAGCCTATATGTTAACCGGAGCAATGCTTGTTTGGTTTATTCTTACGAGTCTCAGCCTAGTTTTTATTATTTGGGACTCAATCACTAATGCGCCAACCAGCTGGGTTCAGCGCCTGGCTTGGGTATTAGTAATTCTTTATACCGGTGTTATCGGCTTAATCTTCTACCTACTCACCTGTCGCCGTCCTTTTCCTGGCGGCCACGATCAATTCACTAGGGCCACATGGAAGCAAAGTGTAAATAGCGAAATGCATTGTCTTGCAGGTGATGCAACAGGGATCCTTATCGCAGCATCTATTGTACCCACACTGGGCCTCACCAATGGATGGGACTCCATAATTGAGTACTTGGCTGGCTTTGTTTGTGGTTTGTTTATTTTTCAGGCATTGATGATGCGAAGTATGTATCAGGGAAACTACTTAAAAGCAGTGGGTAAAACTTTCTTTGCTGAAACTGTATCGATGAATATGGTTATGGCTGGAATGATACCCGCTATGGTGATACTGACTTCCATATGGCCACACTCTGAAGACCCAACAAATGCTACCTTTTGGTTTCGTATGAGCTTGGCAACCATTGTTGGGGGTATCATTGCTTACCCTATTAACTATTGGTTGGTAAAAAATCACTTAAAACATGGATGTATGACTCTTCCGGGAAAAGATGGAGCCGCGCCCAATTTTGGTCATTGCTCACATGAATGCGCCTCAAATTCAGCACCGCACATCCATGCTACCTCACAAGCAGAAACGCCTAAAATGGAAATGTATTCTTTATCTTTAGTGGAATCGAGTATATGGATAGCGGGCACTTTTATAGTTCTATTTCTTGCAATTTATGTCACGGATAAAATCACACCAATATACTTTTGATCTCAGAACCTTATGTACTCAAAATAATCGCTTAAGCATAAGATTCAAAAATTTTCTTTCTCCGCCTGTAGTAAGATTTCACCCTGAGGGTGGCTGCCAATTGATTACCGGGCTTATACCTTCAGTATTACATAACCAAACAATCGCTTTCATTCCCACCTTAAGCTTCCCCTTAGTATCAATGAGTTTCCCCCAATCGCTGGAATGAAAATTACGGCCATGGATGCGGAACTGCCCGAGAACCTCCTTCCAATTTGGCATAGTTAGGTTTAGAACCTCATTTGTTCCATGGTCAGTAGCAATCCAAAGCATGACTCCATCTTTCGCTCGCACAAGTTTTGTGATATCTCCCTGCCATGAAGTTAATTGGTTTCGATTACAAGTCACGTACTCTGGAACAGCTAGCCTTTGAGCCAATAGACCCGGGCTAGCAAAAACAAATAAACTCAGCACTAAAAATAAATAATGTTCTTTATTCATAATTAAAGAAGGGGGGACAAGCCCCCCTTAACTGTTAAAGACCACGATAAGTCGCGCTTTGTTCATCTGCGCGAGTGGCCTGACCTTCAGTGAACTCGTACATACAGCTATCGTCAGTGTAATCCATAAAGTTAGTTACCGGATCTTCCCCTTCAGCATTTCTTCCCCTGGTACAGGTATCCCGACCAACAGGGCAGCCATAAGCAGCCGATCTCTCCGCAGGAGTATCTGAGACGTAGTCCCCCCGGCCAAAACATCCACCTTGGAACGTATGATAAAGACCTAACCAGTGGCCAACCTCGTGAGTTAAGGTGTCCCCCTCATTGTAGGGTGCAGCATCACCTCCAGGCACAGAACCAGTTAAAATTACTACGCCGTCATCAAGTGGATCAGAGGAATAACTGCTTGGGAATGTAGCCCACCCAAGTAGGCCATCACTAATTTCAGCTACATAGATATTCAAATCCCCTGCATCGCCAACTCGCAAGGAAGATTTCATTGACTGCTCAGCCGAAGAATTGTAACCAACGTTATACCAAGAATTATTTGCTGTAACAGTGGCTGAAACTAAATTAAAGGTAAATGGAGTATTTACGTAAGCGTCATTCAATACATCCATTTGCGCATTAATCTCACTATTAGAAAGCGCTCCATTATTAGCAGTGTCAGTAATTACATGAAAGTAAACATCAACTTCTACAGAACCTGCGGGGCGTAATGTGTGCGCCACACTTCTATCACTTGATACACCACGCAGAGTAGAAAAATGCTGTTCTTTTAATACGGCTTCCTGAATTGATGGGTGGTCTGTACCGCAGCGCTTTAGCCCAACGCTATTGTTGGCAGCCTCAACCGAAGAAACACTTTGAGCAAAACCTATAGTTGATGACGCAAGCACGCACAATGATAGAGCAGTTTTTATCGAGATATTGGAAACAGTCTTTCTCATAACCTAAGCCTTAATTTTATTATTTATTTACACTCCCATAAGAGCCCGCCAACTTTCCACGCTTCCATAAACTTTTGTCAATAGCACCAATTCTTAAATTGATGATAATGACATCAAACTCTTTAATAAGGCGTAACGTTCAACAAGAAAAATGTAAATATAAAAAAATAAAAACTCAAAAAAACAAAATGTAGATACATTTTTCCATGAAATTAGTTACATATGAAATTTTTTCACGGAAAACACAAGGTGCGACTCACTTAAAAATGCGAACAAAAAAATTTAGGAACCTGTAATTACTGACAGGTAAAATTCCAATAAAATATACCGAATTTTATTTCAACAAAGCGGACAGTTATATTTTTTATGATACATCATCGCAAAAATAGCTCGCACCAACTGGGGTTAATAATAAAAAGATATTCCAATCACTAGAGTATCTAATTCAAAAGGCCAATCACAAATAACAAAGACCACCTACCTCCTGTGGTCATGGAGGTAAGTGGCCTTTATAAATTTTGCAGCCTTTAAACTAGAGTGAACACTCTACTCTAAATTAGCCCCACTGTTTTTGAGAGCTAAGATCATTTCCGCTGCTCGGCGAGCGGCAGGCAGTAAAGTGAAGCTTGTTATAACCTAGCTTATTTTCAGTAATGACTTTTAGGACATCATCCAAATGAATACGGGCTCCTTCTTCAACCAAAATCAAATCATGATTATGAAGACCGCTCTCCCATGCCTTTTTTATATTATCCATATGACCAGGACTTTTTTCATTATATGAAAGATTATAATTATAAACCTCAGAACCACCACCAGCTATAGAGTGCACTTTTCCTGATCCCATATTGAGAAACTGTTTTGCTCCGAAATCTGCCATACTATTTTTTCCGTCCGCAGGCTCACCTGTTTTTGTCAAGCTTCTGACTGCATGATCAGAAGATGCAGAACCATGGAAGGAGTAGAAGTACAGAGCTAATGTCTCTGGCACTTTGGCCTCGCCAAAAGATCCCTTATCATATGAACCATGTGCGTAAAGAATCGCCTCTTTACCATTGGCTTGCTCTTTTTTATGAATTATTACTTTTCCAAACTGAATGGTTTTCATCACAATCCCTATTATTCAAAGGTTACAGAACCTATTTCTTGACCACAACACCAAGACACGGTCATAAATTTTAAATTCTTCATTTCAAGCTAGGCTTAACTGTTTTTAATAGTTGCAGATAAACAAAATTAGATCAATGGAAATAGAATCTACGTAAGTGACTGAAATCCAACCTTCATTGCCACCCTCTAATTAAAGCAAAACTATAATCAGAAAAAGTAGAAAAACCAACAGCTGCGAAATAAACATCATACAAAAACCCAAAAAAATTACAAAACCTCAATTAAGGAATTTTTCATCCACATTTCAAGCTAGGAGTAAAAGGATTTAAGCTAAATGAACAACCTCACAAAAAATGGTTATGTCACCTTCGAGAAACTGAGACTAAATTTCGCATAACAAAAGTTCTATTACACATAAAAGACAATATTCTTACCTGTTAAAACCATCATACAGTTAAGCACACCTAGTAAACTCTTTATTCAATTCTTTTTGATTAAAATTAGAGGTGGAGGGCATGCCACCCCTCATCATTGTTCTAGAAATAGAGGTCAATAAGCTACAAAAGCCTAGATTGACAACATAAGCAACACTATATGAAATGTAGAGTTATTTTTTTACAAACATACTAGAGAGAAATCTCTCACAGACGGCTAAGACTTAAACAGCTTGACGGCCTACCCTTTCAGTTGGATTACTATTTTAAGCTGATAAGAAAGAATTGATGAGCTGTGGAGGAATGTCTAAGCTGAAAAAGAGTGGCATATGGTATGGATAAAACAAGATAAAAACTCCTCACCAAATTAACCTCCAAATATGAGAGATATAAATCGTATGCAGGTAGAAATTGGAGGCTTTCTGGGGCGAAGAAGCGGTGGTGAGCCTGGCGTCAAAACTGTTTGGCAGGGACACACTAAACTGCTTTATTACTTGGAGGCAGCGGAGACTTTAAATCGACTTAAAGGGTGTGTATAAAATGTAGTAGTTCAGACTTTTTATGACAGTTATCAGCTTTTAAAAATGTGCCTCATCAGGTCAAATTCAGGTTACAAGTTTTTCCTTCCTGATACTTTTCTATCTTTAAGTGTTGCCATCTGTGTGCTGCGTGCATTTCTTTGTGTCAGAGATGCTGAATCCGGAAAAGATTTCGAGCATCGGCACGAATGGATTGAAAGCCATATGCATAAGTTGGTCGAGGCGTTTGCGCTAGATATTGCTGCCTATGCGGTAATGAGTAATCATTACCATATAGTCCTATACATCGACACAGAATCTGCTGATAAGTGGCCGCAGAGATAATTACTCGCTGACAAAAGCTCTTCAAAGCCTCTAACTTGGCCCAACGCTATCTTCAAGGCGATGCCTTCGATCACGGTGAAGTAAACAGGCTAAAAGAATTCTTGTCCCAATGGCGGGAGCGCCTAATGAATATCAGCTGGTTTATGCACTGCCTGAACGAGTCCATCGCACGCCAGGCCAATGCCGAGGACAACTGCACCGGTCGTTTCTGGAAAGGGCGTTTCAAGTCTCAGGCCTTGCTGGATGAAAGAGCCCTTGCCGCCTGCCTCGCTTATGTGGACCTCAACCCTATCCGTGCCGGTATCACTAAAACTCCAGAAGAGTCCGATTACATTTCGATCTAGCAACGCTTTCACACAGTCATCTCAGGCCAGCAGCCCAAAAGCCTACTCCCACTGGTGGACGGGGAGCGCCAGGATCTTGCCTTTTCAGCTGGATCACTATTTAGAGCTGCTAGAATGGAGTGGCCGGCAGCTGCACCCTAAAAAGCGCGGCGCTATTTCCGAAAACATCCCACCTATTTTAAATCGGCTGGGTATTTCGCCAAAACACTGGCTCTACTTAAACTGCAATTTTGAAAGCCGCTTTAAACGTTTGGTGGGCTCGGCGGAAGCGGTACATCAGGCCTGTGCTCAGCAAAATAAACGCTGGGTACACGGGCGGCGCGATTGCCAGCGTTTCTTAGCTAAATTACTGAAATCCGCTTCAACTATCCCTAGATTTCATCGCTCTCGACTCTACACTCCACTTGATCCTCTATGGGCTCCCCAGAAAAACTTTTAACGCCAAATCGCCATTTAATTTGAGAAAGATATACCGACTACCAGGCAGTAGCGCAAGAATTCTAGCCTAGCTTCAGGTTCTCCATTCTTTAGATATCCAGTTTGCTGTTAGCACCTCCCTCCTATCTCTGGGCGTCCAGGATTGTTCATCTCTTTCTACATTCTATGGCCCCCCTAAATCAAGCTCCAAACTTAATCGCTATCTGATTGCCCAAGCTTTTCTTTAAGCCATTCATCCTGGTCCATACCCCCAATTATGACATCGAGTACAAAAGAAAACATATGTCCACGATCAATATTTCTTGATAAAAGATATTTAAGATATGCCTCAGCCCTCAACTCATCCAGCTGATAATAAATTTCTCTAACACGATTCCTCGTTAATTCATCGACTTCCTGAAAATCAGCAAACTTACTTTCTTCATCTGGAGTAACAACACCAATTACTTTTTCGATCTTTCTTAAATATATTCGAGGTATCCTTACCTCTCTATCATTCATCTTCTCTCCCATTTTATGAGCCTCTTTATATTTTTCTAGCGTTGCATCAAGCTTACTTCTATTTGTAGGCTTGGCATTCATGCCCCTAATCTTGTTTCCAATGGAGTTACAAGAAATTCTTCTTTAGAGATCAAGTATACTCGGCATCACTGTCTAGGGAACAATTGTGCGGAAGCTAGCCAGTCAAGTTATAGGCGCAATTGAGCATTTCATTATCAGGCATAGGATATAGGCGGTACGGTATTGATAGTTAAGCTTACTTTATGATCTACCAACACGGCGCTAAATTTTATACACAAGTATTTCTGTTCATATCAGCCCTCTGGTTAAGCTCTGAACTAGTAAAAGAAATATTTCCTCAATCAATTCAGATGTAAAATAAGGCGAGAAAGAGGATCTTACTTGTCCTATAAACGTACAAGTCTGAGAGAATCCACTATTTGTTATAGGTTTTGATGGCCTTCAGGTCTACAAACGGTACTATTGGATATAAACTATGTAACTTTTTGGGGCTACATTAAGCTAGTGCTGCGGTGCAACCTTAAAAGATGTGTATAAAACATAGACACGGCGTTATGCGACTATATATTTATGCAATACCGGCCGCCAGCCAAAAGAAATTCAATCATCTATATGCAACGAGGGCCCGAATAACCCTAAACAACTTCCTATTGAGATGGATTGATATTCGGAGCTGATAAGCTGGAGTAGCTGAAATCTAAACCCAAAAAAACGGGTTGTATTTTGCTATAATTCTCCCACCACCCTCAATCAGCTTAACATCTCACCAAAATGCTGATTCTATCTAAACAATGAAAGCTACTTTAAAGGCTTGGTGAGGACGAGGAAGGCAGTGTGAGAAGTCTGCTGCATGCTAAACAAAGGTTGAGTACGTGGGGCAAATTCGCTACCCCTGACTAATTCGATGCTATTCCACCGATCCGATAATATCATTGCAAATTACCTGTGCTGACTTCGTTATATCACCCGTTCCTGAACCATACTAATCAGAATCAAGTTTCCTTTCACCTCTAAAATCGCTGGGAAATACTCTGCTAGCATTAATTAACAATCATCTAATTAGAGGGCATCCTAGATGCTATATTACAGGATAAGGTATACCTTTAACCGCCCAAGGCTTACCTCAGTATTCCCCAAAGGATTTACGTTTCCTGTTAGCCCCACCCCAAAAATTAACCGCTAATGCTCAGTCTATTAATATTATTTTTCAAAATCTAACTCTCTGGGCATACAAGATTAAAACTGCATACTTAATATTTATCTATAGCCTTAGATTAAGACTGCTCTTGCAACAAGCACTCAGTTATTTTTCTGCACCAATAAGAAACTACCGGGGGTTTATTTAGCTCATGTTTTTTTTGAAAAACGTGGGCTAAAAGCAAAACTTTATCTATTTCAACTGGCTTGGCACGCAGATAATCCAGCAATATCTCACATGCCAAAACTACATCTTTTCGCCATAAATCTCCCCCCTCTCTTTGATCTAATTTTTCACTAAATTTTTCAACGAGTTTTTCCCCCATTCTCACCAATTCATCTCTTTCACTCAAAATTTACCCCCCCTCTTTTTCAAGTTTTTTTAGATACTTAGCTGCGGTTAAACTCTTAGAGTTATTTGGAGCATCTTCTTTACCACCAGCTTTTAGAACATCAAAAACATGTGTAAGGCAACTATTACTCTCTACACAATAAGCTCCATCAGGTGTTCCCGCTCTGCTCTTCTGATATTCAATTGCAGCCTGGGCATCAGGCAATTTAATAGTTATTAAATTTTCAGGTTCCATTCCCAACATTGCTGAGAAATCTTCATCTACAATTTCTGCTGTGCTTCCAAAGTTACCTGAGCTTTGCTGCTCTGTTACCATGATGGTATCATTGTGATGCACTTCAACAACAAAGTGTACTTGCCTTCCCTCTTTATACATTTTTATTACTGCGGAACCCTCTTTGCAAGAAAGTCCAAAGGGGTCTATCCATCTAACTGGATTCGGCACATACCGATAATTATTTGCCCCCCCCAATAGCCCAATTGGATCCTGCTGAGTAAACTCCCCAACCTCAGGATCATAATACCTAAACCGATTGTAGTGCAGCCCAGTCTCCTCATCGAAGTACTGCCCTTGGAAGCGGATCGGCTGTTCTATCTGATTATTATGGGCTAAAGCAATATTGCCATAGCTTTTATAGGCGACACTCCATACGACTTCACCTTCCTTATCAGTAAGGGTGTCAGGCGTTCCTAGGTGATCCAGGTGGTAATAGTAAACCTGCTCATCTTCTTTTAGCGCAACCGGTTTAAAGGTGCCCGGTTCGAAGTAGTAGGTGCGGGTATTCAGATCCTGCTTGGTTTGCGTATCGTTTTTGTTTTCCCGTAGCAGGACGTCACCATCCCAGAGGAAGTCAACTCTTTCATTGTTTGCAGATTTACCAATGCGACGACCCAAAGGGTCGTATTGGTAGTGAATCTCTTGTTGAAGCTGCTCAGCTCCTTCCTCTACCTTGAGCTTTTCTACCCATACCAACTGTTGACGAGCATTGTAATGGTATCGGGTCTGTAGCTTCTGTCCTTTACCCCGTAGCTCGGCGATACGATTGCCGTGGATATCGTAACGGTAGTGGGTATCACCACGGAAGGCTAAACGGTTGCCTTTGACTTGGGTGGCACTGGCCCGCTGTTTGGCTTCATCTTCTGATCTAGCGGCGGCCAAAATATTATGGGCAGGGTCGTGCACAAAATATTCGGGGTTGGGCCCATCAACCTGGGTGAGGCGATCCAGGGCGTCGTAGTGGTAGCTGCGAGTACCGCGCAGGCTGTCCTCGATTTTGGCAATCTGCCCAGCTTTATTGTACTGGTAGCTACGCTCCAGGATTGAGTTAGATTCCTGGGTCGGATCTGACACTGGACCACCGGCCTTGCCCAGGCTCAGCTTTTGCAGGCGCCCTTGAGGATCATAATCTCGCTGGCTCTCCAGCCCATTGCCGTGCTGGCGCTGACTCTCCCTGCCCTGCTCATCGTGATTAATGCTAGTAATCAGCTGATCGGTGTTACTGCCTACCGGGCGACGGTGCAGGCTCTTGAATTGGCCGGCGGGGTTAAAGGCGAAGTTGAGCACTTCACCATCAGGCAAGGTGGTGGCAATGCGGTTGCCTGCGGCATCGTAGTTATGGGTGAGTTTATCTTTGCCCTGCCAATCCGCAGTTACACGGCCATTAGCATCGTATTCCCAGCGCAGTTTACGGTGGGTGTTTTCCGCTTCGATTAACTGGCCACTGCGGTTATAGCGAAAATTGGTTACACCATCCGGGGTGACTTCTTCCAACAGGCGGCCAAAGGGGTCGCGTTCAAAGATGGTGTCCACACCTTTGCCGGTATCAGCATCCGTGACTGCCCTGGAACTGATCAGGTGCCCGGCGCGGTTATAGGCGTAGCGAGTTACGCGTCCGTCGAAGCCCACTTCTTCAATCAGGCGTTCGTTCAGGTCGTATTTGAGCTGGTACCGCTCACCATTTTCGTTGGTGAGGCCCACCAGGTTGCGCTCGCCGTCGTAGTGGTATTCCAGGCGGCTGCCATCCGGGTTGGTGCGTGCCTTAACCTGACTGAGGCCGTCGTAGGCGTAGCAGGTGCTGCGGCCTTCGGAGTCCATAACTTCCGCAAGCAGCCCTTGGGGGTTATAGCTGTACTGAGTCCTAGATCCATCTGGGGTAATAACTGCGTGGATACGATCCTGGGCATCGTATTCATAGCGAGTAATTTGGCCTGGGGTATGCTGCACTTCTTCCAGACGACGGGCATCGTCATAGCGATAGTGCTGGGTACGGCCCATGGGGTCTTTGACCGCTGCCAGCTTGCCCTCGGGGTTCCATAGATAGCGGGTGGCATTACCTAATGGGTCTGTAACACAGCCTATCAAGCCCACCGGGTTATAGCTATATCGGGTGCTACTACCAAGGGGGTCTTTGGTGGTGACGATTTGGCCTTTCTGGTTGTATTCACGCTGCCAGGTGTTACCACTGGGGTCTGTGACTTTTGCCGGCAGACCTTCACTATTGTATTCGATGCGGTGGCTATTGCCGGCAGCATCAGTCTTTTGTATCAAGCGCCCTTGTTCATCATATTTATAGAGCTCCTCACGCCGACTGCCATCATCGCTGGGCAATTGTACTTTGGTAACTTGGCCCAGATCGTTGTAGCTGTAGAGAGTCTCTCCGCCTTCAGGATCGCGGTGATAAATCGGTAGGGCTCGATCGTTAAAGCGGTAACGTTCCTGCCCCCCACGAGTATCCGTAACGGTAACCCCGTGACCATCCTCATCCCAGGCAAACTCGTAGTTGTAGGTGGCCTGCCCATCGATAGAGTCACCCCATTGGCGTACACAGCGGGCAGAGGGGCCCTCTCTATCCCATTCAAAGTAGAAGCGGTAACCGGTTTTTAAAGTACGCTTCGAAATAACATGCTGGTGATATTCATATTGCTCACTGTAGCCATCCGCATCAGTGGCTTTTATCAAATCACCTTCATCACTGTATTCGTACTGGGCCAGTATTTTAATGCGACCATCGCGAGTTTCTTTCTTCAGCTCGCCAATGCGCAGACTATTCGACTGCCCTTCGGGCGGGCTGATATGCAGAGCTTCACCAAGGCTGCTCTCGATACAAATCAGGCGCTCGTCGATATAGTGGAAGAGGTAATAGTTACCGTAACCATCGCGAATCTCGGACAGTTTTAAGGCACCATTATTACCTGTCGCCTTAAAGTGTTTTTGCACACCATTTTGGGCTCCGTAAGGGGTTACAACCCAGTGCTCATCGTTAATACGACTCAACGATAAATTTTCCACCACATTGTGGCTGCAGCCGCTATTACCCGGTGCAGGTAGGCTAATTACCCGGCCCTCGGCATCATGAAACTGAACCGCTTTACCCGGACGCCATACCAGGCGCTCATTCAAAGTGTGGGTCCAGCCGTGGCCCAAACCGAAATCCCTGGCGTTACTGCTGCGGTAAGTGCGCGCCAGAGTTAATGGCAGTGGGCCATCCAGCACCGTATCCACCAAAGTCAGACGCTCTTCACCCGTTTTTAAGTTAATCGGTTCACCACCTTCACAGGCATTGGCATTGCATTGGGAGGTGTCACCGTTCTGGTTTTCCCCGGTGTCGCTATTGGTATTGTCCGGCTCGTTGCTATTATTCGCTTGGCTACCTTGCGACTCACTTGAATTATTATTGGAGCCGCTATTGCTTTGATTGGAATTTGAGGCAGCGCTGCTGGCCCCTGAGCCGCCAGAACTGCCGGAGCTGGAGCTACTTGAAGAGAGCCCACTGGAGCTGGCTAGCGGGGCTGCGGCTTCAGAGGAACTCAAATCGGAGAAGTTAGCGCCTTCCCCCCCCTTAGCGTTGCCACCCTTTTTATTGGAAACTAACTGTTGCTGCTTCTTCAGTTTGGCCAAGTCCAACATCAGTTCGCCGACATTTTTAAAGGACTTTAGCAAGCGCGCATTTTTGGCCATAGCTACAGCGGCGCCGACGCCTCCAGTAATCGCCGCAAGGACGATAGTGAGGATAATTTCAAAGGCTCCACCACCAGCAATTTCAGTAATTTCCAGGCTGTGTTGTGCTTTTACATAATCCTCGGCAAAACGGAAGATAACCCCGCGCAGGGCCGGATCATCGTAAATAATTTGAGCAACGTCGAATGCCAAATCCAATTGCTGCCGAGTAACCTTTGAAGGGTCAAAACCGAGTACATCCACCACTTCTTTTTGCAGATCCGTAACGTACTCCTGGCCAGATTCTGCGAAGCTCTTGTCATTCCAGAAGTAATTTGCTGTGGCAACACCCAACCTATGCGACTGACGCAGAGGATTCAGCATTTGCGCCACTTCAAGCACATCTTTTGTCCATACCGCCAAGCCCCAGGCGGCATTGCCAAAACCGGTCGCGCCACTTTCAATATAGGCACCCACTTTTTCCAGCATTGAGCGCTTCTCATGTTGCTGCTGGATTTGGGCCGCCTCTGCCCTCTCCTGGGCAATAATTTGCTGTAGGCCGATACGAATCTTGGCAATCAACTCAGCCTGTTTCTCCGCAATTACGGTAGCTGCCATTGGCGCTTCTTCAATAATCAGTCGATTCTGGATTAAAGCGCGATAAATCTCTCGTTCAGAAGAGGACAAGTAGCCGGGCGGCTCAGATAGGGGCCCCAGAAAGATTGCGCCCGAGGTACCCGCTTGAATACTGGTACTGAGCAAATTGCAGGAGCTACCTCCCAGGCTGAAAAAGTGCTGGTAAATTTTCTCAATAACCGCATCGTCGAACATCGAAAGCAAGTGGCCGGCATCGACCTGCATCGGAATCCCCTGCGGGTACGTCCACCCTACTCTCACTTCGTACTGGATGCCTTGCTTATTTTCAACACGTAGCTGCATGATAATCCTTTAAACACTTTCGCCTATCTGGACCTAGTGGGGACCTAATTCAGTTAATTCTCACCCGCGAACATTAGGGAACCCCCAAAGAACTCCGGTAAGCTTTCGATTCCGTCTATTTTTCGAGCAAAATACCCTTAAGCTGAAGTCAACCAGACTTCAACTGGTGATTCCTCCGAGCTTTGTCGGCGTCGATTAAAATCGAAATCGCAAGATCAGCCAATACCACGCCATTACACAACGAAGCCGCTGAGAAGAACATTCTCTATCCAAAAAAGGGAGCTTAAGGGCTGCTGTGCTAGAAGAAAACTAACGACTAGATTCTTATCTTCCTTTTCACTCTTAAGAAATTAAGAATCTAGGTGGCGCCAAATAAAACATAGGACTGAGATCTACTTCGCGAGGTTACCGCAAATTAGGTAAATACGGTAGATAGCAAGTGTTAAGCTGAGTAGCGAAGCTTTCGGGAGCAGAAATTAAAACTTCGATAACACAAAACCGAGCCAAAGTTATCCTCGATTAATTTTTAATAAACCAATAAAAATAGTACCCGTGTATTAAAAAAATATCCCGTAATACAAACCCTATGAACAATTATTATTCATTTGTTTACCGTAATTGGATAATTTCTCTACAGCGAGTATCAATATTCCGTTATTGATAAAAGTAACTAATTGGATAGCTTTTGGCAGGCTGCGAAATTGGATCTTTAAATTTGTGACACTCATCACAGGGGTATCCCAGTTACAAGCAGGGTGAACGGGGAAATCAGCGGACGGGATTGCCTGGAACTGCAATAAAGCGCGGTATGGGTTGAAGTAGGCCCAGTAACCTCATGATCAGGTGCCTGAGCCTTTTTTCAGAAAGCCTATTCGATCTCTTTGATCCGCATGGAGTTGGTATGCCCACCCATATTGAGGCGTTCCCCCTGGGTAATAAGTACCCGCTGCCCTTTCTGCAAATCGATTCTAGAGCTTAATACCTCGATAACCGCTTCGGTTAAATGTCCCAGGGGAACTGAAGCCGGATCAAAGCTCACTGTCTCTACTCCCCGTAACAGCATCAGCTGGCGAGCGATCTTAGGATGCCGGGTTAGTGCATAGATCGGCAAGCGAGTATTTGCACGGGACATCATTCTCGGTGTGCGGCCAGACTCGGTCAGTGCGGCTACAGCACAGAGATTCTCCACGCGCGTTGCAACATCAATCGCCGCCTGGGCAATTACAGTATCGATTAGAGCTGAAGAACCGTGGTCCTCTGCAGTGTAGGGAACACTGCCCAAATACTGTTCAGCGCCGATAATCACTTCACTCATAGATTCCACAGCGGCAACCGGGTAATCGCCTGCAGCTGTTTCCGCCGACAGCATAACTGCATCGGTACCGTCCAGCACCGCATTGGCAACATCCATCACCTCGGCACGGGTGGGAGTCGGGCTGGTAATCATCGACTCCATCATTTGTGTTGCAGTGATTACGGCGCGATTGAGAGCATTTGCGCGGTTGATCAGTTTTTTCTGCACCCCGACCAGAGCGGGATCACCGATCTCTACCCCCAGGTCACCTCGAGCTACCATAATCGCATCGGAAGCCAGGATTAGGCTGTCCATTTGCTCATCATCGGCAACTGCTTCGGCCCTTTCAACTTTGGCGACGATCGCTGCTTGGCTACCAGCCTCTGCCATGGCTTTGCGAGCAGTATCCAGGTCTTCCGCACAACGCGGGAAACTGACTGCGAGGAAATCCACTTCGAGATCTGCTGCCAGCTTGATATCCCGGTAGTCTTTTTCTGTCAGTGCCGGTGCAGACAGGCCCCCGCCCAACAAGTTGATGCCCTTGTTATTCGACAGCTTACCGCCTTGTAAAACCCGGCAATAGAGCTTGCTTGGCGTAGTGCCGGTTACTTCAAGGCGAATCTTGCCATCATCCAACAGCAGGATATTGCCGGACTGGCAGTCGCTGATCAGGCTTGGATAATCCACTCCAACACGGTGCTCATCCCCCCCTTCAACCGGGCAATCCAGGTCGAGGGTAAATTCGTCATTGTTTTCCAGTTGTACACTGCCCTTGGCAAAACGGGCAATACGAATTTTGGGACCCTGCAAGTCCCCCAAAACCGCAACAATTTTTCCCTGCGCTTCGGCGGCGTTGCGCACCTCTGTAACGCGGCGTCGGTGATCCTCCGCCGATCCGTGAGAAAAGTTCAGACGTACAACGTTCACCCCTGCGCGAATCATTTCATCGATTACGCGAGGCTTGTCCGTACCCGGGCCTAAGGTTGCTACGATTTTTGTATGGCGAATCATAAGATCCCGTCATCTAATAATTTGAGAAGGAGGTTCAGAGGGCTAACAAACAGGAATTCTATGTCCATTTAATGGCCCTCAGTAATTGAATTACCAAAATATGCCAAATGAAGGGGATCAGGCGGATTCAGCAACAGGCTGGTTCAACTGAAGCGTTTCAGCCATCGCCAGACTGGTATCCAACATGCGGTGGGAGAAGCCCCACTCATTATCGTACCAGGCCATGACCTTCACCAAGTTACCATTCACACGGGTATGGTTGGCATCAAAGTGACTGGAGGCACTGGTGTGATTGAAGTCCACAGATACCAAAGGCTGATCGCAGTAGGTCAGTACACCGCCACTGGCCTTAGCAGCTTCCTGCATGATGCGGTTAACTTCTTCGGCGGTGGTGTCACGGCCGGCAATAAACTGGCAGTCCACCAGAGACACATTGCTTACCGGCACACGGACGGCCATACCATCGAGGCGACCTTTTAACTCAGGCAATACCAAACCTACCGCTGCAGCCGCACCTGTTTTGGTAGGGATCATATTATCCGCCGCCGCACGGGCACGATAAATATCTGCGTGCACCGCATCTTGGGTATTCTGGTCATTGGTATAAGCGTGCACGGTGGTCATAAAGCCGCGCTCAATACCCAATTCACGATGCAGTGCTTGAGCTACAGGTGCCAGACAGTTGGTGGTGCAGGATGCATTGGACACCACACGGTGATCCGCAGTGAGATTGCTGTCGTTTACACCGTAAACAACTGTGAGATCCGCATCTTTTGAGGGTGCAGAAATCAGCACTGCAGCGGCACCGGCTTCAATATGGGCAGAAGCGGAAGCGCGATCGGTAAAGCGGCCAGTACACTCCAGGACTAAATCCACACCCAATTGCTTCCAAGGCAATTTGGAAGGATCGCGCTCCTGGCAAACCTGAACTCGATCACCACCAATAACCAGAGCATCACCATCGACTTTGACGTCTGTACTAAAGCGACCGTGAATAGTATCGAAGCGAGTCAGGTGAGCATTAGAAGCTACCGGAGCGAGATCATTAATCGCGACCAATTGAACACGATCGCTGTAGCCTGATTCGTAGATAGCTCGGGTGACATTTCTACCGATACGACCGTAACCATTAATGGCAATTTTAATTTTCATCTCGCTTTACCCTCTTTATATGCTTCTGGTTTTTCAAGTGGCACCCGCTTGCGAGTGCACCATACCGAGTGTGTGTTATTTCAATTCCGCAGCTTGTTTTGCCAGACGAGTAATCTCTGCCCAGTTCTTTTCACGAACCAGAGTGCTGCTCGCCATCCAGGAACCACCGACACAAACCACATTGTTCAGAGCCAGAAAGTCCGGGGCATTTTGAGGCCCTATACCACCGGTGGGACAAAAGCGAACGTCCTGTAGCGGACCGCCAATGGATTTCAGCATTGGCACTCCCCCTGCCGCCTGGGCTGGGAAAAATTTCTGGTAGCGATAACCACGCTCGTAGAGGCGCATCACTTCTGAAACACTGGCAGCACCGGGCAGCAACGGTACTTCACTGCCTTCAGCAGCATTCAGTAGGCGGTCGGTTGCGCCGGGGCTCACCATAAAGCTGGCGCCGGCTTCGATAGAGCGACGCAGATCATCACCATTTAGCACCGTGCCAGTTCCCACATGGGCTTCCGGCATGTGTTTTGCAATTTGTTCAACAACTTCCAGGGCTGCCTCAGTGCGCAGGGTTACCTCAAGTACTTTCAGGCCACCTTCAATCAAAGCGCCGGCAAGAGGGAGGGCATCTTCAACTTTATCTACAACCAGTACTGGGACAACGCCAGCTACCTGCAAAATCTCGGCGATATTTTTCTGCATCAGATAATTCCAAATCTTTCGTTAAGGCGCCCAGTAAACAGTGACTGGTTTCAGCCCCTGCTTAAGAATACTGCGCACCGGCATTTCTAACTCATCACTGCCGAGCAACGCCTCGCGATAAACTTTTAGCTTCTCTTCGCCAGTGATCAATAACTTGATATTGCGCGCTTGCAAAATTGCACTCAGGGTCAAAGTCATACGCTCGGTATTGGAGCCGGTAACTTCACTTTGATTAGCAGTAATTGCCTTGCACAACTTTTGTGATTCAGGATTTAGTGCATCCTGTAAGCCCTGTGCATGGGGGAATAGTGATGCGGTGTGGCCGTCACTGCCCATACCCAGCAAACAAACATCAAATGGTTTCTGCAACTCGCCATATGCGCGCTCACAGGCCTCTTCACCTTCAGCGGCTGATGCATGTGAATTTTTCATACCCAGAAAATTGGCTTCGGCTCCAAAATTCTGTAAAAGCGACTTTTCAATAAAAGCTGCGTTACTACCGCTTTCGGTTTTTTCTACCCAGCGCTCATCAACGAGAGCAGCTGTAATTTGCGACCACGGAAGCGGGCGTTTGGATAGCTCGCGATATACTGGTTCCGGCGTACTGCCGCCAGATACCAGGAAACTTGCGTGATTATTTTCTTTAATACCTTTTTGCAGTTCGCAAGCACAATCGTGGGCTAGAGCCTGCACCAGGCGCTCGCGATCTTGGAAAAATTTTTCTTCAGCCATGGATTCTTCCATTTCTCTTAGTGGAAACCGGCGCGGTAAAATTAATAGCTGCGCCGGCTTTCCAAATTATTACTGCGCGTTAAACCAATGACGATCAGTGCGTGACAGCAGTTTTTCTGCCTCTTCTGGCCCCCAGCTACCTGCAGGATAGGGCTGCGGCTGATTAGCCGTTTCGCGCCAATGCTCAATAATTGGATCCACCCACGCCCAGGCAGCAGCAACTTCGTCACGGTGGATAAAAAGCGCGGGATTATTTGCTGCAGCATCCAACATCAGGCGCTTATAAGCGTCGCTGCGGAAGCTGTCGTAAGTATCAGAAAGGGTTAAATTCAATTCAGCCGGTTGCAACTCGGTGGTGAGACTGTCCATTTTCTTCGCCATCAAAACCAGTTTGATACTTTCTTCTGGCTGTAAGCGAATAACCAAACGGTTGGGAACAATCTTTCCGGCTGACTCATCGTACACATGATGAGAAACATTTTTGTACTGCACTACAATTTCGGCACAGCGCTTTTCCATGCGTTTACCAGTACGCAAGTAAAACGGCACCCCTGCCCAACGCCAACTATCGATATGCGCTCGAATGGCAACGAAGGTTTCGGTTGAACTGGTTCCACCGTCGAGTTCATCGAGATAACCAGGAACATCACTGCCATTGATTTGCCCAGCTATATACTGGCCACGCACAACGTTTTTATCGACCAAATTACCGGTAAGCGGGCGCAAAGCCTCAAGCACCTTAATTTTTTCTGCACGGATATTCTTCGCCGACATACTGTTGGGAGATTCCATGGCGATAAGGCACAGCAGTTGCAGCAGATGGTTTTGCACCATATCCCGCATAGCACCAGTTTCATCATAAAAACCCGCACGCCCTTCCAGGCCTACGGTTTCTGAAATACTGATCTGGATATGATCAATGGTTTTTGCATCCCAAAGATGCTCAAACAATACATTGCTAAAACGCAGTGCAAGAAGGTTTTGGACAGTTTCTTTACCCAGGTAGTGATCGATACGGAAGATACTATCTTCCGGGAAGTAACTGGCAATTTTACTGTTAATTTCATCAGAGGTTTGGGCGTTATAGCCCAGTGGCTTTTCCACTACGACTCTGGAATTTCCAGTAATCAGGCCTTTTACGGAGAGGTTTTCACAACAGGGGCCGAATACCGCGGGCGGTATTGCCAAATAGAAAATACGAACCCGCTCTGAGTCGGAACCGAGAATTTCTGCCAGGTGATCCCACTGGCTATCCGGTACGGCAATGTCCAGTGCGATCGGACAAAGTAATTGGCTAAATTGGTCCCAGCTCGAAGCACTGTACTCACCCTCACGGAGATATTTTTGCAGTGCCTGGTGGGCTGTTTCGATATATTGATCAACATCTGATTGGCGGCGACACACCGGAAGGATGCGACAGCCCTCAACCAAGCTGCCCTCTCTAAATGCTCGGTAAAGTGCCGGTAGTAACTTGCGCAGTGCAAGGTCTCCGCCTCCACCAAATAACACCATATCAAAAGGGTTAATCATAAATTTTGCTCTGAGATCGTTCTTTTCTCGGAGCCTGTTTGGCTCCATAATAATCAATAAAGAATACTTGCACCGGTCTCTGCACCGCTGGCAAGCCCGCGCATATTAGCGAAAAGTTCACGGCCCGTACCACGGGCACTTTCAGACAGATCACACTGGGCCGGTTGGCGGGTATTAAATTCAGCTTCATCTACCAGCACGCGTAAAATACCGGCCTCTGAATCGAGCTCAATCATGTCGCCCTCTTGCACCTTGGCAATCGCACCGCCTTCTACGGCTTCCGGTGACATATGAATGGCAGCAGGGACTTTCCCGGAAGCGCCGGACATACGCCCATCAGTGACTAACGCCACTTTAAAGCCACGATCCTGCAGCACCCCCAACGTCGGTGTTAGCTTGTGCAGTTCCGGCATACCGTTGGCTCGAGGTCCCTGGAATCTCACTACAGCGACAAAGTCACGCTCTAGCTCACCGGCTTTGAATCGCTTGAGCAGGTCGTCCTGGTTATCCAGAACAATGGCCGGCGCCTTCACTTTGAGGTGCTCAGATTTAACCGCAGAGACTTTGATTACACTGCGCCCAAGGTTTCCTTCGAGCAACTGCAAACCACCATGCTGGGAGAAAGGGTCAGTGGCTGGACGAATGACCGTCGTATCACCGCTCTCTTCTGGAGTGGGTTTCCAAACCACACCGCCAACATCACTGTTGAGGAAGGGATCTTCACAGTAGGGTTCGAGACCGGAATTACCGAGTACCGTGTGCACATCATCGTGTAAAAGGCCAGCGGAGCGGAGTTCGCGAATCAGGAACTGCATACCGCCGGCTGCGGCAAAGTGGTTGATATCCGCAGTGCCGTTCGGGTACACATGACAAAGCAGCGGCACCACTTCAGAGAGGTCGGCCATATCCTGCCAAGTCAACTGAATACCTGCTGCACGCGCCATCGCAATAAGGTGCAATGTGTGGTTTGTGGATCCGCCGGTAGCGAGCAAACCCACCACTCCGTTGACGAATGCTTTTTCGGTGAGAATTTTAGCCACCGAAGTGTGCTGGCTCGGTTCAGTAATTTTTACCAATTGCGCCACGGCAGCTTCATTTAATGCCGAGCGCAAATCAGTACCGGGGTTTACGAAGGAACTGCCAGGCAATTGCAGCCCCATAATTTCTACCAACATCTGGTTACTGTTGGCAGTGCCGTAAAAGGTGCAGGTGCCGGCACTATGGTAGGAAGCACTCTCGGCTTCCAATAGTTCAGAGCGCCCTACTTTGCCTTCAGCATACAGCTGGCGAACCCGGACTTTTTCCGCATTGGACAAGCCTGTGGGCATTGGACCCGCAGGAACAAAAATTGAAGGCAAGTGGCCAAAAGAAAGAGCACCAATAACCAGGCCGGGGACAATTTTGTCGCAGATACCCAGGAATATGGCTCCTTCGAAAACATCATGCGAAAGCGCGATTGCTGTGGACATGGCAATCACATCCCGCGAAAACAGGCTGAGTTCCATCCCTGCACGCCCTTGAGTCACCCCATCGCACATTGCCGGAACGCCACCGGC
The DNA here is from genome assembly GCF_052468155.1 of Microbulbifer maximicatervae (SeqCode). Classification (NCBI taxonomy): domain Bacteria; kingdom Pseudomonadati; phylum Pseudomonadota; class Gammaproteobacteria; order Cellvibrionales; family Microbulbiferaceae; genus Microbulbifer; species Microbulbifer maximicatervae (SeqCode). The sequence goes on from NZ_CP174335.1 coordinate 83,177, forward strand.
AACCTGGGCCGTTGCGCCATTGCGCGCAGCTGCCTCTTTCAATTGAGCAGGGTAGGCACCATAAGGCTGATGAGCGGACAACATATCGTTGTAGGCGTTGACGATACCCAGGTTCGGTCCCCGACCAGAGGCGATCAACTGCTTATCACCCTCTGGAGATGCGGCTATTGCGTGGGCCAAGTTTCCGCAAGACACATGTGCCGCTGCCCGCCCTTCAATATGCGCTTTCTCAACCTGCGCCAGATATTCTGCACGAGTTTCTTCGCTGCGCTTAATGATGCGTTCGGTAACGGTCTGAAGCTTGCTGTGAACCATGACTATTCCGTAATAACTCTGTTGAGGTGGTCTCTAGTTACAAAAACCACCAGGGTCACATTTCAGTGGCATCAGCCACCTGTGATTATCTTTCCGTGGAGCGCCTTTCGGCGGAATGGCTCCCACTGCAACCCTTTGGTTGTAGTGCCATCAATGTCCTATTGCCCAATCGTAAATCTGAAGCAGGAGGAACAAAGTTGCTTTTACCAGATCGCTGGAAACCCAATCATTCCAGTGGACAACCTTTCAGCCCACCGCAAGACTGCTTATGGAGACTCATGGGAAATCCTGTTATCGGGTAGAAATCTCACTTTCGAACCTCTTCCCGCTCTTAGAGCTGAATGTTAGTGATCCAACAATGCCGGAACCTCCTCCCCACCGAGGTGGTAGAGACTTTGGACGCCCGGCTTGAGTAATTCACCCAATCTGTAGCCACTCAATCTTATTGATGCGCATTATGTAGTAAAACTACAAAAATTTTCAAGAGGCTTCAAATAGTGATTGAAGATGTTGACCAGGGGAGACAGGCATATAGGAAGTATTTGGCGTAAAAGCCATCATTTTCTTTAATACTGGGAAACTTAATGCCTTCATTCAGTCACAAAGTGAAAGATTGGCCTTACTTAGGTGTAGGATTTTTACAGGCAAATGATAAGGTCTAGGAATCTCAAAGAATTGGGATAAAAAACTACAAATTACCCACAAATTAAGAAAGGAGGCGCACCCCATAAGCTAATTGCAGACTCATAACTGTTAAAATCCCACCTTCCAGCAATACTTACTTGTCGATGCCAGCGAGGCCAAGGCTCAGATAGAGCTAGTTGATGCATGAAAGTCACAATTAACGATGTTGCCGAGCGCGCCGGCGTATCTATCAAAACAGTGTCCAGGGTGATCAATAATGAGCCCTCTGTACGCGCAGCCACTCGGCAAAAAGTGCTCGACGCAGTCAAAAGCCTGAACTACACACCCAGTCTGGCAGCGCGGAATCTGGCGGGGACACACTCCTATTCCATCGCATTTATTTATGACAACCCTAATGCCCACTACGTTATCGATATGCAAAACGGCATATTGGAAGCCTGCAGAGCAAAAGGGTATGAGCTACTTATCCATCCTTGCAATTCGAAATCTCCAGTTATCCACAGCGACTTAAATAAACTGGTCGAGCACGGCAAAGTAGCCGGATTGGTCCTGACCCCCCCTTTTTCAGAGTCACCTTCTTTTATCGATACGCTCCAATCCATGAATGTTGAATTTGTGCGAATTATTTCCTCCACCAATACAGAGAAAGCAAAGGGAAAGTCTATACAGATTGACGACCGCCAGGCCGCCTACAATATTACCCAGCACCTACTTTCACTCGGGCACAAGCGTATCGCTTATTTAAGCGGAGGCGAGGAGCACCTTTCCACATTGGGGCGTCAAAATGGATACAGCCAGGCACTCGAAGATGCAGGAATAGCAGTAGACCGACATTTAATTGTTGAAGGGAAATATTCATTTGAATCGGGCCAGATCAATGCGAGAAAGATCCTCGACAGCGACAAACCTCCCTCAGCAATATTTGCCGCTAATGACGAAATCGCAGCGGGCGCTCTATTTGCCGCCCGTATGTTAAAGATTGATGTTCCCGGGCAAGTCTCTATCGCAGGATTTGAAGACAGCCCATTTTCTCGACAAACCTGGCCCAAACTTACAACCGCACACCAACCCAACCAGGAAATCGCCCGTTCGGCAGCAGAATTACTGCTTGAGAAAATTCAGTGTAAAAGTTCAAAAGAACTCAATGGTTCAGGGCAAGAGGGAGAAACGTACCGCAGCTTCACCCCCGAGTTAATTATTCGACAATCCACTGGCCCCGCGCCCAAATAACCCCTTCAGCTTAAGAGAGATCTGGAAGGTTAATTTCATCGATAAATTTCACGCCCCAGGCTCCAGGTCCTATTCACTTGCAGATCCTCACCTAATAAAACCATATCCGCTCGGGCTCCTTCAGTGATTACACCTGCTCCCAGACCAAGGAACTGCGCCGGATACAAACTTGCCATGCGCAGTGCTTCCGGCAATTCAATCCCGCACCAGTCGCGGATATTTTTAACCGCGCCGATCATATCCAAGTGAGAACCCGCTAATTCTCCGGTACTGGAGGTCAGTTTATCCCCTTCTCGTGTAACCACTCGATCAAATAGGGGAAAACTGGTGGCATCACTGCCCACTAGCGACATTGCATCGCTTACCAGTAACAACTTACCGCGAGGTTTTGCTTTCAAAGCTAGCACCATAGCGCCGGTACTGACATGGTGGCCATCGGCAATTAATCCACACCAGGCATCATCCCGGATCAGGGCTGCCCCCACCATACCCGGCTCACGCGAATGAAGCGGGGACATTGCATTGTATAAGTGGGTAAATCCTGTCGCTCCAGCATCCAACGCAGCTTCAACAATTTCAGCACTCGCATTCGAATGGCCGAGACAAACATGAACCCCCAGGGAAACCAACTTTCGGATATCGGATACCGATACACACTCTGGCGCCAGAGTGACCAAGCGGATTCCCAGGTCTTCCCGGGCGTAGAGGGAGAAGCTCCTCATGACTCAAAGAGCGGATAAACCCTCCTTCATGGGTACCCTTTTTGACCTCACTTAAATGCGGCCCCTCAAAATGTACTCCAATCACACCCGGAACACCGCTGGACAAGGCCCCACTTACCGCATCGGCCGCCCGCTGCATCACTGCAAAGCTATCCGTAATCAAGGTGGGCAGGAAAGCACTGGTACCAAACTGACTATGGGCTTCGCTTATTTTCTGAAGCGCATTAACTGAGGGCTCCTGATTAAACAGTACACCACCTCCACCATTGACCTGGATATCAATAAAGCCCGGCACCAACAAACCCGGTAAGCGCTCAGCATCGGAACTCACACCCCCACCCACTGCGGAAATCAGTCCGCTATCTCCAATGGTGATAGCAACATCTGCAAGTATGCGCTCGCCATCAAATAGCTTTTCAGCAATCAGGATAACCCCCACTTCCCCCTCCCAAATACTATTTTCTGTTTTATTCAGACTGTCTGAGTAACTTTCTTTAAACCCGCCGGCTCATCGGGATTAATCCCTCGACTTACCGCTACGTGGGCCACATCGATATAAAAACGCTGCAACAGCGCCAGTGGAGCCACCCTCGGGTGAACCCCCTTACTCGGCACATGCAAATTAATCAGCGCCGCCCCACGCCGTCGAATTTCATCGATCTGCTGGCTGTGTGTGGGGAATGACTCATCCTCGATTGGAACATTCACCACTGTCAATTTCCCTTCCACCAGCGTAACGGGGCCGTGCAAGAATTCCGCACTGGAATAGGACTCCGCATGGATATTGCAGACTTCTTTTAACTTCAGCGCCAGTTCCCGGGTAATCCCATAACCGGGACCCCGCCCCAAAACTACCAGATTTTGTACCGAGGCCAGGTTTTCCGGGCGCAATTGAATTTCTGCCTGCACCGCAGATCTCAAAGTTTCCGGCAACTTTTCCAGAGCACTACAAAGAGCAGGATCCTGCGTCCAATTGGCGACCATCTGCAGTATCGCAGATAGGGTCGCCAGATAACTTTTCGTAGCTGCAACCGCTTTTTCCGGGCCAGCCTTTAAAGGAATTACCAAGTCAACCACATCTTTAATCGGCGCATCTTCATCGTTAAGCAAAGCGACTGTATAAGCCCCCTGCTCTCTCGCCATGCGGGCCTGGGTCAGAATATCTGGGCTTCTGCCAGACTGGGAAATGACGATAACCAGGGCCTCATCGAGCTTTAATTTGCGACCATAAACACTGGAGACCGACGGTGCGGCAGCAAAAGTAGGGGTACCAGTTTCAATCTCTATCAGATACTTGGCAAAGACGCCCGCATGATCAGAAGAACCCCTCCCCACAATCATCACAAAACGAGGAGGCTTCTGGCGCAGCCGCTCTCCCAGATGAGACATTATATTGGCATTGGAATGCAGCTGTTCAGCAATCCTATCCGGCGCCTCACGAGCCTCAGCCTCCATGACCGTGGTAACCATAATACTTCCTACCTGACTCACACAAAATATGAACTCAGTTCTCACATTAATACCGAGCTCCATCAATCAGTCTATGCCCAGCAGTACTTCACCTCAGTTAATTGACGCCATTAATCATCCTGCTTTGTTTTCAAACGCCCGCTAGCACGCCAACCCGATACCCCATTACTGTCACAACAAAACTGGAATTGGGTATACCTTTTTAATCTATGCTTAAGGCACCCCTATCAGTCGCTGCCGATCATATCTACAGGAAGGATCAATGCCCCAAACCCCGGGCAGTTGCACCACACAAAAATGGCGTTTAATCATTCTCCTTGTAGTTGCGAGCTTACTTAGCAGCTGCTCCAGCATTCAATTCGCCTATAACAACATTGATTATTGGATACGCTGGAAGCTTCGTGACTATGTCGACTTAAATTCCCAGCAAGAACTGGAGTTTCAAGGGGCTCTTAACAGCTTTTTTCACTGGCACCGCCAAACACAGCTACCAAAATATGCCGATTTCCTGAGCCAACTGGCAGATAAAGTAGATCAAGGTCAACTTGAGAATCCTCAGCTGGCCCCAGTTGAAAAAGAGGTGTACCACTTCATCGAAAGCGCCAGTAACAACGCCTTCAACTTAATGCTTCCTATTGTGGCGCAGTTAACGCCACAACAGATTGATCGCCTGCAACACAACTTGGCCAAAAAGCAGCAGAAAACACTGGAAAAAAGGCAGCGCTCGCCGTGGAAAATACAACGACACCGCGATCGGCAAATTCGCCGGGAGAGCAGGCGATGGCTGGGAAGTTTAACCGAGCAACAAAAGCAGCTGATCGCAGCCTGGGTAAAGCAGGTAGAGTACAACCCTGTATTACGTAACGAACAACATATGATTTGGCAGCAACATGCCATTGAGCTTCTCCGACAGAAGCCTGATGGATACCAACAACAGTTGCGCGGTCTGCTGGAAAACCCAGACCAACTTTGGTCCGACGAATATCGCAAGGCGCAAGAGCAGCGCAAAACCCAAGCTCGCGAACTGGGAGAACAAATTCTATCCAGTACCAGCCCCACACAACGTCGTCATCTAAGCAAAACTCTGCGCGACTATGCCCAGGACTTCCGCTCTCTAGCCAGCCAATAATCAGATGCCCAGATCCCAACACCACTGCCAAGCTAATGAACGACATGAGAGCTCAAAAAGCTAGCGTATCCAGAATAAATTCCACCCAATAGATTCAAGAGAAACTAATAATCATGTGTGATTTCCTGCTGACGAAAGCGACCTAAGGCTGATAAGCTCGCCAACTCACATTACCAGCCAGGGGAATTCAAGTGCATATCGAATCCGCCACACAGGAACAATTGATCGAGTGGGAAAAAGAATTAAGCGCTCACTACAACAAGATCTGTCAACACGAGTTAAGCCTGGATATCACACGTGGAAAGCCCTCGGCGGAGCAATTAAAACTTTCCGATAAACTTGATGGAATTCTCTCCGGTGACTATCGAGCGGCAGACGGTACCGACACTCGCAACTACGGTGGCCTAATCGGTCTGACCTGCGCAAGGGAGCTGGGAGCCGAAATGCTTCAAGTGCCGGTCAACGAAGTGATTGCCGGAGGCAACAGCTCTCTCACACTGATGTATCACGCCCTAGTCACCGGTTACCTGTTCGGCTTTGCGGGCACTACCCCCTGGCGCGAATTAAAAGCTCCCAAATTTCTCTGCCCTGTTCCCGGCTATGACCGCCATTTTACGATCTGTGAGCAGCTGGGTATCCAAATGATTAACGTGCCCATGGGAGAGCAGGGGCCCGACATGGAGCTTGTGGAAAAGCTCGTGCGCGAAGACGCAGAGATTGTTGGTATCTGGTGTGTGCCCAAGTTTTCAAATCCAACAGGAGCCACTTACAGCAAGGAAACTGTAGAAAGATTGGCGCAGCTGGGACAATTTGCCGGCGCTAGCTTCCGGATATTTTGGGACAATGCCTATTCGGTGCACGACATTGGCAACTATGTAAATCTGCAAAATATTCGCACAGCAACCCTGGAAAATGATACTGCAGACTCCGTAATACAGTTTGCCTCAACTTCAAAAGTCACCCACGCTGGCGCAGGTGTTGCGTTTGTGAGCGCCAGCCAGGCAAATCTCGATTCCCTCAAAGACCAAATGCAGGCAATGACCATTGGTCCTGACAAAGTCAACCAATTGCGTCACTCGAGATTTTTTACCGAATACACCAGCCTGACAGAACACATGCATAAACATGCAGATATTCTTCGCCCGAAGTTCGAGTGTGTTCTGGAGCATTTACATAATGCCCTCACCGATGCAGATATGGGTACTTGGGAAAAGCCTGAAGGGGGTTATTTTGTTTCCTTTAATACCCTTCCCGGTTGCGCAAAAGCAGTGGTTAAAATGGCTGCGGATGCCGGAGTAAAATTAACACCTGCCGGCGCTACCTTCCCTTATGGTAAGGACCCTGAGGACAGCAATATTCGTATTGCGCCCAGTTTCCCACCGCTGGAAGAACTGGATACCGCAATGTCTGTTTTCATCCTCTGTGTCAAACTGGTGAGTCTACGTAAAAAGCTTGGCAAAATTTAACCATCCAAAATGCCAGGTGAGATTTCCTGAATCTTCAAAAAAGGCAGCTTTACGCTGCCTTTTTCATAAAGAGTCACTTCTAAGTCAGCTGGATAAATAACGTTTAGCAAACTTCTCGTCCACTTTTGATAAATCAACAACGACCAGCCCATCCACAGCATCGCAAAAATCCGGGTCAATATTAAAGGCGTGGAAACTGGTCCCTCCAGTTTTAGTAACAGAGGCATACTTTTTAAATAGGGGAGGTAGCATAACGCCCTCCTCACGCAAAATATGCTTCAATTGACGCATATCTGACACCGAATCCCCAAGTAATTCAGGCAGTTCAGATTGTGCTTCCGAAAATGGCAGTCGAGCATCCCCCAAGGAGTTTTCAGGAGCAAAATAATGGGAAAAATAGCGCACAATAACGGACTTCGCTCTCACGGAAAATGTACCGGGCATAGACACTGGGCCAAATAGGTAGCGTACCTTATTGCGCAATACCCACTGTCCAATAGCACACCAGAGCAGGTCTAACCCGCGCCCTCTCCAATATTCCGGCAGTAGGAAGCTACGCCCTAGCTCAGCAGAATCTGGCAGGCACTGCCGAGGAGGCTGCGGGTAATTAAATAGCGTACTGCTGTATATCTGATCATCCGAGAGCGCCTCGGTCGCTGCTATGCGGTAAGCTCCTGCAATCTGTCGATTTTCTGCATCCCACAACAATAGATGGTCGTAATGAGCATCAAACGCATCCCAATCCCGGCTCTGCCCGGTCCCTTCCCCCACTGATCGAAAGGCAATCTCCCTCACTCTGGCCAATTCCCGCATGACGGGGCAATCTGCTTTCTGCCGATATAAACGCACAGAAAAATTACCCAGTTCAGAGAGTGATACACAGGACTCAACCACTCGCGCTACATCGGCTTTTGGCTCAGCTTCAACAATTAATTCCGGCCCCAGAGGGGCGGGCGAACGATGTAATTGGTAGACATGTTTACGCCACAAGGCAGCCTTGGCGCGGGGTGTTAGCGGCCAACTACGAAAGTGTTCCGCTTCCAGGGGACGTCCTATACGAATATCGATACTGCGGCTGGCCTGTTTAAACATCTCCCTAATCAACCATAAAGTCGAGAGGGGCTTGTTCAACATGGAGAGGCCATAGAACCACCAGGAATTCCTCCCTAAAACCTGCACCGGCAATATCGGCGCATTGGTTTTTTCCGCAAAACGGGCAAAGCCTGAATTCCAGCGTCCATCCCGAACTCCATGGGGGGTGAGCCTGGATACTTCGCCCGCCGGGAAAATGATAATCGCTCCCCCGTCACCTAAATGGCTATAAATACCTTCAATATCGGCTCGACGGGTACGCCCATTAAAGTTATCTACGGGCAATAAACAGGGGCGCAGGGATTTTATGTTCCATAATAATTGGCTCGCGACAGCTCGAACATCTTTCCGTACCCGCGCCACCATATCAATCAGAGCGAGACCATCCAGGCTTCCTAAGGGGTGATTAGACACAATCACCAGCGGCCCACTAGTGGGAACCCGAGCCAACTCTGATGGATTTAATTCGTAGCGAAAATTCAAGTCATCGAATACCTGGCGAATAAAATCCAGGCCGCCAAGATGAGGGTAACTGCTGGTAAATTCCTGTAGCTGCTCCTCACAACAGATTTTCTTTACTGTGGCAGAAACCAATTTTCGCGTGGTTTTTTGTGGTGCCGCGCTGTACCAGGCGTTTTTCTGCAAAAGAGTCTCAAGATGAATCATGCCGCAACCACCTCTGTCATTATGCTGGCAATTTTTGGAGTCCGATACCAATGTAAAAGATCTAAATTGCCATCTTGTTGTTCTACAACCGCACTCATAGAGTCGACCCAATCACCACAATTCGCATAGGTCACAGCATCCCCACACACTGTTTTATTTCTAAGGGCAGGCCTATGGATATGGCCACAAATAACACCATCGAATCCCCGCGATATCGCTTCACGGGTGGCGACATCCTCAAAATCACTCATCATTTGTCGAGCGGCACCCACACGATTTTTTATTTGGCTGGCCAGCGACCACCAAGGCTTGTTAAACCGATTGCGCCAATAATTGATCCAGCGATTAAAGCGCAGCATCAGGTAATAACTGCGATCGCCGATATGGTAACTGATTGGATTTATTTTAATTCGGTGTTCAAACTGATCGCCGTGGGTTACCCAAAAGCGGCGCCCATTGGAAGCGGTGTGGATATAGTCTTTTTCAATTCGGATATTGCCGAGCCGCTTTCCGGCCCAGCTGCGCATTGGAGCGTCGTGATTTCCAGGAATATAAATGACTTCAGGCGTCAGGCTACTTAATTCGGAAAGCATTTCCAGTAGCAGCGAAGAGGCCTGGCACCATGTACCCCGTCCTTGAGCGAGTGCCTGCATATCAAAAATATCCCCAACCAGATAGACCGTATCGGCGCGATTCTGAGCCAGAAAATCTGCAAGTCGATGGGGCTCACTGTCTCTGCTGCCCAAATGGACATCGGAAATCCACAGTGCGCGATAGCGATTGCTCATAGCAAAGTTCCAGTCTGTACCAGTTATCAACCCATAAAAATCAGGGCAGATACGCGGCAAAAATATAGGTCGTCGCTTGAGCTAACTTGAGAAAAATCGATAAATCCGTATTTGCTCTCTTGCTAGCAAATTGAGATCAACTAAATACAGAACGTCGTTGATCGTCAGCGCAACCACTTTGCAGCGATTTGATGACAGTCAGGAGGATTTTTATTGAAGCTTATATTGCAGAGGAAAAAAAGGTGCAGCGGATGATTTTGGCGCTAAAAACCGGGCATAGAGCCCGGCCTGATTCAGAGTAAAAATAAAGCTTACTCTGTGTCCTGGGGATGACGGATAGGCGGAGCAAAAGGAAACTTGGCAACTTTGTCACCCTTTACTTCAACAATCTTGCCGGTGCCCTCTTTTTCCACTTCATCGATACGCACGATGCTGTGCATCGGAATATAGGAACGGGTTACCGAAGCAAATTCGGTTTTCAGCTTTTCCTCACTGGGATCGACCACAAGCTGAGCCTTTTCCCCAAATACAAACTCCTCCACCTCGATAAAGCCGTACATATCACTTTGATAGATGGCCCGAGCGTAGAGTTCGTACACTTGGTTTTGATTGTGGAAAATAACTTTATAAATCGGGTTGGCCATAAGTCTCTCAGGATGGGGATGACCCCGAAGCTCAAATTGATCAAAGAACGGGCAAAGCCCGAAAAAGCGCGCAAGAATAGCACAGGTTCGCAACAGCTAATATAGCCATCTATGCAGTGCCGGGTCGTATCGCTATAATGCCCCACCCTAATTGTTGACCAGTTTTTAACCAGGCGCGATATGTCCGAAACATCGGTGAAAAAGCTATATATTAAGACCCACGGCTGCCAAATGAATGAGTACGATTCCGCGAGGATGCGCGATCTGCTCGGCGAGTCCCACGACATGGTACCTACCGACGATCCCGACGAGGCGGATGTACTATTGGTCAACACCTGTTCTATCCGCGAGAAAGCACAGGAAAAGCTGTTCCACCAGCTGGGCCGTTGGAAGCACCTGAAGGAAAAAAATCCCGACCTGGTGATTGGTGTTGGCGGCTGTGTAGCCAGTCAGGAAGGCGAGGCGATTGCCAAGCGCGCACCCCATGTAGACTTGATCTTTGGTCCCCAGACCTTGCATCGCCTGCCGGAGATGATGGAGACCAAAGAGCAAAAAAGCGGCGCAGTTATCGTCGATGTGAGCTTCCCGGAGATCGAGAAGTTTGATCGCCTGCCCCAGCCAGAGGCCGACGGCGCCACCGCATTTGTCTCTATTATGGAGGGCTGCTCCAAGTACTGCACTTTCTGCGTGGTTCCCTACACCCGTGGCGAAGAAGTCAGCCGCCCTGTGGCCGATGTACTCGAAGAGATCGCCCACCTGGCAGACCAGGGTGTCCGCGAGGTGAACCTGCTTGGGCAAAACGTAAACGCCTACCGCGCTACTGGAGAAGATGGCCACGAAGTGGATTTCGCCGAGCTGATCACTTATGTGGCAGCGATTGATGGAATCGACCGTATCCGCTATACGACCTCTCACCCGGTAGAGTTCTCCGATGCGCTGATCGATGTCTACGGACAGGTGCCAGAACTGGTTAGTCACCTTCATCTGCCCGTACAAAGTGGCTCCGACCGCATTCTGATGGCAATGAAACGCGGCCACACCGCCCTGGAGTACAAATCCAAGATCCGCCGCTTGAAGAAAATTCGCCCGGATATCTGCCTGTCTTCAGACTTTATTATCGGCTTCCCCGGCGAAACTGACAGGGACTTTGAAGCGACCATGAACCTGATCCAGGACGTGGGCTTCGATATTTCCTTCAGCTTTATATATTCCCCTCGCCCAGGCACTCCAGCTGCCGACCTGGCCGATGACACGCCGGAGGAGGTTAAAAAGCAGCGCCTACAGCTGCTGCAAGCGCGGATTAACCAGCAGGCGGCAGCTATTGCCCGCCGCATGGTTGGCAACACCGAGCGTGTGCTGGTAACCGGCGTTTCCAAAAAGGACCCCGGACAGCTGCAAGGCCGCACCGAGAACAACCGGGTAGTCAACTTCCGTGCGGACGATCTCGCCCTGATCGGCAAATTTGCCGATGTTGTGATTGAAGAGGCCCTGCCAAACTCCCTGCGCGGTACTTTAGTCACATCTGAGCTGGAAGAAGATCTGTTCTAAGACTTTGTGATTACCTCAAATAGCGGCAAGATGTACTTCGAAAGCACATCCTGCCGCCAAATTAGGCTCAACTTACCCCCCAAATTACGCCCCGTAATTAAAATCAGGTAAAGTTAGAACCTATTTGTAGGAATCACCTCTTTCCCCTTTAGGGAAAATGGGTATACCCTAGCAATATAACCCCTGGATTAAAGGTGCCGGAAACCAATTTGGAAACACAAACCCTCGCTCACAGCATCACTCTCGAGCCCAACGACGCACGCCGTCTCGCCAATCTCTGCGGTCAGTTCGACCAACACCTACGCCAAATAGAACAGCGCCTAGATATCGAAATTCGAAATCGCGGCAACCAGTTTTCATTTTTCGGCGACGCCAAATCTGCGCGTGCCGCTGGCGAACTACTCAGTAGGCTCTACAAGGAAACCGGCACCAAGGACTATCTCACTCCTGACGAGATTCACTTGGCTCTGCAGCAAGCGGGGGTCGAAGAACTCACCGGCCAAGATGGCAGCGGTGAATCCGGTGAAGCTGACCAAGTAGTGCTGATTCGCACCAAGAAGTGCTCGGTACGCCCCAGAGGGCTCAATCAGCGTAAATACGTTCGCGCTGTGCAGACCAATGATATCAATTTCGGTATCGGACCCGCCGGTACCGGTAAAACCTACCTGGCAGTAGCCTGTGCAGTGGAGTCTCTGCTCAAGGATGAAGTTGAGCGAATCCTCCTGGTCCGCCCCGCCGTTGAAGCCGGCGAGAAATTGGGCTTCCTGCCCGGTGACTTGAGCCAAAAGGTAGACCCTTACCTCCGCCCACTCTACGACGCCCTCTACGAAATGCTCGGTTTTGAAACTGTTGGCAAGCTGATCGAGCGCAACGTTATCGAAGTGGCTCCCCTTGCCTATATGCGCGGGCGCACCCTGAACAATGCCTTTGTTATTCTCGATGAGAGCCAAAATACCACCCGCGAGCAGATGAAAATGTTCCTCACGCGGATTGGCTTTGGCTCCACCGCCGTAATTACCGGTGACCCCAGCCAGGTCGACCTGCCCCGTGGCCAAGCTTCCGGTTTGCGCCATGCTGTTGGAGTACTGGGGCGGGTTAATGGAATCAGCTTTACCCACTTTGGAGCCAAGGATGTGGTTCGCCACCCCCTCGTGCAGCGCATTGTGGAGGCCTACGATATTCATGAAGCTGAGCTGGAAATGGCCTCGGCAGATCGAATTTCCAATAAAGCCGATGAGAATGCCGCTTAGAGTCCGCACCTGAGTTATGACTGATTTAACACTCGATGTGCAGCGGGTCAGCCGCTGCCACGACATCCCTTCCGATGAGGCTATCAGCAACTGGGTATCCAAGGCTTTGACCGGCCACCGCAACGAAGCGGAACTGTCGGTGCGAATCGTGGACGAAAGTGAAAGCCAGGAACTTAATCACCAGTATCGTGGCAAGGATAAACCCACTAACGTTTTATCCTTCCCTACAGATTTTCCTGCGGAGCTGGATCTCCCGATGCTTGGAGATCTTGTGATCTGTGCCCCAGTAGTTGAACTGGAAGCGGAGCAACAGAGCAAATCACTATCGGCGCACTGGGCACATATGGTGGTCCATGGCACACTGCACCTTCTAGGTTATGACCATATCGAAGATGCAGACGCTCAGGTTATGGAAAGCCTGGAAACGAAGTTGCTCGCCAACCTCGGCATTGCAGACCCCTACGCCCCACAGGATGAAGTGGGATGATAGCCGCTGTACCACCGAAGTGATGGCAAACTGCTACTGAATTTTATCTACAAACGAGAGAACCCCGGAGCATGGCCACTTCCATGACCACAGACGAGCCCCCAAGTAGTCACTCAGCGAGCAAATCCCGCGCGAGTGAAAAAAGTTGGCTGGAAAAGCTGTTCAGCGCCTTTTCAGCTGAACCCAAGTCTCGCGACGAATTATTGGACATCATTAAGGACGCCGCTGAAAATCAGCTGGTAGATGCTGAAGCGCTCTCTATTATCGAAGGCGCACTGGACGTTTCCAGCCAGCAAGTCCGCGAGATTATGATTCCACGCTCGCAAATGGTTGTGGTAGGCCTTCACGATAAGCCGGAAGAGTTCCTCCCCAAAATTATTGATTCGGGGCACTCCCGATTCCCTGTCGTCGGCGAAAGTGTCGATGATATACGCGGGATATTGCTCGCCAAAGACCTGCTTCCTCTCCTGTTGAAAGGTTTCGACGGATTTCAGCTCGAAGACCTGATCCGCCCAGCCAATATTATTCCCGAGAGCAAGCGCCTCAATATCCTACTGCGCGAGTTCCGTGAGAACCGCTACCATATGGCGGTCGTGATAGACGAGTACGGCGGTGTATCCGGTGTTGTGACTATCGAAGATATCCTCGAGGAAATTGTCGGTGAAATCGAAGACGAGACCGACGAGGAAGAAGCGGATAGTTATATCCGTAAAGTTGGGGAAAACGATTTTATCGTTAAAGCTCTGACTCCCATTGAAGAGTTCAATGAATTTTTCGAGAGCGCCTTTAGTGATGAAGAATTCGACACTGTCGGCGGTCTTATTATGCAATCATTCGGCCATTTGCCGGGCCGTGACGAAGTCACCCGACTGGGTGACTTTATGTTCCGGGTACTCTATGCAGACAGCCGTCAGATACACCTTTTGCGGGTTGCCCATATGCGCAAACCGCCAGAAGAAGACAGCTGAGTACCGCTCATTACTGCAAGCCTTAACACACTGATACCCTGAGCGAACGGGGTATCCTGACAACAACTTTATGCGCAGATTATTTTCTCCTCTCGCCAGCGTTGTAGCTGGCGGGTTGATGACACTTTCATTTGCCCCATTTAACTATTGGGTATGTGGCCTGCTGTCCCTGACACTATTCGCCTGGATTCTGCTCTCTGCAGCCAAAGGGCAGGTGCTACCGGGTCGCAAAAGCTTCTGGCTCGCCCTCTGCTATGGATTGGGCCTCTTCGCCAGCGGGGCTTCCTGGGTCTACGTTTCGATTACAAATTTTGGCAACTCATCGGTGCCATTAGGACTGGCCCTCACCGGAAGCTTCGTCGCTATTATGGCGCTGCTGTTAGCCGCGCCCTTCTTCATTCTGGGCCGCTTCACAGATAATAAATTCAGCTTCGCTCTGGCTTTTGCCGCATTGTGGTTTATCAGTGAATGGCTGCGCAGCTGGGCCTTTACCGGTTTCCCCTGGCTCTTCGCCGGCTATGGCCATACAGAAACCTGGCTAGCGGGCTGGGCGCCGATTTTGAGTGTCTACGGCATAGGCCTGCTATTGGCATTTACCGGCGCAGTGCTGGCCCTGGTTGTCAGTGGCCGCCTATCCCCGCTCAAGCGACACAGCCATATCATTCTACTCACTGCGGCACTGGCCCCCTGGCCAATAGGAGCTGCCCTCTCCCAAGTGGAGTGGACCTCCGCAAAAGGTCCTCTTATCAGCGTTGGGCTGGTGCAGGCTAATATTCCTCAGGAAAAGAAGTGGTTGCCAGAGTTTCGCGGGGAAACTATCAGTCGCTACCAGGAGGGTACTCGCGCCCTTAGCGATCAGGATGTAGACGTTATTATCTGGCCCGAAGCCGCCCTGCCCATGCTCTACGGGCAAGCCCCCAACCTTATGCAGGCGCTGCAACGCAATGCTGAGACTACCAACATCGATTTGATCACCGGTATTCTCTATGACACCCGGGGTTCGACACAGGGGGGACTGAGTATTCACAACTCCGCCGCAGTTTTTGGCCAGAGCCCCAGCGTGTATCACAAGCGCCACCTGGTCCCCTTTGGTGAGTATGTACCTCTGGAGGATTTTATTCGGGGCACTATCGAGTTTTTTAATCTCCCCACTTCCTTTATCCGCTCAGGCCCGGACGAACAATCGCCGCTCAATGCTGCTGGTGCAAGCTGGGCGCCGCTTATCTGCTATGAGGTTGTCTATCCCAGGCTGGTTGCCGACTCAGCACTGTCTTCCCAGGTTTTGCTGACCATTAGCAATGATGCATGGTTCGGGACCTCTATTGGCCCCTTACAACATATGCAAATGGCGCAGATGCGCGCTTTGGAAACTGGTCGCTACCTGGTGAGAGGGACAAATACTGGTGTGACGGCAATTGTGGACCCCAAGGGGAGGATTATTAAAAAACTCCCCCAATTCGAACGCGCGAATATGACCGGGGATATCAGAGCGATGGGTGGCGCCACCCCGTTTATGCTAGCCGGCATCTCATTGGTATTTGCCTTGGCGCTTCCAATGCTGGCCCTGGCCCTGTTTTTACGCCGCAGGGTGGAACCCCAATCCAACTCCCCTCTCAGTGGCGAGCTACCCGATTAAAACAAGCCCTGCGGCCACCCCCTGCCGGGGTGGCCATCGGTAAGCTACCGCCACTGAATATCACTGCTATGCTCCATTCAATTTTCTAGCGAATATAAGGCAAGGTGATTCCCCATGCATTGCTTGATTAGCGGTGGCACCGGGCTTATAGGCAGACTCTTTTGTCGGCGCTGGCTGGAGCGAGGCCATACTATTACGGTATTAAGCCGACATCCGGACAGGGTTCGAAACTTATGTGGCGAATCAGCCAACGCCTGCCGCGATCCCGCAGAGGTAAACCAGCCCGTAGATGTTATTGTGAACCTTGCCGGGGCCCCCATCTCCCGTCGCTGGACAGAAAAATATCGCACTGAAATTCGCAGTTCACGCCTGGACACAACAGAGAAGCTGGTTCGCTGGACCCTGGGCCAAAGAGACAAGCCATCCTACTTCTTGTCCGGCTCCGCAATCGGCTATTACGGCAATCGCGGAGGGGAGTTACTGAAAGAAGACAGCGCTCCAGGAGGGGGCTTTGCCGCACAGCTGTGTCGGGACTGGGAGGCCGCCACGCTCCCGCTGCAGCACTCTGGTGTTAAGGTAGGCATTATCCGCACAGCTATCGTTCTCTCCATGCGCGGTGGCGCCCTTCCCCAAATGCTGCCACCATTTCGGCTCGGGCTTGGCGGCCCCATGGGCTCGGGCGAACACTGGATGAGCTGGATTCACGAAGAAGACGAAGTCGGGCTGATATTACACGCCATCGACAATCAACTTTGCCATCCATTTAACGGAAGTGCACCGGAACCTGTAACTAACAACAGCTTTGCCCGAATCCTGGCCAAAGAACTGCATCGCCCGGCGTTCTTACGCTCACCGGCCTGGGCTTTAAAGATAGCTTTTGGAGAGATGGCTGATGAATTACTGCTAGCCAGTGACAGGGTCGAGCCTTGTACAGCACTGGAAACCGGCTATACCTTCCAGTTTCCAACTCTGGAGCAGGCCCTCTCAGACCTGCTCAAGGGTGACGGCGCTGCCACTAAAGTAAAGCCAGCGCCTGAATAAGTGAGTTTAAGCAGCGGCCATATCGCTCTCAAGTGCCTGGGCTAAGTAGCGTCGGCTAGATTCACTGGTCACCAGGTCGCCATGGCACTCCATTGGCGCAGACCCCACCCATTGGGCATGCCAGCGATACCAATGGGACTCCTCGGCTTTGGAACGCAGCTCGATGAACTCCACTTCGGCGGGAGCAAAACCGAACTCCCGGACTATCTGCCCGGCAAAGGTCTCAAAATTTTTACTGAGTTGGGCGCCGCTATCGCCACCGGCACACAGAAAAACCAGTGTGCGGCCATCTTGCTCAACCCGCTTGAAGCCAATCCAAACAGCCCGGTTTAACCGGTTATGTAACTGTATCGGAGAGAAAGAAAGTGGGATGCCCTTCATCATAAGGTTATCTCGATTATTGTTATGTTTCTTATCCACAGCCGCTACTCCATATAAAAAGGTAATCAATGGGTATGTCCTGTGGCGCCAGTCATCCTAAGCCCGGTACAACTAGCAATCAAGAGCTCTCAAACATTTGGGCTCGACGCCTGATCCCTCAAGTCCTGTAGGCCTCTGAGATTACATTTATCAAAAAGTTCCTTATCCATCCTCAACATTTTCTGATGGACGGTAGCGAGCTCCACCGATACCAGATCCGTGCCAGTATTTCCCGCCAGTAGACCTGGGTCCTTAGCAGGGAGACAGCATTGGGCAGCCAACGCCCCACACCTGTTTGAGCGCGGGGCATCAACTCTCCAGCACTCCCAACCGGCAGGGGCTGTACCTCTAAGCCAGCGCGGGAAAAAATTTCCGCTGCGCGAGGCATATGCCACCAGTGAGTGGCCAAAAAAACCGACCTCACATTAGCACTGTGCAAAATATCAGCACTATTTACTGCATTCTCTGCAGTAGTACGACTGCAATCTTCACGCCAAGTGACCGGAGTGGAAAACTCCTCCTCCAACAACGCAGCCATTAAATCAGACTCTGCCAGCCGCTCTCCGCTGTGAACCCGACCGCCAGATACCAGAATCGGTAACTCTTCTGGTGCTTGCTCGACAGCACCGGCAACTCTTTCAAGACTCGCCGCAGAGAGTCTCTCCCTATTCGAATACCTGTCGCGATAACGCCCTGCACCAAGGATTACAACGGCCTCAGGCCTTACATGGGGTTGATAAGGTACCTTGCCCAATCGATCCCCAAGCCAGGATGAGAATGCCGGGGTCGCCCCTAACCAAAGCACACAAAAGGAAATCACAGCCAAGGGTAGAGAGCATCTCTCAAGCAGGGACCCGGATGAAGAGAATCGCAAAAGGAATGCAACTAGCAGCCCCAACAATGGGGCTGCTGGAGGCATCAGAAGCGTGGCCGCCGCCGTATAGAGCCCATTCAATACTCGAGACCACCCTCAATCTGGCGAAAGCATCCATAACCACACCGGTGGCAGGGAGTGATCTGGGTATTTGCCGGTGGCATAGCTCGGTATCCACAGCCCAAACACTGCAACTCCTCATCCGGCCCTACAAACTCGCCGGCCAAAGCCCAGGGCTTGCCCTCTTTGATGCATCGCATTAAGTTTGGCCAGGCGGTTTCTGTGGGGTCCGCCGCATCCAGCAGCCAATCACCGCTGCGCTCCTCCAGGGTCTTCAATTCCCCACCTAGTCCCCGGATATAGTCAGCAGCCCGATGCAGGTCATCTTTCAGCCAAGCGCGCAAAAATGCCATCTTATTGGCGGTGAGATTCTCAACAGCCAGCTCACCTTCGACCAAATCTTCAAAGTCTTCGCGAAACTCATTAATCAGATCGTCCTTCGGCGGCAACTTTGGTTCCTTCGTCACGGTATCCCTCCTATAATCCCGCGTTTACGCATCGTAAAAGATGCACTGGGAGCGAAACTTGATCGCGATCAATCTTTACCGATTGACAAGCGTTCACATCCCCCAATAAACACTGAACAGTTTCCCGCAAATTTTGATCACAGAGTATAGGTCCCGAATCGATGGAAGAGCAGTACAACCCCTCCGCAGTCGAAGCTTCCGCCCAGGAATTCTGGGAGGCCGAGAAGAGCTTTGAAGTAAAGGAAGACGCCGGCAGGGAAAAGTTCTACTGCCTATCCATGTTCCCCTACCCCAGCGGCAAGCTGCACATGGGGCATGTGCGCAATTACACCATTACCGATGTAATTACTCGCTATCAGCGCATGCAGGGCAAAAACGTGTTGCATCCGATGGGCTGGGATGCTTTCGGTCTGCCGGCAGAGAATGCGGCCATCCAGAACAAGACCGCTCCAGCCAAATGGACCTATGCCAATATCGAGTACATGAAAGGCCAGCTGAAGGCCCTGGGTTTTGGCTTTGACTGGTCCCGCGAACTGGCCACCTGCCAGCCCACCTACTACCGCTGGGAGCAGTGGTTCTTCACCCGCCTCTACGAAAAAGGCCTGGTCTACAAGAAGAACTCTGCAGTGAACTGGTGCCCCCACGACCAGACCGTACTGGCTAATGAGCAAGTCGAAGATGGCGCCTGCTGGCGCTGTGGCACCACCGTTGAGCGCCGCGAGCTGGCCCAGTGGTTTATCAAGATCACCGATTATGCCGAAGAGCTGCTCGAAGACCTGGACAAACTGCCCGAGTGGCCCGAGCAGGTGCGCACCATGCAGCGCAACTGGATCGGCAAGAGCCGGGGAGTAGAGCTGAGCTTTGCCCTGCCCAAGCCTATTGCGGGTATGGACCACTTCGATGTGTATACCACCCGTCCGGATACACTGATGGGCGTTACCTATGTCTCCCTCGCCGCCGAGCACCCCATCGCTCTGGAGCTTGCCGAGTCCAACCCCGAACTCAAAACTTTTATCGCCGAGTGCAAAAAGCAGTCCCTATCCGAAGCCGATATGGCCACGATGGACAAGAAAGGCATGGATACCCGGCTCAAGGCGATTCACCCCATCAGTGGGGAAGAAGTCTCCGTATGGGTGGCCAACTATGTTCTGATGGATTACGGCTCAGGCGCAGTGATGGCAGTACCGGCACACGACCAGCGCGATTGGGAATTTGCGCAAAAATACCAGCTGCCCGTTATCCAGGTTATCGAGGCTGCCGACGGCGAGTCCATCGACTTGGAGAAAGAGGCCTATACGGAGAAAGGCAAACTGGTAAATTCCGACAGTTTTGACGGCCTGGATTTTGATCGCGCCTTTACTGCGATCTCCGAAGCGCTGATTGCTGCAGGTAAGGGTCGGGTTAAGACCAACTACCGCCTGCGCGACTGGGGTGTCTCCCGCCAGCGCTACTGGGGTGCGCCCATCCCCATGTTCAACCTGGCCGACGGCGGAGAAATACCAGTACCCGCAGACAAGCTGCCGATCCTGTTGCCGGAAGATGTCGAGCTCGACGGCGTTCAATCACCTATTAAAGCCGATCCCGAATGGCGTAAAGACGAACTCAACGGCACTTCTGTAGAACGTGAAACCGATACCTTCGACACCTTTATGGAGTCCAGCTGGTACTACGCCCGTTATACCTGTCCCGATTTTGAAGAGGGCATGCTGGATCCGGACCGCGCCAACTACTGGTTGCCAGTTGACCAGTATGTCGGCGGTATTGAACATGCCATTTTACACCTTCTCTACGCACGCTTCTTCCACAAGCTGATGCGGGATGAGGGCCTGGTCAATAGCGATGAACCCTTCAAGCAGCTGCTGTGTCAGGGCATGGTGTTAGCCGAATCCTTCTATAAGGAAGAGCACGGCCACAAGACCTGGATCAACCCCGCCGATGTGGACGTCGAGCGCGATGACAAGGGCAAGCCGACCAAAGCGATTGAGCGAGCCACCGGCGAAGAGATTATTGCCAGCGGCGTGGTAAAGATGTCCAAATCCAAGAACAATGGCATAGACCCTCACGCTGCGGTTGAGGAGTACGGTGCCGATACCGTTCGCCTGTTCACCATGTTTGCCGCCCCTCCGGAGCAGACTTTGGAGTGGCACGATGCCGGTGTGGAAGGTGCCAGCCGCTTCCTGCGTAAGCTCTGGAAGACCGTTCACGTCCATATTGCAGCGGGCTCCAGTGAAGCACAGATCGACCAGCAGTCCCTCAATGACAAGCAACAGCAGCTGCGCCGCAAAACCCACGAGACCATCCAAAAAGTGGGGGATGACTATGGCCGCCGCCAAACCTTTAATACCGCTATCGCAGCAGTAATGGAATTGCTCAATGAGGTCGGCAAGCTGGCAGATCGCAACAGTGATCAAGGACTGGCTGTAGAGAGAGAAGCCCTACAGACCGCCGTCTTGCTGTTGGCTCCGGTTACTCCTCATATCTGTCATCAACTGTGGCAGGTTATGGGGAATACCAGTGCCCTAATCGATTCTCCTTGGCCAGTGGCAGATGAAAAAGCACTGGTGCGCACCTCGATTACTTTGGTCGTCCAGGTCAATGGCAAGGTACGCGCAAAACTGGATGCGCCTGCTGATGCAGATAAAGAGAGCCTGGAAAAACTCGCCCTCGCCGATGAGAACGTTCAGAAATTTATCGGTGAAGCTACGGTGCGCAAAGTAATCGTCGTTCCTGGCAAGCTGGTTAATATTGTCGCCAAGTAGAGACCCGCAATATGATGTCGGGAGTTTCACTCCCGGCTCACTTAAGTCAGCTCGCTGTAGCCGACAAGACCAAGGCAAGTAGTTTATGAAAACAATCGCAATTCGAGCCTTTATTTTTCTTCTCGCTATCACTATTGCCGGTTGCGGCTGGCATCTAAGAGGAGCCCCTAAGAATTTTCCTCCCGGTAGTACACTCTATATATCCACAGTAGACCCTCGCAGTGATATCGCAGATCAATTAACTCGACTGCTCAATAATGCGGGTGTGCCTATGGCGGAATCACCTGCAGAAGCTGACTATACACTCATCATTCACCAGGAAACCGAGAGAAAACTAACCGTAGCTGTAGACTCTGAAGGGCGAGCATCTGAATACGAATTAATTACCAGTGCAATCTATAGCGTACGCACAGCTTCAGGCCAAGTCCTCCTAAATAAAGCACAGGCAGATGTTTACCGCACCTTGGAGTGGGATGTCGATGAAATTGTCAGTAAAAGTGAAGAGGAAAATACCTTGCGCGCGGAGATGCAGCGGGAGCTTATTGGGCGCATTATCGATCGCTTACGGCGTATCGATGTGAATGCCTCATTAGAAGAAAAGAGCTACTAGGTTAGTTTTATTAATGCGCGTTAACCCCCATCAATTATCGCAAAATCTAAAAAAGGGCCTATCGCCAATTTTTATTATCACTGGTGATGAGCCCTTAATAGTACAAGAGTGCTGCGATTTAGTCCGCTCAACAGCGAAAAAGCACGGTTTCACCGAGCGAGAACTTATTCACGCAGAGCATAATTTTGACTGGAACACGCTGGTTGCTTCAGCCGGAAATATGTCTCTTTTCGCAGAAAAAAAACTCGTCGAGCTGCGTTTGCCTGGAGGAAAACCGGGGGATAAGGGCAGTAAAGCCCTGCAAGAGTTTGCTTCACTGGCGAGTGAAGATCTTTTACTTTTATTGGTATTACCGAAACTTGATAAATCGCAACTCAACAGCAAATGGGTCAAAGTCCTAGAACAATCGGGAGTACTGGTTCAGGTATGGCCTGTGACGATTCAGGAAATGCCCCGCTGGATCAACCAGCGCCTTGCATCTGCAGGCCTTTCAGCCGAGCCAGAAGCAGTACAAATCCTGGCAGAAAGAGTAGAGGGCAACCTGCTTGCCGCAAGCCAGGAGATAGAAAAACTTAAGCTTTCCATCCCCGAGCAAGAAATTACCCGGGAAATGATGGAGCATAGTGTTACCAGCTCCGCCCGTTACAGTGTTTTTGACCTAATTGACACAGCACTCTCTGGCAATTCAGCCAAAGCAATCAAAACACTCGACGGATTGAGGGTCGAAGGTATTGAACCACCCATTGTACTTTGGGCAATAGCAAGAGAAATTCGCACTCTTCTCGACATCATGGAAAAACTGGATCAAGGCCAACCTCTAGCGAGATTGGTTCGGCTGCAAAAGCGACAGCCATTGGTCCAAGGAGCCCTACATAGACTTAATAGGAAGCAACTAGAAAGCTTATTAATTCGCGCTCGGGCTATAGATGTCTCTATCAAAGGTGGTAGTGGGCAGCAATCTCCATGGACAGGGCTATTAGAGCTGATCCTCAACTTTTCTGGTCAACGGATAATCTAGTCACTTTTTGTTTACCTAAAACCACATTGGCCTCATGAAAAACCGCCCCAAAAGGGCGGTTTTTTCTCATACCTGAAACTTTTCAAGATCAGTTCTGAGTGATGGTAGCCATATTGTTGGCGCCAACTTGCTCAATGCTAGCCATATTTAAGGTACTTGTCTGGTTAACAGTGGCAATGTTTTCATAGCCAGACTGACCAACGTGAGCGAAGTGCTCGGCGCCTGATTGAGCTACGGTTACCAGGTTATCAGCACCAAAATCTTGATGCACTTCAGCCAAGTTCAGCTCCCCAAACTGATCTACATCTACAATATTTGATACACCGGCACTATAACCGTATGTCTCATTACTAATACCAGCCTGGTCAATGTTAACAAGATTCAAATCGCCATACTGACCGAAGTCGGCCACATTAGCGTCACCAGTTTGAACAAGATTAGCGCTATTATCATTACCCACTTGATTCATAACACCATAATTGAAGGTTTCGTTCTGGCTGATATTAACAACGTTATTATCTCCAGATTGATAGCCCATTCCCGCATTTCCCAGGCCTTCTTGTAAGACATTAGCCGTATTATTAGCTCCGGCCTGTCCAACGTCTAATAGGTTGAAGTCGCCTCTTTGCATCAAATTAGCATTGTTGGCAGAACCATATTGATAGACTGACCCCACGTTGAAGTCACCTAGCTGACCGCCATAAAATCCATCGGTAGAAGAAAGAACTGCGCTGTTCCAAACACCGTTACTATCGCCTTCTTGGGTGCTGACAAAGTAGTTACCATCACCTTCTTGCTGTAAGAGTCCGGCGTTATCGCTACCCACTTGATACATGTCAGAGTAATTGAAATTAGACCCAAAGAACTGATCTACATGCAGCTGGTTTTCACTACCGATTTGAGCAATATGAGTCGTGTTATACGAACCTTCCCACTGATGAATTACACCGTTGTTTCCCTCACCATCTTGATAAGTAGTTGCCTCACTACCTACTTGGCCATATTCTTGGGTTGTTCTAGCTGAATTACGGTTGCCAATTTGTGTTTGGTCAATGTAGTTGTCATCAGCATTAGATTGAATGGCTCTGGCGTAGTTTGACTCGCCTTCCTGCCACTGGTACGCCGCATTATTGGTAGCTGCTGTCACCTGGATAACATTGGCATCATTGTCATTTCCAAGCTGCACCTGATCACCAAAGTTGTTATCAGCTAGTGCCTGGCTAGAGCCAACAACCAAAGCAATAGCAGCAGCAAGTGTAACCTTTTTCATCTATCAATCTCCCTCGGAATAAAATTATAAATACAAGTAAAAGAGTGCAGTGCTTTAATCGTACTGCACTAGTTGCACCGCATGGTCGTCACCGAACTGAGCGACATAACCAAACAATCCATCACCGTTTTGAATAATGTTTGCGGAATTTCCGTAGCCAACCTGACTGATCAATGCCACGTTACCCACACCACTCTGTATCGCTGTAGCTTGGTTGTAGGCCCCAGACTGCGATATCGCAGCATAATTAGAATCGCCTGTTTGCTGCACTAATGCAGCATTGGATTCACCTCCTTGTATCAGGACGACCTGGTTATAAAAACCGGACTGGGTAATCTCTGCAACGTTATAATCACCCGTTTGTGAAACCTGAGCCAAGTTGCCCGCAATTGAATCTTTTCTTAATAAAAGAAGATCCAGGGCCCCCTGCCCCGCAGACAGTTCATCGTGGTTATCCAGATCAGAAGCCCAACACACCGAAAGCGGTAAAACCAGGAACAGAAGTGTAATTACCGTTACTCGTTTCGCTGTAGCAATCACCAACCACCTCTCAATAAAGAACGGTTAACAACTAAAAAAACAACGAGAACAACTATAGATAAAAAAGAGAAATATTGAATCAGAAGAAAGATTATATTTAATAAAAAAGAATAAGAAGAATATAAGACTTTGGTATTAACTTAGACCACAAGCCCAAAACACACAAAATGCCAACGTAAACCCATTCCATCTAATTACACACAAAAACATTAAAGCTCACAAATAAAATTTGACAATTAACAAATAAAACTACTCCAGACCAACCAAACAAATAGAAACATGTATTGAAAAATTTAATATTCTTTAAAAATTTATAATATTTTAACTGGAGTTGCTGCATATTCGCTAAGTACAGACATAGGGTATTGGCTATTATCTTCTAGCGCCCACAGGTTAGCATTGACCCCCTGTGAAATAAGGTGAATTACCGCTGACTCTATGGCCGAAAGAACACATAACTGAGTAGGATCATTAGTTGTCATACCTGCTTCTATTTCAAGCAATCGCTTATACTCAACAAAAGTGTAAACGTCTCCCTGAACCTGCCTCGACAAAATTTTCTTGCTAGTCAAAACACTACTCAACACCCGACCACTTCGCACATCTACTGCACGTAAATTAACGGTCACTTCATCGACACGATACTGCTCGGAAATACCAATACCAAAGTAACGGGCACCTGCTCCTCCAGTCTTAATATTGGTATCATAACCAACAATCCCACCTTCAAGCATAATGTTTGCTGACATTAGTGAAGGTAAATCGAACACAGGACTTGCAGGGCTATCCTGTTCTTTTATTGCGGCCCTAATTATTTTCCTTTCCGTCAATAGGTTCTGAAGACCCTCTCGCTCAAGCGTTACAAACCATCCAGATTCATTCAGAACCTGAACAAGCATGGCAGCAGCTCCCTGAGTAACCGCTGTCGAAAATGAACTGGAAGGCGCAGGCCGATACTGCCCAGTCTGATCACTAAAACCATAAACAGCTGCGACTATTTTTCCCCTGGGAGCAGGCAAGCTAACCAAATCAGAATAAGTGCTCATTCGGTCTGTCAGCGTTGCCTTTTGTTGACCGGGACCAAATAAAGCTTCTTTTACAGAGCTACACGCACTCAACCCAAAAATAACAGTAAACAACAATATTCTTAACAACATTGCACCACCCCACAAAAACCTAAGCCTATCGATAAAATTTTATTAATTGGTAGGATTGAGACCCACTACCACAATCTCAGATATTTCACCTGTAACAGCATCGGTTATCGTTATTGTTAGCTCACCATCAATATCAACAATATTTACAATGTAGTCATCAGTCACCAAAGTCCCGTCATTACCGTTCCCGACATCTGTCAACAACTGTGAAAGCAAGCGAGATTCTAGAGTGTCTGTAAATCTATCCAGGGAAGAAGAATCAGAATAGGGGGAATTCTTAGCATCAGGATCTTTCTTACTGTTCTGCGCGCTAGCATTATTCAACAAATAATTACCATTTAAAGGATTACCCCCGAATGATGGGTTAACTGGCGTATACACCAACTCCGTTGCAAACACTGAACAAGAAAAAATACAAATAGCTACCGCGCAAATATATTTCATTATATTTCATCCCCCGCCAAATCAATATTTTGAGATAACAGCTCCTGTAACCGCTGCTGACGTACATTATTATTTATTTGCGATGCTGCCTGCTCAACAACTGCACCGAACTTTCTTCGCCCAGGGTAAATAACTGTCTTAAAAACCTGCTTGCTATCGAAGGTCACCCAAACAACACTACCCCATCTAGCCGACGGCCTTTCATGCACTGTCAGATTGTAATCAAACCCAGTGAAATTAGTCGTGATATAAATAGAAAGAGATCTCGCAAACTCATGGCCGATACCACTTACCGTATTATCAATAACCAGTCCAGTAAGCAGAGACTCCTCTGAGATTTGCTCACCTGTTTCTTGGGCATAACTTTTGTATACGATACATGAAAGTGCAACTGTAAACACAGCTGCACTTATTAATAGTGATTTCATAATATTACAAGTTTTGACTGGCCCAGCTACTTGCTTCTAGGCGATTCTTACAGCCTATTTTTCTATAGATCTTATATAGATGGCTCTTAACAGTATGTTCACTGACACACAAGGCTTCAGCTATATTAGCGTTAGTATTACAGTCACAAATCAACTGCAAAATTTGCCGTTCCCGCTGAGTAAGATTTGATACTTTATCGCACCATTTTTTTGGCTTTCTATGCTGCCTAAGGAAGTTATGAAGCACATCTCTTGGGAACCAGTATTCCCCTGAGAATATCCTCCCTAACCTCTCCATAATGACTTTTGCTTCGCACTCAGAGGGTATTAATCCCAAGACTTTTTCCCAGTGAAGAACAAAATCAATATCCGATTTCTGACCTACATTGATCAATACGATATTTGGTGGACTGGGCAGGGAGTGTATTTCCCTTAAGAGTAATTCAAGCTCTGAAGCAGAGACATCGGCACAATCAAGAAGGAGGTATTCAGCCTTAATGCCACTCAGCGAAGAAAGTGTCGAGCGCTGCAAAATAGCGCAAGTAGTCTTAAACTCATCTTCAATTCGCCCGGCAAATATTGAGGATTGTAGATTGACGCATGCGGTTAAAAAGGCAACTGTAATCCCTGTCTTTTCTGACTTAGGGCTAACAACCTTTAGCGGTGCATAATCCTTATGCAAATTCATCTGGGTTCCCCCAATGTGCAGTCCTTTTATGTTTAAGCCTGTTGCCAGGCTAACTATTTTTTAAGTTTCCGCGCTCATCTTATGCTGTGAGCTAAATCTATTCGATCAACCCAATGACTTCAACCGGTAGTGATCTAGATATCAAAAATTCAATCTTAAGTGTGCCAACTTGGTTCCCTCATACCATTTAGTAATACTAAGGTATCATAGAAAGGTGAACCGAAAAGAAAAATTCACATGCTTTGGTATAGATTCTCCCAGCAAACAAGAACTCATAAATATCAATTTTTTTATACTGGTCCACAGTATTATTAAATTTATTTTGATCAATTTGAGATAAAAAAAAACCTTAGCTAAAATGAGATGACAAACATCAAACTATTCAAGAGCTACAGTAGATAAACTGAAAAAATAGTATTCGATAGCAATTAAATATAAATTTCATTTCATTACTTTAAAACCATATTTGATCGAGTAAACATTACCCTCAAATCAAAACATACAGCCCTGTAAATAAAAGCAACAAAATAACTGACCACAATCAAACAGCTTAAATAGTAATCAAGGAAAGCTTGTTTTATGCTCATATTCAGCTATTTCTTGAATTATTACCTTCAATTAATTGGTAAAATTGTACAAAGTAAGTCGCTACACCAATTGAAATCTCAAGTCCTTTAGGTGAAGTTATGAACAGTCAAAACTATGTGCCAGATTACAAATCCACATATCAAGTTAGCAATCAGCCTCGCCCACTTACTGGTCATAACCTCTATATTACTGATCAGGCGTTAAAGGAAGCCGTACATATTAATGGGGCCCATTGGGCTGAAGATGACCTGGAGCGGTATGGGGAGGTGTGTGGCAGGCCAGAAATGATTGAGCGGGGTTATGCCGCCAATGAATTTAAACCTATCTTCGAAAGTCACGATCGTTCCGGCCACCGCATTGATTTGGTTCGATACCATCCCTCTTATCACCAGCTAATGCAGCTGGCACTTTCAGAAGGTTTACACAGCTCTCCCTGGACCGACCCACGCGCAGGTGCCCACGTGGCCAGAGCTGCAAAAAATTACTTGCACACTCAGCTTGAAGCCGGTCACGGGTGTCCTATCACTATGACCTTCGCCTCAGTGCCCACTATCGAGCTAAACTCTGAAATCGCCATCGAATGGATACCCAAAATAACCAGCCGCACTTACGATGGAAGTAATCGCCCATATTTTGAGAAAAACTCATTGACGATCGGTATGGGCATGACCGAAAAACAAGGGGGCTCAGATGTCAGGGCAAATACCACCGCTGCAATTCCCCTCGCCGATGGAACCTATGAATTATTAGGGCACAAATGGTTTATGTCCGCCCCTATGTGCGATGCCTTTTTAATTCTTGCCCAGGCGCCCGGCGGCTTATCCTGCTTCTTGGTTCCAAGATGGAGGCCGAATGGTTCGAAGAACCAGCTGGAGATTCAACGCCTGAAGACAAAGTGTGGCAATGTTTCCAATGCTTCTTCAGAAGTTGAGATACGCGGCGCATTGGGCTGGCTAATCGGCGAAGAAGGGCGTGGGGTCAGCGCCATCATCAAGATGGTAGCGATTACGCGGTTTGATTGCATGATGGGCTCATCTGCAGGGCAGCGGCAAGCTGTTATCCAGGCAATTTACAACGCTAGTGAGCGCAAAGCATTTGGCAAAAAGCTGATTGATCAACCACTGATGCAAAATGTGCTTGCCGACCTTCAATTGGAGGTGGAAGGCTCAATTGCCTTTACCATGCGCATAGCCAGAGCAATGGATCAAGAGGGCAGCGAACACGAGAAGATGCTACTCAGGCTCGGGGCCGCGGTGGGAAAATACTGGATATGCAAACGCAGTCCCCATCACGCCTATGAGGCTATGGAGTGCCTGGGAGGCAATGGAGCTATTGAAAACTTTATTACGGCACGGCTGTACCGAGATGCTCCGATAAATGCAATCTGGGAGGGCTCAGGGAACATTCAAGCGATGGACGTGTTACGTGCCATCACTAAAACCCCTGCAGTAATTAGCCACTGGTTTGATGAGTTAAACATTAGTCGAGGCATAAACACACAATTTGATACGGCAGTCGACAAGTTAAGAAACGATCTTTCCGACCTAAATCAATTTGAATACCGTGCCCGTCATATTATTGACCAAATGGCCCTGACCATGCAGGCGCACCTTCTGCTACAGGGGAGTAACCCTTGTGTAACTGACGCCTTTATCAAATCAAGAATAGGGATTAACGGCACACACAATACTGGAAGCCTACCCACTGGGATTGATATCGCCACTATTCTGGAGCGGGGAAACCCTCTTATAACTTAAGATACGATAACAGCTACTATCGCGCCTATTTCACGCTGATCGCTACCAGGGTATAAAACTTCCATCCCATGACAGTAATTTTCCGGTGTCTGCCGATGCCAGTTGACTCAAGACATCTACAATACGATTCGCGCTTAATTCAGGGGTGTAGAGTTTATCTGGGGGCAAATTAGACTGAAAAGGTTTGGATAGTGAAGTATCTGTCGTACCTGGGTGAATCGCTACCACACAACTTTCCTCCAGTTTCCGCGCCCACTCAATAGACAGATTCTTAACCAGCATATTTAATGCGGCCTTACTACACCGGTAGCTGTACCAGCCACCGAGCTGGTTATCCGTGATACTTCCCACCTTTGCCGAAAGCGATGCCCACAACAAAGGGCGTCTACGCTTCAAGAATCCATCCAGTGCGCGCGCTAAATGTAAATGGGAAAGTACGTTGACCTGAATCGACTGCAATAACCAGTGATCATCACATTGCGATAGGGACTTCTCCGGTCCGTGGAACTCATCATGTAAAATGCCACAACAGTTGATTACCCAACTTGGTGGCTCAGAGTGTTCGGCCAAAAAATTTTCAACAATATCGATGGACTCGGCTTGCTCTAAACAAACGGATAAATGGTGTCGCTCACCGACATGGCCAGGAATCATATCAACTGTGATTCGACTCAAGGTCAATAATGTAACTTGAGGATAGCGCCGAATAATTTCGGCGCCAATAGCCTGCGCTATGCCACCGGAAGCACCGGCTATCAACACAGATTGTGGACTTTCGAGCATACCGGCCTCCATGCCGGATTATGGAGTTTTACTATTTTCCTTTCTTTTTCTCTCCAGAAGACTACACTTTCTCAGCTTTGCCCTTGGAGGCTTCCTTAACGACCCTTAGCATCGGCTCATCAGAGCGGAAAATAAGACCGTGAATTTCTGTCGTATTCTGCCCCTGAAGTAGCTGCTGTAAAAACTGCACTATCTGGGCTGAAATTTCCTGTCCCGGCACAAGGACCGGAATACCTGGCGGATAGGGAACAATTTCATCTGCACTGGTCCGACCAACCAGGTTCTCAATAGCTTCTGTGCCATTATCCATCAGCGGCAATTCTTCTGCTTCCGAAAAATAAGCATCTGCCGGTAGACATGTAAAACGGGTAAATTCTGGCAAACGCCTCGGCGACCCGATATGAATACGCTTGTGAGTATTTCCTGCCAATTGCTTAAGAGCATGAATCAAGCGAAGTAATTTGCTCTCTGTACTACCGAGGGTTACAAGTACAGTAATGGTATTGTAGGTGGTCTTTTCCACCTGGATGCCATACTGATCAAACAATTTAATCTGCATTTCATTGCCAGAGTAACCACTCTTGGAAATATCAATAGTCACCTTGGTGGGATCAAGGCGAATGTTATCACTGGCAAGTGGGTCAGCAATTAAGTCATCACGTGTTAGCGCGCGGAACACACCTGTCTCATTGACGGCATTACGTAAAACTTCCACCATCTTTAGACATTGCTTCAAACGACCATACCCCTCCATCGCCATTTGTTTACGCGCCACATCTAGGCTCGCAATCATTGCGTACTGAGGACTGGTAGAGGCGTGCATATTCAGGTTTTCGCGAAAACGGAATTCATCAAAGTCCGGGTCTTGCACGTGGATCATACTGGCCTGGGAAAAGGCCGACAGCATTTTGTGGGTGCTTTGGGTCACATAATCCGCCCCACACTCCAGTGCTGTAGGCCGCAACTCGGGATGGAAGAAACCATGGGCAAACCAGGCTTCATCCACTAGCACTTTCACTCCACGCTCATGGGCGTAGTCGATAATTGGCTTAAGGTCGTAACGCAATCCATCATAGGTGCAGGAGGTAATTACCAATAGGCGCGCCTCACTGTGCTCATCCAGGGCAGCTTCAATATCCGAACGCTTTACCGGCCCGTAAATTCCAAATTCTGGATGCAGTACAGACTTCAGGTAAACCGGCTCACAGCGATTCATCACAATCGCATGGTGAACTGATTTATGACACGCTTGGTCAACGATAATTTTTCCGCCACCACCAAGAATTTGCTGAATAACCACTTTATTTGCGGTAGAGGTGCCGTTGGTCAGGAAAAAGGTATGGCGAGCTCCAAAAGCCTGAGCTGCTAGATCCTGCGCCTCCTGAATAACCGAGTGGGGCTCGAGTAAACTATCTAAAACTTGAACAGAAACAGACAAGTCTGTATTGAAGATATGTTCACCCATAAAGCGATAAAAATCCCCCACCCAGGGACTATTGCGCAAACTGTCACCACCAGAATGGCCAGGTGTATGCCACGCATCCCGAGCTGAGAATACGTATTCTTTCAGAGTGTCGGCAAAAGGAGTCGAAGCTCTTCGAGCAATAAACGCCTGCACCAAGCGGAACATATGGTTGAAATTGCCCTCACGACGATCGAACAACTCATCGAAGCGGCGACGCAAATTTGCCAGGGATTTTGAACCGGATTTGCCCGGCTTGGAGGTTGTTCCAGCAAAACCACTGTGGGCTACGAGGAAGATATTAAGCTGGGAACGCAAAGCGTGAATTCGGTCAGCGATGTCATCTGCAGCATCCAACCCCTGCCCGTCACTGCCACCATCGACAATGACCGCTTGCAGTGAATCCTCTTCTTTTGCCAACCTTTCAGCATCTGCGGGCGTTACGGCTTCAAAGTGAAGGCCAAAAGGATTGTCGTGTACTGCTGCCGTATTATTGAGAGCGGTAATCCACTCATTGGCCAATTTGCTATCAGAACTGACCAGAGCGACCCGGCACTCTAATTCAAGGCTGTTTTCGTTTAGGTTGCCCAACTCAGGCATCTTCAATTCCAAACCCATAATTCTTATCCATCAGCATAGCTTGCAGGTGAGTACAACTTGCTGTATCAATTATTCAACTATTTGATTTTATTAACTTTTATAAGGCCCCCGCGAGTTGCGGTGGCTCTGGAATTCCAGGGCAATAAACACCAGGGGGCAAATACTAATGTAGGAGGGAGGGGAATTCTGCGACTACATTGCATTTGGCGATTTTCGCCAAATGTACCCAGGCATACCAGATCTATTGCCAAGGAAGATAATAAAGTTAGAACTTTGCGCTACGCACAATACCATTAAACATGAGGCAATCCTCGACCCTGTGACGTTGTACCAGGGATAATTGGTGAAGCGGAAAGTAAGCCCATTGGGAATGTTCATCAGAGAGAATGTAGTCACCCTCTTTAATAAAATGGGCTCGAAAAATAAAAACATGTGAATTGAAAGCGTTGTGGTAGTAGATGCCACTGAGATACTCTATTCGCACTTCTCGTCCAAGCTCCTCATGGCACTCCCGCACCAATGCCTCATGGGCAGTTTCACCCGGGTCTAATGCTCCGCCAGGCAAGCCCCAGCTACGCTCAGCATAAGTCGCTTTCAGCTGCAGTACTTCTCCGCCAGTATTCGTGATTACCGCATGGGCACTCAATCGGTAACTATCATCAAAGGCCATGAACAAACCCTGATAACAAGTCAGGTTAAGAAGGGAAAAACGAGAGCCTATTCATTGCGAGTACGCCCTCGTCGTTAAGGTTAAAACCCCTGGGCTAATACAAATCCAAATCCTAAAGTTTGCACTGATTCATCATAATCAAGGAGGCTCTCGCCGTAACCATTGAAATAGCGGATATATCCATCGACGCGTTTCCCGAGAGGGAAGCCCCAGGTCAGCTCCACTGCACCACGATTATCTGAGCGCAAATTGTTACGTAACATCAGTGAAACCGTGTGATCTCCATCGCGGTATCGCCCACCTAGTTCAAAATGCCCCAGGTAGTGCTCAATATCCGGATTATCATCATCATCCTTATCTTCAGGGACCCTGTACCAGGGCTTTAGGCTGATTGAATAATTATCCCGCTCAAAAACAAAATTGGCGTAAATTCTATTCCAGCTGCGGGAATAGGGTTCACTGCGCCCATTTGACTGGTGGTTAATCGCCACCTGATTAGCTACATTATTCCAGCCAAATAGGCTCCAATCATTGAGCCAACTCAGAATCAATTCCGGCTCGTGATTTGTTTCACGAAAGGGAGAGGAGTTATCAGAGTTGTATGCCTGCCAAAAGCTACGATTTGTATAGGCGACACTCAGTACAGAAGCCTGCCCCAAAAAACCCCGCCAAATAGGCACTTGCACAGAGAGCTGGAACTGTACTTCGACGTTATCCAAATCCTCAGCTTTATCTGGTCCTTCAATATCTGCCACCCCTCCCTCTTCAGGGGCTGGGTTGTAGACCATTGGCAGCACGTAGTTAGTTTTATGGGAAGCTAAAGTAAAGGGGTTATTGGCGGCATCCCTGATAGCCTGAGCTCTGCCCCCTAACAATACTTCATCTGTCGGAAGGTCTTCCTCATACTCGTCGACAATAAAGTCTGCTATCACCGGATCTTCTTCAAGGGTCAGTTCAGCTCTAACTCTTTCAGCGCAGACACGTCGAATTTCCCTTATCGTGACATCGGCATCCGAAACAAGTATTTGCTCGTTCAAGCAGCGCTTATGGTGGGTCTGCAGGTTTTCTCCCACATCCATAGAAAAAGTTGATTCTGGCGCCTCTTCAGCTAAAGCTGTTGGCAACTGTGCAACTAACCCAACAGAAGAAAGTAATGTGAGCCCGGCAAAAACCCTTCTTCGATAGTAGGACAAAACGCTTTCCCCCAGTCATTTATTGCAATCGTGATGCAAGCTTACACTGGAGAGGATTACAAGTCCCACTACATAATTTTGCGATTATCGTGACAAGATAGCCAATCAGGCTAGCGAAGCTCTAATTTCAGCTTAGATAGAACAGAAAACTAAATAGTGACAGGAATAGAAACAGGAATCTCCATTTAAGCCTATTTGTGTGACCAATAGTGGTTATAAAGTTTCCTCAAGCTGGACTAAAGTAGTCCTTTTAAGCTCGACGACCACTCCAAGTCCCTCAGCCGAACCTGCCACAGGCGGCCAGTACTAGATGGCCAATCGTACCCCACTAACAGGCTCCGACTATCAACATAGCAATGGGCATCTCTTTCAGCTTCATCGCCCTGGTAAATGTAAGCAATAATATCGGAACCCAGTTCCTGAGCCTTCTGGCTCGAAACATCCCCCGCCATTGATCTTGCCGTGCGATGGCTCACCCTAGGAGAGAGCAACTTACCTCGCTGAGATGGATCGACGATATCAGGGGACACAACTTCCAGGCCATTTTCATGTTGTACCAACCTCGACAAGACAGGCCCCATAAAAACCCGCATCAGTGGAAACAAAAGCCGCTCGTCCCCTTCTATATTGAGTTGCTGAGGGCCATTGGGACCTGTCCAGCTGGCTTGAATGTCATCACCTATCGCAGGACTTTTTCCCTCCTCTGGAATTAACTTGTAGTGGGCGCTCACCTCATCAACTTCATCTCGCCAATGCACAACACACTCACTCACTAGCCCCCCTTCCAAAAGAGCAAATACTTCGATCCCAAACCCCTGGTCCCCGACTAAGCGCCGACTGACAAGCGAGCGTCGCCCCTGCTCATCATTCCCTAACTGCCAACTATCTTGCACAGGCATTTCCCTGCCATCACAACTATAGTGATAGCGCCCCTGAGCCAAAGTTGAATTCAATCGCATCGCAGGTTCCCTCCTTGCTCACCGCGCACTAGACCGGTGGTCCAGTACCCAAAAAGTATTGCACACGGAAGGAGTCTGACCTCGTTTTTCGCGCCTCCTTTAATTTAAATTTTAAAATCGCAATATTTGACCTCAGAACTTATAAATAGCTCGATACGATAAAATTGCCCCTGTACTTTTAATATGAGCTATCTAATTGGGGCAACGGGAAATTTTCTAGGCCAGAACACTAATAATGTATATCCCTCGCTAACCTGCATGCCCAGAACAATTTCAACACCCTACAAAGTAAAATCACAACAACAAAAATACCCTAGTTAACCCTGAGAATGTGGCCTATATTTAACTATCGGGTAATTCGATGTCTGTAAAAGTGCTTACATATTCCTCTTTTATTCTTGTTCATCAAAATTTAAACTCACTGTCTTTAGTGAGATCATTTCAAAGCAGCGCTATTCACATTGAGTTCTACATAAGATCGCGGCTTACCCGCTGTAAAACTCATGGAATTTAGTTTTAAAAGAAATGACATTCAATACCCGAATCAAGGATGATGATCCTCTATGCCAACTTTCGCTTACCAATCAATAAATTCGAACGCTAGCACCAATTGCGGAATTGGTGCGTCCAATAGCCAATATTTCACCCGTATGACGCATAATCATCAGGCATCTAACCAGGACCGCTGGCACCTGGTTATGCCAACTGCAGATGGATTAAGACCACAAATTCCAATCCATGGCCCGGCCCAACTAGTGGCACAGGCGCCACAAGGGTTTATGGGTAAAAATCAGCATAGCGATGCCCAGTTTTTGAACATGATAGAAGGGAAGGCCCGCCAGACACATCAACATCTGTATCGCTCGCTGGGTCAAACCTGTGATTTATTGGTGTACGGAGAAATGGATGGTAGCAATAGTGAATGGAGTTCTATGCAACAGCATGCAGGAAATCTGGTCGGCTCAAACACAACAGGAAAAGCCTGTAACAGTTTTAGTATTCATGCGGCCAATACCACCCAGCACACAATCCTCGGTTCAGGCATGGGTTGGACTGCAGTGAGATCAGGCAATATCAATGTCGTTTTTGTACACGTTCCCAATAGTATTGCCAAAAAACAAAGTGATGCAATCTCCTTCTATCGCTTTATTAACAACCAGGTGATACACGGAGGTTATGGCACCATTGATCTTGTGATGGGCGATACCAATCAAGGGACTGATAGCTTCACCGAAGATGTTCTTAGCGGGGCCACTGGGTCGACCTTTTCTGACGCACATATTAGCGCTAGCATACAGCCTTCAGATTCTTATGAACGCAGTTTTTCGGGCACAAACAGCACCGCGAGTAAGAAGTATGATGTGGCGATTTACAACACAAGTACAATTCGTGTTAATCAAGTAGGTTATCTCTCACAGAGTACCCCAGTTGCAGTGAACGATGCGAGCATGTCAGCAGCGGTAACTGACCATATGGGAATCTTTATAAGTGTCACCAAGTAAGCAAGGCTTTTTACGACTTGGATGTGGGGAATTAAACAATCAGTGGTTGAATTAAAGTACTCAACCACTGATTAGCTAAAGAATTAGGCTACAGCAGCCTCTTGAACCTTCTTGGGAGTAATCCAATTCATATAGTTGCTTGACTGCTGGTTGTTGTATACCAGATCACTGTGCAAATCATTAACAACCTGTGCAGCCCTCCAGGCAGAGAGGCTTAGCTGTGGCTCTGCAATACCATGGCTAAAGCGTCCAGTCCCCAAAAAATAGAGCCGACGATCACTTTCATCACCATTTAATTGGGTTGCAAAAGCGTCATCCAGAAGTATACGCCCCTCCCCATCTCTGGCTATACGATCCTGTAGGGGCGCAATACAAGGAGGCAGTGCTTCACATAGCCCTGTGCACAGAATGACAATATCCGCGTCTAACCACTCTTGCCCATTTGCTCCACCAACTAGATGATTTTGCAGTTGAATTCGATAACTGCCACAACTAGACATATCCACCATTTCACGATTGGGCATTAGCACCACACGATTCGTGTCACCATCAAGGTGTACCAATCGATAAAAAAGCTGGTACAGCTCTTTTAAAGTATCCGGTGAAATCCCATCCGAGGCTAGCTTCTGCTCCGCCACGACTTCTTCCCTACGGTGCTGGGATAGCTGACGGAACACATCTACATATTCAGGTGTAAACCAGTCATTAGTAAATGGGGTTTCATCCAAGGGGAGATAATTACTCCGACGGGAAACCCAGGTGATTTGTTCCGGTTTTCCCCACTCTTTATTAAGTAGGTTGATAACCACCTCAGCTCCAGTCTGGCCACCTCCTATTACAGCAACCCGTTTACCATGGACATCAGGATTGCGCAAAGCAATTTCCAAGGCGTGGAAACAGGATTCAGATAGTTGAGAACGACAAAACTCTGGGATATTGGGTTTCTTACCACCTGCAACACAGATATTTTTCGCTTTGACTATTTCTTGACCTTGAGAACCGTGGACATCCAGTTCAAAATAGCTTCCCTTATCTAAGACACTTTGCACTCGGCTCCCCATTTCTACTGAACTTAAACGCTTTGCAGCCCACGCCAAATAATCAGCAAATTCTCTGCGGGTAACCGTGCGTTGCTCGGCATGTAAAAAATCGTAGAAACGCTTTTTCTCGACAAGATATGCCAGGAAACTATATGGATTAGTTGGATCGACCGGTGTTACCAGGTCTTTTAAATAGGAGGTTTGCATCATGGCTCCGGGCAACATCAATCCCGGATGCCATGAAAATTCCGCTTTTGCTTCAAAAAAACGGTGGGTTAGAGACTTATCCCACATCAGGGAGGCAACAGCTAGGTTAAACGGACCGGCGCCAATACCAGCTAGATCTAATATATTACTCATCATTATACCTCGACGGGGGAAATTGTATGATTTTTTGATTCGTCTTTAGTTGGCTTCTGTTCTGATAACCAAAGGGGGTTCTCCAGATCACCTCCAACTATAGGCACCGGCCTTTCAGCACTATCATCATAACCTTGAGATAACCGCACCCGGTTAATACAAACTCTCTCTATATGGGCTCGAAAAACATCAAAACACTGAAAACGCTCAGCCATTTTCGCGTTTTCTTTCATAACTTTTTTCTGATAAGAACGTAAAACTTGAGCCAATACACTATAAAATTTAGTCTCAGAAAAATTAAGCTCCAACATCAACTGGGATGAAAGATAACGCAAGACCGTCACAAAATGTCCAGTAAAAAGATCATGAATAATGTAATTTGGAGGCAACTGATCCAACACAGCCAAAGCCGAGGATGGAATATCACTCCGTTCAGGAAAATCTCCTTTCGCGAGACGTAAATCACCCTGAAAATCCTTTAACAGAACACGAGTTACTCGGTCTTCCTTTAGTACCAAAGTTAAGTTTTGAGAATGTGCAACTAAACCAATTCCGTAGCGGCTAAGCAGGTGGTACAAGGGCACAACTGTTGAATCAAAAAGATATTCCAACCACTTTTCAATCGAAAGCCCCGAGCTATCAATTAATGCGGCTGCAATGGATTTCCCACTGGAATCTTTCTGCAATAGCGCAGCCATTAAAAGGTGGCGCTCACCCTCTGAACAATGACTTGCAGGACTTTGGCGCCAAGTCGCCCCTAGCATCTCTCGGTATCGGTAAGGTGTCCCTTTTACCTGTTCGTGATGGAGATGAGGAACATGTAATCCAGCAACTTCCTGAAGAATACCCGTACCGCGAGCCGATAAATTTTCATCTCTATCACAGAGCTCCTGCATCCACTGTGATAAAGACGGCCCACATTGCATGTATTTTCCGGGAATTCCACGGTAGCACGAAGTATTTAACACTGTTAAAGGTAATTTAATATGCAAGGCTTGTGGGCGAGACCGATTTGAGAAAGTACGCAACGAGACTTGTGGCAAGTACTCATCACCGAACTCACCCAATAAAATGATATCCCCGCGACTTAGTAGCTGCGCATAATGCTGACGAATATGGTGCTGCCACTGCCATGGATGAACTGGCAGAGGAACAAACTCCCGCCAGTTTATCTTTTTATCCCGGCAGATAGCTTCCAATGACTGCTTTTGATTAGTGGAGAGGCTTTCCTCAAGTAACTGCTGCCAATTCCAATCCTCACTATGTCCATTGACAGTCAGATCACGCCGAACTGCCAACCATAAGAAGCGCACATATTCACCCGATTCAGTGCCATAGGCCTTGAACTCTTGCGCGCCCCAGCCAATACGCCCCTTATTGACAATCGCTTTAGGATGCCCATCTAAATAGCACTGTAATTGCTCATCGGTAAACTTGGCCATAGTTTCCGCTGCTTGATCTTCACGTTTTTCAAGTATGGCCACATCGCTAGCGATGGTATTCGCCAATTCATGCAATAAATTACCCAGTGTGCTGGCAGTTATTTTCAGATCTTCAGCAGCATCAATAAAGAACTGAGCTGCATCGTCAGCAACTAATTCTTCATCACCTTGATTTCTTTGAATTGTATCCTCATCAATTTGAAGCCAATCCCAGATAGTCAAACGCGCAGTAAATTCATAACTCACCCCAGACTTGAGCTTAACAACGTAAGATTTATCTAGCTCTTGACGGGCGCTC
The DNA here is from genome assembly GCF_052468155.1 of Microbulbifer maximicatervae (SeqCode). Classification (NCBI taxonomy): domain Bacteria; kingdom Pseudomonadati; phylum Pseudomonadota; class Gammaproteobacteria; order Cellvibrionales; family Microbulbiferaceae; genus Microbulbifer; species Microbulbifer maximicatervae (SeqCode). The sequence goes on from NZ_CP174335.1 coordinate 123,663, forward strand.
AAAGCTTGCTCATAGCAGAGTTCAGATAAAGACTTGGCAAGTATTTTCCGATTAGCCTGCTCCCAATAATAACTTTGGCTCATATCTCCCCCATACTCTCAAAGAATTCACCTCTGTCGCAGGTAACCAACGCAGCTCGTTTATGCGGAAAATCAAATTCTTTTATTTTTTTCCAACCAAAAGTTCCATCAATGTACTTTAATAGTGGCCCGTTATCAGCTCTTGGCTCTCCAACCAAAGTCTGAGTTCGACAGTCATCTAGAAACATAAAATGAGATACTGCATTAAACCAAGCTTGAGCATAGCGTCTACCCAAAAAACGACTGTTGCCTACCAGCATATGGGCTCCACGATCAAAGGGTTGGCAGTTGTAGTAAGGGGCTATACGATCCTCAAGTGCCCAGTAAACCTCAAAGTAAGCAAAGGGCACATCATCGAAGCAGGCGATTAGTGGGTATTTATGAGGGTCTTGAATAACATCTTGGATAAATTTCCGTTGTTTATCCATTCCCCCTTCCTCTTCCCAAAACTTCGCTACACGCCCCATGTTCATCCAGCTTGTAAAAAGCTCAAGATCGCTATCTGGATCCAAGTGACGAAGACTAAGGTCCATTTCCAGGGAATAAAAGTGACGACGATATACTTCCCCCTCCACAGGTTTTGCTCGAAGTGGATGCTTTACGCCTTGCTCATTTTCCACCCATCTTAGGGGAAAATTCCCACCATTATTGCCTCGATACCAAAGGTCCTTACGCTGATAGAAATCAGATTTGAGTATTTCATTTATCTTTTTTCCACCTAAACTAATTATTTCAACAAGCTTAATATCTCCGTGAGTGCCAAATACCCAATCCAACCAATTATTTAATCCGGTTGATTCAGCCTCATGACTAGAAATATGTACCTGTGCAAAATCACTAGTTATTCTGTGCCGCACTTTAAAAAAATTATCTAACTCCAACTGACACTGGTAACCCTCACTATCAAGTGTCCACAGCCGTCCATCAGGTAATGCACCTTTTTTGATGCCTTGTTTTTCAGAAACAATCTCTGCGTTATTCATCATTCGATCCTTATTGCTCTACAAGGGCCGAGCTACCAGGCTCTGCGGCAAAAAGCTTGTCAGCTATCTTCAGTGGGTTATCCATTGAGTGGTAAATTGATAAAGGGTCTTCACTCGTTGTTTCGTTCATACCAATAACTGCACATTGAAAGTTACCCTTTGACCAGATCTGAGCAGATTGGAGTAAATATTCTAAACAGCTACGATCTCGTCGCTGACCGTCATAAAGAAGCTGCAAGCGTTCACGAAGTTCACTTAACAAAGCACTTTCGCTTACAAGTCCGGCAGCAGCGATGGCGGAAATTAGTCCAAAACAACTATTCACAATAAGGTAATAGGCGAATAGACGATTAGCCATTTCCTCATTAATAACATTTTCACTATTTTGAGCAAGATTTGGTAAATAGGGCTTCAATAGCTCTTCACCGAGATGACTATAACCGCTACCTTGACAGTCGCGGAAATAACCAGCGATAGGCATGGAACCATCAAAACGCAAAATTAAGTTTTGTTGATGAGCCCCAAATAAAATTCCAAAATCAGCTTGAGCAATTAACAGTGGCTCTATCACCGCATCGAGAAAAGCATTAAACCATCGTTTTGCAGCAATGGCAGAAGATAGGTTTTGTTCCATTGCCAACTGAGAGATAAGTTGAGCTGCGCGACAGAAATCAGCGTCTGGATGGTCTTGAGTTAAAGTTGCCAACAAACAGGTGTTTTCTGCTGCCTCACCGATGAATGGGTTCTCACGGAACATCACCAAACTCTCGATCACCGGGTTTCCTGACTCATCCGCTAACATCAAGTAGGCGGGTTCAGCTAAAACCTGGAAATTTGGGTAACGGCGTGCAAAGTCTTGCCCAATTGGCGTGTCTCGTACTTTCAAGACCTCCAGTCCCCTCACCATCTCCTTCGGCTGCAGGGTGCGCACCGAGTTAGTCAGGCGCAAGCTGAGAGAAAACTTCAACATATAGGGGCTCTCAGCGCTGTACACTGCACGCAAAGATGACGTCGCCCGCCAAGCGCCCGAGCCAACACCCAGCTCAACAACACTGCCAGTTGAAAGTAATTTGGCAATTCTTTGGTCACTCTGTAATTGACGCCACTGCCAAGGGTGAGCGGGCACAGCTACAAAGCCCTCCGGCGGCAGGGGAGCACCATCAGTTACTCGCACCAAACCCGCTAGCTGACCTTCTGAGACTCGCGCTCCGCTAGCACCAGATAAAAACTTGGGATCTACCCCTAACCACATCAGAGAAAAGCTGTTGCCAAATTCCGGCGCAAAGCACTCAGCATCTTGATCGGTAAAGGGTTCCCTACTCTTTGGGGTAGGGTGAATAGAGTGACCACAGAGTAGAGCTTGTTCTGACTCACCAAAAGACAACACATCACCAAACAAACGCTCCATATCTTTGTTGCGCGCCTGTAGGGCTTGGGTCATATTGCGAACGCTAGATTGCACACGCTCCACAAATACCTGTCGTGATTCTTCTCCAGCGCCGGGGAAAAAAGCTGACTCGTCGGCGATCAAACGGGCACACTCAGCCATTGATACTTCTTGGCTTTTCCCTGAGGTCTGCCGCCAAACCATTGGCAGCTCAAATTGATGCCTGCCACACTCGCTTCGGTAGATTAGATTGAGCCAAAGCTCAGCGCCAGTGCTCGGTAATGGCACACAAACTGCGGGAACCCTTATGCCTTGGGGGAGTGACACACCGCTCTGCTCGTACCATTGACCACATTCGGTCTCACGCAATAGCGCATTAAAAAAGCAATTAGCCGACAACCTTTCGCCGGCACATTTGACCTTTTGATCTTCTACAGTCATATTGACCAACTGTTCAGAGGTGGTCAGGCTCAATCCTTGAGCATCAGAAGCTCCTGCGGAGACGCCCGGCAAAGTCCCGTCGAGATCTGGATTATTCATGAGTAAGGTTCTTTTACAGAATTGTAATGCGAATGATTTGTATTTTTATTATCATGTCGTGAAATTTGGTACACATCAAGCTTTTTAATAGGGAAATTATTCGGCTGAGAACCATTGTTTAGGACAAATTTGACAATTGTCCCTAGTTTTATCCCTCTGGAGCCCGAATGCGGAAATCCCTTCACTTCCAAAAAATAAACTGGATTGTTGCGAGCCAGGGTGCGGCCCAGGTCATATTGCTGACCCAGATTCCATTAATCATTGAGTATTGCGGGCTGGATTTAGCCACTCTCGGCGCACTAGTTGCAGTCAGTACTTTTTGCCTGATGATTGCGGGCCCAATCTGGGGAGAGCTAGGCGATAAAATTGGACGGAAGCCAATTCTGCTAGCTGGGCTCAGTGGGGCACTACTATCCCAGATCCTGTTCGTTGCCCTGCTCGTCGCCCTGGCTCAAGGGTACTTGGAAACAGATACAGCGCTTGTGGCCCTGGTTGCCAGCAGAATCCTTTATGGATTAAACGCCGCCGCAATTTTTCCTTGCTGCCAAGCTTGGGCCCTAGAGCTGGGAGAGAAAAACCAACAACTGTCAATTCTCTCAGGGATCAGCGCTGCTGCAAATTTAGGGCGAGGATTAGGCCCCTTACTTGCCTTACCGACCCTTCTAGTGGGTAGTCTTTGGCCCTTACTTTGGCTGGTCCTCCTGCCCTTTTCCGCCCTAACCTTAACGCTTTTTTTACCTCGAGTTCCGGGCTGCACAATAGCTGAAAAGAAAGTCGAAAAAACTCACTTTCCCACTACAACTATTGGGCTTTTCGCGATAGCACTGCTGGGCACAGTAAGCATCGGGCAGCTACAAGTTGTTATGGGGCCAGTACTACAAGACTTATACGGATTAAGTGCATTGGGGGCATCATCGACAACCGCCATTCTTCTTGCTGCTGTCGCCATTTGCGGATTCTTTGTCCAGATACTGTTAGTTAGAAAAATAGCGCGCCCACTAATCAGCTTTGTAATTGGGGTTCTGTGTATATGCCTGGGCACTACATCACTATCACTCGCTCTAGGCAGCTCCCTTGCGGTGCTAGGCTTGATTCTATTTGTTATTGGTATCGCCTTCTTAGTCCCTGGCTACAGTGCCCTATTAAGTCAAGGGCAACAGCGCAACGGCCGCTTGTTTGGCCTTTTGTCACTGATGCATACCGGAGGCTACACAATTGGCTTTGCAATGGGCGGATGGCTCTACGAAAAAAGCCCTTCGCAACCTCTGGCAGGGATGCTACTTAGTGTTAGCCTAATTGCAGTTCTCACATTAATCAGCCTGGCCATTTCTTGGAAAAAAGCGCCTAAAGTGAGCGCAACCTAACTCCTGGGAAGATAGCTCAGCAATTACCTGACTAAACGGGTAATTGCTGTCTGAGTGGGGGATCCGAGTGCTCACCCTACAAAGTTAAAGGTAGCGCTGCCAAAACTCAGCTTGCCCCTGTTCTTCATCCAATGTGTATGGCTTAAAGCCGGTCTTAAGATAAGCCGCCTGAGCTGTATAATTTTTTTGCAGAACTTCCAGGGTAAGTTTGCAACAGCCCCTCTTTTTTGCCTCTTTCGCCAGAAAGTCGAGCATGGCAGTGCACACCCCCAGACTTCGAGCAGTTTCACTGACAATAACATCGTGGATATTAACCAGCGGCTTACATAAAAAAGTAGAAAAGCCAGTAAAGCAATTAATGAGCCCTACCGCACGCTCCCCTCGATAAGCAAGAACACTAAAAGCCCCAGGAAAATCTCTTAATGCCGGCAATAAACTAGAGCGGCAGTGATCACTTAGAGACTCACCACCGCCAAATGGATCTCGGGCATATTCATCCATCAAAGCCAAGATATCACTTGCATGTTGCGAGTCGTCGTAATTCGCCAAATCAATCTTTAATGCGGTACCAGCTTCACAATCTGATAAAACCATAAATATTTTTTCCTACCTCCGCAATTACAGCGAAAAAATGCCTTTACAGGCGTCTGATAAGTAAGAGCTGTTGGAGAGCATACCAAAATAATAACCTGTAGCGATCCCAGGGAAAAATAGTAAACTCAATCAGTAAGCTCTGCATTCGCTGTTTCTAAAGTCTCTTTAAAATCAACTTTGTCATCACTCACAAAGTACTGTAAGTAACTGCGTAACCGGGTTCGTCTCGCCAATAACTGGCGCACCCTGAGGCGATGTCGACCTGCCGTCTTAGAGTGTCGAGTGACTCTTTGCCGCCTGCCGGGGACTGAGCTTTTTTTTCTTCCCATGATCCTGAAATCCTTATTAGACCAAGTTTGAGCTGATAGTCACATTTAAGACTAGACCAAGTTTACTTGGCGCACACGAGCAAAGCCGCTATTCTGCTGTCTACATGTCCAAATGGTCACTTCAGGATACAATCGCATTGCACCCGCTTAACCACTTATTACAAAATAACCAACATTGGTCCGAGGCTACCCGTCAAGAAGAGCCGGACTTTTTCCTTCAATTATCTGAACAGCAAAGCCCTGAATACCTGTGGATTGGCTGTGCAGATAGCCGCGTTCCCGCCAATGAGATCGTCGGCCTTTTACCCGGCGAGCTTTTTGTTCACAGAAATGTTGCCAATGTAGTCGTTCACTCAGACCTGAATTGCCTATCAGTACTCCAATATGCTGTGGAGATCCTGAAAGTAAAACATATTATTGTCTGTGGTCATTACGGTTGTGGCGGCGTCCAGGCAGCCCTCAACAATGATCAGCTGGGCTTAATTGATAACTGGTTGCGACATATCCAAGACGTTAGGGATAAACATCACACTTTGATCGATATTTTTCAACAACAGCAGCGTACAGATCTGTTGTGTGAATTAAATGTCCTGGAACAGGTGATACACGTGTGTCAAACAACGATCGTTCGCGATGCCTGGCGTGCGGGTCAAGAACTCACCGTCAACGGTTGGGTTTACGGCCTAAAAGATGGCCTGGTACATGATTTGGGTATTTCAATTAAGCACCCGGGGGAAATTGCTGATATTTATCAAGGTGCCCTTAGTAAAATCTCTCAGCGCAGCACCGAATAATACTATTGCCCGACTGCCTTCGTTTTTACCACTATAAATGGGGTTAACCCGGTAGTTTTAGCTACCGAGCTCAGCTCTGTTTGGTGAAAAAACATGTCGGCATACAAAAAGTGGCAGTGCCAGAACTGCGGCTGGATATACGATGAGTCCAAAGGTTGGCCCGAGGATGGAATTCTTCCCGGTACTCGCTGGGAAGATATACCTGAAGACTGGTACTGCCCGGAGTGTGGTGCAGCCAAACAAGATTTCTCCATGCTGGAGATTGGCGCCGATACCACTCAAGCCAGCTTAGCTAACAATGAAGGCTTTCGAATCTGGGAGTGTATGGTATGTGGCTGGACATACAATGAGGCCGAGGGATGTCCACAAGATGGCATTGCTCCCGGTACTCGTTGGGAGGATATTCCCGACGAATGGAATTGCCCTCAATGCGGCGTTAGTAAACAAGAATTTGATATGGTTCTTGTAGGCCAAGCCCCCATCGCCCCGTCCCCTTCAGCCAACCAAAACACAACCACTACAACCTCAGCACCTTTAGTTATTATTGGCACAGGGCTAGCCGGGTATAATCTGGCGCGAGAGTTTCGCAAACTTACCCCCCGGTCCCCCCTCCTGTTAATCACTGCCGATGATGGAACTTTTTACTCCAAGCCTTTGCTGTCAGCCTCTTTCTCTCACGGCAAGACTGCACAGCAGCTCAGCACTTCCAGTGCTGAAGATATGGCTCGCGAACTCAATGCACAAATTCTGGTTCACACGCGGGTAATACATATAGATCGCCAAAATAGAACTCTGACGATTCAGCAGGATGGTGCAGAGCATGTATCCAAGATTCCCTATGGAAAGCTAGTTCTGGCAACCGGGGCCAAGTGCCGCAAACTTCCCCACTATGAGGGGGATGCCCAATCACATATCTTTCGCATAAATAATCTCAGAGACTACCACCGTTTTCGCACTGCCGTGGTGGGGCGCAAGCGCATACTACTCCTGGGCGCTGGTTTGATTGGCTGTGAATTTGCCAACGATCTGGTACAGACCGGCTTCGCAGTGGATCTGGTTGACATGGAGCAATGGCCACTGGCGACACTGCTGCCGGAAGTCGCCGGACGCGATCTGCAGAGAGCCCTGGAAGACTATGGCGTTCGCTTCCATGGGGGCTCATCATTAAAGCGTATCGAGAAATTGAGCACCGGTTTCCGGGCCCAGCTGAGTAATGGAGAGCTAATAGAAGCGGATGTCGTTCTCGCCGCACTCGGACTTGAGGCTAACACCGGCTTAGCCTCCATGGCCGGTATAGCCGTGCAAAGAGGTATTACTGTAGATCGGTATATGCAAACAAGCGATCCCGATATCTACGCCTTGGGGGATTGCGCAGAAATAGACGGCCATCAGTTACTCTTTGTCGCCCCCCTAATCAGCTGTGCGAAGAGTCTGGCACAAACTCTGTCAGGAAATCTGACTCCCGTTTGCTTTGGCGTTATTCCTGTGGCCGTAAAGACAACCCTGCACCCAACTACCGTTTGCCCACCAAGCCCTGATACCAAGGGGACTTGGCAAATCAACAAAGAAGATTCAGGGGTTTGCGCCGAATTTCGCGACGAAAAGGGCAATCTACTCGGTTTTGTCCTTACCGGTAGCGCGATCGCCCTCCGGGAAAGGCTCAGCCAAGAGTGTCAGCCAATTATGAACGATCAGTCAAAAAATGACTGATAATCATACTTATTTTAATAGCTATTCGAGGTAAAGCGCGCAAACCGTTAACTTTTGCCTTAAAATGGCGGCCCTTCAAAGTTTTGGTACAAGTAGCCTTAGTATGACGACAGAGAAAAGCCGTACGATTTCCCCGTCACCCGAACAAAGCCGGCTACTGCGGGACACCCTCGGCCACTTTGCTACCGGTGTAACTGTCATTACCACTCAGGATACCAATGGCCAACCTGCCGGCATGACGGCTAACAGCTTTAATTCCGTTTCCCTCGACCCCGCCCTGGTTCTATGGAGTATCGATAAACAGTCCATGGGCTATAAAGCATTTACCACTCGGGAGCACTTTGCCGTGCATATCCTGCGAGCAGACCAACAACATGTCTCAAACCTATTTGCTGGTCGAGGGGCAGACAAGTTTGGACAGGTCAACTGGTATGAAGGCCCCAATGGTATACCTCGCCTAGAGGAGTGTGCAGCCTATTTCCATTGCCGCCGCGCGCAGTGCATTGATGGTGGAGATCACACAATATTGCTTGGAGAGGTGCTGGAATTTGCCGCTTTTGGTGGTGAACCCCTGGTCTTTCATCAAGGCTGTTATCGTGCATTGGCTGGAGAGTAGCAGCTCACTTTTTGGAGCCTAATCACTACCCAAAGGCTATAAAAATAATTTTTTAATGCCAATTAACCAGTATTTGGCAGAAACTTTGGTGTTGCATTAGTGACCTCGTAATAATTCAAGGGCAGTCTGAAGCAAACCATGAAAATGGACTGATAAGCCATGACTTCAACTACGCTCTTCTGTTTCGCCCACCGGGGCTATCAACAGCGAGCCAGTGAAAACACTCTCCAAGCAATCGGGCATGCGTTGGAACTCAACGTCGGGGGTATCGAAATTGATGTGTGGAATATTGGTGGGCAGCTTCTGGTCAAGCATGACCGGCGACTCGGACGCCTAATCGCGGGCTCTGAACTCATCACTGAAATGCATCCCGATGCCCTGAAAGAGAGACCTCTCCCTTGCGGGAATAAGGTCCCTACATTAAGGGAAGTCCTGGAACTTGTGGGAAATAGTGCCCAACTCAATATCGAGCTGAAAGGGCCTAACTGTGCAGCCCTTTTCGCGGATGAAATCCACACCTTTACGCAGGATACTGGTGCAAGCTACGAGCAATACATCGTCTCCTCTTTTGATCACCGCCAGTTGTACCAGTGCCTGCAATTAGCTCCTGAAGTTCGGCGGGGAGTTCTGGTTTCCGGTGTTCCCCTCGATCTTGCAGCCTGCTCTGCTCCATTAAAGGCCTATTCATTACATACGAACGTAGATTTTATAAATGCAGATTTAATAGCCGATGCAAAACAGCGCGGGCTTAAGAACTACGTATTTACCGTCAACGACCCCAACGATTTGATACTGTTGGCAGCTCAAGGTATTGATGGGGTTTTCACTGATGAACCTCAAATCGTATCCGATTTTAATGCCCGTATTGAATTCACAAAAACTGGCACTTAGACGTTGGAGAAGATCTCCTTCACCAACTAAGAGAACAGACAGTAACCCGGGACAATTACCGGGCTACTGCTGTGAGTTAAAGCAGGAAAAGACTCGAGGCTAAATAGTCCCCCCTATTTATACAACTTAAAACTCTGCGCTAGCACGTAAATACCAATAACCACCATTAAAACCAAATGGTGATGTGAGGGCATGACGTACCCCGAGATATCGCAATGTGGGCTCCTGCTCATCATCAGGCATTACGTCAAAGATATTCTCGCCCCCCAACGACAATTTATAATTTTCATACAGCGTAAACGTCGCTTCGATATCAACGAGAATTTCACTGCCATAACTATAGGTATCACTGGCATCCCCAGCACCAAACAACCCGCCTGTTGATTCCCAACTGCCATAGCGATTAAAACGCAGGTACCCTGCAAATAAATCACCCGTATCCAGATCAAAAGTTAAAGTCGTTCGATCACTGGGAACTTGGTTTTCCAGGTCAAATACCCGTGAGGCATTGATGGTATTTGGCGTAACACTGGTAACTTCCTGGCGATTGTGATTGTGGCGTAAATCCACCACCAATAAACTTTCAAAAATCTCGAAATCACTGGTAACTGCCAGATCTATACCAGACACTTCCGAGTCATAAGCATTGACGAAATAGTTTGCATTGCTGCCGTTGAGTAGTGCTGCATTTTCTATACCGGCATTTTGCAACAGAATCACTTCGTCATCTCCGATGGCATTGTTGCGCAGAGCCAGGCGATCCTCGATGTCGATGTTGTAGTAATCTATTGTCACACTGGTATTGTCCAGTGGAGCAAAAACTGCACCCAGGGTAAAACTGGTGGATTCCTCCGGCTCCAGCTCAACGGCTCCGAGCGCTGACGCTACCGGATGAGCCACAGGATAGGTTCCATTGGGTATCAGGTTGCCACTGGAGTCCGTCGTAGTAGTAACATTTAAGGTATTCACCTGTCCGGGTGTTGGCGCCCTGAAACCAGTATTTACCGTCGCTCGAAATGCCAGTTGTTCATTCACATCATACCGTGCTGACAATTTCCAATCCGATGTCGAGCCAAACTCATCATATTCCTCTAACCGTAAAGCCGCTCCCAAAGTCAGAGCCTCAGTCACATCGGCTTCAAGGTCAATGTAAGCTGCAATACTCTCACTACTGAAACTACCCAGCGCTTCAATCGGGAACCCCTGAAAACCATCTGAACCCACACCAAAATACGCAGCAGTTGGACCTACCTCAGTGGACGCTGCATCCCCCCTACCAATTGAATAAGTCTCTTCACGCCACTCAGCGCCGAATGCAAGGTTCAATGGCGAAGCAAAAGCCATGACATCAATGGGGTAGACAAAATCCGCATTGAGGCTGGACTCTTCCTGCGTGAGGGTTCCCGGCTTGAAGGAAGTAGGAGACAAAATACCCAAGCTTGGATTGATGGAATTTTTCAGGACATAGTCCACTTCATTTTCAGCCAAACGTCCGCGTAGATCCCAGGAGAGACCATTAGCAAGCTCTCCACGCGCCCCGAATACAGCAGCGATATCATAAATATCTGCACCAAATTCAGGGTTGTAGCCGCCGGGGAACTGAGTATAAATTGGGTTTCGCAACACGTACCCACTGTCGCTAGAAGTATCTGCTACCAGGTAATCCGAGGGGTTTAGGCCTTGCGCCAAAATAGAATCCACTAAAGACTGGGGAGCTGGGTCGGGCATATAGTCGATACTATTCGGATCAAGGGGATCATTAGGGCTGTCTACTTGCAGGGTACCTCTCGCAGTAAACTGGTGTTCTGGGTCGAGCACCGGTCCACGATAGAAAAAGTCAGAAATTGTTTCATTTTGTGAATAACCGAAATTTCCATAGAGCTCTACCGAATCAGAGATCTCCAGGCCGCTGTTAATAAAAAACTTCAGGGACTCAACATCAGGATCACCCCATCTCTGACCCAAGCCATCCAGTGGTACTAAATTATTTCCCACAACTGATCCTACCTGCTGCGCATCTGGCCGCGCTTCGCTACGCCAGGTTTTATCTGCGCGGGAAAATTCAACGGTGCCATTAATAAATCCTGCATTACCCAGCGCAAATCCCGTATTTGCGGCAATACTCATCCGGGTTCCATCCCCTTCAAAATACTCCCCTGTCTGAGCTGATAAGCTAAATCCCTCTGCATCATCCTTCAGGATAATGTTAACGACACCGGCAATCGCATCGGAGCCATATTGTGCTGAAGCGCCATCACGCAAAACCTCAACTCGCTCTATAGCCATAGAGGGTAGCGCCGAAAAGTCGACGGCTTGGGCACCCTGGTTAACTGTGCCCAGGGGGGCAAGCTGCAAATTAACCAGCGCAGAGCGATGGCGGCGAGTTCCATTGACCAGTACCAAAGTTTGATCTGGAGATAAATTACGTAAAGTTACCGGGCGGATAAAAGCGGTACCATCAGCAATTGGAAATCTCTGCGTATTAAATGAAGGGGCAATTTTTGCCAGGGACTCAGTAAGATCAAAGCTCGCTTGATCCGCAATGTCCTCTCCGCCAACCACATCTACTGGAGAAAGAGTCTCGGTGGGAGATACACCCTCTTTGCGTGTACCTGTGGTTATCACTTCCTCCATTGCCCGATCAGCAGTATTAGAGGCACCCTCTTCCTTTTCCTCAGCAATCGCATACCCACCAGAGTTAAAAATTGCAACTGCCACCGCCAATGACAAAGGTCTCAACAAGTAACGCTTCATATTCACCACCCTCTCTTCTCATTATTAACATCAAACAGAACATCACCGGATAATTCATCAAAGCAATGCACATCAAATTAGATCCGTGCAGGGGTTAAACAAAAAAAGCGGCATACTGACGTTCCGTCTAATTGCATCCATGCCAGAAATTAGTGCACGCCTAGGGTAGATCTTTTACGCGATTAAATGTCAACTTCCAACAAATCAAAAAATTAATGTCGCGATATTTATTTTAAAAGGAGGGGGTACACGTTTAGCAAGTGCCAAAAACTGCCAAACGTGACTTTTAGAAAGGCTGAAGCAAAAGTAACAGCAATGAGTTCACTTAAAAAAATAAATAGGTGAAATCAGCACCGTCTATTGAGGTGTATAAGTAACGTCAACCTCATAATCCGATCCCAGGCGACTGTAGCCCCGCACCATAAAATAGGCTTCAATCTCACCACTTGGCACGGTTAAGGAACAGTTCTCAGAGCTATCTCCCTCATAGGGACGGCAATCGTAATAGCGCCAAGTAGGTGCCGCACCAAAACGGACATATAGATCGGCATCATTAGTACCGGTCATATCCGCGATAAAATCTGTACCGGGCGTTACACTGAGAGGTCCATAGTGATCCTCCGAACCTCGCCCCACATCACCACTAAAGGTTTCTGTTTGTTCCTCACCGGGGTCGGGATCGGGGTCCGGATCGGGGTCTGGGCCCGGATCATCCCCTATATAACCCTTGGCCAATTCAGCGACATAGGCAGCAGCAAGCTTTCCAAACTTCACCGCATGACTGGCATCTCCACCACTATTAGCGAGGGTATCACTTGAAGTGTGGATATAAGGGTTTGAGCCATTAAAAGTCGCCTCAAAAGGAAAGGAAACCGGATAACCCTGGTTATACCAAGATGCGTGATCAGAACACGCATAACCACAATAAGTTGTTCCAACAGTGAGGCCGCTCAGGTAGGTCTGGGCCAGATCCTCAAGAAAGCTATTCTGGGCACTATTGGTGTAATCTCCAATAATATAGATATCACTATTTGAGCCATAGTAATTAGTCATATCCAACTGCAAGGCACCTATCACATTTTTATTCTGTGATTTGTAATCGCTAGCAATATCATCTGACCCCCGCAGCCCCACTTCCTCAGCAGCGTACCCCATAAAAGCCAGCGTTTTATCCGGCTTATAGTCTGTAGCGACAATTGCATTAATGACATCAGTCAATGTTGCTATGCCAGACGCATCATCGTCAGCCCCCGGCGCTCTCGTACCTTCACCAGTGCCAAAACCGACCGTAGAATCCAGGTGCGCCCCCAGCACGATAATTTCATCCGGGTCAGTTTGCCCCTGAATCGTCAAAATTACAGAGGGTTGCGCCCAACTATGGCTATAAAGTTCGACAGAGGCATCACTTCGTGAATTCGTTAATGCCTGCCACTCATCCCTTATCCACTCAGCACCATCCACGCCGGTTGAAGTGGTGTAATAGCGATTAGTAAAATTCGACAAACTTTGAATAGTTGACCGTATATTAGACTCTGAGATCTCTGCCTGCAGGGCGTTAACCACATCTGCATTATCAATAGAGTAAGCGATCACGTTATTCACTGTTGTCGTCAGCGATGAAATCTGGGCAGCTTCTGCTTCCTCCAATGAGTCATGCACCATAAAGCCGCCACAACGGTTATGGTTGATATGCATCAGAGTCGATATTTCGGAAAGATTCTTTTCATTAACTTTTAGAATAGTGACTCCGTTACGTTCCTCACCTTGAATCGAGAGTGGTTGCTTGGCAACCAGGCTACTGTTTTGCTTTAAGGTTTTATAACCATCACTACCTATAGTTATCCACAGCTCTTCTGCCACAACAGCGCCGGGGAGTGCAAGAACCCCAACTAAAGACCTACTAATAATTTTTTTCATTATCTTCTCCACATTAAGTTAGCCCCCTGCGAATTCCTAATATTTCAAAAACACAGGCAGGCAATAAACACACATGCAAGAAGCCTGCACAAACAGCAGTTTTGAATCTCAATAATATTCAAATAATACAAAAACCAATGAGGATGGAACTACAGGCCATACCTATAAACAATCGCGGACAATCCAGAAATATTTTTATTATTCGAATTTCGAAAAGCGCAGAGAGAACAAACAAAACCGGATTGACCAATCCGGCAAGGAAAAGCTAGCACATTCAAATAAATACTAAAACAATTTGGCATCTTTCAACGTAAGAGCCGCAATAAACTTTAAGTGGATCACAAATACACAAAAAACATAGAATATAAAAACACTATTAATAGCAAATAGAACTAGGAATAATTTCTGAACTAAAGGGTTTTTCAGCCCTTTATTTTAATTAGATCTACAAGAATAATTTGAAGATTACAACTCACAAGGAATCTACCCAACCAGGAAGCCTCTTTTTTAATCCCTGCTGGTTTTGTAAAGCAGCGGCTGCACATAAAACGGTCTCATCAGCATATTTTCTGCCTACTATTTGCAAGCCTACAGGCAGACCACTCGCTGAAAAACCGCAATTGATTGATATTGCCGGATGGCCTGATAAATTGAAGGGGTAGGTATAAGGTGTCCAGGAATACCATAGAGAGCCTGGATTATTATCCGGCACATTGACCCCTGCACTAAATGCGGTAATAGGTAAAGTTGGGGTCACTAACAGATCATATTTCAGAAAAAATTCCTGTAATCGCTCGACAAAGTTATCTCGCCACTTCAGCGCGTCGAGATAATCAGGTAAGGATAATTTGTCCGCTTGTTCTGCGACCTCTAACAATTGGGACTCCACCAGTTGGCGCCTGGTACTATCCATCGCCCTAAAGATACTCGCTATTCCCGCGCAAAATAGACAGCCAAAAGCTGCACTAGCATCATCAATACTTGGGTCAACCTCTACAACTTCAGCACCCAATTCCTGGAAGTGCATTACACTAGCAGAAACGTTGCTCACCACCATGGGATCAGGTTCTACGTAACCAAGACTAGGGCTGTAAGCAATACGCAACTTTCCTGTTCTTTCAATCAACCTTCCCTCTGTAGCTGCAAGGAAATCAATGTTCCGACGTGGTATTGCGCGGATATCCCGATGATCCGGTTCACTGATTACATTCATCATCAGTGCACAGTCTTCCACCGTCGATGCTAAGGCCCCCACATGCACTAGGGAGGAGAAGGTACCTAATGGCCAATGGGGAACCTGCCCAAAACTCGGTTTGAACCCAACTGTGCCGCAAAAGCTAGCAGGAATCCGGATAGATCCACCACCATCAGCCCCCACAGCCAGAGGGCTCAATCCCAGTGATACTGCAACAGCGGCCCCGCCACTCGAACCACCCGATGTCTTATCCCTATCCCAGGGGTTTCTCGTAATACCGTCTATGGCATTATCCGTCACCGCCTTCCAACCAAACTCCGGTGTCGTGGTTTTCCCTATTGGTATGTACCCATGGCGTTGCAAAGCCGCAATGCAAGGGGCCGCACAACCCAATGTTGTCTCTGGGTCAATAATTTGGGAACCGAAAACTGTCGGCCACATCGGCATGTAAAAAACGTCTTTTATTGCCACCGGCACTCCGTCAAGCAACCCTTTGACAGTACCAGACATATAGCGGCGCTCAGAGTCCCGTGCGTAGGCAATGCTGGTCTTCCTGTCTATCAGACAAAAAGCACTGACATGCCTATTTAGCTTCTCAATTTGATTGAGTAGCCCCTCGACAACCTCAACCGGCGAAAAACACTTCGCCCTGTATCCGCGTAACAACTCGAGAGCAGTCATCCCAACGAAATCGCTCATTGACCCAAGCTCACAATTACCGGCCCCCTAACACCATCAGATTAGTCGTCAGCGGAAAATTATCGGCGCCACTGTTGGTAGCAATTTGTTAACATAATGGCCATATGAAACTAGCGCTTCAGCTGTCAGTCAGGATCACTTGAGTAGGCTGTAGCAAAACTAATGAGATGGAAAACCACCGTGAAGTCTACTTCTACAATTGCCCTCCTCATATTTTTAGCAACCTCGATCTCAGGGTGTGCCACCATGAGTGAAGATGAATGTTATGTCGCAGATTGGCAGGCAATCGGGTATGAGGATGGCGCAGCGGGCAGGGACTTATCCTACCTGGGGAGACGCCGCGAATCCTGTGCAAAATATGGCGTAACGGTCAATACTAATGCTTACCGGGATGGGCGAGGTGAGGGGCTGGAGCTTTTTTGTACCGAGCTGCGCGGATTTGACCAAGGGCGCTCCGGTAACCACTATAACGGTGTCTGCCCCGCGGACCTCGAAGGGTTATTCCTGCGGGGGTACAATTCAGGCCAGGATATTTTTCTTGCCAAGTCAGCCGTTGAGGAAATTGTGTCGGCAATTCACAACTTGGAGTTGGAGAGAGAACATATTCTCGATGACATGACAGAAATTGGTGCACTGTTGGTCGATGAAGCAATCGACAATTCCGAACGAGTAACACTTATCGCTGACGTCGCTCGCCTAAAGGTTAGGCACTCTGAGCTAGGAATGGAAATAGCGGACTTACAATACGAACTAATGCAACGGGAGGCAGAGTACCAGCAAGCCCTCGCCCGCTCTCCTTACCTATAGATCTCTACCCCATCGAGGATACCTCTGCGGTCACTCTAGTCCGCAGGGGTTAACACCTATATAGCTTATTTCAACCAGCACACACCCTTCCCAGGTTTACGCCACCCTCTGTGAGTAGCTTAGGAATTCATATGAGAAAAGAAAAATAGGTCGGCTCTACAAATGATTCGATTACACTAGAGTTGAGATATCGCCCTACCCACCAACTAGAACATCCGTACTAAGGAGCCGGGTGGTAGTAAAGCTTTGAGAAAATTTTTCCCTTTTCTAGGGAACTGTATTAGTGCTGATCTTTTACCTTACCCCTCATTGATTTCACCTGAGAACGACGATTTTTTGCTTGTAAACGGCGCTCCTTGGCACCTCGACTGGGCTTGGTAGCCACACGAAACTTTGGCCTGAATGCGGCTTTATCCACCAGCTCCTGTAATCGCTCTAGGGCATCTGCGCGGTTTTTTTCCTGGGTCCTAAACCTCTGGGCCTTGATAATCACCACTCCATCTGAAGAAATACGCCGATCTTTGAGCTTCAAAAGGCCATCTTTAATTAGCTGAGGAAGTGAAGAAGCCTGAATATCAAAGCGCAGGTGAATTGCACTGGAAACTTTATTTACATTTTGGCCACCGGCGCCTTGAGCGCGTATCGCACTCATTTCAATCTCATCTTGAGAAACCGATATCCTACCTTTTCCACAAACCATAAATATCCAAAGCCTGAGCTACATCGTTTTACTAAAAATACAAAACTCTATGACTATTTTGCCCAAATAGTGCAGCTATTAACCAGTCCCACTACACAGATACAATTCGCCATTGACAGAAATCAATATACCGAAAAATGCTTTCTATAAAGTGAGGATATCAGGGGGTAAACCTCATTTACCGGGAAACCCTCATTAAGTAATATTGCGCCAGCCAAATAAAAGCTAGTGAAGCGGCCTGAGGGCCGACCAGAATACGCGGGATGATTTGTGACTTATTTTCAAGTCTCAGTCAAATCCGCTAACATTGCCCAGCTTCCTCGAAGTACTGGAGCAAAGAACAATAAAGACTCGCGCCCTGTAGTTTCCTCTGGACTGCTCCCGATGTCTCCGCGGGTGTGAGATTACCGCGACAAGGAGAAAACCATGCACAACGCCAAGCGTAGCCTCGCAGCGGCCATTGCACTCGCAACAATGACAAGCTCAGCAGCTTTTGCTAAAGACACCGCCTTTTCCCAAGTTATCGCCTTTGGTGACAGTCTGACTGATGTTGGCAACTACGATGTGTTCACCAATGGTGGCGACGATCGTGAAGTAGCCATTAGTCTTTTATCCCAGAATCTCGGCTTGGGTGCAGTTACACCGTCTTGTGCAGGTATGCAATCTTCCTTTTGCCTACCCACCGTAGACCCCTCACTGAGTGCAGAGGATCTTGAAGCTTCCGTTACTGCTCAGATTGCTGCTGGCTTGAGCAATGCTGGTACAGGCTGGGCCGTAGGTGGACATAAAGCTGCTGATGTTCTGATGAACATCATCGGCCCCGACAACTATGCGGCCTACCTGCAAGCATATGGCCTGGAAGCTGACCCGAGCCGTCATAACCTGTTAAGCGCCCTGATGCCAACCACTGGCGACGAGGGCTTAACGCCCAGCTATCCAGACTCCCAACTGTTGGGCCAATTGCTAGTACAACAGGCCACAGCAGCCCAACTAGTAGCTGAAGCTGAAGCAGCTAAGGCTGAGGGAGATATGGCTACTTATGCCGAGCTGATGACCCAGGCCGCCGCTATGAGCGATGCCATCGAAGGCACCTTTGCTGGTCTTATCGCCACATCTGGAACCTCGGGTAACCCACACCCACTGGGAATGGGCTACCTGGAAAGCACTCTGGGAAGTGCTGATCACAACGCTCTTTATTGGGTAAACGGCGGTGGTAACGACTTGCTCAGCGGTTTCGAAGATGTCGTCGCTGGCACCTCAACCATCGAAGAAGTCACTGCGGACCTAGACGTTGCGTCAACTATGCTGGCAAGCGCAGCTGGCGCCCTGTCCGATGCAGGTGCCAATTACATCCTCGTATCCAATGTACCCGATGTCAGCAAAACTCCTGGCGTTTACGCTGCTGCATATGAAGCCGTTTACTCCAGCGACAATGCAGAGGCTCTGCAAGCCGCGGTTGATGCTGGACTGATGACCCAGGAAGATGCGGATGCCCAGCTGGCCACCGCCTTCGAAGAGATACTTTTCGAAGCAAGTAGCACTTCTGAAACCTTCAACTCAGCACTGTTAGCTAAGGCCAAGGATATCGACGGCGTTCTGATGGTTGACCAGGCAGGTATCCTGAAAGTCGCCCTCAATAACCCGACCATCTTTGGTTTATCCTCCTCAGAGAACCAACTGTTTTGTTACGACGGCAGTGGCAACGACTGTATTGAGCATTCCGTTTATGGCATTAACGGCACCGACCCCGATGCAGACAAGCTGATCTTCAACGACAGTGTTCACCCCACTCAAATTGGTCAGGAAATCCTCGGTGACTACTACACCGCAATCGTGAATGCTGCTCAGGTTGCCGGTCAGCTGCCGGATATCGCAATCCAGGCTACTCGCACCCACACCAACAGCCTTGACGAGAGCTTGGCTAGTGTTCGTTACCGCACCGCTCAGACTGGCGTTTTCGCCGGTAGCTCCCTGGGTAACGTCGACTACGATACCGATTACACCGCCAATGTCAGGGGAGATGGCTATTCCAATATTCTCGGCCTGACTTACGCCGTGCGCGACAATGCGGAAATCGGTTTTGCAGTGAGCCGCTCCAATATTGATGTGGATAATTCACAGCTTGCTATTGACTCCACTTCAACCAACTACAGCGTCTTTGGCCGTATGCACTACGACATTTTCTTTGTCGAAAGTAACGCGACCCTGACCGATGTAGATTACGATGACGTCAGCCGCGCTGTCGCTCTGGGTGACACTTACAACGGCAACCTGACTGGCAATACGTCTGGCGAGAGCTTGTCCCTGGGAATTACAGCCGGTGCCAACCTACTCAGTAGTGATACCTTCCAGTTCGGTCCATTTGTAAGCTTTACCAAGGTCACTACTGATGTAGACGGCTACACCGAAGACGCTATCGAGGGCTTCACTTATACCGACTTGAGCGGTAATGAGCTCGACCCTCTCGGCATGCACTACGGCGACCAAGAACGCCGTATTAGAAATATGCGTTTTGGTGCCTTCGCTAATAAGAGCTGGGATACCATTAACGCTTACGCCGAAATCTGGTACGAAGATAATAACGGCACAGAAGAAGACACCATTGAGGTTGGCGTGAAATCCATGGAAGGCAATATGAATGCCATGCCAAGCTACGCCAGTGTCGATGAGGGCATCTTCAACGGTGGCATGGGTATGATTGCCGGTATTCGCTGGCAAGCAGCTGACGCTATCGCTGTTAGCGCAACTGTCGCTTCCCGCCCAACGACTGAATCTGCCTCTGTCAATTTGACTTACCGCTTCTAAGCAACACTGTGCCCCCTTTCAGGGGGCACAGTCTCCCCCCTTCTTATTGATCTGCAAACACCAAAACTTTCCCACTCCACTTTGGCGTTGGAAGAACAGGGATTCTCATATGTTTAAGCTGGAGACTGACAATCTTATTATCCAAGAGATAAATGCAGAACAAGACAGTACCCTAATTCTATCACTGCTCAACGACTCTGCGTTCCTACAAAATATTGGCGATCGTGGCGTGCGTACTAAGGAAGATGCCTACCAGTTTATCCTGAACGGCCCCGTTGCCATGTATCGGGAACACGGCTTTGGTATGTACAAGGTGTCCTTGAAAGATAGCACTGCTATAGGAATCTGCGGATTAGTCAAACGCGCAGGACTGGATGGTATCGATATCGGTTTTGCCTTTTTACCTGATTTTCGCGGCCGGGGCTTCGCTCTGGAATCGGCACAAGCTGTCATGCAATACGCGAGAGAGGAGTTGGGCCTACGACGCATTCTGGCCATTGCACAACCCAGTAACACGCCCTCAATTAAGTTATTAAAGAAGCTGGGCTTAAGTGCTGAAAAAGAAATTGTGCTGCCCGGTGAAACGAAAACAGTATTGTTACTGGCTTGGCAGCAAGAAGTAATGGAGAAAAATTTCTATTCGGAATAAAGGTTATCCACCCAAAAACTATTTGCGATAACAGCTTTGCCTGTTCTAACAAAATAAAAATACCACACAGACCCTGTGGTTTTTCATTGACATGCAACCATGCTGGTCTAGTCTCCAACTTACTATTAAGGAGAGGACTGCCATGATTATCGCAACCGATATGCCAGAAGTCAGTCGATGTGCCGCCAGCCAATGTGCTTACAACGCCAACGATGCTTGCCACGCCAGGGCAATTACCATTGGTGACGGTGCCGATCCCGACTGTGATACTTTCTTCACCAACTCCCGTCATACAAGCAGCTCCCGTACCGCCGGTGTTGGAGCCTGTAAAATGGAAGACTGTAAATTTAATGATGACTTCGAGTGTTCAGCAGAGAGCATTCAAATTGGACTGATAGGCAAGTCCCAACACTGCCAGAGTTACACCCATTAGTAGTCCGCTAGAGACCCAATAAAAAAGCCCGGTTCAATATTTGCCGGGCTTTTTTATTAATTGAAAGGCAATTAATTCACAGGCTCTAATGAGGCCTCTTTTGAGCTTTCGCCAACAGAGGCTCGCGGCTCCCATACAACTCCCTTGGTATCCACGTGCTGTTTAAATAAAGGTTGATAATGCGCTTCGAGTACCTTTCGCTTAATCTTCAAAGTCGGCGTGAGGAATTCATTAAGAGGTGTCCACTCTTCCTTGGTGATAAAGATAGTCTTAATTCGCTCATGTTGCGGTAACTTATCATTCACTGAAGTCAGTAGCTTCTGCAAATGCTCATTAACTTCCCCACGTGGTAATTTTTCAGCGGACTCGGAGATAGTCACCAGCATTACTGGCTGATCCATACCGTGTCCCAGAACACAGAGCTGGGCCAACATTGTCTCATTACCAAAAAATCCTTCGAGTCGGCTGGGCTGAATAAACTTGCCTTTACTGGTCTTGAAGGTTTCTGAAATACGCCCAGTAATATGTACCAGACCGTCCTTATCAATAAATCCAGAATCACCCGTGTGGTAATAACCGTCCCGTATTACCTCCGCGGTTTTTTCCGGTTCAAGATAGTATCCCTTCATCAAGGAACCGCTCTTAAAGAGTATCTCCCCTTCCTCAGAAATCTTAACTTCACAGCCGTGATAAGGCTTACCAACCGTCCCCGGTACAGGATCTTCCCCCGGTGGAGCAAAGCAGCCATAGATAAAGTTCTCCGTCATACCATAACCATCAGCCACCTTCATTCCCATACGGTGGTACCAGCGCAGTAGTTCAATGGAAATAGGGGACGCGCCGCTAACCAATATTTCTGCATCATCCAACCCCAGACCATTTCGAACTTTCTTTCTCAGCCAGGTATTGATTCCAGGAATGCGCAACAGCACTTCTTGCAGTGACGGCGGGATTTTTTCATCAATGCCCTCTTTAAATTTGGTCCAAAGGCGAGGAACCGAGAAGAACATCGTCGGGCGCGTGCGCTTTAGATCTTCTAAGAAAGTATCCAAAGACTCGGGGAAGTGAATTGGGGTACCAGAATACAAGCAGTGGAATTCAACCAATATTCGCTCTGCCGCATGGGCCAGGGGCAGATAGGAAAGAACACGGTCATTTTCATCCATGCCATAACCGCGAATCATATTTGGGGAGACAAAAACCACTGAAGACCAGCTATGCATAACCCCTTTTGGATTACCCGTGGTCCCGGAGGTATACATGATTGTAAAAATATCATCCAGATTAAAGATCGGCTTCTCCTCAAAGCGCTCACTACCTTTAATGAGAGCTTCCAGGTCCTGATCGCAACGAATCTCACAGCGCTGGATAGCGACCGAGGGCAGCATGTCAGAAACTTCCTGTAGAGCGGCATTATTATCGGTGGCCCCACAGAAAAGCATTTTCGATTCAGAGTGCTGCAAAACATAGGTCATTGAGGAGACAGATTGGCCAGGGTAAAGTGGCACGCTGATCATTCCCGCTAACATGATACCCACGTCCACGATGATCCAGTCCGCACAGTTTTTACCGTGAATAGCGATGCGATCACCGGGCTCATACTGGGCCCGTAAGTACCCAGCGATCCTGCGAGCCCGATCCATGACCTCACCCCAGGTATAATCCCGCCATTGACGCTGCTGCATCTGCCGAAGAAAGACCGTATCCGCCTGTTGCAACTCCCTTTGATATAGAAGCTCCAGGGGTTGCAGGTCCTTCACCATCTCGTACTTTTCTTCCGGGGTCATCGCTTGTCCTCTCTCATTATTGTGTTTTTTGTAATTTGGGTACTAAGTAGCAGGCTTTATTAGTGAAAATATCCTCAAAAAATCCTCAGTAAGATTGTAACCTTCTACACCATCAATAAAGTGGCACAGTGGCTCTACTGGCAGTAACTGCAACTTGAATGGCAGCCTGAATTTATTGTTATTCTTAATGGATAAACTTACTTTAGATTATTCTTCAGTGCAAAAGGGACTGAATAGTCAAAATGTTACCAGGATAAATTAGGCTTGCATCAAAGGCCCAATATATAAATTGCGAGGGAGGGACAGAATGCTGTACAGATTCAGAATATACTAAATATTAAGTCTTCGTAAAAGTGCAAACCTTAATATTGAATGTACTGACTTTGCTTATTCGTGAGGGTATAAATAGACTCTAGGACGTTATCCATTTTCTGGACAGACTGGTAGTTTCAATATTGAAGGTAGACATTAGTTGCCGTATTACAATTACCTGGTTCTTTAATATCAATTCTCACTTTTTTATCCGCTATCTTGGCAGATAGAAGAACACTCAAAGCAATTTTAATATCGGTATTCTCAGACTGAAATCTAAAACGATCGCAACCACACTCATTGGATGCGGAATTCACGTCTGCGTAAACCAGTGTTCCGCTACTGCCCAACCCTACTAACCCATTCAAGCTGTTACCATTTTGAGTACACATTGCGAATGCACTTTGTGTAAAACCAAGGATACTGGCTACTAATATTAAGCACTTACTCTTCATTTGAAAAATCCAGCCCTAAAAGTGAAAATTCATTGAAAACTAACTAACAGTCTATCATTCAAGATAAACTCTAACTCCACTATTGCAATTATCCGGCTCAGCAAAGTCCACTCTGACAGTATTCCCACTTACTTTTGCTGCCATAAGTACCGAAAGAACTTTATTGACATCGGCTGTGCCCTCAATAAACCGTACAAATGTACAGCCACACTCATTACCTTCTGACTTAAGCGATGAAAATACTCTATCGCCTGTTCCCGAATCAGGTCCGACCAGCCCATCCAATTTATTGCCATATTGGGAGCACATTGTGGAGGCAGCAGAGGCACCACATGAAAAAACAAGAAAACAAAAAAACAAAAAAATAGAACGGAACATAATATCCCCCTAAGCCAATAGTAACCACTAATCATTCATAAACAACTAATACCCCCCTCCTGCAAGCCCTACAGAAGCATATGGCAATCCTTACAACCAAAATCTTAACTTCAGGGTTTCAAAAATTATTTTTATTACACAGAACATCATCCCGCCCAAACAAAGAAATAGAATTTAAATTATGCATAGAGCATCTGGATGTATACCTGAAAAATCTAAGTTTACCAACCATCACTAACAGACTTCAAAACCATGCCTGAGAAAAAGTGCATGTACATTTTTGTGTGAACATTCCAATACCTCCTGTCGACTCTTATATATATCATATCTTAGCGATCTAATTTCGGTATTCAAATCAGCTTGTATTACCTTCTCATCATAAGCTACGTCTTCAGAAAACCTAACCCCCTCAGCAGGAAGACTAAAAATCTCAGATTCTGGTGTCCATTCGGACACTATAGATCGAAAGACTTTAGTAGCAGCCCCATTGGTAAATCTCACTTTAAGAATTACTTGTCGCTATTTTCTGCCTTTAGACTTAATATCTTAAGCCCTGAATTCACAACCTTATTAAAATGCTCGTAATTTTTAGGATCATAATTTTTAGGATAAACCCCATCCAATTCTTCGTAGTACTCCTGAGCCTCACCAGACATTAAGTAAATAACAGAGCGTGCAGAAACATCAACTCCATCCCCTCTCAAGATTTCATCTAAAGCACAACTACGAACAATACCTAATGAACAAATAGCTTCACTATATAAAGCATAACTATCTTCAGGAAGCTTTTTGTATTCCCCTCCATTTTCTTCAAGTCTTACAATATTCTTTAAAAATCTTCGGTGAATAATTTTAAGCTCGACACCCCTCTCTTCTCCTTGGCTCATGTAGCATTCATCCTCCTTATACAAAGTTGAAAGCTCCACTGCACAATGAGGAATCATATCTGCTGAAAAATAACTTTCCAAAAGCTTATCTTCGCTCAAGATAACAGGCGCTAATGAATTTTCATTCGCAGAACCGACCACACTAAAAATAATTAAGCCAATTGATGCTGCACTCATCAAAATAAATTTAATCAGCATAAACCTATACTCTTGCACTCATTACCACGATAACTACGACCTCCTGAATAAATGCGAGAGCCGTATTTATCAAACATATAAACACCTTGAAATTGAGTTGCACCTCCAGCTACAAGTCCTCGGTAGGTTGCCATATCTCCATCTGAAAATGCTCTCGGTACCGCTTTGACACGATTTATCCCGCGGCCACTACTAATCAAAGGATGGAAATGGTCTAACGCAATCAAAGGTGTATTTGCGTTCAAATTTAATAGATGCGTTTTGCTCCACGCAATCCAACTAGAACTACCGCTAGTCACAATGTTTGAATTGTAATATAAAGTTTGACCGTCAACTGTTTTTGAAACAGTTATCCCTCCGTACTCCAACTTAGGATTACCTTCATCTTTTGCGATCATAATATCTGTATTCAATGCTTCTCTAGCTGATCCAGAATCCAAAAAGGCTTCTTCAAAATTTATTTCTGGTCGAACAACCCTAGGATCACTCGCATCAGTTGGCGGAGTATCCCCACCACGTTCACCAGTAACTAAAACATCGTCACTGTCACCTATCGAATTCACCAGCGAAGCAAAAGCCGCAGTAGCGGCCCCATTGGCGAATTTACCACCAGTAGCTTCAGACAACGTTCCACCAATTACAGCACGAATTACTGTTCTTATCGCAATTCCAGTAGGCCCAGAACCTCCAACACCATCAACTTTCCCGGAAACACTCCAATTCACACCGGCGGAAACAAACCCATGCCCAAATTTTCCACCTCTTAGCACACTGGTAATACCACCAGCTATACCATAAGCAGAGAATTCAGCAACGCCTGCAAACGAGCCCAGCCCACCAAAGTCCATTTGCCCTACCGCTCCATAAGCAGCAGCACTTATGCCCCCAATTAAAGCCCCTTCGAGAACATTCCCTCCATTAGCGGCAGCACTTGCTGCACCAGAAGCGGCTCCAAGGGCGACCATCTCCCACCCAAATTCTGCACAAGGGCTGCCACAGATCCATGCACCAACTACAGCAACAATGACTCCCACCCAGTCTCTAAGCCTGAAGTAACCACTGGGATCGGTGGAATTCAGTGGGTTATTCCATATATACGCATAGCGATTATGAGACTGACTGTAATCCGGCGACTGCACATAGGGGTCAGCCTGAAGGAAGCGCGCCAGGCGGGGATCGTAGATGCGCCCGTTCATATGGACCAGTCCAACCTGATCCAACATCTCGTGGCCGGTATAGCCGCGGCTAGTTAAGCTGGATGAAAAGCCTGTAAGTTCATCACCCAATAAAGCACTCCAGTCTACAGCGTTGCGCCTTTGTCCCCAGGCATCAAAGCTAAAGACCTGTTGATTTCCATTGCTGTCTTTAGCAATTTCTCCACTAATTTCGGTTATGACATCCAATGAGCCCAAGTGATCCGTATGCATATAACGGCTCTTGCGCTGCCCAGCAGAAATAATCACCAAAGCTCCACCGGGTAAATACCGCTTCACTTCGGTATTACCATCAGTGGTGACTTTTTCCACATTCCCAATATAACGAGTTTCAGTTACCTGACCATCAGTAGCCGTATCTCTGCGAAGAAAACGCTTGCGCTCTGGACCATAAAGGAATTCGGTTTTATGGCCATCTTTAGTAATTTCAGTAGGCTTATCGAAAGTGCTATACAGCAATGAGCGGCCACTGGAATCAGAGGTCATATTGCCATTGTCATCGTATTGGTAGCTGACACCATCACTGGTTTCACACACCGCATGAGGGCCCGCGCCGTTACTGCACTGTTCAGCATATTTATAAGTGCCAACATCTGATTTGAAGGTAATATTACCCAAATCATCGTAGTGCACATCTTGAGCATCGCGTCCTTGGATTTGCGATCGCTCTAGTCGATTCAAACCATCGTAACTGAAGCTTTCATGAACATCCTTGTCACCACTGCGATCTTCCCGGTACTCCAGGTTACCCGCATCATCCCATTGGTAACTTAGCTCCTGAATATTCCCAAGCCCGAGTACATGGGCGACTTTACCAGTAAGACGACCAGTGGCGGGGTCAATGAATTTTTGGGTTGTTATCCCATTCCCGTTCAAATATTCAGTGACATTACCGCGAGCATCCATGCGAATAACAGTATAAAACTGTTCCGCAGTGGCAAGGTTGAGTTGTTCGGCATCGATAACTTGCTCTAAATAACCATACTCATTGTACTTATGCTGGATCGCACTGCTCTCCCAGCTGCCATCACCACCCGCATCAAACACCTGGAACACGCGGCCGTATTGGTCGTAATTACTTCTCTCGTAATGATCATCACCATCAGCAAAACTGGTGATCGTCTCTTGTGGGCGGCCTAAAGTATCGTAACCATGCAAGCGGATATAACCACTATCCAAGGCTACCACTTCACGCAGGGCCCCCGCAGGTGTGCCATAAATATCCGAGGATACCTCGTTGTTATAACCCCACTGCGTAGTCTCAACAATTACACCAGAGCTATCTTTATCCGTACGCTCCTTTAAGCGACCAAGGCGGTCATAACGATTAATTACTACTTGGCCATTGGCATCAGTCTGTTCGAACAGCTCGCCATAAGCTGTGTACTTGTAACCCCATTCCCCCTTGTCGGGATCGGACATCTTTGTTTTACGTCCCAGCAGGTCATACTCCATACCTGTCACAATGTTGCGACTGCCATCGCCACGATTAAATACGAATCGGAGGTTACCCTGGGCATCGTATTGGAACTCCTGCACATTGCCCAAATTATCCTGGACTCGTACCTGATCACCCAACGCATTTTTTGTTGACCGGTGAACCTGGCCTTTAGCATTTATAGATGAGCTCGTATAACCATCATACTCCACAGCAACATCGTAGCCAGTGCCATTAACCCCTGAAACTCCGGGTAAGTCGGTTCCGACGATACGCCCAATTAAGTCGTAATATTGTGTAGTCCAGTAACGAGAACGCCCCTGGGAATAAGGCTGGCTTTGATGCTTTACCCGCCCCAGCTGGTCATACTGAATATCGACAATGTTCCACCCTCCATCAAAAGCGCGCCCGGCGGTACGAATTTTCCGCGCCAGCATATCGAAGCAAGTAACAGATTCACCACCGCCGCCGACGCGTTCGGTAACTTGGTAAACAGCAGATGCAGGGCACTGAGCACCGGCATGGCCCAGCATTACTATTTTGTGTGAGCCTGTAGCACTATATTCTAGTAATTGCTGGCCAAACCTATCGTAACGGAATGATGTAGGCACACCCGAAATGTTCTCAACCAGAGTCGGCTGACCATATTCATTACGCTCCAATACTAGGGATGTGGTTTGCCCATAAACATTTTCTTCCCTATCTACGAAGCGCCCACTGACATCGTAAATCCAGTGCTGGAAACGGCTCTCTTCATTCGCAGCAGACTGCTGCGCGAATATTTTGTTACCGAACTGGTCATAATCATAGAGAGTAGTGAATCGCAAGTCATCGGAGAGCGGCTCGATGATCTCCTCTTTTAAGAGCCCTGCTTTAAACCCATTTTCATAGTAACTAAATTCGCTATATCGAACCGCAGAATCATTCTCTCCTCCCTCAAAACGATTATGAGTGACTCTGGCAGAGACAAGGCGCCCTAGTTCCTCATACTCATTCAATTGGTGATCAGGGTTAACGAAGTTGACTCGCCGACCAGAACCATAATCATTTTCGGTGTCGGTAATGTAGTTATCACCATTAGCGGCCTTGGTATTTACCGTAAGCCTGGTGGCATTACCATGCATGTCCTGCTCCGTATGGGTGGTAACAGTTTTGAGATGTTCCCCCTGAGCTTGACCGTTCGCTCTTAAGGCGTAACTGGATTCGATAGTTTGGGAAATATAAGGTTTTAACGAGCCTAAAGAGACAGTTCCTTCGCTTCTAGCAGTCCCAGGCCAAGAATCCTCCATACCCAGAATATCCCAGGTATTATCCGCTTCACTTAGTAGAGCGCCATCACCAGTACGCTGCTCTGTACGTAGAGGCATACCAATGAAGGGAAAGTCCTGCCTATAGGTGGTAGTCGTGGTTACGCCGGTTTGTTCATCTAAAGTCTGGATAGACTCAAACCCCAGGTGGCCCCTTCCGCCCGCTTGTAGAAGAGCATTTCCGTAGAAATAGCGAATTCCACTCGTTGCAAGATTGTCAACCGTACCGGGTTGGTGACCCGCAGCGGGAGTCGAACTTTCAATGCGAGTCACCAGGAATTGGTTACCCAATAACGGCATAACGACATTGGTTTTCCCAAGGGTTAAAGAGTGTTGCCAATCAGAATTAAGGGCTTGATAGAACTCGCTGCTACTAGCAACCTTATTAGTTAAACACCAGTCCTCTACATTACTGTCAGAATTTGAAACTCGAGAACAATAACCAGAAAGGGCTACACCGATTCCCAGCTGGGCGTAGTGGCCAGAGGTATTTGTTGCACTGTAGGTAATATAAGTTTCAGCCCCAAGACCATTAGTTATCTTAGAAATAACATTAGGGGCAACCTGGCGCTCCTCAGCATGATAGATATAGAGGTAATCATCATGGAATTCGAGATAATCTGTCCTCCCATCCCCATTCATATCTAGGAATATATCCTTACCACCAACCCGGGAACTATTCACACGCTTGAAAGTTTCAGGCTCAGAGAAGTTATTGGTACGGCTTTGCCAGCGACGGAAAACTAACTTTTCACTAGCCCCATCTTCCTCTCGCCAAAGCACATCAAGGTCACCATCACCTTCGTAATCAAACCAGCTGAACGATAACTTTTTATTTAATGTACCGAGGTTAACCTCCGAATTGAAACCATCGCCAGTATTTATTCGATATTTATAGTTTTCTCCATTTCGTGTAATTAAGTCTAGCAAGCCATCACTATTAACATCGACCACCTGTAGCGACTGCTTAAGGCTCCCATGTCTTTCAAGTGCTGTGGTTTCATATTCTTTATTTTCTTTATCTGGCCAGGACGCCTGCACGAAATCCAACAATTTACCATCAATAAACAGGTTATCCCCATCAATGGATGCATAGTAAACCCGAGTATGTTGATTGGACAAAATGAGGGTTTCATCTCTACCTGAAGAAAAGTCGAAATTAGTTAAATCAACTTCCCAAGTCTGCTTAGTATCAACAAAAACAAGGTCTACCCGACCATCATTATTGAAATCTCCTACTGCACCTGGATCCAGATACAACTCTGTACTTTCGTATTTACTGTCAAGTTCACCCCAAGACGGTAGTCCACTAATCGTCCAGCTCCTTTTATTACCATACTTATAGTAATTGGCTGAGGAAGTAGATTTGGAGCTATCGGGCTCGAGTAACTGATATCCAGTGGCAGATACCGCATCGGCAAGTCCATCGCCATTGATATCTATGAAGCGCGCATCCTCTTCATAAACAGGCAAGTCGATAGGCGGAATACTGGATGAAGGAAGGTTCCAAACTCCAGCCGAACTCGGTTGAGACTGGTGAACTACCCAGTGGCCACGCTCTCTCACATAGATAGCCAAATCGGAGCGCCCGTCCGCATTATAGTCAATCATGCTCCACTGATAAGGCGTATCAACATCCTCTTGGTACTTATAGGCTAATCTTTCTCTTGTAAATGAATCACCAGAAGCTAGTACATACTTGAAATATTGATCATGGATCCTTCCATCGGGATCCCAATCTGGTTCCAGCCAAATGATATCCAGTAAACCATCTCCATTGATATCCGCCGGTCGGGGAGAAATCGCTGCGCGATCTAATTGTTTGCTCAGCTGCAGCGTGTCTGAGTACTGAGGATTATGCATAATGGAAGGCAGATGCCATTCAAAGGCTGTATCCGGCCTACAAATATTGCCTGCACATTCCCGTATATACTCAATTCGACTCAGGTGATCATAACCACTGTCTAGATAATCAATCTCATACCGACGCAAGGCATCACTTTCGCTACCAAATATTTCAATGCCGGTCATTCGCTTTTTAACTGATAGCAGGGAGCCAGAAAAATAGCCGTTGATCACGTCCATACGATCATCATAGGTAAAAGAGACTCGGGCCTCAGCTACTGCTCCCGCTCCATAGGCATAGCGTATCTCCCGTATACGATGACCACCATCATTTGCATAAATATAATTTATACCATTACCCGCACTATCTTCCGTACGGCTAATTGCCCAAGTTGAAGTACCTTTTCCAGAAATAGTTTGTTGTGATTTATTGCCGTCACCGAAATAACTTATCGATCCGTCTTTGCTTTCAACCGTAAAGTAGCTGGGGTGGCCTGCTGTCCCTCCTTTAGCGGTAACTAAAACATAGGTATCTATTTCAGTTCGGTACTGTGATCCAGGTTTTCCATAACTTCCCTCAACCAATACCAGGCGGCGCCCATTCAAGCAGAATCGATCATCTTTGCTCCACGAAACCGCTGCACCCTTACCATCCTGGTCCAGGGTTTTATTACACCGACTAATAGAAGAAAGCCCTGATAAGCTCCACCCCTGCCCTAAAAGCCCATTGCCTGATCGACTGGAGTAGCTTAGAGCAAGCTCTGGCGCGACACCGGCGGTGCCCACAGGAACACTTAGGGGAATAGAATAAGTCGCAGCGCCTGCCTCATTGACCCTAAAGTTACCAGATAATGCACCTATTGATTCTGATGTCTTTATCTCGCTTGCAGATAATTGAGGAATTCCTGCCGGGATCGGTGGTTGATCAACGATTCCATTGTAACAACCAGCATCACATGGACTCAGATTACCTACAAATGCTTCGCCATTAGTAATTCCATCGCCATCTGGGTCATCGGAGCTATCGTAATCCGTACTCCCGAGAAAGAGTATTTCCCACCAGTCAGGGAGCCCGTCCGAGTCGCAATCGCGAGTATATTCATCTCCTTCGTCACAGGTTGTTACTGCCCAGCTGTAATCCTGTTCATAAAGGTAATCAAAGCTATAGTTTAAAAGGGTATTGGTAGCATAACTAAATTCAAGAGACTGCGTTAATAGCACCGCTATTTGCTCACGAGAATAGCCACCAGATAACATATCCAACAGCATCGCACGGCTATACGTTACCCCACCCCAGGTTATCTGCGGAGCTCCCTGACCGGGAAAAATTCTTTCATATAGAGTGTCTATAAATTTAGTGTTACTTAATGCTGGAGCATAAATACTACGACCCGTATCCGAATTAAGAAAAGCTCTGGCAATGTCGACTTGCGTATAGTCGCCACTCAATAGCTGATAAGTCCAGAAAGTTAGTACCTTTCTATTCATTGCTAGTGGTGGCTGTAAAAGGCCTCGATAAAGTCTTGCAACGGTAAGAAATTCAGGCAATTGGGCGATATTTGGATTCCAATTGCCGATCTCTTCCCATATCAAAGAGTCATCAACGCTATCCCAGACCAGCTTTCCGGGCCCCTGGTTACTGCGAGGAATTGCAAAAACTTGATTACTGTCTACTGTGGTGAAGTACAGAGTATCATTGCCGGCAAGGACTGGCGTTTCCGCAATGCCGCCATCAGCAGGGAACGTCCATTTTATGCTCCCATTAGGTGCATTCACGGCATAGAGCACACCATCCATAGAACCAAAGTAAAGCACGCGGCTATCATCAATCACAACAGAGGAGACGATCTCTCCCCCCGTTTCTAAGCGCCACTTTTGAATAGCCCAAGGAGTTACCGCATAGAGACTGTGGTCTAAAGATCCAACATAAATCGTTCCATCCGTTCCATCAATCCGTGGGCTCGCTTTAATAATTCCTCCAGTAGTAAAAGGCCACTCTGGAAGAACGGAGCCGTCCTCAGTGTTCAAGGCATATAGCTTTTCATCCGCACCGACATATAGGGTGCCATCCGGGGAAAGGGTTGGGGCCGACTGACTCTCACCAATAATCTCTGTAGCTTTATCTCCATAAACAGTTATACCCCCTTTGGCACTATTAGGGTTAACAGCTGTTACTCGGACGCCAAGCTCGAACAGGCCTTTATAAAGCTCCATCTCAGGAACTATTGCAAGCTCAAACTCTGTAGAGGATTGCCAGTTGAGATCTTTAGCAGAAATAGATAAGTCAAATAGCTTGGAGTGTATCGCGCTCAACAGGATCGAGCCCTCCGGGTCCAGCCCGTTAACAGAAAGTGAGATACATTGACCGTCGCAGGAGACAGCTGCCGCTGAAAAATAGGGTGGAACTACTGTTAATGTGACTATCTCCCCTGGTTCGCTACACCCTATGACATTACATGCCATAACTTGATAGCTATAAACTCCTGGGCTCTTACGCTCTACAGAAAAACTGTTGGAAAGGCTATTGGAGGAAAGCACAGTCCATTTTCCAGAGGTCTCTAGCCCTCCTGATTTTTCCTGTAATACATAATAAGTAGGCCTTGCGCCCCCTTCCTGTTGGTTAAACGCGTCCCATTGTAACTGGTAGTTACTTGTGAAGAGAGCTTCATTTCCCGCAGGGACAGCTACAAGTTTTTGGGGGGATTTAGGACTTTCTTTAACTACTTCTATTGATGTTTCTGGGCTAGGTTGAGAGCTACAACCAGCCCTATTGCAAGCATATACTCGATACTTATAAGTGCCCGCACCTTGATTGGGCATGTATTGCCCGGTAGTTTTATTGTTCGCCAAAGGAATTGACTTGAATACGCCGTCAACCCCTACCTTTAATTGTTCAAGAACATAATATTCACCAGCGTCGCTCCAATTGACGGTGTAAGACCCTGTAGTATTTTCTGGAACTGGAGCAGTATATCCATCAATAGTTAAACTGTTGGGCGGAGCTGGCGGGTCTAGTGCTTTTACACTAGCGGTTACTGGATTGGAAGTCTTAGACAATCCCTCATTATCCGTAACAACTATCGATAGTAAATGATTCCCATCTGGCACATCATTCCAATTAGCCGTATATGGTGAAGTTCTATCAATACCTAAACTGGATCCGCCGACAAAAAACTCAACTGATGCCACACTTCCATCATTGTCAGAGGCAGTTGCAGTTAATACAACGTTATCATATTGAGTAATAGAGGATGGCAGACTATTTAGCCAGCCAACAGGCTGTTCATTATCTAGAATAGATATTTTTACTGTATTCGTATCGTTTATCGAATTTTTCAGCCCAAGGGTATCTTTAGCTACAGCCCAAATGTAGATTTTTTCTCCTAAAATGGAGTTTGCCGGCCAATTAATACGATAACATCCATTACAATCACCATTATCAGAAGTACTATATCCCAATGAAACTGGGTTGCTACCGGAACTGCTCGCACTACGAAAAAACTCTACCTGGTTAATACCGTTATAGTCTGATGCAGTGGCGTAAATGGTTTTAATATCACCTGGCCGATAGGTCTTGCCATGAGTTGGAGCCTGTAACCTAACCGTCGGCTTCTCATTAGTTCTTACTTTTACGGCCCGTGGATCACTCCACTCATTACTACATTGATTGAGCTCATTACACCCCTTTATTTTATAGTAATAAGTAGTTGAAGCTGATTTTTTAGGCGGAGTATAACTGTAAATATCTTTGTTTATCGTTATATATTTTGGTTTGGAAGTAACACCATCTCGTTTATAGTACTCCTGTATTTTATAAGTATTAACATCCCCAGAGGGTTTAGCCCATTCAATAGTGAATACACCATCGGCAGCCCCTTTTTCACCAGTAGCTGAGGTAATTCTTACTTTCCCTGGTCTTTCCGGGATATCAACTGTTACAGCTTCAACGGGAGTTGTCCAATAGTCTACCGGATCTGCTCCTATACCCGGACCAGTCGCCATTCTGAACTTAAATTTATAAGTTTTATTAACATTCCGGGTTATGGTGGCAGACAAAATGGTCTGTTTACCCGCTCTACCAAAGGTGTTCGGGTTACAGTCAATTTCTGGAAGAAATCCTTCCAAACCAGTAAAAAAAGAGAAGTTCTCCGGTATCCGACTCCAGCTGCTTCCTCCGTCCGTACTTTGGTAGATCATACAGGGAGTAGAAATTATTTTTCCATCATCTCGCAAACTTGGCCAAGTGAATGAACCAGAGGAGTAACCATTGGATTCTGTTACAACTTTAAGTTTAATTTTCCCATCTTTGCTTATAGAGTTCGGAGTGACACTAAAAGTCACATCTATATTTTCAAAATAATCACGGTAGTCATTTGAAAACCACTGTACCGCCCAAACTTTAGCTGAACAAGAAAGGAATAATAAAGCGAGAAATATAGAGCTAACTATTGATCTAACTCTACAGAGTAATCCCCAAAAAAACATAACAAACCGTTCCATATGCAAGACGACTGGCAGACTACATTGCACTATCGTTCATTATAAATAATTCACCACGTCCACCATCCATTACGTTGAA
Source organism: Microbulbifer maximicatervae (SeqCode) (assembly GCF_052468155.1). Lineage (NCBI taxonomy): Bacteria > Pseudomonadati > Pseudomonadota > Gammaproteobacteria > Cellvibrionales > Microbulbiferaceae > Microbulbifer > Microbulbifer maximicatervae (SeqCode). The sequence continues at coordinate 159,310 of NZ_CP174335.1, forward strand.
GACAGTGGTTAAAGCCATTTCTCGACTTTCTTATTCCTCTTTACCAATATCACTTTTCCAAAGTAAAGTGCCATTAGTCTGAGATTGCGCAATATTTGAAGGGCTCTGCCCGGATAACGACTGAGAACTACGCATCATTAACAGGGGCGATGGCAGTAAACTCAGAGCATATACATTATGGGAGTTGCTGTGCACATAGAGAGTCGCACCATCCAGACTCAAGGCAGGTGTTGCACTTACAGTCTCACCTTCGGGCAACTGATAACTCCACTGCTCTTGACCATCTACAGTATTAAATCCATATACCGAGCCATCATATGTCGCAGCATATACAACTGTACCTATGGAATTAAGAACCGGCCCCCCAATAACTGCTGACTCAGTCCTTGATATCCACCGGGTGGTTTTATCTCCATCAAGAGCTGCTACAGTTCCCCCAGTTGAATTGCTGGTGCCTATAAATATGGTACTTCCTTGTATAGCGCCCTTATTCATCACCACCCCGACATCTTTCAGCGTCCAATCAAGGTCACCTTTAGGTGAGAAACGATAATAATTATTATCAAAGGCCCCCAAAAAAATAGCTCCACTTTCTGAAACAGTGAGTGAAGCACTAATCGCTTCAGCTACCTGATCAAGAGGAGATTCTCCCCACTGGTTTTGTGGCGTAAATGCACCTACTTTAACTTGAACATTTGCACTTGACTTACCTCCGGGCCCCGTAGCCACTACGGTATAGGTAGTCGAGAAGTTTGGCGCCACCCTCGCATTACCCTCAGCAGGTAATCGGGAAAAAGAAAAGTCATCAGCATTGTTAGTAAGACTAACTGATGTAGCACCGGATGTTATCCAGCTCAACCCCACACCATCACCAGCACGAGAGATTTTTTCAGGCAATGCCGTAAATGCACTAATTTTAACAGCTGGATAACTTTTTCCGCTAAATGGATTACTACCAGCTGCTATCTCATCAATGTCACTGATACCATCAAAATCAGAATCAATTTGAGATGGAGCACACCCTAAACTATTCGCGGTATCATCTAGGGAAGTTGAAGAACAGAAATCTTCAAAATTAGCGATTCCATCTTCATCGCTATCCAGCGCCACTGAGATAACACTTCGAGCAAGCTGTGTATCAGACTTAAAAAGGACAGCCTCTATATCTGTCCATTCATGTCCTATCGGCTTTGTTAAATCGCACTTACCAACCTTTGTATCAGGATCGAAGCTACAAGACTCTGTACTTCCGTTACCAATGCTGACTGTTAATTTTGCACCAGTTAAATCTAGACTTGAGTTAGCTCTCAACCGCAAAGAGGGCTTATCGGTTACAACCAGAGCTTTATGGGCTGGGGATTCGAAAAACAAACCATCTTCGATAGCGTTTTCTAGTGGTTTAGGTTCTTCTACGGGCTCATAAGGAGAGTCAAGTAGCATGTTAATCGCAGGTAAAATAAGTAGAAATTCATCTACATTTGAAATTCCATCATTATCGCTATCCAACTGCACGGGGCTACAACCATCGACATCTACGGCCTCAGTATCAATAGTGTTCTTACATTTATCTAAATGATCTGCAATACCATCACGGTCTTCGTCTACGGCAACAGATATTGCTGCTTTGGAAACCAGGCCTCCATCACTATACAAACTCACATCAATAGCCTGCCAGCCATCGTCAAGACTTACTGCGAGTGAACAAAGCGCTATATTTTCATTCAAATCGATCAGACATAAGTTCTCTACTCCACTCCCCTGGCTTATTTTAAGCTCAAGATTTGTTAGATTTTGAACGTTAGCAAGAGAAACTTCGACATCAGGAAACCTACCTGGAACTAGCGTATCATTACCTGGAGCATCTATTGATACAGATGCAGTTGTGGCTGCAACAACAGAGCAGGTAGAAAACACAATGAAGAAAGAGAAGAAAATAGAAACTACCTTAGCTTCCATTTTATGAAGAGGCTCAGCGAGCGATCCAACCATTTTTTCATCCTTGATGATGGCCAGATTTTTCGCGAATCGAAAGATTACACTTTTAGCATCCCGACCAAAAACTGCAACAACCAACTACAGAAAAAACCACTTCCTTATTCGTGAGCATTTTCACAGAATTTTTTTTCATCTTCAAGAAAAAAACGACTTACTGACAAACCTGGTACAAAATAGACAACTGCCAGAAATAAATATTGCCACCAGGCAACACAAAAGGTGCCGATGACAAATATCGCCGAGCTACTTCTTACTTTATTTATGAAATGTAACCGCAACTATCATAGGTCTATCATTTTCACAGCCATCACCATACACTATTAGATTCAGTTTTTGCCCAGCAATATATGAGCTAAGTCGCATAGACTGTGACATTTCAGATGCATTTGGGGATAGGACATATTAATCAGTAATAGCGCACCCTGCGGGATTACTTATCTCCAACTCATCCGTTTTAATAAAAATTCCACCCCATTCCAGCTTTGTAATTTAGCAATAGATATACTTCCTGTACTTGAATGAGCCAAAATACTCGCTGGCGCTAAAAAATACAAAATAGCCAATACTTTTTTAAACATCATATATTCCTTTTGTAGACCTCAGAATTCGACACCATTATCAGAGTGCCACTCAAACCAAAAGTCAACCCCACCTTCTTTATTTTAAGTAATAATTGTAATCAATCTGCTTCCTAAGTAGATTGTATAGTCTCGCATGAAAAACTTGTTTTATGATACTTCTACTCACCCGTAATCTACTTCATTACATAATTGAATAAGTTTATCTGCTTCACTGTTAGAGTCAGAATCCCTTAGAAAATACTATCGAGAGGGTAGGCACACAAACTATCTCAGCAACAGAGGGCCTATACCACCAAAGCTCATACCCATTATGATTCAGGGCAACGTAATCTATCCTGGAGGCATTAAAGGGCATTGCTTTTGCCATTACGCGAACATGGGCCGAGCAAGTAGCAAAAACTGTGATTTAAAGCCAACCGCCAACGGAGGAGGAAGATATCATCAAGGATTGTTTTTATGAGATGATCATAAAGTATCAATGCCAGAACAGAAATATCAAGCGACAGTGTCGTTAAACAACAAGTATCGCCTGAACACCCTATGGGCCTTATTGCAGATATCTAGATATCGGTCTGTACCATAGATCATAGTTACTGATCTCCACTTTTACAATTCATTGATTAGCATCGGATAACCAAATGAAAATAGACTTGGTAATTTATGCACTGAAGAAACATACCAATTTACACCACGCCCCTGCATAACTCTAATAGGAGGCCCCGACATATTAGAAATTCACCAAGAACTAGTAGGGCAACATGAAAAACTGTGTTTAATGGAACGTAAGAAAACTCGCAGGGACAACCTGACGAATGTAAATATATTTTTCACCTGAGGTCATAGTGATTAACAGAAAATTCCTAGCCTAGATGGGGTACGATAGTGATGTAATAGACTACCGTGATTATTGGTAACTTATCCGGAACAAATAAAACAAAGGGGATAGAACTCCTATAGAGCTTAAGAAATTCACCTATTGCCGCTTGAGGTCAACCACAGCAATATATTATTTTCATAAATACAGCCACCCTAATAAAACATAACAACCAGGTTTTCAAACGGTAACTTATATAAGAAAACGGGTAGACAGCCTGTTTCTTCTGTCCCCACAATAGCTAAAACCCCTTTTAAGAAATACAGTTATCATCAATAAGCCAAAAACACATGAGCTCACATTTTAGATTTCACCTCCTATAAACCCAATAAAAGATACAAAAAATATCAACCTACACGGAGAGCTATCAATCCGCCTAGGATAAGCTACTTACTTCATATATTCTCATCTTATCACCATCATAACCTAGAAGAACTATCCATGCCTCCCCCCCGACAGAAACAGTAGCACTCCATAAATCTATCTTTTGGTAAACCGAACTCAACTCAACACAATCAAGATTCGCTTTACAAGTGCCGATGGCTCTAAGAAAGCTGTTAAGAGCAGGTGAAAACAACCGATCCCAAAAAGAAAATCTATTTAATGAAAACACCCTCATATCTGATGCATCGTTTAACGCCAACCATATATCATGATATATTTTTTCCTGCTCTCCATTATCCTTCTTAAAGGAAATATACTTATTGTATTCCGCCTTACAACTTTTAGTATATTTTGTTCGAGATAGCAAAATCGCCTCTTCTACTTCACCTGTTGAATAAATATAAACTGCATAGGCTCTACAGAATCCATATCTATTCTTTTCGGGGATTGATCTAAATCGATACATAAATTCTTCTGCAAATATACATTTCTCCACAACAGGGAAATCCTTTTTAGAATATATATCCGAAAAAAGCTCCCCGCTATACTTCTGACAATACATAGGAACTAATATTGATGCATGCGAACAAGCTGATGCAAAAAACAATATAGTAAAAATGAATATAACTTTAATCATTAATTCACCATACCTGATACCATGGCTCATACGCATTACTTAATTTTTGTATTTGTCCGCTGGACAAAGTAGCTTCTACATCCCTCCAATCATCGCCCACACCAAGCCCATAATAGCTCATAAAATTTTTAGTCACATTATACTTGTGTTCCAAACCAATAACATGACCATATTCATGTTGGAACACTCGCTTAAATAAAGCTCCACTCATTTTTACTTTGCTAGGATTAAATCTAATTGAGTCAAATCCTGAATTATAGTGCGCTGTTCCTACATCAGGATCTGAAGCAATAAAGACCTCAAACGATTTATCCGTTACCAGAACATTTTTAATCTCAAGAAAATCATTTTCAGAGACCATCTGATCCATATATTCTACTGCCTTTGTACAAATAGTCATTTCATTAGGATTACAACCAAAGCGTATCTCCCCAGATAACTTTCCATCAATGAGCTCAAGCCCATATCCAGTATCTTCTGCAATATCATAGGGGCCATCAGGTATAGGATGCCCGTTACGATCAAGTTCTATCTCGATAGCTTTAACAGAACCTTTAGCTAGGATGATTTGAAGAGCCGCAGTCACAGCTCCATTTGCAAATTTTCCGCCAGAAAGTCTTGATATAGTTCCGCCAACAATGATCCCAACAACAAAATTATCAGTAGGAAAAAGTCCATTGGCAAAGGCTCCTAGTCCAGACGATGCGAAACCATGACCAAACTCCCCGCCTTGTAATTCTGAAGTAATTCCACCTAAAAGCCCTAAAACTGCTCCTTTAATCGCAAGCACTTGGTTGGCAGTAACACTAGCACCGACTCCAGCCTGCCCAACGCTGGCAAAAGCTGCAGCTGAAACCCCCTGGATCAATCCATTTTGGAAAGCCTCACCGAAACTAGCCCCTTGTAAAAGCGCGTCAACAAAGCCTGCTGCCGCCATAACCGCCATAACAACCCAGACAGCCTTCACCTTCATTACAGCTAAGGCAAATGCTGCAATCAAGGTAACAGAGTAGCCACTCGGATCGGTTGCATTTAACGGATTGTTCCACACATAAGCGTAGCGATTATGCGACTGACTATAATCAGGCGCCTGTACAAGCGGATCGGCTTGCAGAAACCTGGCTAGACGTGGGTCATAGACTCGACCATTCATATGAATTAAGCCAACCTGATCCAGCATTTCATGGCCAGTATAGCCACGTGTGGTCAACCCGGTTGCAAAGCCAGTCAGTTGTTTATCCAGCAGAACGCTCCAATCCAGCGCATTGCGGCGCTGCCCCCAGGCATCAAAACTAAATACTTGCTGGTTGCCATTTGTGTCTGTCGCGATTTCGCCATTTACGCTAGTAATCACATCTAGGGAACCCAGGTGATCCTTGTGCATATACTGGCTTCGGCGTTCACCTTTCTTCACCGTGATTAACGCTCCTCCAGGGAGATAGCGTTTGATCTCTGTAGTTTCACCACGTGTGACTTTTTCCACATTGCCTATATAGCGGGTCTCGCTGACTTGGCCATTGCTGGCGGTATCCTTGCGGAAATAGCGCTTGCGCTCAGGTCCATACAGGAACTCGGTTTTGTGTCCGTCTTTAGTGATTTCTGAAGGTTTATCAAATGTCGTGTACTTGAGCAGTCTGCCGCTGGAGTCACTTTCCATACTACCGTTTAGGTCATATTGATAACTCACACCGTCACTGGTCTCACACAAAGCATGGGGACCAAACCCTTTGCTACATTGGCTACCATAGCGATACTCGCCCACATCAGATTTATAAGTGATATTACCCAGGTCGTCATAGCGCATTACCAGCGCTTCACGCCCCTGAATCTGTGCGGTCTCCAGGCGATTCAAGCCATCGTAGGTAAAATCCTCGCGCAGATTCTTATCACCACTGCGGTCCTCGCGATACTCCAAGTTGCCCAACAAGTCCCAGTGATAGCTCAAGTCCTGAACATCAGTGACCCCTTGAATACCGCTGGCCTGCGCTTGCTGTGTCAGCAGGCGACCAGTGGCAGGTTCAAAGTGTTTATAAGTGATGACCCCATTACCAGTTTTATACTCGGTGACATTGCCCCGGGCATCCATCTTCAGTACAGAATAGAACTCCTCAGCAGTTGCCAAGTTCAATTTCTCCGCATCAACCACTTTCTCCAGATAACCATACTGATTGTATTTATGCTGGATAGCACTGCTTTGCCAGCTGCCATCGCCACCGGCGTCAAATACCTGGAAGGGGCGGCCATATTGATCGTAATTACTTTTTTCATAGTGATTATCCCCTTCGGCAAAACTGGTCATGGTTTCGCTGGGGCGGCCAAAATCATCATAGCCATGGATTTTGATATAACCGGAATCAACCGCTACCACTTCGCGAAGGGCTGCGGGCGGAGTACCGTATTGGTCCCTCGTCAGCCCATTGTTATAACCCCAGAGAGTGGTTTCTACAATTTCACTCTCACTATTGTAATCGCTGCGCTCTTCCAGACGACCGGCACGATCATATTGATTTTCCACTCTTTGTCCCTTGGCATCAGTCTGCTTAACCATCTCGCCAAAGGCGTTATAACGATAGCGCCACTGGCCTTTATCAGGGTCAGACATCATTATCTTACGACCAAGTAAATCGTATTCCATCTCTGTTATAAGATTACGGGAACCATCACCACGGTTAATTACAAACCTCAGGTTGCCCTGAGCATCGTATTTAAACTCCTGCACATTACCCAGATTATCTTCAACCCGTATCTTATCTCCCAGTGCATTAACAGTTTCCAAATGCACTTGCCCTTTGGGATTAGTGGCGGTTGTAGTATAGCCAGAGTAAACGATTAACATATCACGTCCGCTGCCATTAATACCTTCAATGCCAGGCAGGTCAGTACCTATTACTCTGCCGATCAGGTCGTAGTATTGAGTTGTCCAATAGGAACTTTGATCAGCTCGGTACGGCTCAGACTTATGTTTTACACGTCCATAGCTATCGTATTCAGTGTCCACATAATTCCAATTGCCATCAAATGCTCGAGATGCCTTACGTATCTCACGGGTAAGTACATCAAAACAAGTTATGCTCTCTATACCCCCCGATATATTCTCAACCATCTGATAGATCGTACCCGCAGCACAATGACTGCCGGGGTGATCAAGCAAGGCTACTTTACCGGCCCCGGTCTCAGTGTATTCAAGCACCTTTCGCCCAAAGACATCGTAACCGATGGATGCCCGTACCCCGGCCGTATCTTCAATTAAGGTTGCCTGGCCATATTGATCGCGCTCAAGAACCTGGCTCACGGTCTGGCCGTAACTATTTTCTTCACGATCAACAAAACGGCCTCTTGGATCATAAATCCAGCGCTGCAGACGCGATTTATCCAGATCAGCAAACTGTTCTACTGAGACTTTATTGCCAAAGTGATCATAATCATAGAACGTACGCAGCCGTAATTCACCATCCACCAAGTTCAGGCCGCCATTTTCAGGCTCTAGTATCTCTTCTTTCAGAAGGCCGGCTTTGTTACCGGTTTGATAATAAGTAAAAGCACTTTTACGCTCAGCCAACTCCTCTATCCCATCTTGCTTGCGAGAATGAATAACTCTCGTCAACGTCAAACGACCCAACTCGGTATAGCTTGAGAAGTTATGATCGGAGTTGCTAAAGGAAACACGCTCTCCTGTTCCATATTCATTAATGGTTTCTGTAGCGAAACTATCCCCGTTCGGTGTTTCAGTAACTACGTATACACGCGTGGTATTACCATCCAGATCCTGCTCTGTCTTACTGGTGATAGTTTTCAGTAAGTTACCTTGAACCTCTCCATTGACGGTCAAGTCATAGGCTTTTTCGACACTCTCCCAAACATAGGGCTGTAAAGGTCCTAGTGAAGAAGTGCCCTGAGACCTCGCCTTTTCAGACCATTCAGATTGCCATCCCTTAAGAGCCCAATAATTACCAGACTCACTCAGTAATTTACCTGAGGCAGTACGCTGTTCGGTCCTCAACGGCAATCCATTGAATGGAAAGTCTTGGCGATAAGTTGTAGTAGTAGCAACACCTGTTTGTTCATCCAAGGTGCGGATTTTTTCAAAGCCCAGGTAGCCACGCCCTCCTGCCTGTAAGCGCGCGCGACCATAGAAATAGCTCACCCCAACTAGTGCATCACTGTTTACCGACCCTGGGTACTCAGCTGCTGCGGGCGCACTACTTTGAACTCGTGTTACTAAGAATTGAGTAGTGTATACATCTAAAATCGGGCTTGTCTTGCCCAAAGTCTGATAACTGATATTGTCTACTGTTTCAAACTTGCGCCAATCTTCATTGATTGAGTTATAGAGGCTATAGTACGAAGGTTCTTTATACTCCAGGCACCAGCTTTCAATACCGCTATCACCATTGGCTACCTTGGCACAGTATGTATCCATTGCCGAGCCAAACCCTGGCCGCGCAAAATGTCCAGAAGAGGAGGTGGAGCCATAACTGATTATAGTTTCAGTACCCAAACCATTTGTGATTTTCTCAATCACATTGGGAGCTACTTTCCTATCTCCCGCCTTATATACGGATAGATGATCGCCATGGAATTCCAAATAATCAGTCTGGCCGTCACCGTCCATATCCACAAAAGTGTCTCCTCCACCTTTGCGACTGGAAATTACTGTGCGGAAATGCTCTTCTTCGCCAAAGGACTGTGTACGCGCCTGCCAGCGACGGAAGACTAGTTTTTCCAGTTCTCCATCCTGCTTTCGCCATAACATATCCAGATCACCATCTAGTTCATAGTCGAACCAGTTCAGGTGTACGTTATCCGGAAAAGCCCCCAGAGAAACGTCATCCAGGAAACCATCTCCAGTATTTATACGGTAGCGATATTTATTACCTTCTCTTTCCCGGGTAATAATATCAACCAAGCCATCGCTGTTAATATCAACCGTTTGTAAGGACTCTTTGAGTGTTCCGTGGCGTTCTAATACCGTGGCAGCATAGTCTCTGCTGTCACCTTTAAAGCCATCGACCTGCATGAAGTCGAGCAGTTTTTCCTTAGCAATTAATTTATTGCCTTGAACTTGCATTAAATATGCTTTGGTATGCTGCTTATCTAAATCTGGTTTTGATAACTCAATTGGATAAGGGTTTAGTGGATCTCTATCCCACCACACCTTGCTATCAACCAAAACCAAATCAACTTGGCCATCATGATTAAAATCGCCAATTGCTTGTGGATCTAAATATTGGAAAGCACTTTCGTCGTCACTGTCTATATGACCCCAAGACTCTAAACCACTGATGGTCCAGGGGTTAACCTTACCAAATTGGTAAAAATCACTAGAAACCGGAGTAGCATCTGGTCTCTTTTCTAATAGCTGATAACCAGTTGCCGAAACAGCATCTACTAAACCATCGCCATTAATATCAACGAAACGTGTATCTTCTTTTGTGATGGGCAACTCTTTCAGTGTTGCTGCAGAAGATGTGCTAATAGACCATGTGCCATCACTAGGGTTAGGGATCGATTTGTGCACTACCCATACGCCACGCTCGCGAACATAAACGACCAAGTCCGCACGACCATCCGCATTATAGTCAATCATGCTCCAGGAATAAGGTACACGCACATCTTCCTGATACCTGAATACAAGTTGCTCGGAATCAAAACCATCCCCATTCGCCAATACATACTTAAAGTACTGGTCATGAATCCTCTCATCATCATCCCAATCAGTCTCTACCCAGATCAAGTCTAAAAGACCATCACCATTGATATCTGCGGGACGCGGAGCCAGATTAGCCCGATCAAGCTGGCGACTTAGTCCCACCCCGGAATCGGCATTTACTGCAAGGAAAGCCGCTGGCAAGCGCCACTTAAATACGGTATCAGGACGACAACTATCAGCTACACATTCCCGAATACGCTCAACTCTACTTAAATGGTCGTACCCTGTATTGAGGTAATCGAGTTCGTAACGTCGAAGAACAGTGTAATCTTCACCGAGGACCTTAATTTCTGTCATACGTTTTTTGGTAGACAGGAAGGCCCCGGCGGAATAACCATTAATTACATCCATCCGATCTTCATATTCAAAAGTCACCCGTGCAGCGGCATTTCCACTATCACCATAGGCATATTGAATTTCCCGGATGCGGTGGCCACCTTCTTGGGTGTAGATATAATTAATTTCATTGCCGGCACTATCTTCGAAGCTGCTTAACATCCAGTTCAGGGTGCCATATCCGGAAAACGCCAGCTGCGATTTATTGCCATCACCGTAATAGCTAATGGATCCATCTTTTCTTTCAACGGTGAAGAAGTCTGGCTTACCACGAGACCCACCGTGAGCTGTAACTAACGCAAAGCTATCTACCTCGGTACGATACTGTGACCCAGAGTCACCATAATGGCCATTACTTACCAATAGCAACCGTTGTCCATCCAGGCAAAAACGGTCCCCCTCACCCCAAGTAATGGCTTCGCCTTTGCCGTCGCGTCCAGTTGTTTGTCGGCAACGGCTTATCCCCGATAAGCCACTTAAGGTCCACCCTTTACCCATAATGCCATTGCCCGCTGTGCTGGTATAAGCCAACGCAAGTTCAGGTGTTACCCCTGCGGTTCCAGGCGGCAAACTCAGTGGTATTGAATATGTTGCGGCTCCAGCTTCATTTACGCGAAATTCACCAGGTAAAGCGCCAATAGATTCAGAGATGCTGAGATCCCCCAAATTCACTTGTGGGGCCTCGGCAGGTGCCGGGGGTTTTTCTGTTATACCGTTATAACAACCTGCCTGACAGGGGCTAATACTTTCCATAAAAGCTTGACCATTAGGTTTTCCGTCTTCATCTGGATCATCCTCCCAACCGTAGTCGGTATGGCCAAAGAAAAGGATTTCCCACCAATCGGGCAAATTATCGCCATCACAATCGCGGGTGTATTCATCGCCGGTATTACAAGTTGTTACTGCCCAACTGAAGTCCTGGTCATACAAATAATCAAAAGCAAGTCTAAGTAGACTATTCGTTGAAGCGGTATATTCCAGGGACTGAGTGAACAGTAAAGCTACATTAGCTCTCGCATAGCCTCCATCTAAAAGGCCGATCAACGCCGCACGACTGTACGTATCCCCACCGACGGAGATATCAGGATAGCCCTGCCCTGGGAAAATCCGCTCATACAACGTATCGACGAAGTCACTATTACTTAAAGTTGAGGAAAAATTTATGCGCCCGGTGTCAGACTCAAGAAATGCCCGAGCTATATCTGCGTCGCTAACTAGGCCTGCTACGCGCTGATAAGTCCAGAAAGTAAGAACCTTTCGATTTAATGCTAATGGAGGCTGCAATAAACCACGATAAAGTCGGGCTATCGATTGAAATTCGGGCTCCATTGAGGGCTCTGGAATCCAGTTTCCAATTTCCCCCCACAACAAGGAATCATCTACGCTTTCCCATACCAATTTGCCCGGTCCGCGGTTTTTTCGAGATATAGCATGAACTTGATTACTTTCTACCGTAGTAAAATAGAGAATATCATTACCAGCTAATACAGGCGTTTCAGCAATCCCTCCATCGGCTGGGTAAGTCCACTTCACTGCGCCTTCAATAGGATCTACGGCGTAGAGATTTCTATCCATTGAACCAAAATAGAGCGTTCGATCTTCATCTAATATCGCAGAAGAAACAATCTCTCCACCAGTCTTTAACCTCCACTTTTCTACAGCATGAGGGGTAACTGCATAGAAATGATGATCGAGTGACCCTACATAGATGGTCCCATCAATGCTATCTACCCTAGGACTAGCCTTGATAACCCCATCTGTTGCAAAACGCCAAGACACAGCGCCGCTATTCTTCGTATCCAGGGCATAGAGTTGGTTTTCTGCTCCCACATAGAGAGTGGAGCCATCCATGCTTAATGCAGGAGTAGACTGGGTTTCACCTATTATTTCTGTAGCTCGATCTCCGTAAAGGGTAATACCACCCTGAGCACTATTCGGATTGGTAACTGTAATACGGACCCCTAATTCAAATAGGGCATCATAAATCGCTGCTTGCTTGCTTATCGGAAACTCGATTTCAGTTGAATTTGCCTGAACAGCCTCAGAAAATCGCAGTGATTTTTTAGTACTTGGACTATGAATTGCCTTGAGACTTATAGATGATTCAGGATCAAAACCTGAACCCGATAAACGGATGCATCCTCCGTCACACGATAGAGCAGCAGTATTCAAATAGGGAGGTAAAACCGTAACATTAACTATCTCACCAGGAGTGCTGCATCCCAGTGCATTGCATGCTAGAACCTGGTAGCTATAGTTTCCGGGCTGCTTATTCGAAGCCGTGTAATTTGTAGTTAAGCTGCTTGTAGGTAGAGTACTCCACTTAGAACTGCTCTCTACCCCTCCAGTTTTCTCTTGTAACTTATAGAATTCAGGTTTCACGCCATCGAGTGAAGAATTGTAGGGATTCCAAGTTAATTTGTAATTACCAGTAAATAACTGAGCGCCTTTATCCGGGTTGGCAACAAGTCCTTTGGGTGCGTTGGGCTTTTCCCTAACCACAGTAATTGAAACTTCTGGGCTAGGTTTTTCACTACAGCCAACACTATTGCAAGCAAAAACCCGGTAGCGATAATCTCCCGCTCTTTGATCAAATATTTCATGTCCAGGTACTTTATTATTTGTATAAGTCGTATCCGGGACAAAATCAGCATTTACGCCGACTTCAAGTTTTTCCACCTTGTAGGTCACCTCGCCTACAGCATCCCAGGCAAGCTCAAAATCGCCAGTTATGTTGACACGCGAAGAATTAACTAAATTTAAATAGGAGGGAGCAGGTGGTGGGGCCTTTGGGGAGACTTTTACACTTATATTATTTGATTTCTTTTCAAGACCTTCATTATCAGTGACTTTCGCATAGATAGAATATGTACCGGCGGAATTCGTGCTCCATTGAACCTGATAAGGAGAAGTCGAATCCGTTTTATAAGGTGCCCCCCCGACATAGAAGACAACGGATTTAACGCTACCATCCGGGTCAGAAGCATTAGCACTCAAAGTAACACTTTCGCCCTCGATTATAGTACTCGGTGATGCACTAACACTAACTGTAGGCTGTTGGTTATTTGAAAGTTTGATAATTCCTGGAGCAACCAGCTCGGTCTTTCCATTGATCTTATCAATAGCTTCTACCCAGACCTGGATGTTTTTTATTTGATCTTCATCTTCAAGAGATGGGAGAGTCCAGTTTTTTCTGTAACACCCATCGCACTGGTTCATTTCAGGAACATTTGTTGCCGTTTCACCATCACCGATAAGTCTTTTTATTCCATCGCTATAGCTATAGTAGAAGGTAACTTTTGAAATACCATCGCGATCAGAAGACTGAGCATATAATGTTAAATTGCTTTTTGGCCTAAAAGCATTCTGCATTGGAAAAGCGAGAAACTTTAACTGCGGAAGGTCATTTTTTCGCACGGTCACAGATGCAAAATCAGTAAGCCCACTACACTGATTTAACTTATTACACGCCTGCAACCGATAATAATATGTACCTACCGGTTTATTTTTAAATGGATGATTACTTGCTTTGTTACTTGAGAGAGAAACCGACTTTAGTTTAGTTTTACTATTAACACCTTCCCAAAGTTCAATTTTTGAGGTATTTGATGGATACGTCCAATATATACTATATTCACCATTTGCCGCCTCATCCTGATTTGGTAGATTTTTAAATACTGGCTTACTTATAGGGTCAGATACTGTAGCAGTCTTAGTTTGAATAAGTTTCTTTGTTGTGTAATAGGTGGCGAAACATCTTCTTGAACTTACAAGCGCACTGGCCATTGGTACTCCGAGCATTAAGTTTGGAGTACCACCAAGATCATAATTTATCACACCACCACAAGGATATTCTTCTTCTCCGATTTTTTGGGAATAATCATATCTAACCTTCCACGAACCAGCCTCAGCTACTTTTAATGAATACACATTACTCGCTGTTCTAGTTGCTAAACTATCGAGAGTTCCCTTGTACTTACCATCATGATAAACAGTTAGATTGTGTATAACCGCAACACAATTTCCACTACAGGGTTCCGAATAATAATTTACTCTCACTTCCAGATCACCCGTCTTACTTGTAGACGGAGAGACGGTAAGATAACTAGACCATGCCCCCTGTGAATACGCTCCCAATGTAAGCACGAGCAAAGAAAAGTAGACTTTCAACATCCTTACTGAAAAACCTATAAGAAATTTCATTAACATCGTTTTGCGTTCTTATTCCACTGGGAGATTCGCTAGCATATAAACATATACCAGCGAAATTATTTATTATCGGGATACGATTATTCGGTAGAAGAAATATCGTTAATTCGATGGAGAACTTATATCGCTCTCCCAAAGGAGAGGAGCACCACTATTAGTACCATCGTTTGGTTCAAGTATTATCTGCTGGGTATCGTCTGACTGACTTCCATTCTCAGGTTTCACGCGAACAGCAAATATCTTGTGACTATTACTATGGATGTAAAGTATTTCATCATTACTGGTTAGCATGGGTGTTGCACTAATAGTTTCACCCTCTGGAAGTTTAAAGCTCCAAATCAAAGTCCCATTTTCGGTATTGAAACCTAAGATAGTGCCATTATAAGTGGCAACATATAAAATACTTTTGGTTTGGTTTAATACAGGACTGGCAACAACACCGGCTTGAGTCATCTCATCCCAAAGTACTTCCTTTTTAGAGCTTAACGCCAAAACTCTACCCCCAGAAGCACTGTTAGTTCCGATATATACTGTGCTATCGGAAACAGCTGCTTTATTCATCACAATACCAACATCTTCCATCACCCAGGCAAGATTGCCACTAGAGGTGAATCGGTAGTAGTTTCCGTCAAATGCACCAAGGAAAACACCACCATCATCAGTTAGAGTGAGGGAAGAACTGACAGCCTCACCAATTTGATCTAGAGGTGAAATTCCCCATTGATTTTCTCGCTTATCGGAAACAATAGAGATCTCCACTTGAGAGCTTTTGGTTCCCCCCGGGCCTATTGCCTTCAGGGTGTAAGTAGTCGCAGCCTGTGGAGAAACTCTTGCAGTTCCAATTAATGGTAAGCGGTTTATCGTAGTATCATCAGCACTATTTCTTAATACAACACTTGTTGCACCACTAACGGACCAACTGAGGCCTGCACTATCTCCAGCCCTAGAAATTTGTTCAGGTAGCGTTGAAAATGATTGGATAATTACCGCCGGGTAACTGTGGCGACTATAAGGGTTACTGCCAGCTTCTAGCTCAATAACATCTACAATACCATCTGAATCTGAATCAATTTGTGATGCCCCACACCCCGAGCCATCTACAGTTTCACTTAGAGGGGTATTTGAACAATAATCTTCATGATTAGGTATTCCGTCTTCATCAGTGTCCAATGCTATTGATATAGCAGCACTAGCAAGCTTACTGTCACCACGTAAAAGGTGCGCATCTAGACGATGCCAACCCTCTAGCAAAGGCTGTGAGAGCTCACAAGTTCCTAACGCAGTAACATCATCAAAGTTACAACTTCCTGTATCTACACCATCTACCAATATAGAGAGGTGAGCGCCAGCAGTGCTCTCTGAAATATTTGCACGTAGACGGACAGAAGGCTTGCCACTTTTTACTAGGGATTTATGTGCGGGAGATTCAAATGTAAGCCCATCCTCAATTGCACTATCCAAAGGTTGAGGCTCTTCAATAACAACTGCCGGAGAAGAGGACAGAAGCATATTTATCGCTGGAAGAATTTGTAAGAACTCGTCAACATTGGAGACTCCATCACCATCGCTATCCAGCTGAATAGGGGAGCATCCATTAAGATTTACTTTTTCTTTTTCTACTGTATTTCCACACTGATCCAGGTGATCAGGGATTCCATCTTCATCTAAATCAACCGCTACAGATATACTTGCTTGAGCGACAAGAGAATTACCACTGTAAAGAAGCGCCGAAACCTCTTGCCAACCATTATCTAGACTCACGGATAGCGTGCAGTAAGCTATACCACTAGACTTCTCAAAGGTGCATACATTTGTAGGCAAGGATTTATCCCCAAAAACAACGGATAAATCATCAAGATCACCAGCGTTTTCAAGCCTTAACTTAAATACAGGAAATCGGCTAGATACATATTCATCATCACTTGGTGAATCAAAGACAAGGCTGGCACTGTCTTCTGCAAGCGTCGAGGCTGCCAAAATAGGGAGTACAAAAAACAGGGAAACTCGAACGGAAAAAGCCCCAAATAACCTCAGGACTTTAGAAGAGAGCACAACCATTGTTAAATCCTTATCATGGCCGAACCTCCGTTTTTGGAGGGGAATTTATCCAATTCCTATCCCTTAGCCATGAAATACAACAAAATCGAGACGTAAATTTTTCGGGAAATTACCATACGCCTTAATCTTGTTCAAGCCCAGATATTTTTTAACCATTACAAGCACCCTAAACAAGGGGTGTTTTCACGCTCTGAGCCTCCCAAAATCGTCCCCTCCTTGCTAAGAAATATTCATCAGAATGTAAATATAAAAGCTCCGTTAATATGTGAGGCAACACAGTATGATTCGCACTTCAACTCCCTACACCCATGGCGCTGACTCACTGGTTTTTCTACCTTTAGTATGTGCACGTCAAATATTACAACCTAACCCACCGCAAAATGAAGTAACAATGCACAAATCAAAACAAAGCGCCGATTACCCCTCACAAGACTTTTTACTTCACAGAACTTCCGCCCATCAATAGATTCGTAGCATTTTTGCATGGAGCCTACTTTCATCTAGGCATTCATTTCAATATGACTAACGAAGAAAACAGAAATCCCGATGGAAAACAATAGAACCGGATTACCAGTCCAAGCTGCCCGATTTTATTGAACCCGACGATATCTACTTCCGGAATGATCGCACGAGATGCAAGCTTTGATGCAGAATTCCCGAAAATATCAGAAAAGGAGACGCTAATGATATATACAGCTCTTTATATTAGAGTCTCTCAGGAACTATTCGCTTTTCAGCTGCACAAAGAACACCTTTGCGATAGTAGCAGGGCCACCCCGGATACCCTCCCACCCCTTAACGTCATTACATAGACCAGATGCTCGGATCGAAGATCCTGTAAGCAGTAGAATCCTAGCCCCCACAGCAATCTGAGAGCTAGCAGGCGAGCAGATCACTTTGCGGCTTAAAGAATACTCAGTACTTTTAAACGGAGTCTCAATATGGAAAAAATAGGTTTACCGGTATCCATCACCGAACTTACTTACTCCCTATACAGAGATTACCAACATCCCAAAAGGTTACTCGAAACTAACTTAAAGTTAGCGGTAATTAAGCAAACACTTCTACCAACTAGGATCCCATCTCAGATTATGACAGTCATCACGAATAAGGATGAATACTGGATCTATAGTACAAATTACATTTTTATAAAACAGCAACTCCCCTATCCACAATACAGATTGATATATTGATTTAATTACCCAAGGAAACCATGCTAGGCTTCCGAAAAACACCCAAGGGCAAGTCATAACACAACACACATTTAAAGGGGGCTGGATTTAAATAATAGCTTTCACACCTCAAAGCTCCGCCCACTTAAATTAACATTATAAAAAATGAGTATATTCCCCATGAAAACTCTAACCTTTTATAAATTCACCTTAATCATTGTGCTTGGCTTACTTTCTCTAACTGGAAATGCCGCAATTAACTGTACCGAGCAAGTTACACGATTGATAACCCATAAAAATGGAGGTGTATACTTTCAAACAAATAAGACCTGCTCCCAAAATTGGTGCAAAGTTGATTTCCCTGACGAAATCCAAGTAACTCGGGCCTACTCAACTTTGCTTACAGCTAAAATAGCCCAAAAGAATATAAATTTTGTTTGGAGTAATTTGGGATCTTGTGAAGAATACAACGAGATCCATGTATCACCAGAATTTTTCAGTATATGATTTTTCGCAGCATCTCTAGAGTCTAGCTAGGAGCTTTCATCACACACTCTCCTAGGGTTGGGCTGACATTAGCCCCAGCGATTAGCAACTGAATATCTTTACGAGCGGGCAGTTCGGGTTCGTATTTACATATGATCTGGGGAGAATGACAAAAAAGGGTGCTTGAAAGCACCCTTAACAAATCAACTTATTCCGCCGGCTTAACCCACTTTCTCTCCATGAGCCTGCTTATCAGCATGGTAAGAAGAACGTACTAAGGGACCACAGGCCGCGTGTTTAAAGCCGATTTGCTCAGCGTAGCGGCGATACTCTTCAAACTCATCCGGGTGGACGTAGCGCTGCACCGGCAAGTGTTCTTTACTCGGTTGCAGATACTGGCCGATCGTAAGCATATCGATATCATGCTCGCGCATATCGTCCATTACCTGGAAAATTTCCTCTTTCTCCTCACCCAGGCCAACCATCAACCCGGACTTGGTCAGTACGTCAGGGCGACGCTTTTTGTATTCCTGCAGCAGCTTTAAAGACCACTTGTAATTGGCACCGGGACGAGACTCTTTATACAGGCGTGGCACAGTTTCCAAATTGTGGTTAAACACATCCGGAGCTTCTTTCTCCAGAATGTCCAGCGCTACATCCATACGGCCGCGGAAATCCGGAGTGAGAATTTCCACTTGCAGGTTCGGGGATTGCGCTCTCGATTCACGAATACAATTGGCAAAATGCTCGGCGCCACCATCGCGCAAGTCATCCCGGTCAACAGAGGTGATTACCACATAGCGCAAACTCATTGCAGCAATGGCATCCGCCAGGTTCTTAGGCTCTTCCGGGTCCAGTGGATTGGGCTTACCGTGGCCTACGTCGCAGAAAGGACAGCGACGGGTACAGATTTCACCCATGATCATAAATGTCGCGGTACCGCCACTAAAGCACTCTCCCAAATTAGGGCAGCTCGCCTCTTCACAAACCGTTGACAGTTTTTGTGAGCGGAGAATATTTTTGATGCGATCCACTTCTTTTGAAGCGGGAACCTTTACGCGAATCCAGTCAGGCTTACGCAGCAGGTTATCGCTGGCAATTACCTTCACCGGGATACGCTCTACCTTATCGCCATCGCGAAGTTTCTCCCCCTGCTGGAGGCGGCGAGTGCGCTTAACGGGCACCAGGTCGGGTTTATCAGCCATTACTTAATTCCTGCTGTTCTGCGCTCAGCTGCGCAAATACTTTTTCATCAATGGGTTGCCACTGGGCGTCGGGCAACTGAAGAGTGTGGAGCAGCTCGCGTACAAAAATCTCGGCGACCTGGCTCCAACTCGGGGTTGGTTCCAATATTTCTGCCATCTGCACCATCTGCATCCCCGCATAGCCACAGGGGTTGATCCGCAGGAATGGAGCCAGATCCATATCGATATTGATGGCGATACCGTGGAAACTGCACCCCCGCCGAACTCGCAATCCGATAGAGGCAATCTTACTTCCCGCACGTGGGCCTTCAGTGAGGTAGACCCCCGGCGCATCGCCCCTGGGTGCCGCTGCAACACCAAAAGTTTCCAGCATTGCCACCGTGGCAGTCTCCAGGGCAGTGACCAGATCACGCACGCCGATTTTTGCTCTACGCAGGTCCAGCAATGGGTACACCACCAACTGGCCGGGGCCGTGATAAGTCACCTGTCCCCCACGATCCACCTGAACCACGGGTATATCACCGGTATTCAGCAGGTGCTCGGCTTTGCCTGCCTGCCCCTGGGTGAAAACCGGTTCGTGCTCTACACACCAGATCTCGTCGACACTTTCGCCATCGCGACTATCGGTATAGCGCGACATAGCCTGCCAGACACTCTTGTAATCTCGCCGCGCAAGATCGCGAACAATGGTCATCAGAGCACCATATGCACAGCGGGGTGCTGTTTCAGTTCTTCAAATAATGCTTTGAGCTGCTCCTCACCAGTGGCGAGGATAAAGAAAGTCATTGAGGTGAATTTACCAGTACTACTGTCACGCAAGGTAACGCGCTCTTCATCCAGGCCGGGGGCATGGCGACGCATCACATTCAGTACAAATTCGTGCGCCTCATCATTGGCATCACGCACGACCTTGACCATGTAGTCTTCGCAGGGAAATTCAATTTTCGGGGCTTTTTGATTGGGATCTTGACTCATACCACTCTCCGGGGCCGGGCTGTTAGATATTGAGAAAAGCTTAGGCACAGCCGGGCGGCGATTATACAGCGGCTAAACAGCAGTGGACAGTGAGCAAAAGGGGAAGTGGACAGAGAGTGGGGAGGGATGGACAGGGATGGGAATCATTCCCACCCCTAAATCAGCAATTAGCTAAAAAAGCCCATTACAAAGCGCTTGATGGAGTCCCACATGCGTTTGAAGAAACCGGCACGCTCCACATCTTCGGCAGCAACGGCTTTAACATCGGCGACAGTCTCACCATCCAGGGTCACAACAACTTTACCCACTGGCTGGCCCTTCTGCACAGGCGCTTCCAGCTCGCCATCCACAATCAGGTCGGCCTTAATGCCTTCCTCACCGCCTCGGGGGATGGTAACGAATACATCTTTAGCTACGGCAATACCCACGCTGGGCTCTTCACCACCCCAGACACGCTCCGTCTGCAACTCTTCACCCTGACCATATACCTTATGGGTTTGGTAGTAGCGGAAGCCGTAGGCGAGCAGTTTTTGGGTCTCAGAGGCGCGTTTCTCATCACTGTCGGTGCCGACAACAATAGCAACCAGGCGCATGCCGCGCTTCATTGCAGAAGCTACCAGGCAGTACCCTGCTTCTTCCGTATGGCCGGTCTTAATTCCGTCTACAGAGGAATCGCGCCACAGCAAACGATTGCGGTTGGGCTGGTTAATGCCGGAGTAGCTGAAATACTTCTCGGAATAAATATCGTAATGCTCTGGGTGGTCCATTATCAGCGCGCGCGCCAGTACACCCAGGTCATGGGCAGTCGTTACATGCCCCTCTGCAGGCCAGCCGGTGGCGTTGACGAAGTTAGTATCTTCCATTCCCAGCAGCTCTGCCTGCTGGTTCATAACTTCGGCAAAGACCTCTTCACTACCGGAGACGTGTTCTGCAAGGGCAATACTCGCATCGTTACCGGATTGAATAATCACACCGCGCATCAAGTCGATAACCGGCACCTGGTCACCCACTTTGACAAACATCTTGGAGCCACCCTTGCGCCAGGCCTTTTCAGAGATACGAACCATATCGTTTTCTTTGATGCTCCCCTTAAGGATCTCCTCAGAAACGATATAAGCCGTCATCATCTTGGTAAGGCTTGCCGGCGGTACCGGAGTATCCGCCTCGTGCTCAACCAGGACCTGACCGGTATTGGCATCTAAGAGCAGGTAAGACTTCGCCGCCAATTGAGGCGGTGCAGGGATAAGAGATTGCGCCTGGGCCAGGCCCGCACATAACAACAGGAAAGAACAGGCGATAATCCGTGTGATCATAGGTATATGTCTCGTCATTCCTCGTTTTCGTTGGCTTAACCTGCAACGAAATCTACAAGGTTAATCAGCGGCACTAGAGCTTGTCACCAAACGCCGCCTATCATTACAAAATTACAAAATACAAGAAAAAACGCGTCAATGCGCACTATTTTGTGAACGGGTATTCAAATGACTGACACCGATAGCATCAGTCACAATCATTTAAGGCAGATATCACCTTTCCCTATTGATACCCAAAAGCCCACAACACTATTCGTAAACTACTTGTGGCTGTCCAAATTGCTTTTGCTCAACAGTTTCCCGCGCTGTTGCCAAAGCTCTCTGCTGGGTGAGTGGGCCAATTCGAACTCGATAATAAGTCTTGCCGCCACTCTGAACAGAACTAACAGCAACAGGATAGTCAATGGCCGCTGCCAATTGGGTGCGAATTTCCTGGGCCTGCGCGGAACTGCTATAAGCACCAACTTGCAGATAGGTATTGTCGGGCAACTTGATAGTTGTATCTTCCGCCAAACCAGCGGTGCCATCACTATTGGCCAGCACTTCATTGGCGGCCGGCAACGCGGCCGGGTCCAGAGCCTCTACCTCAACCCGAGCAATGCCTTTATCAATGTATCCGAGCTTTTGCGCAGCAGTATAACTGAGGTCGATGATGCGCCCGTGCACAAAGGGCCCCCGATCGTTTACCCGCACGATAATACTGCGGCCATTGTCGAGATTGGTGACCTTGGCATAGCTGGGCAGTGGTAGCGTTTTATGGGCAGCAGACATGGCATACATATTGTAGACCTCGCCATTTGCAGTGCGTCGGCCGTGGAATTTTGTTCCATACCAGGAAGCCTGCCCCACCTCTTTATAGCCCTTGACGTCATTGCGTACACGATACGTGACACCGTTGACCTTATAAGGGGATTTATTGCCGGCGTCGCCGATCGGCTCGCGGACAGGGATCGGCTCAGGGGCTGCTTGCATATTTACCGGAGCAGCAGGGCCACTATCCTTGATGCTATTAAAGTCCGGTTGCTTGGTGTTTTCGGTTTTCTGTGGTTTTGGCTGCGGGCCACTACAGGCCGCTAATATCAGGACCGCCAGGGCCACTCCCCAACGCGCTTTGCACTGAAACATAATCCCCCCGGCGCGCGACAACTTATTGCTGCCGTCTCCAAGCCGCTATTATCTGGAACTGCTAAATAAAATAGAAAAATATGAACACTAAAAACCCAAATGGTTCCCTCCATTTGGGTTAAATTTAGCTGCGGGACTGAAGCCGCCTTAAGACTTGCCGCCTCTCGCTTTAACAATCTCTTGGGCCAGGTCATTGACGGCCATAGCGTAAAGGCGACTGCGGTTATAGCGGGTGATAGTCGCGAAATTATTCAAACCGAGCCAATACTGTTTTCCCTGCTCAGTTTGCAGGGAGAATACGTTGGCCGGCATTTCCGGAGCCACCTGGCTAGTAGCGTTAAAGCCTTTGTCCGCCAATTCTCCAACGGTCCACTGCGGCTGCAGAGTATCGTTGACGATTGTCATGTCCGCATTCGGGCGGGGGCTGGCCAGTACCGCGACCGGTTCACCGGGCTTCCATCCATGTTTAACGAAATAGTTAGCCACACTGCCGATCGCATCGGTAGGGTTGTTCCATATATCCGCCTTGCCATCGTCGCTGAAGTCCACCGCATAAGAGCGGTAGCTTGAAGGCATGAATTGGCCGTAGCCCATAGCCCCAGCATAAGAGCCCTTGAGAGCCAAGGGGTCCATATCCTGCTCACGAGTCAGCAGAAGGTAGTTTTCTAACTCTTTGGTAAAAAACGCAGAGCGACGGGGGTAGTTAAATGCCAGCGTGGAAAGTGCATCCAAAACCCGGTAGCCGCCCATATTACCGCCGTATCGGGTTTCAATTCCGATGATGGCAACAATCATCTCTGCCGGTACACCGTATTTCTTTTCAGCCTCAGCCAGGGCCTCGGCATTTTGATCCCAAAAGTCTACCCCACCGGCAATGCTCTGCGGGGTGAGAAACATTTTGCGATATTCGTGCCAGGGCTTGGCTTTCTCAGCTGGCCGTTTGATCGCCTTTAGGATGGAATCTTTGCGCTTGGCCTCACGCATCAGAGTCTGCATTTCTTCGCGATTAAAATCGTGCTCTTCCACCATATAATCTACGAATTCTTGCGCTTGTTTATTATTTCCGTGACCCGGTTCCTGCGCACAGGCGGCGAGGGCCAGTCCCATCCCGATTAATAATCCCGAGGTCCACTTCAAAACGACCGCTCCTGTCTTCATCTCGCGTCTCTAAATCCGGTTATTGTCCCTATGCAGTGTTCCTCAAAAGTGAACTCTGCGCCGCTCAGTGCCAACAGCCATCAACAAGCCAAATCCGGCCATCAATGTAATCAAGGATGTCCCGCCGTAACTAATCACAGGCAAAGGCACCCCAACTACCGGCAACAATCCTGTAACCATACCAATGTTTACAAATACATAGACAAAAAAAGTGAGGGTAATACTCCCCGCCAACAATCGGCCAAATACGTGCTGGGCCATAAAGCTGATGTAAATGCCACGGGCGATAATCAGTACATATAGCAAAAGCAGCAACAGGGCGCCGCGCATGCCCCACTCCTCCGACAGTACCGCGATAATAAAATCGGTATGGCTCTCCGGCAGGAAATCGAGCTGTGACTGGGTTCCCTGCAGGTAGCCTTTGCCGTAAACACCACCGGAGCCGATAGCCGCTTTGGAGTTAAATATATTCCAACCAGCACCAAAACGGTCATCATCTGGGTTGAGCAGGGTCAAAATTCGCTGCCGCTGGTAATCGTGGAGCCCCCAGTGCCAAATTGGATAGGCAGCAACCAACAGCGCCATTGCCGCGGCACTGATCATCTTCCAACTCAACCCCGCTAGATACAGGGCAAAAAGACCGGACGCCGCAATCAGGATCGAAGTCCCCAAATCCGGTTGCCGTACGATAAGAGCTGCGGGAATCGCCACAATTGCCAAAGCTCCAATCACTGTGGTCAGTGATGGCGGCAAACGGCGTTGATGCAGGTAAGCTGCCACTGCCATGGGGACACCGAGCTTCATCACTTCCGATGGCTGGAAGCGAAACCCGCCTATCTCCAACCAGCGCTGCGCCCCCATCGCCTTGGTGCCAAAGAACAATACCCCAACCAATAGCGCACAACCGGCCAAATAGGCCCAGGGGGACCAGCGCCGATAAAAATCCAGGGGGATTTGCGCAACGATAAACATGCCCACAAAGGCCACGCACATAAAAATTGACTGGCGCCGCACATAGTTCATATCACCGCCAGAAGCGCTGTACAGCACTCCAAGTCCTACAGCGGCCAACACCAACAACAGTACCAGTAGCGGTATATCAATATGCAGGCGGCGTGAGAGACTGACCGGCTTGCGCAGACTGCCGTGGGCATCTGACAAACGGTGGGAGAAATCGCGACTAGCCATTGCCAGCCCCCTCGCTCAAATAAGTGGTATCCGCCGTCTTCTGCGGTTCCAACTGCGGGCGTGACATCCACTCCGCAAATAGCTCTCTTGCCACCGGAGCAGCGACCTTGCCGCCGCCCTCACCATTTTCGACTAATACCGAAACAGCGATACGGGGGTTATCCACAGGCGCGAAGGCCACAAACAGGGCGTGGTCTCGGTGGCGCTCTTGCAGGGCCTCTGAGTCATAGCGCTCCCCCTGGGCAATACCGACCACCTGAGCGGTACCGGACTTACCCGCCACGCGGAAGTCCAGATCTTTACCTGCCCGTTTCCCGGTACCGGTACGGTGGTTGACTACAGCCTCCATTCCCTCGAATACCAAATCCCAGTGATCAGGGCGGGCCTCGAGGTTGTGCAGTATCTCGGGAGGTTGTTCCACCCCGTTGATCGACTTGACCATCTGCGGGCGGTAGTGGGTACCGCGATTGGCAATCGTGGCAGTCATTACTGCAAGCTGCAGTGGCGTCGCCAACACAAAGCCCTGCCCCAGCACCGCATTCAAACTGTCACCGGGGAACCAGGGCATTCCGCGGGCGCCGCGCTTCCAGTCTCGGGAAGGAAATAGTCCAGAGCGCTCCATGGGCAGATCAATCCCTGTCTTGCTGCCCAAGCCAAAATGAGAGGCGATGCTGTGCATATCATCGATATCCCAGCGGTGCGCCATATCCCAAAAGTAGACGTCACAGCTCTGCGCCATGGCCTGTATCAGATCCACTTTCTCACCGTGCCCCCAGCGCACGTGGTCGCGGTAGATGCGCGGATCGTTGGGCAGCTTGTAAAAGCCGGGGTCCTTGACTGTACTCTCTCGGGTAATAATGCCCGCCTGGAGTCCACCCAGCCCCATCAACGGCTTTAGAGTCGAGCCCGGTGGATACTGCCCCTGCACCGCCCGATTAAACAGGGGCACATCGAGAGAATCGCTGAGGGCGCGATAGTCGGCAAAGCTGATGCCGGTCACAAACAAGTTGGGGTCGAAGGACGGCTTGCTGACAAACGCCAACACACCACCGCTATTTACATCGATCGCAACTACTGCACCGCGGCGATCTCCCAGGGCATCAGAGGCGACTTGTTGCAGCTGAGCATCCAGGTTGAGCACCAGATCCGAGCCCGGTTTGGGGTCCCGGCGCTCCAGTACTCGTAAAACCCGGCCACGAGCATTAATTTCGACATTTTCATAACCGACCTCTCCGAGCAGGAGATCCTCGTAGGAGCGTTCCAACCCGACCTTACCGATGCTGCGGGTACCGCGATAGCGGCGCACATCATCCTCGGTAAAGTTACTCAGGTCGCGGTCACTGATTCGCCCCACATAGCCCACACTGTGGGCAAATAGATCCCCGAGGGAGTAGTAACGCACTAACTCCGCCTCCACTGACACCCCAGGCATACGGAATTGATTAACACTGATCCGTGCGATTTCATCTTCGTTCAATCGAAATCGGAGAGGCACTGGCTCATAGGGGCGCCGGCGCTTGAGGCGTTTCTGGAATTTGGTGACATCATTTTCATCGAGTCGCACCAGGTTACCGATCAGCTCTAACGTGGCATCCATATCGCGAACGCGCTCGCGAACAATCGACAAGTTATAACTGGCGCGGTTATCGGCTAGCAAAATGCCGTTGCGGTCATAGATCAATCCGCGGGTCGGCGCGACCGGGCGCACCTGGATACGGTTCTCATCAGATTGAGTGCGGTAGTCTTCGTAATTAACCACCTGGAGGTTGTAGAAACGCGCAACGAGAACACCCAATAAAAAGATAACCCCCACAAGCGCCACCAACATACGATTGCGAAACAATCGCTGCTCGGTATGGGGGTCCTTGAGATGGTAATCGTGCGGCATCAGAATTTATTCGATGGTTTTTGACTGGCGTGCAAAAAATCTAATTCCCTACATTAACACAGGGCGAGTCAGGAGAGAGAACCGAGTCGGCAAATCTCTCCGCGACTTATCGCAAATATTTTATTTGTGGTAGGGATGGCCGGCCAATAATGTCCAGGCGCGATAAATTTGTTCAGCCAGAACCACCCTCACCAGCGGGTGCGGCAAGGTCAGTGGGGACAGAGACCAGCGCTGGCGTGCACGGGCGAGGCAATCTTCGGATAAACCGTCGGGCCCGCCAATTAACAGGCTGATATTTTCCCCGAGCATTTGCCAATCACTTAATTGCGCCGACAACTGCTCAGTACTCCAGGGCTTGCCTTTCACATCGAGCGCTACCACGTGATCCCGCGGTCCCAAAGCGGCGAGCATCGCCTCGCCCTCTTTTTTTCGCGCTTTTTCAATCAGGGCAGCAGAGCTCTTTTGGCCTCGTTGGCCGAGTGGAATTTCCACCATTTCCAGAGCAATTTCCCGGGGCAGGCGCTTAGCGTACTCGGCGTAGCCCTCCTGCACCCAAGCCGGCATTTTTCCACCGGCGGCAAGAATGCGGATTTTCACAGCAATTAACCCTGGTGCGGATCACTGCCATCGGCATCGTCACGGGTATTCGGAGTCATAGACCAGAGTTTTTCCAGGTCGTAGAAACCGCGAACATCTGCGAGCATCACGTGAACAACCAAGTCACCGTAGTCGACTAATACCCACTCGCCCTGGTCGACACCTTCAACACCAATGGGACGAATACCTTCTTTTTTCAGCTCGTCTACAACGTTCTCTGCCAGAGACTTAACCTGGCGGCTGGAAGTACCAGTACAGATCAGCAGATTGTCCATTACATCTGAAAGCCCGGAAACATCCAGGGAAACAATATCCTTACCTTTCAAATCTTCCAGCGCATTGAGAGCGATATCTTTAATATTTGTCATAACACCTTGATTCATTGCGGGTCGCCTGAAGCAACCTCTGTATAAAGTCGATGATCTTCTATGTACTGCAACACAGTTGCGGGCAGCAAATAGCGTGGCGACTGGCCACTTTTAATTAATTCGCGAATTTGCGTCGCGGAAATCGGCAACATGGTCTGCTCCCGCAACAGCAGGCAACCACATGCTCGTGTATGCAAGTCTGCAACCGTGCCCCGATGATTCTCCAGCAGTTCTGCCAGAGGGCCATGCTCTTCGCTATCGCGATCTGGCAGGTGCCAGCCCGGCCGTGTTACCACCACCAGATGTGCCAGCTCCAAGAGGCGCTCCCAGCGGTGCCAGCGGTGCAGACTCAATAGGGAGTCCAATCCCATGCAGAAACTGATGGAGGCTTCACCTCCCAGTTCACTGCGCAGCTCCTCCAGGGTATCTACCGTATAAGTAGCTCCGCCACGATGGAGTTCTCGCTCATCCAGGGTGAGCTCATCACACCCCTCAAGCGCCAGAGCCAGCATTTCGCTACGCTGGCGGGACGATACACCTGGCGTCTGCCGGTGGGCAGGCTGGTGGCTGGGTAGCAGGCGCATTTCATCAAATTCGAGCACCTGGCGCAGCTCCAGCGCCATGCGCAAATGGCCGAGATGAATCGGATCAAAGGTTCCGCCAAACAGGGCCAACTTATGCCTTTTGCTCGCCACAATTATTTCTCGTACCCCCCGCACTCGCTGCCCCAAAGGGAAAAGTGCTTATTGCCGGATATGGCCATCTCCGAACACAATCCATTTTTGCGAAGTGAGCCCTTCCAGGCCAACCGGGCCGCGGGCGTGGATTTTATCAGTACTGATACCAATTTCCGCCCCCAAGCCGTACTCGAAACCGTCAGCAAAGCGGGTTGAGGCATTAATCATCACTGAGCTGGCATCCACAGCACTCATAAAACGGCGGCTGCGACTGTAATCCTGGGTGACAATTGCCTCGGTGTGGCCGGATCCGTAACAGGCAATATGGTCCATAGCCGCTTCCATATCCGCAACAACACGCACAGCGAGAACCGGGGCAAGGTATTCCTCACTCCAGTCATCTTCTGTCGCCGCTACACAGTGAGCAATGATTTCACGGGTCCGGTCACAACCGCGCAATTCAACCCCTTTGTCTTCGTAGGCACCAGCCAAGCGCGGCAGTATATCCGCCGCAACCATCTCGGCAACTAAAAGTGTTTCGATGGCGTTACAAACACCATAGCGATGGGTCTTGGCATTGAGGGCGATATCGAAAGCTTTGTCCAGGTCAGCCCGATCATCGATATACACATGACAAACACCGTGTAGGTGTTTGATCACCGGCACCCGGGCTTCGCGACTGACCCTTTCAATCAGGCCGGTTCCACCCCTGGGTACAATCACATCCACATATTCCGGCATAGTAATCAGGGCACCCACCGCTGCTCGATCGGTGGTATCGACAACCTGCACCGCCGTTTCCGGTAAACCCGCTTCTCGCAAGCCAGCGGTAATACAGGTGGCAATTGCCTTGTTCGAGTGCAGCGCTTCACTGCCTCCACGCAAAATTGTGGCATTGCCGGATTTTAAGCACAGGCTCGCTGCATCAATGGTCACATTGGGCCTGGACTCATAAATAATGCCCACCACCCCTAGGGGCACACGCATTTTGCCCACTTGAATACCGCTGGGGCGATAGCGTAAATCTTCAACTTCTCCCACCGGGTCGGGCAGCTCTGCCACCTGCACCAAGCCCTCGATCATGCCATCGATGCGGGCATCGTTAAGCTCCAGACGATCCAGAAGAGCCGCATCTAAGCCGCGCTCGCGACCCGCCTGCATATCCAATGCATTGGCCTTCAGTAGAGACACCCGCTGAGTCTCCAGTTGGGCAGCGATGGCTTTGAGAGCATTATTCTTGGTGGAGGTATCCGCGGCAGCTATCTGTTTGGCGGCGGTACGGGCGGCGCGCCCCATTTGTTCGAGCTTGGCGCGAGTGGATTGCTGATCAGCGGTGTCTGTGGCGGTCACTTGGCTCTCCGTGCAAAATCCGGTCGGCCGCGCAGTATAACCCAGCGAGACCCGGTTTAAAGTGCCGATTACCGGGCCGCACAGCTTTGTATCTAGCTATTCCCGCGTCCAACGGTCCAGGTTCTCGGCGATAGTAGCAAGTCGCATAAGAGGATCTTCTACCGCCAGCAGATCGGTGCGAACCTTATCCTCCAATGGCAGAAGCTGAGCCAATTGCCAGGAAAGTGAGTCCGCAGACTCCACCGGCTCAAATTTAAGTGATAGCGTCTGTGCCCGCTCCTTCAACTCCTCCAATACCGACAGAAGACCATCGCAATCCGCCGGAATCGGCTTTTCATCTTCATCTGGTATCCATTCCACCTCCCCCAGAAGCAGGTCATCTTCTGCGCGACGGGTGTGGACAATGCGAAAGCGACGCCGACCTTTAACCTCCACATTTAGCAGCCCTCCCTCACCCTGCCCCCAATCCACGATGTCGACATAAACACCGAGAGGCCATACTGAAGCGCGCCCCACTTCGCCCCCGGAGCGAATCAAAACAATGCCGAAGCCGCTATTGGTTTTCATGGACTCACTGACAAGGTGAATATAGCGCTGCTCAAAAATCCGCAGGGGCAAAGTCACGCCGGGGTATAGAGGGACACTCAGGGGAAAAAGGGGTATCTGTTGCAAAGTCATCACTCATTATTTTTTGTGTACCCTAAAGATAACATCGCCCTAGGGAACTCTGCGGCAGGTTAAGAGACTTTTTACCGCCAACCGGTTGGATTGGGAGCAAGTTTTTCCACTTTGCGGTAATTGTCGCTGGCAAGCCCAACACCCAGCCTTTAAGCTGCTGCGGTAAATTGACCAAACGGAGATTTTTCATGCCTACAGCAACCGCTCGCCATATCCTGGTTGAAAATGAACAGCAGTGCCAGGACCTGAAACAGCAAATCGAGAACGGCGCTGACTTCGGTAAAATTGCCGAGCAGTACTCCCAGTGCCCCTCTAGCCGTTCCGGCGGTGACCTGGGCTCTTTCAGCAAGGGAATGATGGTTCCCGAATTTGACAAGGTCGTATTTTCCGAAGAGCTGCACAAGGTGCATGGCCCAGTCAAAACCCAGTTTGGCTACCACCTGCTGGAAATTACCAGCCGCCAGGACTGAGTCCCGACTGTTGAGCAGACATAAAAAAAGCCGGGGTTATCCCGGCTTTTTTATATTTCAAATTTCTTCGATTCAGGCGCTGGGCGCCTCCTGCATCGGTGCCTCGGGCTCAACTTTATCAGCTTGCCTTTGACGACCGAGGGGCTTGAACATCACCAGCAACAGGGGCAGAAGTGTCAGGGAACCCAACAGTGCGGCGGACATCGCCAGCGCGGTGAGGAGACCGAAATAGATCGACGGAACAAACTTCGACAGCGCCAAAATTGAGAAACCGACAATAATCGTGATCGCCGTGTAGAACATGGCACGACCAATCGTCGCATGGCTGCGATGCATGGTCGCCAGATAATTGCCATCTTTAGCAAACTCCGCGCGGAAGCGATACAGGTAGTGAATCGCATGGTCCACCCCGATACCCACGGTAATCGCGGCGATAGTGATGGTCATCATATCCAGCGGAATACCCGCGAGCCCCATACCACCAAGTACCACACAGGCCGCCAGCATATTTGGCACCAGTGCAATCAGAGCAATCCACAGAGAGCGGAATAGCACCAGGAACATCAGCAGGATTCCGACAAAGACGGCACCCAGGGTCAGGATCTGGGACTTAAACAGGCTCTGTAACATATTGTTGTACAGCACCAACAGGCCGGTCTGATGAACATTCTCTGGAGCTATGCCCATCTCATTGTGAGCGTAGTTGTAGATACGCTGGATCAGCTCATCGCGACGCAGGGTGGGGTCTGTCTCCATCACTCGCAGGGTGATACGAGCCTGGTTGTTCTCCACAGATAAATAGGGGGCTACCAAAACGGAGCGAATTTCGGCCGGCAGGCTGGTATTGGCCACCGCCAGCTCAAAGTCATTGAGGGGACCGCCATTCAGATCCACGGCAACTTTATACAGGGTCGCCAGAGATTGAACCTTGCCTATCTCCGGCTGCTCCTCCAGGTAATCATGCAGCTGCTCCAGCTTTGCCAAACCGGCAACCGTAAACCAGTAGCTCTGCTCCACTGACTCCTCTTCACCGCCAAATGGATCATCGGAGGCAAAGGGGTCCTCTTCTACAGCGAAGGGATCTTCCTCTGCTTCCATCGCAAACGGATCTTCTTCTCCCTCGAAAGCTGCCTCCTGCTCCTCGGGCTGATCCAAGATAATATCCAGGGTCACAGTGCCACCCAGGCGGCGGTCAATCACCAGCATGCCCTGATAAATTTCCGTGGAATCATCGAAGTAATCGATAAAGCGGTTTTCCACTTTCAGCTGGGATATGCCCACCACACTCACGACGGCTGCCAGCAGTGAAATACCTAGCACCACAAACTTGTGGCGCTCGGCAAAGCGGGAAAACTGCAGGGTAAATGCGTGGGAGTTATCTGCACTCACACTGCCCACACGCTTCGGCAGCACCATCAGGAAACTGGGAATAATCAGGAACGACAGCAGCAGAGCCACAGTCACACCCATCGTCATCATCCAGCCAAAATCGATAACCGGGCGAATGCCGCTCACCACCAGAGACACAAAAGCCACGATGGTGGTTAGTGCGGTATACAGGCAGGGCTTGGCCATAAAGCGCACTGTCTGCAATACCAGCTTTTCAAGATCCCAATCCGGGTTCTGGGCAATATATTCCCTGTAGCGCACCGCCAGGTGGATGGTAATTGCCAAGGTTATAATTAACAGCAGTGCGACAAAGTTGGCTGAGATCACTGTCAGTCGCCAATCCAGCCAGCCGAGTAGCCCCAGCATCACCACCGCAGTGGTAACACAAGTCATCAGCGGCAACAGCACCCAGCGCGGCTGACGGAAAATCAGCAACAGGGTAATCACAATAAAAGCGAGGATCCCCACACCGAATACCAGCAGGTCGCTTTTAATAAACGAAATCATATCGGCGGTAATCATGGTGACACCACCGAGGAACAGCTCAGCTTCGCCGTTGTAGCCAGCCAGAATTGCGCGCACGGTATCGACGCGCTGGTGGGCAATTTTCTCTTGCTCAGTACGGTGGGCCAGATAGACCGCGCTGATCTCCTCAAGGCGAACGGCCTCTTCTGGAGTCAGCCCCTCTGTATTGCGCTTGCTGCGTAAAGCATCCCGCTCGCGCACCATCTCGATGCCGCGGCTATCCAGTTTCAGGTTCGCCAGTATGGCCGTCGTCTGCCCGTCCGGGCTCAGAATCAACTCCCGATAAATCGGGCTTGAGAGGAACTCTTGCCGGGCCATATCCCGGTCGACATCGGGCCTGGCGAGCGTACGCACCTCATCGCTGATATCAGTGAGAACCAGCTTGGGGCTATACAGCAGTGGGACATCGAGAATGCTCTGCACACTGGACACACCATCTACCTTGGCCAATTCATCCCGCAACTTGCCCAGGGTTTCCAGGGACTCATCACTGAACAGGTCCCCAGTCTTGGAGCGGTAAGTGACGACCAGGAAGTCACCACTGGCATAGCGCTCGGAAATCTCGCGGAAATAATCCAGGGACTTATCAGCTTCCAGAGTGAGGGAATCGGCGGAGGCGTCGATCTTCAGGCGGGACAATCCGAGGGCTGCCAGCAGGGTTAACAGGCCAATAACCACCAACACCGCAGCGGGCCGCTTGGTCACCAAGTATTCATAAGACTTCTGTAAAGCTGACAGCATAAATTTCCGCTTCTTTCCAAACTAAAAACTGGCCGCATTGCGGCGCGCATATTGTTCGCCTATGCGATGAATTAGCAAACCTTAAATTTGCCACCGCACCGTTTTATTGGAACTTTTTTCAGGGATTGTCGATATGCCCCAAGTCGCGTTCGGGAAACAGGGTGTCCCTGACGCGACGTTTGAGCTCCTTGGCACCGGGAAAGCCGCCGTCACGCTTGCGCTCCCAGATCAAAATTTCGCCAATCCGAATCTCGAATACTCCCCCAGTACCCGGTTGCAATGCAACCTGATTGAGGTCATCGGCGAAAGTGTGCAGCAATTCCTGGGCCATCCAGGTGGCTCGCAACATCCAGTTGCACTGCACACAGTAGTGAATCGTAATACTCGGTTTTATCTCATTGCCCATCCTGCTCTCCCCAGCTGGGCAACAGCTTCTGCTCGATGCCCAACTGGTCGAGCAACCGCGCCACCACGAAGTCCACAATATCTTCCACCGAACTGGGCCTCTGGTAAAAACCAGGGCTGGCCGGCAGGATCATGGCCCCCATGCGGGTGAGTTTCAGCATATTTTCCAGGTGAATCTCGGAGTAAGGTGCCTCGCGGGGAACCAGAATGAGCTGGCGGCGCTCTTTCAGGGCTACATCCGCAGCCCGCTCAATCAGGTTGTTCGATGCTCCACAGGCCACCGCAGACAAGGTGCCACCACTTGCCGGGCAGATCACCATACTGGCTGGCGCCCCGGTTCCAGAAGCCACCGGGGAAAACCAATCACGCTTGCTGAAAAGGGTCAGCTGGCCTTCCTGCGCGGCAAAACGATCGGCGAGGAAATTCTGCAACTCGCGCTCATCGCCCTCCGGCAACTGCATATCAGTTTCGGTGTTGATGACCACCTGAGCCGCCTCGGACAGCAGCAGCCATACGCGCACATTCGAAGCCAGCAGGCACTGAAGCAGGCGCAAACCATACTGGGCACCGGAAGCCCCGGTCATAGCCAGGGTCACGGTCTTCTCGAAAGGAGATTGATGCAAAGTCGATACCTTATTAAGCCCTGCGAGCATAGGACTGCGCAGGAAACATTAGTCTTCTGACTTAGAGATCGTATTTCTGTTCCAGGGCACCGATAAGGCGCTGGTGGATACCGCCAAAGCCGCCGTTGCTCATCACTACGATATGGCTACCGGAATCGGCTAGCTGCAACACAGATTCCACACCATCTTCAATCGAATCAAAAGTTTTGGCCGGCACCGATGAGTGGTGGGCAACGTCTTCCAGGGACCAGTTAACTCCCTCAGGCTGATACCAGAGCACCATATCGGCCCCGGAGCAAGAATCGGCCAGCTTGCCCTGATGCACTCCCATACGCATGGTATTGGAGCGCGGTTCAATCAGGGCAATGATTTTATCCTCCCCAACCTTCGCCCGCAGGCCATTGAGGGTGGATTCAATCGCGGTAGGGTGATGGGCAAAATCATCGTAAACACGGATGCCGGCCACTTCTCCCAGGCACTCCATACGACGTTTAACCCCCTGGAAGCGTGCCAGAGCTGCCGCACTCAAATCTGGGGTGACACCCACATGCCGCGCCGCAGCCATAGCCGCAAGGCCATTTTGCACATTGTGCTGCCCGGTCAGGTCCCACTCGACCCGCGCCACGACTTCGCCTTCAAACTGAACCGTAAAACTGCTGCCATCGGCGGCAATATCCACTGCGCACCAATCACCCACTCGCACACCTTCGGCAGACTCGCTACCAACCCGCTGCACTTCACTCCAGCAGCCTTTATCAAGTACCTGCTCTACATTCTCTTCGGCAGAGGCCACTATCAGGCCGCTAGCAGGCACAGTTCGTACCAGGTGATGGAATTGTTTCTGGATTGCCGCCAGGTCCTCAAAGATATCTGCGTGGTCAAATTCGAGATTGTTGATAATCACCGTGCGCGGGCGGTAGTGCACAAACTTGGAACGCTTGTCGAAAAAGGCAGTGTCATACTCATCCGCCTCAACAATAAAGAAGGGAGACTCTCCCAAACGAGCAGAGACACCAAAATTAGCCGGGACCCCACCGATCAGGAAGCCGGGCTGCATATCTGCCGCTTCCAGAATCCAGGCCAGCATACTGGCGGTGGTGGTTTTACCGTGGGTTCCGGAAACCGCCAATACCCAGCGGCCACCCAGGAAGTGATCGCACAACCACTGGGCGCCAGAGGTGTAAGCCAACCCTTTTTCCAGCACCGCCTCTACTGCCGGATTCCCCCGGGACATGGCATTGCCAATAATCACCAGGTCCGGGGCGGGCTCCAGCTGTGCGGGATCATAGCCCTCGGTAATTTGGATACCCGCCTGTTGCAACTGGGTGCTCATAGGTGGATAAACATTGGCGTCACTGCCGGTTACGCGGTGCCCTTCCGCCACCGCCAGTTGGGCCAAACTGCCCATAAATGTGCCGCAAATACCTAGAATATGAATATGCATAGCGGAAAAATGTACTCCTACGGGTCGCGGCGCAAGCTTAACACGGCAATTCGGGCCAGTAATTGCCAAATACCCCAGTTACCATGCAATTTACTCGCTATTCCATTAGACTCCGCCCCCGCATTGGTCGGCCTCATCCCCGGTACGGTGGTAGGAATTTTCCCGAAAGGGTCGACACCCGATACGAGCTCCCGGTTATCCCCACTGGCACAAATGTTTAAAACTAGATGCGAGGCGGACTACCGGATCGGGATACTTCTCTATATCTCTATAAGCACAGGATAACCATGTCGAAAAAGAACGCCTTTTATGCGCAGTCCGGTGGCGTTACCGCCGTGATCAACGCATCCGCCTGCGGCGTAATTGAAGCTGCGCGTGAAAACCCGGACCAGATTGGCAATGTCTACGCAGGGCTAAACGGTATTCTCGGCGCGCTGCGCGAGGAGCTGATCGACGTGAGCCAAGAGAGCGCAGAGGATATTGCTGCACTGCGCCACACCCCTTCCGGTGCCTTTGGTTCCTGCCGCTATAAACTGAAGAGCCTGGAAGAGAACCGCGCAGAATACGAGCGCCTGATCGAAGTCTTCAAAGCGCACAATATTGGCTACTTCTTTTACAACGGTGGTGGAGACTCCGCAGACACCTGCCTGAAAGTATCCCAACTGTCCGAGACCATGGGTTATCCAATCCAGGCCATCCATATTCCCAAAACTGTGGATAACGACCTGCCCCTGACCGACAACTGCCCGGGCTTTGGCTCCGTTGCCAAATATGTTGCCGTTTCCACCAAGGAAGCGGCCATGGACGTGGCCTCCATGTGCGCTACTTCCACCAAGGTATTTATTCTCGAGGTGATGGGCCGTCACGCGGGCTGGATTGCCGCTGCCGGCGCTCTGGCCCAAGAACAGGAAGGCGATGCACCCCACATTATCCTGTTCCCGGAAATCGCTTTCGATAAAGAGAAGTTCCTCGCCAAGGTACAAAAGACCGTAGACGAGAAAGGCTACTGCGTTATCGTCGCCTCCGAAGGCGCCCAGTACGGCGACGGCACCTTCCTCGCCGATGCCGGCACCACCGACGCCTTTGGCCACAAGCAGTTGGGCGGTGTTGCACCGACCCTGGCCAACATGGTCAAAAGCGAACTCGGCCTGAAGTACCACTGGGCCCTGGCAGATTACCTCCAGCGCGCCGCCCGCCATATCGCTTCTGCTACCGACGTTGAGCAAGCCTACGCCGTAGGTCGCGCCGCAGTGGAAATGGCTGTAGCAGGCAAAAATGCCATTATGCCAGCCATTATTCGCGCAGAAGGTGAAGAGTACAGCTGGTCCATCGCAGAGGCGCCACTGTCTGAAGTCGCCAACGTAGAAAAATTTATGCCGCGCGAATATATCAGCGAAGATGGCTTTGGAATTACTGAAGAGGGACGCAAGTACCTGCTGCCATTAATTCAAGGCGAGGATTACCCTCCCTACAAAAATGGCATTCCCCAGTACGCCACCCTGAAAAAGCAGCTGGTGGAAAAGAAGCTGGGTACTGATTTCGAAGCTTAATAGAAACGGTTGCCAGTCTCCCAAAAGCCTCCGAGTAAAATCGGGGGCTTTTTTCTGTAAACGCCTCTACGCAGACTCCACATCAGACCAAACCGCAAATTCATTGC
This sequence comes from Microbulbifer maximicatervae (SeqCode), assembly GCF_052468155.1. NCBI lineage: Bacteria > Pseudomonadati > Pseudomonadota > Gammaproteobacteria > Cellvibrionales > Microbulbiferaceae > Microbulbifer > Microbulbifer maximicatervae (SeqCode). Next base: position 197,528 of record NZ_CP174335.1, read on the forward strand.
CGCAAGGTTCCCTAAAATGGAAGCGCCTGCCACCGGGAAACGGGAAAATTGGCTTGGCTATTTCGGCTCCGCATCGCGTGACCTTCTCCAGGGTACCCTCCAGGTCGCGGCTGTATAACACCACTAATGCAGATCCATTTTCAGTAGTGCTCTGCAACTCTGCCTTGAAAAAGCCACCATCCAATCCAGCATTTGAAAAAGCGGTGTACTCCGGACCGTAATCGGTAAAAGTCCAATTAAAAGCCTCGGTAAAGAATGCTTTTGTCTTACCCAAATCCCTGGAGGGCAACTCAATATAATTAATTTTCTCGCACTCTCTCATAAGCTCACCATTTTCCTTATTTTTCAATTTTCAGGCTGTAGGTCGCACAGGGGTATTCACCACCCGAAAACTGCCATTTGCCAGCGCTAGTGGCCGATCCTGATAGAGAATAATGGCGCGATCCATCATCTGTACAAAATCGAGCATCGCATAAAGGATCACACCTTTTCGCCCCTGATATATATCAGGCCGATAAATCAACGCCGCCATCCTATCGTCCATGGCTTCATAGGTATATGAAGCCTCCCCAACTAACTCTCCCGACGTCGTAACATAACAATGTGTCGCGGTTTCATAGGTTACCGTGTGGGTAGAAAGGTCGGGGAAATCACCTTGTTTTGAATAGTGTGTGCCGGTCCATTCCAGGCTTAAACCTTCCAATGTCTTAAATGCCTGCAAACTATGTCTCCCCCAGTGGTTTAATAGCTTCGCCGATCACTAGTAACTGATTTACCTGAAGCAATAAAACACACGCTGACTGAAAACGACACTCCTTGCATTAAATATTTATCTATTTTGATACGTCTCCGATAGTCCCCAATGATACCTCAATACTCCAGAAAGACATCTTAGGCACTTTGCTCAAGTCTTTTTCCAATTCAGGGATCGGGCACGCACAAACACTTTCCCCTCCAATGGTCCATATAAAAAAGATTTTAATGACTCGCAATGGAGCCTTGCCGGGCTACCAATATGAAAACGAGGAAGTGAAACACTCGGGCATATACCCACGAAGGTAAAGAAGAAAAATACGCAATTAACGCGGGGAGGAAAGAAAACGGCCGAATATCTCTTGCCTTAATATCCGACCGTTCAATATGTGGAGTTAATTATTTATTGTTGTTGATATCCATCTCAGTGCCAAAACGGCTTGCGAATCTCAATTTCACGGTAGGCTTTATCTTCATTACCGAAATCGTCTTTCACAGTCAGGGTAATTTCATAACTACCACCGGTGGCATAGCGATGCAGTGCCATGGGGCCGGAGCGGCTGGTGCCATCACCAAAGTCCCACTCATAGCTCAGGTTACCGTCACCATCGTAACTACTGCGCTCTTCAACCCACACCCAGCGCAGGAAACTGTGCACTTTAAAGTCAGCCTGAAGCTCAACAACTTCATCAACCTGTACAAGCTGCTCAACGGTGGAGATCGCTCCCCGGTCGTCCTCAACCTGGAGAATTACAGAATAAGTGCCTGCTGCATCGTAGCTATGACTGGGGTTTTGCTCAGTACTGGTAGTGCCATCACCAAAATCCCAGGCCCAGCTAACGATAGTGCCATCGGTATCGACGCTGCTGTCGAAGTAGTTCACTTCGAAGCCTTCAACACCCCACTCAAACCCGGCAACCGGCTCCTGGTTATCTGCCCCCAGGTCCAACTCAACCACAAGCGGATCGTGATCTGAAGCGCGGAATGCATCAGTCGAGTAGAAACTCTCCACCTGCTCATCGGTTTTATTCTCGATGTTGTAATCCAGCACCCGAGGCTCATCGGCATTGATATGCCAATCGGCCGCACCTGTTACCAGAGGAGCCAGTGATTCACTGGCGAGAGCGTGATCCAAGTAGCCGGACTCACCGCTGTAAACATAGGAGTAGGCTTCTCCTTCACCGAAAACCTCCAACAAATCAGCGTAGCCAGCGTCCTTTAGAGTGCTAATTGGGTTTTCGCGGGCATAGCTATTGAGGTCACCGAGCACCAGAACACGATCGGTGCCGCTACCTGTCGGGTCAGAATCAATCCATGAAACCAGGGCATCTGCGGCTTCGGTGCGCAGCGAGTTCCAGCAGCCCTGTCCATCACCCAGATCATCGTTCAAACTGCCATCGTCAGGACAACTTCCCTTTGATTTGAAGTGATTGACCACCACGGCCAGCTCTTCACCACTTGATAGTTCGGCAAAAGCTTGTAGCAGTGGTTGGCGGTTACCGTCATCAAAGGGATAGCTATCAGTTGTCGCAGCAGCGCCTACAGGCATTACCCGATCGCTGCGATAAATCAGCCCCACAGAAATTTCATCGGTGCCCAGTTGAGTCAGGTCTGGATTAATAAATTGATAGTTTTCACTGCCAGTAGCCGTGTTAAGGCCATTAATTAAATCCTGAATAGCACTTTCTGAACCGTAGCCATCGTTCTCAATTTCCATTAAGCCAACTACATCGGCATCCAGGTCTAAAATAGCGGAGATAATTTTATTTCTCTGGCGCAGGAATTCTTCTTCAGTATCAGCCCCACGGGAAGTAGGGAAACCGCCGCCATAACCATCGCCATTAAAATAATTCAGAACATTAAAGCTGGCGATCTTTAAACTGCCCTTACCCGGTAATTGTGGAGCGCTTTCACGCAGGTTGGCAGCAACAAATTCTGGCGCCTCCACGGGATGTACTCGGTAGGCGCTGTAGCTATACCCCATTACACCGCGCAATCCCTCTACCGTATCGCCATTGCGTAAGGTATTACTGGCACTGAGGCCAGAGACCGGGTATGGCACCGCTTCCGGGTTCTGCACACTGGAACCATCGTCCAACACAATCCTGTTAAGATCGTTTGCACTTTCCTGTGCTACGGCTGCAACCCCAGGCTCATTGTTGTGGGTGGGAATATAGAGACGGCCATTGGCCAGGGTGACTTCACCATAGCGCCCCAGGTTATAGTGGTCATTCACCATCAGGGCTTGCGGGAACTCAACCAACATCCCCTCGTATTGCTCCTGCTCTTCAGCAGAACTAAACGGCAGGGAGACTTCCTCGGCAGTCACACTGTAGCCGCTACCGCAAACCGTAACGCCATCTACCTCATCTAACTCGGTAAAGTCATAGTATTCAGTAACCACACCACCGACACGAACCAAATCCCCGACTTGCACATCTACACCGAAGCCTTTGTCGTGTACAAACAGTCCCTCAGAGGTATTGATCTGGCCATCCTGATCACTGTCTTCCTCTTGCAGGAAGAAGCCGGAAAGGCCGGTGCTGGTATCTTGGAAATCACCAACAACAACGGCTTCAATTTCGTGGCGCTCATTCTCCAGAGCGCTTTCAAACTCATCACCCTGAATCTGGCTGATTAATGTAGAAACATCTCCACAATCGCCGAGAACAACATCGTCATCACCGCCGTCATCTCCACCACCAGTGCCGTCTTCGCTGTGCCAGCCGAGGTTGGAAAAGTCATCCTGCCCCAGGCTAGACCACTCTGAGCCTGGGTCAAAATCCGTGCTGCCATCAACACGGCCTTCGCTCACACCCCAGTCGCGGATTAAGGTTTGATTTTGGGTGCCCAGGCCACTATCGCCCCATTGGCTACCGGGATCAACACCGATCTGGCCGATAACATCCACATATCCATTGGGGCCACTCAGGGCAACCGCATCATCCCCGTTAAACAGGCCGCTGGTATAAATCTGATCGGCTACTGACAGGATTGAGGAATCAGCACTAGCGTGGGCGAATACGTAAACATCGCCGTCTGCCAAGCTGCCACTTAGGGCGATGGTTGAAGCCGCCGCAGAGGAGCCATTGAAGTAAAGTTCAATGCTGTAGCTACTGAGGTCAACCGCTGCACCCGTGCCATTGTAAATTTCAAGGGCCTTATTATTGCTACTGCCCTCGATATATTCAGAAATAATGAGGTCGCTGGCTTGGACCTCTTCAGCCAAAAATGGTAACCCCAGGGCTGCAAGGGCAGCCAAGCCAATCTCTTTCATAAGGTTCTCTTCACTCGTACCTGACACAGATCACGCGGCGCAAAGATTGGCGGTTAATTCCTAAAGTTCGATGAATGAAATATGAAATTTAAATTTCAGCTCTTTGTTCAAAAATCCATTTCACACAAAACCCGCCAAACTCGCCACACAATGCAAAAAAAGCGCCAAAGAATTTGTGCGGGGTGATGAATAGCGGCAAAGAAGCTTGAAAAGTTCGCCAAAAATTATATAGTCACTTATATAAGTGCTTATGGAGCAGCTTTTATGAAATACAGCCAACTGGGGACTCAGCTTCGTCACATTCTGGAATTACTGGATGGCGATGTAGCAGAGAGCTATAGGGCCTGTGGCCTGGAGAATTACAAACCCCGCTACACCCCGATAATGCGTGCACTTATCCACAAGAGAGATATCACCATTAGTGAGGTGGTAGCGAGCACCCACATTTCCCAGCCCGCAGTGAGTCAAACTGTAAAAGACATGATTAAACAAGGGCTGGTACAGACCTCTTCTGGAGAAGATGCTCGCCAGCGCAAAATACGCTTGACCCGCAAAGGCAGTGCGTTGATACCCAAGTTAAAACAGCAGTGGATAGCAACTCTGGAAGCTGAGCAGTCCCTCAATAGCGAATTACCGACAGAACTATCAGAGCTGCTCAATCAAACAATTCAAGCTTTAGAGAAACGTCCTTATTTAGAGCGGATACAAGAAAATCTATCAATAGAGGCTACATAAATATGAAACGCCAACTCAAGATGAGTTTAGCGGTATTAATCAGTTTTTTTTCCATCTCTCTCGCGGCAAGTTCCGGCGCAATGAGTTCCTGCCAGTTTGAGACAGGCCCGGTTATTAAAGCTGCTGCAGTAGCTATTCAGAAGCACTATATATTGGAGGAAAAAGGACAGGCGCTATCCGCTCAACTCAATAGACTGGCAGAATCCAAACACTTTAATCATCTTTGTAGTGACTACCAACAATTAGCCAGCGCACTTACCAAAGAAATTCGCACCCTTTCCGGTGATAAGCATTTCTATATAGAGCATATAGATAACCAAAAAGAAGCCCATAATTGGATTGAACAGTGGCAGGCTGAAGCGCCCAGCAATAACTACGGCGTTAAGAAAATTGAAATTCTTCCCGGTAACATTGGCTACCTTTCCCTCTCCTCCTTCCACACCTTTGAAAATGCTCGCCATACCCTCGCTGCTGCTTTCACTCTGCTTCGCCACAGCGAGGGCCTAATACTCGATTTACGCAGTAATGGCGGCGGAGACGAAGAAACCGCCAATGCTGTTCTGCAGTCATTTATTGATCCCCATTCTCCCTTTCCCTTTGTTATTGAAAGCCGCAAGGGGAGAGAAATACCGAAACGTATTTCACCTCAACCCTGGCCCAGCTATGGGAGTGACAGACCAATGGTCATTCTGATTGATGGGAGATCCTTCTCTGCATCTGAGAGTACCGCCTTCGCACTACAACAGCTGGGCCGAGCCACGATTGTCGGTAATGCCAGCGCCGGTGGGGCACATATGATGGAGTCTCCCCAACCCCTCCCCTATGGCTTTGAAATCGGTATCCCAGATAAACGCCCGGTTTCTACGATTGCCGGCAGCCGCCCCAACTGGGAAGGACAGGGTGTGATCCCCGATATTGAAGCCGGCCAACAGGAGATCATTCAAATCGCATTAAAAGTAGTGGCAGAGGCCCTATAAGGCTCCCTTTACTTTGCTAAATTGAACACTAGCGAAACGGGCACACAGGCTTGACCCCACTCCATACAGGCAGAGCCAAGTCCTCTTTATTATCTGATGGTGCGCCAGTTCGGCTTTTGAAAGCCCCCTCCACTATGGTCAGGCGCATCAAAGCTGTTCCCTTGCGCTCCTGTAGGCTGGGGAGGCGCACCTGATCCCAGCGCCCCGGCTCTATATCGTCAATAATCGCTTTAAAAACCGCATCAAATTCCCGCTGCTCTTTGACCCTCTCACCTCGGCAAAACAATACCGCGGAGCGATAATTAGCACTGTGATGATAAGCTGACTTTGCCAGTACCCACTCATCGCAGCGGGCAAATGAAATACAGACCTGTTCTCCTACCTCCAATAGTTTTTGTAGCCGGCTCTTGTTTGCCAGGTGAAAATACAAAAACTCTCCCAGGCGCCAAATGGTTAAGGGAATAATGATGACTTCGCCGTCTTCAATAAAACCGACATGGCCCAGTTTTAGCTCATCGACAAGCTTATAAACATCCTCTCGCCGATAACTGGCACGTTTCGGGGCACGACGTACACGACTCTTCGCTGAGGTTGGCAATTCATCAGAGATTGGCGAATGTAAATTCATAAAACCTCCTTTAATTCACTCTGGTATGAAATAGATATCGCCAATGTAGGATATTACTGGTACGCTGATAAGCGCCAGTTTTAACTATTTCATGGTGCCAGTTTTGAGTGCCGCCGAGCTTACAGACCTAACTCTCGAATCAGGCCAGCCGCTACAGGAACAGTTGTATCGACAATTGGTAGATTGGATCTGCAACGGCCGGCTGGCTGCTGGTACCAAGCTCCCCTCCTCGCGCCGGTTGGCTGAATCCCTCTCTATCAGCCGCAATACAGTGACATTAGTTCTGGACCAGCTGAAAGCGGAGGGCTTCCTTACTAGCCATCCAGGGAAAGGCATATTTGTATCTCCCGAATTGCCGGCCTACACAAATAAAACACACAGGCAAGGTTGGCAAGCACAGAGGAATAGGTACTTACCATCACTTTCTCACTATGGTGATTTTGCACAGACTTTATCTTGGGATAAGAATAGTGAAGATCAATCTCTTCCTTTCACCCCCGGCCTACCGGATCTAAGCGCATTTCCATTCACTATTTGGAACAAATTATACCGCCGCCACCAATCCAGGTTAGCTCTCACAGGTTACGGGCAAAGCCAAGGTTATTTACCTTTGCGTATGGCACTTACTGAATACTTACGCAACTCCCGGGGAGTTCGCTGTAATGCTGAACAAATTATTATTACCAATGGAGCTCAGGAGGCCCTGAATTTATGTGCACTAGTCGCGATTAACCAGGGAGACAAAGTTTATATAGAAAATCCGGGATATCGCCGTGCTCGAGTAGCTTTCCAATCTGTTGGAGCAAAGCTCGTACCAGCGAACCTGAAAGATAAGTACTTGGATGTTGATAAGCTGGTCAATAGTACAACCGAAGCCAAGTTACTTTTTACCACGCCAACACATCAGTACCCAATGGGTGGTGTTATGCCCGCAGGTGAACGGATTAAACTGCTGGATTGGGCGACACAGGCGAACTGCTGGATAATTGAAGATGATTACGACAGTGAATTTTCATTCCAACATAAACCCGTCGCGGCGCTCCAGGGGATGGGAGAAAATACACCTGTACTCTACATGGGGAGCTTTAGTAAGACCTTGCTACCCAGCCTACGATTAGGCTATTTAGTGGTGCCTAAATCTACCGTAGCGGCATTTACCCAAGCAAAAGAAATGTTATCTGGCCACTCCCCCTTAATCACACAAGCTGTCGTGGCAGACTTTCTCGATGAGGGGCATTTTGTGCGACATCTTCGCAAAATGCGCGCTAGTTATATGAAGAAATGGGAACATCTCTGTCAGCTTATTCGGGAAGAAATACCACCTCCAGCCGGACTAATTGCCAATAGCGCTGGTATGCACTTGGTTATATCCACGCCGGGACACGACGACATCACCCTTTCAAAGAAACTACGTGAATACGGATTTGGCAGCACACCAATATCGCTCTTCTATTCCAATAAAAATGAAGATTCAGGGTTGGTGCTCGGATTTGCCAATACAACTTTCGAACAGAGGGCAGATTGCGTAAAGATTCTCGCAAAAAATCTTAAAAAGTAGCCATAACACACCTAAACAACGCTTATTTTTATAATGCAGGTTTCTTCATTTTTCGCACCAGCATTAAGCACCTCCACCTAAAATAAAAAAGTAAATATTTTAATAGAATAAAAACAGTCTATTATCACCAAAATATCAAATAAAACCCAATAAATTAGGAAGAATTTCCTATGGCTCTTTCTCAAACCTAGGTCACAATCTCCATGGCTTTGGGTGTTCACTCTCTTTTTTAATTACTCAGATAATTAGGGAAATTTGATATGAAAAATAGAAATATGAATTCTATAAAAGCATCATTGCTCGCTGTATCCGGTATTGCAGCACTATCGCTCTCCGCCGTCGCTTCAGCTGTCAGCTGTGGAGATACCATTACAACAGCAGAAGTACTCACCGGTGATATTCTTGGCTGCGCAAGCCATCCTGCACTCGTGATAGATGCTGGCGGATCACTCGATATGGCGGGTTACCACCTCAGTTGCGATGGCAGCGGAATTGGCATTCAATTGAAAGACAGTGATAGAGTCCTTGAGGATACTGTTGGTGGAAGCACTATCACAAACTGTAACAATGGCGTATCAGCCGAAGGTGATGGCAGCCATCAAATCTTTGATATCACTACTTCATCAAACTCTATTGCAGGAATCGCACTTTGGAGTTCAGGTAATACAGTTGAAGCCACCGATGCTAGCGGCAATGGGGGAATGGGTATACGCGTTATGGGTGACGGTAATCGTGTGAGATACTCTTATGCATCAAGTAACGGTCTCCAAGGAATAAAGATCGTTGGTGACAATACTCTCATCAGATTCAATGAGACGATTCTCAATACATCGAGTGGGATTGTAATTGATAGTGGGGATGGCGGCATTGTTGCCAATAATCTATCAGATAATAACGGCGTTAACGGCATTATGATGTTGGGATTGGGTCAAGTCGGATACTTGATCATTGGCAATACCGCAGAAAATAATGCCGGTGCAGATCTTGCTGACCACAACCACCCTGCTTGCACTGGCAATGTATGGATTAGAAATACTTTTGGAAGTGCTAACGATGCCTGTATTAATTAAATGATATAGCGACTTTAGCGGCGAGCCGATTAGTTTTAAATATCGGCTCGCTCTCACCTTAAACAAAACCCTTCCCCTCGCGGGCCATTAACTACCAATAAGTGTTTTCTAGAATAAAATTGTTACTTATAACAGCAATTAATAGTGGTCCTCATAGCTAGTAGCAACTTCCCCTGAGAATAAGGTATAAAAATCAATAAATGATAAAGCTCAATAAATACAGAGGTTGCTTTAAAGGAATAGCCATCGGCGATTCATTTGGCGCCCCGTACGAGGGCGGCATTCTAGAAAGACAACTCTGGAAAATTATCGGGAAAACCGAACAGGGTAAAAAGCGCTACACCGATGACACGCAAATGTCTATTGATATTGCGACCTCCTTTCTTGAACATAATTACCTTGATCAAGATCACATAGCCAAAAAATTTGCCCAAAGTTATCGCTGGAGCAGAGGATATGGTCCCAGTGCAGCGAAACTACTAAAAGGCGTCAGGGACGGTAAACGCTGGCAAGATTTAAACCGAAAAAAATTTAAGCACGGTTCTATCGGCAATGGGGCCGCCATGAGGGCACCTATTATTGCCCTCTGCCATCCCCAAAATGACTACCGCCTCAAGCAATATGTACAATCGGTGTCTGAAATCACCCACGCCCATCCAGTTGCTGTCGAGGGAGCATACTTGATCGCTATCGCCATCTGTGAATCCCTGCAAGACCATTCAAACAGAGAGATATTGAACAAACTTGAAGTAAGTTGTAAGTCCGAAATATATCGCTACAAACTGGAAAAGTGTGCGACTCTACTGTTTAACCAGAAAATCCCACATCCGCAGCAAATCAAGCAATGGCTAGGTAATGGCATTACCGCGCCAGAGTCCTGTATCACCGCCATTTACTTTGGACTTAAGTATCGAAACTCTCCTTTAACGTCTGTATTAGCTAATATTTTTTCTCTAGGTGGTGACACAGATACCTTGGGTGCCATGGCTGCTAGCATCTGGGGGGCATTAAATGGAGAAGACCGAATGGAAAGCATGGCCGACAAGGTCGAAAACATCGATTTCATTACCGAGCTTTCTGAGAAACTCTATTTCACCCAATATCAGCATGAAAAAGCCTTACAACCCGCATAGCCTACTAAAAAGGGAGAAGGGAAGAATACACCGCGCTTGGACCCTATGAGGCATGAATGCCGATTAGGAGCTTACAGGGATGTATTCGCAGTGAGCCTCGAGTGCAGTGTATTCTTTCCCTCCACCCCAGTAGTAAGTCTTAAACAAGTAGAGCGGATCGTAAAGTAACCAAAATGTTAATTTAAAAATCTCTGACGGCTTAACCAGAGCACCATGTGGCTATTAAGAAGTGCTTTATTAGGACTGGATACTTCTCACTCTGGCCAAAAGCTTTTCGATACTATCAACAGTGGTGCGCGCCCCAATAGCGCCAACAAAGAAGAAATGGTTACCTATAACGGTCTGTGAAAAATAAGCGGAAGACGAGCGGATTATAAGCTGTACTAGCTCCCATCTTTCCCTTGGAATCTGCTCTGGAGATGCACCCTTTAAAAGTTTACTGGCAAGAACTCGATTGCGAATAAATGCCCAATCATCAATATTGCACAGCACATTTTCCAAATCCCCCATTGAATCACTCTGAATAACAACAGGAATTGGATAGTCCCAGAAGTCAAAAGTGTTTGCCGTTTTCAATGCCCTGGAAAGATCTTCCTTAAACCCTTGCCCATCATACATTAATCCAGTGCCAATAAGCGCGATGGGAATTGCTCCAAGGAACGCCTCCAGATAGATATCTTTGGGGATAATTGTGTGTTGGTTCAAGGTGTTCTGCTCATCAAGCGCGGCCAAAAAGGCAGGATATATGCCCTTTCGACTGGCCATCCCATCAACTGTCATTTCGATGGCCTTGGCATTAGCTTCGGGAAGAAAGCCCGGCAACGCGGGTTCTGCGGCCATAGCCACAAAGCATTCAATCGAAAAATTCAAGGCTTTCGCTGCCCTCGCTAGAGCCCCAGCGATTTTCCCTCCCATACTCCAGCCGCACACCACTACCGAATTTGGAAGGTTATATTCAGACAAAATCTTGGCAATAATTTCTGCAGCCTGATCTCCCCAATCTTGAATTGTAAACTCCGGGTGAGTACTGCAAAAAACCGCATTTTCCATAGGGTAAGAAATAGCAAGGAAGGGAAAACCCGCTAGATTGACCCAGTGACTTATAAAATCATCTGGGCGGCCACCGGGATAGCCGTAGAAAATACGCGCTAGATGTGCTGTGCCTGGAATAAATACCATTAGCGGACTGGTACTAACCGCCGGTATATAACGGTAAAGCACTGGAAAATCATTGATTGTTTCCAGGACTTCCCCGTCAAACAAAGTGGGACTCGGTGCCATATTCACCCTGCGGAGAGGCAATCCGTTAACTTGGCGCTTTCCCCCAGACCTCCTCTAAGCGCTTATCACGCCCACAGCGGTAGCGATAATACTTGTAACGCAGAGGATTACGTTGGTAATAGTCCTGATGGTAGGCCTCTGCGGGATAAAAGGTTGCAGCGGGTTTTATTTGTGTCACCACCTTTTTACCCAACTCCGCTTCTACCTTTTTCTTGCTCTCCTCTGCTAACACCTTTTCTTCTTGACTGCCGTAAAAAATCTCGGCTCGGTACTGATCACCGCGATCGCAAAATTGACCACCGGAATCAAAAGGGTCAACGTTGTGCCAAAAAATATTCAGTAAGTCGGAATAGCTGACTTTATTCGCATCGTACTTTACCTGAACAACTTCCGCATGCCCCGTACCACCGGAAGATACCTGTTCATAGGTCGGGTTTTTGACATGGCCACCGCTGTATCCTGAGGTGGTTTCCAGGACGCCATCGACCTTGTCAAATGGCAGCTCCATGCACCAGAAACACCCTCCTGCAAAAATAGCCGTGCGAATATTCGATGAATCCTGAGCCAGGGAAATACTGGCCAATGAGAGGAACAAGAGAGCAATAATACTGCGCATCATTCAGTCCTTTACCGATTGTCGATGGAACACATTCTCTTCTGTCGTCTATTCGCAGGAATTTATTACAGGGTGACGGTACCTTCACAGGCGCGCAAGAAAATATCCCGATACTCTATCCCGTTAAAACGCATCGGGTTAGTACTAGCGGAAGGCTCCACCGATGCCATTTTCCCAACTCTGTCGGCATCAGTGTCATCAATTCCAATCTCCGACAGGCTGTGGGGAATCCCCAGCTGTTTGCGCAATCCGAGCAACCAGTTGAGTACCGCATCAAATCCGCTATCAAACATCTCATTACCGGCCAGTTGTAGATAAAGTGCCAGATGCCCCATAGGCACCTGGATGGCTGGACGGTTGGCGATCAGAACGTAGGGCATCAATATCGCATTTAACAAACCATGGTGCTTGTCATACAGGGCCCCCAATGGATGTGCCAGGGCGTGGATAGCGCCCAAGCCCCGCTGGAAAGCTGTAGCCCCCATACAGGAAGCTACCAACATTTGCTGGCGCGCCTCGAGTTCTGCGCCTATAGCATAAGCTCGAGGCAAATACTCCTTGATCAGGCGCATCCCCTCTAGGGCAATTCCCTCGGCCATAGGATGGTATTGAGGGGAGTAAAAAGACTCCAGATTGTGTGACAGCGCATCCATTCCCGTCGCTGCGGTGAGGTCTGGGGGCAACCCCATAGTCAATTGAGCATCGAGAATAACGATATCCGGCATCATGCGCGGATGGAAAATCAGCCTCTTAACCTGTGCTTTCTCATCGGTAATTACCGCAACCCGACCAACTTCAGAACCTGTGCCAGCCGTCGTGGGAATGGCAATCAACGGTAAAATACCCTCTGGGTCCACACGCCTGTAGTTGTCGCCAATATCCTCAAAATCCCAAATACTGTGCTGCTGTCCCGCCATAAGGGCAATGGCTTTGCCCGCATCCAGGGCTGAGCCCCCGCCCAAGGCAATAACCCCATCGCACTTCTGCTCACGCAGCTTGGCCACCCCATCGGCGATATTTATCTCATTGGGATTACCTTTGATTTTGGAAAAAACGCTAACTTCCAGACCCACCTGTTGGCATGGGTTAATCGCACTATCGACCAGTGGCAATGCGGCGACTGTAGGATCAGTAACTAACAGAGGCTTGTGAATATTCAGCTCCAGGCAAGCTTCAGCCAATTCAGTAATGCGACCGGGGCCAACCCAAACGGTCGTGGGATAATTCCAGTTGACATGGTATTTATCCACAATTTCCTCTCTGACGCTCTGTCACTTTTGCATATTCAAAATAGGCTGTGACCTTTCGGAAAACAGGCAGACAATTTCACTTTCTGCATCCGGCAATCGTTCCCGCTAACCATCATATTTAAAATGAAATGACTTGGGGCGGGTTAAATTCTCAAATCCAATTTTAGAAAGCGTACATCCACGACCAGATTGCTTAACACCCGTCCAGGCCAATTCCGGATCCAGGTAATCACAACGATTTAAAAAAACAGTGCCGGCCTCTAAATACCCTCCCATCTCCATTGCAACATCTTCATCGCGGGTAAAAATAGCCGCAGTGAGACCAAATGGGCTGTTATTCATAAATTCTAGAGCTTCGCCATCATCGTGCACTTTCTGCACCCCCAGCACCGGCCCAAAAGTCTCCTCGCGCATCACTCGCATGTGGTGTCGCACCCGGGTTAACAGTTGCGGTGCCATATATTGGGTACCCCGCTTGTCCATTGGGAATTCATTCACATCCAAGTGGACCTTTGCGCCCTCCGCTATCGCTTCATCCACCTGTGCGCGAGCCCGGTCTGCAGCTTCCGCACGCACCAAAGGCCCCAAAGTGGTTTCCACTTGATCCGGGCGCCCCAGTCGATAGTCACGCAGTAAGTCGACCGCTTGGGAAATAAACTCAGAAAAAATATCTTCATGCACATAGGCCCGCTCAATACCGCAACAGGACTGCCCGGAATTAAAATAGGCGCCGTCGACTACCGCAGCCACAGCTTGGTTAATATCGGCGTCGGCGCGGACATAAGCTGGATCTTTTCCCCCCAGTTCAAGTCCCACTTGAATAAATCGACCGGCAACTGTGCGTTCTAGGTTCGCGCCAGCGCCAACCGAGCCGGTGAAGGCAACATGCTGGATTTCCCCCGCACAAGCTAATCGCTGGGTATAAGCATGATTTAAATGAAGAAACTGAAAAACACCGTAGGGCAGTCCCGCCTCGCGAAAAATCTCCACCATTCGCTCAGCACACAGCGGTGTCTGCGCCGAGTGTTTTAAAATCACTGCATTGCCCGATAGCAGTGCCGGTACCACTGCATTAACCGCCGTTAGGTAAGGGTAATTCCACGGGGCAATTACCAGGGAGACCCCTAAGGGCTCGCGGCGGATAAACCGGGTAAAACCCGGCTTCTCAGGTAACTGAATGTCAGCGAGGGCTTCAGTAGCAAGCTGTGCCATGGTCTGCGCACGATCCATAAACCCGTTAATTTCTCCTCCTGCATAACGGATTGGACGCCCCATCATCCAACACAGCTCCCGCCCCAAACGCTCTTTCTTAACGGCAAATATTTCCACAGCCCGCTCGATAATAGCGATGCGCTCATTGAGGGGAGTTCGCCTCCATGCTTTTTGTGCTTTACTGGCCCGATCCAGCACTACACGGATTTCCACCTCTCCCGCCAGAGCGCGCTCTACATAAACACTGTTATCAATAGGAGAAATACACTGAAGGTGGTGCATGATTTTTGTAGTCTTCATCGGCGTCGATACTCCCAATTAAATAATTTCGAAGTACCGCTCCAACTCCCAGTCACTCACATGGCGGCGATATTCCCGCTCCTCCCACTCGCGACTGGCAGAAAAGTGTTCAACAAAGTCGCTGCCAAATAATTCCTGTGCTGCTTCTGATGCCTTAAATTGCTGCGTGGATTCCCACAGTGTGCCCGGCAGCACTTGTTCGTTTTCCAACTCCAGCGAGTAAGCATTACCGGCAACAGGCTCACTGGGCTGCCACTGCTGCATAACACCGTAAAGACCCGAGCCCAAAGCTGCTGCCAGTGCTAAATAGGGGTTTGCATCGGCGGCCCCCAAGCGATATTCGACGCGCTGGGAAGTGTCGCCGCCGGGGATAGCACGCAGTGCCGTTGTGCGGTTTTCCACCCCCCAATTGGCTCCCGTCGGCGCCCAAAAACCTGGTACCAGGCGGCGATAACTGTTAACGGTCGGAGCCATCAGGGCAAGGAATTGCGGCATCAACCTTTGCTGCCCAGTTATGAACTGACGCATTATCTGGCTGATACCATCTGGCTGGCTCGAATCGAGAAAGGCGGAATCACCGCTGCCACTATTGCGCAGTGACAAATGAATATGTCCACTTTGCCCCGGGTACTCACTGGACCAGCGGGACATAAAAGTAGCCATCAAACCCATCCGCTGTGCCAGCACTTTTATAAAGGTTTTAAACAGGGCAGCTTTGTCTCCAGCGGCCTCAGCACCATCCACTGCAATAGCCGCCTCTAAAACTCCCGGGCCTGTTTCTGTGTGTAAGCCCTCCAAGGGGAAATCCATGCGCTCACTCAGCTCCAGGATTTCCCGATACAGCTCTCCGTGTACGGAATTTCGCAGTATGGAATAGCCAAACACATCGGGGGTAAAAGGCTTTAAATTGCGGAAACCCTTGTTCCGCACTGAATCGGGCGTTTCGTCAAACAGGAAAAATTCGTACTCCAGGGCGGCACAGGGATCAAATCCCAATGAGCGACAGCGTTCGATCACCCTGCGCAGAACTGCGCGGGGGCACAGCGCCTGGGCTCGACCATCAAACTCCGCGAGAAACAACAACATATCGCCTTCAAAAGGCACATCACGGCAGCTATCGGGGAGTATGCGTACCGGGGCGTCTGGATATCCGGTATGCCAACCGGTATATCGAGTGTTGTCGTAGAGCTGATCCTTAACATCCCAGCCCAGGACCACATCGCAAAACGAGAAGCCCTTTTCCAGGGATGAGAGGAATTTGGCGCGGCTCATATATTTGCCACGCATTACACCATCGGTATCGAATAAGCCCACTTTGACATGACTGAGGCCTCGTTCTTCGACAATTGCGCGGGCCTCGTGAGCGGTTTTTACCTCCCGTGCCTTTACCATGACTGGTCCTGCCCCGTTGTTGTTATCTCCGAGTTACAGGATAGACCCGCCAGACGAGCTTCGACGCCATAAACCCGGCGCAGGCGTGACTTTCAGCCGAGCCCCTCAGCATATATAATCCGCGCTCCAGATTTTCAGTTATCTATTCATTCAGGACCAGCAATGAGCTTCGAAAAGATCCCGGCAGGTAAAGAACTGCCCAACGATATCAACGTAATCATCGAGATCCCTGCCAACCACGACCCGATCAAATACGAAGTGGACAAGGACTCTGACGCAGTATTTGTGGATCGCTTCGTTGCCACTCCGATGTTCTACCCAGCAAACTACGGCTACGTGCCCCAGACTCTGTCTGAAGACGGTGACCCCCTGGACGTGCTGGTTGTAGCGCCTTACCCGGTAATGGTTGGTTCTGTAATCCGCTCTCGTGTTGTTGGCGTTCTGAACATGACCGACGAATCCGGTGTTGATGCCAAACTGCTGGCCGTACCGCACACCAAGCTGACCAAGCTGTACGATCACGTTGAAGAAATCAGCGACCTGCCCGAGCTGCTGATCAAGCAGATCGAGCACTACTTCGAAAACTACAAAGCCCTGGAAGCGGGCAAGTGGGTTAAAGTAGAAGGCTGGGCTGACGCCGAAGCTGCACGCAAAGAAGTTATGGCTTCCCGCGAGCGCTACCTGAAAGAAGAAGGCTAATCCCCTCTTCTTTCAGCAGACTCTGAGCAATAAAAAACCGGCCTAGTGCCGGTTTTTTACTGCCTGTTAGGAGAGACCCTGTCAGTTAACTTCCCAATTGGGAACAGAGACAGGAGATAGCTCCTCCCCTTTGCGCTCACTCTCATCCAGAAGCTGGCCTTCCGCTGCACGCAAACTGAGGTGCTCTACCTCAACGCTGACCGGTTCCACCGACTTGCGTTCGTGCTCCTTAACCAAGTTTCCCTCCATGGGCGCCAAGGTCCACTTCGGGCTAGCCGCAGCTTCCATCTTGGGCTTGGTTTGCTCAGCAACAGCTGCGCCGCTGCTTTCGTCCTTAATAGTGACCTGTGCGCCTATTTTGGCCAGGTTTGCACGAAACTGCTGTGCCTGGGGCAGAGATAACCCTTTCTTCAGTACCAGCGGGCGCCCACTGAATAATTTCTCTATCGCCTGGGGATTGCTTTTAAACAGGCGCACCATACTGGCCTTTACATCACCGGCGGTAAAACCCGCCACCAAATCACCGCGAAAAACCAAACTGTAGGCAGATTGCGACATCAATAATATTTCCCTGAGTTACTCTTCCGAATCCAGAGTCTGGTCCATGGTATAAGCCGGAGCCCCTTCTACACGCCCTCCTACCTGGCGGGCGGGAACACCGGCGACGGTTGTATGGGCCGGCACATCGTGCAAGACCAGGCTACCGGCGGCAATTTTGACGTCCTCTCCCACCTTAACCGGACCCAATACTTTAGCACCGGCGCCAATCATCACTCCGGGGCCAATTTTCGGATGGCGATCGCCACTGCCGCAGCCACTGCCACCCAATGTCACCGAGTGGAGAATCGAGACATTGTCCTCAACCACACAGGTCTCCCCCACCACTAATCCAGTGGCGTGATCGATCATAATCCCGCAGCCAAATCGCGCTGCTGGGTGGATATCCACCGAGAACTGTTCCGATACCTGGCTCTGGAAATAGAGCGCCAAGGTATGGCGGCCTTGATTCCACAACCAGTGCGCTATCCGGTGGGATTGCAGGGCGTGAAAACCCTTAAAATACAGGAAAGGCGTCAGGTACTGGTCGCAAGCCGGGTCCCGGTCATACCAAGCGCAAATATCCTCGCTCATACAGTGGGAAATACTCGGATCATTAGCCAGAGCCGTGGCAATCACTTCCTGAAGTGCGGTTGCCGTGAGGGCATTGTGCTCCAACACCGAAGCCAGGTGATCCGCCATAGCATCACCCAGAGACTTGTGGCGCAAAATGGTATTGTGGAAATAACTTGCCAGGATAGGTTCGCCAGCAGCCGCCTCTGAGGCTTCAGCCCGCATCGCCTGCCAAATATCCCGCTGCCCTTGAACGGCCGCTTCCTCACCCATAATTCATCTCCCTTATATTCCCCAGGGCATTCACTGCGGCGCAGCTTGGCAGGATCACTAGCCCCTTTCAAGAGGAAGCCTCCATCGCAAAGTAGCTTTCTTGCCACCCCCCATTGAGGTGGTAATGAACTGTAACCAACCTATCTCAACAGGCCGCTATAGTTGCCCATTAAATGGGGGGTAGCAGTGATCCGGAACCCAGATATAGCACGTATAGATCTCCTGAAGGTGCTCGCAAACCGCAGTGCCCAGGGATAGTTCTGACTCCTGCAGCAACTCGGACAGGCGCTCCACGCTGAGAAGTTCCTGAAGCTCTCGGGCCCTGGGGGCATAGCTCAGGTGCCAGCGTTCCGGTGCGACTCCGCCGCGATCCTCTGCATAGGGTCGGAACAGCCCATAACCATTACCCGTGCTGATTTGGTTATCCAGCCAGCGGTGGAAGGCGCCAAAAACTCCGTCGTCCGCCACCTCCTGGGGTGTGAGCTGGACTGCATAGTCAGCGGGGACTGCCGCCGCATCGATAATATCGAAATCGGTACCCCAGTGGTGACGGGATGCTCCCGGCAATGCAGACCAGCGCAGAATGGCGAAGATCAGCTCCCGCTCGCTTAACTGTTCAATATCCAGGGGAGTACCGTGACTATCGAGAACCGGGCGGTGACCCTGTGCTTTGGCATTCCAAATCAACAGTTGTCGATCAAAGGCGCGAAAACCGGACACGATTTTAGGGGCAAACCCCTCTTCACGGGCATCCCGACTCAAGCGCTGGAAGGCGATCAGTGCCTCGGGATGTAAAAGCTGGTCAGAAGCAGGGTCGACAATGACATGCTCATCGCCGAGTCCAAATAACATACTCTTCAGCGGTGTCGATAACATTTGCATCTCATTATTAGGCGAACTCCAAAGGGCAGGCTAAATTATTCAACAGGCTATGCCTACTTTAACAGAGCGCAGACAGTCGCCCTTAACTATGGCACCAAAGCAGGGGCACCAAAAGCAGGCGCGCCGCACAATAATCTGGCGGTAATGTTTGTTAGCCACCTGTTAATTTATGTTAAGTTCAAAGCCGCAGTCGAGGGGTTGGCTGCGACAACGGACGCTCAAACTGGTAGGGAAAACCGAATGCACCCGAGTCAATCAGAACTATTAAAACTAAAAAACCTGGGCCTGGCCTCGGTCAATATTCTCCACTCTATTGGCATTCGCTCCCACGATGACCTGCGCAGGGTTGGGCCTGTCGAGGCCTTTATCAGTATTCGCAACCGGGGGATTAACGCCTCCAAAGTAATGCTCTACGCTCTCCAGGGCGCCCTGATGGATGTGCACTGGAACGACCTAGAGCCGGAGCTGAAACAACACCTCACCAGCGAGGTCGACCGCCTCCTTGCCACCCAAAACTCTGACTAGTAATTCCCCTCAAGCACCACGGAAAGAGTCGCAGACACGCGCACTCGACGGACTCGGCACAGCAGGCCAAGCTGTGCCGATCTACAGTAAGGCAAGTTGCGCCAACCCTATCTAAACTTACCGGTGGAGCCGCGGAATAATTCCGTAAAGACACTCACTCAAAGGAGAGATCCGATGTTGCGCATTGGGCTATTCCTGCTGACCAACCTTGCTGTCCTTGTATTGGTTGGCATTATTTTCAATATTTTTGGAATTGGGGGAATCCTTCAGGCAAACGGTGTCGATCTCAACCTCGGCGCCTTGTTGCTGATGTGCGCAATTTTTGGTTTTGGCGGATCTTTTATTTCCCTGCTCTTATCGAAAACCATCGCACGGGTCAGTACCCGCACACAAATTATCGAGCAACCCCGCAGTGCTGATGAACAGTGGCTGGTAGAAACCGTACGGGAACTCTCCCGCAAAGCGGGCATCGGTATGCCAGATGTGGGGATATTTCCAATGCCCCAGGCGAATGCCTTCGCCACAGGCTGGAATCGCAACAGCGCTCTGGTCTCTGTCAGTGCCGGTCTGTTGCAGCGCTTCAGCCGAGAGGAAGCCCGCGCCGTAATTGGCCATGAAATTGGTCACGTGGCCAATGGCGATATGGTAACGCTGGCACTGATCCAGGGCGTGGTAAATACCTTTGTGATGTTCCTCGCCCGCTTGGTTGGGTTCTTCGTAGACCGGGTTATCTTGCGCAACGAAGAGGGGTTGGGCATCGGCTATTTTGTCACATCCATTGTTATGGACATCATATTCGGCTTCTTTGCCATGATGATTGTCGCCTGGTTCAGTCGCCGCCGTGAATATCGGGCCGACCATGCCGGCGCCACACTGGCCAGCCCCCAATCCATGATTGCCGCGCTGCAACGGCTCAAGGTGGAGTCCGATCGCGGCCACGAGGAACCCCTACCCGGCAATATGAAAGCCTTCGGTATATTCGGCAGTATGGGAGCACTTATGGCCACGCACCCACCACTGGATGATCGTATTCTCGCCCTGCAAAACTTCCGTAATTAGTGTCTAATTGGATAGATAAGTGATCAGAGCTGTAGTTTCAATTTCTCACAGAGCTGCCACTAAAACGTAGTTACTTTCTATGTGGACAGATGCAAAGTAAAAGCATTTATGCAAAGAAGTGTCCTGAAGTACATCCCACTACTCATCGCCATATTTTTAATTGGGTGTTCTCCTTCATGGAGTGATGGCCCTTACGAGATTTATTGGATAGATGGCGAAAAAGCCCTTGGTTTTAATTTGGGGGACGATGCCTATATACGCCGTATCGATGAACCACATCATATCAGTGCAAACGAGATGTTCGTCTCAGTCTACGCTTGCCCTGAGGGTGCCTGCGCTTACTATTACATAGATCGACTTAAAGACCACAAATTTGCAGATTCTTCCGAGTTTGTTTTTGGCCCCTACACAGAAAAGACCTTTGTTCAATTGGAACAAAAGCTACAACTACCAAAACTGGAGCAATAATAAAAACATGAGAAAAGCATCAAGATTTATGCCTAAATACAAAACTGAAAAGGCAAGTAAAGCTACGTTGTTTGTTTTCTCGCAGCAATGTTAGCTCCCCTTATTTACCAGCCAATGTTCTTTTTATCTTTAGCTGGCTTAGCATTATTGGCCATAATTTGGGGCACTGTCGAACAGCGCAAAATTGACAGGCATTTCCAACGACTATGTGACAAACGCAAAGGTTTATCCATTTGTGAATTTTCCCGGGAGTTTGATCGCAAAATTGTAGACACATGGATTATTTGAGCGGTGTATGAGCAACTACAAGCGGCACTTCCCACCAAACAACTGGTTCCAATTCAAACATCAGATGATTTCTTTAAGACCCTAAAACTGGATGAAGATGATCTCTATCTGGACTTAATTGAGGAGATCGCACAAAGAACCGGGCGAACCCTTGAGGACTATCAAAGCAACCCCTATTTTGGCAAGGTAACAACGGTCCGGAACCTGGTACTGTTTTTTAATCACCAGGCCCGTGGCGAGGCAACCGAACAACCCTAGACTTCTAAAAAAGCATTACAACGCCGCTAAAGCTCCTGATTCAGGGGCTTCATAGAAAAATTTTCAACCCACAAATCCAATAGAGAACCCAGGGAGAAAATGCATTGATTAGTATAATTTTTTTTGTAAGAAAAATAGAAATGATACTCTTTAATCAACCACCACTTTAGACCCAAGAGCCAACAGGCGCCCTGTAGCAATAAAACGAAAGTAGCCACTTGGGGAAAATCAAAACGGAGCCCTCAACAATTAAATTAATAATGCAATACGTCAATTCACATAAATCATCAAGAGAGAAACAGCACCCAATCTATTTATAGCACCAGAGGATTAGCAGATCCTCTCAGCGACTCGGGCGCTGCACCTCACACAATCCAAACGATCCCAAATGCCTATTACAAAATAATAACCCGTCATTACATATCCATACTTTACAAGCCATACCAATGGGACATTGCTTTTAAATTTATAACTTCAGGAAAAACCCATCCTGAATTAACAATTTATAAATAAACTTACCCACCAAGTGGATAAGGACGCCAAACATGAGATTTTCTCATAGATATAGCGATTACTTATTGAAAACAGTCTAGTATGGACTAAATAACAAAGACCTCAGGAACCCCTCTCCCAATATTTACGGTAATTTTTTGGCCTTATTCTAGCAGCCCGCCAAAAACATTAGCGAACTTTAACTCATAAGCTGAAATCAATTCGGAGTCGATTATGCCTATACAAATCTTATCTGATAAAGAGGCTGTCAATATTAAGAAAAATAATCGTGCCGGACACTGGCCTAATCGTTCAGCGGACAACAGGTATGAACCTATCGCAAGACCTGACTTTATGGCTGGCTTTCAATTTCGACCTGGATCATGTGTTTTTTCGGTTGGTTCCTGCTTCGCCCGAAATGTCGAAACCAAACTGATTGAACTTGGCTTTCACATTCCATCGAGTGAGATATTTGAATTGCCAGAATTTGAAGACCCCAAACTAGATTCAATCACTAACTTTGGAGTTGCATCCATCTACAATGAATTCAAATGGGCACTGGATGAAAATAGCGGGATGCCAGAAGAGTGCATTGTTGAGGTGAACGAAGGAAAATATTGCGACCTAAATGTATTATCCTCTATACGCCCCGCCTCACTAGAGACAGTAAAGACAAGAAGAGAGGCCATTACTAGATTTTATAAATCGGTCCAAAAAGCCGAGACAATTATTATTACCCTAGGGTTGTCGGAAGTCTGGTTCGACAAAAAAACCAACTTATATCTAAACACAGTACCACTGCAAAAAGTTATAGAATTGTGGCCCGGAAGATTTGAGCTTCATGTATTAAATTATAATGAAGTCTATGATCATCTCGACAAAACCATACAGCTGTTGAAAGCCAATGCGAAAGTTCAGCAGAATATACTGATCACAATTTCACCCGTCCCGATGTCGCTTACATACAGAAATCAAGATATCTCTATTTCAAATTCGTATTCAAAGTCCGTATTGAGAGCTGCTGCTGAAGCACTGGTGTACTCAAATTCTAATGTTTTCTATTATCCCAGCTATGAATCGATATTATTGACAGATCGTAGTATCGCCTGGATGGATGATCAAGTACACGTGCGAGATGAAATGGTACGAATTCAGGTTTCCAGGCTTATTGATAAGTATTGCCAACCTGTAGGAGATTTATCAAGAGAGAGCGTATTAGAACAACTTCGTACACCATCAACACCAATGTCCGCCAAAGAAGCTCTCTTTTCCAAGTATCGCTCAATGTATAAAGAGTTCCCCGACTTTGCACTACAGTTTGCTCGATACCTGAATAAAACCGGAAATTACGAAGAGGCTGATAAAGCATTAAGTGTCGTTAAAACAGATGCAAATACCGCAGCTATTAAAGCGCAAGCGTTGCGCGGATTAAGACAGTTTGAAAAGGCCAGAGAGATACTGGAGCCCTTTATTGAGCCAAAGCTACGTAACCACTCAATCTGGAAGGAACTGATTTCAATTCATATTGATCAGGGTAACCTTGAAAATGCAATGGCAGTGATAGAGCAGTGGGCACAGGTATCTCGAGGGATTAGTTTTACAGCATATAAACTTAGTGCCAAACTAATTGAACCTTTAAATCAAGAAATTGCAAGGGCATACTTGGAAAAGGCTTTGGAAGTAAGACCCGGAGATGAAGTAACTATGCAGCTCTTAAAAAAGATGTTGACGTCACTCGAGTCAGGAAAACGTCAGGAGGACTCGCAAAACCCTCGACTGACAACCACACCATAATCAAAAACGGAGTTAAATATATCGAGACTAGACAAGAGTGTCTCCTATACAGCAATTCCAAACTGGCTACTCCTTACACAAAGTCCCGGGGTAGCTTTCGATTTCGGGGCTTTACATCATATTCTCAGAAACAGAAATTGGGCTTGTATTCACCCAGTGGTTCTGGATATCAGAGTTAACCCGACCAATGCAATTCTGCATCAATGAGACTTCCTCAATTAGCAAAGCTAGCTCTCAGGATAACTAGTCCTGGTGTAATCGATGTGCCCTCAACGGTGAAGCGATCATCAACACAAGTGAATAACTCGATAAAGACTATGGCCTCAGTTGAGAATCACCTCGACTTAGGCTTAACACACTAAAAACAGGACAAAGCCTCGAGGACTATCAAATAACCGCTATTACAAGAAAAGAACATCAGTACACAATCTTGTATTTTTTAATTGCCTTATTCACACCGGAGCAATCTAGCAAACAGTGGTTGCCGGGCCGCTGATGTTGTACGACTAAACTACCTCCACTTTAAATCTCGCCCGCAGCCCCCAATAAACAGCCAACACCGCATAACGATTGCAAATAAGATACACTTTCAAAACAGCAACAAACAAAAAGGAAGGCGACAATTACAGATGTCTCTTCCAATCCGGCAGTTCAAAGGGAGGATTGTATTAATGACTCTACTTAAAACTCTACGCGCCAGCTTCATCTCAGTCTTTTTACTACTTACCCCGGCAATAT
Organism: Microbulbifer maximicatervae (SeqCode); assembly: GCF_052468155.1. Lineage (NCBI taxonomy): Bacteria > Pseudomonadati > Pseudomonadota > Gammaproteobacteria > Cellvibrionales > Microbulbiferaceae > Microbulbifer > Microbulbifer maximicatervae (SeqCode). The sequence goes on from NZ_CP174335.1 coordinate 222,296, forward strand.
CTGCACAGGCGGAAACCTTTGCCACCGACGACGAGCGCAACACCATGCAGGTGTTCAATTTTGCCAGTCCGTCAGTGGTCTATGTCACCAATGAAACCCTGGTGCGGGATCGCAGGACCCTGCGCCTCCACTCAGTGCCCAAAGGCGCCGGCAGCGGATTTATCTGGGACACTCAGGGCCATATTGTCACCAATTTTCACGTTATTGAGGGTGCGCGGCAAATCACTATTACTTTGCAGGATCGCAGCGAGTGGCCGGCCGAACTGGTGGGATCTGCGCCGGAAAAAGATCTGGCAGTTCTGAAAATTAACGCTCCCAGGGAGTTGCTAAAACCGCTGGTTGTGGGCACCTCCAGCAATCTCGCGGTAGGCCGTAAAGTACTGGCTATCGGCAACCCGTTCGGCCTAGATACCACTCTCACCACCGGGGTGGTCAGCGCCCTGGGGCGGGAAATTGAAGCCGCCAACAACCGCACCATTCGCAATGTTATCCAAACAGATGCGGCTATTAATCCAGGTAACTCCGGCGGCCCGTTGCTGGATTCCCAGGCGCGTTTAATCGGGGTCAACACCGCAATTTACAGTCCCAGTGGCGCCAGTGTCGGTATTGGCTTTGCGATTCCAGTGGATACGGTCAAAAAAATTGTGCCGGAACTGATCAATCACGGCCGCCTGGTACGCCCGATTATTGGTATCGAATCCGCCCCGGACCAGTGGAGTAGCCGCTACGGCTTTGAAGGGGTCGCCGTATTGCGTACCGCTCCCGGGCTTCCCGCAGAGAAAGCCGGCTTGCGCGGTATCCACCGCACCCGGGGTGGAGGCTGGGAATTGGGCGATGTGATTGTAGAAATAGAACAGCAGCCGATTCGCAGCTACGACGATCTGCTCAATGCCCTGGAAAAACACAGAGCCGGTGACGAAATCACTATCGGCATACTGCGTGACGGGACAATTCGCTACACGTCCATTAGACTCGCGGCACCCGAATAAGCAGGCGCTTGCGCCCTGAACAAGAATTAGGCCGGGAGCCGAAAACCTATGCAGAAGTACTTCCTGTGTCGCTATGACGAATTAAGCGAAGGTCGATCCAAAGGGTTCTCCCTCGGAGACACTGCCGCCGGCACTGACAATGTGTTTGCTGTGATGAAAGATGGCGAGGTCTACGCCTACAAAAACACCTGCCCTCACCGGGGCATCAATCTGGACTGGCAGGAAGACCAGTTCCTCGATCCCGATGGCGCACTTATTCAGTGCGCCTCCCACGGCGCGCTATTCCTGATTGAATCTGGGGAGTGTATCGCCGGGCCCTGTACTGGTGATGCCCTTACGCCAGTACCGGTGGAATATGCGCAGGACGGTCTCTACGCATTACTGGCCGACTGACAGCCCCCTGCCTTTCCCTTACGGGAGAAAAGGCAGGGCCTCCACCAGCTCGACGCCTTCAGCACCGAGCTTTGCGCGGTATGCGAGCACTTGCACACCAGCATCGACAGCGGAATCCAGGGCCTCAGCATAAGCGGGATCAATTTCCCGCGCCGCCTGCACCGTCTCGATACCGCTGTGTTGAACGCAGTAAAAAAGTACCGCCCGCACACCGCTCTCAGCCAGCTTTTGCAGCTCGCGCAGGTGCTTGGCGCCCCGGGCACTTACCGCATCAGGGAAGTAACCCTGTGCCCCATCTGCCAGGGTCACATTTTTCACTTCCACGTAGCAGTCCCCATCGGCGCCGGACAACAACAGATCGATACGGCTGTTTTCCTCGCCGTAGCGCACTTCCCTGCGCAGGGATTCATAGCCCTGTAACTCGCTGACTACGCCAGACAGAATGGCCTCTTCAACCAGAGCATTGGCGCGGCCTGTGTTCACCCCCGCCAGGGCTCCATCCGGGGTCGTACAGATTTCCAGAGTGTGGCGATACTTGCGCTTGGGGTTGCCAGAATCGGAGTACCAGCAGTCTCCCCCCTCCACCCAACAATTCTTCATAGACCCCGTATTTGGGCAGTGGATGGTAAACACTTCGCCACTGGCAGATTCCACATCGGCGAGAAAGCGCTTGTATCGGCGCAAAAGTGTTGCCTTTTGCAACGGAGGGGTAAATTTCACGGGCTGGACCACTTGGCTGTAATTTCAGGCGCCACAAAATAGCAGACAACTATTTGTGGCGCGAATCGCGCAGATTTGATAGCTTCCTCGCTCTCGGTCGCCAGGGGTATCGGTACCGAGAACAGGATTAGCCTGACACCGCAGCGAATTTGATAGGTGAAAAAAGCATCACTTAGAAAGATTCCGGTCTAGGCTAGATTGAATTTGGTGGTATCGCCCCCATAAAGGGGGGCCCGTATAGAAAGAGAGGCAACGACTATGCCCAAAACTGCTGCGAGCACCGAATCTCTGCACGGCTTTGAGCCCTACAAGGAGACGCAGGGCGAAGAGTACATGAATGAGAAGCAGCAGGAGCATTTCCGCAACTTGCTGTTGGCCTGGAAGGCCGAGCTGATGGCGGAAGTGGACCGCACCGTTTCCCACATGAAAGACGAGGCCGCAAACTTCCCCGATCCCGCAGACCGCGCCAGCCAGGAAGAAGAATTTAGCCTGGAATTGCGCACCCGCGATCGCGAGCGCAAGCTGATCAAGAAGATCGATGCCACCCTGGAGCTTATCGACCAGGATGACTACGGTTTCTGCGAAGCCTGTGGTGTTGATATCGGCATTCGCCGCCTGGAAGCCCGTCCAACCGCCACTCTGTGCGTGGACTGCAAAACCCTCGCGGAAATCAAGGAACGGCAGATCTCCGGCTGATCCACAACCGATAGCGGCACGGCGTTCGCTTGCGATCGCCCTGCTCGGAGGGGGCGATCAATGTATCGCCCCTATTCATTTTGAACAGCACAACTCCCTATATTGGTCGCTTCGCACCCTCCCCGAGTGGACCGCTCCACTTCGGCTCACTGGTGTGCGCCGTCGGCAGCTACCTTGACGCCCTCGCACATGGCGGACACTGGCTCCTGCGCATGGAAGACCTCGACCCTCCCCGGGAAGAGCCCGGCGCGGCAATCCGCATTCTGAAATCCCTGGAAGCCCACGGACTGCACTGGCACGGCCCCGTCGAATGGCAGAGCAAGCGCTACGCACTCTACGAGGAAACCCTGTCCACACTACGCCAACGGCAACTGATTTACCCCTGCGACTGCTCACGCAGCCAGATTAAGAAAAATGGTGGACATGCGAACGACTTCTGTCGCCTTAAATACGATGTGAGCGAACCCTCAGCGCTGCGGTTGCAATGCGCAGGCGGCGAGGAAGGCTTTGTGGATATTTGGCACGGAGAGCAACGGCAATTCATCCGCGAAGACACGATTCTCAAGCGCCGCGACGGCCTCTATGCCTACCAACTGGCAGTCGTTGTCGACGATATCGATCAACAGATCAACCAGGTGGTACGCGGCTCAGATCTATTGGATACCACTGGTGCACAACAGCGCCTATTTAAAATCCTCGGCGCCACCCCGCCCCAGTTCGGCCATCTGCCGCTGGTGATGGGCCCTGACGACAGGCAAAAACTCAGCAAACAAAATCACGCGCCGGCTATCGACGACAACATGGCTTCCGGTAACCTGTGTAAGGCTTTACAGTTCCTCGGCTTCAAACTGCCAAACACTGCCCCAACAGAATCCCCCGAGCATATTCTCAAGTGGGCTACCGCGCGCTGGCGCCGCCATCAGATAGATATGCGCAACCGCCAATTGCACTGATTCCAAGCTGCACTTACCATTTCCGCGCCAGCCGTCCTTAGGGGTCCGGCTGATAACCCGCGTTGACGATTACACAGGGATGACTTCTCACCGGTACAGTGCGCGGGCAACAAATTTCTCTAGCGGGTTTCCAAGGCGATCTATGAGTAACCGCACACTATTAATTCTGCTGGTGCTGGTGGGTTATGTATTCTCCCCCACCATCTTTACCTGGATGATCAATCCCGTCGGCGCCTGGTACCGGCCTTTTATCCTCTGGTTCGTGCTGATCCTACTGGCGATTTTTATCCAGTGGAGGCGCAAATCGAATGAGCTTTGATATTGCCCACATTGCCCTGGTGGGAGTGGCCTATATCGCCACCCTGTTTTTTGTCGCCTTCGCCACCTCCAAGGGCTGGCTGCCTTCCCGCTGGGTGCGGCATCCACTGGTTTATGTGCTCTCCCTGGGCGTATCGCTATCGGCCTGGACCTTCTACGGTATCGTCGACCTGGCCTGGCAATATGGTTACGGGGTACTCGCCTACTATCTGGGCACCGGCGCCATGTTCCTGTTTGCGCCAGTAGCCCTGGAGCCACTGGCGCGCCTGGCACAGCGCTACCAGCTTTACTCCCCGGCAGATCTTCTGGTGTTCCGCTATCACAGCCGCCAGGCGGGGACTCTCGCCACTCTGTTTATGCTGTTGGCGCTGCTCCCCCTGATCGCCCTGCAAATCCAGGCGGTATCTGAGACCCTGGCCCTTTTGTCGCGGGATAGTGTGGCTGCCCTGGCACTGCCGGACAGCGGTGTATCGAGCAAAAATTTAATCGCATTTTTCTACTGCGTGCTGCTGGCGGTATTCACCAGTATGTACGGCGCTACCCGCGAGCGTGGCGAGGGCCTGGCCAGCGCCATGGCCCTGGAGTCCCTGGTAAAACTGGTGGCGCTCACCGCAGTGGGCGGCTATGCCATTTACGGCGTCTTCGGTGGATTTTCCGGCCTGGATGAGTGGCTGCTGGAGAACCCCGATATGCACCAGCTGCTCTACACCCCCATCAAGCAGGGCTCATCCCATACCCTGCTACTGGTGTTTGTCGCCACTGCCGTGGCTATGCCACATATTTTTTACCTGAGTATTGCCGAGCGCCCCACTGGACAGGCAATGCGCACCGCCAGCTGGGGCTTCCCCCTGTTCCTGCTGCTGATGGCCCTGCCCATCTTCCCCATCATGTGGGCAGGCTTTGCCCTGGATGTGGCCGGCCCGGTGCAGTACTTCTCCCTGGCGGTTCCCCGCGCCAGTGGCTCAGCACTGCTCACCACCCTGGCCTTTATCGGCGGCCTGTCGGCAGCCACTGGCGCACTGATTATGATTACCCTGGCCCTCGCCACCATGGTGATGAACCACTGGCTGCTACCCGGCACCCGCTGGCACTCTGAGGACAATATGTACCGGCAGCTGGTGTGGCTGCGCCGCGCGCTGATCGCCGCTCTATTTATTGCCGGCTTTGCCTTTTACCTGTTACTCAACAACCGACTCTCCCTGTCGGACCTGGCCCTGCTGGCATTTATCGGATCACTCCAATTTCTGCCTGGGATTTTTGCTGTAATCCACTGGCCGCGAGGTAATCGACGCGGATTTGTCGGTGGCCTGCTGGCGGGCATGCTGCTTTGGGGGGGCGGCCTGTTAATTCCGTCAATTTTTGGGATTACCGGCATCACCCTGCCCGGCACTTCCCTCCAAATTCCCCTGGGAATGTCTATCTGGACACAGATCACCACCCTGTCACTGGGGGTCAATGTCCTGTTATTTGTCGGCCTGTCTCTGTTCACCCGCACCAGCAGCCTGGAGCAGTACGCCGCTGACCTGTGTAGCGACGACACCATCGCCCAGGCTCTGCGCTTGGGACTGGATGTGGAATCCGCCGCAGATTTTCGCCTGCGCTTGGCTGAAAGCCTCGGAGCCGCTACTGCGAATAAAGAAGTTAAACGCGCTCTCGCCGCTCTCAATCTGCCGGACAACGAGCGCCGCCCCTACGCCCTGCGTCAACTGCGCAACAAGCTGGAGTCCAATCTCTCCGGCCTGCTGGGGCGTGTTCTGGCGGTGCAAATTATTGATCGACACTTCCCGTTCCAGAACAGCGATCAGCCGGCAAACAAGGACATTCACCTGATCGAGACCCGGTTGGGCCGTTATAAGCACCAGCTCACTGGCCTGGCCGCAGAACTCAATAACCTGCGTCTGTATCACCGCCAAATGCTGGAAGAGCTGCCGATGGCCGCTTGCTCCCTGGGGCGCGACGGAGAAGTCCTGCTGTGGAACTACGCCATGCAGGACCTCACCGGTATCAGTGCCAGCGAGGTAATCGGCTCGAAACTGGAATACTTGGCGGAACCCTGGCGCAGCCTGCTGGGGGAATTCGCCCTATCCACTGATGCCAGCCGCTTTAAGCAACAGGTGAGCCTCGACGGCAATAGCCACTGGCTCAACCTGCACAAGGCACGGCAAAAACGCAGCCGCAGCGACCGCTCCCGCGACGAGCGCGGCGATGCACAAATGTTGTTGCTGGAGGACATTACCGAAACACAGGTCTTGGAACAGGAACTTATCCACAGCGAGCGCCTGGCCTCTGTGGGTCGCCTGGCCGCCGGCGTAGCCCATGAAGTGGGTAACCCGGTAACGGGAATCGCCTGCCTGGCACAAAACCTCCAGTACGACTGTGACAACCCGGAGGTCCTGGAAACCGCCGACCAGATCTTGAGCCAGACCCAGCGCATCAGCCGTATCGTCCACTCCCTGGTCAACTTCTCTCACAGCGGCAACCAAGAAGACAGCGAGCGGGCCCCGGTAGATCTCTATGCCTGTGTGCAGGAGGCGGTCAACCTGCTGTCCCTGCAACGGGATAAGACCGAGGTCCAGTTTGAGAATCGGGTACCCGAAGACCTGATCGCCCCGGGAGACAACCAGCGCCTGATCCAGGTGTTTATCAACCTGCTCAGCAATGCCCGCGATGCCAGCCCCGATGGCGGCCAGATTCTAATTGAGGGCTATCGCAAGAGCGGCAGCGCCTGTGTCTCTGTCACCGACAGCGGACCGGGAATTTCAGCTCAGCATCGTGAACGGATTCTGGAGCCCTTCTTCACAACGAAAGAGCCCGGCGAGGGTACAGGACTGGGCCTGGCAATGGTTTACAGCATTGTCGAGGAGCACGGCGGCCAGCTGGAATTGGTCAGTCCCGCCAACCCGGAAACCGGGACTGGCGCCCGCTTTATTGTGCAACTCCCCCTGGGCGACTGAGATGGCTGGACACCCATATCGATCATTATTTGTGCAAAAATAACCCGATTAACCGTTTTTGAGTTGCATCGAAACGGCGCCCGGGTAAAACTAGGCGCTTACTGAGCATTTTGTAACCAGGCGTAACATATGAGCCACATCCTCATCGTCGAAGATGAAGCCATTATCCGAACGGCGCTGCGCAAGCTTTTAGAGCGGCACCGCTACAAAATCAGTGAAGCGGGTTCGGTAAAGGAGGCGCTCACCAAGTACCGCCTCAATGAAGTTGACCTGGTTATTTCCGATTTGCGCCTGCCCGGCGCACCGGGCACCGACCTGCTCAAGCACGCCGGTGATATTCCGGTACTGATCATGACCAGTTACGCCAGCCTCCGCTCCGCGGTGGACTCCATGCGTATGGGGGCCGCAGACTATATCGCCAAGCCCTTTGACCACGACGAAATGCTCGCAACCGTCCGCCGGGTCATAGGCAAAGCGGAGCAGAATCGCGCCCAGCCCATCAACGAGAAAGAGAATACCGGCACTATCGCCGGCATGATTGGCAGCAGCCCAGTGATGAGGGAGCTCTATGGTCGCATCCATAAAGTTGCCCCCACAGACGCCACCGTCCTGGTGCACGGTGAAACCGGCACCGGTAAGGAACTGGTCGCCCGGGCTATTCACGAGGAGAGCCGCCGGGCCAACAAACCGCTGATCTCCGTCAACTGCGCCGCGATTCCCGATACACTGATTGAATCTGAGCTGTTCGGCTACGAGAAAGGTGCATTTACCGGTGCCCAGAGTTCCCGCGAGGGACTGGTAGCGGCAGCCGATGGAGGAACCCTGTTCCTCGACGAAATTGGTGAGCTGCCCCTGGAGGCACAGGCCCGCCTGCTGCGTGTGCTGCAAGAGGGCGAAGTGCGGCCAATCGGCTCGATCGAATCCCGCAAAGTGGATGTGCGCCTGGTAACAGCCACCCACCGCAACCTGCGCCAGCTGTCAGCGGAGCGTAAATTCCGGGAAGACCTCTACTACCGCATCAATGTGGTGCAAATGACGCTTGCCCCCTTGCGCGAGCGAGGCAGAGACGTCCTAGCACTGGCAGAGCACCTGTTGGAAAAGTTCTGCACTAAGATCGAGCGCCCCTTATTGCGCCTGTCACCGGAGGCCATCCAGGCTGTTACCACCTACACCTGGCCCGGTAACGTGCGCGAATTGGAGAACGCCATCCAGCGCGCTGTAATCCTGACGGATAAGAACAGCCGCGAGATCGACCACAAAACCCTGGATATCGATCTGGACCTGGTGCCGATCGAAGAGACCGACGGCATCCCGCGCCCCCGCAGCCTGCACACCGACCCCCGTGAGGACCTGTCCCTGGAAGACTACTTCGCCCGCTTCGTTATTGAGCACCAGGACACCATGAGTGAGACAGACCTGGCCAAGAAGCTCGGCGTCAGCCGCAAATGCCTGTGGGAACGACGCCAAAAGCTGGGCATCCCCCGCAAGAAGAGCCGTCGTAGCGCCGCCGCAGAAGCTTAAAACTAACGCTATCCCCAGGGGGCTTCGCCCCCTGCTCCCAATCCGTCCTCACCTGTCAAACTCCTTCGACCACTTTGTTACCCCACCCCCACAGGGGTTACCAACCAGAGTGTTACCCACACCCACCCAGAAGTAACAACTCTCGCACCTTCCGTAACGCAATAGCTCTCAGAAAAGTTCCGTCAAATTTCGTAAAGATCGTAACTTATTGATTTATAAAGGTTTTTAAAAGTTGGCATACTAAGTGCTTTACTCTTAGTACAAAAATTGAAAACAGCCAACAATAAAAATAAATGACTGTTAAAAGCCCTATAACAACTAACAATAAGTGGGGCGAAACATAATAAAAATAATGGGGCGGCCGACAATAAAAGCAATGAGTGGCCAAAACCGCAAGAACAACAATAAACAATAACAATAAAACTCAAGAAGAATAAGAATAACAACAAGCGCGTTGCAAACTGACTGAACTGTACCTGGGAGAGGGTGTTTGCTTGAAAGCAAATTGAGAGCGCAAGGAAGCCGCTGCCTTCATACTGGTAATAATAATTCCCATATTTCTTTTCCCCCGAACTTACAGGCACCCGCATATTGCGGGCGCATTCCTTTGCGTGTGTTAGAATCGCGCCCGCGAGTCCCGATCTCTGAGGATAAACAGCCACTGAGGCTCATTTCCGGACTCGCTCCTGGGGTAGCCCAGGTATAGAGGCTCCAGCAGTGCCATCGTGAATCTCCCCAGAGGGACCACCACTTATACAGGCCGCCAACCAATGCGTGGCCAAGCACAGCGGGGCTTTCCCGGCCATCCCTAAATGGCAGCAGTCAACATAGACAGCCGTATGCTCAACAACCTGATTAGTAGTATCAAGCGCTGGCGCAAGCCGGCCAGTAAAGGCCCCAGGGTTATCGCCCGCAACGACCACAGCATCTCGCGCCGAGAAATCAGCCGCGCGGCCTTAACAGTTATGAAGCGCCTTCAGGATGCCGGATACCAGGCGTATATCGTAGGTGGAGGTGTGCGCGACCTGATGCTCGGCGGCCACCCCAAGGATTTCGATGTGGCCACCGACGCCACTCCAGAGCAGGCCAAGGTGCTGTTTCGCGGCGCCCGCATTGTCGGCCGCCGCTTTCGCATCCTGCACGCCCGTATAGGCCGTGAAGTTATCGAAGTGACTACCTTCCGCGGTCACCACAGCGATGGCGAGACTCACGAAGCCAAGCAGTCCGAACACGGTATGCTGCTGCGTGACAATGTCTATGGCGACCTGGAAAGTGATGCCATGCGTCGGGATTTCACGGTCAATGCGCTTTACTACACCACCAAAGGGTTCGAAATCCACGACTACACCGGCGGTGTCGAGGATATTGAAAAGCGCCTGATTAGAATGATCGGCTCCCCAGAGGTCCGCTACAAGGAAGACCCTGTGCGCATGCTGCGCGCAGTGCGCTTCGCCGCCAAGTTAGATTTCACTATTGAAGGCAAGACGGAAGCTCCCCTGCACGAGCTGGCGCCACTGTTACGCAATATTGCCCCGGCTCGCCTGTTCGATGAGATTCTCAAGCTGCTGATGAGTGGCCACGGAGAGCGCACCTTTGAGCTGCTGCGCCAGTACCAGCTCTGGCAACACCTGTTCCCGGATAACGCTGCACAAATTGAGGCCAACAGCGCGGCCCTGAAACTATCCCAACAAGCCCTGCGCAACACGGACCAACGTATCCGCGCCGATATGCGTGTTACCCCAGCGTTCCTCTACGCCGCCCTACTCTGGCCTGCGGTGAGCACCGAGCAACAAAAGCTGGTTGCCAAGGGCACCCCACCAGCGCCAGCGCTGGCCCAAGCGGCACAAAAAGTTACCAGCTCACAGCTGGCCCACACCGCTATTCCCAAGCGCTTCTCAATCCCCATGCGGGAAATCTGGGACCTGCAACAGCGCCTGCCCCAGCGCGGTGGCAGTCGGGCCCAGCGCTTACAGGAACACCCCCGTTTCCGCGCCGCCTACGACTTCCTGTTGCTGCGGGAAGAAAGTGGCGAGATTGAAGCGGGCCTGGGCAAATGGTGGACCGACTTCCAACAGGCTGACGATGAGCAGCGCCAGCAAATGGTGCGCAAGCTACAGCGCACAGGCAGCGGTGGGCGCCGCAACCGCAACTCTCGCGGCCGCCGTCGCAAGCCGAGAGCAGAACAGTAATGGAAACGGTATACATCGGCCTGGGCAGTAACCTGGCAGAGCCCGGCAAACAACTGCGCAGCGCCCTATCGGCCATGGAACGAATCCCCAGTACAGAATTATTGGGGTGTTCGAGCTTTTACCGAAGCGCCCCGGTCGGCCCCGGCGATCAACCCGATTACATCAATGCCGTCGCAGCATTGAAAACAACACTGTCCCCGCTGGCACTACTGGACCAGCTCCAATCTATCGAGCTGTCCCACGGGCGCGAGCGCTCCATCCGCTGGGGCGCCCGCACCCTGGACCTGGATATCCTGTTGTTTGGGGAATCTCAAATCGATGAGCCCCGCCTACAGGTCCCACACCCGCGCATGACCGAGCGCAACTTCGTACTGCTACCCCTTACTGAACTGGCTCCCGCGATGGAACTGCCCGGATTGGGAGCCCTTCCAGCACTCTTACAGGGCTGCCCGGAAAACCGCCTGGAAAAGGTTTGATCGACTGAGGCTCCCCAACTACTCGACGGGCGGCCCTCTCAATAGTACTTTTGCGTTTGCAACTCATCAGGGAAGACCCCAGACAAAGAGGAGTCGCTCAAGTGGTTATCGAAAAACCCGAGACCAGCACAGCTGAACTCAACCGGTCTAATAAAACACCGCCTAAGTTTATCGCGGTGGAAGGCAATATTGGTGTGGGAAAAACCACACTGGCAAAGAAGCTGGCCTCCACATTCAATTACGACACGCTGTTGGAATTACCCGAGGAGAACCCCTTTTTGGAGCGTTTCTACCGGGACCCCCAAAACGCCGCACTGCCCACCCAGCTGCACTTTCTCCTACAGCGATCACAGCAAATCCAGGCACTGCGGCAAGACGATATCTTTGAGCCGGTGCGGGTGTCGGACTTTTTGATCGAAAAGGACCAGCTGTTTGCTGAAGTCACCCTGGATAAGGATGAGCTGCACCTATACGAACAGGTGTACAAACACCTCACCCTGGAAGCACCCAAGCCGGACCTGGTGATCTATTTGCAAGCCCCCCTCGATGTGCTGCAAGCCCGAATCCGCAATCGGGGAATCCCGGCTGAGCAGGCGATAAGCAATGAATACCTCGCCACCCTCAACAACGCCTACACCCGCTTTTTCCATTTTTACGATGAGGCGCCTCTACTCATCGTCAATACCGAGGAGATCGACATTGTCGATAGCCCAGAGGACTACCAACAGCTGGTCGAATATCTGTTCACGATCACCAGTGGCCGGCACTATTACAACCCAGGAAGTTAATCGTTATGTATGCACCCTCTGAATTAGAAAAGCTCGTAACCGTTCAAACCCTGCGAAAAATGAAAGCGAATGGTGAGAAGTTTATTACCGTTGCTCTCTACGATGCCCCTATGGCTGCGATGGCACAAAAGTCCGGGGTTGAGACACTGCTCGTCGGAGATTCCCTGGGCATGACCGTGCTGGGTTACGACAGCACCGTGCCAGTGACGATGGAGCAAATGATTTACCACGTCGAGGCGGTCGCGCGCGGCAATAAGAAGTCCCTGATTATGGGGGATATGCCGTTTATGACCTACGCCACCCCGGAGCAGGCACTCCAGAATGCAACCCGGATCATGCAGGCCGGTGCACATATGGTGAAGATCGAGGGAGGCGCCTGGCTCGCCGACACCGTGAAGATTCTTACTGATCGCGGTATTCCCGTTTGCGCCCACCTGGGCCTCACCCCTCAATCAGTACACAAACTGGGAGGCTATCGCGTTCAGGGGCGCGATGAAGAACACGCCAAGCAAATCCTCGAAGACGCCCTACAACTCGACGAAGCCGGAGCTGATCTGCTGGTGTTGGAATGTGTACCCGCCGACCTGGCAAAGCGTATTACCGAAGCCGTATCCATGCCCACCATCGGCATAGGCGCGGGCCGCGACTGCGATGCCCAGGTACTGGTAATCAATGACATCCTGGGCCTCACCCAACAGCCTCCCAAGTTTTCCAAAAACTTCCTGGTAGAGGCCGAGGATATTCCCGGGGCCCTGCGCAAATACGCCGAGGACGTCAAACAAGGCGTTTTCCCCGGCGAGGAACACATATTTAAATAATACTCCCCTCATCCGGGTGCTTCTCACCCGGTATTTTTCTGCGGCAGGTCCCACCTGCCGCTCTCAAGCGGTAACACTATGACTTTCGACCAACTAATCCAGGATTGGCTCTCGACCAATGGCGCCACTTCTGTGCCCGAAGGCTGGACCCAGGGGCGAGCTACATTTGGCGGCCTTGTAGCCGCAATGCTGTATGAGCGGATGGCTTCAGAGCTGCCTTCTGAGAGCAGCTTGCGCTCTTTTACCACCTCATTCGTAGGCCCGGTTGCCCCGGGGGCGATTAACACCCGCGCGGATGTCCTTCGCGCAGGCCGCTCTGTCACTCAGGTACAGGGGCACCTCGATCTGAATGGTGCCGTTATGCTGGCGGGCCTCGCCAGTTTTGGTCGCGGCAGGGAGTCATCCGTTCTCGCCAAAGGTCCCTCAGCACCGGAGTACCCCACCCCAGATAAATGCCTGCCCCTGCCCTATATCGAAGGTGTAGTGCCGGAATTTACACAGAAGTTCGATTACCGTATCGCATGTGGGGGCCTGCCTTTCAGCGGCGCGAAAGAGAGAGTTTTAGGTGGCTGGGTACGATTTAAGGATGGCAGTAAAGGCCGTACCGGTATCAGCCACTTACTCGCACTGATCGATGCCTGGCCACCGGCGACACTCCCGATGATGAAAGAGCCGGCTCCCGCCAGCTCATTAACATGGACAGTGGAGTTTATGGAGCCACTCCCAGAGCGCACCGCTTCTGACTGGTGGCAATACGAGGCCGAAGTGGAACAGGCTGAGGATGGCTACGCAGTAATACAGGCCCGCTTGTGGGATGCCGATGGACGTTTAACCGCCCTCTCCCGCCAAATGGTCACTATCTTTGGTTAACCAGCACTCGTCGATCAACTATCCCTTTACCGCCACTCATTGAGTGCCTTGGCTCCACGGATGGAACCATTTAAACGGTCCTAAAGAATTTTGTAACTTTTCTGCAGCCTTCAGATAACTCTAAATAATACTTCCCGATCCTGCTTAACCCGCCTAACGAATCAATTATTACCTGCATAAAAATATACAACTTTCGTGATTTTTATTATTTTTTTATGAAAAAAATAATTCGCGCCGCCCTTACAGAAAAATAAAATAAAAAAAACCTCCTTTACTCCAATTTGTAATCTACGCTATCCATCATCCCCTCCATCGAAAACAAAGGGGCCGCCAGAGAAACGCCCCAATTTTCGACCCCACTACAAAACCGTCGGTAATAACAAAGTTGGAGAGCAATAATGATAAAAAGAATATTTTTTTCACTCACACTTCTATTCAGCCATTCCGCCGCAGCAGTAGATTTTGAAGACGTTTGGGATGCAATTACTTCTTGTAACTGGTTTGAATTTATTGATGATGTCGACGATACCGGCTCAAAAGACCTGGACGGCTATGAATACGGTGACACTGAATTTGCCGATGCCAATTCAGGCAGTTTTGACATGATCGTCTACAACATGGATGGATTTTTGGAGTGTATAGGCGGCAACAGCAAGTCTGACTTCAAACAAATTATTAACACTTTTGATAATAACCCCAAAGACCTCTGGTTGATGCAGGAGGCTTGGAGCAAAACCAAAGCCAATTATCTGGACGACGACGACAAGCTCGATAACGACACAGTCCCCTATCGCTCCAAACACTGGAAAGGCACTGGTACCAGCTTTGGCAATGGCCTGCTGACCTTTTCCAAGTTTCCGTTTGACCGAGATAATCGCGATGACGACGACTACACCTTCGCCACTTATGAGGAGGAAACTTTTGATAAGTGCGCAGGTAATGACTGTGATACCGAAAAAGGCTTTACCGTAGCAAAAGTTGAAGTGACCAAAAACTTCCATATTCATGTGTACAACACCCATATGGATGCAGGACACCAAGACGATGACCTAAATGCCAAAGCCAAGCAACTCGACCAGATTGCCGATATGATCGTCGCCCACTCAAGTAATGCCACAGTCATTTTGGCTGGTGATTTCAATATGGCGTTTGATGAAAATGACGACGGCTGGCGCGGTACAAACTACCAAACCTGGAAAGCATTTTTTGCCAAAACCGGCGGCAAGCATGCCTGCCAATATATGCTATCTGGCAGTGACACCAGCTTGGAAGCCTGTGCTGATGAACTTCAGGACGATACCGATCATGTCGTCGTTATTAATAACAACCCCAATTACACGCTGGACGTAACCAATTATTATATTGGCTCCGCGGAGTACACCGGGCTGAGCGACCACGACCCAGTATTTGTAGACTTCTCATGGGTTAAGCACTAAACGAGCGGTTCACAGCCTCTTCCGCAGGGGATCGGAAGGGGCTTAACCAATTTACCGACAGAGTGAACGACACCGGACTGAAAACACAATCCAGCTACAATTTTGCTTATTGAGGAGAACTTTAACCCACGCATAAACCGCATGCTTGGCGGGAAGGGCTTTCAGTGGACAGGATTAAGAACCTAGTTGTCGGAAGTGGTCCTGCGAGTATCGCTACAGTCAAGGCATTGCAAGATATTGGGCAAGAAGTTGAAGTCGTTGATGTTTCATATGACCTTGAAGACGATATCAAATACCAAGTTAATATCTTATCCAAAAAAAACATTGATGCATGGACTCAGGAGGACAAAGATAAACTGTTTCCAGCTCCAGTAGCCTCCCGAAAAGGCCTGGAAAGAAGATATCTATTTGGGTCTGACTTTCCATACAGAGTACCAAAACCTCTCAGCATTACGACAAAAAACTGTAATACAGAATTTTCCCATGGCTTTGGTGGGCTTGGGAACGTATGGGGTGCAGCTATCATGCCCTACAGTGAAAGTCAGCTAGCAAATTGGCCTATCTCCTTAAATGAACTAACGCCATCCTACAAAAATGTACTCCGCTATATGCCTATAAGTGCGGAGATAGACAATCTCAATAACAAGTATCCACTATTCCCTAACAACTTTACTGCCATCAAAAGAAATGCGCCGACAGATTTCTTATTGAAAAAATTGAAGGCTATTGAAAGTAATCTCCAGAGGAATGGCATTGAATTTGGTCGAGCCCGCTTAGCGGTAGATGCAAGCAAGGGGGAGCATGGATGTAGATATTGCGGCCACTGCTTTGACGGATGCCCATACCAATCTATTTTCAACCCTAAATACTTGTTTGAAAAACTACAAAAAGACAAACTCACCATACATAAAGGTCTTCTTGTCCTGGAGATTCATGAAACAAGTCAAGGCGTAAACGTGATTGCAGTTGATATAACCAATAGCAAAATAAAAAAAATTACCGCACAGAAAGTTTTTCTCGCAACCGGCCAGTTTGCCACCACTACAATACTGGCAAGATCCCTCAATCTATTAAATACTCCAATCAAAATCAAAAACAGCCAGTATTTTTTCTTCCCCCTCTTTCTCTACAAAGGGTATCGTTATGAGATTGAGTTTACCCTCGCAGAAATCTTTCTAGAAGTTGACAATCCAAACATAAGTCCTGAACAAATACACCTCCAACTTTATGGTCGAAGCCAAATTATTGAAGAACAATTAACATCTCTACTTCCCCCCCTTTTCCCAAAGCAAGTCGCCTTGGATCGCTTATACGTAATTCAGGGTTTTATGTCCTCTGAGGATTCTGATTCATTGGAACTAACTTTAACCGACAAACAAGCAGATAGCTCTTCAATAGAAATAAGAGGAATTGAAAATACGAGAGCCCGAGAAATCGCCCAAAGAACACAGTCTTTAATAAGGCGTTCACTGATAAGGCTTGGTATGGTCCCCCCCTTCTTTCTCACCGTACTACCACCAGGCAAAAGCTTCCACCTTGGTGGCAGTTTCCCGATGGGAGGAAAACATGAGATATTCCGCTCAGACCTCTTAGGAAGGCCGGCACACTTTAAAAATGTCCATATTGTGGATTCTGCCAACTTTCCCAATATTGCAGGCTCAACCATCACCTTTACCATTATGGCGAATGCTGATCGAATCGTAAGGTCTATAGGGTTTCGTGGCTGATTGGCAGCCCAGATAACTGAAATAACCTATTTAGCTAGGATACTTCAAAAGATAACTACAACCACTTTTTCCAGTAAAACAAAGCGATCTGCCCAGCCAATGCCACCACCAGCAAGATGCAAAAAGCAATAAAGCCCAAGGACGACTGTCCCCAGGGAATACCGCCGACATTAATCCCAAACAATCCAGTGAGAAAGCTCAGCGGCAGAAAAACTGCTGCCACCACTGATAGTACATACATACGACTATTCAACTGATCCGAAGTGCGACTCAACAATTCCTCCTGAGCGATTGCCGCGCGCTCCCTTACCGCATCGATATCGTCGATATGGCGCTGTAACCGATCATTTACCTCTCCCAAGAGGGCGTGGCTGTGCTCATCAAACCAGGATAGGGATTCCTGCTGTAAACGCCCGAGTACCTCCCGCTGCAGGCATAAGTAGCGTCGCAGTACGATAGTTCTCTTGCGCAACCGAACCAGTAGGGAAGAAAGCTCCGCCCCCCCCTTATCTAATAACAGGTTTTCCAGGTCATCGATTTTTTCTTCGAAGTCTTCGGCCCGATCACACATACGCAAGACCAACAGATCTGCCAGGGACATCAAAAGAGCCGCAGTTCCACGGGGACCAAAGCCACTGCGCAAGCGAGAAAGCAAGTCATCCTCTGAAAGCAACTTCCGTCGGCCGGTACTGATAATACGGTTTTCCTCGGCCCAAATGCGAATGGCGATCATATCCTTTGCGCGCGGCTTGGATTTTCGCTCGATGCCGTACATAGCCAACATCAGCCCCTGATCCACAGTCATTACACAGGGGCGCGTTGTCTTCGCAGACAGGGTCTCTATCGCCGTAGCTGTGAGTCCACTATCCTGTTGCAGCCACTCGACGGTGTTGGTGCTGTCGTAGTCAAAATGCAACCAGAGAATTCCCTGATCAGGTTGCCAGGATTTCACCTCTGCCCAGGAAAGCTCTCGGCCCGAGCCTTTGCGATCGAGTAAGACAGCGTAGACCAGACCAGTTTCCATAGGCTCTCATATCACCTGATATTGATTGGAGCATCACTTTCTTTTCGCGACTTATTTACTGAGATGGGCCAGCTCTGCGGCGTTCTGCTCCCAGTTTTGACCATCGAAAGGTTCGACCTCCAAGTCTCCGGGTCTCTCATCAAAACAGCGCGCATTAAGACTATAGCCATCCGGGTTGGAGCGCGGCACATAAAAAGACTTAACGCCGCAATGGCGACAAAACAGGTGCTTGGCCACCCCCGTATTAAACGTATAACAATCCAGGTCTTTTTCCCCAGACTCCAGCTTAAAGTTTTCAGCGGGAATAATGACGTGCAGAAAACCCACTTTCTCACACATCGAGCAATTGCACGCATGGGCTACCAGTTTCTCCTCTGAGTCGCGCTCGTGCCGCGCCCGATAGCGAATAGCGCCACAGTGGCAACCTCCGCGAAGTTCAGTAGTAACTTTACTCATTTGAATTATTGTCCTTTTCAAATAACGGGCGGGCAGCCAACAGTGAAAACAGCGAAAGGCCCAGCAGCAGGTGGAACCAGTTTGTACGCGCCAAGCCCAGCACTCGCGGAGCGCCGGTACCCACAAACAATCCATCCATTGCAATGACTACTGCCCCTGCCCCCAGTAACAAAGGACCCGGTGGCGATAGTCGTCGCGGTGACATCAATTCCATCATTGCAACCCACAACCACAACAAAAGCCCCAGGGCGGAAAATACCTCTGTCACTTCCTGCGGCGATAACCTGCCACTTTCCGAGACGCCAATAGACGAGGCCAATACCAGCACCAGCACTACATAAGCGGGTCCCCGGGTACTCTGTCCAATACCTATCTCGAAACGTGCCCAAACCAACCCTATTCCAATTAGCAACAGCGAACTAAACCCGGATAGTTGCAGTAAAGCCCGGTGTAATTGGGTTGCCCCGGGATCAATACCGTAGCGATAGGCACCGACAATCGCGGAGACAGCGATAAATAGAAGACCCGCCATCACCAAGAGTGCAGCTGATTGGAAGCGAGCATTGGTAAGACGCCAGTACTGATTGGCAATCAGCAGTGCGGCGAGGGTGAGGAGAATGTCGATCAGCCAGAAGTTGTCCAATGTTTTGCCCTTTTTTTCCAGAATTCTAATAGAAAACCGGTAATAAGCGACAATTCCGCTTCGGCAGATACAAAAAAACCCGGCTTAAAAGCCGGGTTTTTTCAGTCCGTAGACTTAAGCTTCGTCGGAAGCTTGCTTGGCTTCTTCAGCGGCAGCTGCATCGGCCTTGGCTTCCTTGATAGAAAGCTTGATACGTCCACGCTGGTCAACGTCGAGTACTTTAACCTTAATCTTCTCACCTTCACTCAGGTAATCAGTTACGGCATTTACGCGCTCTTCAGCGATCTGGGAGATATGCACCAGACCGTCTTTGCCCGGCAGGAAGTTAACGAACGCACCGAAGTCTACGATACGTACCACGGTACCTTCGTAGATAGCGCCAATCTCAGCTTCCGCAGTGATCTCCTCGATGCGGGTTACCGCCGCTTCCAGGCTCTCACCGTCTTCACCGAAGACCTTGATAGTGCCGTCATCTTCGATATCAATGGAGGCGCCGGTCTCTTCAGTGATGGAGCGGATAGTCGCACCGCCCTTACCGATCACGTCGCGGATCTTGTCCGGGTGGATCTTCAGGGTCGCGTAGCGCGGTGCGTTCTCATTCACGGTGGTACGGGAAGAGTCGATCACCTTGTTCATTTCCGCGAGGATGTGCAGACGCGCGTGCAGAGCCTGCTCCAGAGCGGTCTCCATGATCTCTTCGGTAATACCTTCGATCTTGATGTCCATCTGCAGCGCGGTCACACCAGAGGCGGTACCCGCTACTTTGAAGTCCATATCGCCGAGGTGGTCCTCGTCACCGAGGATATCGGTCAGAACCGCGTAGCCTTCTTCTTCCTTCACCAGACCCATAGCGATACCGGCTACCGGTGCCTTCAGCGGAACACCCGCATCCATCAGCGCCAGGCTGGAACCACATACGGAAGCCATGGAGCTGGAACCGTTGGATTCAGTGATCTCGGAAACTACACGCACGGTGTAGGGGAAGCTGTCCGGGCTCGGCAGAACTGCAGCGATACCGCGGCGAGCGAGACGGCCGTGACCGATTTCGCGACGACCGGTAGCACCTACACGACCCGCTTCACCTACAGAGTAGGGAGGGAAGTTGTAGTGCAGCATAAAGTAGTCTTTGCGCTCACCTTCCAGGGCGTCGATGATCTGTGCATCGCCAGTGGAACCGAGGGTAGCCACTACCAGAGCCTGGGTCTCACCACGGGTGAACAGCGCAGAGCCGTGGGATTTGGGCAGAGCGCCAACTTCCACAGCGATCGAACGTACAGTTTTGCTGTCGCGACCGTCGATACGGGGCTCGCCACGCACTACAGCGCCACGCACCAGCTTCTTCTCCAGCTTGCCGAAGTAGCTTTTTACCAGATCGGAGCTAATTTCTTCAGTAGCCAGGGCTTCAGCGGCTTCGCTGCGCAGTTCCGCCAGGCGGGTGCTGCGCTCTTGCTTGTTGGTGATGCGGTAGGCTTCGGCAACCTTCTCGCCAAACTGAGCGTCCAGGGCAGCTTTCAGCTCGGTGTTTTCCGCCGGAGCCTGCCAGTCCCACTGGGGCTTGCCCGCTTCCGCTTTCAGCTCTTCACAAACCTTGATAATGGCCTGCATTTCCTGGTGTGCGTAGAGTACGGCACCCAGCATGATGTCTTCCGGCAGCTCCTGGGCTTCGGACTCCACCATCAGTACGGCGTCTTTGGTACCGGCAACGACCATGTCCAGCTCGGAGGTCTTCAGAGCTTCGTAGCCCGGGTTCAGCAGGTAGCCGTCTTGCTGGGTGTAACCCACACGCGCAGCACCGATTGGGCCAGCGAAAGGAATACCGGAAACAGACAGCGCTGCGGAGGTGCCGATCATAGCAGCGATATCCGGGTCCATGTCCTTCTCAGCGGAGAGAACAGTACACATCACCTGAACTTCGTTCATAAAGCCGTTCGGGAACAGCGGGCGGATCGGGCGATCGATCAGACGGGAAGTCAGGGTTTCTTTTTCAGACGGGCGGCCTTCACGCTTGAAGAAGCCACCGGGAATTTTGCCAGCCGCGTAGGCTTTTTCTTGATAGTGCACGGACAACGGGAAGAAGCCCTGATCTGGCTTGGCTTCTTTAGCGCCGACAACAGTACACAGGACAACAGTCTCTCCCATGCTAACCAGGGCAGCACCGGTAGCCTGGCGCGCGATACGGCCGGTCTCGATGGTGACTTGGTGTTGTCCGTATTGGAAAGTTTTGCTTACTGGATTCACTAGTTTTTTTCCTATTTCCTTACGGTTACTGGCCCATTCCAGTAACCCCTACAGTGGTTGCCTGGATAGAAGTTCCAAACCTTCAGTCCAGAGCGATACGGGGATGTACCGCTACCGACCCGGGTGGCCGGTGCAAACGCAGCACATCCGCCGGGATATTTGCCCCTGGGGTTGTGTTGCGAAACTGCCGAAAAGTGACAACAGCGCCACTTTTCAGCAAGCATTAAAGAAGAAAGCCCGCCAGAGGCGGGCATTCCAGGGTCTTAGCGACGCAGGCCGAGCTTAGCGATCAGCTGTGCGTAACGGTTCAGATCCTTGCGCTTCAGGTAGTCCAGCAGCTTGCGACGCTGGTTTACCATGCGGATCAGACCACGGCGAGAGTGGTGATCCTGCTTGTGCGCAGAGAAGTGACCCTGCAGTTTGTTGATGTTGGCAGTCAGCAGGGCTACCTGGACTTCCGGAGAACCGGTGTCGCCTTCAGATTGGCCGTGCTCTTTCAGGATTGCTGCTTTTTCTACTGCAGACAGTGCCATAACGATTAACCTCGTCGTAATATGCTTTAAAAGATTCGGCTGGCCCGTGCATATTTACAGACCAGCTACTCACTGTTGTGGACTTAGTCCACTGCAGTACTCTCACATCAACCGCTATCGGCTCTCACCAATATAGCGTTTTCTGCTTAAGTACTACTTACCAGACGCCGAGGCGCTACGCACCCGTCGTCAGTAATTTCTCCTACGCCCAGAAAATCGCCATTTTCCAGGAAGAGGCGCACCATATCACCTTCTTCACCGATACGGTAGACCTGCAAATCCATTACCGGCTGCCCCTGACGCACATAGTAACCAGACTCGTCCGGAAGGGTGAGTTTGGGCAGCGAAGAGGCGGGAGAATCCACCGATAACAGGTGGTGATCCAACTCCTCCGCCATTCCCTCACCGCGCTCTGCGGTGAGTTCATCCAAAGTCACTGAATCGGCCTCGACGTAGGGACCGGCTGCGCTGCGGTGTAACTCTTCCACATAGGCACCGACACCCAGGGCCTGGCCCAGGTCTTCGGCAATACTGCGAATATAAGTGCCCTTGGAGCAGTGAACCTCAACTTCCGCACGGGGCTGGGCGCCCGGTGTAAAGCTCAGCAGCTCAAATTCAAAAACCTCTACTTGCCGCGCCTCGCGCTCCACTTCCAAGCCCTGGCGCGCCAACTTATACAGCGGCTGCCCCTTATGCTTGAGGGCCGAGTACATGGACGGCACTTGTTTGATAGGACCGCGAAAGGCTTCCATCGCTTTCAGCACGGCTTCTTCGGTCAAACCGGAAGCATCTTTGGCTTCCAGTACATCGCCATCGGCATCGCCACTGGCTGTAGTCATGCCGAAAACAAAAGTACTGCGATAGCGCTTGTCCGCATCGAGCAGGTACTGGGAAAACTTGGTTGCTTCGCCGAAACAGATCGGCAACACGCCGGTTGCCAGGGGGTCCAGCGCTCCGGTGTGACCGGCGCGATTGGCGAAAAAGAGTCGTTTGGCTTTTTGCAGGGCGTCGTTGGCGGTAATTCCGGCGGGCTTGTTCAATAACAGCACGCCGTGAACCGGCCGGCCCCATTTTGGTCTGCGGCCCATGGATTAATCTTCGTTGGAGTCGCTATCGTCATCTTGGTGTTTGCGATCTTCTTTAACCGCCTTGTCGATCAGGGCAGACAGCGCCTGGCCGCGCACCGAGGTCTCGTCGTAGCGGAAGTGCAAACGAGGAATAGTGCGAATCTGGATTGCACGCGCGAGCTGCGTGCGCAAAAAGCCGGCGGCTTTGTTCAGCACTTCGATAGAGGTATTAATTTTGCTGCGATCATCCTCACCCACCAGGGTGACAAAAACTTTAGCAACGGTTAAGTCGCGGCTGACTTCAACATCATTGACGTTGATCATACCCAGGCGAGGATCGCGAATCTCGTGTTGGATCAGCTGGGCCAGCTCGCGGCGCATGGCGTCGGCGACGCGGTCTGCGCGATGAAATTCTCTTGCCATTGTTTACCTATTGAGAATGGCGGTTTAAAGACAGGAAAACCCGCACGGCTAAGCCGCGCGGGTTTATCCTCGATCCGCTGCGGAACTCCTTAGAGTTCGCGAGCAACCTTAACGATATCGTAAACTTCGATCTGGTCACCGGACTTAACGTCGTTGTAGTCCTTAACCCCGATACCACACTCCATGCCGTTGCGCACATCTTGCACATCGTCTTTGAAGCGACGCAGGGATTCCAGTTCGCCCTGGTAGATCACAACGTTGTCGCGCAGTACGCGGATCGGCTTGTTGCGGTAGACGGTACCTTCAGTAACCATACAACCGGCAATGGCGCCAAACTTCGGTGAGCGGAACACATCGCGAACCTGGGCAATACCCACGATCTCTTCGCGTATTTCCGGATCAAGCATACCGGACAGCGCCTGCTTCACTTCGTCGAGCAGGTTGTAGATCACGCTGTAGTAACGAATCTCTACGCCTTCTGTCTCAGCAACCTTTCGGGCAGCCACATCAGCACGGGTGTTGAAGCCCAGTACGATAGCGCCGGAGGTCAGGGCCAGGTTGATATCGTTCTCGGCGATACCACCCACACCGCTGGACACGACGTTGACAGAAACTTCTTCGTTGCCGATATCCGCCAGTGCGCCCAGGATAGCTTCCAGGGAGCCGCGAACGTCCGCTTTGATAACAACCGGCAGTACTTTGCGCTCGCCGGCTTCCATGTTCGCAAACATGTTTTCCAGCTTGGCCGCCTGCTGGCGCTGCATGCGCTCACGACGCTCTTTATCACCGCGCTGTTCAGCTACTTCACGAGCTCTGCGCTCATCCGCAACCACCATGAACTCGTCACCGGCGTTGGGTGTGGTGTCCAGACCCAGCAGCTCAACCGGAGTTGAAGGGCCAGCTTCTTTAACCTGCTTGCCCAGCTCGTTGGTCATGGCACGAACACGGCCGTAGCTCTGGCCTGCCAGTACGATATCGCCGCGCTTCAGCTCGCCGTTCTGTACCAGCAGGGTGGCCACAACACCGCGACCTTTTTCCAGGCGGGATTCGATCACAACACCTGTTGCCGGTACCTTGACCTTGGCCTTCAGCTCCAGCATCTCTGCTTGCAGGGAAATCGCTTCCAGCAGGTCGTCGATGCCTTCACCAGTGTGTGCAGACACATTGATAAACTGGGTATCACCGCCCCAGTCTTCAGGAATTACATCTTTCGCAGCCAGCTCGTTTTTAACACGATCGGGATCGGCAGCTTCTTTGTCGCACTTGTTGATTGCAACAACCAGCGGTACACCGGCAGCGCGGGCGTGGTTCACAGCTTCTTCAGTCTGCGGCATCACACCGTCGTCAGCAGCCACCACCAGGATAACCACGTCAGTCGCCTGGGCGCCACGGGCGCGCATCGCAGTAAAGGCGGCGTGTCCGGGGGTATCCAGGAAAGCGATCTCGCCCTGGCTGGTTTTCACACGGTAAGCACCGATGTGCTGGGTAATACCACCGGCCTCACCGGAAGCCACCTTGGTCTTACGGATGTAGTCCAGCAGGGAGGTTTTACCGTGGTCAACGTGACCCATAACGGTAACTACTGGTGCGCGGGACACCTCAGTGCCTTCACTGGCCTGGGTCTCGGCAACCAGCGCTTCCTCCAGCTCGCTCTCAGAGCGGAATACCACCTTATGGCCCATCTCTTCGATGATCAGCTGTGCAGTTTCACGGTCCAGGCTCTGGTTGATAGTAACCATCTCGCCCATTTTCATCAGGCGCTTGATCAGGTCACCGGCTTTCACATTCATCTGTTTGGCCAGCTCGCCAACAGTGATGGTTTCGCCCAACTGTACTTCGTACACCTGTTTCTCCGTGGGCCTTTTAAAGCCGTGCGTAGGTTTAACCTTCAAGGTCGGACGAGACAGGGAGCGCGTGCTGCGCTTGGATGCTTCGTCTTCCTCAAATACTTCCAGCGCCTGTTCGTACAGAGCGGTTTTGCTGGATTTTTTCGGGCCGGACTTGGAGCGGCGACCGCGACGTTTACGCGGCTCATCCTCAGAGCGATCAGCTTCAGCGGGAGCAGTGGATGCTGCCTCCAGCTTGCGACGCAGAGCTGGCTTGACCTCAGAGGTCTTCTCAGCACTTTTTGCCGGTGCTGGCTTAGCCTTGGCTGTCTGTGCAGCTTGTGCAGCTTTCTCTTTCTTTTCCTGGGCTGCGCGTCGGTCAGCTTCTACTTTAGCTTTCTTCTCTTCAAGTTCACGCTTTTCCTGCTCAGCCTGCTGCTTGCGACGCTCCATCGCGGCAATTCGCATTGCCTCGATATCGTCTGAGTAGCTTGAGCGGATTGGTGCGGCGGGCTCTGCCTTTTTCACTACGTTTTCCGCGGTCTTATCCTCTGATTTAGCCGCATCTTGATCGGCTTTTACTTCATTGCTTGCTTTCGCTTCGGCTTCAGCCTTGGCTTTTGCTTCTGCTTCGGCCTTGGCTTTCGCTTCGGCTTCAGCCTTGGCTTTCGCCTCGGCTTCGGCTTTGGCTAGCGCCTCTTCTTCCGCCGCTAGGCGTGCAGCTTCTGCCTCGGCTTCTACGCGAGCGCGTTCGGCTTCGGCCTCCAGTCTTTCCTGCTCATTTTGCAGGGCATCGACTGCCGCTTCCTGCTCGGGGCTGCTCGATTCTTCGCCTGCCGCTACGGTTTCAAGCTCAGCTTGAGGGCGCTTCACATAAGTGCGCTTCTTGCGCACTTCCACATTCACAGTCTTGCGGCCGGTGCCAGAGCCAGTCTTCAGCGTGCTTGTGGTTTTGCGCTTCAAGGTGATCTTGCGCGGCGCGGCGCCCTGCTCCCCGTGACTGCTTTTCAGGAAACTGAGCAAGACCTGCTTTTCCTCGTCTGACACCACTGCATCCACAGAGGTGTGAGGCAAACCCGCTTCTTTCATCTGCTTGAGCAGACGGTCTTCGGTGGCACCAACCGATTTGGCGAGTTCACTAACTGTTACTTCGGCCATTCTCTCTCCTAAAAGTCACTTGGTCGGAGGGGGTTACTTATACGTAAGTTATTTTTCGCTGCATTTAAGCTTCTTCGCCGCTGTCATCGGCAAACCAGGGCTCACGCGCCTTCATAATCAGCGCTGCAGCGCGCTCCTGGTCGAGACCTTCGATATCCAGCAGGTCATCGACAGCCTGCTCTGCCAGGTCTTCCATCGTGGAAATACCACGGCTGGCCAGTTGGAATGCCAGCTGGCGCTCCATACCGTCCATATTCAAAAGGTCTTCCTGGGGCTCAGATGCATCCAGCTTCTCTTCAGATGCCAGCGCTTGGGTCAACAGGGTGTCCTTGGCGCGGGCGCGCAGCTCCTCAGCGATATCCTCATCGAAGCCCTCAATTGCGAGCATCTCTTCGATGGGTACATAAGCTACTTCTTCAAGAGAGGCAAAGCCCTCTTCAACCAGCACACCAGCAACGTCTTCATCGATATCCAGGCGATCCATAAACACCTGCATGATGGAGCTGGACTCGGCTTCCTGCTTGCTCTGCCACTCGTCACTGCTCATGACATTGATCTGCCACTGGGTAAGCTCGGAGGCCAAGCGCACATTCTGGCCGCTGCGGCCGATAGCCATTGCGAGGTTTTCCTCTGCCACGGCTACATCCATAGAACCGGTGTCTTCGTCGACCACGATGGATTCAATTTCTGCTGGCGCCATCGCATTGATAACGAACTGAGCGGGGTTTTCGTCCCACAGAACGATATCTACGCGCTCACCAGACAGCTCGTTGGATACCGCCTGAACACGCGCGCCGCGCATGCCCACACAAGCACCCACCGGGTCGATGCGACCGTCGTTGGTATTTACAGCGATTTTTGCACGCAGCCCGGGATCGCGAGCCGCGCCTTTAATTTCGATTACCTGCTCGGAAATTTCCGGCACTTCAATGCGGAACAATTCGACAATCATTTCCGGGCAGGAGCGGCTCAGCATCAGCTGAGGGCCGCGGGCTTCCGGTTGGATTTCCAACAGGATTGCGCGCACGCGATCACCGAGCCGGAAAATTTCGCGACCAACCAGCTGATCGCGGGGCAGGCGCGCTTCGGCGTTATTACCCAGGTCTACAGCGATAAAGTCGCGGGTCACCTTCTTCACAGTGCCGCTAACCATTTCGCCAACGCGATCGCGGTACTCGTCTACAACTTTGGCGCGCTCGGCTTCACGTACCTTTTGTACGATGACCTGCTTTGCGGTCTGTGCGGCGATACGTCCAAATTCTACATTTTCCACCTGCTCGCGGAAAACGTCACCTGCTTTCAGGTCAGCATCTTTTTCGTGGGCTTCTTCCAGGGTGAACTGGGTACCCAACTCAGCCAAGACTTCATCACCGACCACTTCCCAGCTGCGGAAAGTCTCGTAATCGCCTGAACGACGATCAATGATAACCTCAATGGTTGAATCTTCGTCGTAGCGCTTCTTCGTGGCCGTTGCCAATGCCGCTTCGATGGCCTGGAAAATAATCTCCTGGTCAACGCCCTTCTCGTTGGATACCGCCTCGGCTACCAGCAAGATCTCTTTGTTCATGCAACTGTGCCTCAAAATCGCCTGAGCTCAGGCTCCTACAGGTTATTTGGTAAATTGGGGAATGATATTTGCTTTTTCGATACTGTCGATCGGCAAAAGGTATTCGTTTTCACTATCTACACGCAGAACCACTTCATCACCCTCTACACCGGCCAGCAGTCCGCGCCACTTACGCTGCCCATCCAGAGGCATACGCAGGCGAACTTCAATCTGGGCGCCGATAAAGCGCTCGTACTGGGCCAGCTTATAAAGAGGGCGGTCGAGCCCTGGGGAAGAGACTTCAAGTGTGTACTTACTACTGATGGGATCTTCCACATCCAGTACAGCACTGGATTGGCGGCTCACTTTCTCGCAATCCTCAACGGAAATACCGTTTTCGGAGTCGATATAAATGCGCAGCAGCGCGTTGCGACCGTGGGTTTGGTACTCAATACCCCACAACTCACACCCCAGCGATGCCACCACCGGCGCCAGAAGCTCTTCCAGCAATTCGCGTTTGCTCGCCATTCTCGTCACCACATACAAAAAATGGGCCTACGGCCCACTTCGAAAAATATCTGCAACTTTTCTTGCAGATACGAAAAAGCCCCTGACGGGGCTTTGACCGCACATTCGCGCAGTCAGTGTGCACGAATGCAAAATTTGGTAGCGGGGGCAGGATTTGAACCTACGACCTTCGGGTTATGAGCCCGACGAGCTACCAGGCTGCTCCACCCCGCAACAACGAAAGCGCAATCAAAGTTTCCCTAAGGAAAGTTGGTAGCGGGGGCAGGATTTGAACCTACGACCTTCGGGTTATGAGCCCGACGAGCTACCAGGCTGCTCCACCCCGCAACAACAAAAGCGCAATCAAATTTTTCCCTAAGGAAAATTGGTAGCGGGGGCAGGATTTGAACCTACGACCTTCGGGTTATGAGCCCGACGAGCTACCAGGCTGCTCCACCCCGCAACAACTCCAAGAAACAAAGCCTGGTTGATCTTTGTTTCCCTGCGGCGGGACCAGCCCAACCACTCAAGAGGCTGCGCATTCTATTGGTGCTGACCCGGTGAGTCAAGCCGTAATTGGCATTTGTTTTCACCGAGGGGGTAAAGCCGTCTCTACCATCTCGCAAATCAGTATAGAAAAGGAAGAAAATCCCGCAAGCAGACCACCTTCATATACCGTCTTCTTTCTTGCACATGTACTTTTTATAAAAAGAACGAAGAGTAAAACTCTCTTAACAAGCCTCTGAATAAGCTAGCGAGTTAACTGGTGCACTATTGCTTTTCGAATTGGGGGAAAGCGATCACTGACCCGCAACACCATTTTGCGCAGCAACTTGGCCGGCAGGCGATCGTCAGTAAACAAATCCACCACCCTATTAGTTCCAGAGTAAATCGGCTTGGATTCAACCCGGTGCAGCATCTGGTAACGGGCCAAGGCCCGAGTCAGCTTGGCCGGGTTATATAGACGGCTAACACTATCCAGTTGACGAGCCAAAGTATCCGCACCGGCCAAGCCCAAATTAAATCCATGTGCGGTCACTGGATGCATCCCCACAGCAGCATCTCCCACCAAGGCAAAGCGCTCAGTGAAAAAGTGATGTGCATAGACCGCAACCAATGGATAACAGTGGCGCCCACCAAAAGCTTCGACACCGCCGAGTTGGGACGCGCTTTCGCGGGATACGTGCCCGGCAAACTCTTCATTACCCATCGCCATAATCTGGGCAGAGAGACTGGCGGGAACAGTAACCACGGCCGATGAAATATTTGGCTTGGGCAAAGGCAACAGCGCCAGTGTCGAGCCGTAGCGGAAACACTCCCGGGCAATACCATCGTGGGTTAATTCGGTGCGTACAGGGCCGACAATCGCCACTCGGCCAAAGTCGCGCATATCGGCGCCAATTCCCGCCATGCGTCGCACTTCAGAAAAACGGCTGTCGGCTGCAACCACCAGGGAAGCGCGCACGCCCTCCCCCTCTGCCAACTCAAGATGACGCATAGCGCCACTCAATGTCATCCCGGTAACGGTCGAGTTATCGAGCAGCGTTATATTCTCAGTCTCCAAAACTGCCTCATATAAGATTCGCCGGATTGCAGAGTTGGAGACAATAAAACCCAGAGGCCCCCTCTCTCCCGGGCTAAAGTGGAGTGTCGAAGGGGAATTGCCGTCGACTACTTCGGCAGCATTTAGCGGGCTAATCTCTTCCGGGGATAATCTCTGCCAAGCCCCCAGTTCTTGCAGCAGCTTGTAGGATTTATGTGTCAGAGCAATCTCGCGGCCATCATCAACGGGAGCGGACAGCGCCGACTTATCCTGGCGCTCAATAATTGCCACCTGACACCCTTTGCGGGCGAGCATCACCGCCAAGGAAAGTCCCGCCGGTCCAGCACCTACGATAGCTACATCGGACTCCGTCATTTTCACACCCCTGATTTGCACGCAACAAATACAAGTCACTCTAGTGACTCACATCCGGGATAAACTGATCCAGATCAGGTTAAAGCCAATCCCAAGCCGCTCTACAGAGGTATAAATTGGTGAACTTTAGGGGTATAAAATATCACGCCCGCCACCAGCGCTTCTGAAAAACTGGAGCACCATGGAGTTCAAATATGGAACTTAAAATTCATTTCATTAACGCCTTTACCGACAAAGTCTTTCACGGAAATTCAGCAGGAGTTGTTGTTACTGAGAATTGGCTGGATGAAAATTTAATGCAGTCCATCGCTGCAGAAAATAACCTTTCCGAAACCGCGTTCCTGGTAAAACGCCCAGATACCAGTTATGGAATTCGCTGGTTTTCACCGTTAACGGAAATTGATTTTTGTGGTCATGCCACCCTGGCGTCAGCCCATGTTCTTTTTTCTCAAAACCCTCAATGTGAGCAACTCCAGCTCCATGCGGCCGCTGTGGGCAAAATGACAATAAGCCGAGGGGAAAATGGAATTATTTCCATGGACTTCCCACGAAGGGAGCCACAACCCATAGATCGCATACCGCCAGAATTACTGGAGGGGCTTTCAATAACACCAAGTCAGGTGTTACTTAACAACCAAGCTTACTTTGCCATCTACGATAGTGAGCGAGAAGTATTGGATGTACAGCAGGATGCGAGCAGCCTGCGAAAGCTCGCCCCCTACGATGTGGTCGTCACAGCAAAATCCAATAAGTACGATTTTATCTCTCGATATTTTTGGCCATCCAATGGTGGTGCCGAAGATCCGGTGACCGGTTCTATTCACACAGGGCTCACCCCTTACTGGTCACAAATTCTGGATAAGAAAGAGCTGATCGCTTATCAAGCCTCCAAGCGCGGCGGCCTGCTGAATTGCACCATCGCCGGGGACAGGGTCATTATCTCAGGCAAAGCAGTACCCTATTTGAGCGGGACCATACGGGTTTGATACCCCGAAAATCCGCCGGGATATCCAAAATAAATCACAATTTCCCCCAATTACGATCGGTACAACTAAACAGAGGAGCATTGAGCAATGGAACAAAAAGGATCGTGCCTATGTGGCACTATTAACTTCGAAATCGAAGGTGACTTTGGCGGCTTCTTTCTCTGTCACTGTAGTTACTGCCGCAAAGATACCGGTTCAGCTCATGCAGCAAACCTATTCTTTGCATCAGCGAAACTTGAATGGCTATCCGGTGCAGAACAGGTCAAAACCTTTAAGTTAGCAGGGACGAGGCACAGCAAAAGCTTTTGCGGCCAATGCGGTTCCGCAGTGCCACGAGAAGATCCCGAAGTTGGCCTCTTAGCGGTTCCCGCTGGCAGCCTGGACCGGCCAATAGATGTAAGACCTAATGCCCATATCTTTATGGGCAGTAAAGCCGAGTGGGATCGGGAACTGGAAGCAGTACCTAAAGTAGACAAACTACCCCAGGTGGCTAGTGCGGACTCTGAATAGACCTGTTAATGGTGGCTTTACTCGACCACAGTTGCTGCGATGATAAGGTTTCTCGCAGCAACTGAAGGTCACATAGAGAGCATTAGCCGGGATGACCGTCAACACGCGGCTGGAATAGCACCGGGGTGTAATACAGCAGGAAAAGCGTGTAACCGACTACCCAGGCAATAATTGCTGCGAGTAAACCACTCGGGGCGGGTGCCCAAAAAACACGTGCGAGAGCAGATAACGCCAGAGCCATAAAAGCCAGGGGCATCAAGCGCGGCGCCTTCAATATCCGACCTGTGTGGCCGAGACTGACGCGACTCGTCATAGACAAGATCAATCCGCCGATACCGCCAACGGCAAATGCGTGCAAGGCGGGACTCTGCCAGGAAGGGGCAATTTGGCTCCAGGCCAGAGCCGCGAGAAAACACCCCAAAATAACCAACCAGTAGCTCACATGCAGAGACCAAACCATCGGTTCTGCCCATATTTTTGTAGGGTGCCAGCGCACCACCCGGATCACCTGAAAAATACCCAGAGAGACCGCAAAAAAGGCCCAAACCATTTGCGGCAAACCAACAGCCACCGACAGTAACAAGCCCACCGCAGCAATATGGGTACCCCACTCTACAGCCGGTATCTTATCTCTTGGGCTCAAGTGAAAGCGGCGCGCCGTAAAGAAGGGTATAACCCGCCCGCCGATTATCAGAATAATCGCCGTCACCAACAGCAAAGCCAGCAAGGCGATTCGGCTCTGTGCCCCTGGCAGCAACCAGTGGCTAGCGGACAATGCAGCAAACATCAGCATCGCAGGCAATACAAACATATTTCGCCACTGCTTGGTTCGCAACACCCTGGCTCCGAGCAAAAACGCTGAGAACAGGAAAAAGGAGACTTCAGCAATCACCGGCATCCAAATAGGGACCGCCGCCAACAGGTAACCCAAACGGGCCAAGAGCCACAGGCCGACCAAAGCAATAAGTTGGGTTCCCTTAGGCGAGGGGATACCAGTCCAGGTTTGCATGGCCGTGCCGAGAAAACCCACAACAACGGTAGCCGCGAACCCAAACAGCATCTCATGGGAGTGCCAGACTACCCCCATTCGAAAAGCCGGCATCTGCCAACCGAATAACTGCCCCTGCCAGATAACCAGGGCAACCATACTCCACAGAGCAGCTCCCCAGAAAAAAGGGCGAAACGGCATACGCCAAATAGGTGCAATAGACTCCGCGCGCGCGCGGTCAACGATAGGTATCAAAATCCATTCTCCTTACCAACTACGGGAACACCAGGCTCCCTACACAAATAATTCGCAGTACAAGACCACCCCGACAGGCCTGCTTTGCTTGGAGAATCAAAGGCGTCCTAAAAAAAGCAGGACACAGGGGTTTATCTGTCCGGCGGCGCCGCAACCTAGGCAAAAGCGCCGACTTTTCAGTCATCCGCATCAGTGCGGGATATCGCCCGAGATTCCATTTCCAGGGATTGGAAAAGAGCCCTATTCTCACTCAATTAACAAAAATAGTTAACAAAAAAATGAGTAGTCTGTGAATTATTCTAACTGGGGTGAAGAATCTTTTTCTGTGTAGATAACCTGAAAAAACCACACGTTTTATAGGGTTATTTCTATTTTCAGGAAAAACTGGGCAAAGGTGAAGTGGACTTGAAGTATCTCACAAGTTTACTCAAATTGGGAAGCACTTCCATTTACAGAAACATACACGGAGCCACCAATAAACAAACACTCAACCAGGAATAAAGCTTGAACCTATTTCCCTAGTAATTCAGTACTTATCTCTCATATACAAACCATTATATTTTCACCATAATTTTATATGGCAATCATTACACGGTGCCCAGTGCCGGCAAGATACAGCCTAAGTTAAAGATTTACGCCAGCCTGTGCAGTGGAGGAATTATGCTCATACCAGGCTATCTTATCGCGGCATCAACCTTACTATTCTGCTGCCAGGCCCTCGCAACCAACACTTATATCCTGTCACAACAGGGTATTGGCAATCGGGCTATAGGGGACCAAAGCGACCCAACCATCATTAACAATCTCATCATGCAAACACAAGATGGTGAATTTAATAATGTGGTGGCTCAGCAATCCAACGGCAATACTGAAGGATCTATTATCCAGTTGCAGAGAGGCGTATCAAACGAGCTAATGTCAGTCCAATCCAGCAGCCTGGGTAGCACGACATCAGTCTCCCAGCTTAATGTTCTCAACAAGGCCGAAACCTCACAGACAAGTACACTGTTTAGCACTATAAGCATCAGTCAGGAACAATCCCTAAATCAAATTACGAGCATACAAAACCTTTCCACTGGTACAACTGCTAACATCTCGCAGATAGGAACCCTAAATTTTTCGGAATCTATCCAAGATGATGTTGCTCTTAGTGATGTCTCTATTAGCCAGTTAGGTAATTTTAATAGAGCTGAGATTATCGATAAAGAAAGTGGCATAGCAAACTCTGCCAGTATTATCCAAAGTGGAAGCCAGAATATTGATACTAGAATTATCCTGATACAGTCTCTGGGAACCAATAATCAAATTCAACAATTTGGCAATAACAACACTGCCCGGATAACAAATACTAACGGCGCCTTTAATACCAACTCAATAGTACAACTTACAGATTCCAGTGCTACTAGCATCCAAACAAGCAACTCTATTCAGGGATTTAACAGTTCCATCCAGCAAGGACAGAGTAATCGCGCTTCTATAATTGTTAATCTTGCTCAAAACAACCAGGCCTTTACATCTCAAAGTGGAACAAACAACGGGTCCACAATCAACCAGATAAACATCAATAATTTTTCCGAGATAACACAAACAGGAACAAGTAATAGCGCCACGTCAATACAACTCGCTATTGAAGGGGCCAGTAGTGTTGTCACACAAAGTGGATCGGATAATAGTGCTGATATTAGTCAAAGTGGATCAGCCTCTGAGGCAGCTATAGACCAGGAATTTGATCAAAATACATTAATAGCCATTCAAGATGGCTTTAGTGCAAGACTACAGTTGCTGCAACAAGGCCTACAGAATCAAGTAAGTTCAACGCAGTCTGGTTATATTGATGATGCGGACATCATTCAACTGGGTGAGCTAAACACTATCAATCTCACTCAAACCGGCAGCTTTAATAGTGCAGAGCTACTACAACTAGGTACAGACAACTTTCTCCAGGTAATTCAATTGAGTTTTGGTGCTACTATCTCCATTTCACAGATTGGCAGTAACAATTCTGCGATATACATACAGTAGAGAAAGAGGCTAAGAAAAACCATATTATTTATTGCTCAGATTTTTTCTTTCTGGGAAACATCCCCTTTCACAAACAGCAAACTTACAATCAGTGCTGCAGCAGCCAAACACGCATTAACAGTAAATGCCCGATCAATACCTTCAGATAATTCCGGAGCCATCGCAACAACCGTTGTATTCATCGCCAGACCAATAGCACCGCCGATAATTTGGAACATATAAATTAAGGCCGCCGCCAAGCTTGCCCTGGCAGGCCCCAGTACGGTAATAGCGGTGGTCGTTATCGTAGGAAAATATAAACCTAACCCTATGCCAAGGGTGAGCATTCCTGGCACCAGGTGCAGATAGTGATCATGAACCACTAGACCAGAAAGCAAAAACATTCCCAAACCTAAAAAGAGCGCCGCCCCAGCTAAAATTAATCGAGCCCCCAAGAATTCATACAACCATCCCGCTATATAAGAGACTACCGCATAGGTAATCATCACCGGCAATAAACCCGCACCAGACCAAACCGCAGAATAGCTCAATTCCTTAATTAAAAATTGAGGAATATAAAGCAACATAGATACAAAGGTGACCGAAAGAAGCAACGTCACCAAACAGATGGAGAAAAAGCGCCAATTAGTAGCAACGTCAGGGGGAATAAGCGGGTCAGCGCGAGTATGGGGCTCAACCCAGGCAAATACCAAAAAGAAAATCACCGATGTTACTAAAAGTCCAATCACTAAAGGACTTCTAAATCCTACATCGATAACAAAATCCAGAGATAACATTAAAGCCAAAAGGCTAATTGATAATGAGGCCATCCCCCAATAGTCAACCTTTTCATTGCTCTCATCGGGCTTATCATCCTCAATTACTTTCCAGCCCACCAACATTGCCGCCAAAGCGATGGGTAAGTTAATAAAAAAAATCCAGCGCCAGCTAAGAAAATCTGTAAAGAAACCACCCAACAGTGGCCCTACAGAGTTCGCAAAGCCACACACCGTCATTATCAAACCGCCTGCCTGACCGGCGCGGTCATCAGGCATGATCTGATAGGTCATGCCGAGCACAGCGGGCCACATCAGAGCACCACCAACACCCATTAATGCCCGGCTTCCCAGCAGCATCCATTCATTGACGGCCAGACCACCCAAAACTGAGAAAAAGACGAAGATTGAGGTTCCAACAAAAAATAGCCGGCGCCGACCAAACATATCCGCCAAGCGCCCGCCAGTAACTATAAAAATCCCGAACACCAATGCATAACCGTTAATCACCCACTGAAGGGTGGAGATATCTGCGTTAAAGTGTTTTTCCATTGCAGGGATAGCGACGGAGAAGGCCGTAAAATCATTGGCCACCAAAAAGACTGCCAACGACAATGCTGTTAAGCCAATAATCTGTGATCGCGATAGCGGGGTCTTTGAGGCTGCCATAAATGCCAAACTTCACACTTTGCAAGTTATGCAATGGATATATAAGCTTGGACCAATGAAGGACCAACTGCAGCGCAAATTATCAGGCAACACCAAGTAACAGCCTAGAACCAATGGGGTTCTCATAAACTTTATTACTAGAATCTCGGTGCTTTTCTCCTATATCCAGAATTACTTTCTTCCGCAATACTCTGATTAGGTCCCAGCTCAGGCATAGACAAGCATTAATGCCAACAACAATGGCTTGATGTCAGTGTAAGTCCGCAGTCTCACTAATCCTCATTCCATGTTAAGCAGATCGATCAACCCAAAAAGCAGTATCCGGTAGCAGAAGTATTTAAAGCTATCAGCCGATGATCAATCAGGATTGATCGACAGGCTTGAGCGGGGCCCCTTCTCCAATTCTTATAAATCAAAAATCAAAGACTGACAGGATTTTCCCATCAAGGTGCTATCTTTAGCCATTACCATTCTCTCGATCAATCATGGCCATCAGGCCCTGGCGAACAGTACTTACTCATCAACCAAGTAAGAACTGGCAACACTGCTACTGAAGATCAAATTGAACAAACAACCACTAACAACTTAATAAATCAAGCTCAGATTGGTGATAATAATAACGTTGAAGCAACACAATTTAACGGCAACAACAATTAAATAATGCCCACGCAGGCAGGAATGAACGATAGCATCACCACTACTTAAATTGGTAATAATACCGCGATTTCTCTGCAGTAAAGCCATGTGCCTATCTCTAGAAATTTGTATGTTCAGACAGCTATCTCCCAGAATCTATCATCCAACCCTCCTCCCAGCAGCCACATCCTAACACACTGAAAATATCAGATATTTTCCGACTTTAGTCCCAGTATCTCAGTGTTTTTATCTCATTCCCCTGAGGAGTCTCATGGTCAATACTTTTTCCAAGGCTCCAATATCTGAAACGAGCTGGATTTCGACTTTTGGAGAGCCCAACCAAACGGATTACAGAGGAGAAATATCTATGACAAACGGTGAGCACTTATGCCCACCAGAATTTGGAATCATTGAGCCTTTTAGATAAAGCCGCCAATGATCACCGCCCCGGCATAGCCAGGTATTAATGCCGATGGCTTGGAGCCAGTGCAAGTCAGCAGTCTCACTACTTCTCTCACCATTTAGGGCCGATCAAATAACCTCCAATGCCCGACGGATGGTAGGTCGACGTTCGATTACACGGGATTGGATATGGATTTCACCTGTGTTGTACAGGAAGTACTGTGGACGCCATCAAAGCGCCATAGCGAGTTGAAGTAAAGGAGTTACTTGTGAAGATCTTACCTATAGCCGTTACCGCTCTATCCCTTGCCATAAGTGGCCTGGTTCATGCAGATGACAATGAATATATTCTCTATCAAGAAGGTACGGGAAATACAGCCTCAGGGGATCAAAGTGATCCCTCTATATTTAACAACCTCATCGAACAGACTCAAATTGGGGATAATAGTGATGTTGAGACCATCCAGTCTAATGGCAATACCAACGGCACTATTATTCAATTTCAAGAAGGGGATAATAACACTTCAGATGCCACTCAAGATGCCACCACTGACTCCATCATTGAGGTCATTATCTTTGGTGACGGCAATGATATGGATCCCACGCAAACATCAACCAGCAATTCCTTCATGCAATTGGATGTAACAGGGAATAATAATTCTGGAGGCGGCTCACAGGATGCCACTTCTGATACCTCATTAATATACATCATGGAAGGCAATGACAATCTTGGCTTTTCAGTTCAGAATAATGTTTCCAACAGTTCAATGAGCTTTACCTTTGTAGGTGACGATAATCTTGGCTCCTCTGTACAACAAGACTCCGATTCCGCAACTTTAGTAGCTGAAAGTTATGGTGACGATAATCTTGTTAGCACCACCCAGAATGTCAGCTCAAGCACTACGATAATGATCTTTCAAACCGGGGATAGTAATCTTGCGGCCGCTGGAGAGCAGATTGGCAGTGCGAATAATACAGCCACAATTACTCAAATTGGGAGCTCAAATATAGGTGGACTTGGTCGTTTTAATAGCTTTAGTCAAAGCACTACGTATGAGCAGTTTGGAGACGGTAACCTATTTGATAATGCAACCATTGACTCAAGCAATAGTATTGGAACGGTCCTACAGCAAGGAAATGGCAATACTAGTCTTGCCCTATTACAGACGGTATCTGATAACGCCTATTACATATCACAGATCGGTGATGGAAATATGGTATTTCTTACCCAGTCTGGATCAAGTCACACTGCTGAGATCATTCAGATGAGTGATTTAAATGAGATAAATGCAGATCAACAAAGCTTTGATAACGATCTGTACGCTCTACAAAACGGTGAGGACAACCTGATCAATTCACTGCAGGATGGGGACAGTGAAATGGCAACACTAAGTCAGGCAGGCACCCTGAATGAAATAGATCTCACCCAAAGTGGACAACAGGACACTGCCACTCTATCTCAGGACGGTAACAACAACTTTCTAAGTGTTACCCAAACCGGATTTAGCGATAGCATCAATGTTACCCAGTTGGGTGACAACAATAGTGCCACTTTTACACAATAACTAGTTAATGGAAGCCCATATACTCATATATGGGCTCCTCCTAACCATACATATTCTATCCACTACCAAACATAAATATAAATCTGCAATGAAATTACTATATAAATCAGACTTTTTTACTAGTATCTCAGTGCTTTTATCTCATACCAATTATCTTATTTATTAACAATACTAAAAGCGATACCGTAAGTAGGGATCATTCATCACTTCACCATAGGTTGATCAACCGACAAACCAAACAGGAGCAAATTAAATGAATAGTAAAATCACCCAATACAGGTAAAAAAACAGGAATAAATATTTTACTTTAACCGAAGCAAAAATGAACATGGCCTCGGCATCTCCAAGCATTAATGCCAAAAAATGGCTTGGGATCAGTGCAAGCAAGCATTCTCACTACTTCCCTCACTATTTTGGGCCTTTAAACTTCTTACCTAGCGCTCATTAAAATTTAACTGGGCTACAGAAGTTTCATGCGTTAATTACCTTTATAGAAGCAAGAGATCTACCGCTCTTAACGCCATCCATAACTCATTAAATGAAAGGAATCATTTATGAAAACATCAGCCTTTGCAATCACTGCCTTAGCGTTAGCCATTTCCGGTATTGCATACGGTGACAATACTTATATTGTCAATCAAGAGGGAACCGGAAATATGGCCATGGGGGACCAAACTGGTGCCACTGACAGTCTAATCTCGCAGACACAGATTGGAGACAATAACGATGCCGAGGCAATACAATTCAATGCCACCAGCAATGGAACCATTATCCAAACCCAGCAGGGCAACAACAATTCCGCAGATAGTGAGCAAGATGGAAGCAGCAGTTCTTCAGCCGTCATTACTTTGATAGGTGACAATAATAGTGCAAGAACGGACCAAATATCAACCAGCAATAGTGTAATGCAAGAGACATATATCGGTACCGATAATTCTGGCAGCTCAAGGCAGGAAGGCGCTACTAGTACAACTATGATAAATACCCTTATGGGTACAAATAATGGTGCTGGCTCTATTCAGGAAAATACAACGAGCACCTTAATGAGTTTTACCATTATGGGAACAGACAATATAGGTAGTTCCTTACAGGAAAATACTTCTAATACTTCAATGATTTACACTATTAGCGGCACAAGTAGTGTTGGCAGTTCACTGCAAAGAGACTCTACCAATAGCTCGATGCAATTTACCATGATTGGCACCGATAATATTGGTTCATCGGGACAGACTAATATGGATTCGGCATTTCTGAATGTAGTTTCTATTGGCGATAGAAACGTCGGCACATCGGGTCAAACGGATAGCTTCAATAGCAGTATCAGTGTTTTTCAAATGGGTGACGATAATAGCGGTGGAGGAGGAGATGATGACGGCAGCTCAAACACTACAGTTCAAGTAACACAAGTGGGAAATTTTAATGTAGGATTTACCGTACGAAGCCAAAGTTCTGATCAATTTACTACAGTTGAGCAATATGGAAATGACAATTCCTTTAGCTCCTCAGATGACAATGCCAATAACAGTGTCGGCTCCAACCTACAGCAAGGTGATAACAATGACATTTTTGTTAACCTGCAATCTGTATCTGATAATAACTACTCCATCAGCCAAATTGGTAATGGCAATGATGCGGAATTGACACAGACCGGTTCCAACCACTCGGCTGAGATAATTCAAATGAGTGAATTAAACACTATAAATGCGGAGCAAACCAACTTAAACGCCGATCTTTACGCCTCACAAGATGGTGAGGACAACCTGATTAATTCCCTCCAAGATGGTGACAGTATTTCAGCCACGCTTAACCAGAGCGGCAATCTCAACGAAATAGATCTGACTCAAAGTGGATCGTCAGATATTGCTACATTATCCCAAGATGGCAATAGCAATTTCCTAATGGTAACGCAGACCGGCTTTAGCGATACCATTAGTGTCACCCAGCTGGGAGATAACAACAGTGCGACATATCTGCAGTAGTTATTCAAGTAGGCATACTTTTTACACGGCTACTTGATAGCAACCTAAATCGATCTAAATATGTAATTATCATGAAGAATATACTATTAATCCCAACCCTCTTCAGCATTTGTATTAGCGCCTATGCCAACAATACATATATCGTTAATCAGGTTGGTGCAGGCAATACCGCCATTGGCGACCAGAGCGATCCAACAATCAGCAACAATTTAATTTCCCAGACTCAAATTGGAGACAATAATACCGCTGAAGCAGAACAAATCAACAGCAATGCTAATGGGGTCATTATTCATAGTCAGCAAGGTAACTTAAACAATACACTCAGTACTCAAGATAACAGTACCAATGGTACTGTTAACGCCACGCAGGTAGGGGACAACAACGAAGTTGTCACAAGCCAAATTAATGACAACTTTAATGGCAATATTATCTCACAGTTTGGGATATTAAATTCCACTAATATAATCAATAACA
The DNA here is from genome assembly GCF_052468155.1 of Microbulbifer maximicatervae (SeqCode). NCBI lineage: Bacteria > Pseudomonadati > Pseudomonadota > Gammaproteobacteria > Cellvibrionales > Microbulbiferaceae > Microbulbifer > Microbulbifer maximicatervae (SeqCode). Next base: position 263,724 of record NZ_CP174335.1, read on the forward strand.
CTTCAAGCTTTAATACCAGCATTGTATTTCAGCAAGGAACCGATAATTTCAGCTCGGTCGTCCAAAATTCAGGAGGAGCAAATAATAGCATTACAGTGACCCAAAACGGCATTCAAAATTCGGCCAGCGCAGCCAGTTTTAATAGTGCAGCAAATACATCTATAGCTATTCAGCAAACAGGTAACTTCAATTCAGTCGGCGCCTCACAGACAGACTCATCACAATTTATGAGTAGCACAATCATTCAAACTGGTGACGATAATCTTGGAAATATCTTTAGTGGAGGAAGTACTTCTGGTAGCGTGACAATGATTCAGTCTGGCAACGCCAATTTATCCTCCCCGGTGCATACCAATAGCACACTTAGCCAGGGTATTAGTAATCAAATAGGCAATGATAATATTGTTGGTGCACTTATTCAGGACGCAACCACCAATGGATTTATTAATATAACTCAGATGGGCAATCAAAACACTGGAAGTTTTGTGCAAATTAATAGCGTCAATGATTCCGCCATGCTAGTTCAGCTTGGCGCTAGCAATGAGGCAACCGGTTTTCATTTTTTTAGTAACGATAGTGATGCAAATCTCTACCAGATTGGAGACCAAAACTTTATCTCTAGTTTCCAGACAGGATCAACCAATACTGTGGATGCAGAGCAAGTTGGCAATCAAAATACAATAGATTTAGATCAGGACGGCGATTTATTGATAGCCGATATAAATCAAGATGGTATGTTAAACACGATTAACTCAGTACAAATGGGTCAGGATAACGACGCTTTTTTTTCCCAGAATGGCAATAGTAATTTGCTGGATTCAATGCAACTGAACACTTCATCAACTGCTACAGTTTCACAAACTGGTGACAATAATAGCAGCACTATTTTGCAGTAAAATTAGATTTTGGGCTGATCTAGCGATTAGCCCACTCTCACGAAATGTCCAAACTTCTGCAAGCTAGTAATTCATCAAGGGCATTAACAGGAGCAGGTCATTAACACAACAACTCATACTTCTAACTTATAAATTTTCTTGACAGCCTTTACATCTAGAAGATAAATACAACCTTCTTCTTTGATACATATTGATTGCAAAACTTGTCACGGCCCAGAATCAAGATATCCAAAATTTATACGGATACACCTTTCACTATTAATATCTGCATTTTCAATATTTTCTTCCCAGAATTTCAGTGCTTTACTCCCATATTCAATAGCAGTGACATTGACAATACTATAATGGGCCCTCAAAGAAGGAAGCTTCATAGGGCTTATTAATTTCCGTTCAAATTAGAAATTCCACATAGGGGGAGCTTCAATTAAACATGGGAAATAATTACATCACTACAATTGTTAGTAACCGGACTCAACTGTAATGACTGCACTCTGGCACTTCAAACTTTCATTGCCAATGAAAACGTATTGAAATCATTAAAGTAAGCAGCCTCAACGATGATATTCAAACCTAAGTCACTAACTAAACCAAATCTCAACCAGAACCTAACTTGAAAAGGAATTCAACAATGAAAATCAAAGCCACTATTGTCGGGCTGTCAACCCTTGCTTTAATACAGCTAGCACAAGCGAGCAACACCTACATAGTCAATCAAAATGGTAACAATAACACCGCCATGGGGGATCAAAGTGACCCCACCGTTACCAACAACCTAATTATGCAAACCCAAAATGGTGATAACAATACTGCTGAGGCGGAACAAATCATAAATAGCAATAATTCAGTGATCAGTCAGACCCAGATTGGAGATGGAAACTTAGCCATAGCGAGCCAGGAAAATAGCACCAACACAACCTACTCAGTCATACAGATAGGTAACAATAACGAAGTTGATTCCTCTATGTTAAATGACACCGCGAGCACCAATTTCATTTTTCAAAGTGGTGAATTGAATTTCACCTCTACCAATAATTTTAATTCCATGTCTAATATTACCAATGTTATACAGATAGGAACAGACAATGAAACTTTTACTGCTCATGCCTTCAATTCAAGTAACAATTCCATATTGGTAAACCAAAGCGGATCTCAAAATACGAGTTCTCCAGGCGCAAGTTTCGATGCGGAGAACAACAGTATTGTCATCTTACAGGATGGATCGCTGAACAATGGGGGAGTTGGGCAAGTTAGTGGCTCTCAATTTATGACGAGCACGGTCATTCAAAGTGGCGATGATAATCTAGGGGGAGCCAGTAATTTAAATAGTAGCTTCGGCAGTACCTTTTCTAATCAAGTGGGAAGTTTAAATTTAGGAAGTTCAAGCCAAATTGATAGCACACAGAGCCATACATTTATCCAGCAAACCGGCACTGACAATTTAGGTAGCATATCGATAAACTCCAGCGATAATGTTAGCGCCTCCTTCACACAAATAGGCGACCAAAATATAGTTGGTGGCGCAGGCCATTCCTCTAGTAGTAATGGTACTGTAGAGGTCACTCAAATAGGTATTGCGAATGAAGCAATTGCCTTCCAAATTATGAGCGACTTGGGAGTATTAACTCTTTTTCAAAATGGTGAACAAAATATGGCCCTGGCGGGGCAAACAGGGATATCTAACATCCTTCTTGGCGTGCAAACAGGAATACAGAACGTACTTTCTATTATTCAGGATGGTGATTCAATTTCTGCCGATACCAATCAGAGTGGCACACTTAATGAAATTGACCTTGATCAGACCGGCATGAGTAGTGTTGCCACACTTACACAAAATGGTAACAATAATTTTCTACAGGCTATGCAGGCAAATCCATCTGCCTCATCCACTGTGACGCAGTTTGGCGAAAACAATAGTGGTAATATCATGCAGTAACTCACCCACTATTAGCTCAAAGTACACAAAGTAGCGGAATACATGACCATTCATAAAGGACATGCATTAGGAGAAATGCTCATATCATTTACTCCACTTAAGACGTGAATTTCTTTATATGTAGTCGATGATACCAAATGCTTCTGCTTGGTATCATTTTTTCTGTTAAAAAAGGGTGTAAGTTTATCCCCGGATAATCTTCCTGATAAATCAAGGCAACAGGGTTAGCCTAAAGCTTTCATAAGCTAGGACTGCAACCTCTATCTAGATTTAAAATTATTCACAACCAGATAAATTTTGATCCATTCTAGAAGAGAAAAATTATAGTGCAAAAAATATCAGTTGGCCTAACTCACTGGAAGTAAACTTTATTACTAGCAGTTACACACTTATCTCTCATTGAAAAGACTCATGCTTCATCAATACTTTTACCAAACTTTCAACATACTCAGGGAAACCAAAGGCAGTAATCATATATAGGTAGGGTAGAAGATTAAATAGCTCTACCCGGCATTAATAGATTTCAGGAGGTTTAAAGGACAATTAGACAGTAAGCATGCATTTAGTAATCGCACAATTTGTAGTCCATATTTGGTGATATCTTAAGCGTGTTCGGCTTTGATCAATAACAGGCATAGCTAAGTATTAATGCCGATTAGTCAGTTTCGGAAAATTTCTTTTGCCAGTTCTGAAGTTTCCCCAAGCAAATATTGATCTCTATAGCGCCAACCTGCTATCAGCTCCAGATAGAAATGGACATTAATGATATTCATTTAAGCTTGTACCTACTCAATTTAAATATGTAACAAGCCTGTTTAAAATTTTGTTTTAGGAAAATGACTACAGTAAAGAAGTCGAGGTTTTATCAATGAGAATGCCTTTTCATATTCCAGCAATCCCATGTATTTTAGCAATTAGCATCAGCGCTACAGTACAGGCTAGTAATACATATATTGTAAACCAAACCGGCAATAACAACATGGCCATGGGAGACCAAAGCGATCCCACCGTTACCAATAATTTAATTGTACAAACCCAGAATGGGGATGATAATACAGCCGAGGCGGAACAGATCATTAATAGCAGTGATGGCGTGATTATTCAGACCCAGATTGGAGATGGAAACTTAGCCAACGCGAGCCAGGAGGATAGTACAGGCACAACGCTGACAACCTTGCAGATGGGTAATACTAACGAAGTTACATCCAGTATGCTTGGTGACTCTAATAACACCAACTTTGTCTCCCAAACCGGTGAAATCAATTTCACTTCGACTGTAAATTTTAACTCCAGCTCAAACAGCACAAATATTATTCAGATTGGTACTGACAATCAATCTTCGGCTTCTCATTTCAACAATTCAAATAACAACTCCATATTTATTAGCCAGGATGGATCTCAAAATATTAGTTCTGCATCTGCAAGCCTTAATACAGACAACACCACCTCCGTAGTTTTACAAACTGGATCACTTAACAACGGTGGAATTTCCCAGTTTAACAGCTCAGACTTTATGACAAGCACCGTTATTCAGAGTGGCGTAGACAACCTTGGTGGAGCCAGTAACTCGAGTAGCAGTTTCGGAAGTACCTTTTCCAATCAGGATGGTAATGCAAACCAAGGAAGTTCCAGCCAAATTGATAGCACGATGAGCCAGACATTTATCCAGCAAATAGGAAATGATAATTTAGGCGGTGTATCGATAAGTTCAAGTAATAATGTAATCGGCTCTATCACTCAAATAGGTGATCAAAATATTATCGGGGGATCAGGCCACGCCTTTAGTAGCAATGGTACAGTAGAGGTCAATCAGATAGGCATTGCCAACGATGCAATTGCTTTCCAAATTATGAGTGATTCATCAATATTAACCCTTTCACAAAATGGCGAACAAAATATGGCCTTGGCTAGCCAAACTGGATCATCAAATAGCCTTCTAAGTACGCAAACAGGTACACAAAATGTCCTCTCTATTTTTCAGGATGGTGATTTGATTTCTGCTGATACAGACCAAAATGGTACGCTCAACGAAATCGATCTTAACCAGACAGGTATGAGTAGCTGGGCCACACTCTCACAAAGTGGAAATAATAATTTTCTACAGGCCATGCAGGCGAACCCATCTGCCTCAACTACCATGACACAGTTTGGAGACAACAATAGCGGAAACATAATGCAATAATATGCCTGGCTTCAAGCTCACTTTAATTTCATAGAAAAATATTTAGTGATCATAAATTGGGGATTCACTGAACTGATACAATTATTGAATATATATTATTCTGTTTTGTTATCATATCTATCGTCTCAGTGCATCCCCAAAACTACTATTTCTTATAGAACCAACCATCAGCACATTGAATATCGTGGTAATACCACAAAAAGAGGCAATTTAAAATTACACCCACACTTACTCACACTCTTCGGTTTGTTTGCGCCCCCCCAAATTACTGAAACACTACAGCATCGCTGCACTCACATAGTACTCTCCAAAAAAGTCCCCTCTTGAAAATTTCAAATACCTGGCTACATATACGCCATCAGACATCCAACGTATTTTAAGTGGTGAACTTAGGAATATATATTTAACATTTAGATCATGCTTACTAACCGCATACCTGCTGTTCAACTCAACATCCTATTAATGCCTAACTTTTAAAATACTCATCTAATCTTCCACATCAAAATCTCATACATGGAAACATATCAACACTTAGATGCAAATATTATTTAATTCATACAATAACATTTAAAGTGAAAAATACACGCCTGAGAGCCCTTTACAAGATGCTCACCTTAGAGATATTTTTATTTTAATTAAACCTCTACCACATTTCACTATAATAGATATAAATATATTTATATTATGCTATATAAAGGAAGCTCATATATTTCATATACGAGCCCCTAATAGATTGCTGATTGGTAAGCTTTATAAAAAAATTAAGTAAATCGATCTATAAAATTCCACAAAACGTTACCACCAAATTTAACAGCCCATGGAAAAGAAATTGTCTATTAAGAATAGTCAATCCAGGCAATCTGGATCTTTAGTGAGATATTCATTGTTTACCCAAATATTAGTACCACTGCAATCAGGGTCAACTGTATCCCTCAGATCAAAAGGATCATTATCAAAAGAAGAGTTCGCAGAAATAATATTGAAGTTGGAATTAGTAAAAATAAGAACTATACCACCATCTTGGCTATCACCGTTGCCATTATCGGTAGTTGTGTTCTGTGATATCACATTATTTGACGATCCTTCTATCAGAATACCAGCTCCTCCATTTCCACTTGAAGTGTTGTTAAAAACTCGCGAAAAACTATCATCCACCTGGATTCCGTCGGCAACACTACCTGTTACGGTACAGCCAGAAAAAGTATTGTAGTCATCATCCATATCGACTCCGACTCTACCACTATCAGTAATAACGCAGTCATTTATAGTATTGTAAATACTATCTATATCTATCCCATCATTAACACTATTAACAACTTCGGTACCAAGTACTTTGTGATACCCCTCTCCCTCTAAGAAAATTCCATCAAAACAGCCATCTATAACGCCTCCAGTGAGGGTGGCGCCATTGCCTTCGATTCGAATTCCTGCACCACCTAGGTCTCCTCCTGTGGTACAGGTCAGGGAATAGTCGCCCATATTTAAGCTGCCACTTGGGCCGACAATAGTAAGTGCATCAGGTTCATCGGTAGTTAGATCACAAGATAAGTCCTCAGTGAGCACTTCTGCAGTTGTAATTACATCGCCACAAGCCACTTCAGCCAAGGCAATTGATGAATATGAAGACGCCGAAAAAGCCATTATCGCTAATAGTGCCACCTTATCTACAGACTGCTTAATTTTCACATCCAACTCCTATCAGTTCAGAATAAAGAATACATCTCAGCACAGAGATACTGAGTCCCCTAAGTTTGGATGTAATAATAGCTTCAACCATAAGAAAAATTTCCTAAAATAATTGACGTTCGAACGAATAAAAACTACGCCATTCTTTTGAAGAAGCTAGCACAGCTATATCGATAGCAACGATTAAAAATAGAATCTTAAGCTGGCGCAATTACTTTTTAATGATTACTAGCATTTAATCCAGAACACCATACTCTGATCCAATTTTGGAAAGTACGATTTTATTCGCCAGCTAGTGCATGCAGCTTATTATGAAATAACTTAGGTTATTTATATAAAATTTACTCATGATAGAAGTACTAACTTCGGGAAACTGTTACTTAATGTTCGGTCATAGAAAGGAGTTATCATGTACACCAAGGCTGGTATTTACGTCTCTCTATCTTCATTTATTGCCACAAATTCTTTGGCTGAAGCAAATAGTACATCACTGTATCAGTAGGGTAGCGCTAACAGTGCCACTACTGACCAAAGTGATATTACTAGTATTAGCTACCAGATTGGCGATAGCAACCAGGGAAGTTCACTACAAGACTCCATTACTAACAGCCACTTTAACTATATCCAGTTAGACCATCAAAATAACGCCCAAGGTGTTCAAACCTACTCTAAAAATGCTTCTATTTCTATCTATCAAAAAAACACAGAAGATTCTGTCACTAGTTTACAAGGTAATATTATTAATGGAGAAATGCAATTTCATCAGATAGGACTTAGTAACAAACCAACAATACTAGATTCAAACAATGGCTCTAGTAATAGTACACTTTCCGCTCAAATCGGTGATACCAATCAAAACTAGGTATTTATTAGCACGACAAACTCAGCAATAGACTATATCAAGAAAGTTGGTGCGGACAACCAGGTTTTTCTAATTCACAGTGTTAATGATAATGACAAAGTAGAGCTTATACAAGCTGGGGCCAGGCACACTATCGATATTAGTCTTATCTCTACAGCTAATAATGAGGTCATTATTAATCAACTCGGCAGTAGTAATATTAAAATAGTGAATTTGGGCGGTACAAGTAGCGAACTGTAACTACTGCAGGAGGGATATATTAATAGTTTAAATGTCACTTAGAGTGGAGAAGAGACTCACCTCTACACTCACCAAATAGGTAGCGATCATAGGCTCAGTCTAACCCAGAGTGGGAGACAAAATACTGTCGAACTCTCCCCAATTGGTAGCAATAACTTTATACAAATGATGCAAACTGGGGGTTAATAGCAGTGCTGACATACTACGAATAGGTGGTGACAACAGCGCAAACTACCAGCAGAAATAACCTAGCCCTTTCAAGGTTGTCTCGAAAGCTGTGCTGATCGGTGAGCTGATGTGATCATCAGGGCGCAACCTCCCTATATTCTTGTCAATCTATAAAATATAGATCAGCCTAGTACGTAGTCAGTCAAAACACAAACTCGACTTTATTCCTAACTTTGCCAAACTAAATTCTCATAGCTACATACCAATTCATCGACAAAAATTAAAGTAGCCTTTGATTGATCTGACGCTATAAATCAAATGGCTAACAACCCAACCTATGGCTTTAAACCATATCATCGTGTAGTAGAGTGATACTTTTTATGTACTAGCCTCCACTTAAGATTCCCAATCATTATTGACCGCACATAATTTTTCGTAGAAACACGAAAAACACTCTGCCTTTATATGGATGTTAAAGGCAGAGTATATGCTTACCACCCAAAGTCCAAATTGGTAAAGGAGTTATCCAATGAAGACCTATTCCCTTATAGCCACGGCCTTATCCTTTATGATCAGTGGGATTTCCTATGCGGAAAATACTGTCATCCAGAACCAGATGGGTACAGATAATAACGCGACAGCTGATCAAAGTGATCCGACCGTGTTTGATAACCTTATTGTGCAAACACAAATTGGTGATAACAACGACGCTGATGCCAGTCAAACTAATGGCAATGTCAGCGGCGTCATTTATCAAACACAGCAGGGAGATAATAATAGTGTCACCTCGACACAAGATGCCACAACCAGCACTACGGCATCAGCACTCCAGGTCGGGGATAACAATATCGTTTTAACCAGTCAGGAAACCGCTTCAAACGGTAGCAGTGAAATCCTCCAGAATGGTGACACTAACTTTGCCAGCTCTGAACAAACCTCCTCAGATTCTGATTCTATTTCAATCAGCCAGTATGGCGATCAAAACCTGGCTACTAGTACTCAGGACACGAGTTCCAGCAATATTGTAGTCATTACTCAATCCGGTGACTTAAATATTTCAACTACATTGCAAAACACAGCAAGCTCTGGTAACAGCGCTACCACAATTCAATTCGGGCAACAAAATGCTGCTGGGATATCTCACCTTAACTCCTTTACCAATTCAGACTTGATAAGTCAGGTTGGTGATTTCAACAATGCCTCAATTAACAGAAACACCTCAAGTTCCGATAGTGCTATCGTAGTACAGTCCGGAGACTCCAATTTTGCCAGTGCTACTAGTTTTGATACTGCAGACAATACATTATCCATCTACCAATATGGGGATAATCAATCAGCGGTTGCCACACAAAGTAGTGCTTTTGAAAGTAACATTTATATTAGCCAAAGTGATGACAATAATATGGCTTTGGCAACACAATCAGGAGCCAGTGACAACATTGAAATTTATCAGTCAGGCTCATCCAATATGGCTACAGCCTTACAGGCGTCGACTGACAATAGCTCCAATATTATTTCCCAGGACGGTACACAAAACGATGCTACTGTGACACAAAGCGGTTCATCGGATACATCCTCTGTTGAACAAATTGGAAATATGAATATGGTTTCAGCTAGCCAATCAGCATTCAGTGGCTCACTGGATATCACCCAGGAAGGTGATGAGAACGAAATTACCTCAACACAGGATGGAGATATGGAGACAGCAACCATGCTGCAGGCAGGTAACTTGAATTTGATTGAATTGGCCCAGAGCGGCATGCAAAACACTGCAACATTATCTCAAGACGGTAGCAGTAACTACATATCGGTTACGCAAACTGGCTTTAATGATGCTATCAGTGTTACCCAACTTGGAGACGGCAATAGCGCTACATTTATACAGTAGACTGATAGAGACTTTCGTTAAGGTGCCCTTTGGGCATCTTAACCTACTCAATATGCAAAAGTTAATAAGCACATCGCCTAAACATCACCATATGCTGTCATAGAGATTTTGTAGTCAAGGAGTATCTTATGAAAATCTCTTCCTTCCTTACCGATTCCCTGGCGCTGACCATCAGCAGTGCTGCTATCGCCGAGAATAATTTTGTTACTTCACAGCAAGGTAGGGCCTTTCTGAGCACCGCTGTAACACAAAATGGCAGTACCATGAGGCAGACAATACCCATACGGATCTGAGAAATTTGATGATATTAATCCAGATTGGCTGCTGTCATTCTGAAGAAATTTCACAAAGTGTATGTAAACCAAACTTCATTTACGTTACAAATTGGTAATGCCAACTTTGCCAGTGTGCAGCAATAGTTATATCCAAAACTCACAGGATTAGGCTCTGTATGCAGTATCGTTCATCGGCAGAGCCTCTAGTGGATATCAGTGGTCAATTCGATTTACAAGGAGGAAGCAGTAACTGAACGGACAATGATTTAGGGATTTTTAGTTTAAAGGAGTAACTTATGAAAATCTCACCACTTATCTTTAGCTCACTTGCGTTGGCAATCAGCAGTGTGGTTTTTGCCGAAAACAATTTTGTAATCCAAAACCAAACTGGCATAGGTAATACCGCCACAGCCAATAATGCAGACTCTGATGTTAACAACAGCTTAATAGTACAAACTCAAATTGGAGTCAATAACAGCGAGGATGCCCTCCAAATTGATGGAACCAGTGAAAGCACCATCGTGCAAAGCCAGATCGGTGTCGCCAATGACAGTGAGACTGCCCAGGAAAATACCAGTAATGGGCATATCAACACTTCTCAGACAGGGGATAGTAACAGCGCTAATGCTGGCCAGGGAAGCTCATCAGACGGATCGATTATCGTCAATCAAATCGGCGTATCGAATACCGCTACCTCCCAACAGGTTGTGACCTCTTCAATCTCATCACTCACCACTCAAGTGGGAGAACAAAACTCTGCGGAAATTTACCAGGAGAATATAAGTTCTGCTAGTGGCACACTTCAACAATTTGGAGTATCAAATACGGGGAATATTCTGCAACTGCTAAGGTCTGGTAGCACTGGAACTCTGCTTCAGGTCGGATCATTAAATACAGGCCGTATTGATCAAATTGACAGCGACACCGCTCAAGGGTCTATTACCCAAATTGGAGGTAATAACTATGCGAAGATTTCTCAGCTGGATGCCACTTCTGATAGTGCAGAAGTATTACAAAATGGCACTCAGAACTCCGCTGAAACTACCCAGACTATTAGTAACTCTAATAGTGTATTTATTGCCCAGCTAGGAACCTTAAATACAGCGACTACTAACCAGAATCTATCTGAAGATGGCTCCCTAATCATTACCCAAGGCGGTTCAGGAAATAGTGTTGAGGCCGACCAAAATACACTGATAAGTAGTGGTGAGATTGCTCAGCTCGGAAGCCAAAATGCAGTGGATACTGATCAGTTAGGGCTTGATGTACACTTGCTGGTTGCACAGATCGGAACAGCTAATACCGTCAGCCTACAGCAGGATGGCACTATTCTCAGTGCAGATGTTGCCCAAATTGGCAATTCCAGTGAAGCAGTGATCTCACAAAGTGGCCTGAATAATTCCCTCACACTCCTACAAATTGGCGAAGGGCATTACAAGGAGATATCACAATCTGGTGAAGGTCATTCCTCTTTCACGATCCAAATCGGCAGCGCCAACTTTGCCCAGGTCACACAGTAGGAGTAAACCGGCACCCCTATTTTTAAGTAGCTCTTGAATATGTTGTAACACCATGCCGCCAATATCCTTTGTGATATCCGGCGGCATTATAGTTTATTAGCCCTATCGTATATTTCCGCCTTATACACAAGGCGCGAGCACAATACCACAGATTAAAAAGAGTAATCTGCACGTATAAAATCAGCCTATTGAGGAAGTTCTGAGCCGCTAATTACTCCTACTTGTTTGGCTGGAATCTATGCAAATATTGATAATATGTACCCGTTTTCCAGGCCTGATCTCCGTCATCTATTACCTCACCCGCCAATCAATCATATCTATATTTTTCTCAGAAGATCCGCTCAAAAGATCTCTTTTAAACGTCACCTTAAAGTAACTGGCAGAGAAGAAATCCTATGCAAACCGGAAAATATTTCCCGTTAATTTGTGCACCCATGCTTTTACCAGCCCTATGTTTTGCCGACGTTCAGTGCGGAGATACCATTACCACCGCTGAAACAATGACAGAAGATATTTTATTCTGTACTGCCACACCGCCAATCACTATATCCGGCCCCGGCGGCAATCTGGATATGAATGGATTTACCGTGCACTGTGCCGCACTTCCAGTGCTGAATACTGGCATCATTTTATCTGGTCAGGGGGCATTTCTTGCAAACGGAACCATTGAGAATTGTTATACCGGCGTCAGCGCAGAGGACTCGGGATTTCATGGAATTTACAATATCCTAGTGCAAACTAACGAAATAGGTATTTCCCTAACCAGCAATAACAACTTTGTTAGCAGTTCGACAATTTCTTTAAATACCGAAATGGGTATCTCTTCCGATGGGGATTTTAACAGCATACTTTCAAATGAAATTGTAAATAACGAGAGGGACTCTATTGTTATCCAAGGGGACTATGCACTCGTTTCGCAAAACACCATAGAGCCAGTAACTGGAAGTTTCGTAACAGGAGAGAATGGTATCGTTATCGGAAGCTCGTCCGGGGGTATTATTACGCAAAATACCGTTTTAAATATTATGTTTAGCGGCATATTGATGCAGGAGTTTGCGCAAACCAATTACCTTATCACTGGCAACAGAGTTGATGCGGGCGGCTTCGGCGTTGGCTTCGACCTTAATGACGCCAATGCCGATGCCTGTACGTCTTCCAATACATGGATCTCTAACACTTTTACAACGGCTAACCCCAGCTGCCTGGATTAAATTTTTGTCTAACAGGAATGTATATGCCTGTAGATAGATTCAGAGAAAGATAACACCGAAGGAAAGGCAATAAAAAAGTGACCTGGCTGCGGGGGAGAACCAGGTCACTGAAAGGGTTTGGGTGGGGGCTATTCGGCCCCCTGGTTTTTAGTCTTGGTAATCGATAGTCATATCAAAGTTGCCCTCAACACACTTGGCATAATCGCCCTCATTCAGTGCTGAGTAGGCAGTCTGGTAATTCACCAACTGACATGCGTAGCTCTCATTATTTGGGGTATCCGCAGACCATCCCCAATCTTTATCCCAGTAAATATCCAGGGATGCTGCACCACCAGTCTGGAACTGCCCCATATTGGCACAACCGAGTTCTTCATCTGCCGGAATTTCTACACCGAAGTATTCCGCTGTGCTCTGGTAGTACTCGATCCGATACTGTGAGCGGTAGTCTTCAGTACCAGAACTACATTCGATCGCTCCATTAATAATATTGGTGGTAACACCGAATCCAGCAGTCAGGTTATTGGCCAGATCCACACTGTTCGGTTCCCAGGTGCCATCGATTACATGCAATATGCTTGGCTTGGGTGGCTGTGGATAGACGAAGAAGAAGATGGAGCTTGCCAGGTTCAACCAGGTATCCGCTACCAACTCCGGTGCTTCCAGCAGGGTGTAAATATCACCGTACATCGCCTGGGAGAAGGGACCGTAGTTATAGTTCCAGCTCAACTGCTTGGCGCCGCGGCCGAAGTAACTCTTGTAGCCACCATCACTATTGATCGCACAGGGCCATGCTTCAGCTGCCCAGCTGCTGCTGGTATCACAGGCGCCGTAGCCGCCGGAAGTATCTTCAGTCCAGCCAATTTCCCGCAACCAGTAAAGGCCCTGGCGCCATTCCGGCACTTCCCAACCGGTTGCGTGGGCACCGGTTTCCTGGGCGTAGTGTGCAAACATGACAGCCATCGACTTGCGACAGATCGCCTCGGCATCGCGGCCATCGGTATAGTCACCACAGAAAGCTGGGAACTTGGCTACGGCTCGGAGGAAATTGGTGTAGGTGTACTCTTCCGCTCTGAGGGCGAAAAGGTAATCCCAGTCTTCTTCAGACAGGATGCTCTCAACGCGGAGGACATTTTCAGGGTTTGCACTGCGGCCAGGTTGCACCGCCTCAACCACGGCGTTGTCCCGGGTTTCGACAGTGTCCTTTACTTCCTGAAGCAGGGAATCACTGCTGGTAATCGACTCTTCTGCAGCTTCCAGTTCGCTGATGCCCATCACATAGCCATCGGCTGCGGCACAGCCATCCTGGCTAATGGAGACCTCGTCCACATCACTGGCTTGGGTGGAGTCAGAAGCCGTCAGCTGGAAGGTGTAGGTTACATCGCTGTATACCTCAGACAGGGTCACTGAGGTAGCGCTGCCGGTATAGTTGGTCATCTTTACAACCGGGCCACTGGTTTGGCTCCAGATATAAGAGATGCCGCTGCCGCCGGTACTACCTGAGCCATCCAGATTAACCGTTCCACTACAGCCTACATTGATACTTGAGGCCGATATATTTGCGGTTACTGAGCTTTCAGAACCATCGGTATTATCATCATCGTCGTCTTCATCGGTATCGTCCACCGCGAGGTTTTGCACGGTTATCTGTGCTTCTTCAGTAGTGTCACCATCACTGACGATCAGGCTAAAGACATAGCTCACATCAAAGGTGCTTGAAGGTAGGGTAACAGTGGTGGATGCGCTGGTCGCAGAGGCAATATCTGCTTCAGGAGAGGCCGGGGATAATTGAGCCCAGCTGTAAGACAAGTTGCCGTCGCCACCGGAGGCACTGGCATCAAGTGTTACAGTACCACCACCGGTAATTTGTGACTGCGACACTGAAGCACTGATCGTAATGGGAGTGCTGTCAGAGTTATCGTTGCCATCGCCGCTGTTGTCGTTATCATCGTTGCCACTGCCGCTATCATCGCCACCGGTGCCGGTGTCGTCATCGGAGCCGCCATCACTGGAGCAACCATCCGCTTCCTTAAGAAGCCAAGGGGAACCCCAGGTATTTTCAGCCGTTAATGCATCGGTGGGGTGGTCGTCACCATTAGCCCACCACTGGGCAACAAATAGGTCGCCGTCGTAACAAACTTCTTCGCCTTTGCGATAGTTTTGACCGGAAATATAAGTATCGGAGTCATCAGTGCCACCACCGCTGCCGGAACCTGTATCATCATTGTTACCTGAATCCGTGTCTCCGTTATTTCCGGTATCAGTATCATCATCAGAATCAGTGTTATCACCATCACCGGAATTGGAGTCATCGCCACCACTGGTATCGCACGCACCTGACTCTTCCAAAATCCAGGGGGAGTCCCAGCGGTTTTCTGCTGTCAGGGCATCCGAGGGAATTTGAGAAGCTGTTGCCCACCATTGAGCTTTATATAAGTTTCCCCCGTAGCAAACCTGGCTGCCACCGGAATAACTCTGCCCCGCAACGTAGTCGTCGGCGGGTTGTGCCGCACTCAAGCCTTGAGCGCCCAGCATCAGCGCCGATGCTATGGCTGTGCGAATAAAAATATGGCTCATAGAATCTCCAATTGTCGTTTTTAGGGTTCTATTTAAAGTTTTACGCGATGAGGCAAATACCAAACTGCCAGGTATTATTTGCAAAAATAGAGATCGAGAGCTTGTGTGAATAACGTATAACGGAAGGCATTAATAAATAGAGCAGACATTCTTGGCATAAATATTTATACACTGCCAGGATGCTCTAAATTGAAAGGAGCCCACTTCCCTTCCCCGTCTTTATTTACTCAACTGGGTGCAACTGCCCCTGCACCTTTAATAATTATCACAAACACTTACTTTATTTCTGTACGCTGTTCAAATAGCCCCATACGTACTCAGCAGTTTCGATAAATAGCAAACGGAATGGTTCCAGATTTAAACAGAATATTTCGTGACCACATCGACACAGGTCACGTGCGCCAGTGAGCAAATGTCTAAATTCAAGATCAAAGGCACGTAAAAAGCGGAAATTATAGGTTTTTAAATCTACATAAAACCATAAAAGAGAAAAGTTTTACCAATAACAATACAGGATCAAAATGTAAGGATAATTACCTAGCCAACAGACACCGATAGACAAGTTCATGGCGCTTTACATCGTCTAAGTGAGAAAAAGTTCCCAATCTAACCAGGAACCACCACTGATAAATGCAGTTTTTCACAATTCCTGTATCTTTCGTCAGTGACTTTTCTCTCAAAATAAAAGTACTTCTGGCCCATAGTATTTCCCTCACTCCATAGCGACACTTTAGATCGGCAATATCAGCAGTAATAAGCCGTAACTGACTGTCACTTATCCTTTGGCTAGCACCCCGTGCCCCAAGCAGGAAAGAACTCAAATTAGTTCAACAAAGGGAGATCTTTGTGAAGCCTTACCCTATCCTTTTTTCATCCACAATTCTGTTGTTAGGTACTCTTAGCCACGCGGACACAAGTACTGCCACTGTAGAGCAATTCGGCGATAGCAATCTGGCAACAGCCGAGCAAGCCGACTCAACCATTGAAAATAACTTAATAGAACAAAGGCAAACAGGTAGCTCCAACTCTGCCGAAGCGATGCAATCTGTGAATTCATCCTTGGGCTACATACTTCAAATGCAAACTGGAGACAGTAACAGCGCCATCGCCAGCCAAGAAGAAAGCACTTCAACCACGGTGCAAATTGTGCAACTGGGTGATAATCAGACCGCACTCAGTACCCAGATACTTACCACTACGACTAATGGGGAAATCTATCAGGAGGGGCTATTGAATAACGGTAGACTCTTCCAAAGTGACTCCATTGGCAATACAGGCTACTTGTTCCAATCTGGACAAAGTAATATGGGGTTTGTTCGCGCCACAAGTGGTGATTTCCACTCAGGCTCACTTCTCCAAACAGGAACCTTGAATGATGGTGTCCTAATTCAACTACGCGGTACCTTCTATACCTCTACCGTGACACAAAACGGAACAGGAAATGAGGCGACCAGCTTGCAGAACTTTGGCGAGTTCCTTACTAGTGAAGTCACCCAATTAGGTGATGGCAACAATGCCATTCTCTGGCAAATATTCAATGAAAACAGCTACGCCCAAACAAGTCAGATCGGGTCGGACAATATCTCTTCCTCTCGACAAGAAGGTGAACTCATGAACATCACCACCACACAGGAAGGTATGTTTAATGAGGCTGTTGCATTTCAGGAGGGTACTTCGAGTTTCGCCTTATCTCAACAGAATGGGCTGGATAATTTTATTGATATTTCACAGAGTGAAGTCAATGGAAATATCTCAGCCAGTCAAGTGGGCAATGGCAATATCGGGATGATATCCCAATAATAAAGATTACGATTTTTAATCGAGAGTTTTGACTGTACTGGGCTTAGGAACCGCCCAATCGATAATTGCCCGTTAGCAACTGGCCAGCGGGCAATTGTTAAACTCTTGCTTAAGATGCAAACACCCTAAGACGTCCCTCACGCTTCTCCTCGCTAAAGTCACAACTGGTCAACCTAAACATCAATACATATTCGGAAAGGCAATGAGTATCGTGAATATCCCCTGGTAAGAACGCACTACAGTCACCGGGCTTCATTTGATAACAGCCCCGGCTCACCAGTTGTTCACCGTCGTCTTGATTGAGCAAACCATAGGTAGACATCTCCACTTCACCATGTTGCACCGCGTAAAATACCCAGCCATTGCCATGATTATGTGGTGGGCGATAGAGCCCACGAGGCTCCACATGAGCCAGCAAGATAAAACCCTTACCTTCATCCCGGTATAACTCTACACTGGGTTCTTGGCGACTGTGTAGATCAGCCAACCATGCTTCATCAGGATTTGATGCCGCCAATTTTCCCAGGGCTTCTCGACATCTCACAATCGATGAAGTATCAAGTCCCTGCCAATTCGCTTTAAGTGCTTCAACACACTGTCTCAAAGAATTCGTCACTGATTGGTCCTCCTAAAGCTCTCTCGATATCTTGTTGGAATCCACAGATTCAAGATACAACTTGAAGCCAGCTTTAAGTCAACCAGATCTATGCCTGAATTTTTAGCTATTGAGGTAGTGGGTGAAGTGTAAAAGCGCTGGACTGGAAAATAGGAATAAATCAGGAAATAGAGATGGGTATTAATAGCTCCAGCAGCTATTAATATCCGCGAGTGCTCACTAAAACGAAGCACTCGCTAATGGGTTTACTTTATAGCTCTGGAGGTAATCTTTAATTTTGCGCTTTGGAAGCAAGCTTGCTGGCAAGAATAGACACCACCTGTATTGTTAATGCGGTTAACAAGAACACTGATGCCAGGCGATAAACGGCATTGAGACCATCCGCTATCTGCGAAGGGCTCATGTCTTGCAGGGGCTGGCTGGGTACAAGCCCTACAAAAATCACACTCATCACTGAAGCTCCGGTCAACAAACCCAATCCTCGTGAAAGGCTGAGAAACCCGGAAATACGCCCACGAACTTCGGCCCGGGCGCTATTCATGGTCATGGTATTAACTGTCGACAGGTAGGTTCCGTAACCCATTGCCATAGTGACGGAAAAAACCAGATAGCCTACCAAGCCCTGCTCTACCCTGAGCAGCCCCATTCCCATGGCTCCACAAAGCAAAATTAACAGACCCAGTAATACGATACCCCGACTATTGAATCGATCCACTGCTCGACCGGCAAGATTTGAACAAGCAGCCACCATAAATGAACCGGTTGTCATCACCAGCCCTGCGATAAAAAGGTCCAGATCCAGTGCCAGGGTCAAATAAAAAGGCCCTACAATCAGGCTGCTCATTACCGATGAAGCCACCAAAAAGTTTCCAGCCACATTCGCCAGGAATGTCTGCTTTCCAGAAGACTCCGTAAATCCTTCACGCAGGGGGTGCACTTTCTGCCTGACATAAAACAACCCCACACCAAATATCACCGATAGAGCGATAGCAATGCCATTAACTGCGGAATATCCCTCTCCCAGTGGTTTAATTGCCAGGGTATAAAAAACAATGCTAAAGAACAGGAATGCCGCAGCCATGTAACGTTTGAATCGACTTCTGCCATCAACAACTTCGCCGACTATGTTTTCCGGCAGAGTTCGATATGCCAGGAAAAACACCCCCAATCCCACCGGCACCACCAGCCAAAAGATGGCCTGCCAATTCAGATTTTCGACAATCAAGCCGCCCACGATAGGGCCCATACCAGTCCCAACCGCAGACAGACTGCCCAGTAATCCAATTATCTTTCCCGTTTCACTTTTATCGAAAACGTCGCTGGCAATAGCCATAGACACAGCCACGAACATCGCGGCACCGACCCCTTGTATTGCGCGGAAAAAAACCAGGGTCCAAACATTAAAAGACAGCGCGCAAAGTAATGTCGATAAGGTGAATATCAATCCGCCACTTAGGAACAATTTCCTGCGACCCAGCTTGTCGCTGAGACTGCCGGCAATAGGCAGGGTCGCAGTCATACACATCATGTAGGCCACGGTAATCCACTGAGTATTACTGAAGGAAGCTCCTAAGCTTTCGATTAATACAGGCAGCGCCATATTAATTGCGCTGACTCCCAAGGCTGCGAGCAAGGTCGCCAAGCACAAGGTGACCAGGACTCCTCTTTTGGAAACCTGAGCAGCCTCTTGGGAAATTGGATCTTCGGAATAACTTTTCGCGGTGTGCATAAGCTGAACTTTGACTTGCCAGTAATGACGCGTGAAACTAGCATACAACTTCAAGTGAGCTTGAGGTCAATAAGCGATGAATAACAGGGAAGAACTGGATATACGCGAAGTCTCCAAACTGTCGGGACTCCCCTCTTCCACACTTCGGTATTATGAGGAAAAAGGCCTGATAAAGTCATGTGGTCGTCGGGGAATTACACGGATTTTTAAAGCCACAGTGATAGAACAGTTGTCCCTTATCTCCCTTGGCCGCTACGCCGGTTTTTCCCTGGATGAAATTGGCGAGATGTTTTCCTCTAATGGCAACCCCGCTATCGACAGGGAGCAGCTCCTCGCCAGGGCCGACGATCTGGAAAAGAATATCCGCCGACTCGAAGCTATGCGCGATGGGCTACGCCATGTGGCCAACTGTCCCGAGGTCAATCAGCTGGAGTGCCCCAACTTCCAAAACCTGATTAGGAAAGCTACCAAGTTACAGCATAAGGAAGACAGGAAACAGAAGCGACGCTGACAGAATAGCAGCGAATAAAGTCAGGAGACACTAAACTCTGTCATCATTCCCGAGTCCTCATGTTCCAAAACATGGCAGTGCACCATATAGGGCATATCCGGCATCGCCGGCAGCGGGAAACGAACAAATATTTCCGCTTTGCCGCCATCGGATATGGGCATCGTATCTTTCCAGCCGCGCATATAGAGTGGCGGTTCTGCATTATTGTATTTCGTGACTCGAAACTGGCAGCCGTGGATATGTACCGGGTGTAGCATTCGGTCCTGTCCCTCTGAGATCTCCCAGCGCAGGTCCTTATTCCTCGCAACCTTAAATCCAGGCTCGGTAAATGCAAAGGAAACCCCATTAATCGCATTCGCAGTTAGCTGCTCTTTTAACGGCAATGCCGGCCCCTCAGTAATTAGCTTCAATACCTTGGCCACCACATCGGGGTTGGTCGTACCGGCGGCAACCATCTGCGGTAGCCCCGTTGCAGCAATCACTGCTTGCGCCTGCTTCTGTCGGTTCATTTGCATCACCAGCTTCTGACTGATTGGTGGCAGGTTTTGGGGGATCTGCGGCAGGGATACCAGGCTCTCCGGCAACTGTCCTTTTCCCTCAGATGTTCCAGGCACCACACTGAGAAAACTGTGAGCCTGATCAAATGGCGGCAGGCGCATTATTGGCTGGGGCACTGGCAGTGTTTGGAAGTCGAAAGGCTTGCCATCGCGGGTGTCGATCATTACTTCGTAGCGCTCTCCCGCAGCAATAGGCAGTACATCCACTTTCACTGGTTCCGAGAGAAAACCGCCATCGCTGGCGATCACGTAGAGTGGTCGCTTGTCACTGGTGGCAAGCCGATAGTTGCGCCCGTTGGAGCCATCCAAAATACGAAAGCGCACCCAGCCTTTAGGTGGCCTGACCACCGGATTAATAACGCCATTAACCAGAAGTCGATCCCCACAATAGCCCGCCGCAACCGTCACTTCGTTAAAGCGATGGAAGAACTGACCATCATCGGTAAAGCGGCGATCCTGAATCACTAACGGAATGTCATCCACACCCCACCGCGAAGGTATCGGCAGTGCATCGCTTTCTTCATCATCGATGATAATCAATCCCGCCAGGCCTTTGAGTACCAACTCGGCGGTTGTCGGGTAGAGGTGGGGATGAAACCACAGGGTAGCGGCGGGCTGGATTATGTTCCAATCTACGGTCCAGGTTTCTCCAGGTTTCAATGGCATATAGGGGCCACCATCGGCATTGCCGGGTACGATTAGTCCATGCCAATGCGCAGTTACATTTTGCGGCAGATGATTGACCACGCTGACGGTTACTTTCTCGCCCTTGCGCACCCGTATCGCCGGACCTAAAAACGGACCATTGAACCCATAAGTACGTGTAGTCACCCCCGGTAGGAAAGACTGCTTGCCCGGGCGCGCTGCCAATTTAATCCGGCCTTGCCCATCTGCACGCAGTTCCGGGGGAATCGGCAGAGCCTGACGGCGGCCCTTCTGTGCCTGGGCAGCTTTGGAAGTCGACACCCCTGTTAGCAAGGCCGCCCCCAATGCGCCAGTGGCAAAACAAAATTCCCGTCGCGACAATTGAGCCATGGGCTCACCTCCCTATGCGCCATAGCTCCAAGTGTCTAGGGCACTGGTCATTTTTATCCCCAGAAATCTTAGACGGCTTATTCCCATGGCCCAGTAGTATATTGCGACAACTGTGCACTCAACACAGAGTGGTACCCTGGTGCACAACTCCGTAATCCACAGCCCTTGTGTTCTAAGCGAACTCGGTTAACCTTGCCCACGAAAAGTTAGTAGTGAAAATAAGAAGAGTAATCCCTATGCCGTTTCTTATTCTATCCATGCTTATTCAGGCAGCTTTTGTAATTCACGTGCTCAAAACCGGGCGCAACACCACTTGGATTTGGGTTCTGGTGATGCTGCCCATGGCCGGAGTTATTGCTTACCTGGTCCTGGAAATTCTGCCGGAAGTAAACCAGTCACGCAGTGCCAAAAATGCGCGCAGGACGGTGCGGGAAACTCTAAATCCCAATCGGGATATCCATCAGGCTGCGCAAGAATTGTCCCGTTCCAATAATGTGGAAAACTCTATGCGCATGGCCGATGAATGCGTGAAACGCGGCCTTTATCACGAGGCAAAAACTCTCTATGAAAAGTGCCTCCAGGGGGTTCATCAGGATGACCCTGAGCTGATGTTTGGGTTGGCACGCTGTCAGTTTGCTCTCAATCTGTTTGAACTGGCCAAGGAGACACTGGATCAATTAATCGAAAAGAACCCCGATTTTAAAAATCAGGATGCTCACTTACTTTACGCTCGTACACTAGCGGCATTGAAGCAAGTAAAAGAGGCCTACCACGAGTATGAAACGCTGTACCAATACTACAGCGGACCAGAAGCGACTTTTTACTTTGCCTTATTCTTGAAAGATCAATCCCAGGTGGAAAAGGCCAATGTCTTGTTCAATGAAATCCTTGATAAATCCAAAACACTGGGCAAGCACTACAAAGCGACTCATAAGCAGCTGTTAAAGCAGGCAAAACTGGAAGTATCCTGAACCAATCGCAACATTCGGCTCAATGGAAAAAAAAGGCTCCCAATATGATTTTGGCGGTAGATGTAGATTACCGGGACCCCGGAGCAATGGTAGCCGGGGTCGGCTTTGACGATTGGTCAGCTCCTGAGCCCGAGCAACTCTATCTCAGTAAAATAGAGAGTACCTTGGCCTATGAGCCCGGTGCTTTCTACAAGCGAGAACTCCCCTGTATCCTCACCCTAATCGAGGAGCACAAGATAGAAGCAGAACTGATTGTTATCGATGGTTATGTATTTCTCGGAGGGGAACAAAAACCGGGGCTGGGTGCCCATCTCTACTCTGCTCTCCAGCAGGAAGTTCCCATCATCGGTGTCGCCAAGAAACCGTTTAAGGACACACCTGTTAAGGCGGAACTGCTGCGGGGAAAGAGTGTAAAACCACTGTATATCAGCAGCCTCGGTCTCCCTTTGCCGGAAGCCAAAAAATTGGTGAAAAAGATGCATGGAGACCACCGTATCCCCACTTTATTGAAACGCGTGGACCGCGAGTGTCGAAAGTCCCCACGATAATTCCCGAGAGAATGAAAGGCAGTTATCGCCGCCATTTCCCAGTCACATCCCTGGGACTTTCTTCCTACATTTTCAATACTTATTTCTCATATCCTACCCCTTCGATGCCAGCAATAATT
The DNA here is from genome assembly GCF_052468155.1 of Microbulbifer maximicatervae (SeqCode). Classification (NCBI taxonomy): domain Bacteria; kingdom Pseudomonadati; phylum Pseudomonadota; class Gammaproteobacteria; order Cellvibrionales; family Microbulbiferaceae; genus Microbulbifer; species Microbulbifer maximicatervae (SeqCode). The sequence goes on from NZ_CP174335.1 coordinate 287,045, forward strand.
TTTCTATTCGGCGGGAAATAGATACTGAAAGTAAAAGCTACCTGGCATCCGTTTATCCCATAGGGATAATTTGGCGCTTAGAGAGACGGCTAGAAGTAGCTAAGATCCCATACTGATGTATTCGGCTCGTAGTTTTTGATGTCCACTTGTGAAGTCCGAGTGGGCGATATTCATTAGCAGCCCCGAATGGGCTCCTTGGAAGTTTTGTAGTAAAGGAGTTACTCATGAAGTTATGCGCCAGTATTGCGACGCTCGCACTGGTTGCCTTTAGCGGCAATGCGCTGGGCACCAACTCTACTGACTTGGAACAAGTCGGTTCAGGTAACTCAGCAAATTCCGATCAAACTGAAGCGGGTTTCGGCAATACTATTATCAAACGCCAAATAGGTGATACTAATACCGCCACCGCCACTCAAAGTGGCGGTGTTATTAACAGTAGTATTCAGAGTACCCAGATCGGTAGCCAAAACGAGACCACGATATCTCAATCCGGTGGTGCTTCTCTAAGCGCAACCAATACACAAATCGGATCGCAAAATACTTCCGAGATCACCCAAGAACTCTCTCTCGACAGCCAGGTCTCTATTCTGCAACTTGGTACCTCCAATGCTTCCACTATCGAACAGCGCTTTGGCAGCGGTAATACCATTACCAATATCCAGGATGGAGACAGTCACTTTTTTATTGGTCGCCAGGAAGCCAGTGCTAACGGCAGCATTTTTGTATTCCAGGACGGCGAAAGGCAAAGTGCCGTGGTAGAGGAAACCGCAGGCAATATAGGCAGTTCCGTTTTAATCTTTCAGTTTGATCGGGACGACTTCGCCACCGCCAGCCTGGTTGCCACAATCGATGGCACCTTGGACATACTGCAGGATGGCAGCGATATCTATGGCGGGCTCGCACAATTTGCCAGTGTCAGCAGCAGTATGACCTTACGGCAAACAAACAATCGCCACTTCGCCTTTGCGACCCAAGTAGACAGTCTGTTCAATGACCTTCTGATTATCCAAAGGCTCGGCGATGCCAATATCACCTCGATTACCCAAACCGGTGCCTTTAATACCCTTGAGTTGCGCCAAAATGGTGGGGGCAACAACGCGGCTTTAGAACAATCCGCACTGAGTAGCAGTATCGATATACGCCAGACCGGTACCACCAACCAGATTACGGGTTCCCAGCTGGGTGCCGAATTCAACTCCATGAACAGCGAACAGTTCCTGATTGATAATGTGGTAGTTATTAATCAAGGCGGCTTACTGATCAGCGCGACCAATGAACAAACCGGTTTGCAGAATGTTGCCAATATCGAGCAGGCTGGAACAGAGGTAGATATATTCACCCGTCAATTGGGTTTCGATAACCGGGCAACGTTCGAACAGGCTGGTGAGTCTCTTTCAATAAGCTCCCGCCAGTTTGGCGATAGTAATAACATCACCATCACCCAGAGTGGCGATTTCAACTCAGCTTTTAGCCTGCAAATTGGTAACAACCACACAAAAGAAATTACCCAGACAGGTTCCAATGGCCGCGCTTTTAACTTCCAGATCGGCGGTGAGAGTAATACCGGCGTAATCCTCCAATAATTTCAGCCAAAATTCAGAAGCCCCCGGTAATACACTGCGGGGCTTTCGATTGCGAAATCTACAGGAAAAAGAAGAAGGGAAAAGTCGTTGTGCAGCCCCGCGAGAGCGGGGAACAACTAGGATGCACTCCGACAACTTCTCCATCGTCGGTTTATCCCCGAGCATTCAGGGAACACCTTGCGCAAAGCACTAAGGCTATGCCTTATCCGGTTTACCCCTGTACAAACAGGGAACAGTCGCGCAAAAGGAGCGCGATCATAGCACACCCCCATTGCATCCCCGAGCTTTCGGGCAACATTTTCAGAACTAATGTCCGTGCGCTATCGGCTACGGTCCAGCCCCGCCCAGCGGGGGAACAAACTCAGGTGTCGGCACAACCCAACCCCACACTCGGTTTACCCCCGCAACTGCGGGGAATAGCCCGAATAATTACCGTGCAGCTTTGACGATTTTCCACGGTTTAACCCCGCCTGGGCGGGGAACAGCCTCAGTTAAGATCGCCTTATTGCGCAATTACCGGTGCAACTCCGCTTATGCGGAGAACCTATTCGGAAAGGAGTGTATAACAGGATACCCTCCGGTTTAGCCCCGTATATACGGGGAACAATATCAAGCTGGTTTGACCATCATATCACCGGTCGATTTATCTCCGCTGATGCGGGGAACTCACTAAATCTGCCTATTTGCTATCCGCTAAAGTCTTAGTATCGTTGCAGATACTTTTGAATCCCAGCCCTCGCTCTCAAACACTTCCAGCTGTATAAAAACTCTATTTATCCCAATCAGATTCGGCGGATTAACATCAATCCACAACCAAATGCTTTGGCCGGCCCCATACCCGCAAAAATATTTTTTATAAATAATTCGGGTTCAGTAACCAAAAGCTCTCCCCGGTAATCCACAGAACTGAAACCAGCACCGCGCTGCTTTTTATGTAACAAATTCCAACGATACCCATTGCAGTGAAGCTTTGGTGGGTAAATATCAAATCCGAGGCGCGTTCCCCGGTGAATTAACCAGCTGCGGGCGGCAGTCTGGCTGACATCCTGTAACCGGGTTTCAATCTGCCCCTGGTCAAACTGCTCCGGCTTTTCCTGCACCAAGCTCTGCTTCAGCTGCCCTTTGCCACCTTCAACAGGTAAACCATGCAATTCGCACTGCTCCCGCAACCAATGGTATTGAGCATCCATCAGCACATCGTGCCGCTTGCCGCGCTTTTGCCCTTCAGTTTTACGCGCCACTGTAGGGTTCGCCCGCAGGCGGAAGGCCAGCCGATCGCCGGGGTTTAAGCGGGGCTCGAAGATTTTAGTCTCTACCAAAAATATCGGATTGTCCTGCGCAGGCCGGACTTTAGACAGCAGGTAATACACCGGTAGATTGCGTTTGCTAAGCAGCTGTTCCCGCGAGGATTCCTCACGAAATAAAAAACGCTCATCACCATCAAAAAGATCCCACAAGATTTGATGAATACCGTAGCTGTTTTCGCTGAGCAACCGTGCCAGCTGCTTCTGCACCGCCAGCGAGGGAGATAGTTGAACTCTGGATAAATACATAGCCGCTCCCTTATGACTGCCAGAGATTTTCAATACGCGGCTGGAACTGCCAGCGCTTGCGAGATAGGGGCTGATCGAGACGGCTAAGCCGCTGTACAGATCCTGCTGAAAACACTCCATCTTCCGCAGAGAAATCATCCAAGCTACCCTCCCAGTAGTAACGACAACTCTCTTCAGTGGGCAACCAGCGCTCCTGCCGGGCCCATTCCGGTTGGTAATCCAGCAACTCCGGGGATTCATAATGGTCCAGGGCGCTACGGAAGTTGTCCGCACCGATCACCCGTGCGGCAGTGGGGGCTGAAAGTGGAAATGCTTTTCGCCCCAGATAGAGGTGATACTTTGGCCGGGCCAGGGCTTCACACAGCTCCGCCAGAGACCAGTTAGCCTCTTCACAGGATCTCAGGGCCACTATCGCCTGCGCATCCACCAGATACTCCCTGCGGGATAACAGGGTTCCCAGACGCGCTTTCCCTACAACCAGCTCATCCCGGCGCGTATGGTAGCGGCGCTTGCCAGCGGAATCTGGGACCTGCACCGTGTGGAAATCCTTTAGCAAAGTACCTACATTCAGCACCTTTACCGCCTGGCGATATTGCTGGGCCAGGTTCTGGTGTAAGTCCTCTCGCTCCCGGGGTATCCCCAGTGCCGCACCAAATAGTCCCGCGATAGCGGATTTACCCGGGTAGTGTGCGCTGTGGCGGGATTCCCCCACAGCCACTTCCCCCCAGGAAGCCATGGCACCGTACAGACGAAATACTAGGTATTCCATAGCGCCACCTATTCGCTGACAAAGGCCAAAAGTTCCTCAATATTACCTTCGCCAGTTACGGCATTGAGAACATAGCGGCTATCAGCACAATCCCCGTACACTTTATCGAAACTCTGCAATTGCTTTTGAAGTGCATCAATAGCGTCATGGGCGTAATCCTCGCTATAGCGATCAACCGGCTTCAGGTAGGCCGCAGAGAGAGAGCGCGGTTGCTGGTCACCGGCTTCGGCCACGACATAAGAGGCATAGGCACGGCTGGCATAGCTGTTTTGTTTACCGCTGGGAGAAACTTTAAGGATTGTCTCAGTTAGCGCAGCTACGGCTCGATCGGCCAGGGGTTTATCCCCGCCAAGGTTTTCAATTAGCAGCTCTTTGTTAATGCAGATATAGGAATAAAATAATCCCGCAGCAAAACCCGCCTCACCCAAGTGAGCAGCACCGGCATCCTCGCTGCGATCATTCAGGTCGTCTACCGCAGTAAAATAATCATCTTCAATCACTACAGAGTGAGCCGAGAGTGCATGGGCCACCTGGCACGCCGCCTCAACGTTATAGGTGGGCTTGGAAGCGAGCATACGGCCAAACAAAGCAATATCCACCGCCATGTTTTCCTTGCGCAATAAATCCAACTCCGTCTTATCCGGCTCCCGCCCCTCTTCTGCCAAGGTTTTCAGTAGTGCATTGATCCCGTTTTGCTCAGCACTACTGAGGTGAACTAACTGCTCGATTTCCAAATCGGCCAGAGGGTTATCTTTTTCCGGCTTTTTTAACTTACCGAATTGCTCGGCAACTTTCTGTGCCCACAATTTGGCCTTTTTCTCAGAGACACCCAGATCCAATAAAGTCTCATATGCCAGTACCCCCTGACGCTTGGTTCTGGTGCCAATGAGGCTATCCCCCTGCTCCGTTGCCAATACCTGCTGGAACAACTCCGACGTTCGCCAGTGACGCTTAAGGCTCTGGGAAGAGATTCGCAGGCGATCACAACCTCCCATCTTCGCTGTTTTTGGCCGCCCCAAGTCATCCCGATTCAGGTTCGCAGGGGGATAGGCGGTCAATACATGCAATTGAATAAAGCGGCTCATAAATCTCTCCTTGTTGCGACCGTCAGGCCATCACATTACTTCGATTCATTTCTCAGGTATCTGATCAACAGTCACTGTCAATCGGTCTGGCTTTGCTCTGTGCTTAGTGTTGTTATGGGAATAGCATTTAAAATATTTTTAGGCCCCTAAGACCCCTTTAATTTGTAATTCTCTAAATACTTCTCAGTCTGGTAATACGGCGTAGTAATCAGTTGCCCAACGCACAGCTAGGCGTTCCTGTGGATGTCTTGCGGGAATCGTGCGCATTTCTCTTTGCCAGTGCAGCAAATCATTGGCAAGAGAAGCTATATTGGCTCTGCCATCCAGCAGGGCCAGGGCCCGTACTATGCGGCGGTAAAACTCAGCCGTATCGCGACTTTTTTGCAACTGAAAAAAACGTAGCTCACTTAAAGGGGGGCGCCCGCCTCTCTCCCGGGGCATAGCCAGGGACCGGGCAAAACTGATATCCATAGCCTCGCTGCTGTCAACATCAATTGTTTTGCTGGTGTTATCAGTTTTTACGTGTGCAATTACGGTGGCTACCAGAGCCGCATCTTCGATACGAATTTGCTCATCTTTCTGCCAGCGCTCAGGCATATCCTTTAAAAAACGGATAAAGGCGGGAGTAGGCATTACATCCATAGGCTCCACCGCACGGCGCAAACGCGCTCGATCGGCCCTGCCAGCTTTGTCATTGAGCCAGCGGTGCCACTCGCGCAGTCGGCTCACATCTGTATCGCTAAGATATTGATATCCGGCCATCACAATTCCTCCTGTTGTTGCTCAACTTTGGCTGTATTATCCAGAGCCTTTAAACTTGCCAGACTGGCGAGCTTATTTCTTAAAAAACGTCGCGCCCGGGTCACTCGCTGCAATTTCAGGTCTTCCGCAGAGCCCTCCATTGACCAATGATCAAACTGCGCCAAGGCCGTTTTTTTCAGTGTGTGTACCCAGGCAATAGCCACCGGTGCAGGTGTTAATTGGGATTTCTTGGATTCGAGGGATAATTGCTTGAGCAAGCGATAAAACTGGCTTTCCGTCGCCTGCCAAAACGCCTGATCGACAAATGAAAAATCCCCTTTAGCCTCATTAGGGTTATTAAACCAGGCAGCCTTGACCCTAAAGCGCAGTTCTTTCAAAGTATCTTTTGCAGCCGTTAAAAGCTGCCCTGCCAGCTGAATAAATAGCGACCGGTACTCGGGGGAAATAGGCAGTACTGGCATTTCCTGTTCATACCAGCAACGTGCTTTCATATTGTCCATGTCATAGCCAAATCCCCACAGGCGTACATCGACATTCGAATCCAGTTCTTCGAGAATTTCCGCATATTCCTCATGGAACAAGCGCACCGCCCCGCTCGCTTCATCGCCATTTGAATGGTCATTCCACATAAGACCCAACCAATGCCGATAACCGAGACCACTCTGTTGACCTTTCAAACTCAAGGGTGGGGCTTTTTTCTTGGGATCACGTCGATAGGGCGTCAGGGGATGAATCCAGGGACCCTCGTAATTAATGCCATAATTCTTAGTGGTATATTCCCGGATTAATTGATTCGTCTGCTCTCCACAAAGGTCGCAGTAATCCTTGCCTTCTCTCGGGATTTGGAAACGTATCCTGCGCGGCATACCCCAGTACATTTGCAGAGGATGGGTATCATTGGGAGACGTAGAGGAACCTTGTTTGTCAGAGAGGCGGGAGGGAGCGAGCCAGGGGAAGGTACAACTATCAGAGCTTTCAGACCTCGCCCCAAACTCCTTTTGTGGCAAGATATTGAGCCACAATTTCTGCCAAAGGTTGGCATCTTCTGCCTCTGGAATTATCAATGTGGTCAAAGGGCCACCACCACGCAAACTCGTTCTATGCCCCACTCCTCCGGAGGGGGCGTTAATTTGCAAGGTAAACAAGGCACTAGCGGCACAGCTGGGACATACACCCTGCACCCTACCGCCCTTAATAAATAGATCCTGATTATCTCTACAGGTTTTACTGCCCGGCGCCTCAATCAGTAGGGCAGCAATCGACTTTGATTCCCCCACACTCAATTCCAAGTCCTGCATAAATGCAGGCCCGGACTCTTGAAACAATTCAAAATTGGGAGCGTAGTTTTGCAGCCGTGATTTCAGTGTTTCCTCAGTAGGCGCCTTTTTCCAGTAGACTCCCCAATCATCGACACTTTCAGGTGCAAAAGCTGTTTGCAACAGGCCAATTAAAAACTGGAACAGCGCCCCGCGAAAATCCGGTCGTACCGTGCAAATATCCACGACAGGATTATCCACCTCGGCAATTTGCCAAGGAGCAATTCTTTCCTGCATACCGCATCGCCGGATAATTGGCAGCCAGGAATCTTCAACCAAATTCACCACGATCCTCCCTGATCCAGTCTCCGCCCTCTTACTCCGTTATAGCCATGCTTTTTTCAAGAGCTAAAGGGAACAGTTACACTCAGAGCAGTGCGAGCGCCTCTGCCTCATTTTTGAGTGCTCAATCTCTCAGCGTCACTGCCGGGACACTAATTCCGTTACCTTATGCCACTCTGACTGGGGAAAAATGATCTGGCTCAAGTCTGGGCATCTTTCTCACTTTCCGCACCGGAAATCAGGGTCGCGCCTACTACCTCACACAAAGAAAAGTGCTCAGTTATCGCATAGACCACACACAAGATAAGGGTATTAATCCCATTCGCCTCTCTATATGGGAATATTCCTGTACAGACAATTCCCCCACCCTTTAGCCTGCATCAGCTATTGACCTCAATTGTTAATCAACAGATACAAAAAAGCCCCTTGATGGGGCTCAAAACTAGCGACAGATTCTATTGTGAAGGAAATTTAACGAATCGGTATCCAGCTCAATATAAGTTCATCACTTTTAACCGGCCGGTAGCTATCGGCACTGAATCGCCACTACTAAGCCGTTCAACCCTTACCGACTTCAGATAAAAGAAAAGACTTTATTAACTGCTTCTGACTCTGCTACAGAGCTGACATCATTTCTATTAGGTGTGCGGTGATCCACTACTTTTGATTGTATGGATATACTAGATTGGAGTTCGACTGTGAAAGTGCCGGCAATTATTACCGACACTTTCATACTATTAACTAGAAAATTTCGTAGGTGAAAACTTTTAAATTTACATCTTCAATAGCCTCTAAATCACCCTGAATATCAACTATCAAGGTATCGCACATATCCGCGGCAATTGAACCATTATCTATCGTTAAGACTACTTCATTGCGAAAATCTGAAATGGGCACATTCGTATAAATATTTTTATCGTCCCTATCAACCCCTATTGCAGTTTGAGTACCATCTTTGGCAACACAACTTGCCGTGATCGAAACGTCATACACATAGTCAAAAATTTTAGGATGATTTTTAGTGTAGCAACGCTCTCCCCTATGGGAATAACGACAAACGACATCTGGCCTCAACCGTCCCAAACCAGATACAATCGCAGTAATATCGAAACTGATTTCTTGCGCACTATCACCCAAGATATCAATCTCAGCAATTCGCCGAGTATCCGAAGTATAAGAGTACTCAGTAACATTATGCTTAACGCCGCTAATAAAAGTCATTTCTGCAAAAGACTGACTCGCTAACAACAAGGCAAACACCGGCAACATAGACTTCAAAAACTTCATTTTTCATCCTTAAAAAAATAATCGAGCAGGCAGTATAAATACCCAAATATTAACTAGCAAGAAGATCCAAACAAAAAATTAAAACTATAAATACTTCAGCAATTACAGCAAAAAAACCTATATATTCAGCCTGCATTCACACTCAGTATGCCTTACAAAAATCTCAAAAAAATATAAATCAAAACTCAAATTAACCCATTATTTAAATCTCCACTTATCTTTTCTCGTCACAAAATTGCAGATCACAACATCCCCATCAAACAACAGGAAACCACATAAAGACAAACTTAGCTTTTATTTGAATATTGCCCCGCGATTAAAAAGCAATAATTAACAAAGCAAAGGAAACATCTATCACATCGCAGACATCGACAACATGTTTAAGTGCCTTATGATATTAAAAAGCTAAAACAAACAAAGTAATAAAATATCAATTCAGCTAGCCTAAAGCTTATTCTCGATCGAATTACAGATTAAGTACTCTTTTATTTTACTTAAAGTACACCATCTCGATTACAAGGTAGCTCCTGGGTTATCTCAAACTGGTTAAGTTGATTTCACTCATTCCAACCACTTTTCTTTATTGCTGAATCTAGCATCAATACTCTTCAATCAATTTTCTGCCACCACTTGATCTACTGATGGAGAAGAAGTAGCAGATATTGACTCCAACTATCCACTCTTTTCCTTATGATCAGCTGATACCCTTCAGAGTCGAAATCTGGTGACCTACCATCCTAAAGAGAAAGCAATATCAGGAACCAGCTCCGTTTTTGAGAACTAAGTCTCTCAGCGTCACTTTAGGGGCACTAACTTTATTACCGCATGTCACCCTGATTAGAAAAAATACCTCACCCAAGTCTGGGTATCTTTTCCAGCTCACTAAGGAAGTGTATGTACGGTTGCTTATCAGCCAAAAATCGACTGCTATTATATAAACTGTAAAATATGCAAGGTAATTGCATCAACTTCGGTCATTATTTTGATACTTAAACCCTTTAGTGCAAAGTTATTAGAAACAAATATTAGCTAATTACTTTTAGCACCCCTGCATTTGAACATTAAAAAAGCCCCAAAATAGGGGCTTTACGTTTACTTACTAAGAATTATTTAATCGAAATTTGGCACCAAAATAAGAGCTTCATTTTTTATCTCACCTGCATCCACAGAGACAGCCTCACCATTACTTAGCCTCTCAACCTCAACTGACTCTAGGGTAATCGAAAAGGCCTTACTTACGGGCTTTTCTTCTGGCTCAACTATGTTATTCGAAGAATCAGCACAACCACCAACAAAAGCAGCGATAACTAAAACAAAATAAAAGCGCACATTGGATTTTAAAGGTTTCATATATCCACCAATTAATAGCAGTAATTCCGAAAAACTCTCTGAGGTTTTAAAATTCATACGTCACCAGAAACTGGGCCTCACCAACGGGCAACTGAAACTTTTTGAATAAATCTAACTTCAGATAGCCATTATCAATTGAAAAGAGACCATCGCCGATTAACTCCGAATTACTGGCAATTCCATTGTTATCCATATCCAAATACAAACGCACCCTCTGTATGTCCGATACTTCATCCAACTCACCATCGGCCTTGAGTGTGAGTGACTTCAGCATCGCATCAGCAGAGTCACTCTGTAGGGAGAAAGCCAACACCGGTGCCTCCTCCTCTAACTGAAACTGTGAATTCTCAAGTGCATAGGATTTTATATTTACAATAGGTTCTTTAACATTGAGGGTCGCGACAGCACCAGGATCGACAATAATGCCATTCATCTCTCCGTCATCATCATTGAGGCCACCATCTACCAAGCTAAGCTGGATACAAAAATGGCCCTCATGGAGCCCAGGCTGGTACTTCTCACTACCCGGCTCAGGACAATCACCCAGCTGCCCCAGTGCAGAAGATACACGGTTAAATTCATCCTCAATAAAATCCACCCATCCAACACTTTGGCGATATTTCAGATAACGAGCACCTTCGAGTAAAGCGGCATTTAAAGGGACAACAATGTTAGCGCTTTCCCCAAAATCTGTATCGTAAATAACAAAGTCAAAAATACCATGCAGGAATTTATAGCTATTCTGTCCTGCCAAATTATCCTCAAAGAGATTATCTATATCCTCTAACGTAACCTGGCCCAATTGTTGACCGGCAATATAGGCACTATCACCAAGTCTCAAGCTTGTCCCTTCAGAGCTTTGCATCACTGCACCAGTTCTATTTACCGGCAGCTGGGAACGAACCGCTACCCTATCTAGATAGTCCGGTATTCGATCACCATCTAAATCTAAGAATCCCTCAACGCTGTCACTCAGCCCATCCTGATCAGCATCCTCATTATCGGACAATACAGGGGCACTGCCATCCACTCGCAATATCAGCTTCGCAGTATCTGACAAACCACCAGAATCTGTAACAGTAACAGTAACTTCGAAAGCTCCCGACAAACCTGCTGGATCAAAGGTAAATACGCTTTCACCAGAGTCGTTAAGCTGAACTAGCTTTGGGCTGTTCCAACTATAGGTAAATGGGTCCAGCTCATACTCATCTGTGACCCAGGCTTGAATCTCTGCCGGTCCCTGATCCTCATAAATTACAGCCCTGAACTGGCCAGCTTGAAATAGCTTTGCCGTAACTTTGGGGTAAAAGTTAAATGTAGCGCTAGGTATAAGTGGAATACTTGAAATAGCAACTAAACTGTCACCATCAGCCCAATCTTGGAAACTAATCGTTGACCCAATAACACAAAAGCTATCACTGTCCTCGGAGAAATCACTAGCACCGCACCCGTTATCAACTAAAGGGAATTTAGATAAATCAATAACAGATACTTCATTACCTTCTACTGGAGATTCGAAATTAATATAGGGTAATTCTATCTCAGCACCTGTTAAATCCAAGGTCAGCACTACCGAACTGAATACACATGTCGTATCGAAGTCTCCATTGGAAATTGTACTAGACTCAACCGCTTCGCCCGAGCATCCCTCACTAGGGTTTGCCGAGTCTTCTCCTGCGGGCATAACACCCATGAAAGAAACAACGGTATCAACTGTAGTAAGGTTATGTATTTCCGCCGATTGAGCATGTCCCAGAAGGCCTGAGTGTTCATTTAGAATTGTAAATTCCCCTCCATTGAAGTTTATATATAAATTACTGATGGAATAGCCATTACCTTCAAAGGTCGCAGTAAACGGGTTTTCACTTGTACCGATTGGCTCCCAGCCCAAGCCCTCGTTCCAGTACTCATCATTCGCATCAACATAACTATCGCCATTGGTATCAAAATTCAGGTCTTTGGTCAGCTCAAAGCCATAACAGCCACTTTCTGGGCAACCATAGTTACTACTGTATAAAGTTGATCCGTCTAGGTTGTTACGAATCTCATTAAGATCTTTGAAACTGCGAATCTCAATCAGACCATCATTATCAATATCAAGATCAAGATCAGAAAGAGAGGCGTCAGCTGATACACCTTCCATGGACAGTAGCCCGACAAATATTACTAACCCCCGAAGTGTCGAAAGCTTTTTGTATTTAGTGGTATAAGACTTCAATCGAAAACTCCTTTTTCTATTTTTACCAAAAATCTCAGCCGATTTTTAATTCACTTTCAGAACTCGTGCCGAGAATAGGGATCGCGAAAGGGAAGCAAAATAGTTACTAACTTGATACCGAGCAACTGGAGTAATCCAGTATCCATCCCCCCAAATAAACCCGCAACCAAACCTCCCGGAAAAGCTATTACATAGAATTACAGGCCTACTAGTGAATGTTTCCTGCCTACAAAATCACATCAACCACCGGTGAGCTCTGCAGATGGCTTATAAATTATTGGAGAGGCACCTGGTCTTCAATGAGTGAGCCAGGAAGGGATATTCAAGGCTATGCAGGGCAACTCCTGACAAAGTGAAAGGTTAATATTTTTATTTTTTAAATAGTAAAAAGCCCGGACCAGCCGGGCTTTTTGGGTGATTCTGAGCTTCTTCGTTTCTTGATCAGTGCGGGACTTGAAAAATAACTTCTAGCCAGTGGTTACGGGACGTATAGGAAAGCACAACAAAAAAGTAACACCACTTTGAATCCTCCCTCTACTGAGGCGTCTCAACGACTGAGCGTGATGCTGAAATTCAAGCGTGACTTCACCTACTCCAAATCGACAAAGTGCGAGGTTACCTAATACTGAACAGGCAAGCCGGCTTTAGCAAAAGTGGTTCTCAAAAGACCCCAAAGGGAGTCCAGAATCGCCCCCCCTTACAACCCTTGGTGGTTGGCAAGGTCCAGGACTTCAAACAGTATGGACCACCAAGACCGCACTATTCAGCTATACATATGCGCGCTTGTAAAAATTTTCATTCGTCTTCGCTATACATACCAGAGTAAAGCCACGTTGAGAAACCGACGAATATTGCACCAACTACAAGATAGCCAATCACCCACAGCCATGGAAAGGCAAGAAGCCAATGCAGGACATAAATTAGGACGAGTATACTAAAACTTATAGACAAGCAACTGCGTAGGGTAGGCATAATTATTCCCTGACTTAGTCAAATAGCTAGTAGTCCATATCATTTCTTGCTGAAATGACTAGCTCTCTACTTGGCCAAAATTGAGATCTAAAGCTGATCTCAGGGCTCAAGCTATATTGATTACATTACTTTGCGTATTGAGCACTGAGCGGAAGAGCCGCATTCGGAGCTACCAGATATCCGCAAGCCAATGATTCTTGCCGCTTGGTTTGGCTGGCTTGTTTTGAGTTGAGTATCTATCTGTAAGGGCCATTGGTGCCTCTACCAGTTTCTAAATTGAACTAGGTAGCACCAAATGTAGCACCAGATAGCACCGGGTGACAACGAACGAGAACGGAGGGCTGTGTACCCTTCAGATAGCAAAAAGCCCGGATTTACCGGGCTTTTTGGATGATTCCGAACTTCCTCGGATCTTGATGTGGTGCCCAGGGCGGGACTTGAACCCGCACGAGCATAGCTCACTACCCCCTCAAGATAGCGTGTCTACCAATTCCACCACCTGGGCAAAAATCTTTTACTGCTGTTCCTCACTTTCCTGGTTAGCAGCTGGCTCTTCTGAACCGGTGCTGTCTGCAGGAATCTGCGGGATATCACCAGTTTCCAAATCTGTTTCGAGCTGCGGGATATCGCTATCGATAGCCGGCAGTTCTTCGGCTGGGCCAATTTGCTGCACCGCTGCTGGAATTTGCGGAAGGTCCGCATCAACGTTGGTGCCTGCACCTTGCTTAGCCAGGATGGCCAGGCCGAAACTGGTGACGAAGAATACCGTCGCAAAAATTGCTGTCAAGCGGGAAAAGAAATTTCCGCTACCTTGACTGCCAAAAACTGTCTGGGACGCGCCCGCACCAAAGGATGCACCGGCTTCGGCACCTTTACCTTGCTGCAACAAAATCAGGCCAATAATGCCCAATGCGGTCAAAACGTGTACAACTAATACCAATTTTTCCATTTTCTGGAAACTCTCTACCGGGGTCTAAACAACCCGTTATTCAGTATTCGCCAACCCGCGTGCTGTCAATTCAGACAGCAGCGCGACAAATCTCAGCAAACTCGCCGGCATCCAGCGAGGCTCCACCCACCAGGGCGCCATCAATATCTGCCTGGGCAAAAAGCTCCCTGGCATTTGCGGATTTTACACTACCGCCATATAAAATCTGTACTTCAGCACCCAAATCTCCCAACTGCGAGCGAATAAACGCATGTACAGCTTGGGCTTCATCAGGGGTAGCAGTTTTTCCGGTGCCAATGGCCCATACCGGCTCATAGGCAATCACGGACTGCTTCCATCCAGCCGAATCAATGATATCGGCAACCGCTTGAAGTTGTTCTGCAACCACTTCGAGAGTGCGCTCCTGCTCGCGTTCTTCAAGGGTTTCCCCGACGCAAAGTATTGGAGTCAATCCCGCCTCTTGGGCCGCAACAAATTTTTTCGCCACTAACTCACTGGTTTCTCCGTAGAGACTACGGCGCTCAGAATGCCCGACAATAACGTAACGGGTATTCCAATCCAGTAACATGCTAGCGGAAACCTCACCAGTAAACGCCCCTTTGGGCTCCTGGCTAAGGTCCTGGGCACCCAAGCTGAAACCTCCGCTCTTTTCCGCCGCATCAGCCACCAAGCCGAGGTATGGAAAAGATGGGCAAACAACAACACCGGACTTCACACCTTCGAGGTTGAGTTCGGTGAAAAAACGTTCGGCAAACTCGCGGCTGCCGTTCATTTTCCAGTTTGCTGCTACTAGCGGTGTTCGCATGTGTGCTCCTTCAAGGGGCGCAAATCTTAGCGACATTGACGCCAACATACAACCAAAATTATACGAGTTTCTTCTGCGCCCCAAGAGGACCGATTTACTACGGGTTAAATCGCAGCAGATCAGTTATTTCCAATTCGCTCCACCACGGAGGAAATATCTTTGGCCAGCTGTTCCACCAGGGCGCTGTCGCGGCCTTCAACCATTACCCGGATCAGAGGCTCTGTGCCAGATGGCCGCAGCAGCACACGTCCGCTGTCTGCGAGCTGACGTTCTGCATCGACAACAATGGCCTTAACGTCTGTGTGATCGAGAACACCATCGCGATGAGCCAGTTGCACATTAATCATGTGCTGGGGGAACATTGTCATACGGGATTTAAGCTGATGCAAGGGCTCATCAAATTCACACAGGCTACGCAGTACCTGCAGTGCGGCAATGATACCGTCGCCGGTGGTAGAAGCATCGGCACAGATAATGTGGCCTGACGACTCGCCTCCCAGCTTCCACTGATTAGCTGACATTTTCTCAAGCACATGGCGGTCGCCCACTTTGGCTCTCTCAAACGGAATTTTATTTTCGCGCAGTGCGAGCTCAAAACCGTAATTGCTCATCAAAGTGCCGACAACACCACTGCAACCGCCTAGGAATTTATGCTGGTGCATAGCGATGATATACAGCAGCTGATCGCCATCGACCAATTCCCCATTGGCATCGACGAACAACACCCGATCCCCGTCACCATCAAAGGCTATTCCCAGGTCCGCACCGCGCTTAACCACGGCTCGTTGTAATTGCTGCGGTTTAGTGGAGCCGCAATCAAGATTGATATTGAGTCCATCGGGCCCAGCCCCTATTACGCTGACTTCTGCTCCCAGTTCACGAAATACCATTGGCGCTACGTGATAAGTGGCACCATTTGCGCAGTCGAGAACAATTTTCAGCCCCTCCAAGGAGAAACCCCAGGGCGTGGAAGCCTTGCAGAACTCAATGTAACGCGCGGCTGCATCATCAACACGATAGGCGCGACCGAGATCGTCAGAAGTTTCCATTGGCAGCTCGAGAGCGGCTTCGATCTCCAGCTCAACCTCATCCGGCAACTTGGTACCTTCAGCACTGAAAAACTTGATGCCATTGTCATGGTAAGGGTTATGGGAAGCGCTGATAACAATGCCTGCACCGGCATGGAAAGTCCGGGTCAGGTAGGCAATCGCCGGAGTCGGCATTGGCCCCAACAGGGCGACATCAACACCGGCATTAATCAGACCTGCTTCGAGAGCCGCCTCGAACATATAGCCGGAAACCCTGGTGTCTTTACCAATAAGAATGCGAGGTCGACGGTGATGTTTCTCTTTGAAAGTTCTCCCTAATACCTTGCCCGCAGCGTATCCGAGGCGCAGCATAAAATCGGGAGTAATTGCTCCCGTACCAACGCGACCACGAATACCATCAGTACCAAAATACTTTCTTTCCATAACGCTTCTCAATTGTGTACTTCGCCGCTTTTCTGTTCTGTCGGAAAACCACAACAGGACCCTGCGGCTTAAGGTCTCTGTAAGACATCACTCATCAAATTTCGCTGCAAACCAATTGCTGCATGCGCAACACATCCACGGTTTCCGCAACATCGTGGACACGTAAAATTCTTGCACCCTTTTGCGCAGCTAACATGGCCAAGGCCAGGCTACCGGGGAGGCGGCCATCTACATCTCGATCGAGCAGGCGGCCGATCATCGACTTGCGCGACAAGCCTGCCAGTATGGGCATATCCGACGGCGCCAGCTGCGACAAATTACGCAACAACGCCAAATTGTGCTCATCGGTTTTGCCAAAGCCAAAACCCGGGTCGAGAATGAGCCGGTTCCGTGTCACGCCCAGATCGATACAGAGATCGACCCGTTTCTGCAAATACCTGGCGACATCCTCTACAACATCAGTGTAAGACGGATCATCCTGCATAGTGCCGGGCTGACCCTGCATATGCATCAAGCAGATTGCCAAGCCACTCTCTGCGGCTGCTTCCAGTGCTCCTGGGCGCTCAAGGGCACGAACATCATTGATCAGTCCCGCCCCCACCGCAGCTGACTCGCGCATCACAGCCGGGGTACTGGTATCGACAGAGATAATCGCGTCAAAGTTCGCTTTGATCGCCTCCACCACCGGCGCTACCCGATCCAGTTCCTGCTGCTCGGTGACCGGCGATGCGCCAGGGCGTGTCGATTCTCCGCCAATATCCAGGATTGTCGCTCCCTCAGAGAGCATCTGTTCTGCTCTCTGCAGAGCCAGGGTCAAGTCCAGGCTACCGGAGGCATAGCAATTGCCACCGTCGGAAAAGGAGTCCGGCGTTGTATTCAGAACCCCCATAACCACCGGTTGGGAGAGGTCTAGGGTGTGGTTACCACAGATAATTTTCATTGGCTGAAATAAAAAATGCCGGATTGGAACAGGCTATTGCCCTATCCCCAACCCGGCATTTGGTTTTGTCCAGTTAGTCGCTTCGGAGAATCAGTGGCCGTTTAATGGGCCGCCGACGGTATTGCTCTTATCCGCCTCAGTTGAGGCCTCTGTGGTTTCAGTATCCTGGGTCGGGCTGTTTCCACCAGAGCCGAAGTTATTGTCTTCCCAATCCCTCGGTGCGCGAACTTTGCGGCGAGCCATAAGATCGTCCACCTGCTCCGCATCCAGGGTTTCGTATTCCATCAGCGCATCTTTCATCGCTTCAAGAATATCTCGGTTATCTTCCAACAGCTTTTGTGCTCGCTCGTAGCAGACATCGATAATACGGCGCACTTCTACATCAATTTCATTGGAAGTCTTGCCGGAAACCGGATTGCCCTGACCGGGCTGGCCACTTTCATCTTCGCCGTAATGCAATGGGCCGAGCTTTTCGGACAAGCCCCACTTGGTCACCATACTACGCGCCAAGTCAGTGGCCCGTTCGATGTCGTTGGAGGCGCCAGTCGTAACACCGTCGATCCCCAGGGTCATTTCCTCGGCAATACGGCCGCCAAACAGGGAGCACAGTTGCGATTCAATCGCGCGCTTGGACAGGCTGTACTTGTCTTCCTCAGGCAGGAACTGGGTGACACCCAGGGCGCGGCCACGGGGAATAATAGTTACTTTGTGTACCGGGTCATGCTCGGGTACCAGTCGACCAATAATGGCGTGACCGGCCTCGTGGTAAGCGGTATTCACCTTTTCCTTTTCATTCATCACCATGGACTTGCGCTCGGCACCCATCATGATCTTGTCACGGGCGCGCTCAAACTCTTCCATGGTTACCGTGCGTCTATTGGCCCGCGCAGCAAACAGCGCAGCTTCATTGACCAAATTGGCCAGATCGGCACCGGAGAAACCAGGGGTTCCACGGGCAATCGTCTGTGGGTTCACCTTGTCATCCATAGGCACCTTGCGCATATGAACTTTGAGAATCTGTTCGCGGCCGCGAATATCTGGCAGCCCGACAAACACCTGGCGGTCAAAGCGACCTGGGCGCAGCAGGGCGTGGTCCAGTACATCCGGGCGGTTGGTCGCTGCAATAACGATCACACCCTCATTACCTTCGAAACCATCCATCTCAACCAGCAACTGGTTCAGGGTCTGCTCGCGCTCATCGTGACCGCCGCCAACGCCGGCTCCACGGTGACGGCCAACAGCGTCAATCTCGTCGATAAAGATGATGCAGGGAGCCTGCTTCTTGGCTTGGTCAAACATATCCCGCACCCGGGAAGCGCCCACACCAACAAACATCTCAACAAAGTCAGAACCGGAGATGGAGAAGAAAGGTACTTTTGCTTCTCCGGCAATTGCTTTGGCAAGCAGGGTCTTACCGGTACCGGGAGGGCCACACATCAGTACGCCACGGGGGATATTGCCACCCAGTCGCTGGAACTTGGTGGGATCGCGCAGGAACTCGACCAGCTCCTGTACCTCTTCCTTAGCTTCATCTACTCCGGCAACATCGGAAAAAGTTGTCTTGATCTGGTCTTCGCCCAGCAGGCGCGCCTTGCTCTTACCAAATGCCATAGGACCTGAGCGACCGCCGGCTCCGCCCTGCATTTGGCGCATAAAGAACATAAATACAGCGATAATAATCAGGATCGGGAAGCTGGCTACCAGAAGCTGCTGCCAGATACTCGGTGACTCAGGCTCGCGACCAACGAATTGCACATTGCTGCGAACCAGCTCATTGGTGAGTTCATCGTCGATAATCTGTGGCTGGATAGTCTTGAAGCGGCTGCCATCGGCTTTTTCGCCGGTGATTACCAGACCGTCTACGATCACGTTCTTAACTTGGCCCGACTGCACATCCTGAACAAAGTCGGAGTAACTGAGAGCCTCATCCCGTGACTGTGGTTTAAAGTTTTGAAAAACCATCAGCAGTACCGCTGCGATGATCAACCACAGTACTAGGTTCTTTGCCATATCATTCAAAGGGATAGCCCTCTCGCTTTCGCAATCAAAATCCGTTCATTCCGGCAACGCCGGCCACATCAATACCGGATAAAACCAGTATAGGTGCGGGGGGTCAACAGCCTTCGCCCCCGATACAGGTATCGCTTATACCATATGGGGAGTCAGACTAGAAATACGCCGATGTTCTCAGTCGCTCTCAACCCTTAAATCCTCGCGCCACCACGTATACTTCACGTGAACGGGGGCGGGAGGCGCCAGGTTTACGAGTTACGACACTGTTGTAGCTCCCACGCAAGTCGCGGATCAACTCGTCGAAACCCTCTCCCTGGAATACCTTTGCAACAAATGCACCACCGGGCTTAAGCACCTGCCGGGCCATATCGACCGCCAGTTCCACCAAATACATGGAGGCGGGCTGATCAACATCGCGTATCCCACTCATATTGGGGGCCATATCGGAAATCACAAGGTCTGCCAGTTCATCGCCCATGCGCTGTAACAGTTCACTGAGCACCGACTCCTCGGTAAAGTCCCCCTGGACAAAGTCCACACCGGCCAGCGGGTCCATCGGCAATATATCTGACGCCAAAACCTTACCTTTGTGCCCTACCAACTCCATCGCTACCTGGGACCAGCCCCCTGGAGCCGCACCTAGGTCGACAACAGTCATTCCCGGCTTGAATAAGCGGTCCTTATTTTGTAGCTCCTGCAGCTTGTAGCTGGCACGGGAGCGATAGCCCTCTTTTTGGGACTGTTTGACGTAATGGTCATTAAAATGTTCACGCAGCCAACGGTGGCTGCTCTTAGATCGGCCCATCGGGTACAATGCCTACAATCACTACAGCTTAATTATAAGAGCGGCCACTGGCCGCGATCGGGTCCGCCGAACAAACGCTGGCGACGATCGCGATCTGTGGCCGCTCCCACATCGAATTCCACAAAGTGGTAATGGAGTATTGTATGCCTTTAACCGCCGACCGCAAAAAAGCTCTTCGCTCTCTAGGTCACAACCTGAAACCTGTCGTGACCGTAGCCGGCAATGGGCTGAGCGAGGGGGTGATGGAAGAACTGAACCGTGCACTCGAAGACCACGAGCTGATCAAGGTCAAACTGATGATCGCCGACCGGGAAGTACGCCACCAAATCGTTGGTGAGCTTTGCGAAAAATCCTCATCCGAGCTGGTACAGGAAATCGGCAAGATTGCCCTGATTTTCCGTGCGGCGCAGAAGCCGGATATTCGCAAGTCCAACCTGCTGCGTTAAACAAAAAGGGGAGCTAATGCTCCCCTTTCTTTTCTCAACCAGTGGAAACAGGCTTACACATCACAGGCAACTCCCAGGATTCTCCATTGGACAGTCGCCTCAACCAGCACTTCTCACCATTGCCGACTAATTGAAACTTGATCGGCCGCCCCATATCCCGGCCAATCAGAGCCATCTTTTTGGGATCATTCTCAATCACCAAAATAGTATCGTCCACAAACACCCTCGGGCCTAGGGTCACATTAACCCCGCCCAGCGCTTGCGAAACTGCCACCTGCAACTTGCCCTGAATCTCCGGGCTCGTTTCCTGTAACAGTGCCGGTTGTGCAGTTTCAATATTTTGCTGGGAGGAGCAGCCAAGACACACCAATGCAAAACCACAAAGTTTAGCCAAAGCTGCCTTTTTCATTTTATTTCACCATTATGCGGTTACTGCGAGAGATTTCCTTGGTCACTCGTGCATTGAAAGCGGGGGCACCCTCGCTTTCACCGGAAATGGAGAATGCGCTAACCGCAATATCTCCACATTCGCCAGTCTCAATGTAATTCAACGCAGTGGCAAACCGCGCTTCATCAGCATCACCCAGGAGATTGTCAAAGTCATCCCCAATCACACACCCGGGCAAATCGGCATCAGTTCCATAATTACCATTGGGTACAAAACCATCGGAGTAATCGCCAAAGCCTTTTGCATTCACACCGGAGAACTGAATTGTGAAGTAAGTAGTGCCACAGTTATCCAGGGGGTAAAAACCGTAAGGCTTACCGCAAGTAGTCTCACCGATCTGAATAACTTCTACATCAATTCCGCGCAAGCCATTGATAATGGCCTCACTGGCTGAGCAGGTATTTTCACTGGTTAAGACAAACAGTCGCGACAGGTTTAAAGTCGGCAATTCTTCCCCGTATAAAGACTCATCAACAAAGCCCAGACCGGTCGAGTAGAATGGAGTCCCATCCAATGGCGCTCCGGTAACAGGGTTTGTTTCCGGGTGTTGATCATTAAATTGGGACGTTTCAAATACCTGTCCCGCAGTATTATCACCTGCGATCATATAAGCTAACTCTGCAGCGATATCGAGGTAACCACCACCGTTATAACGAAGGTCTAGTACTAAATCGTCAACAGACTCAGACTCAAGCTCGCTGACAGCATCAATCAATTCCGCTTCGGCTGTCGCAATATGATCATTGAACAACATATATCCGACTTTGCGGCCCGAATTTGTGTCCACAGTTTTAACATATTGAACAGGATCTGATTGCACTGGTGATGCAACCAAAGTGACAGTCTCAATCGTTGAAGAACCCAAAGGTCTTATTTCAAATACATGGGACTCACCATCGTTTTCCGGCCACATACCGTAATTTAAGGTATCGACATCATCACCATAAGCCAGGTCAACGCCGTCCACACTGATAACTTCTGCACCGCGGGTGATAATATCCGGCAGATTACCACCGTTTTCCTCATCCAGATAAGCGACTACCGCTTTACGTGGCGGCTTATCGGAAAGTAGGGCCCACTGGACACCATAACCAACGTACACACCAGATTCAGTTTGTGAATACCACTCATCTGACGGAACCGTATAATGGAAGCGGTCCTTTTCTCGACCGGAGGGAGTTAGAGCGAAAGTTCTTAGCTCTTCGAAATAAGCTAAAGAATCATCGAAGCTCGCTGGATCCTGGTCTTCAATCTCGTCGTACCATAGGTAGAGCTCATTACTCATTGAGCGCAGCCAGTTATTCTCGTCCTCGCGGGTGCCCGCTACATCAGCATAAGCTGAACCCGTTGCTGGGTCTGTGCCACTACGGGGAGCAACACACCGGCTCGCATAAGTTGAGACAGGCAGAAAGTTATCCTTTTCCCAAGTGCCGCCAACGGCAGTTGGCGTCTCAGAACCATCTCCACTATCAGAGTCAGAGCTACCTCCGCCTCCCCCACAGGCTGCCAAGCCTAAAGCTCCCAGAGTAACAACCCCTGCTAAAGCTAGCTTACGTAGACGGATTTCCATCCCCAAACTCCTATTAACCTTTTTATTAGTAAAGGTATGTAAAGCGGTGGAGCCTACCACTATTTGAAAAAGGGTTCGATAACCAAGTTTTTCATCAAAAGAAATTGCTAAACCAAAATACAGAAAGGCCTGAAGAGGCACATCACAATTTGTGCCCCACCAGGCCTTTCAGTACAAAACAGGTTAATTACTATTAATAACCCGAGTCAGCAACTAATTGCCGACTTTACCCAAAACCCCCTGCAAACTATCTTTTGCATCACCGAACAGCATGCGTGAGTTTTCTTTGTAAAACAGCGGGTTAGCAACTCCCGCATACCCGGAAGCCATAGAGCGCTTAAGGATAACAACCTTACCAGCCTTCCAAACTTCCAATACCGGCATGCCTGCGATAGGCGAGCCCGGTTTTTCCACTGCATCCGGGTTTACCGTGTCGTTAGCACCGATCACCAAAACCAAATCTGTAGCGGGAAAATCTGGATTAATCTCATCCATTTCCAGAACGATATCGTAGGGCACATTAGCCTCAGCCAAAAGCACATTCATATGTCCGGGAAGACGTCCAGCTACCGGGTGAATACCAAAGCGCACTGTTTTGCCCGCTTTTCTCAGACGATCGGTCAAGTCACTAACCGCCTGCTGTGCATGGGCTACCGCCATTCCGAATCCGGGAACAATAATGATACTGTCCGCCGCATCCAGTTCATCCGCAAGCTCCTGTTGATCAATGGCAATTACTTCACCATCGACTTCCTCATCGGAAACTTCACCACCATCAGAGCCAAATCCACCGAGAATAACGCTGATAAAAGAGCGATTCATTCCCCGGCACATGATGTAACTCAGGATGGCACCGGAAGAACCCACCAAGGCGCCCACTACAATTAACAGGTCATTGCCCAGCATAAATCCGGTAGCGGCAGCGGCCCAACCGGAGTAGCTGTTTAGCATGGATATAACCACCGGCATATCAGCGCCGCCAATAGCCGCCACAAGGTGAATACCTAACAGCAATGCAATTGAGGTCATTAACAGCAAGTTAATAACCGTACCCGCATGCACATCTGCCGGTACAAACAACACACCTAGAACAATACAGGCCAAAATGGCAATCAAGTTAAGCCAGTGCCGGGCCGGTAGCATTAATGGTTTCCCGGAAACCAATCCCTGCAACTTACAAAAAGCAACCAAAGAACCGGTCAGGGTAATTGCCCCAATAAATACACCCAGGTATATCTCAGTGCTGTGGACAACATGAGCAGCCCCGTGTAACTCCACAACCGGGTCGAGGAAACCGCCCCAACCAATTAATACCGCAGCCAGGCCGACGAAGCTGTGTAGCAAAGCCACCATTTGTGGCATTTGAGTCATAGCCACACGCTTGGCTAGTGCCAAACCAATCACCGCACCGACGATCATGGCGATGGCGACCATCCAGTAAGCCCCGGCGGCCACTCCAGCAATAGTGGCGATAATGGCAACTGCCATTCCCACCATGCCGTAAATATTTCCCCTGCGCGCAGTTTCGTGACTGGATAAACCTCCCAGGCTCAAGATAAACATCACTGCCGAGAAGAGATAAGCCATTGCAATCATACCGTTCATCACTCTCTCCTCCCCTTACCGGCGAAACATTTTCAACATACGGTAGGTCACAAAGAAACCACCGAATATATTAATACTGGCCACCAACACGCCGATGAAAGCAAGCAGGCTCACCAAACCCGAATTGGCAATTCCAAGCTGTACTAATGCACCAACAACCACAATGCCGGAAATTGCATTAGTAACACTCATTAACGGAGTGTGTAGCGCATGGGTAACATTCCAAATCACTTGCCAGCCAACAAATATTGCCAGGACAAATACGGTAAAGTGCGAGACGAAATCAGGAGGTGCCACACGACCCAACCACAACAATAAGATTGCCGCGATCGCCCAAAATGCAAAAATAGATACGGGAGATTTTCGTTTCTCAGCTTTCTCCTCAACAATTTTCACTTCCTCAGTAGCTTTCACCGATGGCTTGGGCTGAGCCGAAATTTTTGGTGCGGGTGGAGGCCAGGTAATCTCACCGGATTTAACCACTGTGGCACCACGAATCACTTCATCTTCAAAATTGAGATTAATCTCACCATCTTTCTCTGGAGTTAGCTCCCCAAGCAGGTGAGCGAGATTGGTTGAATACAGGCGCGAGGATTGTGCCGCTGCTCGACTGGGTAGATTGGTATAACCAAGAATAGTGACGCCGTTCTGCTCCACTTTTTCATGAGCCACCGTATAGTCACAGTTACCGCCCATTTCTGCTGCTAAATCCACGACGACAGAACCTTTAGGCATACTGTCGACCATATCTGCAAGCCATAATTTCGGAGCGGGTTTCCCCGGAATTAAGGCAGTGGTAATCACAATATCCACTTCTTTGGCCTGCTCGCGGAACAGTGCCATTTCAGCATCAATAAATTCCTTCGACATCACCTTGGCGTAACCACCGGAGCCCGAGCCTTCCTCCTCAATTTCTACGGTGAGGAATTCAGCCCCCATGGACTCCACTTGCTCACGTACTTCAGCGCGGGTATCGAAGGCCCGCACTATAGCTCCCATGCTTTTTGCCGTACCTATTGCAGAGAGCCCCGCTACACCAGCACCAATAACAAGTACTTTTGCCGGGGGAATTTTTCCTGCTGCCGTGATCTGCCCTGTAAAGAAGCGACCGAAATTGTGGGCAGCCTCCACAACCGCACGATAGCCGGCAATATTTGCCATGGAGCTGAGCGCATCCATTTTTTGCGCGCGGGAAATTCTTGGAATCGACTCGACCGCTAGCGCATTGATATCGCGCTCGGCAAGCTTCTGTAGGAACTCGGCATTTTGTGCCGGCTTCAGAAAGGCGATCAGCGTAGCCCCTTTGGGAATCAGGGCCAACTCTTGATCAGTTGGTGCTTGTACTTTTAATACTATGCCCGCATCAGCCAGGCACTGTTGCATATCCTCACGGATTTCTGCACCGGCTTCAGCATAAGCTTCATCAGTAAAACTGGCCCTGTTACCAGCCCCCTTCTCCACCGCTACGGAAAAACCCAAATCGCGTAATCGTCTTACGCTATCGGGAGTCGCTGCAACACGTGCTTCTCCCTCTGCGGTCTCTCTAGGTATGGCTATAATCACCGCCGTGCCCCTCTTAGTTGATTTTATGAACTTACAGCTACATCTACCTCAAAAAGTATTGGATTGCCCAATTTATAAACAGATCGAGTGTAAACGTCGTCAAAGGGGATGAAAAGGGGGATAACCTGATAGCCGTAATTGGTGAAATTAATAAGACTATATATCCTGAATTGGCTATATAGACCTGAGAGAAATAAGCAAAAATTAGTCTCGCTCGAAACCTTTTCCCTGAAGTTAAATTGCTATTTGTTTATCCAAAATATAAGGGATTTTCCTTTTTGAATGGCCTCACCGATCAATTCACTATGAATTTTTAATCCAAAAGAATCCCCACGGTAGAGCAAGCACCTGCAAATAAACAGAAACTACAAAAATTTAGGGGTAACTGACTATTTTTAATAACCAAAAATAGATCACCAAATACATCATGTTAGTTAAATATTATCGGCGAATACGGATGCCACATTACGTTTATAACAAAAAATAACGCGCCATGTGACAGTCTATTCACGCAAACCACAAATGTGCAGATGATTTTGCTTCCATAGTACCAAGTCACACTTTTCTGCCTGAAAAATATGTACTAGCCCCCTACTTGTGCAAAAAAAACAATATCCGCAGAATGTCGCACCAGGAAAAAGCAGTAACATCAGATTTATCTCATGGAATTAGAGACATACATCCACTCCCCCACCTCTGCGTATTTGGCACAACTATTGATTAAAAGTTGGTAAAGCCCAATAAAAATTATTAGATGAGTGCCGCAGTAAATTGTGACTAATCCAAGCCCTGGAATCATGCTGGTCGATGACAATCCCGAGCGCGCCCACTTGGTTTGTGAGCGATTACGTGCTGCTGGCTACAGTATTCTCGCCCAGATCAACAGTGCCGAAGGCCTCCTCTTCCAGGTGGAAAAATACCGTCCGGATATTGTGTTGATAGATATCGAATCCCCGGACAGGGATATCCTGGAAAGCCTGGCCATAGTTAATCGTGAGGCGCCGACTCCGGTGGCCATGTTTTCAAGTAGCGGCAACGCAGACTTCATTAGCCGCGCGGTCGACTCCGGGGTAAGCGCCTATATGGCCGAGGGGATGACCCCAGAGCGCGTGGCACCAGCGATAGAAATCGCTATGGCACAATTTAAACATTTCCAGCAATTGCGTCAGTCTCTCGAGCGCACCCAGCAGCAACTCACAGAGCGAAAAGCAATCGAGCGGGCCAAAGGGCTATTAATGGCCAAGAAGAACCTCAGTGAAGAGGATGCCCATAAGACCTTGCGCAATCTCGCGATGAACAGCAACTCAACCATCCATACAGTTGCCGAGCAAGTTATCCAATATTTTCAGAAAGAGCATTAGAGTACCGATGTCAGCCCTTCTGTGCCCGGAAAAAAAGACCATCAAACTGCTTTACCTGCGCCTGACCGACAGCGCACCGCTGATTGTCGCCAAGGAACTAGGCTACTTCCAAGAACATGGATTAAAAGTAAAGCTGCAAAAAGAAACAAGCTGGGCCACCCTGCGAGACAAGTTAATTGCGCGCAAGGCAGATGCTGCAGCAATGCTCGCTCCTATGCCCCTGACACTGGAACAAGCTTTACCCAATTGCCACGAACGCTTGTTAAGTGGGTTAATTCTCAGCTGCAACGGTAACGCTATTACCCTTTCCGCAGAATTATTCGAACGCCTGCAAAATTACTGTGAAGGTGACTCTCAAAGTGATATCGCCTTGGCACTTAAGCGCTATCTGCATGGCAATAAACACCCTCCTACTGTCAGACTCGCCACAGTTTATCCATTTTCAAGCCATAGCTTGCAATTAAGGTACTGGTTGCGCTCCGTCGATATCGACCCGGACCGGGATATAAAACTGGTGGTATTACCGCCTGAACAAATGCTGGAAAACCTCCACAGTGGCGTTATCGATGGCTATTGTGTAGGCGAACCCTGGAACTCCCTGGCCGCCCACAAAGGGTCCGGAGTGGTCATTGCAGCCTGTAATACACTGCTGCCAGCTATGCCGGAAAAAGTGCTGACAGTCACTGAAAGCTGGCATCAAGCCAACCCTGCAACCCACCTGGCCCTAAGGGCCGCTCTTCTCAAAGCCTGTACCTGGCTTGCCGCACGCGCAAACAGAGCCGAAGCTGCCAAGCTCTTGTCCCTGGGGCAATACCTCAACCTGCCTGAGGAGCTGATTCAACGCTCTCTCAATGACCAGATTCTCTACCATCGGGACCGGGAAATCCTCGCCAATCCCGGCTGGCACCTCTTTGCCCATATTGATAACGACTGTGGGCGTCCAACTCAGGAAAAAGCACGGCAGCTACTGGAGATGTATTCAGATCTGGGGAGCTCGACACTTCGTGCAGCAGAAGCCTATCGTCCAGACCTCTACCGGCAAACGGTGGATTTCCTGCTCGCAAAAAAATAGTGGCACATTAATTGAATGGAAATAATTCGATGATGCAATTGCCTTCCCTCAGGCGCATCAGCGCGGTGAAGCGGTTGTTCGCCGAATATAACGGGCAACGAAGTCCATCGTCTGCAGTCAAGCGGCTGCAGCTTTGGGCTTTTTTTGTGCCTGCGGAATTAGCAAACAAAGGAAATGCGCATGTCCAGTGACTCACTCAATCTATTCTCGTTCCGCGGGAAGATAAAAGTGCTCCACCTAACCTGGGTGGCCTTCTTTATCACTTTCTTTGCCTGGTTTAACCACGCACCATTGCTAATGGCAATTGCGAAAAGCCTTTCATTGACTCCGGACCAGGTCAAAACCCTACTTATTTTAAACGTGGCCCTGACAATTCCCGCGCGCATTGTAATCGGGATGCTCACTGATAAATATGGCCCCAGACTCACCTATTCGCTATTACTGGCAATCGGCAGTGTGCCTTGCTTTATTTTTGCCCTGGCAGACAATTTTGTGCAGGCAGCCATTGGCCGATTCCTTTTGGGCTTTATTGGTGCAGGTTTTGTTGTAGGTATCCGCATGGTGTCCGAGTGGTTCCCGGCTCGACAGCTGGGTACCGCGGAAGGTATTTACGGGGGATGGGGAAATTTTGGCTCAGCTGCAGCAGCCATGTCCCTGCCCACTATCGCCCTGTTTTTTGGCGGTGACGACGGCTGGCGTTATGCCATTGGCCTCACCGGCGCAATCGCACTGGTTTACAGCGTAATTTATTACTTCTCTGTGACTGATACGCCCAAGGGGTCAACCTATTTCAAGCCAAAAAAAATTGGTGCTATGGAAGTCACCAGTCCCGGGGATTTTATCCTGCTTCTGGTGATGAAAGTGCCCATGTATGCGGCACTGGCTCTGCTAACCTGGAAATTATCTAGCGGCGTTGCATTAATATCCAACCTTACTGCCAACCTGATCTATGCAGGCCTGGTACTACTGTACCTTCTGGACGCGTATAAAACCTACAGTATTAACCGTGAAGTACTCAGCAACCCACCAGCACCGGTACACCGCTATAAGTTTAAGCAAGTAGCAGTTTTGAATCTGCTCTACTTCGCGACTTTCGGTTCCGAATTGGCTGTGGTTTCCATGCTGCCCCTGTTCTTCTCCGAGACCTTTACACTGGACCCGGTAAAAGCTGGCTTGCTGGCCTCCGCCTATGCCTTTATGAACCTCATGTCACGCCCTGCCGGCGGATTGATTAGCGACCGCTGGGGCCGCAAACCTACCCTGCTGATCCTCACCGCTGGCCTGGCTCTGGGTTACTTCACTATGAGCATGATCGATGCCGAATGGCCCCTGTACCTGGCGGTCGCCGCTGCCATGGCCTGTTCCTTCTTTGTGCAAGCTGGTGAGGGCGCTGTATTCGCAGTGGTGCCCTTAATCAAACGCCGCCTAACCGGGCAGATTGCCGGCATGACTGGCGCCTACGGCAATGTCGGAGCCGTTTTCTATCTCACCGTTCTCAGCATGGTGTCTTACCAGGCCTTTTTCCTGGTAATCTGCGCTACCGCATTGCTCGGCTTTGCCGCCCTGCTTCTACTGGAAGAACCGGAGGGACAAATGGCAGAAGTACACCCCGATGGCAGCGTATCCATGATCGATGTTGCCTAATAACGATCTACCCACTGCAGCGAGCACAATAGAATCCGGGCTCGCTGCTAGTGACAGTTCGCAGGACAATAAAGAAGATGCCCTGCAACTGTTCACTGCCTCCTGCGCCGGACTTCGCCAACACAATGACGACGCCTGCGCAGTGCGGCTTCCCGAAGGCGCTGAATTACAGCGCCACGGCAGCCTTGCGGCAGTAGCCGACGGTGTTGCCAATGCAGAAGCCGGCGGTGAAGCAGCCCGCGCTGCCATCAATGGATTCTTTTCCGATTATTACAGCACCCCGCAAACCTGGTCGACAAAGCACGCTGTTGCGCGGGTTTTGCACTCGCTCAATAGCTGGCTATTTCGACAGAGTGGCGGCAGTGCCGAAATTAAACGGGGTTGGCTGACCACTTTTTCTGCCGTTATTTTCAAAGGCACCAGCGCACATCTGGTTCACATCGGCGACTCCCGGATCTACCGACTCCGCGACAGGAAATTAGAGTGCTTGAGTAGCGATCACAGCCACAGCCTCGGACCTGGACGCACCTTTTTGAGCCGCGCCCTGGGAATGGATGCTCATATTGAAGTGGACTACCGCTGTGAGGAATTGCAACCCGGGGATATTTTCCTGCTGAGTAGCGATGGGATTCACGATTTTCTGCCTGAGACAGAGTTAATTGAGCTATTGCTTAATTTTTCCAGTTCAACTCCACAAGGGCTTATTGATGCTGCTCTGACAGCGGGCTCCACCGATAACCTGACTGCTGTCACTTGCCGGATAAATTATGTAGGGCTGCCCCAATGCGATGAATTGGCTATGCGCAATCGCGAACTCCCGTTCGCACCTGACCTGCGCCCAGGCCAAAAGCTCGACAATTTCCTTGTTTTACAGGAATTACATGCCAGCAGCCGCAGCCATCTCTATCTGGCCCGAGACCTCAATACCGAAGTATTGCGGGTGATAAAAACTCCCTCAGTTAATTTCTGTGATGACCCCCACTACATCGAACGATTTATTGCTGAGGAATGGACCGGGCGACGAATCTCCCACCCAGGAATTATTAAAGTTTTTGCTCCGACTTCTGAAAGGCACTGTCTCTATCATATTCTCGAATATATCGAAGGACAGACTTTGCGTCAGTGGATGCAATTACATCCACAACCTCAAATTCCCCAAGTGCGGGAGCTAATGGCACAACTGGTTAGTGCGTTGCGAAGTTTACAGCGGTTGGAGATCGTTCACGGCGATCTCAAGCCAGAGAATATTATGATGCGCAACGACGGGCGCCTGGCAATCATTGATCTCGGTGGTGCCGATGGCCCAGGGCTCAGAGAGCAATTACATCTATCTGGTGAAACAGCACCCGGCAGTAAGAATTATACAGCTCCGGAATTCTTTTTTGGGGATAGCGCCAGCCATCGATCAGACATCTTTTCCCTGGGAATCATTGCTTATGAATTACTCACGGGCAAATATCCCTATCCCGAGCGCTTTGGTAGCTACCACTACCGTTTAAAGAACTATAACCAAATGCGCTTTACTCGCGCATCCGCACACCGCAAAGATATTCCCTACTGGATTGATAGCGCTCTACAAAAGGCTTGTGCTCCTGATCCTAAAAAGCGCTACAACGCATTGTCAGAATTTATCCAGGATCTGCAATCTCCCAGCCCAGATTTTAAAGCCCCCCAAAGCCGTCCCCTGCTAGAAAGAAATCCGGTTCTTGTCTGGCAGCTACTAACTTTAATTCTACTGCTCTCTCATCTGCTCTACTTCTTTTGGCGCTAATACATAAGATTTGAATAAGCACATTTACAGCGCAGAAAATTAATTAAATGCACCACTTTGTCGCAAAAATTGTGGACAATCAGGCCAAACCCCCTTTATTACTAAAAATAAAATTGGCATAGAGATTGAATGTATTTAATTACCAACAAATTATTCCCCCATTACGAGGCAACGGCGCCTGTACTCTTCGGCAGAAGAGGAGACGCCCTTGCCATTTCAGACGGGCTCTCTTCCTGCCGAATAAAACGAATTGAGACGGCAGGATTGTAAATGAAGGCAAATGTTAAACCTCAAAAGCTGATTGTGATTGGCAACGGTATGGTCGGGCACCATTTCCTGGAACAGCTCGCCAACCATCAATACGCCAACCAGTTTGATATCACCATATTCTGTGCAGAGCCCCGTCCCGCTTATGACCGGGTCCACCTTTCCGAATACTTTGCCGGACGCACAGCTGAAGACCTGTCCATGGGAAACTTGGAGCAGTATCAGCAGTGGGGTTTTAATATCCTGCTCAATGACAAGGTGGTGCAAATTGATCGGGACAATAAAACAATTACTGCGGCAAGTGGAGCCAGCCACTCTTACGACCAATTAATACTTGCCACCGGCTCCTACCCTTTTGTTCCGCCAATACCCGGCCATCAACACCAGCGCTGCTTTGTATATCGAACCCTGGAAGATCTCGATTCCATTCGCTCGATTGCCGCCAGTGCAAAAAGTGGGGTAGTTGTCGGCGGTGGCCTACTGGGCCTGGAAGCTGCCAATGCCCTGAAAGCCCTGGGACTTGAAGCCCACGTTGTCGAGTTCGCCCCAGGCCTTATGGCCACTCAGTTGGATGAAGGTGGTTCAGCCCTATTAAGAACAAAAATTGAAGCACTCGGGGTTCAGGTACACACCAGTACCGCCACGGAATTGATTGAAGAAGTAGACGGCCGCCTGCGTATGCAGTTCAAGGGAGATAAAGAACTGCTTACCGATATGATTGTTTTCTCCGCAGGCATTCGCCCCCAGGATGAACTGGCAAAATCCAGCGGGCTGGAAGTTGGCGAACGCGGCGGGATCGTAATTGACAGCAACTGCCGTACTTCAGACCCGAATATTTTCGCTATCGGCGAATGCGCGCTTTACGATCAGAAAATTTTTGGCCTGGTCGCTCCCGGTTACAGCATGGCGCGTACTGCTGTCGCTCAACTGACCGGTGGAGAGGAAAGTTTTAACGGTGCTGACATGAGCACCAAGCTGAAACTCCTGGGCGTACAGGTCGGTTCTATTGGCGATGCCCATGGTCGCACCAACGGCGCTGCCGCTATTACTTTTGTAGACGAGCAGAGCGGTGTTTACAAACGTATGATCACCGATAGCGAGGGAAAAAAGCTCCTGGGCGCGGTAATGGTAGGAGATACGGATGACTACGATACCCTGCTGCAATATCACCTCAACGATATTGATCTGCCCGAACACCCGGAACAATTAATTTTACCGGCAACCGATGGCGCAGCTCCCGGGCTGGGTGCTGCTGCACTCCCCGCTTCGGCTACCGTATGTTCCTGCCACAATGTAAGTAAAGGCCAGATTATCGACGCCGTTGCCGGTGGCTGCCACTCACTGGCTGATGTTAAGGATGTAACAAAAGCATCTACAGGTTGCGGTGGTTGTGCTGGGCTACTGAAAAATATTGTCGATGAAGAGCTAGCGGCGCTCGGCATGGAAGTGAACAATCACTTATGCGTGCACTTCCCCTTCTCCCGCCAGGAGTTATTCCACATTATCCAGGTGGAAGAAATAAAAACCTTTAGTGAATTATTAAGCAAACACGGTTCAGGGCGCGGCTGTGAAATTTGTAAACCTGCAGCCGCATCCATATTTGCCTCCCTGTGGAATGAACATATTCTGGAGCAGACTCACGTCGGCTTACAGGACACCAACGATACTTTCATGGCGAATATGCAGAAAAACGGCAGCTATTCTGTAGTCCCGCGTATTCCCGGCGGCGAGATCACACCGGAAAAATTAATAGTGATCGGCGAAGTGGCCAAACGCTACAACCTCTATACCAAAATTACCGGTGGCCAGCGTATCGACTTGTTTGGCGCGCGCCTGGAGCAGCTACCGGAAATTTGGCGAGAACTGATTGATGCCGGATTTGAAACCGGCCATGCCTACGGCAAATCCCTGCGCACGGTTAAGTCTTGTGTTGGTAGCACCTGGTGTCGCTTTGGGGTTCAGGACAGCGTTTCAATGGCCCTTCAAGTAGAAAATCGTTACAAGGGACTGCGTTCTCCACACAAAATAAAAATGGCTGTTTCCGGCTGTACCCGTGAATGCGCTGAGGCTCAAAGCAAAGATGTCGGGGTTATTGCCACTGAAAAAGGTTGGAATCTATTTGTTTGTGGCAACGGTGGCATGCGCCCCCGCCATGCAGATTTGTTCGCCACCGACCTGGATGACGAAACTCTTATCCGCTATATCGACCGTTTCCTGATGTTCTATGTGCGCACCGCCGATAAATTACAACGCACATCTGTGTGGCTGGAAAATCTTGACGGCGGCCTGGATTACCTGCGCGAAGTCATTATCGATGACAAGCTGGGGATTTGTGCCGAGCTGGAAGTCCAGATGGCCCGAGTAGTAGACACCTACCAGTGCGAATGGAAAACAGCCATTAACGATCCGGAAAAACTCAAGCGCTTCCGTCAATTCGTCAATAGCAACGAAACCGATGAAAAGATTGTTTTCGTTAAGGAGCGTGGACAACCGCGTCCGGCAACCACTGACGAGCTAGTGGAAACAGCCGAATCCGCCTAAAGCTTCTCCCGGCGGCGCAAGCCGCCAGTTATACCTTTATTAATAAATTGCTTTTGAATCCTTTCCATCCATTGTGAGGAAATTATTATGAGCCTGGCTGCCCTGCAAGAAACTCCCTCAAATTCAGTTGCCATAACCCACCCCCAATGGTCTCCAATCTGTCAGCGATCAGATTTGGTCACCAACTCTGGGGTATGTGCGCTTTGGGGCGATACCTCCGTATACCCAACGAAGGCTTTGAATACAGTGACTAAAACTGTCTATCAAAGAAGCATCGCCCTGTTTTTTTTACCCGACCAGGAACAACAGCTTTATGCCGTTGACAACTGGGACCCAATCGCACAAGCTGGTGTGATTGCAAGAGGAATTATTGCGGAATTGGAAGGGGAATTAACCATTGCTTCCCCAATGTATAAAAACCATTTCCGCCTTAGCGATGGAGTCTGCATGGAAGACAGCGATATCAAGCTTGCCACCTACCCGCTGGCATTTAGTGGGAACACGGTTTACATCGGCAACAATAAGCTACAGTAATGGCAGTACAGGAATTTCTGAGCGCGCACCGCTCCTGCACTACCTGCCCCTATTGTGGTGTCGGTTGTGGGGTTTCGGTTAACAGGGAAGAGCGCGCAAATACTACAGCGATTACTGTTAGTGGCGATTCCCAGCACCCTTCAAATTTCGGCAAATTGTGCGTTAAAGGTTCTGCGCTCGGCGAAACGCTGGGCGAACACGGCCGTCTCCTACACCCTCGCCTGCACGGAAAAGATTGTGACTGGGATACTGCGCTCTCTTATATGGCCGATGCCTTTAAGCAGACAATTCGCGACCATGGCCCTGACTCGGTAGCTTTTTATCTGTCCGGTCAGCTTCTCACCGAAGACTACTATGTGGCCAACAAGTTAATGAAGGGATTTATTGGCTCTGCCAATATTGATACCAATTCCCGACTTTGTATGGCCTCTGCGGTGGTGGGATATAAACGCGCATTTGGTGCCGATGCGGTACCCTGTTCCTATGAGGATCTGGAACAGGCTGAACTTATCGTGCTTATCGGTTCCAATGCAGCCTGGACACATCCGATCTTATTCCAGCGAATGCAGGCAGGTGCTGCAAAGCTTGTCGTTATCGACCCCCGTGGCAGCGCTACCAGTGAAATGGCAGATCTGCACCTGGCAATTAAACCCGGCACTGATGCGGCACTATTCAATGGACTACTGCGTTTTCTCAGCCGGCACTATTATCTAGATACCGACTACATAAAAAATCATACACAGGGATTTGCCGATACCTTAGCTGCGGCTCAAGACTGGTCACCAGAATTAACTGCGGCCACCTGTGGCATATCTATCGAGAAACTATTGGAATTTTTTCAGGCATTTGCAGCAACAGAAAAGACCATTAGTTTTTATTCCATGGGAATCAATCAGTCCAGCAGCGGAACTGATAAAAACAACGCAATCATAAACTGCCATTTAGCCACCGGACGCGTGGGCAAAATTGGTGCAGGGCCATTTTCTATTACCGGCCAACCCAACGCGATGGGTGGACGCGAGGTGGGCGGACTTGCCAATACCCTCGCCGCGCATATGGAGTTTAACGAGCAGGATATTGACCGGGTATCACGATTCTGGAATTCCGATCAAATTGCTACCAAGCCGGGAATGAAGGCTGTGGATATGTTCCGCGCGGTAGAAAGCGGAAAAATTAAAGCCATTTGGATTATGGCTACTAACCCCGCCGTCAGTATGCCCGAAGCCGATAGAGTCAAAGCTGCGCTACAGAAATGCCCGCTGGTTATTGTCTCCGACTGCATAGCCAATACCGATACCGCTCGCTGCGCCGATTTGCTACTTCCCGCAACAGGCTGGGGAGAAAAAAACGGCACTGTCACCAATGCAGAACGACGTATCTCTCGGCAACGTGGATTTTTATCCCCAGCGGGAGAAGCTCGCCACGACTGGCAAGCCCTGTGCGGACTGGCTCAACATTTAGGCTATGGAGATCAGTTTAATTATTCACACCCCGCCGATATTTTTCGTGAGCACGCCCAGCTTTCCGGCTTCGAAAACCACGGCTCCAGGGCTTTCGATATCTCCGCACTCGCCAATATCAATCGCAGTGAATACGATGCACTGGCCCCGGTACAGTGGCCGGTCAATCAGGAGCACCCGGCTGGGTGCAAACGCTTATTCACCAGTGGACAGTTTTTTACCCCGGACAAGCGTGCACGCTTTATCCCCATAGCGCCGCAGCCTCCGGAACAGCAGATCAGTGGCGAGTATCCTATATGGCTCAATACCGGCCGTATGCGCGACCAGTGGCATACCATGACCCGAACCGGGCGGGTAAGGAAATTACTCGATCACAGTGAACTGCCGGAAATACAAATAAACCCCAAGGATGCCGCTCGCTTCCAGGTTAACGATGGGGAATTAGTTCGGTTAAACAGCGCCTCATCTAAAATGGTCGGCCGCGCCGCCCTCAACGGAGGGCAAAAAATAGGGGAGATCTTTGCCCCTATTCACTGGAGTGAAACCTTCTCACAGGATTCCAAGCCCAGTGCCCTGGCGGACTCCAGTATTGATCCCTACTCCGGTCAACCTGAATTCAAACAGGTTCCCGTCAATGTCAGTCCCCTAGCAGCTGAATACTTTGCCACAATGATCTGTGCCGAAGAGACTGCCGATAGAGTATGGGATTGGTTACAGCAGGCCAACGACAGCAGTATCCTGCACTGGTATCGAGTCCCCTTGGAAAATGGCTTTCGCTATGAAATTGCCGCGAACCAACTTATCCATGGGCGGGAACTGGCATCCAAGATAATGGACGACCAGCCCCAATTGTTCTGGCAGGAATTGGTTACCCCTAAAAGTCAGCGCTGGATCGCCTACGACGATAACTTAAAACTACTGATTTTCTCTGGCAGAGACTGGCATCAATTACCCAGCCGACAGCACCTGGAAAATTACCTGGCCACTCCCCTGCCGGAATCACCGGGGCAACTGCTTCATCCCATAAAGCCCGGTGTGAAGATGATTTGTACCTGCCTCCAGGTTTCCCGGCCACAGATAGAGGAGGCCATCGCCCAAGGCATTAACACCGTCGAAGCACTGGGAGAAACCCTTGGCTGCGGTACCAGCTGCGGTTCCTGCAAACCAGAAATTTCCAGCATTATTCGCACAGTTAACGCCTCTGAAGACACATCCATGGAGTCAACTCCGGTAAAGCAAGATCCGGTAGAAATAAGCAGTAATGCCCGAATAAATATAGTTCAGGAATTTATTCCGCAGTAAGGTTTTAAATTCCCCCATGAATAAAAGAACCTCTGCCCGCAAGTGACCAACCTTGACGGCAGAGGCCTCTACCGAGCTATTGAGAACCTTCCGGGACAATCAACCGCTTCTGCAGCTAGCTTTTGCGTTAAATCGCGAGGATGGCAGGCAGCAAGCTGGGTATCACTATCGGCCAAATAATCAATCAGTTTCTGTATAGGACCTTCGGAGACTCCGTTTGAAGGTCTAACTGCATAGGCAGGTAAATTCGGAAGCTGCCAGTCTGGCAATAATTCTTGTACATCATCCTGTGCACTTATTAGAAATCTAGGTGGCGCCGATAGTCCCAGGCCGCAGCTCGTTAATCGATAAGCCGCTTCAACACTGTCGACAGTCGCTACCGGAGCGTAGCTAACTTCATATTCGCCCTGCTGCCGATGCAGAAATCGCCGGTGATTGGGCCGCATTTTCAGCCCAATCCAGGGCCAAACTGCAAGGTCGCGAGGATGACCCGGAAAACCATAACGATCCAGCATATCGCCACTGGCAATTAACACCCGCTCTAGTTCAAATATCTTACGCGCTTTCAAATTGCTGTCAGGCATATTACCCAGACGAATTGCCAAGTCAAAACCACCGCCAATTACATCCTCGTGCTGGTCGCTGCATTGAAGTTGTAAATGAATACCCAGATCCCGCCGGACAAAGCCCACTATTTTGCTCAGCAAGCGGCTGTGGATCAAAACGGCAGGGATTGCAATTTTAAGCCGACTGATACTGCGTTCCTCTCGCGCTTTGTATTCTCCGAGACCATCGGCGTACAAATCCAATATCTTCTGTGCCGTTTTATAAATCTTTGCCCCATCTTCGGTCAGGGACAACTTGCGGGTATTGCGATACAAGAGTGCAACGCCAAGACTTTCCTCCAACCTCGCCACATAGGAACTAACGCTGGCGACAGAAATATCCAGTTCCGAAGAAGCGCCTCTAAAAGAGCCGCTTTCCACAACCTTGGCAAACACCAGTAAATAGCGAATATCCTTTAGCACAATAGCAACTCCCTATGAATTCTCTAAAGGTACTTCTGGGTCAACAGGAAAGGATACACCGCTCTTGCGAAGATCTGTGAATATATTGCTGTTAGCACGTAATCGGCACCCAGTCTCATGCAGCACACTCTTCCATACTTACTACTGGGGTGGAAGGAAAGAATACACTGCACTCGAGACACGCAGTGAATACATCCCTGTAAGCTCCTAATCGGCATCCATGCCTCATAGGGTCCCAAGTGCAGTGTATTCTTTCCTTCTCCATTTTTAGTAAGTAAATTTTTATAAACAATATATTTCAGTTTTAAGTATCTAATCATTTTCCTACCAGGCCATTAAAGTCTCCAAACAATTGATAACTGCTAGGAGCAGCGAATGTCACTACTTCTTGCTATGTTTGGGTTTTCCCTGGCTATGTCCATTACACCGGGGCCGGTGAA
Source organism: Microbulbifer maximicatervae (SeqCode) (assembly GCF_052468155.1). Classification (NCBI taxonomy): domain Bacteria; kingdom Pseudomonadati; phylum Pseudomonadota; class Gammaproteobacteria; order Cellvibrionales; family Microbulbiferaceae; genus Microbulbifer; species Microbulbifer maximicatervae (SeqCode). The sequence goes on from NZ_CP174335.1 coordinate 326,258, forward strand.
TATGGTTATCATTTCCTCTGGAGTGAATTATGGATTTATCCGCACCTTGCCCTTTGTATCAGGAGCCACAATAGGCTTTACACTGCTACTTGCAGCTATAGGCCTTGGGCTCTATCAGGCAATAGAAATTTATCCCCAGTTACTACGATATGTTGCGATACCAGGATCAATTTATGTGGCCTTTATCGGCTACCAAACAGCGGCTGCACCTACTAATCATGCGGATATTGAGCAGTTACAGAAACCACGCTTTTACCAAGGGTTTTTATTGCAATGGCTCAATCCGAAGGCCTGGATCGCCTGCCTTTCTGGAGTGGCTATTTTCTCCAGCAGCGATAACCACAGCAATTTACTCTCATTCACCCTGATTTACTTTCTGGTTTGCTACATCTCATTAAGTATTTGGGCTATTGCCGGAGATCGGGCTCGCCTATTATTAGAGAGTCAATACCGGCGCAAAATATTTAACAGATCCATGGGGAGCCTTCTGATTATTTGCGCTACCTACCTTCTCTATAGCCAGGCTTTTACAGATTAACTAAAAAATCTCTAACATTTAATTCACTCGACAACTACCTTGGGGTCCACCTAGTCTTAGTAAAAACTAAGCTTGGGCAGCCTATGATTAAGCTCCACCATATTGACCATATTGTATTGCGTGTCCAATCTCTAAAACCCATGCTCGACTTTTACCAAAATATTCTTGGATGCAGCATTGTGCGCCAACGGGACGATATTGGCCTCTACCAACTCCGCGCAGGCACTTGCATGATAGATTTAGTGCCAGTTGATAAACCTATCGGCCAGAGAGGGGGAGCAGCACCAGGAAAGGAAGGGCGGAACCTGGATCATTTTTGCTTCCGGGTTGAACCCTTTAATCCGGAGAGCATTCAGGCCTTTTTAGCGCAGGAACAGGTAAAGTTTTCGCCAGCAGAAGAGCGCTTTGGCGCCGATGGAATTGGCCTGTCAATTTACATCTCAGATCCCGAAGACAATGTGATTGAGCTGAAAGGGCCACCCACTGGCAACAACTGAAGTTTGTGCCACGCTTGCGGAGTAGCCGGGCCCAAACCGGTTTCCCAACGACTCTTTCTCGATCAGCCAGGCGACTCACTATGGAAGCGGAAGTAATTGACTACACCGTAAACGGGGATACTTTTTGCGGATATCTCGCATGGGATGAAAATATCAGTGACAAACGGCCGGGGGTTTTACTGGTACACGAATGGTGGGGGCACAATGCCTTTGTTCGCGAGCAGGCGGAGAAACTGGCCAACTGCGGCTACCTCGCTTTTGCAGTGGATATGTTTGGCGCAGGCAAACAGACCGATGATCCACAAGAGGCACAACAGTTCAGGGATGAAGCCCTGAAGGACCCGGTGGCCCTTGAAGCGCGCTTCCGCACAGCATTATCACTGCTCCAGCAGCGGCCCCAAGCAGACCCGGACCAGGTCGCAGCACAGGGCTATTGTTTTGGCGGCGGAGTCGTACTCGCTATGGCTCGAGTCGGCGTGGATTTGCGCGGCGTAGTCAGTTACCACGGGGCACTGGCAAGAAGTACCCCCGCACAAAACAAACCTATTAATGCTGAAATACAGGTCTACACCGGCGGCGCCGATGTGATGGTTCCACCGGACCAGGTCGGCCAGTTTGTTACTGAGATGCAGGAGTCCAAAGCCAAATTAACTCTGGTCAGTTACCCGGGGGTCCTACACGGATTTACCAACCCCTGTGCAACAGACCGGGGAGAAAAGTTCGGCCTGCCGCTGGCCTATAACCGTGAAGCCGCTGAAGACGCCTGGCGGGGAACACTGGCGTTTTACGAGAAGATTTTCTCCTGAAGTGAGCGCCGGAAAACCGCTATCAGCGTTTTAGCAGTGATAAAAGTACGCCTTGGGGGTTGGTAGCAGTACTCGTGTATTGCTACCACTTTCCTATTCGGTCAAATCCAAATAGCGAGCTCCCCCTCCCTGCTCCGCAGCTTCATCCCCGGGATTCCGTAAAGGGCATTTCTGCATAGACAAACAACCGCAGCCAATACATCCCTCAAGGTCATCGCGCAACTTGGTTAACTGCTGGATACGCTGATCCAACTCTTCACGCCAGTGAGAAGAGAGTGATGACCAATCCCCCGCATTGGGCGTACGTTTATTGGGAAGCTCCCCGAAAGCCTCGCGTATTTCCGACAGTGGAATCCCGGTGCTCTGGGCCACCTTGATAATGGCCACTCGACGCAATACATCCCGCGAGTAACGCCTTTGATTTCCGGAGGTCCGCCGGCTGGCAATCAGGCCTTTGCTTTCATAGAAATGCAGGGCGCTGACTGCCACGCCGCTGCGCTCGGCCACCTCGCCAACAGTCAGCTCCCGCTTGATTTGCTTTGACTTTACCGCTCCTTTTTCGGCCGATTCTTCAGCTGCCATAAAAATGCCCACCAACCATTGACCTAAACATTAGTTGAGGTTTTACACTGCTGCGCAACCTAATGCAAGCGAGGGAGAAAAGTGATGGAAAAGCACCAAGCAAACGGCGTTGCGCAACCAGCCGGTCAAGCCACCCCAAACCTGTTCTTACTACTAGTGGCAGCTGCAAGCCTGAACCCCAAATTTGCTAATGAAATACGCGAGTCTGGAGATACCGCGAAGAGAAACCCTGGGACCTAGAAGCAGCGACTAATAATCATGAAGCACACGACCAGCGGGATACCGTCTCAGAGCCGTATCACATTACTGTGCCTGGCAGCACTCACTATCATGTCGGGGGCCACTGTAGCCCCGTCACTACCTGCACTGCAGCAGTATTTCTCAGGGACACCCAATAGTGATTTGTGGAGCCGACTGGTAGTGACCCTACCCGCTTTGAGCATCGCCCTCTGCGCTCCATTAGCAGGCTGGATAGCTGATCGCCATGGCCGCCTGCAATTATTGAAAGCAGCCCTGGTACTCTATGGACTATCCGGTCTACTAGCCCTATTTCAGGATAATCTCGCAGGTATCCTGACTAGCCGCCTACTATTGGGAGTTGCCGTGGCCGGAACAATGACCTCGGTAACAGCCCTGGTGGGGGATTATTTCAGCCGGGAGCAACGCCTAACTTATTTGAGCCAGCAGAGTACTTTTATCAGTATCGGTGGGGTCGTATTTCTAACCCTGGGCGGACTACTGGCCAGCTTACATTGGCGCGCCCCCTTCGCAATTTACTTGTTGGCCTTACTACTAGTTCCAGCAGTTAAAATTTTCCTTTGGGAGCCCATGCGAGTAAGGCCTTTCAAGCACAGAGACCCCAAAAAAGAAAAGCAGGATAACCCGCTTGCATTTTATGCACTACTGGCGGCGGCAACTTTAAATAGCCTGGCTTTTACCCTGATTCCAACTCAGATCCCTTTTTACTTGCGCGAGATAGAAATTTCTTCACCCAGCCTTATTGCTATGGCTATCGCCTCCAGTAATGTTATGGGAGCCATCGCCTCATTATTGGTTTACCGGCGAGCCCGGAATCGACTGGGAGTGCTCGGCGTTTTTGTCGCAAGCTTTACTATTATGGCCGCCAGCTTTGGGCTGCTCGCCGGCGCTCAAAACCTGACAGAAATAGTTGCTTTTATTGCCCTCTACGGACTTGGAATGGGTACCCTGATACCACATATCTTTTCTACGGCTCTCGAGTCTGCTCCGGAGTCAAAAAGAGGGAAAACTGCGGGATTTCTGACGACTGGAATTTTTCTTGGACAATTTATTTCGCCTTTCATCAGCCAGCCCTGGATTGATAAAATGGGATATTCCAGTGCATTCTCATCCATGGCTTTAATTTTGATGTTCGCCGCCTCCAGCGCAGCTTTGATATACATCATTAAAATTAAAAAAGAATTCTCATTGGCATATACTTCCGGGCTGGGATCGGGAAACTGATCCGACAGGAAAGGTATTCCTCCTTTCTGCCCGATAAATCCACCTGACAACACACAGCCAAAGCCGTACGGTAATTTTGGCAAGGAGAAAAAGTGGAATCGATTATTTCCATCAAAGGCTTGGGAAAAACCTATGCCGAGGGGTTTACCGCCCTGAAGAATATCGACCTGGAAATTAAGCGGGGAGAACTCTTTGCCTTGCTCGGCCCCAATGGCGCGGGCAAGACAACCATGATCAGCATTATCTGCGGCATCGTAAATCCGAGCTGCGGTGAGGTCACTGTCAATGGTTACAATATTCAGCGGGACTATCGCAATGCCCGAAATGAGATTGGTCTGGTGCCCCAGGAGATATCCACCGATGCCTTTGAAACCGTTTGGGCGGCAGTGAAATTCAGCCGCGGTCTATTCGGCAAGGCTCCCAATCCCGCCTATCTGGAGAAAATTCTACGGCAGCTATCCCTATGGGAGAAAAAAGATAACAAAATTATTACGCTTTCAGGAGGAATGAAGCGCCGCCTGATGATCGCCAAAGCGCTATCCCACGAGCCCAATGTGCTCTTCCTCGACGAACCCACCGCCGGGGTCGATGTGGAGCTACGCCAGGATATGTGGCAAATGGTGCGCGAACTGAAAGAGTCGGGAGTAACCGTTATCCTCACCACCCACTATATCGAAGAGGCCGAGGAAATGGCCGATCGTGTCGGTGTTATCAATCACGGCCAACTGGTTCTGGTTGAGGAGAAAAATGCACTGATGAAGAAAATGGGGGAGAAAGAACTCAGCCTGCAACTGCCCACACCACTGCAACAAATTCCAGAGAGTCTTGCTGACCTGCCACTCAGTCTCAGCAGCGATGGCAGCCAGCTGGTTTATCGCTTTGATATCAAAAGCGAAGACACTGGTCTTGCGGAATTTCTGCGCCGTTTAAATGCCGCCGATATTGAATTCCGCGATTTACACACCCGGGAAAGCTCCCTGGAGGAAATTTTCGTCAACTTGGTTCACGGTGCCCGCCTTGAACGGGAAGAGCAGCTCAGTAAGGAGGCACAGGCATGAATTGGTATGGAATTGGCGCCATCTATAAATTTGAGATGGCCCGCACCTGGCGCACCCTGATGCAGAGCATCGCCTCACCGGTGCTCTCCACATCTCTCTATTTTATTGTGTTTGGTGCCGCGATTGGATCGCGTATGGGGGATATCGACGGAGTCAGTTATGGGGCCTTTATTATTCCAGGATTGGTAATGCTGGCACTGCTCAGCGAGAGTATTTCCAACGCCTCTTTCGGAATATTTTTCCCTAAGTTTTCCGGCACCATTTATGAAGTACTGTCCGCTCCCATATCATCATTCGAAATCGTCACCGGATATGTGGGTGCCGCAGCGACAAAGTCCATTTTGTTGGGGCTGTTGATATTACTGACCGCTCGCTTTTTTGTGGATTACGAAATTGTACACCCCTGGTGGATGCTGACATTCCTCGCGCTGACTGCCGTCACTTTTAGCCTGTTTGGATTTATTATCGGAGTTTGGGCCGATGACTTTCAGAAGCTGCAAGTTATTCCGCTGATGATTATAACGCCTCTCACTTTTCTCGGCGGTGCATTTTATTCGATCAGTATGCTGCCGGAAATGTGGCAAAAAATTACCTTGTTCAACCCGGTAGTTTATTTGATCAGCGGCTTCCGCTGGGCTTTTTACGGCGTAGCCGATGTTAACCTGGGGCTGAGTATCGGCATGACCTTGCTCTTTCTGGTGCTGTGTCTCACCACCGTCTGGTGGATTTTCCGCACCGGATACCGCATCAAAACCTGATTCCTCCCCCACGCCGCTGTGCCAACCTTAGTAAAGGCGGTACAGCGGTGGACTTAGCATGGTGGAGGAATATCATGAAGGGGGCTGCGTTTGCGGGCAACTGCGCTTTCGCGCCCTCGGCTCCCCTAGCCGGGTCAGCCTGTGCTCTTGTCAGTGGTGTAGAAAGCGCAGCGGTAGTCCCATCGGCTTATCGGTCTACTTCAAAAAGAAACAAATAGCCTTTCTTCAGGGCCATTTGCAAACCCACACTCTTTACTCCGATGCCGGTCGCTGGATAAAGAGCCAGTTCTGCCCCGATTGCGGCAGCACGCTCACCTGGACACTGGAATTCCTACCCGAATATCGGGGCTTTGGTGGCGGCGCCTTTGATGCACCGGAATTTATTTATCCCGAGCGCTATGTTTACAGCCGCAACAAACCTGAATGGCTCCAGGTCGCCAGTGATATTGTCCTGTGCCCCGCGATGGCGGAGCAGCCCAAGAATACAGGCAATAATCCCGGCACTAGTGGTGGGCACACATAAAGGTTCTCACCGCCTTTTGTACGCGCTCACGACGCTCTTCCTGTGTCGACATTTGTCGGCAGCCGATCAAGACCTGCATATGGTGGCAACCCAGCAACAAACCGATAAAATCTTCCGCCGCTACGGCGGGATTATCCACCTTCAACATCTGTAACTGATTGGCTCTGCGCAGTAGCTGCTCTATCTCCCCCAAAATCCGCTGGGGACCTGCATCAAAAAATAGCTGGGCCATTTCCGACTCCTGGGATGCCAGGGCACACAAAAGACGTAACAGACGCACGCTATCCTCGCTCTCCACCATCCCCATAAAAGCGTCGCCAATACGCTCCAGGACCTGCTCTACCGATTCCCCCTCTTCTAAAGCAAAGATGGGCAGGGGCATCATCATTTCGCAGCGAGAGGCAATAGCGGCGCTAAAGAGCGTCTCCTTATCGGAGAAGTGGCTGTAGACCGTAAGTTTGGATACTCCCGCGGCCGAGGCCACCGCATCCACGCTGGTAGCGGCAAAACCGTGGGATAAAAACAGGTCCCGGGCGGCATCCAGAATGGCTTGGCGTTTCACCGGGTCCTTGGGGCGACCGCGCTGGGCGGCCGTCTGGGTCTGCTCAGACATAGCTCTCCATATACTAGACTCGTTAGTTCATTAAATATACTATACTCGCCAGTATAACATTGATGGCCGCCCGGCCATGCTTGACCCAGTCACGGATCTGCCTCGACGCGCCAGCGCCGGGGAAGGAAGCCAATATGTACCGAATGCTAATCCTCGCTGCGCTCTCACTCAGCCTTTTGCTGAGCGCTTGTGCCCCCTCTGAATCCCAGGAACAAGAAGCCAAACCGCGCCCCGCTGTTATGGTCCGCCCCACCCTGGCCAGCGCCCAAACCGATGTGTATCCCGGTGAAGTAAGAGCCCGCTTCGAGCCGGCACTGGCCTTCCGTATCGGCGGGAAAATCCAGCGGCGCCTGGTAAATGTCGGCGACCGTGTGGAACAGGGCCAGCCCCTGGCGGAACTGGACACTGAAGACCTGCTGCTACAACTGGATTCAGCCCGCGCCAGCCATACTTCCGCCGAGGCAGACCAACGCCTGGCTAGCAGTGAACTCTCGCGCCACCGCAAGCTATTGGAAAAGCAGCTGGTGAGCCTCTCCCAATTCGATACCGTAGAAACCCAATTCGAAGCCAGTGAAGCGCGACTACAGCAGGCCAAGGCACAGCTGGATGTTGCTCGCAACCAGGCTGCCTACGCCGTACTTAAGGCGCCGGAAAGTGGCGTGATTGCCCGCCGCATGGCCGAGGCCGGCCAGGTCGTTGCCGCAGGACAAGGCATTTTTGAGCTGGCAGCCGATGGTGAACGGGAAGTGCGTATCGACCTGCCGGAACAATCCATCAGCCGCTTTAAAGTGGGCCAACTGCTAACTGTCGAACTCTGGTCCCAACCGGGCCAATCTTTCCCCGCACGCATCCGCGAACTATCACCGGCAGCCGATCCCATATCCCGCACCTTTGAAGCCAGGGTCGCTTTTGAAAATAAAGTGAGCGGTGTAGAAATCGGCCAGAGTGCACGGGCATTTGTCCCCAGGGCGAAAAAAACTGATGTACTGCAAGTTCCGATGTCAGCAGTCAGTGCCGACGATGGCGCCGCATTTGTATGGGTATTAAATCCAGAGACAAAAACACTACATAAAACCCCGGTCAGCCTGGGCCCCTACGGTGAGGAATTTGTCTCGGTATTTTCCGGGTTGGAACGCAATGACTGGGTCGTGGCCGCAGGTACCCATTTGTTGCAGGAAGGTATGGTGGTGCGCCCTGTGGACCGTATGAACCGCCCCATCGAACAGGGGCCGTCTCTCGCCCATCAGGAATAAATTAAAGACGCGGGAACAATAACGCCTGCCCGCGAAAATTAATTCCCAATAAAGCCTCGATAACAATTTCCAAAGTGCGGCCGCGAAAAGCAGAGCCGCCCTTGAAACAGAGAAACTGCCATGGGTTTTAACCTCTCCGAGTGGGCCTTAAAAAACCGCCCGCTGGTGCTTTACGCAATGATCGTCCTGGGACTGCTGGGAACCTTTTCCTATACCCAATTGGGGCAAAGTGAAGATCCACCCTTTACCTTTAAGGTGATGGTGATCAACACCGTCTGGCCCGGCGCCAGTGCCGAAGATGTGTCCCGCCAGATTACCGAACGGGTAGAAAAGAAATTACTGGAGACCGGCGATTACCAGCGTATCTCCTCTTTTTCGCGTCCGGGGCAATCCCAGGTATTGTTTGTTGCCCGGGACGATATGCACTCCCGTGACATTCCCGATCTCTGGTATGAAGTGCGCAAAAAGGTGGGGGATATTCGCCACACCCTGCCGCCGGATATCCAGGGCCCATTTTTTAACGACGAGTTTGGCACCACCTTCGGCAATATTTATGCCCTCACCGGCAGTGGCTTCGATTACGCACTGATGAAGGACTACGCTGAGCGACTGCAACTGGCCCTTCAGCGAGTTAAGGATGTAGGCAAGGTCGAGTTACTGGGATTGCAGGACGAAAAAATTTGGGTGGAGATATCCAATACCAAATTAGCTTCCATGGGCATTCCACTGTCTGCGGTTCAAAACGCCCTGCAAGCGCAAAACCAGGTCACCGATGGCGGCTTTGTGGATACCGTCAGCGACCGGGTGCGCATCCGTGTGAGCGGACAATTCACCTCCGTCAATGAAATACGCCAGTTTCCTATTACCGCAGATGGCCGCACCCAGCGCCTGGGAGATATCGCCCAGGTCCACCGCGGCTTTAGCGATCCGGCCCAGCCCCGCATGCGCTTTATGGGAGAGGATGCCATCGGCCTCGCCGTGTCCATGAAGGAAGGGGGAGATATTTTAAAGTTGGGTAAAGCCCTCGACGAAACCTTTGCCCGACTACAGGAAGATCTGCCCATAGGTATGGAACTGCGCAAGGTCTCCGACCAACCGGCAGCAGTAAAACGCGGCGTCGGCGAATTCCTGCAAGTGCTGGCCGAAGCCCTGGGTATCGTACTGCTGGTGAGTTTTTTCTCCCTCGGCAGCCGCCCGGGATTAATTGTGGCGCTGTCGATCCCACTGGTATTGGCGATGACCTTCGCGCTGATGCACTACTTCAATATCGGACTGCACAAGATCTCGCTGGGGGCACTGGTACTCGCCCTGGGCTTGATGGTGGACGATGCCATTATCGCGGTGGAGATGATGGCGATAAAAATGGAGCAGGGGCTCAGCCGGCTAAAAGCCGCCGGCTTCGCCTGGACCAGCACCGCTTTTCCCATGCTCACCGGTACACTGATTACCGCCGCCGGTTTTTTACCGATTGCCACCGCCCAATCCGGCACCGGTGAATACACCCGATCTATTTTCCAGGTGGTCACCCTGTCGCTAATCGTTTCCTGGATTGCCGCCGTGGTCTTTGTACCCTATCTGGGCCACTACCTGCTGCCAAACCTGGCGCGACACGGCCACGGCGGTGAAGTGGCAGACCCCTACCAGAAACCCTTTTACCAGCGCTTCCGCCGCTTTATTACCTGGTGCCTGCGCAATCGCAAAACAGTGATCGCGGCCACCCTGGCAATTTTTGTCGGCTCGCTCGCTCTGTTCAAACTGGTTCCGCAACAGTTCTTTCCCTCTTCCGGACGCCTCGAATTGATGGTGGACCTGAAGCTGGCCGAAGGTGCCTCGCTGAAATCCACCGAGCACCAGGCCAAAAGGTTGGAAACCCTGCTGGCGCAAAACGATCAGGTAGAAAATTACGTGGCCTATGTGGGCACCGGCTCCCCGCGCTTCTACCTGCCTTTGGACCAGCAGCTGCCCGCTGCCAGTTTCGCCCAGTTTGTTGTGATGACCCGCAGTGTCGAAGAACGCGAGCAAGTGCGCAGCTGGTTGATCAATACGATGAATGAGGAGTTCCCCACCCTGCGCAGCCGTGTGTCCCGCCTCGAGAACGGCCCGCCCGTGGGTTACCCGGTGCAATTCCGCTTGTCCGGCGAACATATTCGCGAAGTGCGCGGGTTGGCCCGGGAAGTGGCCGAGCGCCTGCGGGACAATCCACAAGTGACCAACGTGCACCTGGATTGGGAAGAACCCAGTAAATCTATCAACCTCAATATCGACCAGGACCGCGCTCGCGCCATGGGCGTCAACAGTGCAACCTTGTCCCAGGCTCTGCAAAGCTCCTTAACGGGTATCACTGTGAGCCAATACCGGGAGGATAACGAGCTGATCGACGTGCGTGTGCGCGGTAATGAAGACGATCGCTATGCCCTGCGCCAGTTGGGTAACCTCGCGGTACAAACCGACAGCGGCCGCAGTGTACCGTTGAACCAGATTGCCACCCTGGAATACGGTTTTGAGGAAGGTATTATCTGGCACCGGGACCGCCTGCCCACCGTTACCGTGCGCGCTGATATTTATGGGGAAGAGTTACCGGCGACCGTCGTCAATGCCGTGTGGCCTCAGCTTCAATCCATTCGCGATAAATTACCGCCGGGCTACTTGCTGGAAGTGGGTGGTACCGTGGAAGAATCTGCGCGGGGGCAAAAATCGGTCAATGCCGGTATGCCGCTATTTGTGCTGGTGGTCTTTACCCTACTAATGCTGCAATTGCGCAGTATGTCCCTATCCACCATGGTATTCCTCACGGCTCCCCTGGGCCTGATCGGCGTTACCCTGTTCCTGCTGTTGTTTGGCAAGCCCTTTGGTTTTGTCGCCATGCTGGGCACCATCGCCCTGGCGGGAATGATTATGCGTAACTCGGTGATTTTGGTGGACCAGATACAGCAGGATATCAGCCAGGGCCTCAGCCCCTGGGATGCAATTGTCGAGTCGACGGTAAGACGCTTCAGGCCGATTGTTTTGACAGCGCTGACTGCGGTATTGGCGATGATTCCACTGTCCCGCAGTGACTTCTTTGGCCCTATGGCGGTCGCCATTATGGGCGGATTGATTGTCGCAACCGGACTCACCCTACTGTTCCTGCCAGCACTCTATGCCGCTTGGTTCCGAGTGCGAGAAGAACACAATGAAGAGGCGGTGGAAAATAGCCCTGAATTTGGCGGGCCCATGACCCCGAACGCCACTACAGAATAAAATCACTGGGTAATCCAACAAAAAAGGCGGCGCAGGTTTTCACTGCGCCGCCTTTTTTTATTTTCTAAGATTGTGTCAGGGAGTCGTAAACAATCCCGGTCCAAATATCCGGTGTCATAAAACCCTGGCCATACTGCGCATCAAATTCCGCTGTGGGCTTTGCAGAAATCACTTCCTGCCGGGTTTTACCCTCATCCACCATCGCTTTCACTTTGTCCCTAAGCCCTGCCAATATATTGCGCTGCTGTTGCAGTTCTGCCCGATTACTGAGAGGACCGTGACCGGGAATAATTTTGGTCTCTTCCCCCGCCATCGCCAAAGCGGTGTCCATAGCTGCGATCATGCCATCCACCGAGCCGCCGGAAGAGAGATCGATAAAGGGATAGTTGCCGTTAAAATAAATATCCCCCATATGAATCACATCGGCTTCGGCAAAATGCACGATGGAGTCACCATCCGTGTGCGCCGGCCCCACATGTTGGACCTTTACCCTATCGCCATTCCAGTAAAAGGTAGTGGCATCGGTAAAGGTTATCACCGGTAATGCTTCTGGGGGAGACGGCTCAACCTTGCGCTTAAATGCCTCAATAAACTGCTCGGTACTTACCCGTTTGCGTACATTCTCGTGAGCCACAATCAGGGCGCCGCTTTTACCCAGATTTTCGTTACCGCCGGTATGATCTCCATGCCAGTGGGTATTAATGACAAAACGCAAAGGTTGCTTGGCTAACTCAGCTACGGCCTGTTGAATTTTTGCGGTCAAAGGCGCGTATTGGTCATCCACCATAAAGGTGCCGTCCTCTCCCACCAGTACTGCAATATTGCCCCCAGCTCCTTTGAGCATATAAACATTGCCAGACACGGCTTCACTACTAATTTCCACATTGGCAAACCGATCCTGCGCAGAGGTAAAAGATGCAGTCAATACAGAAACCGCCAGGGCGACGGAACCTACTACGTTCTTCATAAAAACTCCCAGTTGTTATTATTTCTTTCCAATATCTTCGGCAACTGATTATTTAGCTCAGGCTGCCTGCTTCAATAAAGTTTCTCGCTGCTGTGCCAACATCTCCAACAGCAGATCCGGTCGGTCAGTCACAATGCCGTGTACGCCCAGATCAATATAGCGCCGGTAATTATCCATGCCATTCACGGTCCATACCGCCAAGTGGACTTTCTTCTTATTAGCGGCGCGCACCATACTTTCAGTAACTACGGGAATACCTTTTTGCTCCATCGGTAGCTGCATCGCGCTATAGCTTGGACGCAGCAGTTTCTCTGCTCGGAGTAACTGTGCAATATAAAATACCACCGCCTCTACGGTAGGCGTGCCCGTCGCTACTTGCGGACAGAGTCGACGAAACTCGTTAATCACCCCTTGGTGAAATGAGGAAACGACGACCTGCTCGCCTTTTCCACATTGTGCCAACACATCCTTCAACACTTTTGCAGCGCGATACTGACGACTTTTAATCTCCAGTATCATTGGCATATCCCCCACCATTGCCAGCGCCTCTTCCAGAGTCAACACTCGCAGGGGCTTTTCTCTATAGGGGTAATACTCTCCATCCCGAGTCCAGAGATAGGCAACATTTAACTGGCGCAGCTGCTCTAAGGTTTTATCCTCTATAAACCCCGCACCATCAGAGAACATTTCCAGCTCCCTGTCGTGAATCAACACTAAATGGCCATCGGCAGTGAGCCACAGATCCACTTCAATAGCATCCACGCCCAGTTGCACCATTTTTTCAAGGTAAATCGCCGTGTTTCCTGGGTAGAGACCATTGCCGCAGTCATTACCATGTGCGATCACCATCGGCCCCTCCCCCTGAGGAAACCACAGGGCGCAAGGTTTGCCCGGTGCAGACCGGGCATAAAGAAATAAGACGACTAGGGCAATTAAAAAGAACGACAACCAAAACATGCTTCACCACACTTATTATTTTGTCAGTTTTCAAGCTGGATAGTGTTAGCTTCGATTACGCCTCTTCCGCTAATTTGGCAACAGAATCAGTGTCAGCAAGCACGGTATTCTTTTTGGGCTCTTCTTTCCCCGCCGGTTCTTTAGCCTCACTGCCAGCTCCCTGTTTCTGACGGACATATAAAGCCTGTAACCAGAGGGGAACAAAAATAACGATGTCGTAAAAACGATTAGCCAAAACACCTAAGTGCAGTGAAGCCATCGCCAAAAACCGAAGTATTATGGTCATTCCCCGCAGGGATAAGCCCACCCCAATACCAATTACCGTTCGCGCTGAACGGATAAACTGCTCCAAAGGAATTGCCAGAAAGGCCAGAATCAAGGGAAGCACAAACCCAAGTCCCATCTGTGCCAGAGGAATTGGCCAAAGCTGCTCAGAACCTAATAACTGCTGTTGCAGAATCAACTCACGGGAGAAAGCCAGGTTTCCACCGACTACAGCCAAAACCAATAAGAGTGCCAAAGCCACTCCCAGCAATAACCTGCGCGTACTCTCACCGAGGGAACCTACCGCAGGAAACATTCGAGTAACCTGCAAGCATTCCATAATCAACAATCCGACAGTGATCTGCAAAAAGATAACCACTGCGGCTGAAATACTGGCGAGACTGTAACTGCCAAGTGAAGCTTCAGCACCCAGTACTGCCGCCATAGGCTGTGCCAGTAACTGGAAATTCACCATAGCGCCAGCTAAAGCAACCACTAATACCAGAGAAGCTGTCAGAAAGCGGCTGAAAGAGGATGAAGACAGCAAGTGAAGACTTTTACCCGTTTCCTGCAAAATCTCTTCGTAGCGCTCCATATGACCATCCAGCGCTTTGGCCCGCCGAATAACCGATTCTACATTTTTGTTAATACGTCCCAATGTCGAAAGCATTGCACGCCAACTGGGCAGCATACGTTTTAGTAGTTGATGCCTCTCCCGGGTGGACTCACGATAGGACTCCAGAGCTTTGGACTCGGCCTTGCGCATAGACTGATTAATAGTATCGAGAACATCAGCTACCACTGGGTCTTCTTTACCGGGAATTTCCGAAACAGCTCGAATAGCCCTGGCCCAGTTCGACGGTTCCGGTGCTATTTCAGCACTGCGTACATAGTCTTCATCCAAGCTGCTGAGTTGTTCACAGAGCTTTCTATGTAAGGTTGGATACAGTGCCAAATCCCGCTGTACGGTTTGCTCAATACGTTCAAATTCTCTTTCAATCTGGCGCTCTGCCGTGTCCCGGCCTTCGGCAAAAAGTACCTCTCGATTGCGCTCTACCAGTCTTTGTTCTGCGGAATCAATATTACTCGCCATAAAGCGCAACGCCCGATGGCCCAGACGCGCTATTGCATATACGGCGCGATGCACAGGCTCACGGGCCAGGAACAAAACAATCAATCCCAGGATGCCCCAAAGCCAAGGTGGTAAACTTTGCATTAGTTGACTCATCTCTTCCCCCTTATTATCAGCCCAATTGGCCTCTATCCTAACAGCTGCGGACAGCACATTCGCCCAAAAGTTCACAATTTGTACAGGAGTATGACGACAGCTTTGCCATTGGGATCAGGCCCTAATATTGGAAACACAGGGAAAGTTGATATAGACGCAGGGCCGTTAAAACAACCCTACAATACGGAACCATACAGGTGACATCATTAAGTAACCTGAAAACAGTTGTTCTTTTACATCAATTTAAGTTTATCCCGTTAGAAATTAAAAAAATAAACGTCTGCATCGAGTAGAGAAAATCAACAATAAAGCACAATACTTGCCAAAGAAAAAAACAGCACCATATACGAGACACAAAATGCCAAAAAAATAAATTGCACGCATACCTTGCAAAACTTTGACTGAGAAAAACAATACATTTCCAAACTTAAAAACCACAGCCAAACCAAACCAAAAATATTCAGGCCCAATAAATAAGGCACATTTTTTCCTAAGCCTTACCCCTCCTACGTCTACACTCCAAACTAAATTCTCATTGAGTGAGTGTTTTTCCCTAACACGGCAGAAACAATTTTACGCTGACTCCCACGTCGTCATGGCAGATAACGTGGGGTAATTTTGGGAACCTAAACGACAGGAGTCGATGGAAGGTCAAACTCTTATTTTAAGAGAGATCTATCTGTATCAAGGAGAGGTACGAGGTATATGCCGGTTCTTTTTTTTAGCAACTCCGGCCTTCAAGGCGATCTATTATTTTCACTGTTTTCACAAGCTATTCCCATACCCTGGGAAAAATCTAGCATTGGAAAACAAAAAAACTGCCTGCAGCATTATCAGGCTATCGTGATAGATTGCTGGCAAATTGGTGTGAGCTCTGACTCAAAGCAGTTTCTTTCAGATCTAAAGAAGATTAGTCATGCAAAAGCTTTACTGATTAATCTCCCAGCCAACCTACCCATTCATATATCGGAAAAGTTACGCCAGAAAGGTTTTCACCTACTTTGTGACAGCAATACCAGTCAGGAAAACCTTATTCACAAATTGGATACCGCGATTCACAGTGCCGAGGGGCGACAACATATCAGCCCACAAAACTCCCTCCCTCTTACCCGCAGGGAACAGGAAATACTCGGACAACTCACTACCGGTGAACCCAACAGTGTGATCGCAACAAAATTGCACCTTAGCGAACACACTGTGAAAAATCACATGTATAACATTTTCCGGAAAATTGGAGTTAAAAACCGGCTGCAGGCCAGTAATTGGGCCAAGCTCAATCTCCAGGAAGAGAGGATATGAGATTAACCCTGTTGATGTTGACACTGTGTGCATCCCTGGCCTTTGGCCAGGATGACACAGAGGTCCCTCCAGCAGATACCGATTCTGGAAAACTCGAAGACGAAATCAGTGGATTCAATATTGATCGAACAATAACCCGTACCGGGCACGATTTTGCCCGCTACATGAGCGAATACAGAAACCTTAATTATCCAGATGCCACTTACAACTTAACTATTTACGAAAGACCCTCAGCACGTTGGGGAAATCTCATCTGGGTTACCTATAACGACAAAATTGTTTTCAGGCGTTTTATCAGTCCAAGCACCAATAATATTCATCGCTTGGCCGATGAGGCCGCGCAATATATTCACCAGGAAGTACTGCAAGCGCGTGTTCGCAGCTCACTCACAGACACCTTTGATTTGGGTAAGGATGAATTCTAATGAAGATCAAATCATTACTGGGTACCGCTTTTTTTTCTCTGGCGGCGTTTTCATATCATCACGTCTCGGCCACCGAATTAATCTATGAACCGGTAAACCCCAATTTTGGTGGTAACCCACTCAATGGTACTTACCTTCTGCAAAATGCGCAGTCACAAGATACTCACGAAGATCCGGATAAACCAGACAGCCTCTATGAACAACCCAGTGCTCTGGATAGGTTCAGCGACTCGCTGGAAACCCGCCTGCTAAACCAACTTCTAACCGATGTTGGTGATGGTAATAGTGGAGAACTGATTACAGACGACTTTATCGTACAAATCGTTGATAACGATGGTGTCCTGACAGTACTTATCACCGACCGCAGTACCGGAGATAAAAGCGAAATCGTTGTAAGCGGGCTAAACCCGACAAACTAACGAACGTTTAAATTTCAAAGGATTCTTTGGCAATGCGTAATGCAATAAAAAAAGTGATAGCTTTGCCCATCGTAGCGACATTAATGACGCTAAGTAGTTGTTCCGCGGTCAAAGATGTGGGCGATGCACTTTTTGGTCCGGGCATCACAGATGCAATGCTCACCCCGAGGAAAAACACCTATCGGGACCTGATCAACCTTCCGCAACCGAAGGGTAAAATATTGGTGGCGGTATACGGTTTCCGCGATCAGACTGGCCAGTACAAACCCGCACCAAACAGCAGTTTCTCTACCGCAGTCACCCAAGGTGGCGCGGCCATGCTGATGGACGTACTCAATGAGTCCGGCTGGTTTATCCCGTTGGAACGTGAAGGGCTGCAAAATCTGCTGACAGAGCGGAAGATTATCCGTGCAGGATTAACCAAGCCGGATATTCCCGTCAATAACAGTGTGCCACTTCCCACACTCGTAGCTGCGAATGTCCTATTAGAAGGCGGCATTGTTGCCTACGACCAAAATATTCAAACCGGTGGCGCAGGTGCTCGCTATTTTGGTATTGGCGCAGACGAGCAGTATCGCGTGGATCAGGTAACAGTGAACTTGCGGGCCATAGATATTCGTTCCGGGCGGGTACTCCACTCTGTATTGACATCTAAAACCGTCTACTCCAAGGCAATCAGTGCCGATGTATTTCGCTACGTAAAATATCGGCGCCTGTTGGAATTAGAAGCTGGCACTACTTATAATGAACCCGCACAGCTTGCTATGCTTTCAGCGATGGAATCTGCTGTGATTCATTTGATCAGTGAAGGCATCGTGCACAACTCTTGGGCACTTGCCAATCCGGATGAGATCGAAAATCCGATATTGCAGTACTACCTTAATGACAGCACTGTCATTATGTAGTATCAATGACTGACAAATTATATTTTTAAGCTCGGCTTAAAATTGGGATACTTGGAAAGATGTACCATAAATTCAGAGTTATTTTTTCTGCCACCCTAGCAATGGCTGTTGTTAATCTTCCGGGTTTAGGCCATTGCTCAGACTTGGATTCCAGCAGTGAATTGGCTGTTGCGAGCGAATTAAGCGCAGCCAATCTTTACTCCGTCACAAATTTAACCGTAATCAACCAGGAAGGTGGAAACAACAACATACATACCCGCCAATCAGGTAGTAACAACTACACTTCTGCTCACCAGGACGGCAATAGAAATAGTTTATCGGTCACCCAATCTGGTGAGGATAATATTATCACATCGAGTCAGGTCGGGAATTACAACTATTCAATGTTGATACAAATAGGTTTTGAGAATTTTATAGATATCGACCAGTATGGAGTTGGCAATACCGCGGGTATATCCCAATTTGGAATACAAAATAGTGCCCATGTGGAAGAGATTGGCAGTTTTCATAACGTCAATATTTACCAAAGTGGGAATGGCCTTCACACTTCGGTCACTGTTAGCGGAACTGCTACAACAACGTATATTAGCCAATATGACTAATAAATAATAATACTTCTCTGATTCCCTTTCACCTGATTAGACTTCTTTATTTTAATTCATGTAAGCTTATTAAGTGACAATAATTATTACAGCAACTTAGAAAATTCATCAGAAATGTGATTATTTGAACCTCGCGCCGTATAAAAGAATTTTCTGACAAGCTTTATCACCCCACCTAAAAAAAAGAACTTTCTTCCTAAAGTTTCGAGACTTCTGCCCTATAGCCACAACCCCCAAAGACGACAAAACTCTATTCAGCATCAAGCTGCTGTTAAAAATGATATTGCTAGATGTTTCACAAGGAATGTGAAGGTTAGAAGCAGTCGGTTTCACTCCAGATAGCTCACATACGCCTGACACAGCCGTATCGTGTCCTGAGACAAAACACTCCCAATATCTAATGGTGCTGAATTCTTTTATTTGTAAAAAGCTGTACAGCTATATTTGACATCCCTATGGAGTTACTGATGACTAAGTACACACCTATTGCCGCCAGTGTTCTTCTGGCGATCGCCAGTACCGGAGCCTTAGCTACCAACAATACCGCCATTCTCAACCAAAATGGCACTGGCAACATGGCCACGGCTGATCAGAGTGATGCCACTGTATCCAACAACCTGATCACACAAACCCAAACCGGTGACAACAACGTAGTTTATGCAGAGCAAACCAGCTTTAATGATTCCGGTGTAATTACCCAAACTCAAGTCGGGGACATGAATGACGCAGAGTCCTTCCAGAATGATTCCAGTACTGCAATTGTTACTATCACCCAAATCAACGACGGTCACTTTGCAACAACTACACAAAGTTTTGTAGATACCAGCGTTGCTACTGTCACCCAAAGTGGTAGTCCACAAACAGCAGCAGTAACTCAAACTATCAGTGCGAATGATACTGCTGTAGTGACTCAGTCCGGCGACGGTAATGTAGGTAATGTTATCCAAACTAATGGTTCATTTAACACCGCAATATTAACCCAAACAGGAACCACCAATACTGCAACTTCTACTCAAATTTCCAGTACCTTGAGCACTGTTAATGCTACCCAGGCAGGTACCACAAACTCTGTAGTACTTATTCAAAACCTGGCCACCAACAGCACCTCAGTTTCCTTCCAGGATGGCACTTCCAACACATTCACTTCATCACAGACAGCTGGTGATGGGAACTACAGCGAGGGCTTCCAAAATGGTACTACTCAGGGCTTGACTCACATTCAAGTTGGAGATGATCACTGGGCTTATACCGAGCAAGTGGGCACCACCAATATTGGCGTGATCTCCCAGACAGGCTTTGATAACTATTCTGAAGGCTACCAGGATGGAACGTTCAATAGCTTGACCGTTACCCAGCCAGGAGATTTCAATACCACTGTCGCCTCGCAGACCGGTAATAACAACGTTATTGCCGTAACTCAGGCAACCGATACCAACATGGCTACACCTACACAGGTAGGTGATTTCAACATGGCAATTATCATTCAATAGTAAAGGGGGTAGGCCGGCTTAATTGGCCGGCCTATTTTCAACTTGGTGGGCTAAGTGCAAGCTTCAATTATTATTACTAGCCCTAAATTCCCATGAAACAACCATTTCATGCATTTAATGCCACCCCCCAAATCAGCTGGCATTATTTGCCATAGCTAGTTCAAAAAAGAACTTTATTCCTAAGGTTTCGGCACTTCCGTCCTATGGCTGTAACTCCAGAAGACGACAAAACTCTAATCAGCATCAAGCTGCTGTTTAAATGGTATTGCTAGGTTTCACAAGGAATGTGAAGGTTATTAAGCAGTCGGGTTCATCCCAGTTTCCTCACATACTTCTGGCACGGTTGTAATATGCCTGAGGATGAGACTCTTCCAATATCAAATGATGCTGTTTTCTTTTTGTTTGTAAAAACTGTACAGCGATATTTGACATCTATATGGAGTTACAGATGACCAAGTACACACCTATTGCCGCCAGTGTTCTTCTGGCGATCGCCAGCACCGGAGCCTTCGCATCGAACAATACCGCCATTCTCAATCAGAACGGTACTGGTAACATGGCAACCGCTGATCAGAGTGATCCGACGGTAACTAATAACCTGATCACCCAGACTCAAACTGGTGACAACAATGAGGTTTACGCAGAGCAAACCAGTAGTAATAACTTAGGAGTAATTACTCAAACTCAAGTAGGAGACTTGAACTTTGCGGAGTCTTTTCAAAATGATTCTAATGTTCCTGTCGCTACTATCACGCAAATAGATGATGGACAGATTGCTACAACGGTCCAGAGTTTTGTAGACACCAGTGTTGCAACTATTACCCAAAGTGGTGGATCACAACTTGCAACTACCGCTCAGACCACTAGTGCAAATGATACTCTAGTCATTAATCAGTCCGGTGATGGTAATGTTGCTGCAGGCATACAAACCGCTACATCATTAAACTCAGCGGTTATTAGTCAAACAGGTACTAATGGCACTGCTTCAGCGACACAAAGTGGCACCACATCAAGTAGCATGACGATGATTCAAGCGGGAGACACCAATGTAGTCGCCCATCAGCAAGTCTTGGCCAGTAACAGTACAACACTCTCCTTCCAGGATGGCTCTTTCAACACCATCTTCTTCAGCCAATCTGACGACGGCAATTATAGTGAAGGTTTCCAGAGCGGTACTGGCCAGACTTTGGTACACAATCAAAGTGGTGGTGATCACTGGGCTGTCACCGCACAGGTAGGGACGTCTAACGTAGCTGTTGTTACGCAGGTAGGTTTCGATAACTTTTCATCAGCAGCCCAGGACGGCACGTTCAATAACTTAACTGTGACGCAGCCTGGTGACTTTAACACCACTACGGCATCACAACTTGGCAACTTCAATACAATTACCGTTACTCAGTCTACGGATCTTAATGCAGCAGCGCCTGCTCAAGTAGGTGATTTCAACATGGCAATTATTATTCAGTAGCCAAAATTAAGGCCGACTTTTAAAGCCGGCCTTTTTATCTGAAAAAATTTATCGGTTTATATTGTGCTAAACAAGTATTAACCCCTATATACACGTAGAATCAGCCCCACAAAATCCAAACCTCTCCCGACTCAGCTTACCAAAAATGGCACGCTACAGTAGACCAGGGCGATCTCATTGCTGCAAAAAATCCAGCTGCCAAAATTAAAATTGGAGACCCCTACACATTTAATACTACCCAAAACAGTAATAATATGGGATTTATTTTTAAGCAACCCTGATTAGGGCTTTAAACAAGGGTCGCCCTATCGAGCCCCTAACTGAATTTCATTTAAGTCCACTTATCCAGCAACCTTAGTGCTCTAGCGTAAAAAACAACAACAAAGAAAATATTCCTATTTTTTAGGCACTAACTTCCCATAGCAATATTTGAGGCTTACGATAAAACTCATACCAGCATCAGGGTATTGTCAGGTACTCCAGAGATAATACCTATTAGGGATAGCAATAAAACAAGGTGTGCCAAACTCCTTGCGCAATAAATGCCATACCCTATCTATGGAGTCTTTTGTCCTTCCTAGGCTTGATGCTTCACCGCAACTGAAATCATGGGGATAAGAAAAATCCACCTTACCTTCAATCGGAGATATCGATGCGAATCCATACACCAATTTCCGTGGGCATCAGTCTATGCCTTGTCGGGTCAATTACTTATGCGGATGGAAATACAACTACCGTGGAACAAACGGGTAACAATCACCAGGTGACTGCAAACCAAGTAGACCCAACAACAACTAACAACCTTATTGAGGTTATTCAGGCAGATGAAGCACAGGTTAGCAAAAGCCGGCAAGACACTTCAACCAACTTGAGTATCATCAGGCATGAACAGGTAACGCTGGGGAATGAAGCTGACTCGACTCAAACTAATTTTTCAGATGATGCAGAGGTAAATATCTATCAGGAGGGCGCTGGAAATTTCGCCTCTACTTTACAGGACAGTACATCTTCTAGCTTTGTTGACATTTCTCAGTTCAATTCTGCAAATGACATCATTTTCTCCCAAACAGATAGTAGTTTCGATACAGTCAACCTCTATCAGTCTGGCTTTGATAACCAGATGTTAGTGACTCAAACTACCACCACGTTTAACAGCCTAAATGTGTCTCAAACGGGTGATCAAAATAGCGCAGATGCCGAACAAACAGGGTTTGATAATCTGTTGACCTCCTCGCAAACGGGCAATCTGAATACTTACTTTTCTATACAAACGGGTGACATCCTGGTAGCAACAAGTACCCAGATAGGAGATGGTAACATTAGTACCCAGACCCAGACGGGAGATATTTTGTTGGTTTCTACGCTACAAGATGGTACTGGCAATATGTCCATCGTGGATCAAGCTGGAGCAATGCAAACTGCAAGCAGTACCCAGATAGGAACAACTAACCTTCATACTATTACCCAAAGCGTCGACAATCAAACGGCTATTGGCATTCAGAATGGTATGTTAAACCAAGGATTTATCATGCAGTAGCGGCATATTCGTTCCGGCTGAAAGTTATTATATTTTCAATATACATAGAGGAAAGAATGCATTTTTTAATGCCAGCTTTAATTTATGAGTCACTTACAAAGCTACCCAAAGAATGGCATTCTTTCCTTACCTGATAAAAATACTGCATCAATATTTTCTTACGTAGCAGTGGTTTCAAAATTCTTCGTCTACAGTTTTCCATGTAAACGATTTCTCACATTTTGACGTTACTCACTTCACAGGTAACACAGGCAAAAGTTTTAACGACCGGATTTACCACTAGACGGTAATACACAGGAGTTAGCCGTGCAGAAGATTACCGTAATTCCACTGGTACTGGCGATATCTGCCACCAGCTTGGGTTATGCTGCAGAAAATACTACATTAATCACCCAAAGTGGCTCCAGTAACTCAGCTGTAGCGGATCAAACTGACCCAAGCGCTATCGATAATCACCTGGAGATCAGTCAGGACGGCTCTGCTCATATTGCAGAGGCCGTACAGCAAAACGAAATTGAAAGCTCAATTATCCAAATACAAGAAGGCAGTCTTAACGACGCCTATAGCCTGCAAATGGATGGGATCGCAAATAGCGTAGAAATATTCCAGTCGGGCTCTAATAATCGTGCCAGTAGCTATCAATTGGCCACACAGCATGGGCAATCGACAATACGCCAGGTGGGGTCCGGTAATGAGGCAGAGATCCAACAACACCTCGGTAGCGATAATGTCTCTGTTATTGAGCAAATGGGCGAACTCCACGGCGCATTAATTGGACAATATGCAAGCTTTAATTCCGATGCGATGATTTTCCAGCAAGGCTCAAGTCATGAAGCCATAATCAGCCAGGAAGGCACCGGGCACTACGCCAGTATCCAACAGATCGGCGCCGCCAACAGCGCAGATGTCGCCCAGTCCGATATGTACAACGAACTGGACCTCTATCAGGACGGCGAGGGCAACATGGCCACCATCGTGCAAGTGTCCTGGTATAACAGTGCCTATGTCACTCAGGACGGCTTCTTGAATTCCGCCAATATTATGCAGGCCGGCAATGGTGGATTAGGCGGTGGCCATATGGTGATCGTCAATCAGTCTGGCAGTATGAATGATGCAACTGTGATTCAAAATGGTTTCTCCCAATCTGCCAATATTACCCAAACCGGTACCGGTAATACGGCAGTGGTTTTACAGTAACGAAGTTATTACCAGTCGGAGTAAGGTCAACTTATTCCGACTGGATTCCTGAGGTAAAAGCATTCATTTCTTGATACTTATTTCTCATTAAATTGAGACTAAAGCCCTATAGAAACTTACTATACCGCCATCAACAATGAAAATAGCGGTAGTTGGGTCAATTCGCTTTTAACGTTCTTAATAATTACTGTCCGGAATTTAATTTCCAGTAGTAATTTCCCTATGTTTGCTTGCCAACACCGCACTTTAAAGCCGTAATTTTCATGCTCCTTGTTATGTAGTCGTGGAGGTATTCGTGAAAAAAGTTATTTATTCGCCGGTAGTCACATTTATCGCATTTCTTTCCGTCAATTCCGCCTTTGGGAATGACCAAACCGTAGAGCAGATACAGGTTGGTATTGGCAACAATGCCGTTGCCAACCAGAGGTTTCCGCTTAATGAGGGCAACTTAATCCTGCAAGAGCAAATTGGCTTTTTTAATGACGCCACCGGCATTCAATCCATAGAAATCAACAGCACAATTTCCCAATTTCAAACTGGCCGCAATCATTTTTCCAGAGTCTCCCAATCTTCTGGGAGCGACAATGCGGGACAGAGCGTACAGATTGGCTCTAATAGCAGATCACTCACCCGGCAAGTTAACCAAATAAACGGTTTCTCCCTGCATACTCAGGATGGACAGGGACAGGTTGCCACCACGGTACAAATTTCCGGGGCCAATAACAGCGTCAATATTGAGCAGACAGATAGAGCCAATGTCGCCGTCGTGGCACAAGTATTTAGTTTTACCGGTAATGCCTCAATCTCACAGGCGGGTTTGCTTAATTTAGGTGTCAGTGAGCAAACCGGTATCGCCCATGAATCTTCAATTACCCAGACAGGCGCACTTAACTTTTCCGAAATGGAGCAGCTGGGCACGGGTAATTCATCGTCAGCGTCACAGGAAGGGTTGTTAAATTCAGCAAATTCTTTGCAAGCTGGTGTTGGCAATACCAATCAATCAAACCAAATTGGGCTGGAAAATAACGTTTCATTTTCTCAACAAGGTCTAAATCAAATGGCCAGTAGTACCCAGATTGGCCTATTTAACCAGGTCCAAGCCAGCCAGATAAGGGCGGGAGCATCCAGTAACACCCTACAGATCGGCATTTCCAACAGTAGCCATATTTCACAGTAAATAGGCTCGCAACAAAATTGCCAATCAATAAATCCGACTTAAATCCCCGCGCTATTCATAGCAACAGGTAAAAGCTATAGAGAGAGAAAAGTTAAATTCGGTACTGTGCAATAGCACTTTCTTCTCAAGGATTTACAACTTCTCTCCTATAGCGACTGCCCCAATTCCCAGCAAGAATATTGAGGACGGAACGAAATTTTGGACTCCTAAGCAGTATCAGGGAAGCCATCAAAATGTATCAGTCCTACTCTCCCGCTTACCTGTTTGACTGGCGGCAATGCCTTTGTGGCAACGCTGCTCCCCCTATTTACAGTGATACCTACCCCTCCGGCTAGGTGCACCTGCTGTAAAACCCTTGGCGCAGGATGACGTGCCACCCCTTTTCAGCCACTTAGGCTGGTATTTCACCATGTGATGCTCATTGAAGTTTGTAGTAATGGAGACACTCATGAAGACTTTGACCCCTATCGCTGTAGCCCTAACCCTGGCCATCAGTGGAACCGCTTATGCGGGCGGCAACACCGCCACTCAGGACCAGAATGGCGGCCACAACAATGCCACTATCGATCAGACCGGGCCGCTGACCTGGGATAACAACGCTATGCAGGAACAGCATGGCCATAGCAATGATGCAGAGATCACTCATAGCATTGAACTC
Source organism: Microbulbifer maximicatervae (SeqCode) (assembly GCF_052468155.1). Taxonomy (NCBI): domain Bacteria; kingdom Pseudomonadati; phylum Pseudomonadota; class Gammaproteobacteria; order Cellvibrionales; family Microbulbiferaceae; genus Microbulbifer; species Microbulbifer maximicatervae (SeqCode). The sequence continues at coordinate 352,201 of NZ_CP174335.1, forward strand.
GGCAGCTATGGGTACCAGTACCAGGAAGGTGATCACCATTCAGCGCACTTGCTGCAAAGCGGCGGTGCCGGCAACGAGTCGTTCAGCTTCCAGTCCGGCAGCACCAACGTGTCTGAGACCTACCAGATTGGACAGCTGGGCGGCTACTCCGCCCATCAGCAATCTGGCGACAACCACTACGCTCTCACCTATCAATTTGCAGGTGCTGGCAACATGGTGATGATTAGCCAGATGGACAGCCACAACACGGCAACCGCCACCCAGGTTGTTAGCGTTGGTTCTGAGACCGTTATTCGCCAGAGAGGAGAACTGCACAACGCAGATACCTTCCAGAGCGGCTTTGGCCACGATGCCAGCATGCGCCAGTCCGGTGAATCCAATGATGGTGATATTCGTCAGGTAGGTGGTGATCACTACGCCCGTATGCGTCAGCGTGGCCACAACCAGGAAGCGGATATTTCCCAGGCTGGGTATGACCACAGTGCACGCGCCCGCCAGAGAGGCCACCACAATGATGTGTACCTGGGACAGATCGGTTCTGGACACACCGCTTCGGCGCGCCAATCAGGGCACAACAACAATAGCCTGGTGGGACAGTTCGGCCTCTATGAAACTGCCACAGTAATGCAGTCTGGCCATGCTAACCAAAGTTACGTTTGGCAATAACAAAAAAAAAGGGCGGCCCATGGCCGCCCTTTTTTTAATCACCTCGAATTTACAGGTGCTCAACCGCATCGATTTCGTACTCCACCGCACCGGAAGGTGTTTGGACCACCACCACATCACCCACTTCCTTGCCGATCAACGCGCGGGCAATCGGAGAGTTCACCGAGATCTTGTGCTTTTTAACATCGGCCTCGTCGTCACCCACAATTTTGTATGTGACTTCCTTATCGTCATCCAGGTGAATAATCGTTACCGTAGTACCGAAAATTACCTTGTCACTGGGCTCGATGCTTTTCACATCAATGACCAGAGAGTGGGAAAGCTTGCTCTCGATTTCCTGGATACGGCCTTCGATAAAGCCCTGCTTTTCCCGCGCCGCGTGGTATTCGGCATTTTCCTTCAAATCACCGTGTTCGCGCGCTTCAGCAATCGCCTGTACAACGGTAGGGCGTTCAACTTTTTTCAGATTGTCCAGCTCTGAGCGCAGCGCTTCTGCGCCTTCAACGGTCATTGGTACCCGGTTCAATGTGGGACCTCCATTATTGTTACGACAAAACCGGGCCCAGTGAGATCACGGGGCCCGGTTGGATTTCACAAGTTGGTTTTAAAGCTATTAAGACAGCTTTACGACACGCTGGTGAAGGTCTTGCAGGCGGCGAACCTGTAGCGGCTGCTCCTGACGCATGGCCATCGCCATGGCCTGGGCCGCTGCCAGGGTGGTGGTGTAACACACCTGGTGGTTCTCGGCACTGCGACGGATATCCGCAGAGTCGCGAATCGCCTGGCGCCCTTCGGTAGTGTTCACTACCAGTGCGATCTCGTCGTTCTTAATCATATCGACGATATGCGGGCGACCTTCACTCATCTTGTTGACGGTTGTAACGGGAATATTGTTTTCTTGCAAGACCTTGGCAGTGCCACGGCTGGCAATTACTTCGAAGCCAAGCTCCACCAGATCGCGGGCTACGCCCACTGCATCGGCCTTGTCGAAGTCACGCACAGAGATAAATGCGCGTCCGGACTCCGGCAGACGGTCGCCAGCGGCAACCAGGCCCTTGTCGAAGGCCTCTGCGAAGGTAGCACCTACGCCCATTACTTCGCCGGTGGATTTCATCTCGGGGCCGAGAATCGGGTCCACTTTCGGGAACTTGTTGAACGGGAATACAGACTCTTTAACGGAGTAGTAGTCCGGTACGATTTCTTCGGTAAAGCCCTGCTCCTGCAAGCTGATACCCGCCTGACAGCGCGCAGCCACTTTCGCCAGTGAAGTGCCGATGCACTTGGAGACGAAAGGTACAGTTCGGGAAGCGCGCGGGTTCACCTCGATCACGTAGATCTCGCCGTCCTGGTAGGCCAGCTGGGTATTCATCAAGCCAACTACGCCCAGCTCGCGAGCCATGGCTTTCACTTCTTCGCGCATACGGTCCTGCACATCCGCCGGCAGGCTATAAGGCGGCAGGGAGCAAGCGGAGTCACCGGAGTGAACACCACACTGTTCAATGTGCTGCATGATGGCGCCGATCACAACGTCCTTGCCATCGGATACCGCATCGATATCCACCTCAATAGCGGCGTTGAGGAAGTGGTCCAGCAGTACCGGCGCTTCGTCGGAAACCTGTACCGCTTCTTTCATATAAGTGAGCAGTTCGTCTTCTTTGTAGACGATCTCCATCGCGCGGCCGCCCAATACGTAAGACGGGCGCACAACCAGCGGGTAACCCACATCTTTCGCCGCCTGGATGGCTTCGGAGACAGAGCGCACGATGGCGTTTTTCGGCTGCTTGAGGCCGAGACGCATAATCATCTGCTGGAAGCGCTCGCGGTCTTCAGCGCGGTCAATCTGCTCTGGTGTGGTACCGATAATCGGCACACCTTCGTTGGCCAGGTAGCGCGCCAGGTTCAGCGGAGTCTGGCCGCCGAACTGTACGATCACGCCTTCCGGCTTCTCTTTGGCAACAATTTCCAGCACGTCTTCCAGGGTTACCGGCTCGAAGTAGAGGCGGTCGGAAGTGTCGTAGTCGGTGGAAACAGTCTCCGGGTTACAGTTGACCATGATAGTCTCGTAACCGTCTTCGCGCATCGCCAGTGCGGCGTGTACACAGCAGTAGTCGAACTCGATGCCCTGGCCGATACGGTTGGGGCCACCGCCGAGTACCATGATTTTCTTCTTGTCGGACGGCTGCGCTTCGCACTCCTCATCGTAGGTGGAGTACATGTAAGCAGTAGAGGTGCTGAACTCAGCAGCACAGGTGTCCACGCGCTTGTAAGACGGGAATACACCCAGCTTGTGACGGAATTCGCGCACAGTCTTCTGGCTCACCCCCAGCAGGTCCGCCAGGCGGCGATCGGAGAAGCCTTTGCGCTTGAGGAAGCGCATTTGCTCAGTAGTCAGCGCCGAGGTAGGCAGTGACTTGAGCGGCTCTTCGATTTTGATCAGCTCTTCAATCTGTACCAGGAACCAGGGATCGATACCGGACAGGTCGTAAACTTCGCCGACGCTCATTCCCATACGGAAGGCGTCGCCCACGTACCAGATGCGCTCGGCACCCGGAACGGAGAGTTCGCTGCGCAGGCGGGTCTCAGCGCCGTCTTTGCTCGGGTCAATCTTGCTTTCCAGGCCGAAGCTGCCCACTTCCAGACCGCGCAGGGCTTTCTGCATGGACTCCTGGAAGGTACGGCCAATTGCCATCACTTCACCCACAGACTTCATCTGGGTGGTCAGGCGCGCATCGGCTTCACCGAATTTCTCAAAGGTGAAGCGCGGGATCTTGGTAACAACGTAATCGATAGACGGCTCGAAGGACGCCGGGGTAGCACCGCCGGTGATATCGTTCTGCAACTCGTCCAGGGTGTAACCCACCGCCAGCTTGGCCGCGACCTTGGCGATCGGGAAGCCGGTGGCCTTGGAGGCCAGTGCGGAGGAGCGGGATACGCGGGGGTTCATCTCGATCACAACTACGCGGCCAGTCTTCGGGCAAACGCCGAACTGTACGTTGGAGCCGCCAGTCTCAACGCCGATCTCGCGTAGTACCGCGATAGAAGCATTGCGCATCAGCTGGTATTCCTTGTCGGTCAGCGTCTGCGCCGGGGCAACGGTGATGGAGTCACCGGTGTGTACGCCCATCGGGTCGAAGTTCTCGATGGAACATACGATGATGCAGTTGTCGTTCTTATCGCGAACCACTTCCATCTCGTACTCTTTCCAGCCGAGCAGGGATTCGTCGATCAGCAATTCGTTGGTGGGGGAGAGGTCGAGACCGCGCTTACAGATCTCTTCAAACTCCGGCCAGTTGTAGGCCACACCGCCACCGGAACCACCCATGGTGAAGGACGGACGGATAATTACCGGGAAGCCGAACTCTTCCGGTACTTTCTTCGCCTCTTCCATGGAGTGGACGATCTTGGCGCGCGGAGTTTCCAGGCCGATCGCCTTCATCGCCTTGTCGAACAGGTCGCGGTCTTCCGCTTTCTCGATAGCGTCTTTGTCCGCACCGATCAGCTCGACATTGAATTCCTTCAGGACACCGTGCTTGTCCAGGTCCAGGGCGCAGTTCAGTGCTGTCTGGCCACCCATGGTGGGCAGGATGGCGTCGGGGCGCTCCTGCTCAATAATCTTGGCAACGGTGCGCCACTCCACCGGCTCGATGTAGGTGGCATCGGCCATGGCCGGGTCGGTCATGATGGTGGCCGGGTTGGAGTTCACCAGGATCACCCGGTAACCCTCTTCGCGCAGCGCCTTACAGGCCTGGGCGCCGGAGTAGTCAAATTCGCACGCCTGGCCGATCACGATGGGGCCTGCGCCGATAATCAGAATGCTTTGGATATCTGTGCGTTTTGGCATCTTTCTTCCGTTCTACTACCGGCAAAGGCCGGCTGCGCTAAATTTCATTCGTTTCTTGTTAAAACCGCCGCAAAAGCGGCGGTTAATTGCCCTACCCTGGGCGGCTACGCCCTTAGGCGCGCTCTTTCATCAAATCGATAAAGTGGTCGAACAACGGCGCCACATCGTGTGGGCCCGGGCTCGCTTCCGGGTGTCCCTGGAAGCTGAAGGCCGGCTTGTCCTTCAGGTGAATACCCTGCAAGGTACCGTCGAACAAGGACTTGTGGGTAACTTCCACATTGTCCGGCAGGCTGTCGGCGTCCACTTCAAAACCGTGGTTCTGCGCGGTGATCATCACCTTGGTGCTGTTCAGGTCTTGTACCGGGTGGTTACCACCGTGGTGACCGAACTTCATCTTGGCAGTTTTACCGCCCACCGCCAGGCCCAACAACTGGTGGCCCAGGCAGATGCCGTAGGTGGGGATGCCCGCGTCCAGGATTTCGCGGATAGCGGTGATTGCGTATTCGCAGGGCTCGGGGTCGCCGGGGCCATTGGACAGGAATACACCGTTGGGATTCATCGCCAGTACTTCGGACGCTGGGGTCTCCGCCGGTACTACGGTGATGTCACAGCCGCGATCCACCAGCATGCGCAGGATATTGCGCTTCACACCAAAGTCGTAAGCCACTACTTTGAAGGGCTGTTCCGGCGCGGCCTTGTGGCCTTCGCCGAGAGTCCAGGTACCTTCACTAAAGGGGTAGGCTTCCTTGGTGCTCACTACCTTGGCCAGGTCCATCCCTTTCAGACCGGCAAATTCCTTGGCCTTGGCCAGGGCTTCTTCGCGGTCGATATTGTCACCGGCAACGATGCAACCGCTCTGCGCACCTTTGTCGCGCAGCAGGCGGGTCAGGCGACGAGTGTCGATATCGGCGATACCAACGATATTGCGCTCGCGCAGGTAGTCCTCCAGGGACTGCTCGTTGCGGAAGCTGCTGGCCAGCAGCGGCAGGTCGCGGATTACCAGGCCGGCGGCCCAGATATCAGCGCACTCTTCGTCTTCCTGGTTGGTGCCAGTGTTGCCGATGTGCGGGTAGGTCAGAGTCACAATCTGGCGGGCGTAGGAGGGATCGGTGAGGATCTCCTGGTAGCCGGTCATGGATGTGTTGAACACGACCTCGCCAACAGAACTGCCATGGGCACCGATTGCGCGTCCTTCAAAGACACTACCATCTGCGAGCACCAGCAGCGCGGGAGTTGTACTCTGCATAAAGTTGTGGGGCATGAAAGCCTCCGACGTAGGGACAGCTTTAGTCAAATTGAACTCCAATCTTCAGAACTGCTTCCGGGCGGGGTTTGCGGGCTTCGGAGCACGCGGGCTCCTGACTGGTGCGCGCATAAAAAAGCGAGATGAAACATCGCAGCTTCATCTCGCTTTAAAAATCTTTTCACGCGTGATTCTCACAAAGTGGCCGACGGTTGCCGCCAGCTTTTTAGTAGGCTCACGCTGCGCGATTCAGCTTCGCGGCACCGGCCCAAATCGGGCGCAGATTCTACGCGAATTCACCTCTGGACGCTAGTGCAAAAATACGCCAGGCTACTTTCCCTGAAAATCTCACTCCGGCTTGCGTCCCAACCGGAAAAGACTGCTGCCCATTTTCAGCTCCGCCTTCTCCAGCATGGTCTTATTCATACGCAGGGCCACCTCGCGGCCGCTGTCGGCAAACTCGATCATACCGCCAGTGGCGGCAAAGCGCTCGGCATCGCTCACCGTCAGAACCGGGAAAAACTCCAGTGCCACCAACGCCTTGAGCAGTGTGGGGCGATCCAGGGTACTCAGCACCACAATTTGGCACTTGCGCGCCCGCAGCATCTCCTTGACCTCAATTTTCTCAAGCTCCACATCCCGCCCATCAATACGCTGATTCTTGAACCGGGCCGCCAGTGGCTCACCGAGAGAGTCCCCACCCATCAGGCACACCTTGAACGGGGCACTGCTGTTGGCGAAGGCATTGACCGGCCACTGTAGGTGGTAGGCGAAGTGCACTATGTAATCCACCATTACCCGTCGCCCCAAAGGCGTATCGGAGAGCTGCACCGCAGCCTGGGCACCCACACCGGTGAAAAGTACTATCAGGAAAAGTATCAGGGCGGGAATAGTGCGAAGTGAACCTGGGCTGGATATCGTCATAGAAGCTCAAACCCTGCGGTTTGCATCTCCCGAAAGGAAGCTGCGGTGGGCTGTTACCCGCAGCGGCCAAAGCTCGCTGCGGCTCTATTTGCGCGCCAGCGAAAAGCCCGGCCACCTACTCAGATTAGCCCAACGCAAAGGCCCCCGCCGGGACCAGAGTTACAGCGCCTAAAGATCCTCCCCCGGCAATATCGGGCGCCACTTCAACGCCTTTTCGATAGATATGATCATGGCTCCAGCCACATCCTTGCGTGTAGCGCTCTCGATGCCTTCAAGTCCCGGTGAGGAATTTACCTCCAATAACAGCGGCCCCTTGCGGGAGCGAATAATATCCACACCCGCCACCTTGAGCCCCAACACCTTGGCAGCCTTGACCGCCAGGCGCTTCTCCTCGGCGGTAACTTTAACTACTGAAGCCGTACCGCCCTGGTGAATATTGGCACGAAATTCCCCAGGTGCCGCCTCGCGCTGGATCGAGGCCACCACACGACCATCGATAACAAACAGGCGAAGATCCTTTCCCTCCGCCTCGCGAATAAACTCCTGCACCAGAAGATTGGCCTTGAGAGACTTAAACGCATTAATCACCGACTCCCCAGCCTTGCGGGTTTCTGCCAAAACCACACCACGCCCCTGGGTTCCCTCCAGCAACTTCACTACCAGTGGCGCACCGCCCACCATTTCGATCAGCTCGTTGGTATCCACTGGGGAATTGGCAAACCCGGAGGTGGGAATATTTAATCCACTTTGTTGCAGCAACTGCAGGGAAAATAATTTATCCCGGGACTGACTGATAGCGGCAGAGCCATTCAGGGCAAAAATATCCAGGCTCTCAAAGTGCCGCGTCAGCGCACAACCGTAAAAAGTCTGGCTGGGGCGAATACGGGGAATCACCGCGTCCAGGCTATTGAGTATGCGACCATCCCGGTAGTGCACTTCCGGCTCATCAGGGTCGAGCTTCATATAGCACTGGCGGATATCGAGAAAACTCATGCGATGTCCGCGCTCGGCTCCCGCTTCCATAATGCGCCGGTTGCTATAGAGATCCGGGTTCGATGCCAGCAGCCCGATGCGCAGGCCGGTACCGGCAATATGGTGCTCATCCCGATAATATTCATCCAACTGGCTTTTCGGGATATCGCCAATACAGAAGCTCTCAGCCGGATCTACCAGCATTCGCCCAATCATGGCTTCGCGCCCCAACAACATGCGATAGCCCATACTGTCCCGATTGGTCAGGGTCAGTTCGATATCCCAGACACTGCCACCAATGGAAATAGAGGTACGAATTACCGGGCGTTTTTCGCTTTCTCCGGAGGAGCTGCGCACCAGCCTTTTATCCAAAAGCCGCGCCTCACAACGCACTGAAGGGCGGCGCTGGTGCTGCAGTGGATGCGCCTCAAAACTCACCCAGGGTTCGCCATCGCGCTTGAAGGTATGGATGTTGTAAGCGTGCAAACAGGAAGTTTTAGCCCCGGAGTCCACACGCACCTTAATCGCCGGGACGCCGAGTGCGGGAAGCCCGCACCACTCCTCGCTGCCGACAATCAGCTTTCTTTCCAATCGAGGTTCCTCAAAGGAAGGTTACAGGGTGACCGGTCGAACGAATGTCGCCGGCCTTTTAGTTTTACCCGCAAAAATGGCGGGCAAATGAAAATCGAAAATTTCTTTCACAGCGCCCCTGCAGGCGCTGAATTTATTTACTCTTTGTAAGATTAGTTAAGGCCGAGCACATCGCGCATATCGTAATGCCCAGGCGCCCGCGCACTCCCTTCCTCTCCCATCATCCACAGTGCCGCGCGCACAGCACCGCGAGCAAAAGAGAGCCTGCTGCTGGCGCGGTGGCTAATTTCGACCCGCTCACCTTCCGCCAGAAACATCACCGAATGCTCACCCACTACGTCACCACCGCGCACTGTGGCAAAACCGATAGTATCCCTATCGCGGGCACCGGTTTGACCTTCGCGACCGTAAACTGCCACTTTATCCAGGTCGCGCCCCAGAGTTTCCGCAATCACTTCTCCCATACTCAGTGCCGTGCCGGAAGGTGCATCCACTTTGTGGCGATGATGGGCTTCGACAATCTCGATATCGGCCTCTTCCGCCATTACCCGCGCAGCAGTTTCCAACAATTTAAAGCACAGGTTTACCCCGGTGGAAAAATTACTGGCGAGGCACAGCGGCACCTGACCCGCATAAGCCAATACTTTATTTTTTTGCTCGCTATCAAAGCCCGTGGTGCCGATTACAATGGGGAGGTTTTTCTCCGCACAATAGGCAGTATTTTCCACAGTTGCTTTAGGGGCAGTGAAATCAATAAGTACGTCAAAGTCCGCCTTATCGAGGCTGTCCACAATAGCGAGACCGCTGCGGCCTAGACCGGCAACTTCACCGGCATCGGCGCCGACCAAGCTGGAGCCAGGCCGCACTATAGCCGCTGACAGTTCGGCCTTATCAGACAGGGACAAAGCCTCCGCCAACGCTCGTCCCATTCGACCACCAAATCCCGTCACCGCCACTTTTACCGCCATCACAGCACTCCAGTCCAAATCTTTAAGGTTCTGGATTCTACAACGCACCCGGTAGAGCGCATAGATACCAGTAAGCCAGTATTAGCGAGTCCAAAAATCGCTAGTCACTCCGCAAAAGTAAAACAAAAAGAAATATCCACATATTTTTAAATTACCAAGAGGATACTTGCGCAAAAAGCGATATCAGCGGCCACTGCTACGCTTTACTGTGAGGGGTAAATGGAGCGCCAACATGCGACTGATGATCCTGTCCAACCATCTACCACACATCATGGTGGTAGTGATCTCTCTGAGCCTGGCTTTTGGCAGCACGCCGGCATCTGCCCAGCAGCAAAATGCCAATCCAGACTTTTGGGAGAAGTATGATGATATTACCGATTGGGTGACGCTGCGTTTGCAGCTCACCCCGGGACAGGAAAAAACCGTATTACCCATTATGCAAAAAAGCTTCGCAGAGAAAAAAGCGGTGCTGGAAAAATACGGATTACTCAGTGGTGAAAAGGTCGCTCTAACCCCCAAGCAACGCGGCGAAATTGGCGCTCAATTCGCAGCTATCAGCCTGGAAACACACAAAGAATTGGAAGGTATTTTAAATAAGGAGCAACTGCGCAAAGCGCAAAAAATCCAACAGGAATTCCTGAGTGAATTCGCAGCCCGCTTGAGAACCAAAACATCCCAATAGAAGGCATTCCATTGGGGGGATAAAACTCACCCGGAAATAAAAAAGGCCCGAAAGCTAATGCTCTCGAGCCTTTTTAAATAGGCAACCCGCAAAACAATTTAAGGTTTTGCCGGTGCTAACAGCGATTAAAGCTTCATATCACCAAAGAAGTTTTTCACTCCTTCAAACCAACCGGTCTGACGCGGTGAATTTTTCTTTTCGCTGAGGGTATTAGAGAACTCTTGCAACAAGTCTTTTTGCTTGCCGGACAGGTTCACCGGTGTTTCTACCACAACGCGACACAGCAGGTCGCCGGTTGCACCACCGCGAACCGGGGAAACACCCTTGCCACGCAGGCGGAACAGCTTGCCGGTCTGGCTTTCCGCAGGAATCTTCAGCTTCACTTTACCGTCGAGAGTCGGCACTTCCAGCTCACCACCGAGGGCAGCGGAAACGAAACTAATCGGCACTTCGCAGTAGAGGTTCTTGCCATCACGCTGGAACAGATCGTGCTCTTTTACCACTACCTGTACATAGAGGTCACCAGCGGGGCCGCCATCGGGCCCGGCTTCACCTTCACCAGACAGGCGAATGCGATCGCCGGTATCCACACCGGGCGGTACCTTAACGGACAGGGTTTTGGTTTCCTCTACGCGACCGCGACCGTGACAGCTGCCACAGGGATCGGAGATAGTGGTACCGCGACCGCGACAGTTGGGGCAGGTTTGCTGAACAGAGAAGAAACCCTGCTGCATACGCACCTGGCCAGCACCACCACAGGTGCCACAGGTTTGCGGAGAGGAACCGGGCTTGGCCCCGGAACCGCTACAGGTACCACAGGCTGCCAGAGTCGGAACGCGAATCTTGACCGTGGTGCCGCGCACCGCGTCTTCCAGGTCCAATTCCAGGTCATAGCGCAGATCGGAACCGCGAGCAGGGCCGCCGCGACGGCCACCGCCGCCACCACCGAAGATATCGCCGAACACATCGCCAAAAATATCGGAGAAGCCACCGAATCCACCAGCGCCGCCACCGCCCATCTGGCCTTCCACACCGGCGTGGCCAAACTGGTCATAAGCTGCGCGCTTCTCGGAATCCGACAAAACCTCGTAGGCCTCATTGGCCTCCTTGAATTTGTTCTCAGATTCCTTGTCATCGGGGTTACGGTCCGGGTGAAACTTCATTGCCACCCGGCGGTAGGCTTTTTTCAGCTCTGCATCCGAAGCGCCGCGCTCGACGCCGAGGACTTCGTAATAATCGCGTTTCGACATAAAACTATGTTCTCTGGTCCGGCATCAAGAACGGCCAAACTCTCTTTCTACTTCTCGGTTTCTAACTAAGCTCCGCGAACGGAGCACCACCAAAACTGCGAAAACTCGGCAAATATTGGCGGATACCTGAAACAACACAGGGCGCGGGCCTCTGAAAGTAAGGCGCCGCGCCCCTGAAGTTCTCCGGCGGCCACTTTAAAAGCTGCCACCGGAATTGCAAGCGAACGCTTACTTACCTTCTTTTTTGTCGTCCTTAACTTCTTCGAACTCTGCGTCTACCGCGTCGTCGCCAGCGGAGGACTGCTGCTCGCCCTGGGCACCAGCGCCAGCGGCACCTTCAGCACCAGCGGCTTGAGCCTGCTCGGCGTACATCTTCTGGGCAACCGGACCGGAAGCTTCAGTCAGCTTGGTAGTTGCAGCTTCCATTGCGGCCTTATCATTGCCTTTAACGGCTTCTTCCGCTTCGGTAACAGCCGCTTCAATAGCTGCTTTCTCTTCAGCGGTAGCTTTGTCGCCAGCTTCTTCCAGAGTTTTCTTGGTCGCAGAAATCAGGCCGTCGAGCGTGTTGCGAGTCTGCACCAGCTCTTCGAACTGCTTGTCCGCTTCGGCATTGGCCTCAGCGTCCTGAACCATCTTATCGATCTCGTCCTCGGACAGACCGGAGGAAGCCTGGATCACGATGGACTGCTCTTTACCAGTGGCCTTGTCCTTCGCGTGTACGTGCAGGATACCGTTGGCATCGATGTCGAAGGTTACTTCGATCTGCGGCATGCCGCGCGGTGCCGGTGGGATATCGGCCAGATCGAAACGACCCAGGGATTTGTTCTGTGCAGCCTGCTTGCGCTCACCCTGAACCACGTGAATGGTTACCGCAGTCTGGTTGTCATCCGCAGTGGAGAAAACCTGGGACTTCTTGGTGGGGATAGTGGTGTTCTTGTCGATCAGCGGAGTCGCAACGCCACCCATGGTTTCGATACCCAGGGTCAGCGGAGTTACGTCCAGCAGCAGTACGTCTTTAACGTCACCGGACAGTACGGCACCCTGGATAGCAGCACCCATGGCAACGGCTTCGTCGGGGTTAACGTCTTTGCGCGGCTCTTTGCCGAAGAACTCGGTGACTTTCTGTTGAACCATTGGCATACGGGTCTGACCGCCTACCAGGATCACTTCGTCTACACCGGAAGCGGACAGGTCAGCGTCTTGCAGAGCGATTTTTACCGGCTCCAGGGAACGGGTAACCAGCTCTTCTACCAGGCTTTCCAGCTTGGCGCGGGTCAGTTTAACCACTAAGTGCTTGGGACCTGTAGCGTCTGCAGTGATGTACGGCAGGTTGACTTCGGTCTGCTGGCTGGAGGACAGCTCGATCTTGGCTTTTTCTGCAGCTTCTTTCAGGCGCTGCATTGCCAGGGGGTCACCTTTCAGGTCGATGCCCTGGTCTTTCTTGAACTCGTCTGCGAGGTATTCGATCAGGCGCAGGTCGAAGTCTTCACCACCGAGGAAAGTGTCACCGTTGGTGGACAGTACTTCGAACTGCTTCTCGCCATCGACGTCGGCAATTTCGATGATGGAGATATCGAAGGTACCACCACCCAGGTCGTATACCGCTACAGTGCGGTCACCGCCCTGCTTGTCCAGGCCGTATGCCAGTGCAGCGGCAGTCGGCTCGTTGATAATACGCTTAACGTCCAGGCCCGCGATGCGGCCGGCGTCTTTAGTGGCCTGACGCTGGGAGTCGTTGAAGTAAGCCGGTACGGTAATTACTGCAGCTTCTACTTTCTCGCCGAGGAAGTCTTCCGCAGTCTTTTTCATTTTCTTCAGGACTTCGGCAGAGATCTGCGGCGGAGCTTTTTTATCGCCTTTCACTTCTACCCAAGCGTCGCCGTTGTCAGCTTCAGTGATGGTGTAAGGAACCATCTTGATATCTTTCTGGACAACGTCGTCTTTGAATTTACGGCCGATCAAACGCTTAACCGCAAACAGAGTATTTTGGGGATTGGTCACCGCCTGACGCTTGGCAGACTGACCTACCAGAATTTCGTTGTCGTCAGTGAAGGCAACAATAGAAGGTGTAGTGCGATCGCCTTCGGCGTTTTCGATTACACGCGCTTTGTCACCATCCAGTACCGCTACACAGCTGTTAGTGGTACCCAGGTCGATGCCGATAATTTTTCCCATCTGTAAAATCCTCTTTTGATGCGCGCTGCCAGCTATGTTCTGTTTACACCGCGCGAATAATTCTTGATGTCAGCTATATTGGTGCCGGCCGCTAAATTTCAAGGCCGCTTTACACTTCTGCCGTTACGGCGCTTTGCTGACCACCACCATGGCCGGGCGAACCAGGCGGCCATTGAGGCGATAACCTTTTTGAAACACATCCAGAACCGTGTTCGGCTCCACCTCGCCGTTGGGCACCTGGGTCATAGCCTGGTGCAGCTCAGGGTCGAAGGGCTCACCGGCCGGATCGACAACTTCCACAGCATTTTTCGTCAGGGTTTCAACGAAAGATTTGTGGGTCAGCTCGATACCTTCTACCAAGGCCTTGTTGGCTTCGTCGGCCGTATCGATCGTCGCCAGTGCACGCTCGAGGTTGTCCACTACAGGTAGCAAATCCTGCAGCAACTTCTCTACCGCAAATTTGCGCGCGCGCTCGATATCCTGTTGCGCGCGGCGGCGGGCATTCTGCTCTTCCGCCTGGGCGCGCAGGGCCATATCCTTGTGCGCTGCCAGCTGCTCCTGCAACTTGATAATTTCCTCGTGCAGGGCATCGGCACCTTCGGCCTCTTCCCGCAGGGCTTCCTCGGCAAGTTCGCTTTCTATAGAGGAAGGGTCTTCAATCTCTGCTGAAACGCCCTCGTCTGTAGCTGGTGCGTGCTCCGCCCCCTCTTTAATCTGATCTTCTTCGCTGCGCTCTCTGGCCACTGCTTTCTCCGTCGCGTCGACTCTGTCAGTAATGTGAGTTGAGCCCGTCTCTCGGGCACTGGAGCCTATATGGGGACATCCCCGCACAGTTCAAGTGGTTTTTCGCGCTAGCGCACATCCTCAGAGTAATGTGGCCCCGCCCCTATAGCTAACCGGGAACGAATACTGTATAAATAACCACTAATTGGGCCGGGCGCCCGCCGATTAGCAAGGACACAAGCGATCTCTATGCTGCTGCATCTGTCTATCAGCCAATTCACCCTGGTGGACCAACTGGAGTTGGAGTTTGGTCCCGGTACCAGCACCCTGACCGGCGAGACCGGCGCGGGTAAGTCAATCACCTTGGATGCCCTCGGCCTGGCACTAGGCGGTCGCGGCAGCGCTGAGCTTGTGCGCACCGGCGCCAATCGCGCCGATATTAGCGCCACATTTGATATCGCCGAGCACCCCAGCGCTGCCAGCTGGCTCGAGTCCCAGGAGCTGGACGCCGGGCAGGAGGTCATTCTGCGCCGCACTATCGGCGCCGACGGCCGCTCCCGCGCCTATATCAACGGCCAACCGGTCACTCTGTTGCAGCTACGCGCCCTGGGCGAGCAGCTAATCGATATCCACAGCCAGCACGAACACCAATCCCTGCTGAAGAAAGAAACACACCTGCGCCTGCTGGATGAATACGCCCAGGCCCAGGAACTCGCCGCAGAGACCCGCAGCCGCTTCAAAACCTGGCGGGATCACTATCGCCGCTATCGCACACTGGCCGACAGCGCCGAGGAAGCCGAAGCCCGCCGCCACTTGCTGGAATACCAGCTTAAGGAACTGGATCAACTTGGCTTGAGCGAAGGGGAAATAGAGTCCCTCGAGAGCGAACAGCAACAGCTGGCCAATGCCGGAGAAATCCTCAGTGGCAGCTACCAGCTGGCCGCTTTCTTGTCCGGCGGTGAAGGCGATATCGCCGAACAGCTGCACCGCGCCCTGCAACTGCTGTCCTCCATGCCCGGGCAGGCCCCAGCCTTAGTGGAAGTGGCGCAGATGCTCGACAGTGCGCGCATCCAGGTGGATGAGGCCGCAGCCACCCTCTCCCGACATATCGACCGCTTCGAGATGGACCCGGAGCGACTCTCCGAAGTTGAAGACAGGCTCAGCGCCATCTACCAGGCGGCGCGTAAACACCGAGTCCAACCGCAGGAGCTGCCGGCACTACAGCAGCAGTTACAGGCAGAACTGGACGATATCGGCAGCCCAGATGCCCTGGAGCGCCTTGCCGCAGATTGTGAACAACTGGAGAAGCAATACAGAAAAGTTGCCGGCAAACTCAGCAAGCTGCGCAGTAAAGCGGCAGCTTCGCTGGCGGAGGCCGTGAACGGCCAGCTGGCCGACCTGGCCATGCCTCACGCTCGAGTAGAGCTATCACTACAAGAGCTGGATACGCCCAATAGCCAGGGACTTGAAGAAGCAGAAATTTTAATTTCCACCAACCCGGGCCAACCGCCTCGCCCCCTGGGCAAGATTGCCTCCGGCGGTGAACTCTCCAGGGTCAGCCTCGCAATCCAGGTGGTAACTGCGCAAACCTCCCGCACCCCCACCCTGGTATTCGACGAGGTGGATGTGGGTATCGGCGGCGCCACCGGTGATGTGGTGGGCCGCCTGCTGCGTCAACTGGGAGAAACCCGCAATGGTCGCAGCGGCCAGGTGATCTGTGTGACCCACTTGGCCCAGGTAGCGGCGCGAGCCCACCGCCAATACCTGGTGGAGAAGCACAGCGATGGCGAAAGTGTTTTTGTGGCACTGCGCGAACTCACCAACGGCGAGCGCCGCGAAGAAGTGGCGCGCATGCTCGGCGGCGCCCCCACCGCCCAATCCCTGGCTCATGCTGAGGAAATGCTGGAGAGAATTTAATCCCCCAAACCCTTCTCTCGGGCTGGCTATGGAGTCAGCCCTACCTCCTTCATACAATTCCGGCGCCAAATGTCACCAAAGGGCAAAAATGGTGCATTTTGGTAAGCAATCTTATACCGTAGATCAATAAATGACCGCCACACAATCCGGTAAACCACCCCTTTCATCGGATATATGTGCCGATTTAGGACAAACGCACAAATATGACTGGGAGCGGCGGGTAAAGTCACCATATACTTGGCGGCTTATTTTTCGATGTATGAGTAGTCCCGGCCGAGGTTATGCAGAGAACGATTTTCAACACCCCTATTGTCACCCCAATCCTCCGCTTGGTTGCACGGGTGCTACTGAAGTTGCACGGCTGGCGTGTCAAAGCTGACGAGCAGTCTCTCAAACTAAAGCAGTACGTATTGATCGGCGCCCCCCATACCACTAACTGGGATGGCTATTACTTTATTCTCGCCGCACTCAAACTGAAGATGACCCCGCAGTGGATGGGCAAAGACAAGCTATTTACCTTCCCGCTGGGTGGCCCCATGCGCTGGTTCGGCGGTATCGCCGTAGACCGCAGCAAAGCCAACAACCTGGTGGATGCCACCGCCAGGCAGTTCAAACTGCGCAAAGAACTGGTTATCGCTATTCCCCCCGAGGGCACTCGCGGTTTGGCGGAACGTTGGAAGACCGGCTTTTACCATATCGCCCGCAACGCCAGGGTGCCGGTAGTGCTGGGCTATATCAGCTTCCCCAAAAAAGAAGTGGGCATAGGCCCGATAGCGCAATTCAGTGAAAACCTGGAAGCCGAGCTGTTGAAGCTCAAGGAATTTTACGCTGATAAAATTGGCAAGTTCCCAGAGCTTTACACCCCACCCTGCCAGTCGTAACACTCAGCGTAAGCATTTGAAGGGTGCGGTGAATACCGCACCCGGAAGAATCACTTCTCTTTTTCTGTCACATACAGAACCAGGCTGTGGCCAGTCAGCTCATAGCCGTGCTCTTCAGCGATCTGGCGCTGTAGCTCCTCAATCTCTTCATTGTGGAACTCGATAACCTTACCGGTATCGGTGCAGACCATATGGTCGTGGTGATCGCCTCGATCCAACTCAAATACAGAGTGGCCGCCATCGAAGTTGTGGCGCACAACCAGGCCCGCGCTCTCAAACTGGGTCAATACCCGGTACACAGTAGCTAGGCCGACATCCTCTCCCGCCTCCAGCAACAGCTTATAGACATCCTCAGCACTCAAATGCTGCTCACTAGTGCTTTCGAGCAATTGCAGAATCTTCACCCGCGGCAGAGTGACCTTGAGGCCAGCCTTGCGCAATTCCTGGTTTTCGTTCGACATGTATCAATATTTCCCGGCAGGATTTTAAAAGTTATCCGAAGTTGCCCAAACCCACAGCGGCCATTTATAAAGGATTCCGACCCTGGAGTCCCGTCTGTCAGCGAGCCAACTCTTCAGGTATTATCCCATGCCCTACGGAGTCAGAGAAACCCCGTACTGCTCACTTAGGGCAGAACTGGTAAGTGGAGGAACTTTTTTTCTCCACTTGAGACTAAACTGACTGTTTGTAAGAAATCAGCGTGAGCGCTGCCGTTTGAAACCGAATAATGGAGCAATGAATGCCGCCTAGTCTGAGATTTCTCACTATCGCCTTCCTGTGCAGCTTGCTGGGAGCTTGCACACTCGTAAAATTCCCCGGTGTACACCGTATTGAGGTGCAGCAGGGCAATATCATTACCCAGGAGATGGTGGATCAGCTAAAACCAGGGATGACGCGACGCCAGGTACAGTTTGTTCTGGGCACTCCGCTGCTGGAAGATACTTACAACCCCAACCGCTGGGATTACGTCAATCGCCTTCGCGATAAGAAAGGCAATATCACCCAAAAGACCTTTAGCGTTTACTTTGATGAAGACTCCCTGGTAGCCACCAGCGGCGACTGGCAGCCCACAGGCTGGCCCTAAGCAGAAGTCCCCTCGGCGCCTTTCTTCTTCTCAGCCATACGCTTGGCTTTCTCGGCGCGCTGCTTGCGCGCCTCTTTGGGATCGGCGATCAAGGGGCGATATACCTCAACCCGGTCCCCGGGTTGCAGGACATAACTTTCCGCCGGCGGCAGCCCCTTACTCCCCAGCACCTGGGCAAAAATACCCATCTTTGCCGTATCCGGATCGACTTCAGGATACTCCTTGGGAATTCCCGAGCGAATTAGCGCCTCCCGCGCAGTAGTACCCTCAGATACCAACAAACGCATTAATCGCTGTTCGTGGGGCAGCGCGTACACCACCTCCACCGAGATTGTTTTCTCTTCTGTCATTGGGGTTTCCCGTAAACTTCTTCCGCGCGCTCACACATAACCGCGACCATCTGGTTGGCCAGGTCACTGAAAATTTTTCCCGCAGCCGCCGCGATCAATCGATTTTTCATCGAAAACGAAAGGGTAAAACTCACTTTACAGGCATTTTCAGCCAGTGGAGTAAATTCCCACAGTCCCTCGAACTGCTCGAAAGGACCATCCACCAGCTTGAGCGTCATCGACTTGGGACGCACCAGCTGATTGCGGGTCACAAAGCTCTGCTTTATACCCGCGCGCGACAAATCCAGGCGCGCCTCTAAAGTGGTGTCATCGCTGTGGATAATCTCCGCAGCGCGACAGCCGGGTAAAAATTGTGGGTAACTGGCCACATCGTTGACCAGATCAAACATTTGTTCCGCGCTGTACATCACCAGCGCACTGCGTTCTATTTCAGTCATTCCTACTGTCTAACCCAGTCCATCAGGCAAAATTACCTGGGATTACCGTTGAACGGCTAATTTTGCCAGTCGGCGCTACTCAAGCAAGACAATTCCTGCAACAATCGCATTTTTTACCGGTGGGCCACACTTAGCCCCAGCCGCAGTAACAAAAACTACAAGCATTCAAAAAATAATAGCGAGAGTACTTATGACCGCAGTGAGAGAGCATTTTGGGTCAAGGCTGGGCTTTATCCTGGCCGCAGCAGGTTCCGCCGTCGGTATTGGCAACCTGGTCGCATTCCCTGTAGCAGCCACCAAGAGCGGGGGCGGCGCCTTCTTACTGGTCTACGCTCTCTTCGTATTTCTGATCTGTCTGCCGGTGATGATGGCCGAACTCGCTATGGGGCGCCGTTCAGATAAAGACCCCGTCGGGGCCTATCGGCAGATATCCAAGGGCTCCACGCTGTGGAGTATTCCCGGCTGGCTGGCCCTGATCACGCCATTTATGATCGCGGTTTTTTATCTGGTAGTCACCGTATGGGTAATGGGATACCTGGTAGAGATCTTCTCCGGCAACCTGGATAAGCTCGCCACTCCAGATTTCTTTATCCACTTTATCAATACACCCACGGTATTTATTTACCTGGTTGTCCTGATGCTGATCATCAATGCCATTCTCGCTATGGGCGTTAAAGACGGTATCGAGCGGGCCGCAAAAACCCTAATGCCCATGCTGTTTGTCATGTTATTGGGATTGGTGTTCTTTGTACTGACTCTGGATAACGCCGCCCTCGGTTTGCAGTACTACCTGGTACCCGACTTCAGCAAAATTGATGGCAACGTAATCAGTAAAGCCATGGCCCAGGCCTTCTTCTCCCTGTCTCTGGGAATGGGCATCATGATTACCTACGGCTCCTATATGAAGAAGAAGGACTCCATTCCCGGCTCTTCCCGCGCCGTAGCGATTACTGACACTTTGGTAGCCTTTACTGCTGGCCTGCTGATTTTGCCGAGTATTTTCCACTTTAACCCGCAGATTGATCCGACAGAGCTGAGCGACTCATCCGCCGGTATGATCTTCCTGTTCCTGCCGAAGATATTCCTCGCTTTGCAAGACGGAATCGGCTACATGGGCGCCAGCGCCGTAGCGGCCATCTTCTTCTTCCTGGTACTGGTTGCCGCCATTACCTCACTGGTTTCCATTATTGAGGTGCCTATCGCCACCCTGCGCGACGAGCGCAACATGGAGCGTAAGAAGGCTATCTACATCGTTGCGGCAGTTCAATTTGTACTGGCCATCGCTTGCGCCGTATCATTCGGTATGGCCACTTGGTTTACAGAGTTTGTACAACTGGCCGGCGCAAACAAGTCGTTCTTTGATTTGGTGGAGATCATCTTCTACGACACCATCCTGCCTCTAAACGGCCTGCTGGTATGTCTGTTCGTGATCTACAAATGGAAGAAATCCAATTTTGATAAAGAGCTGCAAGAAGGTGACAGCAACTTTGCAGGCTCGTTTTCGCAAAAATACGTTAACTTCTCCCTGGGCACTTTTATCCCATTGATACTGCTGCTTATCTTTATCAATACCGTGGCCCTGAAGTTTTTTGGACACAGTTTTATATAGTCACTCGTAGTTTTCATGGCCAAGAAAAAGAAAGCACAAACATCCAATACCATCGCCCTCAACAAGAAGGCCCGCCACGACTATTTCATTGAAGAAAAGTTTGAGGCGGGCGTTGAGATGAAAGGCTGGGAAGTCAAAAGCTGTCGGGAGGGCAAAGCCCAGCTGACCGACAGCTATGTCATTTTCAAAAACGGTGAAGCCTGGCTGCTGGGTGCCAACATCCAGCCGCTGCCCAGTGCCTCCACCCACTTTGTTACCGAGCCCGACCGCACCCGTCGCCTGCTGCTCACCAAGCGCGAACTTTCCAAGCTGATCGCCGCTGTTGAGCAGAAGGGCCACACCGTGGTTGCCACAGCCATGTACTGGAAAGGGCATCTGGTGAAGTGCGAAGTCTGCCTTGCTAAAGGTAAGGCGAGCCATGACAAACGCGAGACTGAGAAGAAGCGCGATTGGAACCGCGAAAAGCAGCGCCTAATGCGCTCGGCGCACAAATAGTGCACAGTGAACTATTAGAAGAATAATTACGGGATTTACCATGAGTGCACCGCGAGGACAGTTCAGCTCGAATATTGGCTTTTTGATGGCTGCGGCGGGTTCCGCCGTTGGTCTCGGCAATATTTGGGGCTTTCCAACCAAGGCCGCCAGTAACGGCGGCGCCGCCTTTGTAGTCGCCTACTTATTTCTAGCCTTTGCGCTCGCCTACCCGGCCCTGATGGCCGAACTCACCATCGGCCGCCACGCGCGCCGCAATATGGTGCAGGCGCTGCGTTCCATTTCCAACGGTCCCATCAGCCGCTTTTTCGGGGGCCTGACCGGCTTCGGCGGTATCCTGGTGGCCTCCCTGATCCTGAGCTTCTACGCCATTGTGGCGGGCTGGATGGTGGCCCACCTGGCCGAACCTTTCGCCAGCCTGTTCGGTGCCCAGGAAGCGGCCCAGTGGTTGGCCGGAAACAGCACCGATCGCAATATGATCATGACTGCCATCTTCAGTGGCCTCACCATGTTGATTATCGCCAGTGGTGTTGAGAAAGGGATCGAGCGCTGGTCCACCCTGTTGATGCCATCGCTGATCATCCTGTTATTGCTGTTGATCTGCTACGTGCTCACCCAGCCCGGCGCCCTGACCGGCCTGGAAGTGTACCTGATGCCCAACTTCGACCACTTCACCCCGGATCTGCTGATCTCCGCCATGGGCCAGGCCTTTTTCTCCCTATCCCTGGGTGTAGGCACCATGCTGATTTACGGCTCCTACCTGAGCCAGCAGGAAAGCCTGCCGCGCCTCGGCGCCCTGGTAACCCTGATTGATGTGGGCATCGCCTTCACAGCGGGCTTGCTAATCCTGCCCGCCATGTATGTAGCCCAGGAAGCCGGTACCCAGATCTTCTCTGCCGACGGTTCCCTGATCGCCGGCCCGAGCCTGATCCTGCAAGTTCTGCCCGCGCTGTTCGACACCATGGGGGAAGCCGGGATATTCGTCGCCATCGCCTTCTTCGCACTGATGGTTATCGCCTCCCTCACCTCCTCCATTTCCATGCTGGAAGTGCCGGTGGCATTCTCTATCGAGAACCTGAATATCCCCCGCCGCATCGCCACCCCGATCGTTGGCCTGATCATCTTCGGCGTGAGCTGCGGCATCATCTACAACTTCGACGCCCTCTTCGGACTGGCAGTCAGTATCAGTACTGAATATGGCCAGCCCCTGCTCGGCATTGCACTATGTATCTTTGCCGGCTGGATCTGGCGCCGCGACCAGCTGCTGAGCGAACTCAAGAAAGGCCATGAAGATATCGAAAACACCCTGTTCTGGAAGATCTGGCCCTGGTACGTGCGCATCGTCTGCCCACTGCTAATCCTGACCGCTTTCGTACAGTCCATTCGCTAAACTGATCTCCCCCCGGCGGTACCTCACCGCCGGGAACTCCCTTCCCACCTAAGCCCTCCCTCAAAGCGCCTGACTAAAGCGACTCTGATCGCTCAAATGCCAATTACATAAAATTTATTGCTAACGTGAATTTTGAGGTATACTTAGGTGACACACATGAGTGTTTCTTATCGGGGATGACTTGGATTCGACGCCGGTTACGAAACCTTGGGTGCATGCCGAGATGGCAGCGAATCTCGTAAATCCAAAGCTGTATTTTATTAGTTGCCAACGACGACAACTACGGTGCCCAACTCGCTGCGTAAGCAGCTTGTGAAGCGCTAACTAAGGGTTCGTCCCTTAGCAGTCTTCAGCAAGGTTCCAGTATCGCGCTGTAGACTGTTATACAGAACTGGATCGCCGCAAGCCATACCCGTGGGTAAGCGGTTAAACAAATTTCGGGATCGCCCTATACGTCCTGACCGCCGGGCTGTAATGGGTTAAATCAATAGACGGAGCTAAGCATGTAGAGCCTCTGGCAGAGTGCTGACGGACGCGGGTTCGACTCCCGCCATCTCCACCAAATTGCTGTCTCAGACAGCCCACGAAAGCCCCGCAAACCTAGTGTTTCCGGGGTTTTTGCTTATCTGGACCATCCCAATTAATCTAACCCAAATCCAGCCATTTTTAGTGGGGTTAATTGCGGGGGCGAGCAGGTTTGCGCCACTGCCCCACCAAGAAAAAACACCTGGCAGCAATTGCAGACCCTACTGAAATCGGGCGCCTACTAACTGCCATAGACGACCCCAATAGTAAGAGCAGCCCTAAAACTACCCCCTCTCTTACTCTGCCCGCTAGAGAATTGCGAAAACTTGAGTGGACGGAAATCAATTGGGATGCCAAGCACATAAAACTGCCCAACGAAAAAATGAAAATGGGCCAGCCACACATTAACCCTCTTGCTAAACAGGCTCTAGCCCTGGTCACTGGGCTATGACAATGAAACCATGACCGCCCCCGGCTTCCGTGCAATGGCCCGTACTCTATTAGACCGCGACACTCGGCAGATTTAATTTAGAATTCGCGTTTTCATCAAGCAAAAACCTGAATGTGGCACATTCATCTCAAATCAGAGAGGTGGAACACATTCTTCAATGGATTTACGAGGATAAAGGGATATGTCCATCAACGAACATGCAACCAAGATACAGGTGAGTCGACTGGTTAACACCGCTCTGACAGCGATTAAGGATAAAGATCCGAGATTTGATCAGACTCTGGTTCGCACCCTGGATCAACTTAACTTAATCAGCCGGAACCTGAATACCGCCAAACATAACGTACAGCACTTTGCTGGAATGATGGCGAGCGGCGCTCATGGACAAAACGCCTACCGAGTCAATCAATCCATGAACTCGAAGCTGAGAACCCTTTCATCACTTGAAGCCTTCCTCGCAGAAGAGTGGAAAAAGCTTGGTAAAGCAGTTGACGCATATAGGACACAGCTACCATGGGAAGGCAAGACCGAATTGGAACTCCTGGATATGCTTGCGGGAGAAATCGAGTCGTTCGATAAATTACTTAAGAAAAACGTCATTCAGGTTCCAAAGCACCAGACCAACCCACACCAAACGATGACCCTTCAAAGAGAAATCACGCAATTAAAGGCAATACCCGCTCATACAGCGCCAAGTATGCTTGTCTTAATTTCCATCGGCCTTCGTTTATTTGCAATGTACGTCGGCTCTAAAAGAGTGAATAGCAATAGATAATCTCGATTTCCCTTTCGGCAGCTCGCTAGGCGCTGGACGTTTTTCATCTGACAGGCTCAATGCCTGTCGGAACCTTCTAAATAAGCGGGGCAAATCAAGATTGTGTTAGGAATACCCATATTTCTACCCATTAACCTGGTTAAAACAATACCTTAAAAAAACCACTTAGCCACTCACCCCATAAAGAACAAAGCCTCACCCATCGATCATGTGATGCACTCCTTACAATACTCACGAGCTGCACCTATACACGAGAGAAAGGTTTATCAACAATCAAGCAGGCTGCTCGCCTGTTGACACCGATAAAGGTTTTTTCATATCAGTAAGAGCCATCACTAGTCGAAAAATACAAACCTATTGGCAATAGTCTTCGCCGTCACCTTAGCTTTCATTAATGTATCAATAAAGCTATTCACTCTATACTTCAAGCATCCTTAAAAATTTAAATAAAGGACTGCCATGAGCAAGTCTGAGCACGAAGCGTTTATGCAAGCAGCCATTGAGGAAGCGCGCAAGGGCTTGGCCGCAGGAGGTGTTCCCACCGGCTGTGTAGTAGTGCGTGATGGAGAAATTATCGGCAGAGGCCACAATCAGCGTATCCAACAGGATAGTGTTATCAAGCATGCTGAAATGGACGCATTGGAAAAGACTGGAAGGTTACGAGCGGTCGAGTATCAAAAGTGCACGCTTTATACGACCCTTTCGCCCTGCCCTATGTGCAGCGGAGCCATACGTCTATACGGCATTAGGAATATTGTTATCGGTGAAAACAAAACCTTTCAGGGAGATGAACTATTACTCAGATCTGAAGGCATAAGCCTAACCACCCTAAATAATTCTGACTGTATTAATCTTATAAATGAATTTATCCAGCAGCACCCTGAGATCTGGCATGAAGATATTGGCGAGTAAAAAATATTAAAATATTGAATGAAAGTGGAATTAAATCAAAAACAATAAAAGAATTATTTCTGTACATAGAGAGTGAGCATTCAACCCCTCGATTTTATGAGTACCCCACTATCCAAAGCCTCGCTACAGAGCGAGCTAGAAATACGTGATTAAAAGATAACCCAGCTAACACAGAGCCGGCATGCATTAGCTCAGTTTATTGGCGAACTTCTACCAGATAGGGGTTAGCTTTTTTCTTTTATCATTTAGACCAGAGTCGTGCGGGTTTCCCATCATGAATATCGTGCCACATCGCATTTTCATCCCCACCAAAAAGCCCAGTCTTATCCGGCTATTCAAAATCTGATAACAGCTTTTGGCACGTTATTTAGCCCTCTCCTTCCTCCGCTTTTCATATCCAAGGGAACGTTTTTGATCTGTCACACAATACTCATCCAGTAGCAATAACCTCAAGAGCAATGGATAAAACCTTTGCTGCTGCAATAGTCCCGTAACTTTTCACCGAAAGGCTCCTCCATTTAGAACATCCCAATAACGGCGCAAAAAATGTTATCAAACAAAAGACTTCAACATTTTCCCTGATAATGCCTTCGACTTTGTTGGCTGGTGCCTTTTTAAAGAGTAACTTAGGGCGGGTGGCAATTTTCTAGTAGGCCTGATGTTCGATTGCCGCATCAAAGAGGGCTCGTGGTGTTACCCGGCCACTCGCCTTTTCAAAAAAATCAAACTAATGAAGATTACGGAGCATCATCATGGAAGAGACTCTCACACTCTCTCCCGACAGCCTGCAGCGCCGCCTCAAAAAGCAAACCGCGTCCCTCACACTCTCTCCTGACGACCTGCAGCGCCTGCTAGGCAAGCAAGCCTCACAATTAGATAGTTCGACCTCTCTCTCTTTCGAATTCACGCCAACATCTCAAACAGACCCACTGCGACGTGACCCCGTCCTGAGCAACCTATTGCAACATGAAGCTCGCATGCTCGAGTGGCTCGGTGAATCTGAAGGCAATGCACGCCAATTTGCGCTCGACCCAATTTCGACCTTTCAGCGGGTATGCGACCCGAGCCCCGAGCTGGTCGAGGAGCTGCGCGGCCTGTTTGATCGAGAAGAGCCAGGCGACTTAATTGAAGAAGAAATTGAACAGCAGCAAGGTCTGCAAGAAGTTGAATCCTCGCCAGATCCAGACCTTTCGCAAGGCTGGGATTTGATCAGTGCCTCGACTCAAGGAGCGGTCAACAATTGGATTAGCGAGCTCTTCGAAGGCGACTCCGGCCAATGGTCATTCAGCGGAAATGTCGGCAAGGGCCCCGCCAAGGTTCGCTACGAGTTCGCATTTGATTGTCCCGCCTTCATCGCTCCCGAAGACCTAAAGGCGACGCTCGACCTGCCCATCACAGGGTTCATCAAGTTCCCAGGTATCACAAGCAACATCGAAGATGCGCAGGGCCAAAGCCCCGGTCACGCCCGGCTCGTTCTTGACCTAGACAAAATGCAAGCCAGCGCCAGCATCAACCACTATGGGCAAGTCACCGTGACCATCAAGAAGCCCAACTGGGACATGATGGAACTTGACCTCAGCGATATTCAACTTTCAAAGTCGATCAAGGGCCTCGACATTACCGACGCGATGAAAGGAGCAGTCGACCAACTCATCTCAAGTTTTGATTGGCCCATCAAGTACACGGTTGCTCAACACACCCCCCTGCCCGCCGGGAACCTGGATATCGGGGTGATGTATACAGCCTTTGATGGCGACTCCGACTCAAACCTGTTCGGACTTGGGATATGCCGTGGGAATCGCCAGCCAATAGACGCGCTTCTAGCACAGACTGTCCCTAGCAACTGTACATCCGCACTCATCGTATCCAACGACATCATTTTGACTTCGGTGGCTACGGCAATTGCTGAAGCAACGCCACTGACCTCATCACAGCTGACGGTGACCGATACCTACCCCGAAAAAATGTACCTCAACACAGACGTCGAGGATGTGATTGAGGGTGCGCATATCAAAATCAAAGAAAACAACCTCCAAGCGGCGTTCAACAACGACGGCGATCTTGTTATCAGTGCCGACATCAGAGTGAAGCGTGGGGCCATGACCCTGTGGGTCTACCAAACCCTAAAGCTCTCTGCGACGATAAGCTTCAACGCCTACGACGATGTGCTCAACATTCAGGTGAAAACAAAAGCGAAGCTCCCCTTCTGGTGGGCATTCGTTCCCCTTGGCTGGGTCATTCAATTGATCATCTCAATTTTGAGTTCGAAGAAAGGGAGTGTCGACATCGCGATTCCCGGCTTCCAGGTCAAGAAGACGAATTCGCCCGCCTATCTCCAGGTTGGCGGTGACTGGGCCTATATGCCAATCAAGCTTCATTCCACCCCAATCGCGCCTCCGAATATTCAGATGAAGCACATCAATCAGCAGCTGGATGAAAACGGCGGAAGGTTCCGGTTTGACTTCAGCAAATACGGTTCAGAAGTGACGAGCTTCATCGTTGCCGCCACCTACTGGTTCTTCAAGTACGAAGGAGGTACGGACCACCAGACGCAAACGCTGGGCCTGTCGCTCACCCAGGTCCACAACAAGAATGCCGTCCTCACCGTCACTCCTGACGCCACCTTGTTCGGCCAGAAGAAAGGTTTAAGCCCCTCAGACTCCCAATTGACATTGTCATGTATCGCAGTCGTCGACGGCCCTAAAGACGGTGTGATCCTACCGAGAACCATCACCGATATCCCCAATGAATCAACCAGCCAATACATTCCCCTCGATGAGCCAGAGGCTTATGCTGCCCTCGGAGGCTGGGCGTGCGAGTACCACAAGGACAACGACCCGAGCGAACCCCCAAAGTCACACCACGTTCGTACCATTGAGCTCGATGCAACCACCGCGGTTCCTAACAACTACGAAGTGGGTATCCAATCGACTGCACAGATGCACGATGACTCGGACAACAATGCCATCGCATCGATTGATGGCAATCTCATTGAGCTGAGCAAGAGCCCCCCTCTGGTCGCAAAGTACGTGACAAACCTCCAAAAAACGAGTGATGACGTGTATGTCGAGATGGGCCAGCCCATAAGCGACGCGGCAGTATTCCTGTCTGGCTATCGCGTCCACTACGACAGCAGTGACCACGACATCCGGCAAGTCGGCGGAGGTTCGGAAACCTACTCCACATCAGGCTCGCAGGTCATACTGCACAATCCACACGCACTGATCGGCGACGGCGACTCGGGAAACAGCAAGCACACTCAAGAAAACAGCGAATCGCACGTGTCGTTCCTAATTATCGCAGTACCGGAGTAAATCGCGCGGTTGCTCGGGTGGCCATTGCACGCCCGGGCAACCCATGCAGTTTCTGCGACGGTGTACACGCCCAGTCTTTTTTTGACGCAGCGCCGCCAATACCTCGCGGCAAACCTTAGTGGTGCACAACCTAGTAACGAAAAGTAAGCAGCCTTTTATCAACTTTATCGTAAGTAAATGGAAATTCATTAGCAGACAGTTTTTTGCATTGCAAACATAAGTTGGCATCAAACTGAATTGTGTGTGCGATTAATCAAGCACCACAACAATAAATTATTGGTATAGCGTGCTGCGCCATTGATTCTTTTCATAGTTACTTTTGGGAGTCCACTCTACAATTTCCGCAAATGTCTCCAGGCTGCCGCTAACACCATTACATGAAGCTACATGGCAAGCCCTTCAGCCAATACAACTGGCCTTATTAAAATGAGCTATCCCGCATCGCATAAACTATTTATTAACGTCTTTTAAATCCGGCTTCCCACCGGGATTATCATCCCACATTGCATCTTTACCCCCACTCAGAAGCCCCGTCTGATCCACATCTTTAGAACCTGATAACAGCTCTTCAGCACGCTTTTTAGCGTATTCCTTTCTCCACTGTTCATATTCAAGAGTGCCCTTTAGCGGGTGTTATTGATTGGTCATACAATGCTCTTCCAACAGTAATCACCATGAGAGTTATAAGTAAATCCCTTGCTGGAGTAATAGTCGCGTACCTTCTCGTTAACAGGCTTCATAATACGAATCTCATGGGCACCTATCTGCTTTGCATACTCCTCCAATGCCAATAGCATTAGAGGTAAAATCTTCGCACGCAGGGGGTGGTTATGTGGTGGCGCTTCGGGGGAGTCTAGCCGAAGCCGTGCCCCACTCCATGTGGGGCGCCCCAATGACAGCGCGCACAAAGGTTTATGCAAGCCAAACAGGGACAGGGCACTAAAACAAAGAAGAGCAATGCTCTCCTGTTGACATCAGCGAAGGTTTTGTTTGCGTCAGTACAGGGTTCCGGGAAGCCTCCCGGCGCATGCCACATTGGGCCAACCAGGGGCACAGCAGAGCTAGGTAACTTACACGCCAAGCTGGCGGTTACTTTGCTCTAGTGGACGAGTATATTGACGGGTTTTAGAGAATGAAAAATATTTAATCCATATTTATCAATAGGTTATAGCTACTTTTCAACTCCCGCCATCTCTACCAAACCGAAAAAGGCCAACCGCAATGTTGGCCTTTTTTATACCTATGCATCGAACTAAAAGCCTTGTATGTCAGGGGCTTACAAGCTTCGCCAGCCTCTAGGGCTTTGCGAGTCGAATACTCTCTTAACGGGCGAATACTCTCAGTGCCTCACCCTTGTAGCCCGAGCCAATGAACTCAGAACCCTTAAAATCAGTGACTTGTAGATGAATGAATCCAAGGAGGGGTGCTTGAAAAGCTTCGTTAGCGAAAACAACAAATTACAGGACTATCGTATTCCTTACTGCAAATCAACGATATAATCAAGGGTATTTATATACTTTAAACGAATATGCCAGAGATCGATACAGTACCCGAGCAGGGCCAAATCGTAAAACTGCGCCACAAAATTTGGGCAGTAACCGCAGTAAACAAAACCAGACCACAACCAAAACAGGCTATACACAAAGTCTCCCTGGAGTGCCTAAGCGATGACGCGCTTGGCGAGAACATCCAGGTCATTTGGGAGCGAGAAATTGCACCCGCCGTTGTTGAGTCGACCTCACTGCCCAGTGTTACAGCCCCCGACGCTCCCGATCTCTTTGATGCCTTTATCCGCTCCCTTCAGTGGGGCGCAAGTTCGCTAGCTGTTGGCGACATGCTACAAGCGCCGTTCCGTGGTGGCGTACAGATGGAGGAGTACCAGCTGGCCCCCGTTATCCGCGCGACCAATATGCCTAGGGTTCGTCTCTTGCTGGCAGACGATGTTGGTTTGGGTAAAACCGTCGAGGCAGGCTTGGTTACCCAAGAACTCATTCATAGCCACAGAGCAAGTCGTGTTCTGATCGTTTGCCCTGCGCACCTGAAAATAAAATGGGTTGATGAGATGGCCGAAAAATTCGGCCTCGAATTCAAGATCATCGACCGCGACTCAGTGCTTAAAATGCGGAAGGAGTACGGACCTAGTATTAATCCTTGGGCCAGCTTCCCCCGACTTGTGACTTCGATTGACTATCTAAAAACTGAACACCCTCGTCGGTTGTTTGATGAGTTTACTCGGAGACGACTCGACGAAAGCCCTAACAACCGGCCTTGGAATTTGCTGATTCTAGACGAGGCCCACAACGCAGCGCCATCAGGCAAAAAGCAGTATGTGCGCGACTCAGAGCGGACTTCGCTGTTGCGTTCGATATCCGAACAGTTCGAACACAAGATGTTTCTCACTGCTACCCCCCATAACGGCTATCGGGAGAGCTTTACAGGCCTGCTGGAAATTCTGGACAACCTTCGTTTTTCGCGTGGGACGGACCTTGATAAGACGCAACTCTCTGCCGTTACCATTCGACGACTAAAGCAAGAAATATCCAACCCCGATGGTTCACCACGCTTTCCAAAACGCGTGATCCTGCCTCGCGATGAAAAATCAGATCCTCAGCTGTATGTCACGCTGCCAGGGGAAGAGCAAAATCTCTTTAATCTACTGAACACTTATACTGAAAGCCGATTGGCCTCGGTCGACAAGCGTTCTGAACGTCCTCTTCAGTTCATCCTAACGCTGCTGAAAAAGCGTGCTTTATCCTCACCACTGGCTCTACGGGAGAGTCTTATCGTTCACACAGAAAATGCTGGCATTAAAGGTGAGCTTGGTATTGGAGAATCGCTGTTTAACAGCTTCGAGCAGAAGGAGTCCGAAGACTGGAGCGATGATGAAGATAAAGAGGACAACCTAGAAGCTGCAACAAGTGCCGCCTCTAAGCTAATCTCTGAGCTGTCAGCTGATGAGAAGGATATGCTGCAGCGTATGTTTGAAATTGTTGATAAGCAGGTATCGCACTTTTCAATTCAGGAAGACAGCAAAGCAGCGGCGCTAATTGGGTGGATCAATAGAAATCTTCGCGATGGCGATCAATGGAATGGTGAGCGTGTCATCATCTTCACAGAATACAAACACACGCTAAATTATCTGGAACGGGTTCTGGAAAAGCATGGACTCCTGGATGCCACCAGAACCATTGTTGGCGGCATGAAAGACTCTGACCGACAAGTGATCAACGATGAATTTCAGTCGCCAAACAGCGAAACCAATATCCGCATCTTGCTCGCTACGGATGCGGCCTCTGAAGGTGCAGACTTCCAAAAGCACTGTCGGAATCTCATTCATTATGAAATCCCTTGGAACCCGATCCGCCTTGAGCAGCGCAACGGCCGGGTAGACCGTCACGGACAAAAAGCAGACGAAGTCCGCATTCATCACTTTGTGTTTAAAAACCAGGAAGACTCCGAGTTCCTGAAGCACATCGTCGATAAAGTCGAAACCATCCGAAATGACTTGGGCAGCGTTGGCGCCCTAATCGCTGATAACGTAAGAAAGAAGGCACTGGGACAAGCCGTTAACCTTGCCTCCATCGATGACGACGCTCGTAGACGGCTTGCACGCGAAGAAATGACACTGGAAACTCGGGAGAATGAAAGCGTCGCACAGATGGTCGAAGCGTTGAACCGAGCTCGCAGTGCGCTCGACATTTCTGAAAGCAATCAGCTTGACCTGCTACGCCAAGCGTTGAGTTTAGAAGGTTGTACTGAAGCAATCACGGACCTGGGTGATGACGAGTTTTCATTAACGCGCGTGCCAACGGCCTGGACCGAATGCAAAACCTACGTCAGTACAGACTACCTGCAAAAACGTCTTTCATTTAATCGCAACAAAGCACGAGAAGACGATGCCGTCGGGATTGTTCACCTCGATCACCCACTCATGCGGCGGGCCATTTCCACCTTCCGCGTACAGATGTGGGGAGCGCAAACAACCAAAAGCCAATTAAATCGAGTGACCATCACGGAATCTTCCGAGATTACTGCACCGGCCATCATCGCCTGGGGGCGCTTGGTACTGCTGGGGCCAGAACATAATCGACTCCACGAAGGATTGGTTCGCTGTCCGCTCACCGTTCAGGGCAATGCTCTTGTTCCACAAGGTGTTGTTCGCCCAAAGGATGCGACGAATTTTGCTGGTAGCACCGAGGGCGTGAAAGCGCTGATTGCACCACTCATTGAAGCCATTACGCAACAGCTTTCGAGCGCCGCCGAAGAAGAGGCCAAAGCAC
This sequence comes from Microbulbifer maximicatervae (SeqCode), assembly GCF_052468155.1. NCBI lineage: Bacteria > Pseudomonadati > Pseudomonadota > Gammaproteobacteria > Cellvibrionales > Microbulbiferaceae > Microbulbifer > Microbulbifer maximicatervae (SeqCode). The sequence continues at coordinate 384,653 of NZ_CP174335.1, forward strand.
TGATTGCCACGCTGAATGAGCGTGGTGAGGTGGCTCGCAAACATGCTCAGAGCCTGGCCACAGAGCGCATTACGGCAATCCGTAACGCTATAAAAGATTGGCAAAAGCGATCTGCAGATATGCAGATGCAATTTTCATTTGATGAAGAAGAACAAGATCAAAGGGAGCAGGATTTGCTTGCTCTTCAGCGCAGGCTCGAGCAACTTCAACAAGAGCGTGAGACTGAGCCAAAACGCCAGCGAGATTTATACAAAGTGACAGACCAAAGAATGTACCCAGTTGCTCTGGAGGTAATTTTGCCTAAGGGGAGCAACTAATGGCCGCCAATAAACGTGTAGCAAACCGCCAGCATCGCTGGCTATCCAGTGTTGAAATTACCGGTGTCGTGTTAAGCGAACCGGTTTTGGCTGACGCGGGAAACTTCCGCTCGCTCGACAAGGCAGAAATTGCGGCATTCAGAAAGCAGCGGGAAATCTGGAATCTGCCCAAGGGCATGGTGGAAGGAAACGGACAGCCTGCCTGGATTAACTTTATCCTCGAGGATTTTCTCAGCCTAAAAGACAAAGACTACTGGCAAGTGGGTGCCGCAATTCCAGCCGACAGAGTGGTCAACCTACACGAGCAGCAGGAAGTGCTGCGCCCTACGCGCGTATTAATCGATGAAGGCAATGCCGTGATGCTGGTGCTGGAAGTGCCTCGCGAGCAATCACTGGATAAGCCCTGGCTGCAAGACAAAGGTCGCTGGAAAGCATCCCCCACCACTAAGTTTGAACGCCTTTTACGCGAAACGGGTGTTGAACTTGGCTTGCTTACCAATGGTGAAGCTTGGCGCTTGGTTGTGGCGTCACCCTCAGAAACGACCTCATGGATGAGTTGGACAGTTCAAACCTGGAACGATGACCCGATTACACTGGCTGCATTTAAGGATTTATTGGGGGAATCACGTTTCTTCGCAGGCCCGCGTGATCAAGTCATTCTTGAGCTGATTAAACAGAGCCGCCAGCGCCAGCTGGATGTTGCGGACCAGCTGGGTAATCAGGTGCGCGAAGCCTTGCAAATTCTGGTGCACGAGCTGGATAGAACCGATGCCGAACTGGGCGGCCAATATCTGAAGGGTTACAGCGAAGCAGAAGTATTCGATTCCAACGTCGCCTTTATCATGCGCCTACTGTTTACCCTCTATGCCGAAGAGAACGGCTTACTGCCCCACGGTAATGTCACCTACGACCGCTCTTACGGCGTATTGCACTTGCTCACCGAGCTTGAGGAAACCCACCGCCTGGCGCCGGAAAAACTGAAACATTCCTATGCCGCCTATGCGCGTTTGTTAGCAAGCGCCCGGCTGTTACACGATGGCAGCGTAGACCCGGATATCCGCATTGCCGCTCACGGTGGCCAACTGTTTGGCCCGGACCGCTACCCACTGCTGGACGGCAGAGCGAAGGATGGCGAATGGCCAACAGAAATACCCGAGCCGCCCAAGGTCAGAGACGCGGTTATCCGCGATATTCTGCGCAGCCTGAAATATGCCAAAGCCGATGGTGTGCGTCAGTTGGTGAGTTATCGCACACTGGCGGTTGAACAAATTGGCCATATGTATGAAGGCTTGCTGGATCGCCGCGTGGCCAGGGCGCCAACCAACCAAACGCTCCTTATGTTGCAAGGTGGCAGCAAAATCAAAGAACCTGAGCCTATTAACGCTGATGAGTTTTCAGGGCTAGATCAAAAGGCGTTAATCAAGGCCATTAGCAAGCACACCAGCAAAACAGCAGGCACCATCAAGAAGGTATTGGAGCGCAACGAAGAGCGACAATCCCTGGCGAACCTCGGTACCGATGATGCCGAGCTGCTGGAGCAGGCAAAACCGGTTGAACGCTTTCTGCAGCCCTTGGGCATCGTGCGCCCCGACGGCCTATACGTTACCCATGGGCAAGACCGTCGTTCCAGCGGAGCTCACTACACGCCGCCAACACTGACTGAGCCAGTAGTACGCCGCACCTTAGAACATCAGGTGTATGTGAATGAGCCAGGCAAGCCTGGCTTATTGGTTGAGCCAAGGTTAATCAAATCCCCGCAGGAGATTCTGGCCCTTAAGGTGTGCGACCCGGCCATGGGCTCCGGTGCATTCTTGGTACAGGCTACGCGTTATTTAGCCGAGCGTCTGGTGGATGCCTGGGAGCGCATGGCAACAGAGCAGCCTGACACCATTTTAACCATGCCCTTTGCTACGCCGTCACAGGGTGAGGCCAGCGAAAACCTGATGCCAGAGTCCCGCGAGGAGCGAATTGTATTCGCCCGCCGATATGTGGCCGAGCGCTGCATTTATGGTGTGGATATGAACCGACTCGCTGTGGAGATGGCGAAGCTCTCACTGTGGCTGACCACGCTTTCGACCGATCGCCCCTTTACGTTTGTCGACCATGCGCTCAAGCATGGCAACTCGCTGGTGGGATTAACGCCTGAACAGATTCGCAACTTTACCTGGAAGCCGGTCAGCACCGACTTCGGCCCGCTGTTTGTGAACCAGCCAGATCAGGAAGTCGAAGAAGCAGAGAAACATCGCGAAGCCATTCACAACATTGAAGACCACGACTTTGTCAGCAAAGAAAAAGAAAATCGCATTGCCGAAGAAGCTCTTGTCAGCATCCGCATACAGGCGACCTTAGCGATTGCTGCATTTTTTGATGGCGCCAATAACAAGCAGCGTGAAGCCAAATTGATTGAAAATCGGTACTGGCTGGAGCGTTTGGGGAAGGATGATAAAGCGCCGACAGAAATAAATAACATTATTTTCAGGCTAACTACGGGCGACAATCCTATTCAACCTTTCTTTTGGGAAATTGAGTTCCCTGAAGTCTTTCATCGTCCCAACGTTGGGTTTGATTGCGTAATAGGCAACCCTCCATTTCTAGGAGGAAAAAGAATAAGCACTGAGCTTGGCAAAGATTTCGCAACTTGGACGTCAAGTTTTGAGGAGATGAATGGCAACGCTGATTTAGCAGCTCGTTTTTTTAGAAAAGGATTTGATCTGATCAACAAAACTGGATCTCTTGGCTTTATATCAACAAACACCATTTCTCAAGGAGATACACGGCGAGGCGGCCTTCGTTGGATTTGCAAGAACGGAGGTAGAATTTACTACGCGGATAAGAGGGTTAAATGGCCAGGAAAAGCGGCGGTGATTGTAAGCCTAATCTGTATTACAAAGGAGCTTTTCTCCAGGGCATACCTCAACGGTAATCCAGTCGGACAAATCACGGCATTTTTATTTCATGAAGGAAGTTCGGATGATCCACACAAACTAAATTCAAACTCTGAATTGGGATATGTCGGTTGCGATATCAAAGGACAAGGCTTTCTTTTTGATGACAAGGATCCGCTTTCTTCACCGAGACGTCTGGCTGATGAGTTAATTATACAAAATCCAAAGAATAGCGAGTGTATATTCGATTATATGAGCGGAGAGGAAATTAATGACACCGCTGATCATACACCTGCTCGTAAAGTAATTTTCTTTGGGGAGATGACTTTACAAGAGGCCAAAGAATGGCCTGATTTGTTAAAAGTTGTCGAAGAAAAGGTTAGGCCAGAAAGAGAATCAAAAAGTAAAGAATTAGCCGAATGGGATTGGTGGAGATTTTGGCGACCAAGGAAAAAACTTAGAGACAAAATTGCAAATCAAGATCGCATAATTGCGTTATCAAGAGTTAGTCCTTGGGGGGCTATGGCGTTAGTCTCTACAGCACCGATTTATTCGGAAGCCGTTGTCGTTATAACACTAGAAGATCACGCTTCATTTGCTGTGCTTCAATCAAACATACACAATCTGTGGAGCAGATTCTTTAGCTCATCGATGAAAGATGACCTAAGGTATAGCGTTGAGGATTGCCTTGAGACCTTCCCCTTCCCAGCAAGCTGGAAACAAAATTCAGCCCTATTAAAAATTGGATCAGAACTTGAGGAGCGACGAAAACAATACATGGTGAGCAATTCGATTGGCCTTACGGAATTCTACAATCGAATTCACTCACCTGAGAACACTTCAAAGGAAATACTAAGCCTCAGAAATCTAGTTCGCGAAGTTGATAGATGCGTTTTCGACGCGTATGGCTGGAATGATATTCAACCAGAATTTGATTTTTTTGAGGAATATGAGGTGCCAGAGGGGAAAAAGAAGCCTTGGCGATATCGCTGGCCAGACGAAACTCGTGAGCAAGTTCTTTCCCGTCTACTTTCACTCAACAAAGAAAGATATCAGCTAGAACAAAGCTAAGCATCGTAAGGCACAAGCACTTCCTTGTGCCGCAACAATTCAAATTGCTCGGCAATCCGCTCACTGGGTTGCCCCTGCGCCCGAACCCCCATTTCCATATTTCGATCCAGCGCATACATGGTGAGGTTGGCTGAGGTCACCAAGGCATCGTGCCGGTCGGCGACCAGCACCTTGGCGTGTAGCTTAAGGTACTTATCGTCTGCAGGGATTTTCCAGGTGAGCAGTTTGGGCAGGGAACCCCCTTTAGGCCACAAGGCAATTAAGGTATCGCGATTATTTTTGCCGTAGCCTTTTTCGCCTTCGTCCAGCACCATGGTGACCTTTACACCACGCGCAACGGCATGGGCCATCAACTCGATGATGTCGTTAATAATGCCCTCGTAATCTTCCTTGCCGGCCAACCAATAGCCCACCACCAAAAGTTCTGACCGAGCGGCAGAGATAATATCCTGCACCACCTGGCGGGTAGCACGCAGGTAAGAGCCTTCCACTTTTGGGCCAGTCCAGACCACTTCGGTCTGCGTGGCTTCGCCTTCGGTTAACAGCACCGCCTCTTTCAGTGCTGCCAGCTGCAGAGCAAAGGCAGAGTTTGTGAGTGCAGAAAAATCACTGGCCCAAATGGCGATCACATTTGAAAGAGCACTTTGTACCGCACCGCGTCCGGCGGCAAGTTTGGCAACCGTGGCGGAACCTGACTGTGCGCTTAGCACACCGCTCTCTACCCCAGAGAGTACCTCAGCAAAAGCACCGGCATTCATCAACTGGCGTACAGCCTGTGCCAGAACATAGGCAGATTTATCCCTGTTAGCAGACATGGCTACTTCTCGTTACTTGAAGTAAGCCATATCGCTGTATGCCATGGTAGGCACCAGAAAATTGCGATCCAAAAAGCGGTTAAACGCTTCGCAGGAAGTCTCCGGTGCCAGCACACAGGCGTGGCAAGCAGCACCGTTAATAGTGGCATGCACATCGGGTTGGTGGTCGGCACACAATGGGTCGGACGAGCAGCGTTTGGCGTTTTCCAAGGCATTGTGTATCAGATTCGGGAAACGCTCTTTGGTGCCAAGATCTACCAGACCACCCAAGCTGCCTTCGGAATCCGCGCTGGCTGTGTACAACAAAATGCCCGCCATTTTGCGCTCGGAATCGGTACTGCTGTAGATGCGTTCGCGCACGGATGATTCGGAATAACCGCAATCCAAGGCCAACTGGCGCATCAGCACATGGGCCAGACTGTGCAGCAACACATAACGCGCACCGGGGAAGTCATCCGCATCCACACCGCGCTCAGCGGCCCATTCTTTGTATTTTTGCTCGATGGCGGCGGCGCGCCTTTGTACGGCGGGTTCTGCTTCCCATGCGATCAAGGCCTCTTCTTTTAGCTCCAGGAAGATACCTTCACCGCGCACCTCGACGGCTGGCAACCAATCCTGCCGCTCTTTATAGATGGGCGCACGCGAGGCGCCCATACCGTCATCATCCATGCCAGACGCGTAATCGATGCGGGTAAAGCTGGTAAGTGCGCGTACTTCCAGAAGTTTGCGCGCTAACACGATGCGCTCAACTTTATCGGCAAGGAAGTCAGGGACTTCGCCGACCTCAAGAAAGAAATCGGACTGATCTCCTTGGTTGCTACCTTCAATATCGCGGAAGGCGTTCCACTCCGGCAGGCGCAGGTCAATCTCATCGGTTTCTATTTCGCCACGCTCTTTTAACAGGGTCTGCCAAATATCTTCGGCTTTAAACTCTGCCAGCGCAGGGAACATTTCCATATCCAACAGTGTTTGTAGTTTTTCCTGAGAGTCGATCTTTTCCACCTGATGCTGGGGGCATTTCTTCAGCGCTTGGCCTATCAGGCTGGCCGCCTCTTTAATCGATAAAGCGCTGCGCACCAAGGGGAACCAGCCGTTTGTAGCACCGCGTTGAATCGCCCGTAGCCGACCCGCGTGTTTACACTCGTGTGGATCTTCATTTTTTATCCCCAGCCAAGGGCGCTTACGGGTACACTCACCCAAAGCAAGGCTGCGGTTTTCTCCAAAGGCATCACTTACGCTGCGTTTGGCATCGCAAGCACAGTAGATCCAAATATCGGACACTGATCCCGTGGTGCCGGAATAGACCAGCCGCATACGCTTTTTGCAGTTGGTATCGGCATCGCGGTGCACATAGGCACGCCAGGGGAAGTCATCAATATGTCCGCTCGGGCAAGCCACAACAAAAGGTGCTGGAATAGTGGGTGCACGGAACTTGCCCCGGCCTTTGCAATTTGGTGCCTTGCATTCCATTTCTTGAGTAATCTCGTTGAATCGGCATAGGTGGCTATAGTCGGGGTCACCACCGTATTCTTTCTTCAACTTTTCAGTTCTATCTTCTGATGATGGGTATCCGTATTTTAACCCTCTGTACTCAGATAAAGTTGCACAATCTAGATTGCTGCATACTTGGTAACGAGGGAAAACACTTGCTGGCACGGTTCCTTTCTTGAAACCGAATCCTCCGCTAGCAGGCTCAGCCTGAAAGAAGCGATTTACCCTAAGGGCGCGCTCTAATCGAGGCTCACGAATAACTAACTCTTCCTGAGGATGCCATCCATCGATACCTGAGACGATCACGGATAAAGTTTGTAAATCTACAATCGCACCGGGGCCAAATGTGGTGATAACCTGACTGGGACGAACGTCGCCAATTGCTCTTTTACTCGACATCCGTGTTACTCCTCATCATTCAAGTAAAATGCCGCTGTTGGCTCAACTTCCCGCAGAGATCCGGGGGTAGACCATTGGCCTTCGTTATCAGTACCCGAAGTTTTCAGCAAAACCCGAGCATTGTTTGGTGGGCGCTCGCCGCCTTTCAGCCAGGAGTAGCGCAGCAGATCATCGGCATAATGCGCCCAATCATCACGGCTGGACATCAGGCGATCGTTAACCAGTTTGGCGTTTTTCTTACCCACCAAGTCTGCGGCCCGCACTGTGATGTCAGTGATCATTAGACCCGTAGCAGGCAAGGCAGGATCAAAATTCCGAGCTTGCATTTCTCTCGCCATGTTCTGGCCACCCAGACGCTGCATGGCCGCAAAGACGCCGCGTAAACCGCGATCTAATGCTCGAGACGAAAAAGGCGTAACACTGATGGCTTCCACGTAACGATAAAGCGCTGCATGGTAGCCTCGGAAGTGCTCGTAATGAGAAAGGTCACGTGCACCCAGCCAGTTATACATAGTGATAACCAAACCGGGGTATTTACGACCTACACGACTGGTCGCCTGAATGTATTCAGCGGTACTTTTAGGCTGGCCAGTGACGACCATGAGACCTAAGCGGTCAATGTCTACACCCACTGATATCATATTGGTGGCCAGCAGCACATCGACCGGATATTGCTTGCCCTGCTCGCGCGGGAACTTGTTGTCCAAGCGCTTTAACAAGCCAGGGATACGCCAGGAATCCAGCCGACTAGTCAGCTCATCGGGATCATAAATGTAGCGTTGTGGGAAACCTCGCTGCCGAGATAAGTAACGCAGACGCTTCTTAATGTCGTCTTCCACCAGACGACGAGCCCCCCCCAGTGCGCGAAGACTGTTGAAGTAGCCAACAACTGTTGCATAAGGATCTGCGGCTTCATGGTCATGCGTAATTTCAGCCTCACCCGCTGCCAACAGTGCCGCATAAACACGCACCAACAAGGTTTTGGTACTGGAGCCTGGGGCATTCAATCCGACATAGAGGCGACCGGCTGTTCTGTCATCATCCTCTATAATTTCCTGCTCTTTGGCAAAAAAGGAATCTTTGGAAGACAGGCCACTGGGCGGGAAAATGGCCAAATCACGGTTGTACAGTTGACGAATTTGCTCGCGGGCTCGTCGGATAGTCGCTGTAGACGCAATGATTTTTGCCGGTATCGTTACTCCGGTTTCAACCTCCACCCGAGTTAGAAAATCTACCGCAGTCTCGTATAGGCCGACCATAGTACCCAGTGGGCCAGAGATCAGGTGTAATTCGTCTTGAATAATCAATTCTGGCGGCACCAGTCGGCGTGCTGGCTGATCGTCTTTGACGATGCGCTGATTTAGCTTTTCACCATGCCCGGAAGTTAGATGCCCGTAGGTTGGGCTGTACCTGTCTCGTAAGCCGAAGAGTGATTGAGTCTCACCCTTGAAAGGCATACGGGCAAATTTGTCCACGGTAGCAATGACCAGAGAGGGACGCTCGCGGTAGATTTCGTCATCGACAACAACGACTGGTAAACCATCTCCAATTCCTTTGCCTGTTTCGTCAGACTTTCTCGCACAAAATTCACACTTTGGATTAGGGCATCGAATCAAAGTTCTCAAACGTTCATTATCGAAATCATAGGTTTGGTTCTCTGGCGTCCCTTTGGGAGTTGTCAGTGAGGTACCGCAACGAGGACATGAGACCAGTTGGACTGGGCTTCCAGTATCCTTCTTTGGGCGTTTCCCACTATCTAGTTTTTCCAGTGCGTCTTTCGAGTCTTTAGAGTTATTTGGTGAGGTCGGCTGGCCGACCCATAAGCCAATTTTAAATTTCTCTGTTCCCCACTTTTCAGGGTTTTTCTTGCGTACCAATTCACAGGCGCAGATCAGTGCCGTGGCTCGTTGAAACTGCTGAACTGTAAGAAGGCGCAAGGTATAGCGCATGATGATGGCAACACCAGCACTGGAGTCCAGACCGTTAACATCGCCACGCAAGCGCCGATGGGCCAGTGTAAATGCGGCAAGCCCGAGATAGGCCTCCGTCTTACCACCACCTGTTGGGAACCAAAGTAGGTCAACGAGTTTTCGGTCAGCCGCGACTTTCTCTCCGGCTTTGGGCTTGTTCACCATACTTGCGATGTTGAGCAAGATGAAGCCCATCTGGAACGGACGCCAAGTGCGGTTGGTAGGCTTGTCGAAGTCTGACGGCGTGCCTACGATTTCACCCTTATCACGGTTTCTTCCTGCCCAAATAGCGTAAATCCGCTGATCCCACATAACGTGATTGGAAAACAAAAATGCCTCAAACGCATTTTTTTCATCTCGGATGAGTTCCAGCCCTTCTCGCATTCTTCGGGCGGCATCTTCGCAGGACTCAATAAGCACCTTAGACGTATCAATATTTTCTGGAGTCGAGTTAAAGGGTGCATTCTGCGTTTCCGCTTTTCTATCGGCTACCCATTTCTCATAGGACAACACCATTGGTTCGATAGCTTGGAACAGATCATTGGGCGTTGTGCATTTGCTTAGCTCCAGCATATCCAAGTTAAGACCGGAAATCGCGCCACTTTGGGCTATCAGGCTTGGTACTTCGAAGTTCGGAATGAAATCTGTAAATAATAGGCTGGCGCGGTCACGGGTGACGTTCAGGCCATCCCATCCTGCCGCGACCCCATGCCCAGTAGCGAATTCTTTAGCATCCCGATAGAGCAAATTGGCTGTCGCAATTTCAGGGTCTTTGGATATGTCTTTCTCGAAATCTTTAGCGATGAAGATCGGCCCTTTGTCAGCCCCAAACACCTGAAGTTTTGGTTGCATTAACCATTGTTGATCTTTTGCTTTGTCTGCATCGTCACCTTTAGGTCGGCGGTTTACCAGAAATAAACTGACCGCCTTGGCACCATCAATATGGTGAACAACACCTTCCAGAAATACCTGGTCATCTCCGTCGCCATCTTCTCCTGGTCGTCTAAAGCCATCCGGAGTAATAGTAACTGGCTCGGGCGCATTGGATTTTGATAAGGGAATCGAACTCAGCTTGCCAATTTTATCAACCGGTATGCCCTCTACTAAAACAGACCGTTGATAGCGTTGCCAATAAGTATCACCTCCAGACGTGTCTTTTTCACGGCGATAGTCGCCCCAGGCAGCATTGGCATTGATGGTTTTGGTTTCCTGAGAGACCAGAAAAGACAGCCCCATAGATGAAGGGCTAAAGCCTACGATAAGAGGTGCTTGTGGATCATCTTCCCCATCGTCATCATCACCTCTGCTTGCACCAGGGATAGGGTCCTTCTCATGTTGGGGAATTTCACTACTCAGCGGGGCTAAACGACCAACAATATATCGAGTAGTCGGAAATTCATTTACCGATTCATCAACTGTAGTTGGCCCCATTAACTCACGCTCGAGAACCTCAAGAATTCGTGAGCGCGACTCTCGCTTACTGCTATCAAGCATTGGCTTGTTCCTTCTGTTCACGTTTTTGTGCTCCTGGTCCTTTCCCTGTTCCAGGGTGAGCATCGTGAGCGCCACTTAATGGCAAGTACTTTTTAGGGACTGCTTTTGGTATTTCTGATGAAGGGCAGTCATTTCGTTTTTCAGGAATTAGTTTCAACTTTTTACGCACTCGTTCACCAAAAAACTGACGGCGAATTTCCAAACCAAATAATTCTCCAATTGCAGGAGGGACCGCATTACCAATCTGCATCTGTGCAGCACGTCGGTCACCAGCAAACTGATAGTTATCCGGAAAGGTTTGCAAGCGGGCGAGTTCACGAACAGAAAGCAGTCTTCCTTTCCAGTGGAAAGGCCCTGTTGCTGGGCCAGGCTGAGCCTGAATAGTCCAGCTTGGTTTGTCTTTCGCAAGCTTCAGCAGAAACGACCAAAAACGGGTTCTCCAGCCAAATAAGGGAAGCCCACCCATTTTCTCAGTATGCCAAAGATAATTTTGGCCTTCAGGAATCGTGGGCAAAAGGTCAGCCCATTTGCCCGTGGGTTTAACCTCATCCAGCCAAGTATCAACATCCAAATCGCCAATCGCATCCCACGCAGTTACGTAAGCTTGGCCCTTTTTCTGATGTTTCCCAGGGCAAGAATGGCTTGGTGCAGGCAAGTCGAAGAGCTTACCTTCTCTACTTGCAATAATAAATATACGTTCCCTGAGCTGAGGAACACCGTAATCTGCGCAATTGAGAGCAACAACACAAGGCTTATACTTCGTTCTTTTTATTTTATTTATTCTATTTAACTCACCCACTAAAAACTGTAAACCTTCATCTTTATTGGAGTAAGTGATGCCTTTAACATTTTCAAGCAATATTACTTCTGGTAGAGCCTCACGAACAATATCCAAATAGGCTTTTAGAGTTTTTGCCCGAGGATCAGTCAACCTATCCGTATCACCTGAAAACCAGTATCCTGACTTTGAAAAAGGCTGGCATGGTGGGCCGCCAGCAAGCAGAGTGAGTTCACGAGCTTTTAGACCCGCTTGTTTTAAGAGTTCAGTTGGTGTCAAAAGGTGAATGTCACCAGGGGAGGCCAGGTTCCACTTAGGATGATTTAGCGCAAGAGTTTGCTGTGCCATAGGATCAATTTCAACACAGAGCTTATTGACAAATCCAGAAGCTTTCAGCCCGAGATCTAAGCCCCCTGCGCCACTGAAAAGCGAAATCATGCTCTTTATCGGCTTACGGCTCACTTGCTATTCTCGCTTTTCTGGTATTCAAGAAGCTCGCCTATAGATAAGGATAAATAATTACACAGTATATCTATGGTTTCTAAGTCTACCCGCACGAATGTTTCGTGATACATCCTTGCTAAAGTGCCCCTATTTATTCCTGTTTCTCTGGATACATCTGAAATTTTTAGTTTTTTCTCCCCCATTATCTTAGAAAGATGACACTTAACCATAAACAAACTACCCCAATTAAGCTCTTAATGACCATTTTGATCTCCAGGAGGTTATATTACATGATTATACAGACCCATCAAATACGGTACTGTTACTTTCTTAAAGCTCAACAAACTTCATAGCCCCACATACAGTCATAATTCAAGAGTAACAACGATCAATAGATAACAACTAGAATCATTAACTGAAGCCGCTCTTATAAAATTAAACAATAGTAAAATGCCAGCTTAATATCGCATTCTGACTGATAGTATTTATTCCACTCTGATCCTCTAATAGGGAGAAGAAATAATGCCCAAAAGCTGGATGATCCGCGTTGGGCGCGGTGGTATTTACAGTGAAGACTTCGAGAAAGGCTTTGCCGCAGTGGGTTGGTCGCAGCTGGAAGACCTTAGCCAGTATTCAAGCACCGAGAGTTTGCGAGACGAATACATCAAGATTTACGGCAATGATAAACCCTCGGTCAATGCCAATGCCTTGACCATGATCCTGAAGTTTCGCGATCAGCTCTCTCAAAAAGCCAAAAACTCTCTCGGCTCCACCCTCACCCTCTTCTCCCTAAGCCAGGAAACCATAGAGGCCTTCTTAACCATATTTGAAGGCCGTACGGTAACGCCCCAAGGAGACGAAGCCGCAGAAACTGATAGCGCACAACTCAAAGACGAAACCGTGGCCCAGAGCCATGAGTTAATCAAAGACAAGATCGCCGCACTGCTGCCCGAAGAAATGGACGAATTGGTTGCGGCAATACTGCGCGCAATGGGCTTTAAGGCCAAGGTATCCCCCAAGGGCCCGGATCGCGGTGTGGATGTGATCGCCTCACCGGACGGCCTGGGCCTTACCCAGCCGCGTATTAAAGCCGAAGTAAAACATCGCAATGGCTCCATGGGTGCCCCCGCCATACGCGGCTTTATCGGCGCCCTGCGGGAAGGAGATTCCGGCCTATTCGTCAGCACCGGCGGATTCACCCGCGAAGCCCGCTACGAAGCCGACCGCTCCACCTTCCCCCTCACCCTGGTAGATCTCGATGACTTGGCCGATTTAATCGTCAGCCACTATGAAAGCTTCGATTTGGAAGGCCGGGCACTAATACCTCTGGTACGTGTTTATTGGCCGGTGGACTAAATGAAATCTAATCCATTACTGCAATTCTTAAACCTATGGAAACTGCTAAACCCTTTATCGATCCTTTCATATTTAATAAAATAAAAGAAATGGAAAGTTTATTGTACTTTAGTGCAACTTCACCGCTCAGCACTTTGCCTAAGACATAAATACACATGTACTTCATAGCGGATTAAGTAGTTTTCCTATATCAAGGAAGTCCCAAAAAAGGAGATAGGGGTGGGAAAATCAAAACCTTATGTATTTCAAAATCAATTGAAAACATTGGCATCTATTGAAGATCGAATCAACAATCTCATTGCCCAGCACAGGGACATGAAAGATAAGTCTCAAGATGTAATGTTTAGAACAACGATTGAGCCACATTCTCCTACTGTATATCACACGGAAAGTTTAGGAAAAAAACGCGTAATCTTTGGCGATGAGCAGTCACAAGGTGGGCTAAAGGAAGGGGACTACCTCTTGTCAGAGAGCAACCCTGATTGGGTATTACCAAGTAAAACTCATGGTCTTTCATTTTCCTCAACATTTAATCAAACAAAATTTACTTTAGATCTTTTAGGCAGATTCCAGAAAAAAGGCACAAAGATAAGCGTGGCCTATTGGATTTTAGAGGACAGTACAAGTATACCTAAGGGGCTTGGATTCGAAGTAGACCCAAACAATAGCGAACATTTTTTCCTGGTTGTAACCGAGAAAATGCTCGTATCACAACTTATTGAAAAATTGAACTTAATTTCTCAGAGAATGGCCATAATGAATGATCTAGATCTTGAGGCTTACAAGAAATGATGAAATTTAATGAATACGAAATCACAGCCAAGCAAGTTGCTGTTCATTACTCTAAAAAATTGAAAAATCAATTTGCTGAAAACATAGTGCTCGGCAAGAATGACATTACTTCAGCCGAAGATGCAAAGCGGTTAACCCAGTTTTTTTGGGACATGGCAGACCAAGCAGCTGAAGATTACCAGGCCGACGAAGAGTTAGAGTTTGAAGTAGATCTTGAGAGCTGCATGGAAAGATTAATGAATATTTTCATCGGCTATACCAAAAGAGCAGGCTTTAACCAACAATGGATTGAAGAATCCAATAGGATTAACGGTTCATAGTTCTCATTAAAAGGATCACTATTTTGGGTTCCATTTTCAATGAGCAATTGCCATTCGACAAAATAAACTCATAAAAAATATAGGCGCCAAAATAATCTTATTAGATTTTATTAAGTTTTCTTCAGCGTCAAAGCTGCGTAGAATCGATAGATATTTAGCAATATTTTGGGCCGTGATCAAATCGGCTTCAACAAGCCAGCAGCCCAAGATAAAAAGAACACCGAGAATTTTCTAAAAGACCCACTCTCAAAGGAGAACGGTAGCGTGACGTAAGAGACAGTAAAAGGCGCTGACCCAAGGTGCGGCAACACCCGGGGCCAGCTAACCAAATTGATAGAACAGTTATCAAAATGGCTCCATGAATGGTACGCTAGAAACCCACTCGTCTTCAATAAAAGGTTGCAAATTCAGTAACCTGAGGCGATTCCCAAAGTACTGGGAGTCTAGCGCCCGCCTTTTCTTCTTTTACGCCTACCGTTCTCGCGCCCCTCCTAATGCCCGCAACCGATATTACTTTCCTGGCCTTCCCGTTGCGGGAGGTTTGCCAATGCTTTGCGTCTCATTAGGAAACCAATATGTTGATTTTAAACCGCCGTACAGGCGAGAACCTCAGGATTGGGGAAAACGTCTCAATCACAATATTAGAAGTTAAAGGTAATCAGGTGCGGGTAGGTATAATCGCTCCCAAGACTTTGGCGGTTCACCGCGAAGAGATTTATAGGAGAATCAAAAGACAACAGAGGCAAGACAATGGGGATAAAAAGCAAATTTTCCCAGTAGAGTGAACCCTAACAATCCTGCTTTGGTCCTACCAATTCAAAAACGATAACTACCGCAACCCTTGTGTAATCGAACAATCTGTCCGGCATTTAGGGCTTCCTTATTCCAAAGGCCCCAAATGCTGGACAGGAAAGTTTAACAGTGCCTAGGCAAGGTCAATTAATGTAACAGTTTAGCCAGCTGTACCACTTAATGCAGAAGATACAAAAGCCGGCAAAATACGTTGTTCTATCAAACCCAGGGTTTTGTCATCATCTCTATGGCCGGTGATCGCAATCACCATATCAAGATCTTCTATAGAGATCACATACTGGCCACCACCGCCCCAGCCAAACTTCGCGATATATTTCTTATCGCCAACTTTCAGGGGGGTTCGCCAGAAGAAATAGCCGTATGAGAAGTTGGTATAGTCAAACTCATCATCTGTGGGAACAGCTACTTTTCCGGTGGCCTTAGCAATAAACGCTTCAGGGATTAACTGATCGCCATTCCATCTGCCTTTATTGAGTACCAAGGTGCCCCACTTAACCATACTGCGAGATGTCATCATGGCCCTTGACCCTGCCTGGGGCACGCCGCTGACGGCCTCCTTCCAGTGATAGTTGTCGATCCCCATCTTCTCTAGCAGCTCTTCTTTAATAAAGTCGCTTGCGGAACCGGGAACCACAGCATCCAGCACCAACATTGCAATCATTGGGTCTGAGCCTTGGTATAAGTAGGTTTGTGATTCTGAGGTTATCGGTTTGCTATGGCTTAAATAGATTTGGGCCAGCTTTTTTCCTGTCAAATGCTCTGGATTTTCCAGTAAGGCATCCCGTTTTTTTTCATCAATACGAATTCCAGATTGCATACTCATGGCATGGTTCAATGTCACAAGGTCTGCGCCTTTAACAAGCTTCGTCCTATCCAGCCCTTTCAGGAGGGAAGTGACAGGCTTGTCTAAGTCTTCCATGGTTAAATAGCCCAACTGTATCGCCCGCCCAATCGCCAGGGCTGTATAGGCCTTGCTGGCAGAGGCTTGCGGGTGAGGAAAATTGACACGACCAAGGGAATAATAGGATTCAAATACCAGTTTGTTGTTTTGTGCAATTAGTAGGCTATCGTAGGGTGTATGTTGGTTGGCTGCTATTTCCTGTGCCAGTTTTTCCAAGCTCTCCTTGATGGTATCGATTTCACCAACAGGAATACCGTCTTTTCTATCCGCTGGGGCTGTATCTATAAATGCTTTTTTAAGCTTTGGTATTGATCTCTCCAGGCCTGTGAGGTCACTACCATAGTCGGCCATATTTATTTCTGGAGCATGTAAGTCTCCTGCGCCCGCAGTGGCGCTTATGCCGTACATTAAACCGATTGTGATTAGCTTTTTAATAATCATCTTTGAGCCCAAATTTATTTATAATTAATTTGATTCGATATTCCATTGATTAGTGTTTCAGCTTATCCGCAAGCCAATAAATACTGCGCACTGAAGTCTTTGGAAACGCCGTTGTGTGATTAGCCGATTCAATAACCACCGGTTCTATGGATAAGTTAGCCAGCTTTTGGCTCTTTAACTCACTAACAAACCTTTCTACCGTTGCACCCAGCTCCTTTTCTAAAGCGCCGTAGGCAATAAATACATTGGTTTGTTTTGGTAGTTCTATCAATGGTTTGTTAGGCTCTAATTCAAGACGAGAATCCATATAAGTGCCTATCAATCTTGATGGACTACCGATAATGTAGTTCTGAAAAGTATCCGGTTGACTTATTAAGGCATAGACTCCAAAGAGACCACCAAATGAGTAACCGAAATATGTCCGATTATCTGGATTCGCGCGGTAGTTGCTTTCGATATACTTTATAACGTCATTTCTGATAAAGGCGAGATGCTGATGGGCCTCTCCTTTAAAGGATTCTTTATCGTTATCTTTATTATCTGAGGGTAGTACTGGTTTAAAGTCCCGATATCGACTCGACCATTCATTTTCATCAGCTGGCATACCTTTCCGCCAGCCAATGCCCACCAAAATTGCATCTTCCAGTGCATACTCTGTGGTGGCCGACAGTATTTCAACCGCCCATAAAGCATCTGTATAGTAAATAACCGGATGCTTCTTAGTATCACTCTCCTCGTATTTCTCAGGCAGCTTAATAAACAGCTCGTATTCTCTGTTATTGCTGGAGTCCTGAATGGGTATTACTTGGATTGTGGATAACTCCAGGGCCTTATGCTCACCTGCTTCAAGGGCAGCGATAGGTAGCAACAGGAGAAAGGCGACTAGTAAACGCTTTTTCATATCAGTATTTATACCGTTATATGTGATCGGAGAAGCGTTCAATCTAAACAAGGAGCCTATGAAACACCTGAAGTGCCCCTGACTTTTGAATGACTTTGTTCTGCTACTATAAAGTGCTTATTTATCAATAACTTACAAAGTCTGCTTTAGCTGTAATCAGGGTTTATGCTAGTATCCATTGCCAAAATTTAGCTCATATTTTGTTCAGGTAGATACATCAATGACTTCACAATATTGGGTGGGTGACTTCTTTGTTGATTTATCCAGAAACCAGATCACCCGACATGAGCACTCGCAAACTGTCCCCCCAAAAGCCCTTGCTGTCTTAACCCACTTGGCAAAACATCAGCGAAAAGTGGTGAGCCAGGATGAGCTACTGTCTGAGGTCTGGCCGGATACAATAGTCACACCCAATACGCTGCAAAGAAGTATTGCGCAACTTAGAAAAGCCTTTGGGGAAGATCGGAAGCAGCAGTCTTATATTAGGACCCATGCGAAACAGGGTTATAGCCTGGAATGCGATATTGTTTGGCAAGATGGTGATTCTATTCCACAGGGTAAGACAGCACCGGAAGAGGAAGCTCCCTCCCCTACTCCCCCTGAGCATGAAATAGATATAACACCGGTTAATCCAAACCACCAAACCCAGACGATCAAACCAAATCGATTTCCAATCTTTGCACTTGTCGGGTTGGTATTATTAGTATTTGTTATATTTAAACACTCTCCGCCCGAGCAAAGCTCTCAGCTTGTATTTGATCGATTACAGGCGGTAACTGCAACTGACCGTAAAGAGTTTAGCCCTTCTTATTCGCCTGACGGTGAATATATTATATTTAATCGTTACTTAGATAAGCTCTGCGTTAATAAAATCTGGGCCAGAAATATACATACCCAGAAGGAAACAGAGTTAACTCCAGAATGGGGTACTTATGGCCGCCATACACTATCACCGGATGGCAAGAAACTGGTATTTATTTCTGAAGAAGACTGCACCATACCGCTAACCCAAAATACTTGTTACAACCTGGTAAGCCTGGATTTTCAAAAGGCATTAGCCAGCCCACAGCAGCCAAATGTATTAATGCGCTGTAGAAATTCCGCGATTAAGAACCCGGTATGGCTAAATAATAATGATCTCGCTATTTTGCACAAAGAGACTGACCGTTGGCGGTTGATCAACTATTCAGTCAAGGATAATGCCAGTCGGGTTCTTTATGACCTGGAGAATGGAAACCTGGCCTATTTTGATTACTCAATTAGTGAAGGGTTAATAGCCGTAACCAGCCATCATCAAGATGGCCAGCTTTATATCGATATGCTGGATTCCAAAGGGGCGCTTTTATCCAGCCACCCGATAGACTATCCGGATGAAATCCCCCAGCGCAGGACCATATCCCCTAACTTTTCACCGCTTACAGATGAGTTAATCTTTAGCACAGGACGGCGACTCTTCTCTCTCACTTATGATGGAAAGGTCAGTAAGCTTGATTTACCCCTGGATCAGTCTGCCAGCTCGCCGGAATTCCACCCAAATGGGCAGAGGGCACTTCTGATTAAGGGCCGATACGATAGTGACATTGCATCAATACCGCTTAACCAACCTGAGTCAATCGATACACCTTCGGAGGAAGATGTCAGCGAACTCTACCCAAGCACAACACGGTCGATTTTGGGAGAAGATGATGGCATTTTCCAACCCAATGGCAACTTGATTGCGCTTACCTCCAGGCGCTCTGGTGAGGACCAGGTGTGGATAACTGATGGCAGTGATTTACAGCAAGTCAGCCAGTTTCCGATGGATACCAATATCTACGGTATTAGTTGGTCTGCTGACGGCCAAAGCATACTGGCGAGTGCCAATCAGATACTGGCTAAGATCTCCCTGGACGGTAGCAGAGAAGCCTTCTCACTAGCCCATCCAGTTGACCGACTGTTCCAGTGGGATAGTGTGAGTAACCTCGCACTGTTAACTCTAACGGTGAAAGGTGTTACAAAGTTTGCAGAAGTAAACCTGGATAATCTTGAAGTGAGTAGTATCAACGATGCACAAGTTAACTGGGCCCAGCGAACCGAGGATGGCCGGCTAATCTATATGGATCATATGAACCGCTTCTGGCAGCCCGGCCCTGCGGAAGACCAGCTTATTGAAGAGCTGATTTATCAGGGCAGTGAAAAAAGGTTTGTGATCAAAGAGAATGTGATTTACTCAATCAATCGAGATGACCAACTGTGGTCATACGATCTCAGCACTGGTGACTTTTCTATTTTGAGAGCAGTGCATAGAGATATCGATTATTTGACTGATATTAATCAGGAAAACCTAATGATTACCTATGTTGTTGCCGCTAAAAAGGAAGTTGCGGAGTTATTCTTACGGGAATAGAAATATAGCCTATTTTAGTTTTCAAAAATAAGATGGCTAGCTATAAACCATCTTATTTCCCAACCGCGATTTAATTCAAGATATTACTCTTATTTTCTATCAACTAAATTGCATGGTTACTTAAAAAGTTTCATAAGCTGTTCAACCATCCACATATGAAGCTGGCTATGGTTAGATCGACTATGCCATGCTGCTATAACCTCAAATTTTGGTGTTTGCGTGTCCAACTTAAGGGGAATAACTTTTTTATTGGGTAGAAGTCTTGAGGGGTAAAACGCAATTGTGTCTGTCGCAGCAATAATATCTGGAGCGGCGGAAAAGCTGGGTATCGACATAACAATATTGCGTTTTAGCCCCTGCATCGCAAACCACTCATCGTGTGATCCTTTGAGGTTTGCCCGTGACGGTGAAATGATCAGTTGCGGAAGCTCGGCCACGTCTGCCAATGTTAATGACTTACTCTTCAGTGGAGACTTTTTTCCCGCTATACAGACATGTTGCTCCTCAAATAGCAATTTGTATGGCAGGTCATCCGGGATGAAATCAGGAAATGTGAGCGCTAAGTCGATCTCACCAGCAACCATTAACTGATTGAGATTATCTGTTTCAAAGTCCCTGACGATAACTTTAAGTTCCGGGGCAGATTTACGGACAACCTCTAATAGCTGGGGCAGTACCGATTGAATCGCGTAATCCGTGGCACTAATACTAAAAATCCCTCTATAAGTTGCCGGATCAAACGCTATTGGGGTTAGCAGTGACTCTACATCCTTCAAAATGCTGCTGACCCTGCCTCCCAGCTGCTCAGCAACAGGCGTAGGGACCATACCGTTGCCTTGCCGGATAAACAGCCGGTCATCAAACACTTCTCTCAGCTTACGCAACTGTTCGCTTATCGCTTGCTGGGTTAACCCCACCTTTTCGGCTACCCGGGATAGATTTCTCTCTTGAAGCAGTGCTTCCAGTATACGTAGCTGTTTTAGGTCCAGGCGGCTTATACCATTCATAGTTGTAACCAAGACAAAGAGTAGTTGTTTCAAATTGTATCCTTGCACCTCTAGTATTCCCACCATCACAAGGCACAGCCAAAACTGGCTGGGGCTATTCAGTTGCCCTTATCACCGCTGCTTTTTACCTGTGTCTTTTCAAACACTCACTGCAGTCAGTTTTTAACAGGAAGGTCATTATGAAGAACGAGTCACTATTCAGTGAGATCAACCTGGGCCCCTACACCCTGAAAAACCGTATTGTTCTGCCACCCCTGACCCGATCACGCAGTAGCCAGCCTGGAAATATTGCCAATGACTTGATGGCTAACTATTACTCACAGCGTGCTGGTGCTGGGTTTATGGTTACAGAGGGCACGCAAATCGAACCCAGGGGCCAGGGCTACGCTTGGACACCCGGAATCTATTCAAAGGAACAGATCGAAGGCTGGAAAAAAGTGACCAAAGCCGTGCACGATCAAGGCGGTATCATCTTTGCCCAGCTATGGCACGTTGGGCGTGTATCCCACACTTCATTACAGCCTGGCAGCGCAGCGCCCGTTGCACCCTCTGCTATCCGCGCAGACGCAGTTAAGGTATTTATCGAGACAGGCCCAGGACAAGGCGCCCTGGCTGAACCCAGTGAGCCTCGTGCGCTGACAACAGAGGAAGTTAAAGAACTGGTTCAACTCTATGCCCAAGCCGCGCGCAATGCGATGGAAGCTGGTTTTGATGGTGTTGAGCTACACTGTGCAAACGGATACCTTGTGAACCAGTTTATTTCAGAACATACCAATCATCGCGATGATGAGTATGGTGGTAGTTTGGAAAACCGCCTGCGTTTCCTTAAAGAAATTGTTGCAGCGGTATCAAAAGAAGTTGGCAGCGAACGGCTCGGTGTTCGGTTTGCACCGCTTTTCGAAAGTACCGATGAGGATAGAGTCTACCTTGGGCTGGTAGAGAGTGATCCCCACAAGGCTTATATCGAGGCTATCAAGCTGCTAAACGAAGCTGGTATTGCCTATCTGTCTCTGGCCGAGGCGGATTGGGATAACGCACCGGATTTGCCTGAGAATTTCTATCGAGAAGTACGTGAAATCTTTGGCGGACGCATCATGTATGCAGGAAAGTATTCCCCCGAAAAAGCTTTGCGGGTGCTTGACGCAGGTCATGGAGATATCTTTGGCTTTGGCCGACCTTTTATTGCCAACCCGGATCTACCCACACGTATTCGCAATGAATGGCCACTCAACCCGGTTGATCCGGAAACTATGTATGGCGGTACCGAAGTCGGATATACGGACTACCCTCTATACCAGCCGTGATCTGGTGTAGATTGGGCTCGTTCATTATGAATTGCTAGCTGTAAGTGGCATTTCTATAAATATTTCTAAAGTCTATCAGCGCTATTTAAAAGACATAAGCGCTTATTGATTAGAAATAGATAGCCTCAGAGAATTCTATTTTCTGGGGCTTCTTTTTCCAGACTACTCATAAGAGATAATATTTTTAAGCCTTAAAGCTATACCTTTATCTTATGCAAACACTCATTACCCTGGAAAAAAAATAGATTTATATCATCAGGTCGATGAGTAGACCGAACTAGACTTAGGTAAAATGTAAAACCCGAGAATTTAATAAGCCTCAAGTTTACAAGTATCTTAAGGCACCGTAAAACCATCAATATTACTAATTAGTTATATTAGTATAAGATCAAGCAGCCTTCTTTGATAAAGCTACCGCAATATTACTTATCGCAACTTCCATAGAAACTTTTCCATCCAAGTAAGGCTTCCAATACTTATCAAGAAGTACTTTGTAGTCCCAATGCCCGCTATACAGGCCACGTATTTCGGCATAAGGTACATACTCAGAGTCATCCTCGGATATCACTTTCTTAACTATTTCTCCAACGGTATAGAACTGTATCGGATGCCAAATTCCTTTATGATTGTCCAGCCCCAACCGACTAAATTCTTTATTAATGACTCGCTGCAACTTACTATTTCGACCTACTCCATTAGCATGAGAAATTTCATGGAAAAACATCTCAAACGCATACCAGTCAGTATATTCTGAATAGGTACTATTAATAATCGTTTGAAAGCTTCTCCCAGAAGTGGTAGCGCCCTGGCGCATTCCAGGTTTGTAAACAATATTTACCGTATGCTCATCAAGAACCAGCTTTTCATCAAATAGCTTTTCCAAGCTACTAGAAACCCTATCTCCATAAACATCAAGTTTACTTTTCAAATTCTGGTACCAATTAAGATTTCTCGCTTCATGAACCGGCCACAACTTGGCTTTATAAATAGTTGTGAGGTTATTTAAATGTGTATATAGAATATTTTCCACAGAACCTTGCTTAACGGCGTGATGTGATAACAAGAGCGCAGTTAAATCTGAAATCTCAGAATTAGACCTGATGATATGTATGTTTTTGCCAGCGCCATATTTCCTATACTCGCCAATTACAAGGTCAAAAATCTCTTGCTCCTCAACAGAAAGAGTTCGCCCCTCTTTTAAATCATTATGTAAATCTTTATCTCTAGCTAATTCATATAAATAGAGGTGTAAATTTAGTAACAGCTCATTTTTAAATTTAACCGAATGCCAATTTTTCACTCCATTGACAACTGGCATCTCAGCAAGAACAGAACAAGACAGAGCGAAAATTACTAAAGCTAAGAATAAAAGTCGAAACATAACAATAGTACCATTTATTTTTAGTATATTTATATTTCAGAGATCATCAGATACTAATAAAAATACATAGTTCAATGTATTAGCCAATATATCAATTCTCTAGAACTTAATCTGTGTGGATATTCAAAAGCCAGCTTAAGCGAAAATAGCTTATATCCTGCAGTTAACACTTTTCAAAGCTATCTACTTTAACCAAAGAGGTACTTTCACCGGCAATACTTCGACTAGCAGGCTAACTTTCAACCAAAAAGATGATTAAATAGGCAGTTAATCGCTTACTCCTATTGTTATAAAGGCCACTTGCAGGACTCGTTGTTATTCCTCATGTAAAATACCTTAACCAAGTACACTGTACTGTTTTAAAGAAAACTACAATTTCCAGAGCCCAAAAAGAAATGAAGAATCTCTTGAGCATTATTACACTAGCCCTTGCTACCACTTCTTGTATGAAACTCGAGGTACAGCCTGGCAACGTTATCGGGGACACTGTAGATGCGGGTAAAGAGGCGTTCCAAAGCATCAAGAGAAGCCGTAATGGTGAAGAAGAGAGAGACTTTTCTCACAAAATCAGCTACGATCCGACTGCCTCTAATGCAATCAACATCACCAACTGCAAGAAGGAAATGATGGAGGTGATTTCTGCCTCTGAACTTACCGTCTCACAAATTTTGACTGAATCTTCTGAAGTTATTGGAGAGGAAGATAGCAAGAGCGTACAGTGCGCTGCAAAAGTTGTAGTCACTAAGAACGCTTAAAGCGCCGAGCTGCTGGCCTTGATATATAGTTCTGGCATAGAGCCCCTCTTGACCCTATGCCAGTTCTTGGCCCGCTAATGAACTCCCCTGATACTCCATAGCCAAGGAATGGAAAAATGGTTAAAAGTTTCTCAACTTTACTAACAACTATCTCACTAAGTATGCCCTCCACCCTGGCTCAAGCAGATACACCTATCAAGGAAATAAATCACCTAATAGAGTTTGTCTCTACCTCAGAGTGTACCTTTATCCGCAATGATAGTGAGCACACCAGCCAGGAAGCAGTGGAGCATATGGAGAAAAAATATAAGTATTTCTCCAACAAAATTGATAGCGCGGAAGATTTTATTAAGCTAAGTGCAACCAAGAGCACCTTTAGTGGCAAGCCATATCATATTCAGTGTACCGATAAGCCTAAAGAAGCATCCCAGCAGTGGCTTTTAGATGAGCTGGCACGCTATCGTGACTCAGTTAAGTTAACTCCTGATAACACTTAGACCATTAATAGCAAGAAGAGCAAATTAATTTAAACTGACAGCTTAATTTACCATCAAAATTTGGCTTAACCTAACTTCAGCCTACTAAACTTGCTGCCGAGTAGCTTTCGCTCTAAACAGTTAAAGCTCTTTCAGCTAAAAAAGAACTTCATCAATGAAAATGCAAATATGCTAAGAAGGACAACGGCAAGGGTATTCTTAATCACGCAGCTTACTAAAATAGTAAAGAGACCTGCAACAAGGAAGGGGTTAGCCAGATCGGAATTGGAAAGCTCAACCTCTCCAAATACGATTGGAGCAGCCATTGAGGTCAATATACAGGGTGCAGTAAATCTTAAAAAACGCTGAGTATTATTGTTTAGCTTTATTGGAAGATTATTTACAAAAAAAGCATAACGCATGTAAAAAGTAATGGTAGACATTGCTAAGATTGTATAAATACTCATACCTCTTCCTCCTCGGCCTTGTCTTCCAATAGATAACCTATGCACATACCCATCAATCCTGAAAAGAGTAACCCATTGGGTACTGCAAAAATATGAAACATTACAGAACTTACTGCCGAAATCAAAACAGCTATAAGAGTAGTCCTAGATTTAATATTTGGAACTACCATAGCAATAAAAGTTGCAGCAATTGCAAATTCCAATCCAAGCGCTTCTAAATTTGGAATACTCTTTCCTGCAACAACGCCTACAAAGGTGGATAAATTCCATATTAAGTAGAAGGTAAATCCGGACATTAGCGCATATTCAAACGAAAAATATCCAAGTACTCTATTTTTATTCTCTGCAACTGCAAACATTTCGTCTGTAAGAAGAAAGGCAAATACAATTCGCTTGTATATTGGCAGCTTTAAAGCTTCACTTCTAAAAGTTGCTGAGTAGAGTAAATGGCGAGAACTTACAACTGCTGTACTACCAAGAATAGACGAAAGTCCACCGCCCACACCAATAATGGAAAGAGCCGATAACTGGGCTGCCCCGGCAAATACTAGCAAGGACATTAGCTGTGATTCTAGTGGACTCAAACCCATTTTAATCCCTAGAGAGCCACAAAGAATCCCCCAGGGAATTACAGCTATTGCTAATGGCAAAGTATCAAGTATTGCTGCCATTACAAGTGAATGCGGTCTTTCTGTGGGAATGGCTCTTTGAACATCCATAATAATTACTGACAACTTTTACAATTTGGGAATATCTACTGTTCTACCTGATACAAAATCACAAAGTTACTTGAGGGATACACAATCGAGCATATGAAATTGACAACAACAAATGATTAACAACATGCGATATCTAGATCTTTGAAACCTAGCTTTCATATTTTCCGTGAAATATTTAAAGATGTTTAATCTTTTATCTGGTGGAACTTATATATTTTGAATTACAGGGGGTCAAATGATTTTTCCACATTGAAATATTAAGTGCAAAAAAGTAAAAATATAGAAAAAGTAGTTTTGGTAAGCGCTATACAGTGAAAGAACTATCTTATCGAGACCTATCAAGTTTCTTGGTTGAGTGACAACAAACGATCTCCCCTGCCCCAATCACCGTAAAACAGACAGAACAAAAATAGCAATCTTCACTGTACTTAATCTTCCTACGATTTTACTAGTTGCCAATAAGGCAGTTAGCGAACACTTACCTGAAAAACAGTGATACATTTATCAAAACTAATTGAATAGATAGCCACAAACCTATAAATACTTGTTCCCTCAGTCAGGCCCAGGTAGCCTCGGAAAAAAGCATTTAGAGCAAGTTATGGAAAGTGAACTGCAATCACTTCGCGCGGAACTAGCCCTGCTGGAGAGAGACAATCGCCGTCGCATTGAGATATTCGAACAGCGGTTATCGGCTCTAGAAGCGCAGATACAGCAAGATACTGTGGATCAGTTGGCAAGTCAGCTCCCGACAGTGGATGAGCCAGAAGATGAGCTATCCCAATTGATGGGTACTCATCCCTCCAGATCCCCGTCGATAGAGCAACCTACTCCCCCTCCTCCTGAAACTCCAACCCAGCCTGCAAGTACTATTACCACTGCTTCTGACACAGCCAGGAAGCCTAGTAGACAGGCTAAATGGCTATCTGAGGAGCTACCGAGTCTATTGGAACCTGCTCTGGAACCCATTAGCCGAGTATGGGGCTCCCTGATGAGTTTCTACCGGCACTACCAAAGCCAAGGGAAGGCTCCTGTCTTCTTTATGACCGCTGCCGGTATCCTGGCGCTGGTGTTTGGCTTTGCTTACCTGCTGCAGTTTTCCTTCAATGCCTATTTGGGGCCTGTAGGTAAAGTGACTTTGGGCTTCCTGGTAGCAGCGACTACTACTACTGGTGGGGTAATGTTCAGGCGGCGCATGCCCAACATGGCGGACTACGGCTCAGGACTGATCGCTCTCGGGGTCATACTGCTTTACTTATGTGGTTACTTTGCTGGGCCTTACTATCAGTTGGTTCCGATTCCCATCGGCGTAGGGCTGCTTGTAGTAACTACCGGAGTTGCTTATTTACTCGCCCTACTATTCGAGACCCGGGTTGTTTCCATGGTGACTCTGCTGGGTGGAGCCACGATGCCCTTGGTGGCCAATCATTTTGATCCATCCGCAGTTATTTATCTCAGCTACTTGTTGGTACTCGCGCTCGCAATGTTGCGTTTGTCCAAGTTGATTCAATGGCCTCAGCTGGCAGTGGTCACCATGGCGCTCAGCGCAGGGATGTTCGAGTTTTCAGTCGCAAACCTGGGCGAGTCTAGCTCAAACTGGGGCCTGTTACTGATACTGCATGGTTTCTTCTATGGGTTTACCCATTACATACTGGGTGGGCTTAGTGGCAAGGAAATGGATAGGAGGCGCCTCGGTTTGCTGGTAGCAAACCTGGTGCTATTTATTCATATTAGCTGGTCTCTAGCACCCACTGCTAATGCACTAGGTGTGGTTTGGTTACTCAATCTAATACCCTGGGCCGCGCTCGCCATCTACTCACGCCACCTGTTCGGCTACGATGTTAATAGTGCTTCGGCCCGCAGTATCCTCGCAATGGCTTTACTCCATGGGGGCTTGTTAACAGGCCTGGCAATTCTGGCACTTTGCAGCCCTGAATTTTTGGGCATTGTGTGGTGCCTGGAGGGCCTCCTGCTTATTTACCTTGGAATACATTTTGGTTTTGTCAGCGTGCGAACTGAGGGCTATATCGCTCTAGCCCTCGCCGGCGTAACCTTATTCTTGCAAGCTCTCATATGGGCGGCTGAGAGCTTGGTTCCTGCTCCACTACTATTATCCTTAGAGGTGAGTGCAGGCTGGACTAACTGGCTGACCCTCAGTGCTGGGGCCTTTGCGCTCACCCAGCTATTACGCCGTAGTGCCGGTAAAATCACTCCAGCAGAACAACGTTTCACTTATATCGCAGATAATGCTTTCGGACTGCTTTTATCTGCGAGCTTCCTGCTATCGGTGGGTATTATCTGGCCGCAAGGGATGTGGTTGCTGGCACCACTGCCAATGACTTTCCTGATCTGGCGTAGCCAGCGCATGAATTCAGCATTTAGCGAGTGGCTCGGTCTCTGGCATTACCTTCTGTTGTTTGTCCCACTGTTAGCCAGTGCATCGGTTGTAGGCAACCTTCATTTCTACGATCAAATCCCCTACGGAAAAATTGCCAGTATTGAAGCTTTCCTGGGACTTTGGTTGCTTGCGGAGCTTTATCACCAGCTGAATATACAATCACCAGGGCAGAAGCTGGCATTGGCACTGCGTAAACTCTTTTACGCTTTACTGCCCATTATTGCCTTACCTACCATACTGTATAAAGCCAGTGACTACTTCACTGTTGCTATGTGGTTCTCGTGTGGTATTGCCTTATTCCTCTACACATGGCTGCGGATGGAACATCTAAAACAAGAAGTTCGCATTTTGATTTCTGCTGCAAGCCTTATCACTATCGGCGGTTGTCTTCTACAAGAGTTTGTCAGGTGGCAGGGCAAGGCGATGGAGGGGCTATTACTGGGAGTCGCCAGCTTCATAGGGCTCATATGGCTTGGCCAGGGCTTAAAACGATATCCCGCAGGTAGGGAGTGGCAGCATGCTATTCACTGGGCGCTGAAGCCTGTATTCCCGCTGGCTTTCTACTATTTTGCGGCAGTGCTGATAGCTGTCAGTTACACTTTAACTCATGACTTTGTCCTGTCATTACTACTCACCCAGCTCTATTTTGGAAGCCTCTTTTTCAGCCAACCCAAGCTGGCACCAGTACGCAACCAGCTTACGCCCTTCTACATGCTGACACTGGGTATTTTTGAATTAATCACACTGAGTCAAGTCGGAGCTGTCATTGTGAAATCGCACAATGCAGAGTGGATTGGAGCCTATAACCTGGCCTCTCTTGGCATCGCTGTCCTGCTGGTTTACCACAAAACCCTGCCTACGAGAGCCGTTTGGTCTGGTCATCGAATGGCAAATATGTGGCTGGTGCATGTTACCGCGATTATTGTTTACGTAGCTCTACTAGCACAGCTATTTGATGCCATGTGGCTACCGGCAGTTTCTTTCGCTCTCGTTGTCCATGCAACCCTACTATTGTTCCAAACATTAAAGCCCGAAACCCAGAAACTACTTAAGTTGTCACTAATTATCTACGGCATAGCTGCACTGAAGATTGTGCTCTGGGATATGCAGGACTTCTCACTAATACAGAAGATAGTCGTTTGCATGTTAGTGGGATTGTGTATGCTGGGGGCGGCCTATCAATACCAGAGATTCCTACCAAATAAAAGGCTGCCTGAATAGGCAGCCTTTTTTCCTTATCGACATAAATTTATTCAGAAATCCCTTAGCTATTAGCAAATTAAGCTCCTTAAAAGAGGGTATTATTAGAGCAAAGAATATTCTTCAAACCTCAACCGCCAGCCAGTAGTCATTACACAACCCAAAAATGAACAACCCTATCGATTTCAGTAGTATTTCCAATCAACTTCCCACTAATAGCCTGTCTAGAGGGAAAAATTACTTCCGGAATGGTTTTGTCGAAAGATTCAATATTTCTCAGGATGGCAAAACGATCACCGGGAAAGTGAAAGGCTCCTACTCTAGTCACTACCATCAGTATATATCGCTAACTGAAAATCCAATTTCGGGAACCTTTGAAATTGATGGAGAATGCTCCTGTCCAGTAGGGTACAACTGTAAACATGTAGCTGCAGTGCTAATAGCGGTAATTGCTGAGTATAAACATCCATTAGGGCAACCATCAGTCAGTCGTACTTGGGACAACTGGCAACAAGGTGTAAAAGAAAAATATCGTGATTCCGAGCAGGACACATCATCTAATCGCGACCTGCTATACACCTTGGACTGGAATGATCAATATACCCCAGCTCATGCCCGAATTAGCGTATATTCAGCTCGACGCCTAAAGAAAGGCGGCTATGGAGCGCCTCAGCGCGAATACTTCCATATCAACAGTAGCCTCGCCACTTCAAAAGTCGACCAAAAAATATTCGGCCTTCAACAACTGCTTTCCCAGTCCTCGTTCAAAAAGAGCATTTCAGGAGAAGAAGGAGCAATGCTGTTGAGAAACCTACTAGCCAGTCAGCGTTTCTTCAGCGATATCGATTCCCTAACCCCGATTCATTGGGGAGAGGCAGTTAAATTGGAACTAAGTTGGAAGGAAAGTAAGAGTAGTGCACAGTTGCAATTAGATGTACCTGACCTCCCCGATGATTGGAAGCTCATACCTACCGAACCACCTTGCTATTATTCACCACAGGAAGACATCATTGGTCCCATCATCAGCCCGGTGGATGGGGAAGCGCTTAATGACTTTACAACCATGCCAGCCATTTCTAAAGATGAAATAGGCAATGCTATTACTTTCCTCAATAAACAATATGGCAGTGAACAATTACCCACGCCAAAGTCGGTGCCCATCATACCTGTAGATGATTTGTTACGGCCGGTATTAACCCTTAACTCAATTTCTATTCAAGAAGGAGCTGAAAGTCTCCATACAGCAAGTTTTCTTATTAAATATGGTCCGGTAGTAATCCGCGCGGAAGAAATTCTTACAGAGAATCGTCCTGAGACTAATATCTACCCCCAAAAAGATAAACTATATAAAGTAGAGCGAGACTTCAAACATGAAGCCGCCGTACTGAAGGATCTCTTGCAGTGGCAATTTAGCTTGGGGGCGGACGAAACTGGTGAACCCGTTTTATTCTTCTCCGATAGTGGGCCAGGCCAAACTCCTATTGAGCGCTGGCATGAATTTCTCAATGAGGGTATCCCAAGACTTGAGGAATCTGGCTGGATAGTTGAATTCGAGGATAACTTTTCTTTAAAAGTACACGAGATTGAAGATTGGGAATGGCAAACAGAGCAATCTTCCAACGACTGGTTTTCCCTTAGTGCAACTGTAGATATTGAAGGGCAGTCTATTCATTTAGCACCATTATTATTGCAATATTTGGAATCGGGGTATGTGGCTACAGACGAAGAAGACATATTGGTTCCCCTCGGCTCAGACCAGTATATCCGTCTACCCATTGCACTATTTCACAACTTATTCGCAGTTTTAGAGGAGTGGTATGACAGCGAGTCCCAAAGCCTCAAAGTGCCCAGGTTTGCTGTTCCGGAACTGCCTAATGCAACTTCAGCCTGGCAGGGCAATAAAGACTTAAAATCGCTCGCTAAAAACCTGCAAAAAGGCCCGCAAAGCGTAAAACCACCCAGGGCCCTAAAGGCACAATTACGCCCCTATCAACAAACGGGTTTTGAGTGGCTGCAATACCTGCGTAAACTCAATATGAATGGCATCCTGGCCGATGACATGGGCCTGGGAAAAACTTTGCAGGGACTGGCCCATATCCTCAAAGAGAAAGAGAGCCGGCGCCTGGCCAAGCCTGCCCTGGTGGTTGTACCCACCAGCTTGGTAGGCAACTGGCTTAACGAGACCCAGCGTTTCGCCCCAACCATAAAGTCACTGCTACTTCATGGTAGCAATCGGCATGAGAGCTTCCCACTCATTCCTGAATCAGACCTGGTGATAACGACCTACCCGCTTATAGTGCGGGACAGCGAAATATTAAAAGAACATGACTTTCATTTATTGATCCTCGATGAAGCTCAGGTTATTAAAAACCCCAAATCAAAAGCGGCACAATTACTCCGCACACTCAATGCACAGCACAAGGTATGCCTGACCGGAACTCCGCTGGAGAACCACCTGGGCGAACTGTGGGCGCTATTTGATTACCTGATGCCCGGCTTCCTACACAACCAGAAAAGGTTCAATAGCCTTTATCGGATCCCCATTGAGAAGCAGGCTAATGAGCACAAGCAACAGACTCTGAACCAGAGAATCTCCCCATTTATTTTACGCCGCACCAAACAAGAAGTGGCCACTGAACTGCCGCCGAAAACAGAAATTATCCAACGGGTGACTTTCGATACCGCCCAAGCCGCGCTTTACGAAACCGTACGCTCGGTGATGGAGAAGCGGGTTAGGGACCTGATGAAGAAGAAAGGTCTCAACCGCTCTCATATTGAAATCTTGGATGCCCTATTAAAGCTGCGACAAATTTGCTGCGACCCCGCACTGGTCAAACTGGACAAGGCAAAAAAGGTTAAACAATCGGCCAAGCTGGAAGCGCTGATGGATATTCTCCCGGAAATGGTGGAGGAAGGCCGCAAGATACTTGTATTCTCCCAATTTACCGAAATGCTCGGCAAGATTGAAACCGCCCTTGAAGAACAGGCGATACCCTATGTAAAACTGACCGGGCGCACGCGCAAACGCCAGGAGGCGATTGACGCTTTCCAGAATGGCGATGTTCCTGTATTCCTGATTAGCCTAAAAGCCGGCGGTGTAGGCCTAAATCTTACCGCTGCCGACACAGTTATTCACTACGACCCCTGGTGGAATCCCGCAGTAGAAAACCAGGCTACCGACCGCGCATATCGCATCGGCCAGGACAAGCCAGTCTTTGTGTATAAATTTATCTGTGAAAATACCGTAGAAGAAAAAATAGTCGATATGCAGGCGCACAAGCAAGCCCTGGCTGATGCGATTTACAGTAAAGATGGGAAAGATATAACTATGGATTCAGAGCAATGGTTATCATTGTTTGAGGGCTGATTTACGCGATAAAAAAATGAGTGGCAAGGTATGTCGTAGATAGAACCCCATCAGTCATATAATTTCGGTTTTATTGTCGGCTTCCATAAGCTTATTTATAACCAGCCCTCACAATAGGACAGCCTACGGCAGCTTTGAAGAAAATAATCAAGCGGAATTAGGGCAACCTAATTCCGCTATGCCTACTAATTTACAGTAAATTCGCTAGCTTACAAGTTTGGCCAAACCAGCTTCTTTTGTGCTTTCTTTACTCTTCTCGTAGTCCAAAAAATTCGTCACAGACTCTACTACCGAGGTATCCCAGACCATTTTCCGGTGTCCCACACCACTAATTTTGATCATCTCCGCTGCGGGCCAGGTTTTGTGAATTCTCTCTCCGTGAAAGATCGGCACTTCATCATCTTCAGTATCGTAAATCATCAGAAGCGGAGTCTCTTCCGGGGTATACATTTTACACTGTAACAATTCCTGCCAAGAGTATCCTATCTGGTCGGCAATCTTGTCTTGGCATATCTCTATAGTTTCAGGGTTTACCTTCAACAAATTTTCCATAATTTCAAGAATAGGCAGAGGTGCACTCGGTGAGCCGAGTACAGCATAACATTGAGCTTTAAGCCCAAATTCCCGTGCTCTCATCGTCATCATTCCACCCATCGAGTGGCCGACGACGGCAAATATTTCCGAAAATTGACTGGCCAGAGAATAAATATCTTTCGCCATAATATCGAAATTACAAACCTTTCCCTCGGAGTGACCATGAGCAGTAGCATCTATGGCCACCGCTTGGAAGCCTTGCTCGGCAATTGCCATCCCCATAGTGGCCATTTTTGTGGCTTTGGCCTCCCAGCCGTGGCAAAGAATCACTACTGGCCCCTCCCCCCAAGACCAGGCCGTATTTTCTGTACCTAAAGCACCCTGGTAGATAATCTTCCTGGCTTGGGCTAACTGCGCTTTCTCGCGTTCTGAATCTGGATAGTGCCTGGGCCGGGAGGCCATATACATCGCTATATTTGCTGATAATTTGGGGGATAGTCGCCCTGTGAGTTGCATTATTCCCTGTATTATCTTAAGCATATTATTAAATCTCTGATATCCCGTTTTATATGATCATTGATGGTATTTAATACGCAATAGGAAAATTACACTGATCAATGGTCTCTGATGAGATTTCAACCTAAAAACATTCAATAATACAGGGCAATTTCATCCAACAGATTAACCGATTCGATGATTACTCTTCTTCTGAAATATTTTCCTAACGAAATAGGAAGTTTTTCCCAGAAGAGATCTTTAGAGTTATATCAATAAAATACTGCGCCACCGCTTTTGTTATCTACATGCCCAGTCCCCCAAGACATCTACACTAATAATCTGGCAGTAGATTAGGGTTCTCCTACCCCTATCAGTTCTCCTACTTATATTCCATCGAATCTCTGGAAAGTTGGACATGAAAGGAATCAATCTGACAATAGTTTTTTGCATGGCACTATTGCTCACCGGCCATTCCGTAGCGGACTATCAAAAGGGAGATTTTATCGTTCGCGTTGGCGCTGCTGCGGTCGATCCAAACGACGACTCTGGCAGACTCCGCCTAAATGGCACCCCCTTGGACTACACCCGGGTCTACGTGGATACAGGCTACTCCGCTAGCATCACTGGTACCTGGTTATTTGCAAACCATTGGGGACTGGAATTACTGGCAGCTGTACCTTTCCGGCACGATCTTGATGTGCGCGGTTTACCTGACCCGGATACCGGTGATCCACTGGGTCAGGTATCCCTGGGTGACATCAAGCACCTTCCCCCAACCCTCAGCGTACAATGGTATCCGGTATGCACCGAGTCCTGGGTGCAACCCTATATTGGTGTGGGAATTAACTACACCCATTTCTTCGATGAAGATATCAGCCGCACGGCACAAAACTACTTCGATACAGCCCTGGGTGCAGACTCAAGAGCATCCCTGAGCCTGAGCAATTCCTGGGGCCTGGCAGGGGAAGTGGGCATAGATATTGCCTTTGGACGAGAGAGCAACTGGCTGTTTAATGCGGCTATCTGGTACTTAAGTATCGATACCAAGGCCAAAATTCGCTTCCGCACAGAAGATAACGACTACGACCGCATCAATGTCGATGTGGATATCGACCCCTGGGTTTACTCGGTGGGCATCGGTTACCATTTCTGAACTAAGGCCCTATTGCACCTAATGATAAGATAGGCTCAACAATCATTCTATTTTTTCGAATGGTTTGGTCGAATTTAACCAATTTTCATTCTATCGATCCTCTGTAAACTGCCTCTTACTCACAGCAGCGACTACTGAGTAGCGCAAAATTCACAGTTTTAGGAGCGATACCATGAGCACATCCACTTTATCCACAAGCGCCAATATCGACGGCAGCTCCCTGTTTTCCGCAAGTGCTGACTTGGCTGGCCGTATCAGCTTGGCGGCGATCTTCCTGTTGGCGGGAATGAACAAGATCCAAAATTATGAGGGCAGTGCACAGTACCTAGCCTATGGCGGTCTGCCAGAATTTCTGCTGCCCCTTGTTATTCTGTTTGAGATAGGTGGTGCGCTCGCACTAGTCGCCGGATTCCAGGTTCGCCTGACCGCCTTGGCGTTTGCTGGCTTTAGCTTAGTTACTGCTGCCTTGTTCCATAACAATCTGGGCGATCAGATGCAGTTTTTGATGTTCTTCAAAAACCTGGCGATTGCCGGCGGCTTTTTGGTAGTGGCGGCCCATGGCGCCGGGCGTTTCAGCTTGGATCATCGCAAAAGCACCAAGCAATAAATTCCTCTGGACCAGAAAATACCGATTGTGGAGTAAAAAATGGGACTGTTAGTCAATGGCCAGTGGCACGACCAGTGGTACGACACCGAGAATTCCGGTGGGAACTTCAAGCGCGAAGCGGCGCAACTGCGCAATTGGGTAACTGCTGATGGCAGTTCAGGTCCCAGCGGTGACAGCGGCTTTAAGGCAGAGTCTGGCCGCTATCACCTATATGTTTCACTGGCCTGCCCTTGGGCCCATCGCACCCTTATTTTCCGCAAGCTGAAGAAACTGGAAGAGCATATCGATGTTTCGGTAGTAAGCCCCGATATGCTCGATCAGGGATGGAGCTTTAACGTCGACGAAGGTAGCAGCGGGGACACTCTGTTTAGCTGTCAGTTTATGCACCAAGTATACACTCGTAACAAGTCTGACTACTCGGGCCGGGTGACGGTACCAGTACTCTGGGATAAACAAAAAAACTGTATCGTTAGCAATGAGTCCTCTGAAATTATCCGCATGTTCAACAGAGCGTTTAATACCATTACCGGCGATACACAGGACTTTTTCCCCGAAGAGAAGCAGCAGGATATAGATACCATTAATCAACTGGTCTATGAGAATATAAACAACGGAGTTTATCGCTGCGGCTTTGCCACAACCCAGGAAGCCTACGAGAGTGCTTACTATAATTTATTCTCTGCTTTAGACCAGGTTGAGAAAATTTTAGGGGAACAGCGCTTTCTGGTCGGAACAGAAATTACCGAGGCAGATTGGCGACTGTTCACTACCCTTATTCGCTTTGATGCTGTCTATCATGGACACTTCAAGTGCAACCGCCAGCGACTGGAGGACTTTCCTAATCTGCGTAACTATGTACGCGAGCTATACCAGTGGCCGAAAGTTGCTGAAACAGTAAATTTCCACCATATTAAACGTCATTACTACTTTAGCCATACATCGATCAACCCAACCCAGGTTGTACCTGTAGGGCCGGAAATCGATTACAACAGCTCTCACAACCGCAGCTAAAAACCCTTGTCTATCCAGCCTGGGCCAGTCAGGATATTCAGGGCTGCCCCAGGCTCCTTAAACCTTGGAACAGCCCTTCGCAGCCTTCAAAGAGTACCCAGATGCAAAAAACCACTCTGGAACAGTGGCGAATGTTTAAAGCTGTCGCAGATGCCGGCGGCTTTAATCAGGCCTCTTCCCACGTTCACAAAAGCCAGTCCAGTATTCACAATGCAGTTAGCAATCTGGAAGCTGCACTCGGCGTAAAATTGTTTGAAGTCTCGGGTAGAAAAGTGGTAATTACTGAAGCCGGTAATTTAATGCTACGCCGGGGCCAATACCTGCTGGATGAAGTCTCACGTATTGAGGATATTGCCGGCTCCCTTAACCAGGGAGTGGAATCCGAGCTGCGCATTGCCGTAGATGGTGCCTTTCCCCAAAGTGTCGTTTTTCAGGCTCTGGAGAGAGTTTCCGCAATTTATCCACAAGTGAATATTGATATCGTTGATACCGTACTATCCGGCACTAATGAGTTGATCCAGGAGGGGCTGGTAGATCTGGGACTTTCCGCCTTCCGCATGAAGAATGCCCTCAACGATGAGATTTGTCGCATCGAATTTGTGGCTGTAGCCCATAAGAACCATCCACTGCATCAGCTGGGATACGAGCTGAGTTATGAAGACTTGAAGTCCTTTCGTCAGATTATTGTGCGAGATTCCGCACTACAGACCAATAGAGATTCCGGCTGGCTGGGGGCAGAGCAACGCTGGAAAGTGGGCAGTTTACGGGCCTCCGTGGATTTAATTGTACAGGGAATGGGGTTCGCCTGGCTGCCATTGCCAATGGTCTCCACGCTACTCGAGAATGGCACTTTAAATCGACTCCCCTTGAAAAATGGTGGAGTGCGGTCCAGCAGCTTTTACCTGAACTTTAAAGACCAGGATAAATTAGGCCCAGTGGCGAGGGAGTTTATTGGCGAACTTCGATTACTCACTTTAGATATGCCCACCTCTGAGGAAGGCTGAGTATTCTATTGATACGAATGGTAAGATTCTTTTTACCCAATATTCCCTTATACCGCAAAAGACTATCATAGCCCTAATATTCTATTTACTGCACTAATAGGAGCTGGCTATGTATTACTTCAGACCGTCACATGAACGCGGTCAAGCCCGATTTGGCTGGCTGGACAGCAAGCACACCTTTTCATTTGGGCACTATTACGACCCAAAACACATGGGTTTTTCTGCACTGCGCGTTATCAACGATGATACAGTAAAAGCAGGGGCCGGATTTGACACCCATGGACATCGGGATATGGAAATTATTTCCTACATTCTTGAAGGTGCTATCGAACATCGGGATAGTGAAGGCAATCACTTTGTCGTTCCCGCTGGCGAAGTTCAGATAATGAGCGCCGGAACCGGAATTACCCATTCCGAGTTCAATCACTCGAAAACAAAAAAATTGAAGTTTCTTCAAATCTGGATTCAGCCAAATCAGAGGGGTATTCAACCTGTCTATGAGCAAAGGACAATAAACCAAACGAGCATGCTGACTCCATTGGTAACACCCAGTGGTCGAGATAATTCGTTAAAAATCCATCAGGATACCAGCCTATATCGTCTTCAAATAGAGCCTGGAGAGATTCTACAATTGGATACATTGCAGCGCCCTGGCTACCTACATATCATAGATGGAGACATCATTATTAAAAATAATCGCCAGTTAAGTGCCGGGGATGGTCTAGGCATATTTAAAGAAATAATAAGGCTAAAAGCAGCAACAGATGGAGCAACGGCATTATGGTTTGATTTGCCTATAGTCTAATATTCATAACCTCACTAGGCTACTGGCCCACAGAGTAGCCCCCCCTGACAACACTAACTAATCAATACAAGAGTTATTTGCTGTACCAAAATCATTATTTATCCACTGAAATCGCCCACAAGGAATAGTATTTTGATCACTCAAATCATCTCCAGAATTATCTCGCGCAGTACTATTAAAAATCAATCCACCTGACATAGAACTGGCTTCAGCTAGTATTCCATCAACACCATTATCATTGGCCGTAACACTATCTAAGGTAATATTATTAGCGGTTGTAATTACGAAACCCGATCCGGAGTTTGATAGAGCGCTACTTTGTTTAATATAATTATTATTTCCAGAAATCTCCACACCTGACAGTGTATTCTTTTCAAATGCAGATTGTAAAATCTGATTATTCGCACCAGCCAGCCTAAGCCCAACACCACCATTACCAAAAGTAGAGGAACCAGAAATAACACCGAGAAAAAAATTAGCATCAGAAATAATGGAAATACCAGAAAAATTATTAAGAACTACTGTTATAAATTCCAAATAGTGCCCCCCCACTCCCTCTACAGAAATGCCAACATCACAAGATTCAACACTTCCCGCGCCGAGAGAACTATCTGAAAGCGTCCTTCCTGACCCTAGTATTTGCACCCCTATCCCAGCCCCATTGCAGCTAATAGTATAACCATTTAAATCCAAGGATCCTGCATCAGTGATAGTAACAGCGGGACTTGTAGCACATGCAACAATAGATGCATCCAGAGTCTCTGGAGTAGTAACCGTGTCACCGCAGCTTACCGCGAAGGCGGCACCCGCCAGTGAAAAAGCTGAAACACCAGATATCGTTAAAAGCGTCAATCTTGCGAGGTTAGCACATTCAGTTTTCATATCATCTCATCCATTCATAATTAATTACTACAAAGCCTGTAATTTTCGAAGCTATTGATAGTGTGATAGAGAGCCAGGATTTATCTATGGGATCTCCTTCCCAATTAAACGTGAATTAAATGTCTCGGAAAGCGAATGAAAAATACGCCCCACACAAGATGATCATTCCTAGCGGTAGTATTCAGAATTCTGAATACTACCGCTAGGAGAACCACCAATGCTTGAAAAGTTGGTCTATTATGATATGCCATTTCCAGATCTCGGAATCGATTACTTTAAAAATGGCCAACTCATTATCCAAGACCAAGATCCCTCTAACTGCAATCTTAAACGCTACCCTTAAAAAAGGCGGCGTTCAGCCCTACAGCTTTTACCCGAATTTTAAATATCCCGACAAACAGGATTCTTTGAAATATAGATTTTGGCGAGTTAAGCTTGCCAACAAGTTATATAGATACTGCTGTCCCAACGTGACATAGAAATTAGCTTATTTTTATGTCTTGCAATAACACCTAAACTTGCGTCAACCAAACCAAATACATCTGCAAAGAATATCAACCCCATAACCCTCCTATTGGATACATGAATCATTAGAGCTACCAAAGGTATTTGAAATCCATACATTATTCGCACAGGCAGGATTATTTTGGTCCCTAAGGTCCGTATTACCACTATCATTCACTTCATTTCCTGTAATAACATTACCATGCTGATTATCTGCCTCTAATAGAATTCCATTTGTTCCATTTTCATCCAATGAATTCCCAACAATTAGGTTATTATCTGCATCTAAAATAACAATTCCGTTATCATCATTTAGTTGATATTCACTTGAACTTATTACATTACTACTTCCAGAAACTTCCATACCGGAAGAATTATTAGCGCTTATTTCTGCATTTATTACTTGGTTAAAGTCACCCAACACCCGGACACCCACACCGGAATTAAAACTTGAAAATAAATCCAAAACAACATTATTGTTACTTGTAATTGCAACACCAGAATTAGAATTACTCATGACACTTACATTTTGAATAAAATGCGCTCCAACCCCTTCAACGGAGACACCTGTTGCACAATTCTCTATAAACCCTCCCCCCTCTGAGTTACTCAGAATCCTTCCAGCACCTTGCAGATTTACGCCCACCCCAGAACCATTACAGCTAATTGAGTAACCATTTAAATCCAATGTTCCAGCATCAGTAATAGTGACCGCAGGGCTTACGGCGCATGACTCTATCGCCCCTTCCAAAATTTCCGGTACAGTTACAACATCCCCACAGCTCACAGCAGAAACACCACTGGACAGAAAAGCAGCAGAAGCTCCCACTGCAGCTAAGCATGCCAATTTCAACATATCTATTCTCCTATGTTATATTCCACACTTCTTCATTGTGCATAAATACTTGCGACTCAATAACAGGAACAGTGTGAGGGGAATGGGGTATTTATCTATAGGATATTTTTCTTAATTATTAATCCAAGTGATTGGATAAAATTATAAGAATACAAATCCGCTGCCGCCTTTAGCATTAATCATCATACTCTTTCGAGATCCCGGTTTGACCTCTCAGATTATTCACCTGATACGGACAATCAAGAGTAATTTGATCCTAAGCACTCTAGCTCAGGAATAACACCTAAACTATTACCCTGGCAGTGAATCACTACTGTATATAGGCATCGAGTCACCAGGGATAAAAT
This sequence comes from Microbulbifer maximicatervae (SeqCode), assembly GCF_052468155.1. Taxonomy (NCBI): domain Bacteria; kingdom Pseudomonadati; phylum Pseudomonadota; class Gammaproteobacteria; order Cellvibrionales; family Microbulbiferaceae; genus Microbulbifer; species Microbulbifer maximicatervae (SeqCode). The sequence goes on from NZ_CP174335.1 coordinate 425,499, forward strand.
AATGGAATCAGAAGGCGACATGGAAAGTCGCAATGGCGATAAAAAAACGCCGGGAAGATGGATCTCTCTACTTTCTTCGATCCCTCCGGCCATTATTGCCTTGTCATTGCTTTTTCATCTGCCCGATATTTCCGCTGGTAGAGAGTTTTCTTTTGGCATTAGCTGGGTTCCAGAACTTGGCGTATCCCTACGCTTCTATATTGATGGCCTCAGCTTTTTATTTGCCTTATTAATCAGCGGTATCGGCTTTTTCATCACCATTTACGCCGCTGAGTATTTACGCGGCAATCCACTATTTCGGCGCTTCTTTCTCTATCTCTATCTCTTTATGGTCGGAATGCTGGGGTTGGTATTGGCATCCGATCTCATTACTTTATTTGTGTTTTGGGAAGTGACGACGGTCGCAAGTTACCTCCTGATTGGCTTTAACCACTCCAGTGCTGTTGCACGACGCTCAGCTTTACAGGCTTTACTAGTGACCGCCTTAGGGGGGCTTTGCTTACTAACCGCTTTCCTATTAATGGGAGAGATTGTCGATAGCTATGATCTTGAAGAGTTGTTAATAAAAGGAGAACAAATTAAATCCAGTTCACTGTATCTTCCTATCTTGATACTGGCACTTATCGGAGCATTTTCAAAGTCGGCACAATTGCCCTTCCATTTTTGGTTACCCAATGCCATGGCGGCGCCAACACCTGTGAGCGCATATCTACATTCCGCCACTATGGTCAAAGCCGGTATTTACCTTCTTGCGCGCCTACATCCGGTACTGGCTCACACTGAATACTGGGAGTGGATTTTAACCTGCACCGGTATTGCCACTGCCGCAGTAGCGGCATTGGCCGCCCTGCGTCAAACAGACCTTAAACTGGCCCTCGCTTATACCACCGTTATTGCCCTCGGCACTATTACCATGTTTCTGGGTTCTGATGCTTCAGCTGCCGTCGCCGCTGCAATTACTTTCTTGCTGGTTCACTCTTTTTATAAAGCCGCACTGTTTATGGTGGTGGGCATTATCGATCGGCAAACAGGTACCCGGGATTTAACCAGGCTGCACGGTCTGGCAAAATTATTGCCCTTTGCTTTTATAGCTGCACTGGCTTCAGCCCTATCCATGGCAGGATTCCCGCCGTTCCTTGGATTTATTGGTAAAGAGCTTAAATATGAAGGTGCACTGGCGGTAGCTTCAGAGCCCGCACTGGTGGGCACAGCAGCAATTTTTGCCAATGCAGTAACGGTGACAGTAGCCGGCATGGTGGCCATCAAACCATTCTTTGGCCCTCCCCCCAAAGATGCCAGCCGCATACGCTGGGCACCCCCCGGTTTATGGATAAGCCCACTAGTTTTAAGCGCCTTCGGCCTCACATTTGGTTTGGCCCCGGACTTAGTCGGTGGCGGACTGGTGGAACCGGCACTGACAGCGATACTTGGCCTTCCGGAAACCATCGACCTGAAACTCTGGCACGGTATTAACATTCCGCTCCTGATGAGCATTCTTACTTTTGTGCTCGGGGTGATTATGTATGTCAATTTAAAACGTATGCGTGCCTGGCTAAACTGGGACTTTACCCATGCGCCAACTAGCGCCGATCTACTGTGGGATAAATCCTTAGAACTATTAAAAGCTTTTGCCGCACTGCAAACACGCATATTGCAAAATGGAATTATGCGTCGTTATCTCACAGTCATTTTTGTTACGCTCTCGATGGCCCTTTTTTATGCCTTTGTTCATACCGGCCACTTCTCACTGGAATACACTGCGCCACGACTTAATTTAAAAGAGTGGGCAGCCATACTGCTGACGGTAGGAGGTACGTTTACTGCGGGTTTTGCGCGTAAACCTCTGACTGCCATTTGCGCTCTCGGCGCTCTCGGTGTGGGTATCGCTCTAATTTATCTCTTCTTTGGTGCACCGGATGTGGCCATTACACAGATTCTGGTGGAAACACTCTACTTGGTATTAATTGCTGCGATTCTTCCACGCCTGCCCGTATTTACTCCCGGCAAGAAGGAAGGCTTTCGTCCCAGGGATGCATTGCTCGGTGCCACAGTTGGCCTTTTGTTTACCATTAGCATTCTGGTGGTTCTGCAAACCCCATTCGAGAGCCCAGTGAGTGAATTTTACAAGGAAGCTGCTGTACCCGAGGCTCATGGGCGCAATATCGTCAATGTCATTCTGGTGGACTTCCGGGCCCTGGATACTTTCGGGGAGATTATTGTGGTGTTTACCGCGGCTGTCGCTGCGGTGACCTTACTCGGTCATCATTTAAGACGGGGCAAGCAGTGAATTCTATTATCCTACAGACAGCGACCCGTGTGTTGGTAGCGCTGATCTTGGTCTTCTCCATTTATATGCTGTTACGTGGACACAATTATCCCGGAGGCGGATTTATTGCTGGATTAATTGCCGCTTCTGCTTTTGCCCTGTTTGCCATGGCTTGGGGGATGGAGGCGGCACAAAGTGCTCTGCGCATACCTCCAGGGACTCTCGCCGCCTGGGGAGTTGTCATCGCCGGATTATCTGGATTGATGGCTCTATTTTGGGGAGACGGTCCCTTTTCCGGACAGTGGTTCGCGTTGGTAGGCAGCAAGGAAGATGGCGGAATCATTATCAGCAATCTTTTGTTTTTTGATATTGGGGTTTACCTGACAGTACTTGGAGCCGTTCTCACACTCATTTTTGCTTTGGAAGAGGCCAGTTGATATGGAGTCTCCCCTCGCCGTTGTCGTCGGTATTCTGATTGCTACCGGCGTATATTTGATGCTTGCCCGCCATCTCTTGCACTATCTATTTGGCTTGGTACTAATTAGCAATGCCGCCAACCTGGCAATTTTTATCGCCGGGCGGTTGACTCGCGCCTCACCACCCCTGGTACCCGAGGGCCAGGAAGCCCCACAAATTATCGTTGCCAACCCCCTACCCCAGGCCCTGATCCTAACTGCGATCGTAATTGGCTTTGGCCTGCTGGCCTTTGCCCTAGCCCTGATCGCCCAGGCTTACCGTGAGCTGGGTACATTAGATGTGGATAGCATGCGTATTGCCGAGCCTGTGAAACCCAAGAGGAAGAAGACCACTTGAGTTGGTTATTGGCCCTGCCATTCCTAATCCCTATCGCCACGGCGTTAATTACATTTCCCGCTCGAGGCCGTAGATACCTTTGCTCTGGTATTTCGATATTGGGGTGCCTTACCGCCCTTTGCATTAACCTTTATATTCTTGTCCTGGTAGAAAGCCAGGGCCCTCAAGCTGGGCAAATGGGAGACTGGCAAGCTCCCTTCGGAATCACATTGATCGCCGATCGGCTCAGCGCGGTAATGCTGTTGATCAGTGCCATCGTGGGTTTGTGTGTCTCTCTATTTGCCATTTCAGATATCAGTGAGAAACGGGTAAAACTTGGGTTTCACAGTTTCTTTCAACTGTTATTGGCCGGTGTCAGCGGTAGCTTTATCACCGGTGACTTATTTAATTTGTATGTGTGGTTTGAGGTGATGCTGATTGCCTCTTTCGCGCTGCTGGTACTAGGGGGTGAAAAAATACAGCTGGACGGTGGCATCAAGTATGTAGCATTAAACCTTGTATCCACGCTGTTGATGCTGACCTCTATCGGGTTGCTTTATGGACTCACCGGCACCCTTAATATGGCGCAGCTGCATATTTCTTTGGCCGAGGTACAAAATCCCGTCGCGATTTCAACATTGGCAGTTATTTTTATCTGCGCTTTTGGAATTAAGGCGGCAATATTTCCACTCTTTTTCTGGTTGCCCGCTTCATACCATGTTCCACCGGTCGCTGTAACCGCTGTATTTGCCGGCCTTCTGACCAAAGTCGGCGTCTATGCGCTAATTCGCACCTTTACTTTAATATTTCCCAATGATTTGGAATTCACCCGGGATATTTTATTGGGAGCTGCATTACTCACCATGCTGACGGGTGTTTTGGGCGCAGCAGCACAGTACGAATTCCGCAAAATACTCGCATTCCATATCATCAGCCAGATTGGATTCCTTGTATTGGGATTAGCACTGAACAGTCCTTTAGCATTGGCCGGATCTGTGTTCTACATGGTTCACAATATTGTGGCAAAGACAAATTTATTCCTGATTAGCGGTACTGCCCAGCGCCTTACTGGCAGTTATGAGCTCAATGAAATTGGTGGTTTATATCGCGCCAGCCCACTTCTCTCTACTTTCTTTTTTATCGCCGCATTTAGCTTAGCGGGGTTCCCACCATTATCTGGGTTCTGGGCAAAATTGCTATTAGTCAAAGCAAGCCTCGATCAGGCCGCCTATATCGTCGCTGCCGTCGCACTGATTACCGGGGCGCTCACCCTGTTTTCAATGAGTAAAATATGGGCAGAGGCATTCTGGAAGCCACACCCCCAGGAGCACTGCAAAAATTTATATAGCCTTAGCGGCGCAGAGCGCTTCCAGCGGCTGTTGCCAGTCGCGTTATTGGCATTAATCACTTTGGCTTTGGGATTGGTTCCCGAGCCTTTTATCGAATACTCCCTGGGGGCTGCCGGAGAGTTATTGGAGCCTGATGATTACCTGAACGCCGTGTTACCAGGTACCACTCATTAACTTTGGGATGGATAAATAGAAATGCGTATTTTTCTATTAAATTTATTGCTCGCGATCAGTTGGTCGGCCCTGACCGGCAATGCTTCCATGGCAAATTTTTTCTTTGGTTTTCTGATCGGATTTCTGGCACTGCGAGTCTCACCTATATTACCCGGAGCACAGACTTATTTTACCCGCTTGCCCCGTTTGGCTCATTTATTCTTTTTCTTTATCGAGGAGCTTGTTTTATCCAGCCTGCGTGCCGCCTACGAAGTCTTTTCGCCCCGCTTGCAAAGCCGGCCCCTGGTAGTACGACTACCCATGGAGAGGCTCGATAGAAACCAGATTTTTATTCTCACTAATTTAATTTCGCTGACACCGGGCACTATGGTATTGGATGTCAAACCCAACAATGATGCCTTAATCGTACATACTATGTTTGTCAGTGATCCAGAAACCTTTCGCGAGGAGATTAGGGAGGGATTTGAGAAACGGGTTAAGGAGGCCGTTTCCTGATGTTTCTCACAATTATCGATATTCATTCGCCACTGGTCACAGTAGCAATCAATATTGCTTCCTTTCTATTATTACTCGCCCTGGTGATGTGCTTCCTGCGTATCGCTTTGGGCCCCACCTTAGCAGACAGGGTTGTCGCCCTGGATGTTCTCAATATTTTGGCGGTAGCCTACTGTGCACTACTGGCAATCGCCTCGGGACAACCCGTGTATCTGGACGCTGCCATCGCCCTGGCCCTGGTCGCATTTTTAGTGAGTGTGGCCTTTGCCCGTTTTATTGAAAAAAGCGGCTCGCGCACAGTCACCCACAGCCATAGGGATCATGATGACATTTGATGAAATTTTTATCGCTCTGATAATTCTGGTGGGCAGTTTTTTTGGGTTCAGCGCCGCTTTGGGCTTGCTGCGAATGCCGGACTTTTACACTCGAATGAGTACATCGGGAAAAGGGGCTACGGTGTGTTGCGGATTATTGCTGGCGGGCGTAGCAATTCTTTTTAGTGACGCTCAGGTAACAGCCAGGGCCATAGCCGCTATTTTATTCTTATTACTTACAGTGCCAATTGGTGTCCATATGATTGCCCGGGCGGCTTATCGAGCCGGCACTCCCATGTGGCGGGGTACCGGCTACAAACTCAAGTTCAAGAACCCGATGCGCAATATTCAGTAAGCACTAAATCTTTTCGCCGTAAAGTTCTTCAATCATACTTTCGCTGCGCTGGCGCAGGTGCTCCATATCTGGGTCCTGTAAAATGACATGACCCATTTTGCGCCCAGGGCGAAGTGCTTTGCCGTACAGCCAAACACCATCGTTATCCTGCTTCGGAGCTACATCAACCCCCAACATATTGACCATCGCAACTGGCACCGGGCAGGCAGTATCGCCCAGGGGCATATCCAGTATCGCGCGGATATGATTGGCAAATTGGCTGGCCTCAGGGCCGACAAAGGTCCAGTGACCGCTGTTGTGAACTCGCGGTGCCACTTCGTTGACAATCAGGCCGCTCTCACTGACAAAACATTCAACGGCCAATACACCCACATAGTCCCAGTCCTTCAGCAGGGTCGCCAGGTAACCCTCTGCGGCCTTGAGCAGCTCCGGGTTGTCGTAGGGAGCGGTGGACAGCAGTAAGGTGCCGTTGCGGTGGCGGTTTTCCGTCAGCGGATAAGCTTTGATTTCACCGGATGCCGAGCGAGCACCGATAATGGAGACTTCACAGGCGAAATTCACCCCAGCCTCAACCACACACTCCTGATCACCAGCTTGGGGAATGGCAGCATCCAAGTCTGCAGCACTCTTCACACACCATTGGTTCTTGCCGTCGTAGCCATTTTCACAGCTCTTAATAAACGCCGGATATCCCAGTTGGTCGACCGCTTCCCGCAGCTCTTTTTCACCCTGTGCTGCTGCGAAAGGTGCAACAGGCAGTCCAGCGTCTGTGAGTGCTCGCTTCTCACGCAAGCGGTGCTGGGCCTTCTCTGTAATATGCGGGTCCGGATATACCGGACAGAAGGGCTGAAATGAGCGCAGCAAGTCCACACTCACTTGCTCTCTCTCACTGGTGATCACTTCCGGGCGTCCCAATGCCTGATACAAGGCCTCAGGGTCCTGTCCCGGTTCCATCTCCACGATAGTCCCCAGTCCCTTCACACAGTCGGTGTTTTCACCGGTCTCAGCCAGGAAACTGAACTCCACTCCGAGGGGCTGCCCCTCTTGAGCCATCATCTGTGCCAACTGCCCACAGCCAATAATGGCAACTCGTCTCTTACTCACAACGATCTCCTATCACTCAACCGTGATCGGGACTTGCTCGGTCTGGCGCTCACGCCAGGCGATCAGGCGCTTCTGCAATTCCGCATCAGCCAAAGACAACATCTGCGCAGCCATTAAACCTGCATTGTAGGCACCGGAAGCACCGACCGCCTGGGTTGCTACCGCCACACCGCGAGGCATCTGCACAATGGATAATAAGCTGTCCATACCCGTCATAAAGCGGCTCTCAACCGGCACTGCGATCACAGGCAGGGGAGTCAAAGCAGCGATCATACCCGGCAGGTGGGCGGAGCCGCCGGCGCCAGCAATAATCACTTCGGTACCGGATTCGTGGGCACGGCTGGCAAATTCAACCATGCGCTGGGGAGTTCTGTGGGCCGAAACCACAGCAGTAGCAAAGGGAACTTCGAGCTCTTCCAGAGGCTTAGTCGCGTTGCTCATGGTGGCCCAATCCGAGCGGGAACCCATTACGATAGTGACTTTTTCAAAAGGAATCGGCTTCACTTGCGATTAACTCCAATATTGAACGAGCGCCAGATAGACGGGAATCGCCACCAGCACATTGAAAGGAAAGGTAACTGCCAGGGACAAAGTGATGGACACACTAGCATTGGCCTGCGGCAGGGCAACGGACATAGCCGCAGGCACAGCGATATAAGAGGCACTGCTACCGAGCACCGCGAGCAGAAAGATACCACCAGGCGACAAACCCAACAAACTCCCCAAGATACCGCCAGCGGCACCGCCAATCAGCGGCATAAAAATGCCGAAGCTGAGCAGGAAAGCACCCTGCCCTCTAACATCGGCCAACCGCGCCGCAGCGACACGCCCCATTTCCAGCAGAAAGAGCGCCAATATGCCATGAAACAGGGTCCCAAACAAAGGCATTACTGAAGCGGTGCGCTCTCCAGCCCAGGCTCCGATAACGATTCCCCCCAGGAGCAACAGTACTCCCTGGTTGCAGGTGACCTCGTGAAACACCCGGCGCTTGCTCGAACTGCCCATCGATTGCCGTGCCAACAACATGCCGACAATGATTGCCGGGACTTCAAGAAGCGCTACAAACAGAGGGAAATACGCTTCGTATTCAATATTCTGTGACTGTAGCAGGGCTACAGCCACCGCGTAGGTGGCAACACTGACAGACCCATAGTGCGCCGCCGTTGCCGCCGCATCCACACGTGACCACTTGCCAATCCAGCGCAAGATAGGGAAAGCCACCAGGGGTAACAGGGCACCAAAAGCCACCACCGACAGGGACTGGGGAACCAGGGTGGCAGCGGAATACGCACTTAAAGCAGCACCACCTTTCAGGCCGATGGCGATTAGCAGGAAGATAACGCAGCTCTGGTAAAGACCTTTGGGTAAACGCAGGTCACTGCGAACCAGCTGGGCAAAGGCGCCCAGCAGAAAGAAACCAACAACAATATCCAACTGCATCTCTATCGCTGTCCCCGGCGCTGTCTGGAGCGATTATTGGAGATACGTATACGTTTCGGGGTTTGCTGCGCCATCAGCCAGTAAGCAGCATTGGCCAGAACCACCACTAGGCCTACAGCCATCAAGGGAACCCCGTTCATACCGGCAAGATTTACTGATAAGCCTGTGCTTAAAACTAACAAGCCGACAACCACGCCAAAGAAGAGTTGTGATCTCTGCATTGATAATGCCCCCACTGGTTATTGAAATTGACGCATTATCGGAATTGCTATTGATAGATAAAAATAGATATTTATTATGTAAACTATAAACCAAAACCTATATAGGTGATTTTGTGCCCTTAACTCGTGCCCATGCCCGCATTGGAACCGTTCGACAACTGGAGATCCTGCTTTGTGTCTATGAGTTGGGCAATATCAGCGCCGCAGCCAGAAAACTGCACCTAACCCAGCCGAGCGTATCGATGCAGCTGGCCAAACTCTCCGATGCGGTGGGTTTACCTCTGTATTACTCGGTGGGCAGGCAACTGCAATTTACGGAGGCCGGGCAAACCCTGGTAGAAAGTGCCCGGGAAATCCTGAAGAGTTACGAGTACCTGGACCTGAAACTGGCCCAATTGCGAGGGTTGGATACCGGCAGCTTACAACTGGCAGTAGTGACCACCGCCAAATACTTTATCCCCCACCTGATCGGGGAGTTTTATCAGCAGCATCCGCGACTGGATATCCACTTCAGGGTGGGCAACCGCCAACAGATCATTGATTACACCGGTGAGGATGAAGATGACTTCTACGTATTCAGCCATCCTCCAAAGAGCCAGGACCTGGAGCTGGTGGAGTTTCTACCCAACCGCTTACTGGCGATAGCGCCTGAGAAGCACCCACTGGCCTCCCGCAAGAAAATCTCCCTGCAAGAATTTGCAGGCTGTCAGTTCCTGCATCGGGAAGAGGGCTCCGGTACACGCCATGCCATTGAACAGTTCCTGCGCAAACGCAATGTAGACCTCAAGCTCCGTATGACCATAGAGAGCAATGAAGCCATTAAGCATGCAGTTATGTCCGGTCTGGGGGTCTCTATATTGTCGGAGCATACCCTGGCGTTTGGCGGACGCGCAGGCTTGTCAATTCTCGATGTCGAAGAGCTTCCTATTGTCACCCACTGGTATTTGGCTCGACGCAAATCACGTCCGCTATCACCAGCAGCACAGAAGTTCCTGGAGTACGCCCGCAATCTGGAAAAAGTGCCCCTGGGTAATCTCCCGTAGCCCAGCCTTATCATTGGAAAAGAGGGAAAGAATACACTGCACCCAAGACTCACAGTGGAAATTTCCCTGTAAACCCGAATAGACACCTATACCCCCAAAGGCACCAAGCGCATTATTCTTTCTCTCCTTATAAATTCCCTTCTCCCTGTAAACCGGGCTAGATAATTTAGGCCTCAAATTTTGAAAAATTCCCTGCGGCCTTTTTCAGTCCTGCTACTTTTTGGGGTACTTGGCCCATGCACTGCCAATAATTATCAACCAAAGCCACCTATGGCAGATAAGCTGTTTTGCCTGTGTCCGGATTTTCAGAGATGGATATCGAGATGACCGCAAAAGGAATTAATAAAGGAATTATTACTCTACTTTTCACTCTCTCAGCACTATCGACCCATGCCCAGGATGATTGGCGTGATATCGAATGGGGTGAATTTATTGTTCGTTTTGGCCTGACTTATGTCCAGCCAAACGATGAGGGCACAGCGCTTAAATACAGAGTTTTACAGCAATGGGATTTATACAACAGCAGTTGGCAAATCGACTCGACCCATGCATGGCAAATATCGGGAGTGTGGCGGCCCAGCGATCGCTGGGGCATAGAATTAATGCATATTAATGGCGCCAGCTATGGTACAAAACTGGATAATTTCACCGGCAACCCTGGGCGAAACCAAATCCAGCTCGGCGACTTTAGCACTACAACGACAATGGTCTTCGGCAACTGGTATTTCTTAGACCCATCCTATCGCGCTCGCCCCTATATCGGTGCAGGAATCAATTACACCAATTTCCACACCGTTGAAATCAGCCGCCAGTTTAACGAATACCTGATAGATTCAGAGCTCTCGGTCGCACCGGGATCATTTAATATGGGGCACTCGTGGGATTGGGGGCTGCAGGCCGGCCTGGATTATATCTTTGATTTCCGCGACTGGAGATATCCTCTACTACTTAACGCATCCGCGATTTATTACCTGGCAGACACCGATGCCACTATCGACTTCCCCACTGAATTGGGAAGGGATCGCCTCTATGCCCATTTTGACTACAACCCCTGGATCATAAATTTCGGGGTGGGTATTAAATTTTAGTTATCGGAGAAATTTCATACAGTTGGGCGACAGCGAATACGCTTAAAATTTGAAGTTATTTCACACACGAGCTGCGTTGTCCCCAACTATAACTTTGCCGCTAAAAACCTAATCGGTATTGCAACTATCTGGCACAATAAAAGGAATAACTGTGTCCCCCAAAAAAACTGGTTTCCAGCTTTCTTCTATAGGATTCGTAAAAATATTCCTACTCATTATGACGCTTTCTGCACTGCTTATTTTTAGCCGCAACTCTCCAGCACAATGCAACCCCGGCAATAGTGGCACCTCTGCCGCAGATGAAATCACCTGTGACGAAGACAATGACCCCGATGGTGTGGACATAGAAACTTATGCCGGCAACGATACCATCATTCTTAACGGTGGAACGGCGGAAAATGTACTTGCGGGAGAGGGAGATGACGAAATTACTATCACGGGAGGAATTGTTACCTTATTTGCCGACGGTGGTGCTGGCAACGATACGATTACCCTTGATGAACGCTCCAGTGATGTAGGGAATTACCTGGGGGGAGGAGGCATTCATGGGGGCGATGGAGATGACACCCTGATTCTACTCGATGGACTGTCCTTTCACGTCTGGGGAGGAGAAGGCAACGATACCATCACCTTGGATGGAGGGTTCATTTTTAACTATCTGGATGGCGGAAACGGCGACGACTACATCTATTGGGATGAGGGCATCAGCAACGAAATTCGAGGCGGCTCCGGATCGGACACCCTCCTGATAGATTCACACTCTTTCGATGGAGACGTGATACTGGATGGTGGTGATGATCTCAGTGCAAATGATGGAGAAATCGACAATTTAATATTTAAACTGGATTATTCCGTTGACGGGACTCTTCTAAACAACTGGGAAAGAGTCGTTATCTGGGGTAGCTCCAAAATGACATTCACTGGGAGTTTAGCTGTCGGAGGAGGTCTCGATTCGGAAGGAAATTCCCTCGGCCTGGATATTCGCTGGGGTGGACAGGCATTTTTTGATAGCGACAGTTATGTAATTTCAGGAGATGTATCCAATAGTGGAACCATTGATCTATCCAACAATAGGTTCAACACCCTCACCATAGCCAAAGACGATAATGGAAATTATGGGCAATACCGCTCTAATAATGGGCGCCTATGGGTAGACGCCGTCCTTGAAGATGATTTTTCACAGAGCGATCAACTAATTGTGGAAGGAGACAGCTCTGGCACCACCACTATCTCTGTCTTTAACCGCTCAGGTAAAGGAAAGCGGACAGAGGGCAATGGTATTAAGGTGGTTTCCGTCAAAGGCGAATCAAATGCACAATTCACTCTGGCAGGGGACTTTGTCAGTAAAGATGATCAGCAGGCAGTGATAGGTGGAGCCTATGCTTACACATTGCACCAGAACGGCGCAGGAGGAAGTGATGATGGCAGCTGGTATTTGCGTTCAACTGTGGATAACTCTTCAGTATTTCCTGAAGGCGGAATGATCCGCTGGCAACCTACTGCAGTACTCTACGAAGCCCTCCCGCAAATTCTCAGAACACTCAATATTCCCTCTTCACTGCGCAGCCGCCTGGGTAATCGCTATTGGGTAGGTACAAGCTATTTGGACCTGGCCAGTAGCGAGTATAGCGATGCCCAAGAGCAGGCAATTGATAATCGTGGACTTTGGATCAGGAACTCTGCCCGGCATATTACCCTTGACCCCAATGAGTCCAGTACCCGTGCAAACTGGAAACAGACTTACTATCAAGTACAAGTGGGCTTTGATTTACCAATACAAGTCTCCGTATTTGGAAGCCAACTTATTGGCAGCGCCGCTTTGCACTACGGCGATTCAAATAACGATGTGAGTTCATTTTTTGGTGATGGCTCAATCGATGCGAGTAACTACGGCGTCAGCGCATTTGTCACCTGGTATGGATTGGATGGCATTTTTATTGATAGTCAACTTAAGCTAAATTGGTTTGACTTTGAAATGGATGCCAAATCACTGCGCGAACTCAATAATAGCGATGAAGCATTTGGTTACGCCTTGTCTATCGAGGGCGGCAAGAGTTTTAAACTGCATGATTACTATTCCTGGACACCCCATGCGCAATTGATTTACACCTCGGAGGAAGCCAATAACTTGCAGGATATCTATGCAGTACAAGCTACAGATATCAATAACAATGGCTTCCTCTTACGCTTGGGAACCATCTTTGAAAAGCGCAAGAGCCAGCGTAAGAGCAGTCGCAATATGTATGGCTCAATTCCCCTGGAAAGGTTCTCTCTGTTCGCAACTCCGAGCCTTATTTACAATATCGACCAGAGGACTAATTTACTCGTATCGGAAACCCGACTCAGTCAAAAACCTGATACCTGGTACGGTGAATTGCGCCTGGGTGCGAGCTACGATGAGTGCGGTGATCACTGTTCTATCTATTCAGAAATTTATTACAGCAGCAGTTTGGAAAACCTGGGGAATAGTTTTTCCGGAGGCTTGGAATTAGGATTTCGTTATAAGTGGTAGCAGTTTGAGATTAAACTGAAAGCCAAATATCAACCTTAGAGTGCGACAACTACATTACCTCTAGATAAAGCAGTGCCTATTCACTCTAACAGTAACTGAGATAAATTATATTCGGAGAATACTCTGTGTATTTTCTTATCGTTACCACACTTTCCCTTTAAATTTTGTTTCTTCAAGCCGCTAGCCTGACACCCAGGGATTGTTAAAAACCTATCCCTCCAGAAACGAACATCTGGCACTCTTGCACAACGGACTCCTTGCCTCATACTCATGGCTTTAAGCCAGATATCATCCGCACTAGGACATAACTCCAAAAACTTATCTTTATTCAGAACATCGGGATGTAAAGAGCCGGGATAATATAAAACACCCCCAACTCCAGTAGGAAAAACGCGATAAGAAGGTTTGATATTCATATTGCACTTCCAAGTTTCCCGCGTTGTCCTCCATTTATTGTAAGGCAATATATTGCCTTTTTTATCAACACCTATCCTGTGAGCTCGATGACAGAAAATATGTGACGGGAACTTTAAATATGACTGATACAGCATATCGATGGTATCCATCGGGTAGAGGATATCGTCATCCACCGTGACTATCAGGCTATCAGGAAATTTTTGAAGCGCGTAATAATACTTTGTGTAAGGTCCTAAATCTTCATCAACAAATTCAACTCTCAACCCACGATCCACCTGCCTCATTAAAATATTGGGCAACATATAATCTGGAAATTCTTTGGTCGACAGCCAAAGTACAATTAAATCCGCTTTTAGCGACTGCTGAAATAAACTCTCGATACACAAATGGATATCATGGATTCGCTTTCCATAGCTAGTCAGAGAAACAACAATACTGTGTTTAGCCGCATTACCTACCCCAGAATCATTACCACTGAGGGCCGACTGCTCCAATATTCTCTTCCAGACCAGAGCATCTAATTTTAGGTTGTTGTTGATTGTATTTTTCTTGCTGCGCTTCGCCGTAAAACCCTTGAACATATTGACTTTACAATCTGGGGTTGAGACAACTCAATGCCTGGTTTTAGACATATACCTAAAAAGGACATTCAGTAATCCGTGGCCGCACATTAGAATTATTGAAATTCATAGTGCAGTAACAGAAATTGGTATAGGCGAGCTCAATTTTCCAACATCGACCACACCCTCAATAGTAAAGGTATGGTCTAGTTTTCGGTAAATGCAACATTTACTACCCTACTTCACCTGCTCCTTCCGTCTCAGAGGCCAGTTTTTTCGTTGCACCACGGCGACCATATAACGCCAAAAGAACGCCAGATGGGAACATCAATACACCGTAAACTGCTGAGGGCACGGACATTTCACTCGAGTGTAAGAGCGTGAGAGTTACCATCATTCCGATGGTACTGTTCTTAATACCGAGTTCCGTTGCAACCGCAACCCCTTCCCGCTTTGGCAGGCCAGCAACCCGGCTGATAAGAAGCCCCAATAGCACACCACAGAGATTCAATAGAATGACCGAGGGTCCAGCTTGAACCATCAAGTCTGCAAGGCGATCGCGAATTCCCCAGATAAGGCCTGCTACCAGTGCAAGCAATACAACCCCGCCAAAAATACTGACTATTCCCTCTGCGCGGCGAGCCAGGTGCGGTCTCCAGGCGCGAAATAGCATCCCTATCACAACAGGCAAGAGGACAATACTGGATAACATCACCACTGTACTGGCGAATGGCAGAATTACAGTCTGGTCAGCACCGAAATAAGTTCGAAGCGCATAATTTGCGAAAAGCGGTAAACTGGCAATAGTAATCAGGCTGGCAGAAACTGTTAATACAATAGAAAGCGCCACATTGCCGCGAGCCATCAAGGTAAACAGGTTCGATGTTGTGCCTCCCGGACAGGCGGCAATAATGACTAGGCCAACAGCAATGGCCGGTGGTAGATTTAAGCCCCAGCAGAGGCCAATTGCTATAGCTGGCATCAGGAGAATTTGGGTAAAAGTTCCGATAATAAGGCCAATGGGCTTTACCGTTACCTGATGGAAATCCCTGGCAGTTAGGGTCATCCCTATTCCCACCATGATGATAAACAGCGAGATAGGCAAGCCGATCGAAATAAGGGGACCTGATTCCATGATTTTCTCCAGTATCAGTCACTGTAAGAAAAATACCCGACCAAAATCAACTCCCAGAATAAAGCTGGCACTGGAGATGGATAACGAAATCAAGGCAGAAACTTCACTGCCAGGGGACTTATTTCGACATCGGTAATTCGCTGATTTTTTTGGTGCTCGGATCGATTCTTATAAGTGTAATTATTATTTTTAGTTCAGATGGTAAAGCAATCATAGATGATTTCACCAATCTGTCTTGTATTTTAGCAATATACAGAAGTTTAATGATTCAGGAAACGATACAGAAGGCCATGATTTCCTCCCTGAAAAGCGGACAGGTAGATAATTGGGACAACTTAATGTGGTCCGTGGGAAGTTCGGATATTCCCACTAGCGAGGACTCCGTTACAATTTTTAGTGCAGCTAACCAACTCCCCTGGCTTCTATCCACGCGACGAAAGTCCCTATTGGAATACTTCTCCTGCCCGAAAGTAAAAGATGCACTTTCCCCTGAGTTGGATAATTACCTGCACGAACTCAGCCTCAACAAACCCAATAACCGCTTGGGCACTTACTTTGAAAGGCTCTGGTCATTTGCCTTTGACAAACATCCCGACTACCAGCTGCTCTACCAAAACCTCCCTCTAAGGTCCGGCGGCAAGACACTGGGGGAACTCGACTTCGTCGTGCAACACCTGCCCAGCAACCAGTGTGAACACTGGGAAATTGCCGTAAAATTTTATCTCCAGGTTACCGATATCCATTGGGTAGGGCCTGGAATCAAGGACCGACTGGATATCAAACTGGCAAGAATGGCAGATCATCAACTGCCACTAATTGAAATGCCGGCAGTTCAATCAATACTGAAAGAGCACGGCCTAGAGATAGATCGCCAGTGGGCGCTAATGCCCGGGAGACTATTCAAACCGCTGGATACACTTCGCCGGCCCTCCAGTCATGATCTTTGGTGGGTATCGTTATCTGAGTTTCGGTCATTCTCCCTGAGCCAGGCAAACCGCAGTGCTCTCGAGTGGCTGGCGCTCCCCAAGCAAGCCTGGCTGGCGCCTCAGAGCAGCACCACCGGCATGACTGCCGATCAATTGCTAGAGGCGCTGCTGCCCGAAAGCTTTACCCACCCCCTGTGCATCGCCGCCGTCGATAAAAATGGCGAAGCCAGCAGAGGCTTTATCGTGCCCGACAACTGGTACCAAAGAGCCAAAAGTAGCTTGAGCATATAACCCCCACTGCGCCAGCCTCTCCCCAGATCAGAATCAGGGAGCCTCTCGCTGGCCTCACATTATTTTCTAAATTGGTGATTGACATAGATCAATTTACATTTACAATTTTCAGAAATTTCTGAAACTTAAGAAGTAAATGAAACTATCGAGTCAAGCCCAGGCATTCGTACTGCACTTTGGTGAAATGGGTAGCCGCTGGGGATTCAATCGCACGGTGGGACAAATGTTTGCCCTACTCACCATTCATCCCACGCCACTCAATGCCGAGCAATTAGCCCAGGCCCTGAAGATCAGTCGTGGCAATGTCAGTATGGGGCTCAAAGAGCTACAGGCCTGGCGCTTGGTTGAGCTGCATCATCAACCGGGCGACCGAAAAGATTATTTCACTGCAGCTGGGTCAATCTGGGACCTCGCTCGCACTGTCTTCGAGGAGCGCCGCAAGCGAGAGCTCGACCCTACATTAAGTCTGCTTCGCCAGCTGCTGCTCAATGAACCCCAAGATGAGCTGGATGCCCAGGCACAGGAAAAAATCCAGGAAGTTTACAGCTTGCTGGAGCTACTCGAAGAATTTGCCAACACACTCAGCAAGCTAGAACACCAGGACCTGCTTAAATTGATGAAGCTAGGCTCCGGTATCGTCAAGCTACTGGAACTCAAAAGTAAGATGACAGGTGGACAGAACACCTCAAACTAGCGAAAAAAACGCTAGCACGAGGAATATACCGCTGCACTCAAAGCGAAATAACACCTTCATCTGAAGCACTTATTCCGGGGAGAAACCCATAGGGCCAAATCCATGGCTAAAAGCCCCGGCATATTTTTAATCCAGCAGCCCATAGTGCTGGATTAAAAACGGCACAAGGCCGTGCCGCTGCCGATCCAAAGTCGGCTCCTGCAGGATTGTATACGCGGGAACACACACCTGCCTCTATATTTTCTTGCAGTGCCGATTAGCACAGGAGGTGCTAATCGGCTCACTGGTTCAAAGATCTCAGACCAGCAGAGGCTCTCATGCTAGATACCCTGATCCTTTCCAGGATACAGTTTGCCGCAAATATCAGCTTTCATATTCTATTTCCAACAATCACCATCGCACTCGCGTGGATCGTTTTCTTTTTTAAATTACGCTACGACCAAACTAATAATCCGGTCTGGATGCGCGCATATCGTTTTTGGGTAAAAGTCTTTGCCCTGACATTTGCTCTCGGCGTAGTGAGTGGCATCACCATGTCATTCCAGTTCGGAACAAACTGGCCCGGCTTTATGGCCCAGGTCGGCAATATCGCCGGCCCGCTTCTCGGATACGAAGTACTTACTGCATTCTTTCTCGAAGCAACCTTTCTCGGCATTATGTTGTTTGGCATTAATAAGGTGCCAAGCAAAATACATACTTTATCTGCCTTTATTGTGGCAACAGGAACCACTCTATCCGCTTTTTGGATTATTGCTCTCAACTCCTGGATGCAAACACCTGCCGGATTCGATTTACGGGATGGGGTCGCCTACCCGGCAAGCTGGATGGAAATTATCTTTAACGCCTCTTTCCCCTACCGACTTACACATATGCTGCTGGCTTCGGGTTTGACGGCATCTTTCTTTGTTGCGGGGGTTTCCGCTTATCGGATTCTTAAAGGAGACCCCAAACGCGCGCCCCGGCTCGCCCTTAAAACAGGACTGATTCTCGCTGCCATCTTTATTCCGATTCAAATCTATGTGGGTGACTTACACGGACTCAACACTTTTGAGCACCAGCCTCAAAAAGTCGCCGCAATGGAGGGGGTTTGGGAAACAGAGCGCGGTGCCCCCCTGCTGTTATTTGCGATTCCCGACGGAGAAGAAAAAACCAACCATTTGGCGATCGGCATTCCCAAAATGGCCAGCCTTATCCTTACCCATGAGTGGGATGGTGAGATCAAGGGAATTAATGAATTCCCCGATAATCACCCACCGGTAGCCCCCGTATTCTTCGCCTTCCGCATTATGGTCGGCATAGGCATATTGATGCTGCTAACCGCTTGGGGTGGGGTCTATCTATTGCGTAAAGGTGAGCTGCCTCGCTGGATGCTTAAAACCCTGGTCGCGATGACATTCTCCGGCTGGATAGCCACCTTGGCCGGTTGGTATGTCACAGAAATTGGACGCCAACCCTGGCTCGTTACAGGAGTACTGAAAACCGCCGACGCTGTTACTCCAGTACCACCTTCTCATGTCGGTTTTTCCCTAACCCTTTATCTGGTTGTCTACGTGATATTGCTCTATGCGTACATAAGAACCCTGAAAGTGATGGCCCTGAAGTCTGTAAAAGTCGAGGAGTTTGAAACTCAGGAACTATTCGCCGGCACTAGCTTAACCAACCGCCCAAAAGATACCGAGAAAAATGACAAGGGAGAAGGCAAATGACCGGTAGCGCTTCTGCAGCGGCCTATTGGCTGCCTGTCGCCTTTGTCGCCCTTATGGGCCTGGCGGTAATAGTCTACGCAATTCTGGATGGCTACGATCTTGGTGTGGGAATTTTGCTCCCCATGGGAGAAGAGGAGGAATCGCAGCGGGATACCATGATCGCATCCATTGGCCCCTTTTGGGATGCCAACGAAACCTGGCTGGTACTGGCAATCGGTTTGCTCCTGATTGCATTCCCAATCGCACACAACCTGGTGTTAATGCATCTATATATACCAGCTGCGATTATGCTGGTCGGGCTAATCATGCGAGGAGTGGCATTCGACTTTCGTGCAAAAGCTGCCATCGACAAAAAGCTAACCTGGGATCGAACCTTTAAAGCGGGATCTATTATTACCAGCCTTGCGCAGGGGTACATGCTGGGGCAGTACGTGATTGGCTTTAAGCCCGACTGGTCTGCACAGCTTTTTTCAGCGCTCAGTGCTCTGGGAGTTACCGCCGCATATGCCTATATTGGCGGCGCCTGGCTGGTTCTTAAAACCGAGTCGGAGCTGCAAAAACGAGCGACCACATGGACCCGTTACGCAGGGCGGGCCACCCTGCTTGGGGTGGTTGCAGTATCGGCCATCAATCCACTGGTAAACCCAACAGTATTTGACCGATGGTTTACCTACCCTCTGGTTATGTTTGTACTACTCATCCCCACCCTATGCTTTATTGCCTTTGTCTCCAATGATGTTCTGTTGGCGAGAATGCCTAAGCCTACAGATAGACATAAAGCGGTTCCTTTTTTCACGGTCGTCGTTATTTTCCTGATGTGCTTTATCGGCCTGGCCTTCAGCTTTTTCCCTGATATTGTTCCCGGCCAACTAAATATTTGGCAGGCAGCCAGTGCCACCGCCTCATTAAAATTTATTCTTGTGGGTGCGGTAATAGTAGTTCCCGTCATCCTCGCCTATACCGTTTTCTCTTATTACGTCTTCCGAGGAAAGGCGACAGAGCTACATTATCACTAGCTGCATTTCCATTCGGCTGGCAGAAATACCTGCTAGCCGAATTTAATTAATTAAGGTGGAACTACCCCACAAATCAAACAAGTTCTTCTTGCTCGCCCGAATTTGGTACGATTATAATAATCAATTCCAAAAGACAATTTTTTACATGGAAGTAAAGCGTATGCTAGCCCATGGCCAGTACCGCTTGTCTAAAGGGGGAGGTAGTTTGAACCAAATCGATCGACGAGCAATCAGCCGGCGCGACACCGCCAGTCCGCGCAAACCACAACGCAAAAATGGTCGGGAGAAGTATGAAAAGCTTCTTGACGCCCTTGAAGTATTAATTACTGAACAAGACTCTACGGATATTAGCCTCGCAAACCTTAGTCAGGTTGCAGGTGTTCCAGCAGCGTCTGTTTATCATTTCTTCCCAAGTGTAGATGCCAGCTTAACCGCCCTGGCCGAGCGTCACTATAAGTCTTTCGGTGACGTAGTATTGGGCCATTCGGATTTTTCTCCGTCAGAAAGCTGGCAGGATATGCTGAATCAGCTGTGCGACCTTGTGCGCGGCTACTATGAAGAGAATCTCGCGGCACTAAAAGTACATTTTGGACCTCAGTCCAGTTGGGCATTACGCCAACTACAAATGGAAAACAATTGGCGCCTGGCAGATACTCTGATCAAAAACCTGTCTCGGGAGTTTGAGTTACCACCCTCTCAGGATTGGCGAGACCGGTTTATGTGTGCCATCAACATTAACGACTCCTTCTGCTCCCAGTCTTATTCCCGCTTTGGAAAAATAACAGAAGACTCCGCAGCAGAGGGGAAACGGGCCGCTGCAGCCTACTTAAAGCTCTACCTCGGTGAGCTTTTGCAGAGGCGCCAATTGCGCTTTGCCCCACTGGAGGCTTCGGCCTAAGCCCAGTAGCAGAACCGCAACAAAAAAGCCCGACAAGTAATTGTCGGGCTTTTTTGTGCCCGTCACTTCCTCCCAGCCCTCTGCTTAAGCCTCACCTGACTAACAATTACCAATAATCAAAAAAAGAGGGTAAAAAATATTTGCTAATAAAATAGCTTCAACTTTTATATATATCAAATGGCTATATACAAACTTATATTAACTTCACTTTATAACTATGTTGATTAAGGGAAGCAGCGCTAGAATTGCACTTTTGTGACTGGCAAGACTGAACCTACACTTCATTAACTAATATCGATTGTGGAGGTCCCTTATGCCCATTGCTTCACACGAGCTCTCGGTGGATTTCCCAGAATATGCAGACACAATCAAGCAGCTCATCGAAGACGATATTCAATTCAAACTCGAAAACGACATCTACAGCAAACTGGATAAACAAATAAGAGGCCTTCAGGATAGTGGTATTGGCACCGACGACGATCACTATTCCAGCCTCAAAAAACAGAGAGCCTACTTGAAACAGCACCTCTATAACCGCATTACTTCAGTGATTACCCATCACTAAAGTACGCGTTAACAGTTGCTCGTAGCAGCACTGGCGGTCACTGCAGTTGCTGAAAGGGCACGCAGCTAAAAAGAGCTTGGCCTATGCAACTGTACCTGACCTTTTCCTCCCCCTTTGCGCGCAAGGCGCGCATTGTTGTGCAAGAACAGCGTCTGCACTCTGTGGTAACAGAGCATTTCTCTCACCCCTTTCACAATGACGACGAACTTATTTCCAGCAACCCCTTGGGAAAAGTCCCCTGCCTAACCCTGGATAATGGCTCCTCGATCATTGACAGCGAAGTCATCTGTGCATTTCTTGATAAAAGCTTAGGGGATGGTCACTTATCTACACCACTAGACAACAATTGGGATCTGTATACTTTTCACAGTGTCAGCTCTGGATTAATGGACGCAGCAGTGCATCTGCAAATGGAAAAGCTGCGCGCACGGGAAGAACTTAGGTCTGATTTTTGGTGGCAGCGCTACTTCAGTGCTATTGAGAGATCTCTAGATTACCTGGAAAAGCACCTGGATCGATTACCCGCCAGTCTTAGCTTGCCACATATTAACTTGTGCTCAGCACTATCCTATCTTGATTTTCGCCATGAAGATTTTGACTGGAGAAGTGACCACCCGAAACTTATGGCCATATCGGAAGATTTGGAGAAAAGTGAAAGCCTGAATAAGTGTCAGCTGCATGAGTAGTTACAGAATGCCGAATACCAACAAGAATAAGTTATCCCGCTATTTGTTCTGAACAGGTCAAAATACTGAGTAGTACACTATTGGGTCAGGCGGAAAGGAGACTCTACAACTGAGACTCGCTGTGATTATATCTCGGTAAGCTCGGAATCGGCATTCATTCTTTATGCGCTTCTACAGCGCAGTGCGTTCTTCCTTTTTAGGCGCCATGACTCCATCAGCAGAATGTAGTCTATTTTAATTAATATAAATGCCACACTTTTTTACTAGCCTAAACCCTTTTGGAATACTCCCATGGCCAAACAACCGAAGAGTACTCTTTGGATAATTCTGCACAGCATGGCCATTGTTGCAGTTTTATGTAGTCTGCTAACGGGGCTCCGTATCTCCACCTTGACTAAGCCAAGTATTGGAAATATCGAAGAACTTTTACCCCAGGGACAGATTCATGATATTCACTTCTTTGTCGCAATTGTTACTTCAGCCATCCTTCTCTGTTACTTATTCTATAAAGTAACAATTAAATTAAAAAGTACAAACTCATCCAGTGAACCTAATAAAACATCAATTAGCTACCATAGAGTAGTAACACGCATTGGCTCATTTTTTTTAACACTCATGATCTTAAGTGGCTGGATTTTATTTATTGGTTCCGACAATGCTTCTATCTTTCGCCAGGCACACTTTTATAGTGCTTTTGCGATCTTACTCTATATATTCTTTCACGCTGGCGTTTACCTAATAACCTATGGTCTGAAGACTTCGGGCTATTTGCTTCCCAATACTCGATCGGGCTATCGAACTTCAATTTTTACCTACTTATCTGCCGGCTGTGTCACTTTATTACTTTGGATTATTGTTACAAATAACAGTTACCACGATCTTACAATTGAGAAAATAAGGCCGGAAACCTTTATAAACATAGATGGAATCCCCAAAGAATCCGCATGGTCCTCAGCCACACCACTTAAAATCCATACTGACGGAGGTGCTAACTTTATTGATGGTAGCTCAACCGTCAACTTAAGAGCCTTGCATAACCAACAGGAAATATTTTTTCATATCACTTGGGAAGATCCCACTGAAAGCCTGAAACACCTACCACTGAAAAAAGTGGATTCTGGCTGGGAAATACAACAGCAAGGTTTTCAAAATTTTAATGAAACCCGTCACTATGAAGATAAGTTTGCCATCCTGCTCTCCAATTCCTGTGATTTCGGTGCTTCGGGAACCTCTCACCTGGGCCGCAAACCATCAGCACAGTTGCCCGCAAATTGGCATGGCAAGGGCTACCACTACAGCTCATCCGATGAAATACACGATCTCTGGCACTGGAAAGCAGTAAGAACCAATAAAATGCACCTGGCAGATGACAATTATGTTGGCAAGCCTGATATTGTAAGGCCAGGAGCACGCCGCTATACCGCAGGATATCTCCAGGATGGCAAAGAGTCCGGGGCATACTTAATGAACTGGGAGTGGTACTCCTCAAAAAACGTTACCCCAAAACGACTACCCAAAAGTCCCTCCAGCCTGACGCCATATCAAAACGAGGATACAAAGAGCGATTGGACTATTTCCTGGTTTGATTACCAGCCATACACGGCTGAAGATGACAATTATCCTATCAATACGATTATGCCTTCAGTCCTCTATACCTCAAATCGCTTTGAAGGAGATCGTGCCGATGTCAGGGCCTATGCTGTTTGGCAGGACGGCCAATGGTCTATGGAGATGGTGCGTAAATTAAATACTGGGTCAGCGTTAGATGTAGTAATAAAAGACGGTATTTGCCTCTGGGTTTCTGCCTTTGATCACTCGCAAATCGCCCACACTCGCCATGCCCTCCCCGTCAAAATCAAGTTGGCAGATCAATAATGTTTGTGCGTATATTTTGGGTATTCATTTTACCTGCAATCACGATCTGTGCAGCCATACTGCACCAACCATCACAACCTCTGCCAAGGGAATATCACTTAGTTAAAATTGATAAAAATGGGGAGCCTATCGAGGCTTGGGCAGGCCCCTGGTCCTGTATCTGCGACACCGATACAGGGCTTCTTTGGGAAGTAAAAACTGACGACGAAGGAATTCACGATGGAAGGTGGACCTACTCGTGGTATCAATATGAAGAAGGTATAGAAAATAATGGAGATTGTTATTTTGAAGAAGAGCGGTGTGATACCGAGGATCTGATTCGCAATACCAATCAACAGAAATTGTGTGCAACGCAAAACTGGCGGCTCCCCGATATTACAGAGTTACGATCCATTATCCTGCAGGAAAGTAAATCTGGCAGACCTCTAATTGCGACTGAATATTTCCCGAAAACTCAAAGGGGAGATTATTGGACCCGTAATTTTGACAGGCCTTTATATGGCATCTACCAATATCTGGGAACAGGTGCTGGCGCAATCAATTTTATGAATGCAAAAACCATCACAATTCCCTATCGAAACGCCGCTTTCGTTCGTTTAGTCTCCAATCATTCAACGGCCTGTAATAAAGATCCACAATAATTCCGGCGCGCCGCACAAGTCTTTTGCAACTAATCTCTAAAGCTGCTGCGCCTGAAAAGAATAACCACTACTTACAGGAAACCCCCAATGAGACGGTTCTTAAGCACTGCTTTTGCTATCTCGGCTCTATGTTTGGCAATTGATGCCAGTTCAGCAACTAAACACCACAGATTGGCCTGGGATGGTGATGCATCCACCAGTGCCGTTATCGGTTTTTCGCCAGATGGCCACAGTAGTAACCCTTACATTAATTTTGGCTATTCAACCAATGAAAATAGCTGGAGCAGTCAAGGGGTTGATTCTACATCTACCTTCGATGGCAGCTTAGATAGCTACTTTGTCAGGTTGGAAAACCTAACACCGGATTCAGCAGTTTACTATCGTGTGTGTGATCAGGACGGCTGTGGCGACCGGTTCTGGTTTAAAACGGCTCCTGCGGAGGAATCTCCCTTCGTCATAGTCGCTGGGGGAGATACCCGCACGGGGCATACAACACGGCGCGAGGGCAATGCTTTACTAGCCAAAATTCGCCCACTGGCCGTTATGCATGGCGGTGATTTTACCAACGCCAACAGTGCGTCGGAAATGGATGACTTTTTACAAGACTGGACGCTGACCTACTCCAACGACGAAATTGATGGCTATAGCTATCAACGTATTTACCCTCTAATACCTACCCATGGAAATCATGAGGATGACAACTATTCAACCACCTGCCAGGTCTTTGGTGTGGACTTCAATGCGGATGGTAGTTGTAGCCCCAGTGATACCTACGGCGCAGTACAAATTTCCCCCCTATTGCGTGTCTACACACTAAACAGCCAGTTTCAAGAAAGCGGCTGGTCATCTTATGCTACCGCCATGAACAATTGGCTTGAGAGTGATTTAGCAGGGACTGGCGCCTACAGTCACTGGCGCTTTGCCCAGTACCACAAACCCATGTTCCCCCACTACAGCGGTAAATCTGACAACCCCACATTATTTAATTGGTGGGCACAACCCTTTTATGACTACGCCATGAATATGGTGGTCGAATCAGATACCCATCTCACCAAAGTCACCGAAGTCGTTGCCCCCAGTAATAGCGATTTTTCAACCAACGAAACCGGCGGCACCGTTTACGTTGGTGAGGGAAGCTGGGGAGCACCAGCTCGCTCAGCAAATGATGCCAAGTTTTGGACCATAGATATGGCCAGCATCCAGCAGTTTAAAGTTATCCAGGTCAGCTTTGACCAACTCACTGTACGCACAGCACAGTTCGATAACAGCGCAAGTACTCTAACACGAGAAGATCGAGCCAATAATCCTCTTGTATTACCGGAAAATATCAATTGGTGGAGCGCCAACCGAATTGGTGAAGCTATGGTTCTCGCACAAAATAACGTTGGCAGGAGCGTTATGCTTGAGGACGACAGTGGTAATGGCGAGTTATCACTACCAGTGACTGATGACACATTTATTTCATCGCGCTACTCTTCCAGTAATTTTGACAATGACTCAGATGGACTTCTCGCAGATGGCAGTGATAGCACCTATGGAACGCTTTACTCACTGATTAAATTTGATCTCTCCAATTTATCTCACTGCTCGACGATAAATTCAGTTGAAATCGAATTTAATATCACCAACCGGTCCAGTAATAGTTACGGTATTTACTTGGCTGAATCCAACTGGAGTGAGGAATCAGCCACCTGGGATTCTGTCGGTGGATCAACGGTGCTTTCACAGTTGTTCGCCAGCTTTACCCCGTCGTCTACTGGTACCCAAGTGGTGAACTTGAGTTCATCAGGTCTTCTGGATAGTTGGCTGGACAATGAAAATACTGGCTTGGTCATTGCCTCACTGAGTGGCAGTGATGGGGTAGATATCTCTTCACAAGAAACCGGTATTGCCCCAGCCCTCAGGGTAACCGCCGATTGCAGCGATTCTATTAGTGAAGAGGTATCTCAAGTTGCTTCAGACGATGTGTTTATTTCATCCAGAAAAGAGGATGATAATTTCGATGGTGATAGCGATGGACTCCTCGCCGACGGCAGCGATCTAACCTATGGAACTCTCTATAGCCTCATTCGCTTTGACTTATCAGATTTAAGCTGTCGCCAGTATATTGATGCGACACTCGAATTGAATGTAACCAATACTTCCAGCAATAGCTACGGCATTTACATGGCAACACAAAGTTGGCGGGAAGAGTCGGCCACTTGGGATTCTGTCGGGGGTAGTTCTATTCTCGGACTCCAGGTGGGCAGCTTTATCCCCTCCTCTACCGGCCGACATCTCATTGACCTGGGAGCCTCAGGAATCGTCGACAGCTGGTTAAACGATAATAATAACGGCCTGGTCATCGCATCGGAACGGGGCATTAACGGTCTGGATTTAAGCTCCAAAGAGAGCGGGCAGAGCCCTCTTCTTACCTTACAGACACTCTGCAATTAATTGCCTTCAGGGCTCTCTGTCCGGAGAGCCTTATTTATCCCGTTCTGTGTATCTTATTTCTCCAACAGTGGTTTAGATTTACAATCCAAATTTTTTGGCACGAACTTCTTCAAAATATAAAAATATCAACGTCGCCCTACCCCAAAACCATAATTCCTTTAAATAAAAGAACCAGTAATTAAGTTTACCAATCTACCTTATTAATTCCTTTTAAACCTGACGCTATAAAATTTATATACTATTAACCCCATATCCAAGACTACGCTTCAGCCAAAGGGCAAAAGAAATCAGCGGTAAGGAATAGAGTCAGGTATTTCATCATCAAATAAATAATGAGCCAAAGGATGTACCAACGATCGTACGGAGATACTGTAAATGTTAATGAAATATAATCGTAGTTATGTCGCTTTATTAATCTCAATATTTATAGTCGCGCCATTTAGTGTCGCAGATACCCATGAGGAAGTCGTCACTGATCCAGTAATTCTTGAGGGTGCAGTAGAAGGACAGCCAAAGTCCAATCGGTTTTGGTGGCCTGATCAGCTGGATCTGCGTCCCCTCAGGCAGCACTCTCCAAGATCCAATCCAATGGGTGACAGCTTTGATTACGCTGCCGAATTCCAAACCCTGGATCTTAAAGCGGTAAAACAGGACATCGAAACTCAGCTCAAAACTTCACAGGACTGGTGGCCCGCAGACTACGGTCATTACGGCCCATTTATGATCCGAATGGCCTGGCACAGCGCTGGCACCTACCGTATCGGTGATGGTCGCGGTGGTGCCCGTGGCGGCCAACAGCGTTTCGATCCCCTCAACAGCTGGCCTGATAATGCCAACCTGGATAAAGCCCGCCGTCTACTCTGGCCCATCAAACAAAAATATGGGCGCAAATTGTCCTGGGCTGATCTTATGGTGCTAACCGGCAATGTAGCCCTGGAGTCCATGGGATTCCCCACTTACGGATTTGCCGGGGGGCGACAGGATGACTGGGAGCCCGACCTGGTTTATTGGGGGCCCGAAACCAAGATGCTGGCGGATGAGCGTTACACCGGCAATCGGGAGCTGGACAAACCCCTGGGTGCTGTGCAAATGGGGCTTATTTATGTCAACCCGGAGGGCCCCAACGGCAATCCCGACCCGGTGGCTGCCGCCACAGATATCCGCGAAACCTTTGCCCGCATGGCGATGAATGACGAAGAGACAGTAGCCTTGATTGCCGGAGGCCATACTTTTGGTAAGGCTCACGGTGCAGTGAAAGCTGATTGCCTCGGCCCAGAGCCCGCCGCCGCCCCAATTGAGCAGCAGGGGCTTGGCTGGAAAAATAAGTGTGGGAAAGGTAATGCCGACGACACAATGACATCCGGCCTGGAAGGGGCCTGGTCTGCCGCCCCGATCAATTGGAGTCAGCAGTATCTGGACAACCTGTTTAAATTCAATTGGGTCAAAACAAAAAGTCCAGCTGGTGCCGTTCAGTGGATTCCCGATGATCAGAGCGCGGCAAATCTGGTGCCCGATGCATTCGACAAGAACAAGCGCCATGCCCCCATCATGTTTACCACGGATTTATCCCTTAAGTTCGATCCCAGCTACAAAGAAATTGCCAAGCGGTTTCAGGAAAATCCGGAAGAATTTCAACGCGCTTTTGCCAAAGCCTGGTTCAAGTTGACTCATCGGGATATGGGCCCTCGCGCGCGCTATTTGGGAGCGGAGGTGCCCGAAGAAGATTTAATTTGGCAAGACCCTATTCCCAAAGTTGATCACCCGCTAATTGACAGCCGGGATATAGATTCTCTCAAAGCAAAAATACTGGAGGCGGGCATTAGCGTTCCCGATCTGGTGAGGACTGCCTGGGCCTCTGCTTCTACCTTCCGTGGTTCAGATTTTCGCGGTGGCGCCAATGGTGGCCGTCTTCGCCTGGAACCCCAAAAGGACTGGTCGGTAAATGATCCCTCTGAACTATCACAAGTCCTGGCATCGCTGGAAAAAGTCCAGCAAGAATTTAACAGTTCCCAATCCGGGGGCAAAAAAATCTCAATGGCAGATATCATTGTACTTGGAGGCGCAGCAGCCATTGAAAAAGCAGCAGAGCAAGGCGGACATAAAATTCAGGTCCCTTTCAAACCTGGACGCACCGATGCTTCCCAGGAACAAACAGATATTAATTCTTTTGCGGTACTACAACCTCTGGCCGATGGCTTCCGCAACTACTTTGGCGATGGTTATGGAAGAACCCCTACAGAGTTATTAGTTGATAAAGCCAGTCTGTTAACACTGAGTGTGCCTGAAATGACTGTTCTGGTTGGAGGAATGCGCGCACTTAACGCAAATACCGACTCCTCACAGAATGGTGTACTTACTCAGCGCCCCGGCACACTGACGAATGATTTCTTTGTGAACCTGCTCGATATGTCTACTGTCTGGTCCAAGTCGGCAAAATCAGAGGGTATCTATGAAGGAAAAGATCGCAAAAGTGGCCAGGCAAAGTGGACAGCCACACCTGTAGATCTGATTTTTGGTTCAAACTCTGAATTAAGGGCAGTCGCAGAGGTTTATGCTTCCAGTGATGGCGCCGACAAGTTTGTAAATGATTTTGTGCAGGCCTGGACCAAGGTAATGAATTTGGATCGGGTTGATCAGCCTCAGTCTTAAGAATCATATACCTCAATAAAGAAAAAACCGAGGCTAGCCTCGGTTTTTTCTTCTGGGAGATTATTTAAGTTTTAATCCTGCCCCTTTAAATGCCGATCAAAAAATCGCTTGATCATGCTGTATTGGTGGATGCGAGTCTGCTTACCGCGCAAGCTATGCTTCTTGCCTGGATAAGTCATCAGCTCAAATTGTTGGCCGTTGTCCTGCATCTGTTTTATGAGTTTAGTGGTATTGGTAAACAACACATTGTCATCCGCCATGCCATGATAAATCAGCAGATCACCTTGTAAGCCCTTCGCATAGGGAAACACAGAAGATGCCTCATAGGCATCCATATCCTTGGTTGGATTGCCCATATAACGCTCAGTGTAATGGGTATCATACAGCGTCCAGTCCGTAACCGGCGCACCCGATACCCCCGCCTTAAAGTAGTCTCCGGCTTTGAACATACTCATCAGTGCCATGTAACCACCGTAGCTGTGACCGAAGATACCTACTTTATTTTTATCAACGTAAGGCAGGGTACGCAGGAATTCAACGCCGGTAATTTGATCTTCCACTTCAGGAGACCCCATATTCTTAAAGATAGGATTCTCAAAAGTGGTACCGCGGTTTGCTGAACCACGATTATCTAGGGAAAAAACAATATAACCCTTTTGGGCCATATACTGGTTGAATAGTTTATCCCAGCTATTGGTAACCACCTGAGCGTGTGGACCACCATAGACAAACACCATTACCGGGTAACTTTTCTTCGCATCAAAATTAGCAGGTTTGTACAAGCGGTAGAAAAGCTCCTGGCCATGGGGCGCCTCAATACTGCCAAATTCCGGAGTGATCCATTGATCTTTATAAGGATAGAGAGGGTGATCACGATTTACAGCGTTCTGCTCAAGCCAGGTGATTCTGGCCCCTGAGCTGCTGTGCAGGCTCACTTGAGGCGGCGTGGTAACGCTGGAAAATTTATCAATATATCCAGAGGCATCCTCAGAAAATTCGATAGAGTGCATACCACTACGCTGTGAAATTCTCTTAATGTCGCTCTCCCCTTGCAGGGAGACTGCATAGAGATGCCTCTCGATTGGAGTATCTTTTCGTGCGGTAAAATACAGACGGTTAGCCTGCTCATCAACAGCCTCTAACTCGTCAACCACCCAATCTCCCTTAGTCAATTGTGCCTGTAATCTGCCGCCAAAATCATATTTATACAGGTGTTTGAAGCCATCCCTCTCCGATGACCAAATAAAAGCATCGCTATCTTCCAAAAAGTGGAGATCATGGCTCAGGTTAACCCAGGTATCGCTGGACTCGGTAAGGAGCGTTCGGGTTTTTCCCGTATTGAGATTGTAAGCACGAAGCTCTAACTTTTGCTGGTCTCGAGATTGCCACTGGAAAGTTAGCAGGTGATTACGGGCCCATTTTACTCGGGGAATATAAATATCCTGATTATCTCCCAGGTTGACCCAACGGATATCCCCCGAATCAATATCTATAAGGCCAAGTCGGATTTTTGCGTTCGCACGCCCAGCAGCGGGGTAACGTTGCTGTATCATTTCGATACGATCCGCATAGATTTCGCTACGGGTTACCTGATCAACTGGCGACTCATCAACTTGGAGGAAAGCAATATGCCGATCATCAGGAGACCACCAATAACCGGTCATCCGGTCCATTTCCTCCTGGGCAACAAACTCAGCCATTCCACTTTTAATATGATCTTTGCCGTCGCTGGTTAGCTGCTTTTCCCTACCGGTTTTCAGATCGACAATATAGATATTTTGGTCGCGAATAAACGAAACAAAGTGCCCCTCGGGAGAAACCTTTACATCGGTTTCAAAGGTTTCCGTTTCAGTCAGTCGACGCGAAGAACGGTCTTTGAGATCGTAATAGTAAATATCGCCGGCCAAAGGGAACAACAGAGACCGACCATCCTCTGACCAGCTGTACTCCATTATTCCACTACCATAAATTCGCTGGCGCTCCCGTCTTGCCTTTTCCTCATCCGAAAGAGTTTCACTACCGCT
This sequence comes from Microbulbifer maximicatervae (SeqCode), assembly GCF_052468155.1. Taxonomy (NCBI): domain Bacteria; kingdom Pseudomonadati; phylum Pseudomonadota; class Gammaproteobacteria; order Cellvibrionales; family Microbulbiferaceae; genus Microbulbifer; species Microbulbifer maximicatervae (SeqCode). The sequence continues at coordinate 457,171 of NZ_CP174335.1, forward strand.
GTGCAGACTATCGGAATTGACCAAAATTCGGGACTGACCGTCTTTCAGGTTGTACTCCCAAAGATCGTAACGGTTGTAATCTTCAACTCTACCTTTGAGGAAAGTTACGCGCTGCCCATCAGGTGAATATTCCAGCGCTCGGGGAGCGGTACCACTCAGAGCCGGGTCGGAGAATAACCGTTCAATGCTGAGTGACTCTGCAGAACATATTCCTGCAAAAGTACATCCAAGTAATGCAAGCAGTGCTTGTTTCATAGGAAAACTCTTTATATTAAGTATTGTTGGCAATTCACGTACCACTTTGCTAGCAGGGGTATTATTTAGAAAATTCTGATTAATTCCATGTTATCTCCGGCTTCCTTAGGAGCCGGCCTAAATGACATCCAGGTAAGCCATAGCTTCTCTTTGGGACTTGTTCTGATCACCAGAAGTATCTCAAATTTATCGGAAACCCTCTAAAAAATGCAGCTATATTGTGGATAGAGCAAACCGGTGAAGGATTCTACAACGGAACCTTCCGGGACATGCAGTACCTTATAGTTTTGGGTTTGCGCACAAACAATCCTGCTGCAATAGCCCCCCTTTACAAATGTTTACTCTGCTTAACCAACATTTGTGGTTAGCTAATGTCGGACTAAAGCTTTTATCAAAATATGGGGTAACAATAATGAAGGTTCATCTCTTTGCATCTGCAGCTGTGATTTTGATCGCTGCTGGCTGTAGCTCTACACCAGAGATCCCCACCACTGAATCGTTTGTCACTGACATCACCGAACTGGGCCATCGTCGCTTTACCTACAAGGCAACCATTGGAGCTGGCCCCAAGGGCCAAGGCGGTAAGCGTGGTGGTCCGGGTGGTGGAGGTCCAGGTGGCGGTGGTCCCGGTGGTGGTGGTCCCGGTGGTGGTGGTCCCGGCGGCGGTGGTAAGGGTAGTGGTGGCCCAGGAGGTGGCGGTCCCGGCGGCGCCAATTCTGGAGATGTGAAGAAAGTTGCCCGGCAGAGAATGGAACTCTTGCTAGCCGAAAGTGGCTTCTGTCCCAATGGCTGGTTCCTGATCGAACAAACTTTTGACCAGAACAGAGCTGAAATTATTGGCGAGTGTCGGGCGGTTGCACGATAAGCTTACGCCTCTCACTTTGGCTCTATGTATTCTGCTCGTATCGCTTTATACATAGCAACTTGCCCAGGGCGCGAAACCCTTTACCCAAACAGCCCCTCAACTGAGGGGCTAACTTCACTAGTCCGTAATTTATCCAGCCTAATATATATGTCTGCTCAACAATGAGTCTGCATGGAACCTTAAGTGCTCCTCAATAAATGAAGCGATGAAATAGTAACTGTGATCGTAGCCTGCGTGATGCTCTATCCGAAGAGGATAATCACTGGCTTCAGCAGCTGTTTGCAGGGAATGTGGCCTCAGCTGTTCCTCAAGAAACTCATCCTGTTCCCCCTGAGAAACCAAAATCGGCGTTTTCTCTACAGCGCGCCCCATTAGCACTGTTGCGTCATATGGCTCCCAGCTCTTGGGATCAGCTCCCAAGTATGTTCCCAGCGCCTTTTCTCCCCAAGGGCAAGCAATAGGATTGCAAATTGGACTAAAAGCAGAAATTGATTGATATCGCTTGGGGTTTCGCAGACCGATGACCAGGGCACCGTGCCCGCCCATGGAGTGCCCGCAAATCCCGCGTCGACCATTGGTGGGAAAATGAAGTTCTACCAGGCTTGGAAGTTCATCCACGATGTAGTCATACATTTGATAATGCTGCTTCCAGGGTTCTTGAGTCGCGTTCACATAAAAACCAGCCCCCTGCCCCAGATCATAACCCGGGTCATCCGCCACATCGTCTCCTCTGGGGCTCGTATCGGGTATCACTAAGATAATCCCTAACTCTGCAGCGATTCTCTGAGCACCAGCCTTTTGACTGAAGTTTTCATCCGTACACGTCAAGCCCGAAAGCCAATAAACAACAGGATATTTCCTCTGTGTATTCCCCTCTGCATCCTGTGGTAAAAAAATGGAGAAGACCATAGAACAGTTGAGCGTGCTGGATTTATGTCGGTAACGCTGCTGAAAACCGTCAAAAGATTTAGTACTGCTAACCAATTCAATCGACATTTTAAGTGGTCCTATCAAGCCTGCTGGAAATGAATAACACTGCGAATACTTTTACCTTCATGCATTAAATCGAAGGCATCATTTATTTGCTCAAGGGGCATTGAGTGAGTAATAAAGTCATTCAATTTAAATTCTCCAGCCAGGTAACGCTCTACGAAAGAAGGCAATTCAGAGCGCCCCTTTACACCGCCGAATGCTGATCCCTTCCAAACCCGCCCTGTAACCAACTGGAATGGGCGGGTACTGATTTCCTGTCCTGCACCTGCCACTCCAATAATAATGGATTCCCCCCATCCTTTGTGGCAAGACTCCAAGGCAGCTCTCATCAGGTTAACATTGCCCACACACTCAAAAGAATAATCCACTCCGCCATCGGTAAGCTCTACGATAACCTCTTGAATAGGCTTATCGTAAGCTTTGGGGTTAATACACTCAGTGGCTCCCAACTTCTTCGCCAGCGCAAATTTGTCCTCATTAATATCGACACCAATAATTCGTGAGGCGCCAGCCATCTTGGCTCCGATCACTGCGGATAAACCAATTCCGCCCAAACCAAAAATTGCCACACAGGAGCCCGGCTCAACCTTGGCGGTATTGGTAACGGCTCCCATTCCCGTAGTAACACCACAACCCAGCAGACAAACCTCATTTGAGGGGGCTTCGGGATTAATTTTGGCCACAGATATCTCAGGAAGGACTGTGTACTCAGAAAAAGTAGAGCATCCCATATAATGGAAAATGGGTTTCCCATTCACCGAAAAACGTGTCGAACCGTCAGGCATTAATCCTTTGCCCTGGGTGCCCCTGATTTTTTGGCACAAATTAGTCTTTCCAGAGAGACAAAACTTACATTCGCCACATTCAGGGGTATACAAAGGAATTACATGATCCCCGACAGAGACACTGGTCACCCCCTCACCAACGGATTCAACAACACCCGCACCTTCGTGACCGAGGATTGCCGGGAATACCCCTTCAGGATCATCTCCTGACAAAGTGAACGCATCTGTGTGACAAACGCCGGTGGCGTGTAATTTCACGCGAACTTCACCCCGTTGGGGAGGCATAACATCGACATCCTCAATAACCAAACGCTCCCCAGGCCCCCAAGCTACAGCTGCTTTACAACGGATTGTCTCTGCACTCATTTTCAATTCTGCCTTTCATCATTCGTTCCAGTGGCGCCCAGCATAGTCCCCTAAGATTATTGGTGCAAAGCCAAGCGCCGCTGCTGAAGTAAAATCAGGAAAAATCTAAAAGCTCACCCTTCTAGTAATAATTGGTAGCGCCGAACAATTATTCAAAATAATTCCTTTAATTGATTAACAATTAATAGCTTGTCGCTTCCTCCACTGCAGTGGGGAGCTTCCATGAATGGCTCGAAATGCTTTTGAGAAAGCACTGATATCGGTGTAGCCCAAACTTGCTGATAGTAATCCCACATCAATACTTGAGGCCCGTAGATGCCAGCGAGCAGTCTTCATTCGCGCCCCCTGTACCAACTGCTTAAAGGAGGTTCCCGCTTCATTTAAACGGCGCTGAAGCGTTCTCATTGGCATACCGAGTAAGCGAGAAATTTGCTCCAGGGAGTGCTGCTGGGCCCCGAGAGTTTGAAGGATTAAGACTTGAACCTGTCGGCTGATATCACCCTTGTGCTCTGCCAATAAGCACTTGGAAAACTCCTCAAAATATCTCATAAGACCGCTGCTGGGTTTAGCGAGGGGATAGTTCATCAATGATCCATCAAAAACCAAGCGATCTCGATCTTGCTCAAAACTAGCCTCAATGCCAAAAAAATTTTGGTAACTACTCAGCGGAGATTGGGGCTTATGCCGAAATGAAACAGAGCGGGGAGATACTTTAGAGCCAACCATCTCCTGTATCAGGCGATAGGCAGCGCCTACTGAAAGTTCAGTATACTGTTGCGCGGGAATTGCGTCGGGGAAGTGATTAACTCTCTCTGCAATCAAGCAGTCATCGGTTTGGTAAATTTTCCAGTAGTCCGCCTGGTTGTGTAACACCATATACCGATGAGTTACTGTCAAAGCACTGGATAGATTCTCACTTTCCAGTATCAGCTTACCAAGGACGCCCAGCATACGTAGCCCTTGCTTCCCCGCCAATCGCAAGCCAAAGTCACTACAGGACAAGTCCCGTGAACACAAATTAAGGAGGTCCACCAGCGTTGCAATGGGGATCAAGATATTTGGACGACGTGTACAATCCGCAGGAAGCCCCACTTGCGCTAAAAAATCTGATGACTGACCACCGAGCTGTGGCACCAATAGATTAAACCCAGCCAGCGCACCACTGCGAATTTCATAGATAGGCTTCATGTTTTATAGCTACCATATTGCCAACCTCTCATTTGCACTATCACACAGTGTCTAGGAATAATGAGCATCGGACAATAGCTATATCATATAACATAGCTCTTCAACTAACTGGGACTACCCCTATCCACAAACGCAACTTATTTGAAGGCTAGTGCCTGACTATTGTGGCACTTTCCACTATCTACTCATAAAACTATCGGTTTATACGAGAAAGAACTGCAAGGAAATTTCACATGGAAACTGAAAATCTAACACTATTTTTAGGCTGGGCTTCGATTATAAACATATTGATACTACTGCTATCAACTATTGGACTTGTCTGCCTGAGGAAGTCGATCACCAGGATTCACGCACGAATATTTGAGCTTAATGAACAAGATTTAGGCCGTGCATATTTTCAATATCTAGCACAATACAAAATTGCTATTATCGTCTTCAATATTACACCGTATTTTGCTCTAAAAATTATCAGTTAATTGATAAAAGCGGAAATATTTTGCAAAAAAATAAGAAAGGTAAACTATACCTTTCTTATTTTCATAATTAAGACGGACAGGGGAGTATTTCGGGTCCGCCGGCAGATACCCTTTTCAGAAAATGAAGTTATTTATGAAATATTTATCAGCCACTCTTTTTCACAAACTTTGTCAGAATAACAATTCTCTGACCCTCGACCCGTCCTTCGATATGCTCAGGATTATCGCTTAAGCTGATACCGCGAACTGCCGTTCCCCGTTTTGCAACCAAACTGCTTCCTTTTACATCCAAGTCTTTGATAATAACTACATTATCTCCAGCTTGTAACTGGGCACCATTACTATCCCGATGAATCACCAACTCACCAGCCTCTGGTATTGCCCCGGCCTCTGCCCAGGCCAGCAAATCGCCATCCAAATACAACATGTCAAACAAGTCTTGGGCCCAGGTCTCGCCAGATAAGCGCTTTAGAATACGCCATGCCAACACTTGAATTGCCGGCTCGGTACTCCACATAGACTCCGACAGACACTGCCAGTGCGCACTTTCCAGCTGTGCAGGATTTTCCAGCTGGTCCCTACAGGTTTGACACAATAATACTGCCGCATCTGGATAGCCCTCTGACTGGGGTACGTCATAAACCGCCAAGCCATTTTCTGCTTTACAGAGCTCGCACTGATTTCCACTGCGTTGTGCCAACTGCTCCTGAGTCACAGCCATAAGTAACCTCAAAAAAAGTAGGGATTATACGACTGATTCTTCCTTCACGCCTCCCAAATAATCACATTTAACGGACATCGGGGTCGACCGTGAACATGATCAAGCTCAGACAGGAAGTAAATAAGACTATCAACAGCCCAGTAGTAGATGGAGCCATTAGGTTGCCGAGGGATTCACAGGCTTCGGACAAGACACTCTAGAGCACTCAAACTTCCAACAGCCGCCAATATAGATTGACGACTGTAAAGAGCATTATGCGTTAAGTCCCACACTCAGTGGTGCGAGGAGACCGCTGCTGCGAACTGCCCACCCTGCTTGCTGGCGATGGCACTGGTAATATCCCCTAAACTGAGAATACCGACCATACGCTTTTCACTATTGAGTACCGGCATTCGCCGTAACAACTGTTGCTCCATTTTGTGGACAGCAGACAGCAGATCATCCTCTTCCCAGCACCATTCAATCCCCTCTGTCATAACATCTCGGGCGGACAAAGAGCTGAGATTACCCCCCTGAACCACACCGCGACATACAATATCTCTATCAGTCACTATTCCTACAAGCCTGTCATTTTCTCCGATCGGCACTGCACCAATATCTTCATCTCGTAAAATTTTTGCCAACTCCTGTAATGGAGTATCCGGGGTGCACCAGGTAGCCCCCTCATGCATTGCGTGTTTAACTTTCATAGGTACCTCAAAGCTCTTTAGACAAATGCCAAAGAGAGTGACGGGTAAAACCCATCACCCTTAACCCCTATAGATCAGTGCACTTCAATCCGCTTTCTCTGTGGGGGATGCCCCTCATGTTTTGGTACCGTGAGCGTGAGAATCCCATCTTTGAAATTTGCATCAATCTCACTTTCGCGAACATCTTCACCAAGATTGAAACTGCGCAAGAACTTGCCGTAACGCCGCTCCTGACGAAGCACGCGGCCATCCTTCTTCTCCTTAACCTCGCGGTGCACCTCAGCTTCAAGGGTCAAAACCCCATTTTCTAGGGTTACACTGATATCGTCCTTACCCACTCCCGGCAGCTCAGCGCTAATTTCATACATATTCTTGCGCTCACTCACATCGATACGCGGAGAAAAAAATCCCTCGCGTTCAGAGCCGATTGCACGGGTCGGTGAGAGCATTTGTTCAAACATATTATCAAGGTCCAATAGGGACCCTCTGGGGATCAGACTCATATCTACAACCTCTTTTTACGCTAAGCCGCAAAAGGCGCCAGAAAAACTCAAGAGTCCGTCTTGCGCCTGTTACATCTTGAGTACAGTCTAGGAAATACTGCGACAAACGAAGGGATTAAGTGCCGATAAAAGCCATTACAAATTGAATATGAGAGCTATCGTATATTTCTTTTGTACATATAAATATTAAAAACTTCCTTTCCAAGTGCACCTAAAGAGAATTTCCACCTCCATATCCATCAATAAGCAACCAGGGCTCGTGGCCAATATGGCTATTTACTAGGATTAAATAAGGCAGTTAAACGAGGATATGTTCATGGCCTTAGCATGGGTCCTTGTGGCTAACCAGTCCCAAGCGCGAATTTTTGAAGCCAACAAACGCGCGGGAAATCTCAATGAAATCCAGGCACTTCTCCATCCAGAATCACGGCTCTCTGGCAGAGACCAAGAGAGTGATGCGCCCGGACGCACTTTCGACAGCTATGGTCAAGGAAGGCACTCAGTAGGTAATTCTGCAGGATTACATCGCCGTGAAGGTGAGAATTTTGCCAGAGAAATTGCACATACCCTGGAGAGGGGAAGACAGGAGGGCCAGTACGAAAAACTGTATATTGTCGCAGAACCCTATATGGTTGGCAGCTTGAGGGATGCCTTGAAATCTCCAACCCGCGCAACAATAGCAGGAGAAACAGGAAAAAATCTGGTGGCTTGTGAACCCGAGGAGATCCGGGCTCAGCTTCCTATTTGGCTATAGTGACGTTCGGCCAGTAGAGAGGGTCACGAGTGAACCTCTCTACGAACCCCGCTCAAGCCCTGCTTTCCATTAAAAGCTTATCAATCAGGGCATCCTTTTCAGTCCATAACTCATTTACCCACTGATTAAACTCCACCCGAAACTCCTGATCGGTTGCGTAGTCTCTCTCAAAAAACCGGCTCGGCAACTGGACTTTCTCAATGCGAACAATCACTTTCTTTAACTTACCGGAAAGGAAATCTTTAAAAGTAGGTATACCATCAGGGTAAACAATGGTGACATTCAGTAACTGGTTCAGCTGCTCACCCATACAGTGCATTGCAAAAGCAATCCCTCCGGACTTGGGCTTTAGAAGATGTTTGAAAGGCGATTGCTGTCTTTGATGCTTCTCTTTGCTAAACCTTGTTCCTTCAAGGAAGTTCATAATACTGGTGGGTATTAGCTTAAATTTTTCACAAGATTTTTTTGTCGCTTCAAGATCCTTACCGCGCATTTCTGGATGCTTTTTCAAAAATTCTTTGCTGTAACGCTTCATAAATGGAAAGTCGAGTGCCCACCAGCACATTCCAATCACAGGAACTTTGATCAACTCTTGCTTCACAAAAAATTTCAGGAATGGAATTCTTCGATTAAAAATCGACTGCATAATAAAGATATCAACCCAGCTTTGATGGTTCGCTGTGACCAGATACCATCCATGTTTATCGAGATGCTCTATCCCCTGTACATCCACCTGGGTTCTTTGGGTTAGCTTCATCCAGCCTTTATTTAGGGTTATCCACATTTCTGCCCAAGAAATAAAAAAACCCATGAAAAGTTTTTGCAGAAAGGCAAAAGGGAGAATAAACCTAAAAACTGAAAACAAGAGTATGGGGGCTGCACAAACCAATGTGCTAACGGCCAGCAACACCGAAGATATGACCAACAGTAAAAACGAGGGGAGAAAGTTAAACATCTAAAGGCTCTTTTAATTTTCCGGGCTTACAGGTCAGGCTGTCACGCCATATTCACAGGTTACCCGTTTCTTTTTTAATATCTTGAAATCCACTTATCACAAACTAAGCGGACTCTGCTCTCATCAGTATATTTACATAATCCGGGCTACAGGCTGCCTATCGCAATCAACATGGCTGTGTATATTTATGGCTCATGCGAAACTGTTCCACTGCAATAAATTCATGCGCCGAGCGCCTAGGCTTTAGCCGCGCCAGAGGCAATATCAAACCGCAGCAACTCTGGGAGAGTAACACGCATTTCAACCCCATATTTTTTGACTGAATAGTCTTAATCTATCGGCGATACATCAGCGCAAACTGCACGGATAAAACCAGTGACAGCAGCCCAGTGAGCGGCCTCATTTTTTCAGCATGCCCTGGATATGAAAAGGCGCCATTGTACCCTTTCTATAATCATGGATTAGCAACTTTTATCTTCCCACGCCGCAAAGGCACGATAGTGACTGGAGCAGCGTTGCACCCTGCTAAACTTGAGGCTCCAGGTCGTAGAATTGCGCCGGGAGAATAGAATGGGAATTACAGGTAATAAGCAACACTTCCACCGCAAGCAATGGCTCAGCGTACAGCAGGCCGTTGACCACCTGAGTGCATTGTCTGAAGAGCCACTAACCAGTGCACATCTTGCAGACCTGGCCGATGAGCAGCTTCTTAACCTGTACTGGTACCGTCCAGGCCAAAAACTGTCTTTGGAAGATCACAAGGGGACCCGTGAACTGGTAGAGCCTGTCAGGCTCTGTTACGAAAATCCCAGTGACTGGCACGCCATCGTGGATATTTTGCGGAATAATCCAGCGCTGCCCGCCTACGAACATGACACTCCGCTTCTGGAAGATGCCGACGGAAACCGGCTGCGAATCACCTTCGACTATCACCAGCGGCCAGAACCGTTTAGCAGTCGCTGGTACCCTACCTATGCGGAGTTAGTACTCAAGCGCAACGATTTGGAACAACTGGAACCCCACCTGTTTACCAGCCAGGCGGTTGAGACGGGGTTTGAGCGTGAGACCCTATTGAATGTTATCTGGCAGCTGGAACAACTAGCCCTTGGGGATGAAGAGCACTCCACCAGCTGGCTGGCAGACCAATTGGCACAGCGTTCTTCCTCCCTGGACCGGCTATCCTGTGAGCGCATCCTTCAGGCGGCCGAGCGCGAAAGCTCTCCGGGGCGCTCGATATAGCGCGGCATTTCCTATTAACACCTTTGACTCCTTTCCCATACTCAGGAACTCCCCATTGGTGGTAGAGCCCAAAGGCTGTACCCTAGTGGCACTTAGCAAATCTAAGTGTGACGTACTACCAATAGGAGAGAGAAGTGCAGGCCAAAAACAGCTCCTCCAGCTACGGCTGGGTAGCCATCGCCCTCCATTGGATAATGGCCCCTGCGATCATAGGGACTTTTATTCTCGGTTGGTGGATGCGCCAGCTATCCTACTACGACCCCTGGTATCAGCGAGCCCCTGAAATTCACAAAGGGGTGGGCATCATCCTGCTTGTGTTTCTACTCTTCAGGCTGGCTTGGCGCTTTGCCAACCCATCTCCGGCGAGCAACCCCCAAACACCCAGCTGGCAGAAATTTGCCGCCACCGCCACTCATGGGCTGATTTACCTGTTACTACTGGCAATCATGGTTTCCGGCTATCTGATTTCTACCGCCGATGGCCGTCCTATCGATGTCTTCGGCATAGTGAGTATCCCTGCAACCTTACAAGGGATTCCTAATCAGGAAGACATTGCGGGATCTATCCACGAAATCCTTGCCTGGGGCCTGATTGGACTCGTAGCAGCACATGTCTTGGCAGCCCTCAAGCATCACTTTATTGACCGTGACGGCACACTGCGCAGAATCCTTGGCATCCGTGTAAAGGGTTCTACAGACGATCACTCACACGTACAAACAACACTCTCAACCACCAAATAAGGAAAAAATGACATGAAGAAGCTCTCTGTATTTCTTATTGCAGCTCTGATGGGGACTGTAGCTCAAGCAGCGGAATACAAAATCGACACCAAAGGGGCTCACGCTTTTGTGCAGTTTCGTATCAAGCACCTTGGATACAGCTGGCTGTACGGCCGTTTCGATGACTTCAGCGGCTCCTTCTTTTACGATGAAAAGCAACCAGAAAAATCTTCTATCAATGTCGACATCGATGTAACCAGCCTCAACAGCAATCACGCTGAGCGAGACAAGCACCTGCGCAGTGATGACTTCCTCGATACCGCAAAATTCCCCACTGCTACTTTCAAGAGCACTAGCTTTGAACCTCTGGAAGACGGCAAAGCCCGTCTAAATGGCGAACTGACCCTGCGCGGTATCACTAAGCCAATCACAATTGACGTTACCAATATCGGTGGCGGTAAAGACCCTTGGGGCGGCTACCGCCAGGGCTTCAGTGGAACCACTGAGTTCGAGCTGAAAGAATTCGGTATCAAATCCCTAGGCCCAGCCTCCCAGAAAGTTGAGATGATCCTGGATATCGAAGGTATCCGTATCTAACAACAAAAAAGTACGCCCCCTGAGCCCGGAAATACCTCCGGGCTCCCCCTAACTGCGCTTCGCAACACTCCAATAAACAACGCAAGCAGCAGCCGCAGCCAATAGCCAGTCGACGCCTGCCATCAACCCTCTCGGTAAGAAAAAAGCCAACATTGTGATAACAATACATGTCGCCAATAAAGTCAGCAGTGCTCGCGGGTTCCAGCCACAGAAATAGTAATAACGCCCATCACTATCGCTGTAATACAACTGCTCTACTTCCATCTGGCGCTTCTCTATTAAGTAGTAGTGAGACAATATGACACCGTAGGCAGGCGCCAGAAAAACCCCCATCCAGTTTACGAACGCCACTAAACCGATTTGTTTGATAACAGCGGGCCACAAAGCACTAATCAGAAAGGCCAGAAACAGCGTTATCAATGCCGCCCTGCGAAACCCCAGGTACTTTGGCAGAAGATTTGAAATATCGTTAACTGGAGCCACAAAGTTCGCCACCACATTGATACCGGCCGTTGCTGTAAAAAAAACAACCGCGGCGATCAATGACAGCTCCAGATTCCCAAGCTTCTGCACGATATCAGTGGGATTTGCCAGGTTCTGGTGGAAAACTGACTGGGCGGCGATAGTGGTGAACAGAACAATTATCGCAAAGCCAGTCATGTTTATAGTGATTCCCAGCCAATTTCCCCTTCGCATAACAGACTCGTTCTTACAGAAACGAGCAAAATCTCCGTAACTTAGGATTATCGGCGCATAGAGAGCCAACATAGTACCTGTGACTTTGATGAGCTGGACCAAGCCATCGCCCCAGGATGCTATAGACCGATCAAAGAAAGTAGCAACTGCAAATACAAACTGTCCGTCACTGCGAACTACTAGCATCCACAACAGAGCCAGCATCACTCCATAGACACATGGCGCAGCCAGGTTGATAAACCAACGGATCGTATTGATACCTTTGAAAAATAGAAGAGCCTGAAATAAGGAGACAAGTACGATGGAGGCCCAATCGATCCGGTCCATTGCCAGCCACTGCCCTCCGACAGCTTGTGGCCACCACTCTCTCAGTAATAAAGACATGGCATGGGCAGCAAACCAAGTCTGCGCACCGTACCAAAATATTGCCACGCTCCCCCGAAGCAACGCAGGGACGTTAGCACCTCGGATCCCCATACTCGCCCTGGCCAATACGGGAAACGGTATACCGTATTTAACACTCGGTTCACCGATTAAATTTAACAGGATGATAATTAAAATTGCTGCAATAGCGATCCCAGCGAGAACCAGCCAAGCATTCGTATTGGGACCGAGGAATAGAGTTGCCGCCAGGGTATAGCCAGCGAGACTTTGTGCGGCGTTGGCCCAAAGGTTAAAAATCGTCAGAGTGCCCCAGCGTTTTGCTTCGGGCTTCACTACCGCTAAATTTTCATTCTTTAGCTGCAAAGTGCCACCTAAGTGCATCTGATAAATAGCGCGCCAAAGCAGCTACTTCAAATCAACCTTTTCAACAATGACATACAAGCCGTCAAAAGTGCCAAATTTAACGGTTAATAATATATATTCTCTTTTACAATTGAGACTTATTTTCAATAACAGCAAAAGTGGTAACCATTTACCAAATTAGCAGTAATGCCGCTAGCACCGACGTACAACTATGAAATATATTGTGTAGTCATCGATTAAAGTAGATGCGATCGACAAAGATACAAGCAAGTATCCATTAAACTAGTGTGCAGCCGTGTATTTGGAGAACATTAACCAAGTCACAAGTAAAAGTACGAAAAGGTCTTTAAGATTTTTGACGGCGGCACAACTTTTCAGCGAAAATGGAAGCAATTACTGACAATTATTGCACTCCCCTAGAGACAGTTATCAAGGGAGCGCAAAAATAGAACAATTTCCAAAAATCGTAGTGACTAAATCATTCAGAACTGGGGCAATTCTCTCCGAGACAAGCAGTGGGATAGCGGCGCAGAACAGCGCCCATCACAACAAGTAGTGTCTCAGCTCGGGGAAATGATCGCCACAAATGGAAAGCCAAGACTCCGTTCTGCTGAGGTACTCGCAGGACAATCACAGCAGGCACCCACCAGTATGATTGAACTTTGTCGCAATCAGGCCACAACTTGAGTTGGCCACGACAGAAGGGTAGGAATATGGCTTGCTTACAGCATCCAGATAGGGAACAACCAGTTTACTTAATGGCACACCACACCATTGGGCGCCGGCAGGGTGCAGTAGACACAAGAATCACAAGTGCTGAGATATCGGGCATCCATGCCGCAGTGCAGTGGACCGGTACACATTGGAATATCCGCGATCTGAGTCGCAATGGCACCTGGCTAAATGGCCAGCAGCTGGTGCCAGCTAAGAGTTACCCACTTCAAACTGGCGACAAGATCGCATTTGGACGAGCCAACAATCCAGCCTGGATTGTTGAGAACCTCGACGGTCCAGAGAATTTGCTGATCGATATCCAATCCGGCGAAGCTCAGCAGCTGGAGCAGTTTCACCTGCTGCCCAATGAAAATGAGCCCCTTGCCAGCTTGCAGTACAGCCCCCTCACCGGGCAGTGGCTATACGAGTTTACCGGTGCATCCGCTGACGATGGCGATAAAATCCTGGTCAATCATGGCGATCGTATAGATTGTGGACTTAATAGCTGGCAGCTTTTCCTGGCGGACAACCAAGGGGCAACGAAAGAGTTGTCACTGCAGCAGCTGTCTATTGTCGACTTTGAGCTGAAGTTCTCTGTGAGCTCCCACGAAGAGCACGTGCAGTTACAACTTCAGCGTGAAGGCATGAAGCAGTCCCTACCCGCAAGAATTCATAACTATCTATTACTGTATCTCGCCCGTGCCCGCTACAAGGATATGCAGAGCGGTATAGATACAGACTCTCAGGGTTGGGTTTCTATTCAAGTGGCCACTCATGAGCTAGGTATTACGGTCAACCACCTAAACACCCAGATTTTCCGTGCTCGTAAACAAATCTCCGAGTCACTACCTGACGCAGTAGATACTTCTAGCTTAGTAGAGCGTCGCTCCTGGGAAATCCGTATAGGTTGTCCACAATTCGAAATATTTAAAGGTAACCAACTTGAGGCAAAAGCAGAGTTGGAAGTAGTATAATTTCGCCTTCAGCGAAGGGGCTTAAGGCTAAGCCTCCTATTTACCTATTCAGTCATTACTTGCCAGGGGGGGCGGAACTGAATCACTCACCCCTTGGCAAGATTTACAATGTCATCGCAACCACCTTCTTATATCGGGCACTACAAGATCATCGGCCAGATTGGAGCTGGAGGAATGGGGGTTGTATATCTCGCCAAAGATGAGCGGCTCAACCGACAGGTCGCCATAAAGCGACTGCTCAATAATCCCGGCAATGAGTTTGCTTCACAGCGAATTCGCCAGGAAGCATTATTGCTCGCTCAGCTTAACCACAACCATATTGTACAAATTTACGATGTTGTGGAGGAGCAGGACGATGTTGCCCTCGTTATGGAGTATGTTGATGGCCGCCCGCTCACCTATTGGGCACGGGAATTCAACCCCAATCTTCGCCAAAAAATACAACTGCTCAAGCAAATCACTGTAGGGTTGGCCCGCGCACATGCCGCCGGCATTATTCACCGCGACCTAAAAGCTGACAACATCCTTATTGATAGTAATAATATCGCTAAAATCGCGGACTTTGGCATTGCTCGAAGTTGGCAGGATACAATAGCGCTCACTCGAGAGCAGCATATCGCCGGTAGCTGGTACGCAATGTCCCCCGAGCAAGCCCTCGGCGAAAAATTGGATTTCCGCTGTGATTTATTTGCGCTAGGGATGCTAGCCTATCACTTGCTATGTGGCCAACCGCCGTTTGGCAAGCACGGAAGTCCATATATTATCATCGATCGGATTATCAACAATCCGCATCCCCCTGCAGGGGTCATTAATACAGGTCTTCCTACAGCACTATGCAAACTGCTAGATAAATTACTAGCCAAACGCCCTGACAAGCGTCCCGTCAGTGCTGCTGCTGTAGCCGGCGACCTAGATGTGATACTAGGTCAACTAACATCGGCCCAACAAGATACCACTGAACGCGAAATCACGATCACGACCGAAGACTTTCATGTACAGCGCCGACGTAAAAACAAAAGCCACAAATTCCTAGCCGGAATACTCTTGGCAGCCGGAACAATACTATTTGGCTTAGCCACCGCAGTTTTCCCACGGTTTTTCCAGCCGAGCAGCAAAGAGCCCCCGGCAAAATATATTGCGATTATTGAGCCAGACTTATCCAGTCTACATAACCGCGAGGAAAGGTTACTGGCCAGCAATCTCCTCAGCTCTATCAAGCAGGGGCTGTCCGATCAAGCAGCTTTACTGCTAGTCCCCTATTCGGAGTCACAACAGCTAAAAGACAAGCCCCTGCGTGAACAGGCGAAAGCGCTCAACGCACAACTACTACTGCAATTCGCCTTGAGCTGTGAAGCGACTCTGTGCGAAGCTTCATTCGCTTTAATAGAAACCGAAGATTTCGTCGAGACCTCCAACCGTAGCACCATGCTGGACCTAGATGCTCCCCTGGAGAGCCGTGCACGCATTTTTCAGCAAATGCAATACCTGCTACCCAACTATCCTATAGAAAACCAAGGAGCCCAGTTCACCTTAAGTCCAGCAGATTACCAACTTTATCTCGAGATATTTGAGCAGCGCAATAATGAAGCAGATGTTGCCAGTGCAATTACCAAGATAGAAAAGTTGCTAGAGAAGAACCCCTATTTCCCCCCTTACTATGAGTTGTTGGCAGATCTGCTAGTCACCCACCTCTATCACTCACGGAAAGTCAAAATACGGGGCAGGCTCAATGAGCTCCTCAAAAACATACCCGCAAAGATTTCCAACTCTCCATCTGTATTGGCTACCAAGATACGTATTGCCATTTATCTGGGAGATACTGAACGCACAGAGACCTTACTCGCAAAGTTAAAATTGCAATCGCCCGACCAAGCGCTCTACTACTTTCTGCGCGCGAAAGCTTACCAGCGGGGGGGGGATTACAAACGTGCTTTGGATGTCATTAACCATGCACTCGATATTCGTATCAGTCCCATTTATCTTCACCAAAAGGCATCAACCCTGATTTTAATGGGGCAAATGGAGAATGCCAAACTCCAACTTCTACACGCTATCCGCCTCAACAATCAATATAATGATGCTATTTCTCTACTCGCAACTATTGAGTTGGGCTCAGGCCACCCAAAGGAGTCTATCCGATTCCTTAGTGAGCTGGGCCTAAAACAGCTGGGAGATTGGGATACTTTCAATCTCTGCCTATCCTACTATATCGAAAAGCAGTTCGAGGACACCAAAAGCTGCCTCTATCATATCGCTGAACGCGTCCCAAACGCCCCTCATGTATATCTAATGCTCGCAGAAATTGCTCGCCTAGAAAATAGGCAAGCGAAATCATTGGAGCTTGCCCGACACGCTCTGAACCTGACACAGAATCAACAAGATTCGCTTGGCCTATTACTCCGGGCAAAGGCTTACTCAGAGCTGGGCCAGGCAGAACAAGCCATTGAAACACTATTGAAGATTGACGACACAGCCCCTAGCAATGGCTTGTTTGTAAATTACATCCATGCTCAGGTTTATATGGCAAGTGGTGAGATGCTCTCCGCCAAAGCCTACATACGAAAGACCTTGGAGCTAGGCGCAGCCCCAGTGTGGTTCACTACCGTTGGCTTTCAGTCTATTTGTACCATCGCCAGTTTTGATGATTTGCGTTCCAGTTATCCAGCGTTATGCACTGACAGAATTGGCACTTAAGTCACCAAAAGCAAATCAAACAGAATGGAATAACGTGAACCATTTCCCTTTACAAGGCGACAGATCCCTTCACGAAATTGTACTATCAGGTAAAATCCCCCATCCATCCGAGAAGAACTCAATACAATGGACGTAGTTGCGTTGGAAAAAACTGAGGAATATCAAGGCCGTTACAGGGTTGAGCGCACCCTGGGTGCTGGTGGTATGGGGGTTGTTTACTTAGCCGAAGATATCAAGCTTCGGCGAAAGGTAGCTATTAAGCGCCTCCGCTCTGACTTAAGTGGAAATTCTGCAGAGGCCCGTTTTCGCAGCGAAGCCGAACTTCTAGCCAGGTTGAATCATCCAAATATTGTGCGGCTTTATGACGTACTAGAGGAAACTAACGGGATCGCCCTTGTTATGGAGCTCGTTGAGGGTGTCACTCTTAAAGAATGGCTTCGCGAAAATAGCCCTACCCTGGCAGTAAAGCTCGACTTGTTGATGCAAATATGTCAGGGGCTAAGTAAAGCTCACTCCCTAGGTATTATTCATAGAGATCTTAAGCTCGAAAATATCCTTGTCACTAATGATGGCGTAGCAAAAATCACCGACTTTGGCATAGCCAAGGCGCTGGATTGTGACCAACAACTGACCAGAGAAGATCATATCGCTGGCAGCATACAGGCGATGTCCCCAGAACAGGTTCAAGGTACCCCTCTGGATGCTCGAAGTGACTTATTTAGCTTGGGCAGTATTGCCTACGAACTGCTTTGCAACAACAAGCCCTTTGAACGTGGAGACTTAAATGCGCTGGCATTTGCCCAACAAATTTGTAGCGCACCCCATATTCCTCCACAAACCTACTGGCCAGAAATACCTAAGCCACTTGTAGCACTGCTCGATAGACTCTTAAGTAAGCGCCCCGAGCAGCGCCCAGACTCTGCCCAGCAAGTTTTCGAAGCTCTTTCTTTAGTCCGCCATCATGGCATTGATGCTGACACCCAACAATACTCTGAAACAGTAACACAGTTGCTTATCAAACCGCGCAAGAAATATAACCGTCTGACTAAATGTTTAGCCGGCTTTGCTGTTTTAGCTACAGCTGTAACATGGGGCTGGAAAACTTATTCTAAGTTGCCCCCCAAATATATTGCAGTACTTCCTGTCGAATTTAGCGGAAAAACAACCGATCAAAACACGGACACTCTAGTCGCCGCTATGGTACGCCAAGCTCTTATGAGCACCCCAAGCCACCTAAAGTCAAGCGCCTTAGTAAGCTATAACCCCAGAAAGCAAGCCAGCCTAGATGACCAATTACAACGGTTGAAGGAAAAGGGGATTACTGATGCTTTAGCGGCACGTTTAGAGTGCATGCAATTGCGTTGCAACATCGAAATACAAGTTATTAACCCGTTAGACAAACAAGTCAAAAAGCAAATTTCTTTTATATTTCTTACAGATCAACAGAGACAAGAGTCCCAATATTCAATACGGAATAGTGCCATAGACCTATTCCCAAGCAAATACCATAAAGAGTCGGTCGCCGATGTTAGAATGGCGCCTGAAGACTATACTCGGTATCTTTCTACAATTGCAAAACTTACGAAGACCGCTACCGAACCAGAAGATTTAGAAATATCAAAAGAGTTGATTGGCAAATATCCAAAAAACTCAAACCTATACTCCCTATATGCGAAAATAGCCACTAAACTATATATGGCTAGCAACGATACCAGCCTACTTACATCGGCTCTTGGGATATTAGCCAGTGCAGAATCTACTGGGGCCGACAAAACTGCTCTTCTTGAAGCCCAACTTTATATTAAATCCGCAGGCATAGATAGAGCGGGATTTGAAGCGATATTAAATAAACTTCAGGCTAAAGGATACCCCTCTGCACACATACTTGCTCAATATGCCCGATTCTACTATTCCCAAGAAAATTATAAGCAAGGCCTCTATTATGCAGAGCAAGCCTCAACTCTAAACCCCTCCGCACTGAACTTATACTTGGTTGCAATAAACCAATTTCAAATCGCAAACTATGACGAAGCAAGAGAAACTTTAGGTATCCTTCTAGAAAAGCATCCAGATTTCTGGTCGGCTCATGCTGTTATTGGGGTAATTGAATTAGAACAAGGAAACCTGGAAACCGCCCAAAAGGCTTTCATTGCAATTCCAGAACAATTCCGAAGCTTAACCTCCGAAGCCAATTTAGGGGTAGTTTATTTTCTGCAAGGGAAATATCCGGAAGCATTAGACAAATATAAAAAAGTGCTATCTATATCACCGCAGAACTTAACTACGATATATCAAACTGCAGAAACCTATCAAATGCTGGGAAATAACCAGCTCGCAATAAATGAGTATGAAAAGATATTAAAGCTAACCTCAAATATTAAGGATGGAGATCAAAGCCTTAGAAAATATCGAATCCGAGCAATAGCCCTGGCGAACCTTAACCAGCATGCTGAATCAATAGTTATACTTAACAAGCTGCTTAAAATGAACCAAGATGACACCGATATCACCTACAGTGCGGCCCTTATCTATGCCCTTTCCGAGGAATGGCGATCAGCAAGTTACTATATAGAAGAGCTAATTGAGCTAGGAATGGGGGCAGAGTGGTTTGCCTTACCGGCATTTAAAAAACTCTGCACCCAACCCCAAACCTCACAAAAAGTTATGTCGGCTATTTGCGACTAAAGTGGGCCATTAACTGGAAATGGGTCGACCTGCGCCTCTGGATCCCCAGAGACAAAGTGCGCACCGGTTTCCGCATCCATGCACATCCATAGGAAAGAGAAGTTATCGGGGATATCCTCTCTATCCCTAATTTTGATAATCAGTTTAGTGAATTCACCATCCACTTCTTTAGCGCGAGCACGGAACTGGTGACGAAAATCCGGGCTCAGGGCAATAAGACCATCTAACTTATGGTTCTGGCGATAGCGAACAAATTCCAACTCACGACCCGGTACTTGTGATAAATCCAGAGTCACCTCCAGAGTCAATACTGCACGCTTATGGATTTTGAAGTGCATATTGCCGAAGTGCTCTTCAGGGTTAACCGCATTAAACAGCGGCCAGTACTGAGGCTTACCATCTTCTTGCTCTTTAGGCTGAAGAACCAAATCCAGTTTTAACCCTTCTTTAGGCACCTTTACGTCAAGTACAGGTAGGTCAGCACAATTGACCATATTTCCATCCCTCTCTAAAAATTTGTTATATGGTATCACCAAAGGACATTTTATCTTGTTGTAAACTACGTCCTTGACCGCGTTATCATAACCGGTCTCAACTTTAAAAAAGCCAGTAGAACTGAAGCTACTGACCCGAAGCATCGACAGTTACAACAACACTATCATGAGCAAACTTCAGCATCCGTCCCCGGACAAGCATATCTAGTTGAATCGACCAAGGCTCTGCACCTGTCGATTCCAGCTTGACCGTTCAGCTTGCGCTGAATCCCTTTACTCTCTAACGCGCACAGGGCGATAGGAGAATTAAATCCATCCGAAATTTTATTGTGGGAGCTGCCCTTCCATGGCGAGGTAACTGTTCCCACAGCCACCTGTACTCCCTCAACTGGACGTCAATGTACAGACTTAAGGATTACAGGTCGATCACACCTCATTACAGGCAACCACACACCAAATAATTAAAATAGACACACGGAGTCGTCGTACGCCAAAAATAACATTTGATAAACGCTTAATTTAAGCAGAACCAAGAGTGGAAGGATTATTCCTTTTCCACTATGGCGACACCGAGACCAGAATCAGGGCATATTTTTTAAAATAAATATAAAACTATTCTTGGAGCTTGTTGAAATCAATCGATGATCCCTTTCGCCAATTCAATCCAATTTGAATTGCGTCTCAGAACTTTATTGGGTGCTACACGGCAGGCTTGAAGACTGGAAAATATTGTATGGGTAATCGCTCTCAAAATGGAGTCCAAATTAAAAAAAAGCCGGCAGTAATAAAACTGCCGGCCCGAAATGATGGTCCCAACCATCGACGGTTACAACAACACTATCAAGAGCAAAATTTGGCATCCATGCCCGGACAAGCTCATCCAAGAGAATCGACTAAGACTCTACACCTGTCGATTCCAGCTTGACCGTTCAGCTTGCGCTGAATCCCTTTATTTCATCGCACTACCTAAGGCTACGAGGAAATTAAATCCTATTTAAATGTTGTGGGGGCTGCCTTTCCATGGCCGGCAACCATTACCACAGCCACCTACCCCCTCAACTGGAAGCTACTGTACAGATTTCCAAATTACAGATCGATCACGCCAAAACACAGCAAATTACACACTGATTGCTCGCCAAGTGTTTTATACGACGCAGATGACTGTTAGAGTCGCCATATAACAAAAAGCATCACGTAGTGAGGACACAATGGAAGCGAACCTAGAAGATGTAAAAATTCTCTCTCCCCGCCGCAACAGCACCGAGGCAAAAAATATTGATGAACTGGCAAAAGAGCAATTGCAGCACTTTTGTATTGATAGTGAATCAGAGCATGGAAAACTGTTAGAACAGACCGCAACCCTGCTCTACCAGGCACAGGGAAATCTGAGCCAACTGTGGAGCCAGGTAACCGATACACTCCAGCGCTTGGACAAATCTGACAAGATTGCCTATTTCAATGCCAAGCGATTTATGAGTTTCCAGCTGGCGAAATTATTGGACACCTTACAAAACCCATTGCGCGCCAGCTTTCAGAGCCTACAGGGAGACGACTTTAATATCACCACACGGGGTGGTTACCCCCTGTTCGATAATATTCCCGCTATTTTTTCTGCTACCCCGGTAATTGCCCGCACGGCAACTTACATTTATGCCTGCACCGAGTGGGTGGACGATGCTTTCCGTGGGCGCGAGCCGAGCCACGATATTTATTCACGTTTACTCAACCCCACTTCCATTTCCCTGGCCAATGCTATTGTGGATTTGGAATGCGGACCTGAAGCCAGTGAATACATGGCCTGGAATTTCAATTCCGGTATGGCTGCAATCGATGCACTCCTATCAAATCAATTGCGCCACGGGGATATCTTAATTGTTTCCAGGAATATCTATGGCGGCACTCACCAGCTATTACAGGATTTCTACGCCCGCAAAGATAAACTGTCTATCAATCTGGCCTGGTTTGATGGCACTACCGGTGAAGAGTTCGAAAAGCTACTGGCTGATACCCAGCAAGCATACGCAGACGCAATCAGTGCCGGAGCAAAAATACATGTCTATATTGAGTCTCCATGCAATCCCCACGGGATCATGCTGGATGTACCGGCTGTTTGTAAAACCGCTCACCGGGAAAATATCCTGGTAAGCCTGGATGCCACCCTGGCAACCCCTTTCCTATATCAGCCACTGCGCCGCAAAGATAGGGAAGAGAGACCGGATTTTGTTGTTCACTCCTACACCAAGGATATCGGCGGCACCGGTGCCGCCACTGCCGGTGTGGTTATCGGCGAAAACCACCGCATGTTTATCCCTAAAGGTGACAGCGCAAAAGGCCTTAATTGGGATCAGTGCATGTTCTGGGATGTTTATTACATCAAGGGGGCTTTCCTGGATGCAGACAAGGCCTGGGAAGTGCATTGCGGTATGCGTACCCTGGAAATGCGCATGCTCACCAAGTGTATTAATACTTTGAGCCTCAGCCATTTCTTCGCCAGTCACAGCAAGATTCGTGTCAACAGCCATGCAGTGGAAACCCATCCCAATTCCGGGCTGCGAGAATCGCTGATGCGCTACCAGTTCCCCACACCACTATTCAGCATTGACATGGAAGCTGCGCAAATTCCCACCGAAGCCTTTAAAAGTTTCTTTGACGCGCTGGAGCCCGCTTTCGGGCAAATGGTAAGCTTGGGCCAGACAAATACCATGGTGCTGTGCCCCGCCCTGACATCTCACTCAGAGCTATCACCTGAAGCGATGGAAGCGGCGGGTATATTCCCAACCACCATCCGAATTTCTGTTGGGGATGAAAATATGGCGCAGATGGCCGCCCATGTGATCAACTGCGCGCGCCTGCATCTCGATCCAGTTAGCCCAGGATTTAGCGAGGGCTTTATCGCTCCGGAAGAAGCCGACAAACTCTTCAGCCGCTTTTATCTCGAGTCGCACCAAAAAGTGATAGAGACACAGCCAAAAATTGTGGACTATCTCTGACCATCCAAAACAAACCCATCACTGGTAGATAGCGCCGGTGATGGGCGCTTGTTGCACTATCCTATATCCCGTAGTATCACGCTTCCTGTCCACAATTTAATCAATTCAAAATGCCGAAACTTTCCACGTGGCTCTTCGCCTGGATTCTGTGCTGCTTATCCACTGTTGCAATGGCGCAAGGCTATGAAAAGCTCTACAGTGATTATCGCGGCAGCCTCTATCAAATTCGACTTATCGAAAAATCCTCCAATTCAAAAGCCGGCCTGGGGTCAGGCTTTCAAATCTCCCCCGATGGATTGATCGCCACCAATTACCACGTAGTGGCTCAAGCGGTTAGCGAGCCGGACGAGTACTCCCTGGAATATCTTGCAGTTAATGGCACCCGGGGAAAATTAACTCTACTGGATATTGATGTCGTCAATGACCTGGCGCTGCTGCGCCAGGAGAAGCCGGGAGACGAATACCTGGAGTTGGCGACAGACACCCCCAAAAAAGGGGAAACCATTGTCTCCCTGGGCAACCCATTGGACCTCGGCATGACCTTGATTCCCGGGACCTATAACGGTATTGCCGGCGGTAGCTTCTACGATCGTATTCACTTTGCCGGATCTATTAATCCGGGAATGAGCGGCGGGCCAGCGATCAATACCCAAGGGCAGGTAGTGGGCATTAATGTGGCGACTGCAGGCAACCAGGTTAGCTTCCTGGTACCAGTGGATAAGCTGTCGTCACTTTTAAAACACTACCGCGCTGAAGGCGGCACTCTCAACCTGAAGCAAGTAACTTATCAACAGCTTTTGGATAACCAGCAAAAAATTATCGACTCAATACTTAGGGCCGACTGGCAGCGTCGCGCCCTCGGTGAGGCCCAGGTTGTCGGTGAAATAATTCCAGCCATTAAATGCTGGGGAAACACCCAAGAGAGCGAAACCAATCCGATCAAGCGAATTGATAAAGGCTGCACCGGACAAGATGTTATTTTCCTGTCCGACGACTTCAACACCGGGCGGGTAGAGTACGAATTTTTCTGGCTGCAAGCCGAGGATCTTCTGCCCGCGCGCTTTTATGCCGAGTACGAAGGGCAGATGGACTCCTTTTACCCAGGCAATAGCGCTGGAGAAGAAGATGTAACCAATTTCCGCTGCCAGCAAGGATTTACCTCTCAGGAGCGCGGCAATGAAACCTCGGTATCGAAGCCGGATCGCAATCGCGAGCCCCTGATCGCGCGCACCAGCTACTGTGTCAGGCGCTACAAGGACTTTCCTGACCTCTACGATATTTTCTTCCTGAGCCTAAGTGTGGATCAGAAAAATCGCGCACTGGTCAGCCACTTTACCTTGTCCGGCTTTACCCAGGAGTCCGCCGACGCCTTTACTCAGAAGTTTACGAGCGAGATCCAATGGCCCTGATTATTGAAGAACTCAATCGCGCCCACCGGGTGCAGCTGCGCTACCGAATGGACGGGGATAAATTTACCCTGGGCCGCGCTTACGACAACGATGCAATTCTGGAGGACATCCATTCCGATGCCCACCATGCCGAAATCAAGCGGGGAGAGGACGGCCAGTACGTCTTACACGACCTCAATTCGACCAACGGTTGCCAGCTTTTGGGAAACCTGAAAGATAAGTCCGTTAAACCAGATACCATCGCTCAACACAGGATTTCCTCCGGTGACTTGCTGCAGTGTGGGAAGTCACGCTTCCGGGTTTTCCATACGGATGACCCGGTACCTGAAGCTACCCCTCTCCATTCACTGGAAAACCTGTTTTCCAGCTTGTCCCACCCCCTGGGAGCAATACTGCTGCTGTTGTGTTTTGGCTTCGCCAGCGTACTGATGAGCTACCTCGGTTACGCCCGAAACTATCAATGGACTATTGCCGTCAACATTCTTGCCACGGCCATAATTGGCATGGTGATTTACGCCGGAGTCTGGGCGTTTATCGGCAGGGTTGTCAGGCATGAAACGCACTTTTTCACCCATCTATCCATCGCCGCCATAGGTGCACTTACTTACACTTTTTGGGAATGGCTGAGGGGGCTGATCAATTTCAATTTTGCCATCGGCACTACTATTCAGGTCCTGGACTTCCTGGTACTCGCCATCATATTACCGGCAATGCTCTGGTCCGCCTGCTATTTGGCCACCAACCTCGCCAGAGGCTGGCGCTGGACAGTGGCACTGACACTGCCACTGGCATTCCTCGGCCTAGGTTTAGCTGAAAGCGTTAACAACATGGACGAATTCAGCGAGGTTCCGCCGATATCCACAGAGCTGAAATACGATAATATGCTGTTCCGCAACCCTGTTCCCATGCAGGAATTTATTGGAAATTCGGCCGACCTGTTTGATATCCCCATTAAGAAAAAAGAAACTAAAGAAGGCGCTGAAGGCTCTTCCAGCGACAATCAAAGTAGTACCGCAGAGGTGGAATCATGAGCAAGATTTATTGGAGCCCAGGGCTCGACCAGCTGGAACCCTATACACCCGGGGAGCAGCCCAAGAGTGAAACCCTGATAAAGCTCAATACTAATGAGAACCCCTACCCTGCCTCCCCCGAAGCTTTAAGGCTCTTGGAGCAACACGACTTTGCCGATGCATTGCGCCGCTATCCCGACCCGGAGTCCTGTGAATTGCGTCGCGCTATTGCCGATAAGCACAACCTCTCTGCCGAGCAAGTATTTGTGGGCAATGGCTCCGATGAAGTACTGGCGCTGAGTTTCTACAGTTTTTTCCGCCGCAGCGAGCCCCTGCTATTTCCGGATATCACCTACAGTTTTTACCCGGTTTATTGCCAGCTCTTCAATATCAAAAGCCGCACTGTTCCCCTGCACGCTGATTTCTCTATCCAGCTTGAGGACTATGCCGCTCCCGCAGCCGGTGTAATTATTCCCAACCCCAATGCACCCACGGGACGGTACCTGCCGCTAGAGCAGATTGAGCAGCTATTGCGCTCACAGCCTGAGAGAGTGGTGGTTATTGATGAGGCCTATATCGATTTTGGCGGCCAGAGCGCAGCAACACTCATCGATCGCTACCCCAACCTGTTGGTAATACACACACTGTCAAAGTCCTATGCCCTCGCAGGGCTTCGCCTCGGCTTTGCCATGGGGCAGAAGCACCTGATTGAAGGATTGCTAAGAGCCAAGAACTCCTTTAACTCCTACCCCATTGATGCCATTGCACAGCGTGTGGCCACCGCAGCGATCCGCGATACCGCCTGGCACAGCGACAATTGCGGCAAGGTCATCGCCACCCGCGAGCGCTGTGAGCGGGCGCTTACAGACCTGGGGTTCGAAGTGATTCCCTCCCAAGCCAATTTCCTTCTAGCCAAACCACCGGAGCCCGGCGCAGAAGCCCTGTATCTGGCACTGCGGGAGCGTAATATTCTCGTACGTTACTTCAACAAGCCCCGGATCAGTGAGTACTTGCGTATCTCTATTGGCACCGATGAGGAAATGGAGCAGCTGATACGGAACTGCAAAGAAATACTTGCGTCACAGAGCTAGCACTCTGTCTGTCTATACTCGTCGGGCGCCACTTGAGGTGGCCCGACAACTGTGACTTATTGGTATCCAGGGACCTATGCACCCGAAAGCTCAAAATTCAGTATCCACTACCGAGGCCGTTAGCCCCTTTAAAGCGGGATTTTTACGGCAAATAACCCACACCCTGATTCTCGCCTCGGCCCTAGCGAGCGGCGCCGCAAGTGCCAACGACTGGGATAAGGTCGAAGTGCCCAGTGCACAGACACCATCGAGTATTGGCACCTACACCAATGGCTGCCTGAGTGGCGGAGAGACCCTGCCATTGAGGGGAGAGGGCTATCAGTTGGTGAGGACTGGCCGCGATCGACATTTTGCCCACCCCCAGACCATTAACTTCCTAAAGGAGTTTTCCCAGAGCGTGGCGCAGAAAGATCTGGGCAGAATCCAGATCGGTGACATGTCTATGGCTCGAGGGGGCCCTTTCGGCAGTGGTGGGCACAACAGCCACCAAACTGGCCTGGACGTAGACATCTGGTATTCCCAGGATCGGCGAGCCGCAGAGCGTCCCCTCACCCCGTGGGAGCGTGATAATATTTCTGCTGTTGCCTTGGCTGATGAGCGCAAACACCGCCTAATCCCTGAAAACTGGGACGACCGGGTTCCCAAAATCCTGCGCTTGGCCTCAGAGGACCAGCGGGTCGAACGAATTTTTGTACACCCGACCATCAAGCGCCACCTGTGCGAAATATCCGGCGAAGATAACGAGTGGCTGCGAAAAGTGCGCCCCTGGTGGGGGCACAATTACCATTTTCATGTGCGCCTGGCCTGCCCAGAGGGAAGCACCAACTGTAAGCCCCAGGCACCAGTGACCACTGCAGCCTGTGGCAGTGACCTGGATTGGTGGTTTAGCGATGACTTCTATGCAATTCTCAATGGCACTAAACCCCAGCCGAAACAGAAAAAGCCGAAACCAAAGACCTTGCCTCAACAGTGCGAACAGGTATTAACCGCACCTTCGGCAGGCACTACGACGGAATAATTTTATGATTAACACCTTGCTTATCTGCGGCGGTGGCGGCAGCGAGCACGACGTATCCCTCAGAACTGCTGATTTTATCGAGGACAAGTTGTCAGCGGCAGAGGACATCGCCCTATTGCGGGTGGAAATGGATAGCAGTGGCTGCCTTACCGACAGCCAGGGCCGGGTTTACCATATCTTTTACGATCGCAAAATTCGCGATGAAGAAGGTAACTCCTGGGATGTGGACTACGTAATTCCTGCAATTCATGGCTACCCGGGAGAGACCGGCGATTTGCAGTCGCAACTGGATATGTTCGGCATCCCCTATTTCGGCTCTGCACCTGAGCCCAGCAAAATCTGCTTTAACAAAATTAAAACCAAGATGTGGCTCAGCGCTCTGGGTATTGAAAACACACCTTACGAGTTTTTGCACAGCACTGAAGTCGAGGAGCTACAAAAAGCTCACGATGCCCTGGAGAACTGGGGCGAGGTATTTGTTAAAGCCTCCAATCAGGGATCTTCCGTAGGTTGCTTTAAGGTCCGTGACAAAGAGGGCTTAGAGGCCGCGATCGAGGACGCCTTTAAACTCTCCCCTTATGTGCTGATAGAAAAAGCATTGAAAGCCAGAGAGCTAGAAGTTGCGGTTTACCACTACGATGATGATGTGATCGCAACCCACCCGGGAGAAGTACGCGCCCCAACGGATACTTTTTACACTTATAAGGAAAAGTATGCCGAGGGCAGCCGCGCGGTCACCTTTATCGAAGCTGCTGATCTTCACGAAGAACAGCTTCAATGGATAGCCGAAGTATCCCTGCGCACTTTTAAAGCCCTAAAGCTGAAGGATTTGTCCCGCATAGACTTTTTCCTGACAGAGACCGGCGAACTCTACCTCAATGAGGTCAATACTTTTCCCGGTATGACACCTAACTCCATGTTCCCCAAAATGATGGAAAACCACGGGCACAATTTCACCGAATACCTGGCCGGCCTGATCCGCTCTGCGGTATCTTCACCTAACGACAAGACATAATTAAAAGGGGCCTGTTGGCCCCTTTTCTTTTTTGCTCATTTTGATCCGACGGGCTAGTGCAACAACCACCCCTGTTGACGTCGCCGTGAAAACTGGCCGCGCAGAAACTCCATCTGATCGCCGCGAATCCGCTCACTGTTAATCAGGGCAAGGTATTCAGCTGCATTGGGGCAGAAGGGCAAAGCCAACAACTCCATGTCGATATTTTCCAATAATTGATTGCCCTTATGCTGGTTACAGCGCCTGCAGGCCGCAACCACATTTTCCCAGGAATCAACTCCGCCTTTGGAAACAGGAATAACATGGTCCCGTGTCAAATCCACACTTTTAAAGAAGTTACCGCAATAAAGACAAGTATGGGAATCGCGAAAAAACAGTGCTCGATTTGTTAGAGGTGGGCGCCGGCGCGGACGGGCCATACGTGCACCGCCACAGGCGATAATAGCGGCCAGATCGAGGCTGGAGCGATCGCCATTGCGATTAAAGCCTCCTCTCACCCGCTGGACAACACCTCCCAGCGACCATGTAACCAGCTCCCGCACGTACAGACAGGATGCCTCTTGCCAACTCAGCCATTCCAGCGGTTGTCCCGCCAGGTTTAAACGCAATATTCTCGCGTGCATAACCTCGCCTCCCCACAGTCGAATAGAACAAGGCAGCCCCGGAACTGTTTCCGTGTAATCACAACAGTTTTTATAAAGAAGAAAAAAGAAGTTTTGGAGTGACAGATCGAAGGGACTGGATGACGATGACAGAAGCTGGCGCGATTCACAGCATTAGAAAAAACTGCCACCTTCGAAAGTAAAAGCTTGCTCCCAGACAAGATGGAGGAGTCTGAAAGCTTTTTTACCAACGAAAATACAGATGCCCACAGGCGTAGTTTTGCCTTGGGTAATACGGGCACTTCTGCTGGTAGATTACTGAATGCGCCACCCTCCGCCGGCTCATGGGTAATTTGGCCGGCCTATCAACATTAAAGCGGATAACTATTACAAATTCCAGACAGTGACAAGCCGATGGTGGAATTACAGCAAATTACAAAGGATAGGTATAAATTCTGGAAAGTGTTGTAGGCAGCAACAGGCAGATTAAAGCAGAATGTAAAACACCGCCCAGGCAATCCGGCCCGGGCGGTGCGTCTCACAGGATGGTGCCCATATCCCTAGGGCGAGCGGCGCAATCCATTTATCCATTGCCGCAGTAGTGCAGTCCCTTTCGCGTCCTTGCAAGTTAATTATGGACATCAAGGGAGAAAAAAGTAGGGGAAATCTGCTGAATTTTATGTAAGAGATATCTCACAAACTGAGTTACCTGTTACAAAAGGGAGGGGAGACAGGAAATTAATCCCGCGTTAACTATAGGGGTAAAAAAGTAAGCGCGGCAACTATAAACTTCTTTATTTCAAGTTCAATCGATACCATGAAGAAAACGTTGAAATATACGCTAATATTTTTTATTGCCCTGGGAGCGGTGCTTTCTACCGCCTTGGCCACCTTTAAATCCAGTGTCAGTGTACCCTGGCGCCAACTGGTCGGTGGTGTCAAAACAACAGAAAAAGAAGTGACAGGCAGGCTAACGGCAGCGGATGGATATTCGGTCGAATTATTCGCAAGGGATGTTCCTGGCGCACGCTGGCTCATAGTGACCCGCAGCGGAGACATCATTGTCTCTCAGCCGAGACACGGCAAAGTTTCACTTTTATTACAGGATAAAGACGGCGACGGCCGCAGTGACGGGCAAAAGACCCTTATTGATAATCTTCAACGGCCCCACGGATTATTACTACACGACGGCTGGTTATATATTGCCGAAAGTGACGCAGTTGGACGGGTCCCCTTTGATCATTCCGATGGGCGACTCGCTGGGCGCTACCAGAGAATTATTGAAAATCTTGAGGACGATGGACACTGGACAAAAACTATTGATATGAGTCCCGATGGATGGCTTTTTCTCAGCAGTGGTTCCAGCTGCAACGTTTGTATTGAAAAAGATCCTCGCCGCGCAACCATCATGAGAATGAAACCAAACGGAGATAATTTTGAAATATACGCCACCGGCCTGCGTAATAGTGTGGGGTTCGATTGGTCTCCAAAAGATGGCGGACTTTACGCAACAGATAATGGCCGCGATTGGCTCGGCGACAACTTGCCGCCAGATGAGCTCAACCTGATTCGCAAAGACCAATTCTACGGATGGCCCTACGCTTACGGTGACCGGGTTCCCGATCCGGATCTTGGGGTGGATGCAAGCCCTGAAATCCAGCAAAAGATTGCTGACTCAATTCCTGCTGTGTACGAATTTCGCGCTCACAACGCGCCACTCGGGATTAAATTTTTGCGCAGTGTGGAACAGCCTAAGGATTATCGCCATGCAGCGCTGGTCGCCCTGCACGGCTCGTGGAACCGCAGCGTGAAAGATGGTTATAAAGTTGTCTCCCTGCACTGGAGTAACGACGGGGAAATTCAACAGAGGGATTTCCTGTGGGGGTTTCTCAGCGATGACCGCCAAACGGTTTACGGCCGCCCTGTCGCCATCGCCGAGGATAAACTGGGCAACATCTATATTTCCGATGACTACGCCGGTGCAGTTTATCGTGTAAGCCAAGGACCCCCTCGCCAAGCTGTATTGACAACACAGCAGCCACAACTGCAAAAAACATCCACGGCCAACGCGCTTTCAATAGATGCCGAGGTGGTTCAACTGGGCGCCCAGCTCTATCGGTCTAACGATTGTGCCCACTGCCATCAGGCCCAGTTTCCCCTGCGCAACCTGTCCGCTAAATACACAGCGCAGACCCTGGCTGACTACTTCGACGCCCCAACACCACCAATGCCTAACTACAACTTTACGGCGGTGCAGAAAAAAGCCCTGGCGCACTATCTTTTATCCCGGGAGTCGAGCCTCTAGGAATTGCGCTCCTAAACGACACTGAGAGGAGGCTCCCGGATGAGGGGGCCATGGAATTGACCCCCGCAGCGCCAGCCGCTAAGGTTGCCCCGCAATTAAGAGGCGATGCTATGGCGGCAAAGAAAAAAACATCAACTTTTGAAGAGAGTCTCGAGGCGTTGGAACAGCTGGTTGAGCGACTCGAAGGCGGAGATCTCCCATTGGAGGAGGCTCTCGCTGATTTCGAAAAGGGAGTGAAACTCACCCGGGAGTGCCAACAGAAGCTCGCCAAAGCCGAGCAGAAAGTGAAGCTGTTAATTGAAGAGAGCGGCAATATCCGCGAGCTCCCCTTTGATGCCGACGACAACTCCGGGGACCCAGTTTAAGTGAGTTCCGCAAACCTGCCAGAGGAGCTGAAAGCCTTCCTACAAGCCTCCTCCACACGCGTCGAAAGCCGAATCCAGCAGGCGCTCAACACCCCGATCGACGGCTCAGAAAAGCTGTTCGAAGCAATGCGCTATGCCGCACTGGGCCCCGGCAA
The DNA here is from genome assembly GCF_052468155.1 of Microbulbifer maximicatervae (SeqCode). NCBI lineage: Bacteria > Pseudomonadati > Pseudomonadota > Gammaproteobacteria > Cellvibrionales > Microbulbiferaceae > Microbulbifer > Microbulbifer maximicatervae (SeqCode). The sequence goes on from NZ_CP174335.1 coordinate 489,240, forward strand.
ACGCCTGCGCCCCGCTCTCGTCTACGCTTGTGCCCAGGTTTTTCGGGGAGTCGATTTTGACTTGGCCTATTGCGATAGCACAGCGGCGGCCCTGGAGTGCATTCACGCCTACTCCCTGGTTCATGACGACCTGCCGGCAATGGATGACGACGACCTTCGTCGAGGTCGCCCCACCTGTCATATCGCCTATGACGAAGCCACAGCCATTCTCGCCGGCGACGCACTGCAAACCCAGGCTTTCGAGTTGCTCCTCGCTGAACCCCTCGCCCCTCAATTGCAGTTACAGCTTATGCGTGAGCTCGCCACTGCGGCGGGGGCCCGAGGTATGGTCGCCGGCCAGGCTATCGACCTGGACTCCGTTGACCAAACCCTGACCCTGGATCAGCTGGAGCCCATGCACCGCCTCAAGACCGGGGCTCTGATTTGTGCCAGCGCTCGTATGGGCGCACTGCTGGGCGGTGCCAGCGAGAGGGAGCTGGAGATTATTACCCGCTACGCCCAAGCTATTGGCCTGGCATTCCAGGTTCAGGACGATATTCTCGATATCACTGCTGAAACCGCGGTTCTGGGCAAAACCCAGGGCGCCGATGCCCTGCGCAACAAACCCACTTATGTCTCTCTGCTCGGCGTCGACGGCGCCCGGGACAAGCTGGCAAAACTGCACGCCCAGGCCTCCCAGGCACTGCAAAGTCTCGATGGCGATACCCTGCTACTGCAGCAGCTCGCAGACTATATCGTGCAGCGCGGACACTAAGTCACAGCCTTGCCTGTGGGGTTTGGGATGCAATATGCCCGCCACGGGCATACAATCCCCCTCAATATCACCATCTGTTGCAACTGATACATTTGATGCTCGAAGAAATTCCACGCACACGCCCGCAGACACCGCTACTCGACTCGATCGACGACCCGGCGCAGCTGCGCGCCCTCGATGAACGCCAATTGCCGGAACTCGCCAGCCAATTGCGCGAGTACCTGCTGTATTGTGTCGGCCAGACCGGCGGGCACTTTGGTGCCGGTCTCGGTGTGGTGGAACTGACCATCGCCCTGCATTACATATTCAATACCCCGGAGGACCGGCTGGTTTGGGATGTGGGCCACCAGACCTACCCTCATAAAATCCTCACCGGTCGCCGCGAACAGATGCTGTCCATGCGCCAGCAAGGGGGCCTGTCCGGCTTCCCCAAACGCAGTGAGAGCCCCTACGATACCTTTGGAGTCGGCCACTCCAGCACTTCGATCAGCGCCGCCCTGGGTATGGCCCTGGGCTCCCCTGACGATCGCAAGGTAGTGGCGGTGATTGGCGATGGCGCCATGACGGCGGGAATGGCTTTCGAAGCCCTGAACCACGCCTCCCATACCGGCAAGGACATGTTGGTTGTTCTCAATGACAACAGTATGTCTATCTCAAAAAATGTCGGCGGCCTGGCTACCTATTTCGCCAAAATCCTGGCCAGTAAAACCTACCTGAACATGCGCGAGGGCAGCCGTAAGATACTGTCTGCCATCCCCAAAGCCTGGCAATTGGCGCGACGCACCGAAGAGCATGTCAAAGGTATGATCACGCCGGGTACCCTGTTCGAAGAACTGGGTTTTAACTACGTGGGCCCCCTGGATGGCCACAACATGCACGACCTGGTCCACACCCTGCGCAACTTGCGCAGCCAGCCGGGCCCGCAACTCCTGCATATTGCCACCACCAAGGGCAAAGGCTTCGGCCCCGCTGAAGAAGATCCGGTGGGCTACCACGCGCTGAACAAGCTGGAGCCGGAAGCCAAGGTGCAAGTAGCCGTACCCGGCAAGAAGAAACTGCCCAAGTACCAGGATATTTTTGGCCAGTGGCTGTGCGATGCCGCAGAACAGGACGAGCGCCTGGTCGCTATTACCCCGGCAATGTGTGAGGGCTCCGGTATGGTGGAGTTCTCCAAGCGCTTCCCGGACCGCTTCCACGACGTAGCCATTGCCGAACAGCACGCCGTCACTCTCGCTGCGGGCCTCGCCTGTGAAGACCAGAAGCCGGTAGTTGCTATTTATTCGACATTTTTACAGCGCGGCTACGACCAAATGGTGCACGATGTGGCAATCCAAAACCTGGATGTCACTTTCGCCATCGACCGCGCCGGCCTGGTTGGGGAAGACGGCCCCACGCACGCGGGTAGTTTTGACCTCACATTTATGCGCTGCCTGCCCTACCTGGCTATCGCCGCGCCCAGTGACGAAAACGAATGCCGCCAGCTGCTCTATACCGCCTACCAACACAACGGCCCCACTGCTGTGCGCTATCCACGCGGAACTGGTATGGGTACCGCCATCAACAAGGAAATGACAGAGCTACCGATCGGCAAGGGGCGCCTGTTGCGCCAGGGCAGTGGTGTAGCCATCCTCAGCTTCGGAACCTTACTCGGCCCCGCTATGGCCGCTGCAGAGCAGCTGGGGGCCTCTGTAGCCGATATGCGCTGGGTAAAACCCCTGGACGAGACACTGATCGATGAACTTGCCAAGAGTCACCAACTCTTAGTTACCATCGAAGAGAACACCATTGCTGGTGGTGCTGGCAGTGCCGTACTCGAATACCTCAATAGCACTGCGCGGTCAGTACCGGTGCTGCAACTGGGGCTTCCAGATCAAATTATTGAGCACGGCAAGCACAAAGACCTGCTGGCGGCCATCGGCCTCAATGCTTCCGGTATTGAGGAACAGATTCGCAGGCGCTTGCAACTGATCAATCACCAGGAGTTTGGCAGTCGCACAGCGGCAGCCAACTGACCCAGCCCGCCTTTGGCAGCCAGCTAATGCGGCTGGCTGCTCTTCGAATGCCCGGCAATAAATTGCCGGCAGTGGTAACAAACCACCCATTGACTAAATCCGGCCACTATTTGGACCACACGCTTTCACTCGAGGGGACTATGTCGTTTATCAGAAAAGCCCTATTCACTTCCCTGGGACTTATTGCCAGCCTCAATACCTCGGCGATGGATCAGGATACCTTCCGGAAAGCATACAAGTCCCTTCCGGAGACCAGCGCCTCCGAGCGCCTCATCGCCTTACAGGATTTACGTTATCGCTGGATTATGGAGAGTTATCCCAGCCAGGCAACCTACGAGGGCTACCCCGGGCAAAATCATCGCTGGGTAGATAACTCCCTGAAATCTGTGAAACTCAGGCAGAAGCAGACCCGAATCCTATTGGGCGCTACACGCAATATCGACCAGAGCGACCTGCCAGCCGGGCAACAATTGGATTACCAGCTGCTCTACCAGGACTTATTGGGAGAAGTAAAAGGCTTCCAGTTTCCAGAGCACTTGCAACCAATTACCCATATGAGCGGTATTCAGCGCAATGTACCGGCTGTTATCAATAGCATGCCCAAGCGCACTGCAGCCGATTACGAAACAATTATCAGCCGCTTGGAAAGGTTGCCAATCCTGATTGAACAAACCCAGGGGCTGATGCGCCGGGGCCTGCGCAAAGGGGTCACACCACCACAAATTACCCTGCGCGACCTGCCGCGTCAGATACGCGCACTGGTACCTGTCGCGCCGGAGCACAGCCCATTGCTGACGGCATTTAATCGAATGCCTGAGGCCATCCCAGCAACTAAGCGGAAAAACCTGCAGCAACGCGCCTATGCCATTTACAGCAAACAACTGGTACCGGCCTGGCAGGGTATGGCTGAATTTGTTGAGCGAAAATATATTCCCGAGGCCCAGGTGGATACCGCTTTAACCAGCCGCCCTGACGGTCTGCGCTGGTACGCCCATAAAGTGGAAGAGAGTACCACCACCGATCTTAGCCCCGAAGAGATCCACCGCATTGGGCTTGCGGAAGTGAAGCGAATTCGAGGGGAGATGGATAAAATCATCCAGAAGACAGGCTTCCAGGGAGACTTCAAAGCATTCACCGAGTTTCTGCGTACCGACCCGCGCTTTTACCACACCAGCCGGGAGGGGTTACTGCGGGATTACCGCGATATTGCCAAGCGCATTGATGCAGAGCTGCCCGCTCTGTTCGGCACCTTGCCACGCCTGCCCTATGGCGTGAAACCTATACCCAGTTATTCAGAACAATCCCAAACCACAGCTTATTATCTGCCCGGCTCCAACGAAGCTGGCCGTGCAGGTATCTTCTTTGCCAATACCTACAACCTGCCCAGCCGCCCAAAATGGGAAATGGAGGCGCTCACAGTGCACGAGGCGATGCCGGGTCACCACCTGCAAATTGCCTTGGCACAAGAGCAAACTGATATTCACCCACTGCGCCGTATGGCTCTCTATACCGCATTTGTAGAGGGTTGGGGCCTTTACTCCGAAAGTCTCGGTTACGACCTGGGCCTGTATAAAAACCCCTACAGCGAATTCGGTGCACTCTCTTACGATATGTGGCGTGCAGTGCGTTTGGTTGTGGACACCGGTATGCATCAGCTGGGCTGGAGCCGCGAGGAAGCGATCGAATACTTTATGGAAAACAGCGCCAAACCGCTCCACGATGTAACCGTCGAGATAGACCGCTACTTAATTTGGCCCGGCCAGGCCCTGGCCTACAAGCTAGGGCAGCTCAAAATTAAAGAGCTGCGCAAAGAGGCGGAGGAAACCCTGGATAGCAATTTCGACATTCGCAGTTTCCATGACGCTCTGTTGGGATCTGGAGCACTGCCACTGAATATTCTTGAAGAGCGCATGGACAACTGGCTGGAAAGCCAGGCCTCTGTATCTGTTCACATCGACATGCAGCAAGCTGAACAACCCGCCACCAGCTAACGATTTTTTGCGGCAGGGATTGCCTGCCCGCCTATTTATTCTCAATTTTCACCTACCTTTTGCAATGGAACACTGATCCATTGCAAAAGGGTTTTCTATCGGTGAACACTCACTACGACCTCGCCGTAATTGGGGGTGGCAATGCCGCTCTGTGCGCAGCTATAACTGCTGCCGAACTTGGGGCCAAGGTGATTATCCTGGAAACTGCCCCCAAGCCCTATCGAGGCGGCAATTCCCGCCACACCAGGGATATACGCTGTATGCACCGAGGCCCCCTGGGTCCACTGGAAGGTGATTACAGTGAAGACGAGTACTATGAAGACCTGCTAAAAGTTACCGGGGGTAAAACCAATGAGCAGTTAGCTCGGCTGGTTATACGCTCATCAGAAAAAGCGCTTCCCTGGATGCAAAAGCACGGCGTTCATTTCCAGCCGCCTCTGTCCGGCACACTATCCCTCACGCGCACAAATGCTTTTTTCCTTGGCGGCGGTAAGTCCCTGGTTAACGCCTATTACCGAACTGCAGGCAAATTAGGTGTTGATGTGCTGTATCGGGCACACGTTAAGCACCTGCAGCTAGAGGGCAATCATATTACTCGTGTCGACTATGTTTACGAGGGACAGCAATACCAAATTGAACCCAGGTCAGTTGTAGCAGCCTCCGGCGGATTCGAAGCCAATCTTGAGTGGTTGGAAAAAGCCTGGGGCCCAGCTGCTGAAAATTTCCTGATACGCGGAACACCTTATAACCGGGGTGTGGTCTTGGAAGATTTACTGGAGCAAGGCGTGCAGTCCGTCGGAGATCCCACCCAGTGCCATGCAGTGGCAATTGATGGGCGAGCGCCGAAGTTTGATGGGGGCATAGTAACCCGCCTGGATTGTGTCCCCTTTTCCATCGTCGTTAACAAGGAGGCCCAGCGCTTTTATGACGAGGGAGAAGATATTTGGCCCAAACGCTATGCCATCTGGGGCCGCCTTGTCGCACAACAGCCAGACCAGGTGGCTTTTGCAATTATCGACTCCAAGTCTTTAAAAATGTTTATGCCATCAGCATTTCCTCCGACCGAAGCGAACACCTTGGAGGAACTCGCGGAAAAAACCAGTTTACCCTCTGAAAAACTGATCGATACCATAGCAACCTTTAATGCTGCTTGTGGCAGTAGTGACGCTTTTCACCCCACCGAGCTGGATAGTGTCGCCACTACCGGCCTGACACCAGAAAAAACTAATTGGGCCCGCCCCATCAGCGAGCCACCATTTTACTGCTATAGCTTGCGCACCGGGGTTACCTTCACTTATCTGGCGCTCAAGATTGATGAGAATGCCCAGTGCAGCACTGCCACAGGGCCGGTAAAAAACTTGTGGGCTGCAGGAGAAACCATGGCCGGGTCAATCCTAAGTCAGGGATATCTGGCTGGGTTGGGTATGATGATCGGCACCGTTTTTGGGCGTATTGCTGGCAGGGAAGCCGCTAACTATGCAAATGGATAATTTGGAAGAGGCACGGCGGCAAGCAGAAATCTGTAATGCCTGTCGCTATTGCGAGGGCTACTGCGCCGTTTTTCCAGCACTTCAACTACACCGCTCTTTCTCAGAGGGAACCATCACCCAGTTGGCCAATCTCTGCCACAACTGCCGAGGTTGTTACTATGCCTGCCAGTATACCGATCCCCACGAATTCAATATTAATATTCCCCAAGTCATGGCCGAAGCGCGACAGAAAAGCTGGGAGACTTTTGCCTGGCCGGGAGGTATCGCTAGAATGTTCCAAAAACGCGGCAGTCTGATCGCCCTGGCTACTATCATCGGATTTGCCATCATCTTTTATGTAATAAGAGTATTGAAACCCAGTGGTGGTGAGGGCTTCTACGCAATTGTTTCTCACGCCACTATGACCAGTATTTTTTTACCGGCCTTTCTTTATCCGCTGTTTAGCCTGGGGATAAGTTTACGTCGCTACTGGAGGAAAATCGACGGGGAAAAAATTACCTGGGGTCAATTTAGAAGTGCATTAATTTCAGCAGGAAAACTAAAGAATCTATCCGGGGGCCACGGGGATGGATGTAACTTCGAAGAGGAAGACCGATTCAGCAACCAGCGACGATACGCACACCAAGCTGTTCTATACGGCTTCTTATTGTGCTTTGCAGCTACCTGTTCGGGCACAGTAATGTATTACTTTCTGAACATGCCAGGGCCATACTCGATTTTTTCTGTACCCAAATTACTTGGTATACCTGGTGGATTACTCATATTAGTGGGGTGTAGCAAGCTTATTCAGCTAAAGCTCAAGGCTGATCCAGAACTTGGCTCAGCAAGGGTTTGGAGCGGGGAGATGGGGTTTGTTGGCCTACTGTTATTCATCGCACTCAGCGGTCTATTACTTTTTTCCCTCGGGGGGACAGCCGCACTCCCCCTACTATTGGATTTACACTTGGGTGCAGTTCTCGCATTTTTTTTACTCACGCCCTACACTAAAATGGCTCATGGTTTTTATCGCATGGCAGCGTTGATTCGGGACGCTCAAATGAAATCCGAAAGCAAAAAGTAAGGCCTTATTACATTACCAATCAAAATTGATTCCAAAGTAAATTGAACGAGGCTCTCCAGGGAAATAGCGGCTACCACTAAAACTACTGTAATCCGCGCGCTCAGCATAGGCTTTATCGGTAATATTCAGTATTCGAGTAGAAATTTGATATTGTTTCCACTGCCAGGCCAAATGGAGGTTCAGTAAGTCATGTCCTGGATACCGATAAGCATTTTGAGGATCTGTAAAATAGCTACCCTGATGTAACCATTCAAACTCCGCTGATACCAAAGAATTCGGGGACCAGTGAAGTCGATAACTACCAAAGGTCTTTGGCGCAGAATCTACAAGCTTTCCATCCAGTTCTACACCTTGCAACTCCCTTTGATCTGCATAGCGATGTTCTGCATAGCTGGTACTCACCTCTACCCGTAAGCTTTCAGTGAATTCATAATCTACAGCCAACTCAACTCCCCAGTGCCGGGTTTTTCCATTGGACTGATTAAAATAGTCGGCATCACGAAATATTACATTCTCCTTTTTCATCGTATAAGCCACCCACTCATATGACAAAGAGTCGCCTATTTTCCTCAGCCCTACTTCAAAGCTATTAATTTCCTCTGGATCCAGCTCTGCTACCGTCTGCTCTCGCTGTAATCGATATAACTCTGTCGCTTGGGGTACACGATAACCCTGGGCCAATTGAGTAAAGAGTTGTAGTTCATTACTTAACCATAATAGCGCTCCCAACTTGGGGGATATATTGTTAAAGTTATCTTTTCGGTCACTCGGTCGGCTAAACCGGCAGCCGCCGAAGTCACAAGCCATTCCATTTTCATCGGTACGCCCGGAGAGCATGTTATTGTCGTAATTGTAACGTGCAGACTCAAACCTCACTCCGCCAGTAATTTCTAATTTATCACTAACCTGCCAGTTTACCGATGCGTAAGGAGCGAGATTCCAAGCCGTCACTTCGTAATCATAGTGCTTCCCCACAGGAATCGTCGCCTGAAGAAATTCAGATCCCTCGGTAGTACTCTCTTGCACCTCCAAGAGATATCCCTCGCTTAATTCAGTATCAATACCCGAAACCAGATTCAGTTTTTTATCCAGCTCAAGATAATAACCAGTTCTAATTCCAATACTTTCCTGACCATTTTCTTCCAAAGGCTGGCCCGGTAAATAATGTTGCAGAAAACGCATTTTGGTTTTTCGAAAATACGGCGACAACTGTATTTGGCTATCACGATTAATAGGTAAATCGATCAGGGAATACATCCTGATAGCATAGGCATCCCGAAATGCCTCTGGGTTGGGGTTTGTACGGCTCAATCGAGGATCTCGATAAGCGCTCTCTCCCTCAACGTAACCCGCAGTTTCCTGGTTCAGGTTTGTAGCTACCAAACGGGTTCGAACCCTGCTATCTCCGATGTGGCTAACATACTGAACACTGGCTTTTTGCTGATCCACACCGGAGTGATCTCTATAGCCACCATCGGTCGTCAGATACAAATCCGTACTTATTCCATCACCTTCAGTATTAAAATGATGATTCGCCGACACACCCACTCGGTAATAATCGTGAGGCCCCGTCTCAACATTGAGTAATCCACCCTCATCCTCAACAGGGTCACGGCTAATAATATTGATCAATCCATGCAGGGCATTTGATCCATATAGCGTACCAGCAGGCCCTCTTATGACTTCGATATGACGTGCTGTCTCACTAAAAGATTCAAATAACTCATTGATATTGCAAAAGCCGTTTGCTCGCAGTGGAATGCCATCCTCTGCTGTCAGAACTCCCCCACAAGCGCCCGCACCCGTCAGTACTGGGGAGCGCAGGGCGGGCAGATATTCCTGCCCATTTCCTCGAGCCAGATTTGCTCCGGGCACACTCGCCAAGCTTTGTTGGATGTGGGTGTTACCCGCTTTCTTGAGCACATCATTGTCGACAACAGAAATGCTCTCTACCCGCTCCGCAATGCCCTGAGCATACCTGCCCGCTGTAACAACCAGGGTCTCTATCTTTGCCTCATTACCATACGAAAAGTCAGAAAGGAAACATAACCAGACAGACACAAAAAATAATAAGGCTCCTTTTATTCCATGGATCATTTTCAACTTGGCCAAACTCCCTATAACTGATTTTATTTTTATCGTCGGATACTTCCCTTCAAACCTGATTATATCGGAAGTTGCAGCTGCTAAAGAAAAGTGTGGTCTGCCGCTTAGTCTGCCCCAAGCCTCATTAAAAGCGTTTCCTCCATTCTCAGCTATATCTTTTCTATTGACCGTCCAATATGTTTATCAACAAGCAAGCGTCACAAGCGGCGCTGAAGTTGAAATCCCCAAAGCTATTTTTAAAGGAATATCATGGCCTGGTTCTACTTAATACTCGCCGGACTATGCGAAATTGGTTGGGTGCTGGGACTGAAAATTTCACAGGGCAGTAACACCCGCCTTCTGGGTGTGGTTATGGCTGTGGTATTTATTGGGGTCAGTGGATTTCTTCTATGGCTGGCGCAGCGGGAGATACCTATTGGTACTTCCTATGCGGTCTGGACTGGAATTGGTGCCGCCGGAGCCTTTGCCGTAGGGGTGCTGTTCTTTGGAGACTCCACCAGCCTTGGACGCTACCTGGGAGTTTTGCTCATTATCTTAGGCGTTGTCACGTTAAAACTCTCTCATTAATTGAGAAGCACCCGGGAAAGTTCCCGGGCGCCAGTTCTATTAATCCTCTGAATATTTGTGTTTACGTGCCTGGTTTTGCACAGATCGATACATCTGGGATAGCGCTCTCTCCCCTGCCCGCTTCTGCGCGAGAGTTTGACCGTTACGGCTTAGTTCCTGTTGCAGTTTTTGCCAATTGCGCAAGCGCCGATCATCCAGCGAATCGCCCGTTATTGCCTCTTGTACCGCACAGCCTGGCTCTGACTGGTGCTGGCAGTCAGAAAAGCGACACTCTCTGGACAAGGCCTCGATATCAGAAAAAGTCTCCGCCACGCCATCTTCAACATGCACCAATCCTAGCTCCCGCATTCCAGGGCTATCGAGTAACAGCGCTCCCCAACTCAGGGAGTGAAGAGAGCGTTTCCGTGTAGTGTGACGTCCTTTACTATCGGCTTCGCGAATGGTCCCAGTCTCAGCCAGGGGTTCGCCATACAGCGCATTTAGCAAAGTGGATTTACCCACTCCAGAAGAACCTAACAGCGCGATAGTTTCCCCAGGTAAGCACCACTGGCGCAGCTGTGCCACGCTTTCTCGATCCAGGCTATTTACCATTGCAGCGGGTAATTCGCCGAATGGACGCAATGCCTGAAGAAAAGGGGCTGTATCTTCACACAGATCGGTCTTAGTCAGTATCAGGTGTGGGCTGCAACCAGACTCCCGAGCCAGAGCCAAATAGCGCTCAATACGTGAGAGGTTAAAGTCATCATTCAGAGACGAAACAATAAAAACACTATCGACATTGGCGGCGATCATCTGCACCTGATGCCCCCCAGGTGCCATGCGCTCAAACTGGCTGCTGCGGCTCAACAAACGCACGAAATATCCACTGCTCTTCTCTAACAACAGCCAATCCCCCACTGCGGGCAAATTAGCCACAAGACTCCCGGTTAGCGGAAGGGACACAGCCCCCTGCTCGCCGGCCAACTCCAGGCGACTGCGGTGTACAGCCATAACCCGCAGCGGCAAACACTGCTCGAGTTCTTCGAGCGTCAGCTGCTGTTGGAAAAAAGGCTTCCAACCGAGTTTTTGCAGCGGAGAAGCTTCCCGCTCAATTTTGATAGATGGGGATTTAGTGCCGAATCTATTAACAGACCGGCGGGTAAAGCGAGATTTACTCAAGATTGAAACCCTCTGGGCGCAATAAAGCACCAAGCGACCGCACATGCGCGGCCAACAGAGCTTTCTCAGGGAAAGCCCGACGTCTAGGAATCTATCGCCGGGCGTGGGCAGCTGGAGGCTGCTACTGGACCCGACGGAGGGTTGCAACAATCATCAATCATCCTCCGCAGTCATTGAGTTCTGGATTCCGCCAAAGTACCTGGCGGGTTATGGGCAAATTAGCACTACCCGGGGATAGGAGCAAGGATAATCCCGGGAAGCCTCTTAGTAATTGCCCCGCCATAAAAAGCAAAGCCGGCAAAAGCCGGCCTTCGAATCCGATTACAGCGAGTGCATCACCTTTCTCGACTCACCATAACCCGATCAGCTGAGTATAGATCCGGCTTTTTCTTTCGCCATCGCGTTTACTCGAGAAGCATCTTCTCCTGCGGGTATTTCCACCAAGTGACGAATCTATAAAGGTTTTATGACACCCCCAACCACCTCCCCCAGACCTCCACCTCCTCGGGGTGGGAGGCCGTCAATGCGTGACTGCGATTCAATACCAACTGAGAGAACCGCAACAAGTACAACAAAAAATGGGAAGCGCTATGCCAACAACAAAATTTACAGGGCCCGGCACAAAGGCCGGGCTGATTCTGGGGGCAGTCTTCTGCTCCATCCAAATACCGGTGTGGGCATCTGACACACCAGACCCCACAGAGGTCAATATTCCCGGCAACCTACAAAGCCAACTGGGCTGCGATGGCGACTGGCAACCAGGTTGTGTCGCCACCCTGCTCAGCTATGACAGCGAAGACGACAAATGGCAAGGCAACTTTTGGATACCCGCCGGCAACTGGGAGTACAAAGCCGCTCTCAACAACAGCTGGGATGAAAATTATGGCTGGGGCGGCCAGCGGGACGGCGGTAATATTTCCCTTAGCCTGGATGAGGCCCGCGAAGTTAAATTTATCTACGACCACGAGAGTCACTGGATCACCGACAACCACAATAGCGTGGTCGCCACTGTAGCCGGCAACTTCCAATCCCTGCTGGGGTGCCCGGGAGACTGGCAACCCGGTTGCCTGCGCAGCTGGATGCAGGATGCCGATGGAGATGGCACCTACACCTTTATCACCTCTGCGCTGCCTGCCGGTTCCTATGAATTCAAGGTAGCACTGCACGAAGGCTGGGAGGAGAGCTACGGCAACAATGGAGCCAACGTCAGCTTTACCGTGGTCGCCGATTACGACGAAATCTACTTTGCTTTTGACTCGAATAGTAAAGAAGTCACCGTCAGCAGTGACGGCTTCGCCAAGGGTGACCTGAGCAGCGATAAAGCTCACTGGGTGGATACCAGCAGCTTTGCCTGGGATATCCAGGTGCAGGAAGGTATCGAGGTTAAATTGCACTATAGCAACAGCGCCGAGCTAAAACTGGAGGACGGTGATATCCGTTCCGATGGCACCATCGATCTCACCCCTCTCGCCACCCTGCCCGACAGCGCCCAACAAAAATTCCCGCACCTGGCCAGTTTCAGTGCCTGGCAATTGCCGGGGCAGGCTTCCACTAGTGATCTGGTAACCCAGCAACTCGCCCTCGCCGCTTACGATGCGGAGGGCACGTTACTGGATGCGACTGGTGTGCAGATGGCAGGCGCGCTCGATGATCGCTTCTACTACGACGGTGAACTCGGTGCCCGTGTCGGCGAGGAGAATATCCAGCTCGATCTTTGGGCTCCCACCGCACGGGCAGTAAAGCTGCACCTGTTTACAGACTCCAGCAGCGATAGCGCCGATCAGGTGGTATCCATGCTGCGCGATGAATCTACCGGGGTTTGGAGTGCCGATATCGACAAGCAGTGGGACCGCAGTTTTTATCTCTATGAGGTCGAGGTGTACTCCTACTTCAGCCGCCAGTTTGAAACCAACCTGGTCACCGACCCCTACTCCCTGAGTCTCTCCATCAATAGTGGCAAAAGCCAGATCGTTAACCTGAATGACCGGGACCTGAAGCCGCGCGGTTGGGACCGCCTGCGCAAGCCCAAGTTAACCCAGCCGGAAGACATCAGTATCTACGAGCTGCACGTGCGCGATTTCAGTATTGCGGATCAAACTGTCCCCGAAGCAGAGCGCGGCACCTTCAAGGCTTTCACCCGCAAGCACAGCGACGGCATGCGCCACCTCAATAAACTGGCCCGCGCCGGCCTCACCCATATCCACCTGCTGCCGGCCTTTGACTTTGCCACAGTCAATGAGGATCGCACGCAGCAGCAGCAAACACCTGACCTCTCAGACTACGCATCGGACAGCAGCGAGCAGCAGGCCCAGGTAGATGCAATTCGCGATACCGATGGCTTTAACTGGGGCTACGATCCATTGCACTACACGGTCCCCGAAGGCAGCTATAGCAGCGCTCCCGATGGACCCGCGCGCATTCGCGAATTCCGTCAAATGGTGCAAGGGTTATCTCACTCCGGCCTGCGACTGGTGATGGACGTGGTTTACAACCACACCAGCTCCTATGGCCAATACGACAACTCCGTACTCGATAAAATCGTCCCCGGCTATTACCACCGCCGCAACCTGGAGGGCGGTGTGGAAATGAGCAGCTGCTGCGCAAATACCGCCAGTGAGCACGCCATGATGGAAAAGCTGATGATCGATTCCCTGGTCACCTGGGCCCGGTCCTACAAGGTGGACAGCTTCCGTTTCGATCTGATGGGACACCATAGCCTCGACAATATCCTCAAGGCGCAAGCGGCACTGCAATCACTGACCCCGGCAGCCGATGGTGTCGATGGCAACGCTATCTATTTGTACGGTGAAGGCTGGAATTTTGGCGAGGTGGCTGACGATGCTCGCTTTGTACAGGCCCGCCAGGGCAATATGGCCGGCAGCGGTATCGGCACCTTTAACGATCGCCTGCGCGATTCCGTGCGTGGCGGCAACCCCTTCGGAGGCTTTGAGGAGCAGGGCTTTGGTACCGGTCTGTTCACCGACAGCAACGGTAAGTTTGAGGGAGAAGATGAGCGTGCCACACTGCTAACCCTGGCAGATAAAGTCCGCGTTTCCCTCGCCGGCAACCTGGCGGATTATCCTTTTGAAGATGCCAACGGCAATATCATTACCGGCAGCGAGCTGGTCTATAACGGCCAGCCCACCGGCTATACCGCCGACCCGCAGGAATCCATTAATTATATTGCCGCCCACGACAACGAGACGCTGTTCGACGGAGTACAGATCAAAGCCAGCGACAGCGCCGACTTGGCTGAACGAGTGCGTATCCAGGCATTCAGTAATTCCCTGGTTCTGTTCGCCCAGGGAGTGCCGTTTATCCACGCAGGCCAGGATTTCCTGCGCTCAAAGTCGATGGATCGGGACAGTTACAACTCCGGTGACTGGTTTAATGCACTGGACTTCAGCCTCGCCACCGATAATTGGGCTGCGGGTTTACCTATCGCAGATAAAAACGAAGATAACTGGTCCCTGATGCAACCTTTACTGGCAAACCCGGAACTGGCTCCCGAGCGCCGACACCGCTTGTGGAGTTCTGCTCTATTCCGCGAGCAACTGGCGATTCGCAACAGCTCTCCCCTGTTCCGCTTGTCTGATGCAGAGTCCGTAGAGGCACACCTTAATTTCCTCAACACCGGACCCGACCAGATTCCTGGGCTGATTGTGATGGAGTTATCCGATTCCAGTGGCAGCATCGATCGCCGCTTTGAACGAATTGTGGTGCTGTTTAATGGCGATGACGAATCATTGGAATTTACCAGCGAAAACCTTATTGGTGAGTACCTATTCAAGCACCCACGTCAGCGCCGATCAGTAGACTCACGCCTGCACAAAGTAAAATTTGATAGGAGCAGCGGCACCTTTACTCTGCCCGGCCGAACTACCACAGTATTTGTGCAGCCACGCCGTAGATATTAATTCTTTATAAATTTTGAAAGGCCGGATTTTCCGGCCTTTTTTTCATTTTTTAGAAACTAATTTCCCGGCTCTCACCAAGTAATCAGCTCGCAATTGTCATATTCCGCAGATTGATTTAGCGTGTACCTAAATAATAAATAGGTGTACAAATCATGAAGCGTCTCCTTCTCTGCGGCATCGCAACTCTTCTCTCATCCGCGACACTGGCAAAAACTACTGTTATCCATGCAGGCACACTCCTCGCCGTTCCCGGTGAGAAACCTTTGCAAGAGCAAAGTGTAATTATCGAGGACGGCAAGATCAGTGCTGTCAGATCCGGTTATGTAAGCCCGGATAACGCTGAAGTCATTGATCTTAAGAATAGTTTCGTAATGCCGGGCTTAATGGATATGCACGTGCATTTACAAGGTGAGCTGGGCCCTAAAAATGATACCGAGGCTCTCAAGATGTCCATGCCGCTGACCCAGATGCGCTCGCAAATGTTTGCCATGCGAACCCTGGAGTCTGGTTTTACCACTGTGCGCGATGCTGGTAACAGTGGTGAAGAAATGTATGCGATGCGCGATGCGATCAATAAAGGTTGGGTAGATGGCCCGCGAATTGTTGCAGCCGGCAGGGTGGGAATAACTGGTGGCCACGCAGATATCAGCGGGGTCAGTCCAGAGCTAATGGAGCTGCATGATGACAAGACCAAAACTGTATGCGACGGCCCCTACGAGTGCCGACGCGCGACCCGCCATGCGATCAAATATGGTGCTGACTTTATCAAGATTACCTCTACCGGTGGTGTGCTCACCGATCGCGCTACCGGAACTGGTCAGCAGATGGAAATGGATGAGTTAAAAGAGGTGGTCCTTGCAGCCAAACGTATGGGCCGCAAGGTGGCCAGTCATGCGCATCAGGAAGAAGGCATTATCGCCGCACTGGAGGCTGGTGTAGACAGTATTGAGCACGGCACCTACGCAGGTCCCCGCGCCCATAAGTTATTTAAAGAAACCGGCGCTTATCTGGTTCCGACACTTCTCGCCGGCGATACTGTGGTACAGCTGGCAAAAAATACCGATGTCTTATCTGAGGCTCAGAAGGAAAAAGCCATTCGTGTTGGCACAGACATGCGCGGCAATTTCCGTAAAGCGGTCAATGCCGGAGTAAAAATTGCTTTCGGTACCGACTCAGGTGTATCCAAGCACGGCATCAATGCCCGCGAGGCGGTACTGATGAGTGAAGCCGGTATGGACAATATGGCCATCCTGCAATCCGCTACCGTTAACGCCGCCGACCTGATCGATATGAGCGATTCACTGGGCACCATTGAGTCCGGTAAGTACGCCGATATTATCGCCACCGATGGCTCGCCACTGGATAATATCGATGAACTTTTAGATGTGGATTTTGTGATGAAAGGGGGCAAGGTCTTTAAGAATTAAAAGCCTCTGAATAGTTTAATAGCGAAATTAAAATATTCGAACCCAGTTTTAATTAATTTCTACAAAATAAAAAAGGCCGGATAACTCCGGCCTTTTTTATTGGGGTGCTTAAAGAAAAGTGAAAGTTAGTTTTCCTCTTTTCCTTCTTCATCCTCATTTTCGATCAGGTGACCAAGTTTGCCTTTTTTAGTGGACAAATACTTGGCATTGTGGGGATTGCGCCCAGACTGGTGCGGCAGGCGCTCAGTCACATTGATGCCCAAGTCCTCCAGCGCTTTTACCTTACGCGGGTTATTGGTCATCAAGCGAATGGCATGAATACCCAGGTGTTCGATCATTGCTTTCAGAATTGAGTAATCCCGCATATCCGCGCCAAAGCCCAACTGCTCATTGGCTTCCACCGTATCCGCACCACAATCCTGCAAGTGGTAAGCTCGAATCTTATTTAACAGACCGATACCGCGGCCCTCCTGGCGGAGATAGAAAATAGCTCCACGCCCCTCCATCGCTATGCGATGCATCGCATGTTGTAGCTGGGCACCACAATCACAGCGCAGGGAGAATAGTGCATCTCCGGTCAGGCACTCAGAATGAATACGGGCCAACAGAGGCTCTTCGGTATCGAAGTCACCCATGGTGAGTACCACGTGCTCTTTTCCGGTTTCCACTTCCTCGAAACCGTGCATCTCAAACATACCCCAAGAGGTGGGCAGTTTTGAGGATTCCACAAAACGAATGGTCAACTTAATACCTCTTTAAATCAGTGTCGAGCGCGCAGTAGCAGCACGCCGCCCTGCTGTTCCATATCAACCCGACTGAGAAAACTATTGCCGAGAAGCACTACGCTGGGAAAATCATCGGAGTGTACAGTCGCATCAACATTGTGAAGCTTGATTCCGCCAATGGTTACACTGTTCAAGCTCACTTTGTAAGCCCTGGTAACTCCATTGGCAGTGGAAACCCGTATTTCTTGTGCAGTATCCAAATTCAAACCGAGACGGCGAGCGGTGGGATAATTGAAGGCAATGCTGGTAGCACCGGTATCCACCATCATCGGCACTCTCATGCCATTAACCCAGGCATCCGTCATGTAATGACCCCGGCTATCAGCGGAAAGCCGTACTTCAGCCTTTGCCGCCTTGGCAAAACTGGTTGCGATAGGAGCCGCCAAAGTCAGCTTTTGCTCCTGCCCAGCAACACTGATCCGTGCATAACGAGTAGTCGCTTCCAACAGGGTGACGCCCTCTGGGGATTTTTGTCCCGCCTTAAGGATTTTCTGGCGGCCATCAATCTCCAGCATGGCGCTATCGCCAAACAGACCTTTTAGCTGCACCTGCTGAGCATTGACATTCAGTGCAAGTAAAAAGCTAACTACAAATGCAAAATAGCTGCGCATTGATCTTCCCTATCCAACCTAGACACCCAGTACCCATGCGGTTAATTGCAGCACCAGTGACGCGTAAACGGCGGCCAGTATATCGTCGAGCATAATTCCAACGCCACCTTGCACCTTGCGATCAGCCCAACCAATGGGCGGGGGCTTGGCAATATCAAATATCCGGAAGAGGACAAAACCGTATAGCGCCCAAGCCCAACCTGCAGGAGCCATAAACATGGTGAGCCAGTAGCCCACCATTTCATCCCAAACAATACCGCCGTGATCGTGAACTCCCATTTTCTTGGCAGCTGCACCACATAGATAGCAACCTACCACACCGGTAACAAACACAATGGCCAGATACCAGAATGGAGGCAAATCCTTCATCAACCACCAAAAAGGAATCGCTGCCAGGGTACCAAACGTACCCGGCGCTTTGGGTGCCAGCCCGGAGCCGAACCCAAATGCCAACAGAAGAGTGGGATCGCGCAACAGCTGAGAAAATGTCGGGTTGTTAATGCTCATGTTATTGAATTCTCACAAAGGCACTATGGTCTACACAATGACTTAAAAGTGCCTATAGCCTGGCGATTGAGCAACCCAGGGGTTCCCGTGATAGGAGCAGCGTACCTGCGCCCCCCCCTCAACGAGTTTCCCTATGGGTGTGAAACCCAGCTGACGAACTTGATCAACAGCGGCTGCCGGTGCAGTAAAACAGAGCTGATAGTCATCCCCTCCACAGGCCGCCAGCTCTACGGCAGTATCAGCTGCCAATCGATTGGCCAGGGGTGCTATGGGCAGAGATTCCAGGTTTATTTCTGCTGCCACACCGCTCGCTTTGCAGATATGTCCCAGATCCCCCAATAATCCGTCGGAAATATCCAACGCACTGGTAGCAATGCCTGCAATCGCGCTGGCGGTTTCTAATTGCGGCTCGGGAAAATAGAAAGCCTGCTCCGCCTCCCGCCGCACTGACTCAGTCACATTCCGCTCTGCCAAAATAACGGGCAGGGCTGCTGCGGCAGCGCCCAGTGGGCCGCTCACATAAATATTGTCGCCGACAGAAGCGCCGTCCCGCCGGAGGGGCTTTTCGGTATGGCCGATCACCTGAATCGTAATGGACAAGGGGCCAGCGGTAGTGTCGCCACCCACAAGGGAAACCCCAAACTTGCCGGCAGTTTCCAGCAGGCCACTGGCGAATTTCTCCAGCCAAACGGAGTCGCTATCGGGTAAGGTCAGGGCAAGGGTAAACCAGAGGGGGCGGGCATTCATTGCCGCCAGATCACTGATATTCACACGCAGTGCACGGCTCGCAACCATGAATGGGTCAGCACCTGCGGGGAAGTGACGGCCTGCTACCAGGGTGTCCATAGAAGTGGCCAGCTGCCCGCTGACAGGTGCTTGCAATAGCGCGCAGTCATCGCCAATCCCCAGGGCTACACCTTCGCCCTGGGGAGCGCGGGCGAAGTAATCGCGGATGATCTCAAACTCCCCCGGCGCTTTAGACATAATTGCTGGCTCAGCCCTTCTTGTCTGCGGCTACCTCTGCCGAGCGCAGGTCCGCAGCGGTCTTATCCAAAATGCCATTGATAAACTTGAAGGCATCGGTGGGACCAAATTTTTTCGCCAGGGCCACCGCCTCATTAATGACAACCTTGTAAGGCACATCGATACGGTTTTTCAGCTCGTAAGTGGCCATGCGCAACAGCGCGCGGGATACAGGGTCCAGGTCTTCCACTTTGCGATCCAGGTGCGACGTGTAAGCGCCCTCTACCTCATCAAGGTTTTTCGCTACGCCGTGGAAAATATCACGAAAATATTCCACGTCGGTTTTGCTCATATCATTATCGGCGTGAAACTCGGCCTCAATGGAATTAAGGCTGGCGCCGGCCATCTGCCACTGATAGAGCGCCTGCATGGCGTAGTGACGTGCCTTACGGCGGGCGGATGCAGTTACGGTCATTGTCTTTTCCGGTAGATACTTCACAGAATGGGCTGCACCGACACACCTTTTGTGCCGGCGCGCCGGCAATTAAATCTTGCCGAGTAGGGAAACCATTTCCAGGGCGGTTTCGGCGGCTTCACAACCTTTGTTGCCAGCCTTGGTGCCTGAGCGCTCGATAGCCTGCTCAATGGAGTCCACAGTCAGCACGCCAAAGGTGACGGGAATGCCAGTATTCATGGATACCTGAGCCAGGCCTTTGGTGCACTCGCCAGCCACATACTCAAAGTGCGGGGTGCCACCACGGATAACCGCGCCCAGGGCAATAATGGCATCGAACTTTTTAGTCTCAGCCAACTTCTGTGCCGCCAGGGGAAATTCGAATGCGCCCGGGGCGTAGTAGATAGTGATATCTTCATCCTTGATACCCTTGCGGCGCAGGGTGTCCAGTGCACCATCCTTTAGGCTTTCAACCACAAAGCTGTTCCAGCGGCTCACCAACAGTGCGTATTTGCCCGTACTGCCGACAAAGTCCCCTTCGATCACTTGAATATTACTCATAATTTTCAATCCGTATTTCTTGTCCATCGCCGCCGCTATCAGGACAGTAGCGGCGCTTCAGTATTGTTACTCTTTTACTAGGGTTGCGGCGCTTCCACGTTCAGGTATTCCTCTACCTCCAGGTCAAACCCGGAAATAGCACTGAACTTGAACGGTGCGCTCATCAGGCGCATTTTGCGCACCTTGAGATCCCGCAGAATTTGCGAACCGGTACCTACCTGCTTGTACACCAAGTCCTGGCTGGGGCGCTGTTGCTTGCCGCTGATCAGCCAATCAATGCTCTCTTCGATTTCTTCGGTGGTTTCGTTGTGGCAGATCAGTACCACAACACCCTTGCCCTCTTCTTCAATACGCTGCATCGCGCGGCGGAAGGTCCACGGGGTGAATTTTTCATCGCCGCGCTGAATCGTAAGCACATCGCGCAGAGTATTTCCCACATGCACACGAACCAGGGTCGGCTCTTCTGGGGTGGGGTCGCCTTTAACAAAGGCAAAGTGGCGTTCGCGGCGAGCCTTATCGAGATAGGTGCGCAGCTTGAACTCACCGAACTCGGTGCGCACCTTGCGCTCATTAACGCACTCGACGGTTTTCTCATTCAGGGCGCGATAGGTAATCAGATCGGCGATAGTGCCGATTTTCAGGTTGTGCTCTTTCGCGAACTTTTCCAGGTCCGGGCGGCGGGACATGGTGCCGTCTTCATTCATGATCTCAACAATCACCGCAGCCGCCTCAAAACCCGCCAGGCGGGCCAGGTCGCAACCGGCTTCGGTGTGGCCTGCGCGGCTTAATACACCGCCGGGCTGGGCCATAATGGGGAAGATATGGCCGGGCTGTACAATATCGCTGGGCTTGGCATTTCTGGCCACAGCGGCGCGAACCGTGCGCGCGCGATCGGCGGCGGAAATACCGGTGGTGACACCCTCTGCCGCCTCAATGGATACGGTGAAGTTGGTGCTGAACTGGGCTCCGTTGTCCCGCGACATCAGCGGCAGGTCCAACTGCTCACAGCGCTCTTTGGACATGGGCATACAAATCAGGCCACGGGCATGAGTGGCCATAAAGTTGATGTCTTCAGCGCGAATCTGCTCCGCAGCCATCACCAGGTCGCCCTCGTTCTCGCGATCTTCATCATCCATCAGGATTACCATTTTGCCCTGGCGGATATCGTCGATCAGTTCTTCAACCGTATTTAGTTCCATGGTTAACTCTGGATAAATTTATCAATTGCAAATAGAGCGGCTATCGCTGCTGTTTTCGCCGTGGTGCACGGCCCATCTTTAGCGCTTGTAAAACCCGTTCTGGGCCAAAAATTCGAGGGTCATACCCCCACCACTAGGCTTGGCTGCCTCATCACCGAGGAGTAGCCGCTCCAAGTAGCGCGCAATCAGGTCCACTTCCAGGTTGACCCGAGTACCGGCGGTATAGCCGGCCATAATCGTTTCCTGCAACGTGTGTGGCACTATGGTGAGTTCAAACTCAGCCCCATCCACGGCATTGACCGTGAGGCTGGTGCCGTCGACGGTGATAGACCCTTTATGGGCAATATAGCGAGCCAGGTTTTCCGGTGCGCGCAGGCGGAATCGCTCGGCGCGAGCCTCGGACTTGCGCCATACCACCTCGCCAATACCATCCACATGGCCGCTGACAATGTGTCCACCCAGGCGGGTCTGGGGTGTTAGTGCTTTTTCCAGATTGACCCGGTCGCCTTTTTTCCAGCGGCCCACCGTTGTCACATCCAGGGTTTCCGCAGAGACATCCGCCCAGTAACCATCACCGGGCAGGTCAACAACCGTGAGACAAACACCATTGGTGGCAATACTGTCCCCCAGTTGCACATCACCCAGATCCAGCTTACCGCTGCGCACACGCACACGCAGGTCGCCGCCCTGGGGTTTTAACTCTGCAATCTCGCCTAAAGCTTCAATAATTCCGGTAAACATCAGCGCTCGATATCGGTTGTTGCAGTAATGCGCCAGTCGTGACCAACTGCGCGCATATCGGTAATCGTAATCGGCAGCATCGAGCCCATACGCTCGATAGGCAGTTCAAACAGCGGTCGCCCGGTGCTACCCAGCAGTTTTGGCGCCATATAAACAATTATTTCGTCGACATGGCCCCGGTAGAGGAATTCACCAGAGAGGGTCGCACCGCTCTCTACCAAAACTTCATTGCACTGGCGTCGCGCCAACTCCTTGAGCAGGGCGAGCAGGTCTACGCGGCCCTCTTTGTCGTGGGGTAAAACCACGACTTCCGCACCCGTTTTCTCAATACGCTCGCGGCGCTCGGCCTCCGCGCGCTCTGTCGTGCACACCAATGTGGGGGCATCCCCCTGCAAAATAAAGGCTCTCGCTGGGGTGCGCAGCTGGCTGTCAACAATTACCCGCAGCGGCTGCACTTCGGCGGCTCGCTCTGCGGCCAGCATTTCCAGTGCCATTTCATCGGCGCGCACATTGAGATTGGGATTGTCGAAACGCACCGTCTCAACCCCTGTGATCACTGCACAACTGCGAGCACGCAGGCGCTGTACATCGGCGCGAGCCGCAGGGCCCGATACCCACTTTGATTCCCCACTGGCCATAGCGGTGCGCCCATCCAGGCTCATGGCGGATTTGCTTCGCACCAGGGGCAGTCCCAGGGTCATACGCTTGATAAAGCCGGGGTTTAGAGCGCGGCACTTCTCCTCCAGGAGCGGGCCTTGCACCTCGATCCCGGCATCGCGCAATATTTGCAGCCCGGCACCACTGACACTCGGATTCGGATCCTGCATTCCGTAAATAACCCGGGCCACGCCGGCCTTTACCAGCGCCTCGGCACAGGGACCTGTGCGGCCGGTATGACTGCAGGGCTCAAGAGTGACATAAACCGTAGCCCCCTGAGCCAGGTCGCCGGCATCACTCAAGGCTTCGATCTCAGCGTGGGGTTCGCCGGCCCGCTTGTGCCAGCCTTCGCCGACAACATTGCCATCCCCGTCAGTAATCACACAGCCCACTCGCGGATTCGGCATAGTGGTGTAGAGACCGCGCTCTGCCAACTGAATAGCGCGGGCCATCAGTGCTTCCGCACTGTGTACAACCGTTTGACTCATTCTGTCTTCGATCCCTTACTGGTCAGTCGCTCAATCTCTTCTCTAAACTCGCTGACATCCTCAAAACGGCGATAGACAGAAGCAAAGCGCACATAGGCCACCTGGTCCAGCTCACGCAGCTGCTCCATCACCAATTCACCAATAGCACGCGCCGGCAACTCCCGTTCTCCGGTCGCCTGCAGGGCGTGTTTTATTTGAGATACCGCCGACTCCACCCGCTCAATACTCACCGGGCGCTTTTCCACAGCGCGCTGAATACCCGCGCGCAGCTTGTCTTCATTAAACGGCTCGCGCTGGCCGTTTTGCTTGATCACTCGCGGCAGCAGCAGCTCCGCAGTTTCAAATGTGGTAAACCTCTCGTGGCACTCCAGGCACTCGCGCCGGCGGCGTACTTGGTCGCCCTCAGCCACCAATCGGGAATCGACTACTTTTGTTTCTTCTGCGCTGCAGAACGGACAGTGCATGTGGGATTATCCCCGGAATGGAAAATGGGCCGCAGTTTACCACAGCCGTTGCACTGTGTGACCGCGGCACGCACAGCCACAGTGCATCGCAAATTCAACATGGACACATAAAAAAAGCGGCTCTATGAGCCGCTTTTTTGTCAGCAGTGCTGATCAGCCTTTTTTATACACAGGAAACTCTGCGCAAATACCCAGAACCTTCTGCTTCACATCGGCGATAGTGGCTTCAACATCACCTTTCTCCAGTGCGTCCAGCACGTCGCAGATCCAGTGAGTGAGCTGTTGGGTTTCCTTTACACCAAAGCCGCGAGTAGTGATTGCCGGAGTGCCAACACGCAGGCCGCTGGTAATGAAAGGAGAGCGCGGATCGTTGGGTACCGCGTTCTTATTAACGGTGATGTTGGCGTTACCCAGGGCTTCATCCGCATCCTTACCGGTGTACTCTTTGCCAATCAGGTCAACCAGCATCAGGTGATCATCGGTCCCACCGGATACAATGTTGATACCGCGATCGAGGAAAGTCTCCGCCATTGCGCGGGCATTTTCCACAACCTTCTTCTGGTAGGCCTTGTATTCAGGGGTCATGGCCTCTTTGAAAGAAACCGCTTTCGCCGCGATCACATGCATCAGCGGGCCACCCTGACCACCGGGGAATACAGCGGAGTTGAGCTTCTTCTCAATTTCTTCGTTGGCGCGCGCCAGGATGATACCGCCGCGGGGGCCACGCAGGGTTTTGTGAGTAGTAGAAGTCACAACATCGGCGTGGGAGATTGGGGAGGGATACTCACCAGCGGCAACCAGGCCTGCAATGTGAGCCATATCCACAAACAGGTAAGCACCCACTTTGTCAGCGATCTCGCGGAAACGCGCCCAATCCATCACTCGGCTATAGGCAGAGAAACCAGCCACGATCATCTTCGGCTTGTGCTCAAGCGCCAGGCGTTCAACTTCCTCGTAATCCACTTCGCCAGTTTCCGGGTTCAGACCGTACTGCACTGCATTGTAGATCTTGCCGGAAAAGTTAACGCGGGCACCGTGGGTAAGGTGGCCACCGTGGGCCAGACTCATGCCCAGTACAGTGTCACCTGGGGCGCAGAGCGCCTGGTAAACAGCCGCATTAGCCTGTGATCCTGAGTGCGGCTGCACATTGGCGTAGTCAGCACCAAACAGCTCCTTGGCGCGCTCAATGGCCAGGGTTTCCACTTTGTCCACGTACTCACAACCGCCGTAATAACGCTTGCCTGGATAGCCCTCGGCATACTTGTTAGTCAGGCTGCTGCCCTGAGCTTCCATTACCATTGGGCTGGTGTAGTTCTCAGAGGCGATTAACTCGATATGGTCTTCCTGACGAGAGTCTTCCTCCTGGATGGCTTCCCAAATTTCCGGGTCGTAAGAAGCTAAAGTGACAGATGAATCAAACATGGTGTTCCCTCGGTAAAGCGGGCTTGAGTAGAGGCTTGTAAAACTCGATACCACAGCGCCCAGACTTATGAGTAGGACCAAAGGCTCCCAGCGTGGGATGGCCCTACTGCTCAATGCATTCTGGGCATTTTAGAAAGGCGCGCATTGTACACCAAGGGCAGCATGAATGCGCAAATGCAGAGACGTGGCGGGACCAACCCGCCCACCTTAAAAAGACGGTCAGAATTTGTACACTACAGAGCCAGACCAGTAATTCACGTCGGACTCAATGATGGTGTAATCCAGTTCCAGGGTCGCCTCGTCGGTCAGTTTGAAACCAGCCCCGAGCCCGGCAGATGCCCCGTTATCCGAGTACTCTTTCTCCCAATTATCTATCTCCAACTCCTCATGGAGGTAGCCGATACGACCTTTCAGATAAATGTTGCCCGGGCTGCGATAGGTGGCATAAACAGCTTGTGTTGCCAGGGAGTAGTTGTAATCGTGCCAGTAGTAGTCGAACTCACCATCAATGACAGAGTCGGTGACTTCTGCCTCGAATCCCCAGCCAGAACCCCAGGTATAACCGGCTCGAATCCCCCCATTTAAAGGATTCTCCCCCCTGGCATCAACATCCAAAGCACCGAAGACGCCACCGATATACGCACCCTGCCCATAAGCGGTAGCGGAACACAACAGAGCGGTAACTGCAGCCATTGCCTTGAGATTAAAGCCCACCATCTTCCCCTTAAATCTCGAAGTCTGATCAAAGGGCAGGGATTATAGGGGCACAATCAACTGGCACAAGTGGTCACTTAGACAGGTCAGTATGTAACCTGGGAGCTTTTAAAAAGAGGTGTCACCATTAGTCAAACTTAGGAAAGAGGCAATTAAAATCTCAAGCTAAACCCGCCTGACCAATAACTGACATCCTTCTCTAATACGGTGTACTCAAGCTCCAGATGATAAATTTCATTCAGGCTATAACCAATTCCAGCCCCTAAGCTGACACCCAAGTCATCACTACTTGCACTGCCAACAGAAACGTCTTCATAGAGAAGGCCCAGGCGTCCTTTCAGGTACCAGTCCCCCTCTGTTCTGTAAGTCGCATAAGTAGCAAGAGTACGTATGTCTACATCCACATTCCGACCATAAGCCTCAGTCTCACCACTTAATAGTGAACTGGTATATTCACCTTCCACCCCAAAACCCGAGGCCCGCACATAACCTGCTCGCAGTCCCAAATTCAGTGGATTATCGACCCCCTTGAAATCAAAATCAGCTATTCCGGCCACACCCCCCCAGTAGGCGCCCTCGGCAATTGCGCCCGTTGAAACAACGAGTGCCAGCACACCTATACCAGCCTTAACTATTTTCATTAACACTCCCATCCTGTTGCATTAACTTTGTCGTGACACATAAATAGAGCGCGGCAGCATAATTCGATGACAACCTACGACCTCAGCACCAATAAATTTATTGAGCAACGGGAAACATCGCAGCATGCTTAAATGTGCAACAACACGTCATTAGAAATTATTAAAATATGAAGGATCAGACACACCCTTATCTAGGTCCGACAGAAGAGCGTACTTGTGGAAAAAACTGAAGAAAGGGCTACTCGAAAATAGGTTTAATTTATCTTGTGGTCAAATACAACGAGGTACAGATAAGAGTTGAACCAAGGAATTCAGCGGCATGGTCAGCCTCATACCTATTGATAACCCCAGCCTTCCCCTGAGTAGGTAGCGGTAAATTCCACCTTGAGTCCCACTAAGTCCCCCTCACTTGATCCAAATCAACTTTGGATTGGTACATATGGCAACAATAGACCCATCGACAAATCGCGGAGGTCTGGGATGAATGCCATCTACCGACAACTGTGCTGTGACCATAAACATATGCAAGAGTTGCTCAACGCCTTTGAGCAATTACTCCTGGATCTTTTTGGCTGCGGCGACCGCGATCCGAACACCTTGTCACTGATCCTTGATGCTTTGGATTATTTATCGGCATACCCGGATAGGTATCACCACCCAGTTGAGGACTTAATATTTTCCCGGCTGTTGACTAAGCCAGTACATGACAGGGAATCAATTTACGAAGCGCAAATGCAGCATGAAAATATAGCCGCAGCGACAAAACACATGTGCGCTTTATTTTACGCTATTGCCAACGATGCGACCGTTGAACGGAGAGTGCTGCAAGGAGCTTGCAACACCTACCTGAAGCTGCAACGCAAGCATATGGACTTGGAAAATAAATCTATTTTCCCACAGATCGAACAGTACCTGGGGACTACCGACTGGATTTATATTCAGAAACAGGTCAGTGAATTAAGCTGCAGATATTTCGACAGGGCAACCAGAAAAATTTACGAGTCCCTGCACGAAGATCTGACACAACATCAAATGCCCGCGCAGGCATTAGCTTAGGTCACCAAAACAGCAGGGAGGAAATATTAATGCAGTTTAAACGCCACGGCATATCCATTGGCATGGAACGCATAAATGATGAATTTTTCCTTTACATAAAGGCAATTGGTGAATTAACCCATGAGGATTATGAGCATATAACACCACTGTTAGAATATGCTCTGGTAGGGGTAAAAAAACCTCAGGTTCAATTACTGATTGATCTCCGGGATTTCGAGGGCTGGGGGATGCACGCGATCTGGGATGAGTTCAAGCTGGCCTTAAAGCACGGCAATGAATTCTCGCATGTCGCTGTACTTGGGGATGAGGAGTGGCAGCAAATAGCCACAAAAGTCGGGAGCTGGTTTGTTAGCGGTGAAGTCCGCTATTTCAAACAGCAACAAGAGGCCATGGATTGGCTACAGGAAACAAGGAAGACGGGTATTGGTCACAAGGAATCTGAAAAGGAATTAGCTTTCTCCACACACTCCTGATAAGTAGTGGATTAAGGGGGCGTTTACGCCCCCCTTTTTTTGCCCGTAAATTACTCAGTTACTTATTTCTAAGTATTCACCTTCCTCTTTTTACTGTCCCAGGAAGGCGTTCCCAATATAAGATTACCTACGCTCAACTCGTTGCGGCAAAAAGAACAGTAAATATTCTCATAGTGTAAGTTGTTCCGATGCAGAATATTGAGCACATCAGCCAGGGTTGGACTCTTTTGATTGTGCCTATTTCGAATCGTCAAGAAGTTAGCTTCCATCTTTGTGGTGTACAAAGAAGCACCAACTTTTGCGTCATACAGAGACTTTTGAAAGGGATCATTTAAGTCATATTGCTGCAGTCTTGCCTGATTCCGAATAGCTTTCACATTGTGATTATGGGCTTCATCCACAACATTCTGAATCTGAGCGTAACTCTCACCATCATTAATAAATCGACGCGATAGGCGACCAAAAATCTGTCCGGCTGTACTGCCGTGGTACCCCTGAAATTTTTTTAACATATAGTTACGGCATATCTTACCCTTGCCAATATGCTCATGAACTTTTGCTTTCCCATCTACAACATCTTGTAGGCCAGGATCTTCCAACGTGTAACCGTGAGGTGCAAAGAAAAGCAGGTTGTCGCCACCGTGACCTTTATTATAAAAAACCTGCTTGGTTGCGGCACCGTGGGCAGAAATCACCAGGGACGGCGCATCCCCAACATTGGTACCTTCCGGTGCAAAAATTTTGACTAAATCCAATTCACGAACAGGCATATGACACCTATCTAACGTCGAGTACAGAAATAAGAGGGTCACCCCTCCAAACAAAACAACCGTACTAACAACCTACTATGACCAATCATCCATACTCAAGTTTTATTGCATGATTTTTGACATTAGTCACGAAGAGGAAAATTTTTTGGACTAAGTATTAGTCAAATGAGTGAGGTATGAAATAAATATGACAAAAATAAGGAGGAATTGAGGAAAAAAGTTTAGGCTCGGCAAGCTCAAAGAAGTGAGCCGTAACAAATTGGTAGATGGTGACCCATAATAAAAATGCATTCACATTTCTAGCTTAACGGACACCATCTTTTCTCTACTTAAGAATTGAATACGAAGTTAAAAGACACCGTTTAGGTGGTTGGTCGCTGCATTTTGCTGTCCCAGGATGGAGTTCCAATAAGGATATTGCTAAAACTCACTTCGCTTCGACAAAAAGAACAATAGATATTTTCATAGTGAAGATTATTTCTATGCAGAATATTTAGAACATCCACTAAGGTGGGGTTATCCATTTTTACTCTATTGCGAATAGTCAATAAGTCCGCCGACATTACCGGCTTAACCCCTTTCTTAATATAAGGTTGATGCATGGGATTATTGGGATCCAGATTTCGCACCATCTCATTGTGCTCATGGGCATTATCTACAGCCTTTTGCACATCGGCATAGCTCTCACCTTTAATAAAATGGCGAGTAACGCGGCCTAGAATCTGACCGGTTGTTGACCCGTGATACCCCTGAAATTTGCTCAGGGTATAGTTATGACAAACCTTTCCCTTACCAACCCACTCATGATATTTGGCATTGCCACTCAAGACGCTACCAATACCCGGATCATTTAGAGAGTAACCATGGGGAGAAAAGAAAAAGAGGTTATCCCCTCCGTGTCCTTTGGGATAAAAAATTTGCTTGGTTGTTGCACCGTGAGCAGAAATTACCAGGTTGGGAGCATCTCCCACTTGTGTTCCTTCCGCTGCAAAAATCTTAACTAGATCAAATTCTCTGACAGGCATACTTCCCTTCCTCTCACTTCTTATTTTTTTGAGGCTTACTGACTAGCGCTCTGTGACAAAGGCTACTATGGCTTATTGGATATTTGCTAGAGGTGTGAAATACAAAAAATACCAGGTAAGAGAGCTACAAATATCCAGGCTATACAGCCAAACCCTCTTAAACAAAGGAGAAAAGAAAACACTTCCAAAATGGTGACACCAAATTAGAACCATCGTACCCTTTTAGGACGGCAGTATTCGCAGCTATTCTGGCTAAAATGACCCAGATACTGCCGAAATAGACAAGGAATAAAAATTAAAATTAGGAGGCTTTATGCGCCAGCGTGCTCAATAGCCGCTATAAAAAAGAAGCGTTAGGTTCCAGAAAATCAATTGGAAAAGTGAAAAACCTGTACGGCTATCAGTCGTAGCCACAATGGGTTCCAGCCAATTCACTCAACGCCAACAAGTCAAGGATTTCAACCATTCGACCACTAACATTCACCAGTCCATCTCGCTGAAAACGCGAAAATAAACGGCTCACCGTCTCCGCTGTTAACCCCAAGTAATTGGCGATGTCCGTTCTCGGCATAGAGAGTACAAATTCACGGGGGGAGTAACCACGACATGCATAGCGACTGGAAATATTAATCAACAATGCCGCTAAGCGAGCATCAGCAGCACGCTTTCCCAGCAACATTAAGATTTCATTTTCCTGCCGCAACTCTTCGGAAAAAATGCTATAGATTTGCTGCTGCAGTGCTGGAACTTCCTGAGCTAAGGTTTCCAGTTGGTCAAATGGCAACAAGCACACACTGCTATCTTCCAGTGCCTCCGCATAACTGGGGTGAACCCGACTACTATAAGCATCGAGCCCCAACAGCTCACCAGGAAGGGCGAAATGTGTTACCTGGATATTCCCATCTGCACCAATGACTACTGTTTTGACACTTCCAGAGCGAATCGCATAGAGATTTTGGAAAGGGTCACCTGCTCGATACAAGGTTTCACCCGCTTTAATTACCTTTTTCTTGCGGGTAACACGTTCAAGCCGGTCAATATCCGCCTGCACCAGCCCTGCAGGCAAGCACAAACGCCTGACTGAACAGTTACTACAACTTACGGCCTGCGCTGACTTGGTCATAGCTAGGCAACCAAATTCTTTTACTGACAGTAATACTATTGCCGGCCATGAATCAACTTTTTGACTCTTTCATAACCGGCTTGTCCTGGTAAATACACTCCATAATACTAAGCAACACACATTGTAGTTAGTAACTTGCCCTATGTGCTAAATTCGTAAAGTTAAAAGATTAAAACTCAGGTAAAAAGCTTTCGATTACCATTCGTTGCTGTTTTTTGCCATCCTGATCCAAGCCGCTCTTAAAATTGCAAAGTTTATTGGCCCACTTGGATGTTCTGACCCGAATAGGTGGCTCCTCAGCCTGTACCACTTGTAAAACCACGTCGGCTACTTGGTCAGATGTCTGGTATATCTCAGCTGTCTGCTCTGGGCTTCGCGACCTCATACCACCAATATACTGATTGAAGACCCCCTGGTATTCATCTTCGGGATACCCCTGGCTCCGCTCCAACTGCGAAAGTACATTATTGGCAAACTCTGAGTGGATACCACCGGGCTCGACAGCGGTAAAATTAATATTAAAGGCAGGGGTTATATAACTTGCCAGGGCCTCTGTATAACCCTCAACAGCAAATTTTGCCGCACAATACAGCTCATTGAACGGCTGCCCAACTAGCCCACCCACTGACGAAATATTGATAACGTGTCCACTACGAGCTTCGCGCATATGGGGTAAAACTGCTTTAGTGCAGCGAACTACACCGAGGTAGTTCACATCCGTCACCCAACGTATCTCTTCTTCGCTGGCGTGTTCAGTGGTCTTTACAAAACCAGCGCCAGCATTGTTGATCAATAAATCGATACGCCCAGCATCCCGGATAATGGTATCTACGCAGTTCTGAATACTGTCAGAATCTGTTACATCCAATTCCATCACTTCGAGAGCCGCCCCCTGAGGAGCCGCATTTATCAGCTGGTCGGCCTTGGAGAGATCTCTCATGGTGGCAAAGACCCTAAACCCCTGCTTGGCCATTTGCAGCGCCAGACTCTGCCCCAGCCCTGTGGAAGTCCCGGTAATCAAGGCAACCTTACTCATTGCTCTCTCCTCAGTATCAGTTAATCAATCTCAAGATGTAAACTACTCAGTGCAGTATACACATGAATAGCAGTAAGTAAACCGGTCGGTGTATTTTCTGGCAATGAATCTGGCTGCAGCTAAACAATAGGGCTGGCGAGTCAGAATAAGCCGCAAAATAAGCTCCGCCAGCTTTATTCTCAGAGGGTGTAACCTGATACCATTAGCGCCCTTTTATAGCCCAGACAGTTTCTGTGAGTCGGAATGTTGGATAGCCTCCGGCGCATTCACGTTCACAGGTAGTCCCGCAACAAGGTATTTCTATGTCCATTGCCGATTTGAACTTTTTGAAAGCACTGCCAAAAGCCGAGCTTCATCTCCATATCGAGGGTTCACTGGAACCGGAGCTAATGTTCGAGTTGAGCAAGCGCAACAATATTGAAATTCCCTTTTCCAGTATTGAGGAAATTAAGGCAGCCTATAAATTTCATAATTTACAGTCCTTCCTCGATATTTATTATCAAGGCGCTTCGGTCCTGATCCATGAGCAGGATTTTTATGATCTGACCATGGCTTATCTCAAGCGCTGTCGTGAAGACAATGTTGTCCACACAGAGATCTTCTTTGACCCCCAAACCCATACAGAGAGGGGCATTGATATCGGTGTGGTTATCAAGGGCATTAACAGCGCTCTTGATGATGCAAGAAATGAGTGGGGAATAAGTAGCCACCTTATTTTGTGCTTCTTACGCCACCTGAGTGAAGAGGAAGCAATTGCCACCTTGGAAGCGGCAAAACCATACCTCAACTTAATAAAAGGTGTTGGGCTGGACTCTTCTGAGCTGGGTCATCCACCCAGCAAATTTGAAAACGTTTTTGCTATGGCCAAAGAGCTAGGGCTTGAGAGAGTTGCCCATGCTGGTGAAGAGGGGCCTGCCGATTATATCGTAGAGGCTCTCGATCTTCTGGACGTGAGCCGTATCGACCATGGGGTTCGCTGCGTTGAGGACGAAGCACTAATTGAGCGCCTGAAAGCGGAAAATATCCCCCTGACCGTTTGCCCGCTCTCCAATACCGCACTCTGTGTCTACGACAATATGAACCAACACCCCATTTTGTCACTCCTCGAGCGCGGCCTGTGTGTCACTGTTAATGCAGATGATCCCGCTTACTTTGGCGGTTACGTTAATAAAAATTATCTGGCCCTTAGCGAAAGTCTGGGCATGACTAAAGAGCAGGCGAAAAAACTGGCCCTGAATAGTTTTAAAGCGAGCTACATTTCAGAGGCAGATAAAGAAAAGTGGGCGGAGGCAATATCAGCAGTCGAAACGGTTGCTGAAGTTTAGTGGATTGGGTAGTGTCCTGACTGACTATAAAGCCAGGACACTATTTAAAAATTCAGTCTTCATCATAACCACAGTGAGTACCCGCTAGCTCACTGAGTTCAATTAAATTAATAATCTCAACTGATCGACCACTCACCTTAATTAATTTTTCTCGCTGAAAACGCGAGAAAAGCCGGCTGACAGTTTCCGCTGTCAAACCCAAATAATTGGCGATATCAGTGCGCGGCATCGATAAAACAAACGCACTGTGAGAGTATCCACGGCGAGCGTAACGGCTGGAAATATTAATCAGAAGAGCCGCCAAACGAGTATCGGCAGAGCGCTTGCCCAACAACATTAAAATATCGTTTTCCTGGCGCAACTCTTCAGAAAAAATGCTGTAAATCTGCTGCTGCAGGGCTGTCACCTGCTGGGCCAAAATTTCCAGTTGAGTAAAAGGCAGCAGGCAAACACTGCTGTCTTCCAATGCTTCCGCATAACTCGGATGTACCCGAGTACTGTAGGCATCCAGACCGAGCAGTTCCCCAGGTAAAGCGAAGTGGGTGACCTGAGTGTCACCATCTGCAGCAATCACCACAGTTTTAAAACTGCCTGAGCGAATTGCATAGAGATTGGCAAACGGATCGCCAGCTCGGTAAAGGGTCTCCCCCGCTTTAATTATTTTCTTTCGACGCGTGATCTGCTCTAGCCGATCAATATCAGACTGACACAAACCAGCTGGCAAGCACAAACGCCTGACTGAACAGTTGCCGCAACTAACAGCTGTAGAGGAATCCATCATACTAAACCGGTCGGTAAACTAATTTGCCGCAATTGTAACGGCTGTCGAGCCGTTAGTCTCCTGCCGGTAGCTATAGAACACGTGAATATTTCGCATCTGTTTCTTGACTGTGCAAATACATATCAAATGCAGCGGCAACATTTCTCACGAACCAGCGGCCTTCCTCGGTAACAATAATATTTTCGTTATCCTGATAAATTAGACCATCGTCAAACATAGGCTGTAAGCGCGCTAATTCCTCAGAGAAATACTCCTCAAAGGAAGCACCTATACGCTGTTCAACAAGGTTTTTATCCAGGCGCAAACGACACATTAATTCACTAATAATCCACTGGCGCAAACGATCTTCATCATCCATTAACCAGCCGCGGCAGGCTGCAGATTTCCCTTCTCCAATCGCCTGAGTATATTCTTTTAAGCGATGTAAATTTTGCCAGTAGCCATCGCGACTGTAGCTGATCGCCGATGCCCCCAGACCAACCAAAGCATCTGCCGGCATTAGGGTGTAACCCTGGAAATTGCGCTGCAGCATACCGGCATGGGCTGCCTTAGCCAGTTCATCCCCAGGACGGGCAAAGTGATCCATCCCCAAAAATTCATACCCCGCCTTACCCAGGTGCTCTACAGCCGCCAGCTGCATCGCCACTTTTTCTGCGGCAGAAGGGATTAAATCCGTATCAATCAGGCGCTGGGCCTTAAATCGGTGTGGCAGGTGTGCATAGTGATAGAGAGCGATGCGGTCCGGTTGCAGCTCCAGCACTTTATCCAAAGTGCGGTGCAGGCTGTTCAGCCCCTGCTTGGGTAGTCCGTAAATCAGGTCGTAGGAAATGGACTCAAACCCGCGCTCACGCGCCGCTACGGTCAACTCCGTGACTTGGTTGGCACTGCAGATACGATTGATTGAACGCTGAACTTCGATATCGAAATCCTGCACCCCCAGGCTCAAGCGGTTAAAACCCAGTTCTCGCAGGGTATCCAGGGTCTCTAACTCAAGGGTACGTGGATCGGCCTCAATACTGTATTCAACCCCGTCGCCTGGGCTCAAATCAAAGACTTCAGCCAGCCCTCCCATTAAGCGACGCATATCACTATCACTCAAGAATGTCGGCGTACCACCGCCCAAGTGCAATTGGGTAACGGGGACATCAGCCACCTTATCCCGGTACCATTGGGCTTCTTGCAGCAAATGATCCAGATAACTGGAAGCCAATCCATACTGGTGAGTGATTACTTTATTACAGGCACAGAAGTAACAGAGAGAACGGCAAAAAGGAATATGAACATAAAGGGACAAGCTGCGAATATCCTGCAGTGCTGCCCAGGGCTCAATTCCATTTAATGTGTGAAAACGATCGGCGGTAGGATACGAGGTGTAGCGCGGGCAGGGTCCGCTATAACGGGATAAGAGTTCTTCAGACAACCCTCCCACGGGGCTTTTAATCTCTTGCTTCATATTCATTCACACCTCGTTCGGTAGTTTGCTTGGAAATCCGACACAAACAAAAAAGCAGCCACCGGGTCTTCGACCAGAAAACCACAGTGACTGCTCTACCCCAGACCTATTTATTGCTACCTTTTAGAAGCGGTAGCCCAGACCAGCCATGTAAACCAGCGGATCAATATCCACATTGGCAGTCACTTCACCCAGGCCAGGTACTTTGACTTTGGCGTCGGTCTCGATGTCCATCCAGAACACAGACATATTGAACAGCCAGCGTTGATCGGCACCGAAGGTAAAATCGATACCGGCTTCTGCTGCCAGGCCAAATGAATTGTCCAGGGACAGTTCTGCATCACCGGTGGCGCCAAGGCTTTCGAAAGCGCTATCGGCGGTGCTGCTGATTTCTTCATCAAAGAAAGCGGTGTAGTTCACACCCAGACCAACATACGGCTGAATGTTGGACTGTGGCTCCATCGGATACCATTGAACCAACAGAGTCGGCGGCAGGTGCTTGGTTTCCCCCAGGTTGAAACTGCCCAGGCCCTCGCCAACAACTTCGATATCGTGACTGAACGGCGTTGCGGCAACCAGTTCCAAACCCCAGTGATCGCGGAACATATAGACGCCGGTCAGGCCCAGTGCTGAACCGTTATCCACATCAACACCGGTTTGGTTGATGCCGGTTCCATTCAAGGAAAGTACGCTGGAATTAGCATCGGGTGCTACAGTGGCCATGCCACCGCGCAGAATTAAACTGCCTTGTTCATAGGCCAGTGCGGGTGCAGAAAGTACGGCGGTCAAAGCGGCTGTCGCACAAGCAGTTATACGATTCATTAACTTCTCCATAAAGCGATTAGGCATTTTTCCCGACTCAGGAAGGGCCCCCCTCCAGGCACAATCACAAGTCGCGGACAGGTTACTCGCTGACTGCCTGAGATTGCTTGATCCAAATCAAGCTGCCGAATTACCTGGAAAAAAATCCATTGGAATGTGCAGCAGCAAGATAATTGCGCTGTTTAAGGGAGACCCGTTTCCGGGAAGGGGCGGGGAAGATAGCGGCTCAGAAAGTCCGAGGGAACCGAGCACTCAATGGTATTTGATACGATCTTGCCAAATTGAGAACTACCGCAAATTTTTTCTTTAGATGACAAGGTTGAGGACAAACAAAACAGACCAAAACTGCACCACTGCCGACATTGCCAGACTGTGGTGCAAGGCCTTTAAACAGGCGCTAAGTAAGGCTACCCGCCGGGCGCCGGAACATGTTCTGAATACTGGAGAAATCCAGTTGCTGGTTTTCCTCACTAGCGCCATGCAGCTGGAAAAGGTTTTTCGCCAGGGCCCCCATCGGAGTAGAAGATGCACTGGTTGAGGCGGCATCCATAGCCAGTCCCAGGTCCTTGAGCATCAATGCCACACTGAAACCGCCGGCATAGCCCTTTGCCGAAGGCACGCTCTCCATAGTGCCCGGGTAGGGATTGTAGTTAGCCAGGGACCAATTATTACCCGAACTTTCCCGCATAATATCGCTCAGTACCTTGGCATCCAGGCCCTTATCCACTCCCAGCTGTAAAGCTTCTGCGGTACCGGTCATATGGATCGCGAGCAGCAGATTGTTGCAAATCTTTGCCACCTGCCCGGCACCGGCAGCACCGGCGAGAAATATCTTGCTGCCCATCACCTGCAGCGGGGCCCGCGCTGCATCGAATGCCGCTTCATCCCCGCCGCACATAAAGCAAAGCGTCCCCGCCTGTGCCGCAGCTGTACCACCGGATACCGGGGCATCTATCGCTCTCAACCCATGCTCCCCGGCAGCCTGGCTGACCAGGCAGGCATCCTCTGCAGAGATAGTCGAACAGTCGATAATCAGGGTATCGGCCGGGAGTTGCTGCAACAACCCAGCCTCTCCCAGGTAGAGCTCTTTCACCGCGTCGCCACTGGGCAACATGGAAATTACGATATCCGCGCCCTCAACAGCCTGTTGGGCACTGTCACAGGGCAGGCAGCCATCTCGCTGTGCCTGTTCCAGAGCAACAGGGCTCAAATCAAATGCCGCTACGGTATAGCCGACCTTCGCCAAGTTGGCAGCCATGGGGCCACCCATATTACCCAAACCAAAAAAGGCTATCTTTTCCATAAAAGCCACTCCCTATTTTGTTGTTGGTATCCCTGGCGATTAACAGCCCGGGACGCTCGGTAAATACGATATCTACAGGTCGGCCAGTGGGTGCTCACCAGCCCAGGGTCCCTCAAAGCAGCTTTCCACCTGCGCAGGTGTAATCTGTTCCAAGCTGTCAGGTTGCCACTGGGGTTCGCGGTCTTTATCAATCAACAGCGCGCGCACCCCTTCCTTAAAGTGGCCACTGGCACAGAGGTTTACCGCGAGTGCCAACTCCATGCGGTAGATATCCGCCAGGGACAGGTGTCGAGCCCGCTGTAATTGCTCCCACACAATCCAGGGTGTCAGCGGAGAGCCACCTGCCAAAGTGGCAGCTGCCCGCTGCAACCACTTATCCACACCCTGGTATGCACTGATGGCAGCACAAACCTCTGGCAAGGTGGCAAAATCGGTAAGCTGCTGGATTTGGTCATAATGCTCTCGCAGAGCAGACTCAGGCCGCTCCAGAAGGGGCAGCTCCTGGGATTTAAGGCAATTACTAATTAACTGGTGATTGGCTTCCAGGTTTTCACCGAAACTGAGCTCCGCTAACGCAGACAAGACTGACTCCCGCTGGCCCTGACCGATTATGCGGTCCGCCATACCGGCAAACAGGGCATCGGCGCCATTAAACTGCGCACCGGTCAGTCCCAGGAAAAGTCCAAGGCGCCCGGGCATACGATTCAGGAACCAGCTGCCCCCCACATCGGGAAACAAACCAATCGTAATCTCCGGCATTGCCATACGCGTGGTTTCGGTCACAATCCGGTGGCTGGCTCCCGCCATAATGCCGATACCGCCTCCCATCACGAAGCCACCGCCCCACACCACGACGGGCTTGGCGTAAGTGTGAATCTGGTAGTCCAGGCGATATTCGCGGGAGAAGAAGTCGGTGGTGAAGCCGTAGTCCGGTGTCTCACCATAGGCGGCGGACTCCCGATACAGCGCCACCACATCGCCGCCAGCGCACAGCGCCTTGTCGCCACTGCCATCGATCCAGACTGCTGCAACTTCAGTGTCTTCAGCCCAGCGGTTTAGCTGGGCCGATAACAGATCGATCATGGGTGAATTTAAGGCATTGAGAGCCTTGGGGAGGTTTAGTGTCGCGATCGCCAGGGCGCCGCGCCGGGAAAACAACACCGGGGAATCCTGATCCATTTTTATTCGTCTTATAGCTCTTGTACTAGATAGTGTCGCAGTTAAACACAGATCACATTTGACGTCAGCCACACGCGAGTACAGCGGGCTACCTAAGAGATGCCCGGTTGCACTTTTTACGCAAACTGATAAGTTGCGCGCAAAATCTGACCGATTCCAACACCCATTACGGAACCCCAAATGGCCGAATACGTATACACCATGAACCGGGTGGGCAAAGTAGTGCCCCCCAAGCGCGAGATCCTCAAGGACATCTCCCTCTCCTTCTTCCCCGGCGCCAAGATCGGCGTACTCGGTCTAAACGGCGCAGGTAAATCCACCCTGCTGCGCATCATGGCCGGGGTCGACCAGGACTTTAACGGCGAAGCCCGCGCAATGCCCGGCATCAAGGTCGGCTACCTGCCCCAGGAACCGCAACTCGATGCCAGCAAGACCGTGCGCGGCAACGTAGAGGACGGTGTACGCGAAGCCATCGACGCCCTCGCCGGCCTGGAACAGGTCTACGCCGATTACGCCGAGCCCGACGCAGACTTCGATGCCCTGGCCAAGAAACAGCAACAGTTCGAAGACATTATCCAGGCCTGGGACGCCCACAACCTGGAGCACCGCCTGGAAGTTGCCGCAGACGCACTGCGCCTGCCCCCCTGGGATGCGGACGTAAACAATCTGTCCGGCGGTGAAAAGCGCCGTGTGGCCCTTTGCCGCCTGCTGCTGTCCCGCCCGGATATGCTGCTTCTCGACGAACCCACCAACCACCTGGATGCGGAATCCGTATTCTGGCTGGAGCGCTTCCTGCACGATTTCACTGGCACTGTGGTTGCCATCACCCACGATCGCTACTTCCTCGACAATGTTGCCGGCTGGATTCTGGAACTGGACCGCGGCCACGGCATCCCCTGGGAAGGTAACTACACCACTTGGCTGGAACAGAAAGAAAAACGCCTGGAGCAAGAGCAGCGCGGCGAACAGGCTCGCGCCAAAGCCATGCAAAAGGAACTCGAGTGGGCCCGTCAAAACCCCAAGGGCCGTCAGTCCAAAAACAAGGCCCGTTTGTCCCGCCTGGAAGAAATGCAGTCCCAGGACTTCCAGGCCCGCAACGAGACCAACGAAATCTACATTCCGCCCGGCGAGCGTCTCGGCGACAATGTGATTGAGTTTAAAGGTGTGAGCAAAGGCTTCGGCGAGCGCCTGCTGATCGACAACCTGTCTTTCCGCGTGCCCAAGGGCGCAATTGTAGGTATCGTCGGCGGTAACGGTGCCGGTAAGTCCACCCTGTTCCGTATGATCAGCGGCACCGAGCAGCCGGACTCTGGTGAGATCAAGATGGGGGAAACCGTTAAGGTCGCCTACGTTGAACAGGGCCGTGAAAACCTGGATGACAGCAAGACCGTATGGGAAGCCATCTCAGACGGCCACGATATGCTCAAGATCAACAACTACGAAGTGGGCTCGCGCAACTATGTTGGCCGCTTTAACTTCAAGGGCAGTGACCAGCAGAAGCGCGTAGGCGAACTCTCCGGCGGTGAACGCGGGCGCCTGCACCTGGCCTATACCCTCAAGCAGGGCGCCAACGTACTGCTGCTGGACGAACCCTCCAACGATCTGGATATCGAAACCCTGCGCGCCCTGGAAGAAGCCCTGCTCAACTTCCCCGGCTGTGCCCTGGTAATCTCGCACGATCGCTGGTTCCTGGACCGCGTTGCCACCCATATCCTCGCCTATGAGGGTGAGAGTGAAGCGGTATTCTTCGAGGGTAACTACACCGAGTACCACGAGGACTTTGTGCAGCGCAAAGGTGAGGATGCAACACCCCATCGCATGCATTATAAGAAGCTAAAGACTTGATTTTGATAATAAAAAAGCCCGCATTATGCGGGCTTTTTTATTAGATTCGAGGTACATAATACCTCTCCTTCCATAGGTTACTTAAGTAAAATCCCCAAAAATAAACTTAGCGCTCTAGGGGTGGGCAATCACCATCAGGGTATCTGCATTTTTCTGCGCACAGGCTACCGCCATCTGCAGGTTCTCCGGATCGAGTGCCGCAAAACTCTCATCCAACACCACTAACTCAGCATTTTGTAAAAGCGCACGGGCGATAAATAAACGGCTCATCTCGCCATGAGACAACCTCCACCCCATCTCGCCAACCGTTTGTAAAATCCCCGCCGGCATTTTTTTCAATAGCGGGGTCAGCCCCAGCTCATCACAAATTGCATAAGCCTTGCGCAGGCTCTCCTGGTGAGGTGGCCACTGGTCTCCCATTAATAAATTAAAAAGAAATGAATCTCCCAGCACATGATTTTCATGAAACTGGGGAGCTGATGCGACCATCCTGCGCCAAGGCTCAGCACCAATACTCGCCCGGTCGTAGCCATTAAGTAGTAATAAACCTTCATCCGGCCGCTGAATACCGGTGAGAATATTCGCTAAAGTAGATTTACCTGAACCAGAAGCGCCCTGTAGTAAAAGCCGATCGCCAGGATAAATACTGAGATTGCAACCCGCCAACACCGCTTGATCTTTTCCTTTGTAAGTAAAGCCAATATCGCGTAAATAACACAGTGGTTGCGAGGAACTTTGCTGGCCCGACGGCGTAACCATTGCCGACCCCACGCTTCCCTTTACAATGCACTCTTCCAAGAAAAATAATTCACGTACTTTTTCCCAGGAAATTGCTGCATTCAAAGCACTGGTAAAGCCACTCATACACTTCAAGACCGCGCGAT
Source organism: Microbulbifer maximicatervae (SeqCode) (assembly GCF_052468155.1). NCBI lineage: Bacteria > Pseudomonadati > Pseudomonadota > Gammaproteobacteria > Cellvibrionales > Microbulbiferaceae > Microbulbifer > Microbulbifer maximicatervae (SeqCode). The sequence continues at coordinate 531,004 of NZ_CP174335.1, forward strand.
ACCCCAACAACATACCTCCAAAGGCAATCGCGAGCTGGGTACTACTAATACTGTTAGCGATAAATATTGGAGCCAACCCCACTACCCCAAGAAGTAACCAGAGGCGCGGCAAAAAAGCCTGCAAACGCGCCATGGTGTTATCCATGTGAGAGGAAATCTCCAGGTAGTTATTTAACTCACTGTCTTCGCCCCGGTGCCAGTCGCCAGGTGCCTGCTGCGCGAGGCGGGTGCGGTGGCCGATCATTTTCTCAATCAAACGGTGGGTCATTGAAAGGCGCTGTGACGTCCACTCTTTGCGGCCGTAGTACTGTGCCCGCCCCAGGAAAAACGCAACCGCTAAAAATAGGGGCAAAATTGCTGCGTAGATAAGGCCACCAGCTCCCATCAGTAAAATTGAGGCTGCAATTAACAGTTCTACAACGCCGAGCAATAATAAAAAGGCACCCTGTAACGCACTGGCTTCTATATTCTCCGCATCGTAAACCCTGCCCAATACCTGACCCGACCCCATATGGCGAATACGACTGGGAATAACGCGCAGCGCGCTGGCAAGCAATCGCTGCTTCAGGAGTGCACCGGTCTCAACGGAGACCACACCTCGCAGCCGGGCTGTGAGCAGGGATAGGGGAACCTGAGTCACCAATAACAATACCCAGGCAGATAGCCAGCCAGTATCAATATGGCCCTCGAGCACAGCCCTACCTATCACCCACCAGCTACACAGAAAAATAGCCATCTGGGCACTGTGACAGGCAAGCATGGCGGCAGAGCGCCAATACAACCCGCGCTGGCGAAGTTGTAGGCGGAAAGACCGGTGAGAGGATTGACGCAACAACCAGAAATCATCCAGGCGTACGCCGGCAAGGTTTTCCCGCAGCAGGGCGGTCATGGCTTTCTTGCGCCGACGCCCTTGAATGTGTGCACTATCCAGCAACTGTTCGATACGCTCGCGCTGGGGCCCTTCAAGCTCGCGAGCCAGCTGCTGAATAACCAGCTCTAGGCAAACTTTCTCCAGGTGCAGTGCCGGTGTGAGCAGCTGTAACTTATGCCCCCTGCCACCACACAGTGCGATAAAATATTCCCCCTCGGGAAAGCGAACCCGCAACAGCGCCGGGGCGGCTCCCAACAGCATGATTTCCAGCTCTGGGTAGCTACAACTCACCTGCTCCACTTGCAAGTCCAAAGCTTCAGCACCTGCCTGCAACCTGGCATTCAACTCCAGGGTGCTTCCAAGGGATTTGTGCTCCGCTACTTCAGGCTCCAAGCCGCTGTATTTTGCCAACGCTTGTAAGGCGGCCTCCAGCTGCGACACTGGCCAGCAATAGGGCATTAATTCTTTACTGCTCACTGGCAACCTCCGTAAACCGGGAGGCCGGTGTCGCCCCAGGAACTCCTTGTACTTCTGTCAATTGACCGCTGGCCATGCGCAAGTGACGCCAACTGCTACTCTGCCAACACTCTTGCCAGAGACTGCTTTCAGCTGCCAGTAGCTGCGCATAGCGCGTGTCGCCCTGGGCTTGAAGCTCACTGGGCTTACCATCTTCAATAATGCAACCCTCGTCCACGACCAAAACACGAGGAAAGTCCCGGGTTTCACTGATATCGTGGGTAATACAGATCAGGGTGACCCCCTGCCAAACCTCCCGCACCCGGTTCATCAGGCGCTGCCGCTGTTGGCGATCAAGCCCCCTGAACGGTTCATCCAGAATCACACAAGCAGTTTCCTCGCGGCCAAGTGCGCGCCCCAGACGTACGCGCTGCCCTTCACCACCACTGACCAGGGCACCACTTTCGCCTAGCGGGCTTTGCAGCCCCTCCGGTAGCGCTGCTACCAGCTTGAGCAAATCCGCTTGCTGTAAAATGGGGTAAAGGGGAGCTCCGGGCTTATTGCCGTAACTCAAGTTTTCCAGAAGGCTGCTATTCCACAGCTGAATTGCGGGATCAACCCAGGCACAGTGAAGGCGAAAACGATGCAGTAATTCTCCCTTCAACTCTCTACCATTGAGCATCACACGGCCACTGGCGGGTTTGTGCCACCCCAGCAATAATCCGGCAAGGCTCGACTTGCCAGCGCCGGATGCTCCGACCACAGCAATTTGCTCACCGGGGTTAATTTCCAGATTTACCCTGTCGAGAATAGTGCGACCGCTGGTATTAACGGTGACATTCTCAAACTTGATACCCACCGGTTTTGCCGGGGAAAATTCCACACTATCAGCGGAATTTTTATCTGTGTCTGTTTCAGTGACTGCTTGCAGCGGTTCGAGGGCTCTCAGTAAAAAATTCCGTTGCCGTGGATAACTTCGCATCAGTCCCGCAATTTCTTCACCCAGCGGCGGCAATGCCAATACCCAATAAATCAATAAAAGCAGATCGGGACTTGCCCCTCGTGCATTAACACAATAAATCACCAATACACTACTGAGGGTACAATTAATCAACAGCTGTACCGCCTGGCTATTGAGCTGAAAACTCAGTGATGAGTATCCAGCCCTTATCCATTCAGTGAGCAGGTTTTCATGCTCACGCCGTACAGACTCACCGGCGCCGTGCGTACGGATTGGAATAACTCCCAGCAGCGCATCCATATAGAAGCGAGCCAGGGCTCCCGCATGAGTTTGTACTCTCATACTGTAATCAGTGAGTACTGGATGGAACATCAAGGGTACAGCAACTTGCAATACCGACATGACTAGCACCAAAGGAGCGGCAGCTGGAGCAAGCCAGATTATTCCGAGTGCAGTAGCGAACAGGGAGAAAATTTTAAAAATGAGACTCGTTCCGAGAACAGGCAAACCTCTCAAGGCGGCAATGCGGTGTGAGCGTTCGGCTGTATCAGAGGTGGGACGGCTCTGAAAGAAATGATCAGGTATTTTGGGTAGGGCCGCTAAAAACCGTATGCGGAAACGATTTTCCAAACGGCGCCCGACCACCATTTGGACTTTTGCTGCGGGAAACTGCAATAGCATTAATGTGATCATAAAGATCAACAGCAATGCAATCGTGCCTGCTCGCTGTATCTCTGTGGCTAACTCGCTGTGGATATCAATCAGGCCACGGAAAAGCAAGGCTTCGAACATCAGCCCCAATACCGCTCCGAGCATAGCAATAAATATAGTGAGTGGCGCAATCAATCCATCTTCGCGCATCAACCCCCAGAGCTGCCTGAGAGGTTGAACCGGTGGCTCTCGCAAAGCCCTGGATAGCGCTTCCGATTTCGGTTTAACTTCACTGACATCGCGGACCCTTTTTACGCTCACGATCACCGCACCACTAAATGCCAGCTGCTCTGGCGACAGTTCAATTGTCTCTGCCGGCTCACTTCCACGGGGACGGGACGGTCGAGCGCACCAGTAACTCTCTGGCACTAGAGAAAATGCTTGGCTGGTATCTGTAGAAAACTCAACAAACAGCCGCTGCAACATACCACTGACTTCAGTTCCTCGCTTTATCGCCCCAGACGTAACTAATGAGGTGAGCATTCGAACGGATGCATCGAGAAATGCCAGCGACAGCCAACTCTTATCTTTTAGCCCTTTGTCACAGAGCGTGGTGGCCACAGTATCGCCAACCTTTAAGTGTGCAATACGCTCTTTAAGCGGGGCAATAAAGTCATCACCACCTGCCCAGGTTCTCCAGCCCTGAGGAGACACCCGTAGGATGTGGACATGCAACTCATCCAAAAAACGACGTGCGCTAGGCCAACGCCTACCACTGGCGGGATCCATCACCTGCACAATACCGCGATGATTTTTCCAGGCCACGACAAAATGAGTGTTACCGTTTGGTAGCCGTACCACAACCAATCCTGGCAAGTAGCCGGTGGAGTTCAATAAGAGATGATCCACGGGAACCACCATCTGGGCAGCTTCTAGCCCAAGCTCTACCGCAATCTTTTCCAGGGTATTTATCGAGGTTCCATCTACATCAGTCTGGCAGGCATCGCGCAAATGGCCGTAGTGTGTATTTACACCAAAACCTTCGAGCAAACACTTCAGGGAAGCCGGACCACAGTCCATATTAGAGGTCTGAACTACCTCTGGAACTAACCAGCGTCTTTTGCTTTCCACTGTTACGCTCCCTCTTCCACGGTCTCTGCGGGAGCTTTGGCCGAGAGTATCTCACCTGTCCTTTGTAGAAGCAGTTGGTATGGTGTTTTCTTGCCTGTGGCAATTTCTACCCTGGCCGGTAAATCATGCAGTAATGGGAGATGGGGCGGTGCTTCACCTTGTAGGGATAGCTGTACAAGAACTTTGCCTTGCTGGACGGCACTAGCGACCCGTTCTACTCGGGCCTCCAATTGCCCATAACGGGCCCAGGAAAATCCATCCAGCTTTACTTGGGCCTTCTGCCCAGGCTGAATATGCCCCAAAGCTAATGCGGGTGGGAAAAATGCCTGTATAGAAATAACACCTTCTGCTTGAATCGTTGCAACTTGCTGCCCGGCAACCAACACTTCGCCTTCCCGTATTTTTGCCAGCGAAGCCAACACCCCGGTAATTGGGGCACGCAGGTTCTGTTCGCTCACAGCAAGGTGGCTTTGCTGAATACGGGTATCAACTTCTGCAATCTTTCCATCAATACCTTGATGCCGCTGCTTTAAAGCGCTCACTTCAAGTTGATATTCACTTATTAGCTGTGCTCGACGATCCTCCAAAGCGCGAATATCCGCCTGCACTTTCAGGGTTGCCATCGCCATTTGTTGGTACGTCCGTTTTGCGGCAAGGTAATCCAACTCTGAACTCTGCTGTTTTTGTAACAGCCGTTCATAACGATCGGCAACATCCGCTTGAATTTTCTGATTACTGACTTGAAGGTGGTACTGTTGCTCCAACAGCTTCAATTGATCACTGAGAGCCTTCTCATCTTCACCAAATTTTTTATCCAGCAGCTCTCGTTCCCTTTGAACTGATTCAAGTTGATCGCGCAAGCTGCCAGATATCTTGCTGTCTCCCTGTAGGCTCAAATCAAGTACGGACGTATCAAGACGAATGAGTACATCGTCCTGCTCTAAACTATCACCAAGCTCTGCCTCAATTTGAACAACACGTCCAACGCGCTGGGTACTTACATGAACAGTATTGTGCTCCTGCTCCAACCTAGCGTCTTCACTCACGCTATATGTTGTAATTTCTACTGTAAAAAACCATATAGCCCAAACGGCCAGAAGCAGGACACCGAGAGTAGTAGCTACAACCAAGGCACGGATAGAATCTGAAATAATAGCGCGGGTAGTGTTAAAAAAAGGCGTTGACAATATGAGAAACCTATAAATGGTTATCGCATTGAACAGGAGTAAAATTTAACTCTATTCATTCGATTTTTTTGTATTTCTCTTCTGAAAATACAGGACATACAAATTTAGATTTCTCAGGTAATGGAGTCAATTAGAATCTACACCTACCTGACTCTAACATAGTGGTTCATAACTCCCACCTAAACTTAGGTTATGATTCATATGGTGATTTTTAACCCCAGTACCAGAGCAGTCCAGATGAAGTCTTTCGACCAAAAATCATTGACAAGTAAATAGCAATCTATACTTGAGGCGCGTCTTTACTTTATTAATTCATATCCACCCAACACTGTAAGTAAGCGCAAACTAACTATACGCGTAGTGATTAGCTCATTGATAGTTATTCCCGCCACTAAAACCTTGATACAAAGCGAAGTATTTGTCGGGATATAAGAATTTCACATTTTTTACATATTTAAGCTAAGCAGTCACCATACTATATAAACATGGGCTAACTTTTTGATAAAAAACCCCAAGAATGAAGCACAAGAGTTAAAATTAACAATGTAAATTCAGCTTACTATAAATACACACTCAAGACCTACTTAATACTTTATATTACTTCCAAAATGTCAAAAACAACACACATGATAGAGCTCAATCCCAAAAGGTGGCGCAAAAATCTTTACTAGAAATTTCTATAGAAGAGCAGCAAGTCGGGTCAATGTAAATCCACGGACGGCACTATCAAAAACCCGAAAGAAAAACCACTCATAACTTTTATTCTACAACAAAAACTTATCACCACCACCTTAAACTACACAATTAAAATGGATTAAGGGAGTTATCTGATTGAATAAATCTCCAACAAAACTACCACTTACGAGTTAAGTAATGCACCTATACTTCGGAGATTCTACTAGCAGCAAGCTTTTTTATCGAATTGAAACTTGGCTTCTCCGACCTATTTTTTAACAGGAACTATTATTGAGATTTATTCTCAATAAATTATTAGTGAAGTCAAAGTCGATAAAGGCAGGCTTCAATTATGAGTCAAACATCAACAATCATATTGAAATATAAGCTTTATCATCAAAAAATTATTACGACCTTTCACTGTCAGACAAAATCTGAAAAGTATAGGGGAGCAAGCTCAATTAGATTGATTCTAGTATTTAAAAAATTACCAAATAGAAATTTTTCTATAGCAAAAATAAAGAGGCACCAATCGACATCATTTTCCGACTGGCGCCTGCAACCCCAAACTATCCTATAGAAAGAAGTCCACGTGATAAGAGTCATGTAGGAATAATGGAAATTCATCAATGAACTCTTGCAAAAATAGATGCGTCAAACAAATAGAATGAGTAACAACTATCCAACTATAATGGAATAAAATCGACTGGTAGTCAGGGTTGCCCCCAAGGAAAGCAATGCCTAAAGTGCAAGCACAAAAACCTACAAGATTATTTGAAGTTTTTCAACAAAAAAATATTGAAATTATCCTCAAATCTATTGAGATCAATCTGCACAAAAAAACACTCTAAACAACCTAACTTTGGGGGTTAAGAAAAAGATTACTTAATCTTCATCCCATGGCAGCTCTACTTGTGCCTCAGGCCCAGCTTTAATATCAGTTTCAGTGTACATAGCGCACCTTCCTTTCAGTTAGTTCGTATAGTTTGCCAGATAGAAACCTCTATCCAGCAAACTAAAGCTTAACTCGATTATGCCCCAACATGCCAATATTGACTGGTAATTATGGGTGAGTGATCACAACAAAAATCTTTGTCTACCGCTAGAAACACCCACATACATGCATTAAACCTCTGAACTGAGCGAAAACTATCTTAGCCCAGTAGGCTCATCACTTCAGGACTATCTATCCTAACTACAGCCTACTAGTTCTCTTGTAATGTAATATTCATCCTACACCGATCGACATTTGTAAAATACTTATCGATATTTTTAACTGAATTGATGAAACCTCAACTAACTTAATGCTACTCATAAACTCTTAGTGCGATTTTCATTAAGCCAGCCCTTAATAAAATCAAGTTAGACTGAATTTTCACACCATTAACGAAACTATCGTACCAGTTCGTCCGGGGTAAACCGAGCCTAAATACCCTAAGAATATTCAGAGTTCTTACTAACGTGATTTAACTTCCACAGCCCCCTCGAAAAGACAAAATATTAGGATCAAAAATTAACAAGCTCAGCAAAAAAAAGTTAAAAACTCGGCCAGATTAAAACAATAAATATTGACACGACCTTAGTATAACCAAGCCCACTCTCAACATTGGATTAATGAGATATTGCCAATCTCACTGCAGGAAATTCAATCCATTCAAATTATGGCTATTTATAAACTTCTGTGCCTCTAGCCTCAACTACATGTGCTCGCCAACCCACCCTTAGTTGGTACCAATGTTTCATTATGTAAAATATACCCACGTGGACTTACCGCCCCTACAACCATCTATAAAGAAGTACTATTCAAATTTTATTGACTTATACCGCAAAGCTAAACCTCCAGAAAAATAATGCTTCCGATACTAAAGGTGAATATCTAGATAAATCAGTTGGCTTCCCACCGGAAGAGAACATTAGTAGCTTGACATCGTATTTAACTATATTCCCCCCCAATGAAGCCAACTCACTCGATAAAAATTTACATCCCCTATCATCGCCAAATAATCATTAGAATCAAAAAATTTACCCGCCAATTTTATTTTTCCTTTTTGTCTATCCAATATAAAGATCCAACTACTTGGACAATTCCCTTCCAACACATAAAGACAGTTAATCAGCTTGACCCAAACCTTCAAACTCAGAAAATAGGTACTATTAATTACAAAAAGTTATAATCACGCAGGACAACCTTAAAAAAAACACAATCTTCTGCTATTATCTTTGCACAGTTCAACATATGACAACCTAAGGGATATTTAAGACCCCTCTTACACACCAGCCCCTTTACAAAGTAATCTGAAGACTATTGATATAGCTATTAACGTTTCCAATAGGAATTTCCTTATGGTTAGTTGCAAGATTTTTTTGAGTTCACTAAAGCTAGCTCCGGATTCAGCCTCTAAGCTATTCCAAGATCTAATCATTAAGGAGTTAGATACAGAAGAAGACCCTAATGTAGAAATCATTAACACCCTCCAAATAACACCAGGCGAGTGCCATATTGAAGTATCCTGTTTAAAGAAACCAGATCGAACGCACCAAAAACTTCAAGCTTTGGCCATTCAACTTGACGAAAGCGCAAGACAATATTTTCAGATTGAAGACCCTATCCGGGTAAGAGTTATTCAGATCGAAGAAGATTCAGTATATGGGGTCAATTAGCCTTCCATTTAATAGGAATCGTTAGCTCAAGTTACCTCTACTGTTATATTTATTAAAGTTAAGGCCGCCACAATGGCGGCCCATTAAAGTTGAAATCAAAAACGTACGCTGGCGCCTAGCCTAAAATATCTGGGCGTTTGATAGTATTGGTTCAATCCCCAGTCAGGGTCAGATAACCCGGGGCTAATCTCTGCAAATTCGTCAACTTCTGTTTCAGCGTCTGCATTTAATAAATTAAAGACATCAGCCCTTAACTCGACATCAGCCAAACCAATTTCAGTATTATAAATTAACGATAAGTCAATCTGATTCACCCAGCTCGTCCGGCCACGACTACCGCGCTCAGTTCGCACTAAATTACCATCTGGATCAGTCAAATAGTAGGTATCGCCATAGTAGGGAGTGCCATCTGGGTGCCCTTTGCCAAAGGAGTTTATCGGTCTTCCTGATTGCAAAAGGAAATTGGCGCCTAATAGTAAGTTTTCCATTATCTGATAGCTTCCATATATCTTAAACTTATGGGTGCGATCATTAGGGAGAAAGCCATTGGCACCGTCCATAATTTCAGGGAAATCAAAGTCTTGAGTAATCCCCGCATCATCCTGACCATTATCAGATTTAACGTACCCCTCTGTATTACCTTTACTTTCAGACCACACGTAACTGGCTGTTAGACCCCAAACGCCGTCAAAGGCTTTATCAACGGAAAACTCTAGCTCTTTGTAGGTTCGTTTAGCTTCTGGATACCCGAGCAATTCAGCAGAGAAAGTTGTCATCTCCAACTCACCGGTACCATACCTATCATAAGGAATTGTTACATCACTTCCAGGGTTAGCGAGAACATAACCATGAGCATCCCCAGTATGAGCATAGCCTAATGCGTCAACCGCATGGTTAATACTGATATCGTCAATATGTGACTTTAGATCACGATAGGTAGCTTTAACACCCACACTCCAACTTTCATTGAGAACCTTTTCATAGCCCAGAATATATTCATCCTGATACATAGCCTTCAAATCCCGATCAGATAATTGTCGGCTATCGGGAACTTCTCCGCTAGAGTTAATCTGAACAGGACCTATTTCTTCAGTTGTAGGTATCCCTTCTGCATCAATATCTGTGGGGACATAAGTTACTGGATCATAGCTTCCATTAAAAATGAAGTAACGCTCCAAGCCCAATTCTCCTCCAGATAAACGCACGTTAGTATTAGCAGCAACAGGCATATGGTACCTACCCCAATTACCAAAAACGCGCGTCTCTCCATCGCCACTAGGGTCCCAAGAAAAACTGAGACGAGGAGCCCATTGATCATCAATTTCTATAAATACATCACCCTCACCGTTGTAATTGGAGAAAATCTCACTCCTAAGCCCAGCACTGACGGTTAAGTTATCAGTGATATCCCACGTATCCTCGATATAAAAAGCCTCAGACTCAACTTTAAAGGATCCTGAAACATCGCTTACTCGATACCGCACCAAGTGAACCGTGCTACCATCGCCATTCACATCGGGAACAATACCTCCATTAGAAAGCTTGGAGTCAGGAAGGGCAGATATATAGCGGTAATAGACCCCTTTTCCATCCCTTAATCCGGTGCCCGCATAGGTCTCAGCAGAAGAGGAAGAATTATCTTCACGATCATATCCGAAGCGGACAGTATGATCTCCAAGCACCCACTCAAAATCTATTCGACTTGCTTCGCGCTCATCACCACCGGTTTGAATTCTGGAGTTTGTATTACAGCCTGGATAATAAGACGAATTTCCTGATAGCGCCCCATCACTAGCATCAATAATAAAAGGGCATTCAACATCGGTGGTTCCAATTGTTGTTAACTCATATTCGTTTTGTCCATATAACAAAGACATACTGAAATTATCAGTTAGTTGACCATCGTAGCGCAACAACCAGTTCTCTCCTCCTCGATAATCACTGATCGTGCCTTTATAATCAAGCTTGTCCATGTTGTAGTAGTCATAGTTTGACTGTTTATTTTCTCGAGTCCGCTCATCGGAAAAATGAACATAACTTAAGATGTGATCATCGGTCACATTCCAAGTTAAGTTAACTCCCCAAAAGTCATCAGCCACTTCCCTATTATTAAAGGTATCTGGGGCCTGGAGAGTGTTAAACTCTTCAACAGTTTCCTGTTGTTCATAGAGCGCATAGAAAAATAATTTGTCCGGTACAATCGGACCACTTATATAGTAGTCCGTAGTATATCTAGACTGTTCATTCTCCGAATTGAGGTCATAGAGCGTTCCATCTGTGGATAATGTATCCGGGCTTGTTTCCCTTAATGATCCAGGCTCAAAGTAAGTAACTACACCATATTTAAAATCATTGGTTCCACGCTTTGTAACAGCATTTAAAACGCCACCTAAAGATCGCCCAAACTCTGCACTATATCCACCAGTTTTGATTTGAAACTGATCATAAAACTCAAAGGGTACAGAAGAACCACCTAAGCCATTGCGAAAATTGGTAACATTCAAGCCATCAATATAGTAAGCATTTTCACCGACAGAGGCTCCGCCAAATGATATAAGATCTTTATCCTCTCTGAATGTGTTATCCCCCAATACAGTTCCCGGAGCAAGCAAGGCAACAGATTCTATATTTCTTCCTACAGGCAACATCTCAATATCCTCTAAACTGATATTGAGAGCAGACTCAGCTGTTCCTGTACGTATTTGTGGTAAGGCCTCAGCTACAACCAGAACCTCTTCCATATCGCCTTGGCTCAAAGGGATACTTAATTTACCTGTGCTACCGATAGACACTAGTACTGATTCGATTACTGCCGGTTGGTACCCTGACTTCTGCGCGGTTATTTTATAAACTCCACTGGGTAACTTGACCTTGAAATCCCCATCGTCACCAGTTGAGATGGTCCTTTTGAAGCCATTTTCTTCATTTTCAATAAGAATGGTTACGTTAGGAATCTCACTACCATCTGCTCCAATAAGCCTTCCATCAATTCCCCCGTTTACATTTCCAGCCGCAAGCACATTAATGCTAGCTACTGACAAGCCAATGGCACTGGCCAATACTGCCCTTTTAAATAAACTCATAAACCTATCCTTTTGCTTATAGAAATATTTATAGATTTTTTTAGATTAAAAAACTGTGTTAATTATTAATCCATCCTCCCTGAGCGAGCTGCGAACACCCAAGACCTCCATTTAAATCAACTAGAATACATACACGCCCCCAGAAAAATGAAACTGGCACAAGCATGTTATTTAATTGAATACCCGCCCTAAACAAGAACCTTTAAATGAACAACCCCATATTAAACACCCACTACTTTTTAAAACAACCTTAAAAGTTCATATTATCGACATATAAATCTAGAGATAGTGACAAACATAAACATGAGCGCAAAAATAACTGCCAGTTACCGGAAAAAATTATATTTTGTCAGTTAAATCGTTATATTCAAATAAAATTAAAAAATACAACCTATAAGAAATTTATATGCCCTTTAAGACATATAGAACAAAGGTGAATAACGGTGCAATTTGATGCATGTATGAGAGTAAACCCCACTTATAAGTGGGGTTTCAAAAGGTCAGACACTGTTGGAATCAGAAATAGAAAATAGCTATATGGAGGTTTTCAATTTTCTTTAATGGGGAAAATTTACTGCCGTAAAAACTCCAACATCCATCTGGCAACTGCATTTTCATGGATATCGTTCTTAAGAGACTCCAGCCCTTTATCAACCACAGCTTCACCAAAAGCCTGCCTCCGAAGCTCCATTAAGCTATTTGAGTAGGGCTTAGTAAATTCCGGGTGCGCCTGGAAGCTAAGCATATGATCATCCACCTGCACCATTGCCATTGGGCAGAACTCACTGGAAGCCAGTACTCGCCCACCAAGCGGCAGCTGATCCACCTGATCCTGATGCGTTACTAAGAGACTAAAGTTGGGCGCGGGTTCAGACATCCAACTAGGCGTCTCCTGCATTTCGTAGGTGTGCACCCCCAGCCCCCAGCCCTTATCCGACTTACGGGCCCGGCCTCCCAGTGCCTGGGCAATTAACTGGTGACCAAAGCAAATACCAATGGTCGGCTTTTTCTCACCATGTAACTTGCGTACAAAATCCATTAAGGGCGCAATCCAGGGTTTGTCGTCATAAACGCCTGTCTTGCTACCGGTAATCAGATAAGCATCTACTTCATCTATATGATCGGGATACTGGCCGTGCTGGACTTCGTAGGTGTTAAACTCCAAATTGGAGTCCTGGTCGCGCAACAAGTCGGCAAACATCTCCGGGTACTCCCCAAATTCGCCGACAAGCTCTTTGCGCACATCATCGGTTTTTAAAATTCCAATCTTCATTATTTTCACCGCTGAATTGACTACGTAGTATTGGGATTATGGCATATCCAGTCATCAGAGACCGCAATCAGAAAGATTTGCCCCACTGTAACAAGCGCCATAACAGCACATCTTTCATCATAGATCTTTTACCTATCCGGGTCGCCTGATAGCTCTTTGGCCCGCCGCCTAGGAGCAACATTTCTCTCTGGGCATTCTTAGCTGAAGTAGTTTTGTGTATGATCTCGGCTTTAGCACATTTTTCAGCCAACCCTTCGGCTACAAGGCGGCCCAGAGGCAATTAGGGTCGCTTGCAGTAACGACTGAGGACCAACAATGACCACAACAACCTCCCCGAGTGATCGGCAGGATAGTCCCCCAGGGCGCAAGACAGCCTTTATCCGCTTCTTAGATGCAGTGGAATGGCTCGGCAACCTTCTCCCCCACCCAATCACACTGTTCGCGCTATTCGCCGTTAGCGTGATAGTCATTAGTGGTATCGCTTCTTACTTTGGCCTGTCTGTCCCCGACCCCCGCCCGGTTGGCGCTGCTGGCCGAGCGCCAGATGGTGTCATTGAGGTCTTCAACCTTATGAGTGGCGATGGACTCAGGATGATCGTTACCAGTCTGGTTAAGAATTTCACCGGATTTGCTCCGCTGGGGACAGTTTTGGTGGCCCTATTGGGGGTTGCGATTGCCGAGCACTCCGGCCTGTTAAGTGCCGCTGTTCGCGGTCTGGTACTCCAGGCCTCCAAACGCACAGTCACTGTCATAGTGGTTTTTGCCGGCATCATCTCTAATACCGCCTCTGAATTGGGCTACGTGGTACTGATCCCATTAGCCGCAATGATTTTCCACTCTCTCGGTCGACACCCTATCGCTGGCCTGGCCGCCGCGTTTGCCGGTGTCTCTGGCGGCTACAGTGCTAACTTGCTGCTGGGAACGGTGGACCCGCTGCTATCGGGGATCACAGAATCAGCAGCCCATATGATCGACCCGACCTACTCCGTGGGCCCGGAAGTAAACTGGTTCTTTATGATTGTCAGTACCTTCCTGATTACCGGAGTTGGTAGCTGGGTGACCATGAAGATCGTAGAACCCAAGCTGGGTAAATATGATCCCAGTGAAGCATCTGTCGACCTGACTCAAGACAAAGTTGGCACCCTGACCGACGCCGAGAAGCGCGGCCTTAAGTACGCAGGTTTGGCTGTTTTGGGCGTATCTGCAGTACTAGCTTTGACGGTGGTGCCTGAGTGGGGTGTTTTACGTAATCCCGAGACAGGCTTGGTCGCGGGCTCTCCGTTCCTTAAAGGTATCGTCTCACTGATCCTGGTGTTCTTCGCTATCCCGGGATTTGTTTACGGTAAGGTTGTCGGCACCATGAAGAATGACCGAGATGTCATTGATGCCATGGCCAAGAGCATGAACAGTATGGGGATGTACATTGTCCTTGTGTTCTTTGCTGCACAATTTGTCGCCTTCTTTAAGATCACCAACCTGGGCACCATTTTTGCCGTTTTAGGTGCTGATGCGCTACAAAGCATCGGCCTCACTGGGCCACTACTGTTCCTGTTCTTCATCATGATGTGTGGCTTTGTGAACTTAATGCTGGGCAGTGCCTCTGCTCAGTGGGCAGTGACAGCTCCCATCTTTGTACCCATGCTGATGCTGCTGGGCTACGCCCCCGAAGTAATCCAGGCGGCCTACCGTATCGGTGACTCTGTGACCAACGTTATCACGCCGATGATGAGTTACTTTGGCCTGATCATTACTTTTGCTGCGCGCTATAAGAAAGACTTGGGCATGGGTACATTGATCGCCACCATGATTCCCTATTCCATCTTCTTCTTTATTGGATGGACAGCCCTGTTCTTCATCTGGGTTTTTGCCCTGGGACTGCCCGTCGGCCCCGGTGCAGCTACCTACTATGGTGGCTAATCCACTGATTAATCAGTAATCCTAGAGCCCGCTTATGCGGGCTTTTTTGTCTCCCAAAAATGACCGTACATTTGAACTGGTCATTTATATCCGCTGGTAACTACCCAAAAAGTGTTAAAGCGTTCCTGAAATCACCAGTCATTCAAGATAGCTTTAGGCAGGGGTAAAAAAGTGGATAAATTAAGAAAAAATTATTATTCCCAGATATGGAGTCACCATAAAACAAAAAAATTTTTTTACTGTCATAAGGGAATAAAGTTTCAATGTATTAACTTTAATTGGTATTTTTTTTCATTAGGTGACATTTTGATTATGAGCAAAAGCCAAAAGCCCTTCGAATCCACAAAAAAAAACAAGTAATATAGGCCTTGAAATAATACTTAGCGGAGACTGATTGGCGGATTACGCCAGTTTCGGCTGCCTTGTTTTAATCTCATATATTATTTTCTCAGGATGAGTCGTGTGCACTTTGTGGTAGTTAGTGCAGTAACAGTTATCCATAGCGCACAATACATATCAGGAATTCGAAATAAAACAGGCATTCGCCAATATGACGGTTTTGCAAATCCGTCAGACAATGCCCAGGAATGTGTAATCCTGGAATTTGCATTTATTTGTAGATTCCTAAAATTATCGGGCGCGCCTATCAGTTGAATATTTCCGCTCAAATAGAAGTTGCGACCCGGCACGCCTAATAATTAAATCAGGCTGGGTTCTTGGAAGGATTTGGAAGAAATTGACCCAACAAATAAGAGCTAAGCTGTTAACCGGCTTTTATGACCAAGTATCCCAGCTAAATGGCTGCCCGGAAACACTGCTTAATAGCGCCGGTATTAACCCCGAGCAAGTTGAAAAACTCGAGGGGTATCTCCCGTTGAGTAAAGTGACTGACCTTGTTGAAAAGGCCGCACGACAACTCAATTGCGCGGATTTCGGACTGAGACTGGCAAAAAGCCAGGGGGCTGCCGCCCTCAGTTCTCTTGGAGCAGCAGTATTGCAGTCGTTGACCCTCGGGGAATTCCTCAATGCTGCCGTAAAGCAATTTGCCGCCCCTCCTTATAACCTGCGAGTTGAATTGGAAGTTAAAGGGCTCCAAACGTTTATAACTTTTCATTGTTTAAATGATTTAGAAAGTTATATACCTTCGGACTCTCCATTGCCTCTCGAGCTATTCCGGGAATTTCTCCTTGGGGTTTCTGTTGTCGCACTACAAATATTATGTGGTGAAAAGTTCAATCTGGAGGCGGTTCATTTAAAGTCCAAACAGCCGCTCCACGACCAATATGAAAACTTTTTTGGTACAAATGTACAGTTTTCACAAAATAGCGACACCTTGATTCTAAGTAGCGGCCAGTTGGCCCAACCGACCGAGAAGTGCAACCCGGTTTTAAGGCCTCTATTAAAGTCTTATATCGACAAAGTACTGGAACAAGGTGAATCAAACCTGATTCACCAGGTAGAACAGCTGATCTATTGCCTGATGCCGCTAAAGCGCTGCAGTCTGCAGGAAGTCGCCAATCAGCTGGGCATGCACAAGCGCACACTGCAGCGCAGGTTGCGAGATCGGGAATTGGTGTTTGAGGATATTCTCGACCGTATTCGCCGCGAACGCGCAGAGCATTATCTCAGTAGAAAGTTGCCACCTATGGCCCAGATTTCCAATATGCTGGGGTATCGGGAGCAGAGCTCATTTAACCGGGCCTGCGACCGCTGGTTTGGTACCACTCCAATGAAAGTTCGCCGCAGGTTGTTGAGTGAAGCTGCGGCGAAAGCTGCACTGGAAACTGAAAGTTAAAGCCCCTTCAGAAAAATACAGAATCAGTCGTGACACAAGCCAGATTTTAGCTTGTGTCACGACTGATTAAATACCCAGCCTTTCCTACTTACTCATCCCCTAATTCCCACCTCCACCACTGATCAATTAGAGCCTGTCAGATCTCTGGATCATTAGTCGTAAAGTGAGCTCTCCAGCCCCACACTTCTTTACAAGTTATCCACATTACTTACTCATTCCTCGACTATTTTCGATGGCAGTCCCAGGCCAATTCGAGAAGCCAGCCCTTCGCTGAGCGGTAATCGCCATTTCCCGAGTCTATAGTTTCGGGCGACAGCAATAACCTCTGTCAAAACCCAATGAGCAAAGTTGAGGCTCCAGGGACTCCCCTCAAAGTGCCTACGACAGGAGAACACGATGAAAAAAATATTTATCCCAGTAGCAGCCCTCTTACTGGCCACAAATGTATCTGCACAGCCGCGCCAGCCTCCGCAGGAAGCGATTGATGCCTGCAGCAGCTTGGCTGAAGGAGACGCCTGCACTGTCGAGACACCCCGAGGCACATTGGAGGGCACCTGCCGTATGCCCCCGCAGATTGAGCAGCTGGTCTGTGTACCTGCCGGCGGCAAGGGCAAAGGCGGCCCTCGCCCCATGGAAGATGAAGAACAGTAACTCCCAATAAATCGCAACCGGCCAGCGGTGCTGTAAATCTTGAGATGTCATTATGAAGAAGTGGTTATTTGTGGGGCTTTGCAGTATTGCGCCTCTCTCGCTGGCTCACGTACCCGATAGCGCCCTGGAGGCTTGTCGAAACCTGTCCAGTGGCGCCAGCTGCTCAATGGAACTGCCCAATGGCCGAGTCAGTGGTCGCTGCCGCAACCACCCCCAATCACATGGCCTAGCTTGTGTTCCCGAGCGCAAACCGACTGCGCGCTCTACAGGAGGGGGCGCCACTGGTGGGCGCCACACCGCTCGCAAACACACAGTAGTGCAATCCGATGGTCTGCAGCACACTGTCCCTGCTACCGAAGCGCCGATTACCTTTAGTGAAGTGAGTATCAGTATCCAGGGACCCTGGCGCGTTATTGAGGCCAACGGTATTTCCGAGCATAAGACTGGTACCTTCCCCAATCGCGGCAATCCCCATGAAATCGAGGTGCAGCGCTACCGTTTCCGAGTTCCGGCTATTCCCCAAATTGCCGCCCAATCTACACCGGTTCCGTTGCAGAATTTTGGTATCGGACTGAACGGAGTGCCTTTCGACCCCAGCGCTGCGGAATGGTACCTGGGCAATCGGGGACGCTGGCGCTACGAAGCCCTATCCGGTGCGATTCAACTGGGTGTAGACGATAACTACGCCCATGTTCAGCCCAATGGTGCCTATCACTATCACGGAATTCCCACCGGTTTATTACAGCGCCTGGGGGTATCTAAGGAAAGGCATTCGCCACTGATTGGCTGGGCTGCCGATGGATTCCCCATTTATGCCCTGTACGCCTATGCCGATGGTTGGGAACCGAAATCCGGGATTGCGGCAATGACTTCAAGTTATCAGGTGAAATCCGGGAAACGCCCCAAGGGCAGTAAAGAACCCGGTGGCTACTACGATGGTACCTTTGTGGATGATTACCACTATGTGGCTGGCTCCGGCACATTGGATGAGTGCAACGGCAGAATGGTTCGCACCCCGGAATTCCCCAAGGGCACCTATGCCTATTTTCTAACAGAGGACTGGCCCATTATCCCGCGCTGTTACAAGGGCACTCCGTCAGAGGATTTTCGTCGGGGCCCCGGTAACAACCAGCGCAAGGGAGCAACTAGGCGCCCCTAGCGCAGGAGGCTCTGAAAACTCACTTCTCCAGGGGAATACGTAAGGTATTCCCCTGTCAAAACAGCTGTCGCCAACTGGAGTGTCAGCTCATATCAATTACCGCCAGCGCTTCCGCCAGGGTTTTGACCGAGTGCATTTCCATTCCCTCGATATCGTTTTTAAGACGGTTGGCTGCAGGCACAATGGCTTTGCGGAAACCGTGTTTGGCGGCCTCGCGCAAACGCTCTTGGCCCGAAGGCACTGGGCGAATCTCGCCTGACAGCCCCACTTCCCCGAATACCACCAGATCCCGGGGCAGGACACGGTTGCGGAAACTGGAGACTACCGCCAATAACAGTGTCAGGTCGGCACTGGTTTCCATCACCTTTACCCCGCCGACCACATTGATAAAGACATCCTGGTCCCCCACCAAGACCCCACCGTGGCGATGCAACACAGCGAGCAGCATATTCAAGCGGTTCTGGTCGAGGCCCACCGCTACCCGGCGGGGGTTTCCGAGACTGCTATCGTCCACCAGGGCCTGCAACTCTACTAACAGCGGCCGGGTGCCCTCCCACACCGAAGTCACCACAGAACCGGCAGCGATCTCCTCGGCCCTTTGCAGGAAAATGGCTGAGGGATTGGATACCTCTTTCAGGCCCTGCTCTGTCATGGCAAACACGCCGAGTTCATTAACGGCCCCAAAGCGATTTTTATGGGCCCGCAATGTGCGGAAGCGGGAGTCGTGGGTGCCTTCGAGGAGAATGGAGCAGTCGATAATATGTTCCAGCACCTTGGGGCCCGCGAGACTGCCATCTTTGGTGACATGCCCCACCAGAATCAGCGCCGTGCCAGTCTGTTTGGCAAAGCGGGTCAGGTAGGCCGCACTCTCGCGCACCTGTGCCACAGAGCCGGGTGCCGATTGCACATCGCTCATGTGCATCACCTGGATCGAGTCCACTACCATTACCCGAGGATTCACTTCCTTGGCCGCCAGGCAAATACGCTCCACATCGGTTTCGCTGAGCAATTGCAGGGAATCCGTGGGCAGACCCAAGCGCTTAGCGCGCATAGCAACCTGCTGGAGAGATTCCTCACCGGTGATATAAAGCGCCGGCATTGATGTGGCGAGATGGCACAGGGTCTGGAGTAAAACAGTAGATTTACCCGCACCAGGATGGCCGCCGATCAATACAACGGAGCCCGGCACCAGCCCGCCGCCCAGCACTCGATCCAGTTCCGAGGCCGTAGTGGGAATACGCGGCAATTCACTGAGGTCGATTTCCGATAGTTTTTGTACTTTGCCAGCACCAGCGGAACCGGCGTAACCACTTTGTGCATCGGTAAAATTCGCGGCGCGACTGTCTTTGTGATCCGGTCCCAGGCGTACTTCCGATAGGCTATTCCAAGTGCCACAAGCACTACACTGCCCTGCCCATTTGGTGTAGTCAGCGCCGCATTCATTACACACGTAGGCAGTTTTACGTTTTGTGGCCAAAGCACTCTCCCGAAAAGTCACAGAATTGATCGGCGCACAGTTTACCCCTTATCCGGCCGAGGCGGGTGGTGCTCAGCAGTCTAAAATGACTCTCCTACACGGATCCCTTCTATTGGCATCTTCTCCTTCTAATTGGTCTATCTACGCGATTGATCTAGATCAATTCACCCAGCCCCCTCCGAGATAACATCCGCCGCTGCCTCTACCCACTAATGGGGAGGCGCTGAACAACACTGACTAACCATCGAACAGGAAGTAAGTATGTCGTCTATTACTCTTCGCGGCGCGATTCTGGCGCTCGCCATGGCCTCGACCTCCGCCCTGGCTGCGGATCACGAAGTTAAGATGCTGAACCAGGGCAAGGACGGCATGATGACTTTTGAACCGGCATTTCTCGCAGTAGCACCGGGCGATTCTGTCACCTTCCTGCCCACTGATGCGGCCCACAACACTCACTCAGTTTTGTCCCCTGCCGAGGGCGCTACCTGGAATGGCAGCATGGGAGAAAAGGTGACTGTCACTTTGAACCAGGAAGGTGTCTACGTATACCAGTGCGACCCACATCTGCCGCTGGGTATGGTTGGGGTAATTCAGGTAGGTAAGGCAACCAACTTGGAAGAAGCCAAGAAGCATGCCGAAGGCATGAATGCCACCATCGCCATGAACAAGGAGAGGCTCACTCAGTACCTCGGCCAAGTCCAATAAGAGGAGTCGCGGCGTGGACATCCTATTTGAAAAAGGTCACCACCTGGTTGCGCGGTTCGGCGATTTGGTTAAAGAGCAGAATGGCAGCGATGGGGTACAGGCCAATCAATTTGTTATTCGCCGCGGCACCAAAGGGGCGCTTATCGATCCCGGCGGCGATCTGACTTACACACACCTCACCATTGAGCTCAGCCGCCATTTGAACCTGAGCGAACTGGACCTGATCCTGGCCTCGCACCAGGATCCGGATATTATCGCCTCGCTGCCGCGCTGGATGCTGCATTCGCGCTGTAAGGTGGCCGTGTCGAAGCTGTGGTCGCGGTTTTTGCCACACCTGGTTTCCGGCTTTGTCGCCTCGCGTGCCGGTGCTGAACGCTGGCAGGAACGCATCATGCCTCTGGACGATAAGGGAGAAATTATCCCCTTCAGCGACAGCGAGATCTGGGCGCTGCCAGCACACTTTATGCACTCCTGTGGCAACTTCAGTTTTTATGATCCGGTCAGCCGCATATTATTTTCCGGCGATATCGGTGCCTCACTCGGTGGTGAGGAGGGCGAAGTCAAAGATTTCGACGAGCACCTGCCGTCGATGGAAGGGTTCCACCGCCGCTATATGGGCGGGAACTGGACCTGTCGTCTCTGGGCCAAGATGATTCGGGAACTCAACCCCGCAATGATTGTGCCCCAGCACGGCGGTTACTTTGCTTCGGGCGATGTCAAAGAGCGCTTCCTGGGCTGGCTCGAGCGCCTCGAATGTGGGCCGGACCTGTTGCAACACCAGGACTTCCGCCTGCCCCTGGGCCGCTCTTAATCCGCCATCCCGCAAGCGGGAAGTTGCACCGGCAGAGGCCAGCCCATACACTGCGGGCTGGCTTGTTTTCTGAATACCGCCATGCACACCGGGATCTTCCGCCTATTTTTGCTCATACTGCTACTGGCCTTCGGCGGCCAGGCAGTTGCGTCATCCTGTGCGGAAACACACGAACCCCCAGCGGCATCCATCGCTGCAGAAGAAAAAGGCCAGTGCGACGAGGCAACCCTTGAGAACTGCAGCGACAGCCATCCCTCCAGTTGCACTGCTGAATGCAGCTGCTGTGCAGGGCCAGGCACCAGCTCTGCGGTAAACGCTCAATATAAAATCCTTGTATACAACCGCAATCTACTTGTAACTGCCTACCGGGAATTTAATTCCTCTCCAGATCCGGAAATGGCACTGCGCCCACCCATATTCCGCACTTAACGGGCCCCGTATGCCTAGGCATACGCGCACTCCCCAGTTTTACTCCAAATATTTTTTATAAATACTCGCACGCCTGTGTGCGCCCTAAATCTCATCATCGGAGTTCATATGAACCGTTCAATTTTGGTCGCTATTGCGGCGCTACTCACAACCCTGGCATTAAATGCCTGTGCCGAATCTTCAGACCCCAAAAAGGAATCTGTGAGCCTGACCACTTACAAATCCGCCACTTGCGGCTGCTGCAAAATTTGGGTTGAGCATGCCCAACAAAGTGGCTTTGACATCGTAGCAAAGGATGTCGAAGACCTTAACGGCGTGAAAAAGCAGCACCATATCTCTCCGCGCTACCAATCCTGCCACACCACAGTGTCAGAACAGGGCTATGTTTTTGAAGGGCATGTACCGGCAAAGCTGATACAGCGTTTCTTGCAGAATCCACCGCAAGATGCCATTGGCCTCGCAGTGCCAGGTATGCCCCTGGGCAGCCCCGGTATGGAAGTGGGCGACCGTTTTACGCCCTATCAGGTAATGCTGCTTAACAAAGACGGCAGCAGCGAAATTTACGCCGAAATCAATACGGCACAGGAGCAGTTTTAGAAGGGACATCGATGACAGAGAGCTTCCGCACCGACGCCGTATCGAGGCGTACTTTCGTCACAGGTCTCGGAGCGGGAGCCCTGCTGCTGGGGTTATCCCACAGTTCGCGCCCAAACTCGCCTACAGCTTCGGCAACAACCCTGCGCGGTAATCACTTTGATTTATCCATCAGTTACCGCCAGGTAAATCTTACCGGGCGCGAACGACAAGCCCTGACCATTAATGGCAGTCTACCGGGCCCCATTTTGCGCTGGCGGGAAGGGGAAACCGTCACCCTGAATGTCCACAACCAATTACCCGACAAATCCTCCCTACACTGGCACGGTGTTAGGGTACCCAGCGATATGGACGGCGAACCGGGGTTGAGCTTTAGCGGCATTCAACCCGGGCAAACATTTCGCTACCGATTCCCTTTGCGCCAAAGTGGTACTTATTGGTATCACAGCCAATCCGGGTTTCAACAACAACTGGGGCTAATTGGGGCAATAGTCATTGATCCGATATCTCCAGAACCATTTTCTTACGAGCGGGATTATGTTGTTGTCCTATCCGATTGGAGCGATGAATCTCCCCAAACTATTTATACCCATCTAAAAAAAGACCCGAACTACTACAACCGGCAACAGCGCACGGCTACAGATTTATGGCGTGAAGTGCGTACAAAAGGTGTCGCACGAACCTGGCGGGACCGGCATCAATGGAACTGGAAACAGCTTTCCGACCGCAATATCTCCCAGGTCACAGGCGAGACTTACACCTACCTGATTAACGGGCATACACCCGATACCAATTGGACTGCATTATTTAAACCTGGTGAGAGGGTTCGCCTGCGATTAATTAACGCAGCTTCGATGACCTTATTCGACCTGCGTATCCCCGGCCTGAAAATGAAGGTGGTGGCGGCCGATGGACAAAATGTCGAGCCCGTTAGCGTCGATGAAATTCGCATTGGCAGCGGCGAAACCTATGACGTAATTGTCGAGCCAGAGAGTGATCAAGCCTACAGTATATTTGCGCAGTCCATGGACCGCAGTGGCTATGCGCGAGGCACACTGACAAGTGATATACGTCTGAGCGCAGAGATTCCCGCGATGGATCACCGCCCAGTGCTCACTCGGCAAGATCTGGGACTAGGGAGAAAAACCGAAGAGACAGACACACACTTTAAAACAACCCAGACTGCTCACACCGAAAAACATTCCTATTTGCCCGATGCAACTGAGGGGGGATGGTTTTACGGAAACCTCGCTGCAGCGGGGCTCGGTAGTAATAGCCCTATCATTCACCAGCCAAGTGAATCCGGATTCAGGGTGGATCACCGCGCGCTGACGCCAGCAAACGGCATCTCTGACCCCGGTGTAGGACTCAGAAACCATAAACATCGCTATAACCGCCGTGTACTGACTTACAGCGACTTGCGCAGCAATAAGCCTACTCAGGATCAGCGAGAGCCACAGCGGGAATTACAGTTACACCTGACCGGCAATTATGAGCGCTATCTCTGGTCAATAAATGGTGAAAAGTTTCGCGATGCCAGCCCATTATTATTTCGGCACCAGGAGCGCCTGCGCATTACCCTGGTCAATGACACTACGCTTCCCCAGCCCATGCACTTACACGGTTTTTGGAGTGAGTTGGAAACCGGCGACGGAGAGTATTTACCTCGCAAGCACACGGTAATCGCACAACCCGGATCAAGCATCAGTTACTTGGTCAGCGCCGACACCTATGGCCGCTGGGCTCTACACAGCCAAATGCTTTACCAGAGGCCCGGTATGTATCGGGAGGTGCGCATTGTTTAAGAATATTTCAGGGATAGCAGCAACACTATGGCTACTTGCTGCCCAGGCCAGCTATGGGCAGTCAGAACCTCAGCATCAACACCACAGCTACCAGTCCTCTGGCGAGGATAACGAAGAAGAACCCATGGCTGAAGTCAGCCTCGACTATGTGGAACTGCGAGGTGATAACGGCGGGGAAATCGAGGGAGACTTCAGTTATGGCGGAGAGCAAAATAAGTTTGTTGCCGAAGTCGACTATGAGCGAAGCAGTGGGGAGACTGAAAAAAATGAACTCTGGGCGCTCTATAGCCGGGCAATTTCAGCAAACTGGAATTTCCTAATTGGAATTCGCCACGATTTTAATCTGGAGACTACCAGCCGGAATTGGGCTGCTGTGGGTATTACTGGAGAGTCTCCCTACAAATTCGAAATGGATGCAGTATTTTTCTATGGAGAACATGGCAGTACTGCATTTCGCCTGGAAGGCGAGTATGAAATAAAGTTGGCACAGGACTGGAATCTGGTCCCACGTATCGAGCTGAACTTTTTTGGGCAGAACGATGAGGCCCGAGGTAGCGGCTCTGGCTTATCGGAAGCGGAAGTCGGCTTTCGGCTCATGTATGAAGTCACCAAGAAATTCTCACCCTATATTGGCGTCCACTATGAACGGGAAGTGGGCAATGCCGCTGATTTCGCCCGTGAAGAAGGTGAGGATGTGGACTCAACCGTATGGGTACTGGGGTTTAGAGCTTGGTTTTGAAAAAATCCAACTTCTATATCTATACAAGTTGTACCACTTCGCATCAGCTGTAACCAACTTTACCACCCCCTCAATCTGTCATAGCATCTAATAGATCTTAATCGCCTTTTAAAGAAAATTTAAATTCAGCAAGGATGCCGGTGATATGATTTTTCCCCGAATACTGTTAATCGCAGTTTCTTTACTGTGTGTGGGACTATCAGCAGAACCTGAAAGCCCACAGAGCCACTCTTCTGTTAGCACGACCAAACACTTGAGTTATGGCAATGAATTTCTTTTCTCATCCAGAATCTTGAGTCGTGAAATATCAATCAACATATATTTACCGCAAACGTTCCATCAAGCATCAAAGCAGCATAGATACCCGGTTATCTTTATTAATGGCACTCACGGCAAAGAATTTTTCCACGCCTTAACCGGGGTAGTAAAGCATCTAAGTAGCGTAGAACGTATGCCGGAAAGTATTGTAATCAGCCTTAATGATGGTGGTGATGAACCGGAAACCTACCTACATGGAATGTGGACACATACCGCAGAGGAGAAATTTAGCGCCCAGGGAGACCCTGAGGCCTATAGTAAATTTCTAACTGAAGAACTATTCCCATATTTAGAAATTAATTACCGCGCACTCAACAATCGAATGATTATTGGTGTTTCAACTAGCAGTATCTTTCCTCTCTACGCCCTAACTAACAAACCTGGATTGTTTCAGTCTTACTTCTTTTTATCTGCAGCTGACATATTTGGTATGGGGCCCACTTCAGAGAGTACTTTTATTAATTAAATAACCACAAGTATGCAGACCTCATCAAACAAGATCAGTGCTTTTTATTTCGCCATGGCTGACAGTGATATGCGTAAAGATAAGCGCCATGAAAAAATCTTAAGTCAAATTAATACCAAACTATCGCCTTACGCAAAAGAGAATCTCAAATTAAAAATAGAAGTTCTTAACAATGAAAACCACTACGGTGCCTTTATAAAAGCCGCGCTAACGGCTATTGAGCTTAATTATCCCCACGAAGAATGGTCCGCAAATTATCGCGAATTGATATCCCAGCCCGGTGACGCCTTACAAAATATCGATCATTTCTATGAATCACTCTCACAGAAATACGGTTTTCCTATTTTACCCAGGGCTACACGTTGGAGAAATGTTAACAAATTAAGCTATATCACCAGTTTGTTACTAAAGGATGGTCGCATCCAAGAAGCTATCAGTGTTGCAAGGCGATGGGTGGAATATCGACCAAATTCTATTGACGCCCACCAAAGTTTGGCCCAGGCGTTACAACAGAATGATGAAATTTCAGAGGCTTCTGATGTTTTGAAGAAAGCACTAGAAATTTCTCGCATTCAGGATAAAAGCAAAACGGCGACGATAAATCGGCAAATAGCTGAACTCAAGCTCAATTAGCTTACGATTAAAAATTGTATACTAAAAATGAAAAATATAGTTATCACACTAATTTTCTTTTCCCCGTTGGCATTCACCTCACAGGAAAATTCAAGATGGTGGGACAGGATAAGTTATTACAAAACTCTCCGGACAGAAATCGGGACTCTTAGACTTGATGTATATTTAAAACCTGAGTTTTCGAATACTACAAAAACCGTCAAAAACCTTGTTTTTGTCCTAAATAACACACCAATTGAAATACCAAAAGACGTTATAGACAACTTCAAAGGAATAGATCCCGGAAGCTTCACTTTATCTACCGGCTATTATAGTGATGCAACAGGAACCCCTGACACAGTAATCACTGCTGCTTTTAATTACGGATTTCCAAGCTGCGTTAGAGAAGGACGTATATCTGTTAGGAGTACAGGTTATCTTTTACATATGATCACAGAGGACGATAATTGCTCTTCAGAACCTTAGGCCAAGGGCACTTAGTATGGTGGAAAACTAAAAAACGAGCTGGCATTTACCTCCAGCTCGCCTACAGAAAACATATCGATATCTAAATCCAGCAGCACCCAGCTACTAATAGCAAATTCACAGAACCTCTCTACTCACTCACCAGGCGTAAATCCGTAGCCATCTCATCTTTCCACCAGGCCTTTGTTGTGGTGGGAGATTGCAAGCGAACAGCCTCTCCAATGATAGGCGTCACCAAAGTGACACCCTGATCTTTGGCTGCCGTCTGTGCGCGCTCCAGAGGTTCATACCAATCGTGTAGGGCAAGATCAAAAGTACTGTTGTGGATAGGTAACATTGCTCGCCCTCTGAGATCGAGATGTGCCTGTACACTCTCTTCGGGCATCATATGAACCGAACTCCAAAGCTTGTTGTAAGCACCCGTTTCCATCAGTGTCAGGTCGAACGGACCAAATCGCTCACCAATTTCACGAAAGCCACTAAAATAGCCACTGTCACCGCTAAAGAATATACGGCCCTCGCGCCCTTCAATTACCCAGCTGGCCCACAATGTTGAGTCTTTATCCGTTAGTCCACGCCCGGAAAAATGTTGAGCCGGGGTCGCGGTAAAGTGCAAACTGCCCAAGGCAAACGATTCCCACCAGGCCAACTCCTCAATTTTTTCGGCCGGAATTCCCCAGTTACGCAAACGACTTCCCACCCCGGTAGGAACGATAAATTGCTCTACTTTATTCTTGAGTGCGCGAATACTATTTTTGTCCAAATGATCGTAGTGGTCATGGCTGATAACGACCGCTTTAATCGAAGGCAAGTCTCGAATCTCTATGGGCAATGGATGAAAGCGCTTCGGGCCCATCCACTGAACCGGGGATGCCCGCTTGCTAAATACCGGATCTGTCAAAACATACTGATCATCCATTCGAATCAGTACTGTGGAGTGCCCGAGGCGATATACGGCACTCTCAGCGACTGGGGCAGCCAGCTCCGCAGCGGGAATCTGTCGCAATGGAATAGGCTTCACCGGTGCGGGGGCTGCACGATCCGCCTTAATGTAGGCGCCGATCATCTCAACTATACCGCCACTACTGACTTTGTAGTCCGTATCACTGTTGCGGAACTTCTCGGGTTGATTTGTACAGCTACCAAAGAGACCTACCGACATAACAATCACTCCTGCCAGAATCCACCAGCGCTTCTTCATTTCACTTACCATGTAAACTATACAGTGCAGTGTATAAACTAACTATATGAAAGTAAACTATATAGTGTAAAATTTGCGTAAGAAGTAACTCGCCGGCAATGGAATCCCCCGGCCCAGATTTCACAGAGATACCCATGACTGAAAAGAAACCAACCAGAAGTGAGCTGAAACGCCAAGCTATTATTGATGCCGCCAAGCAGGCTTTTCAGGAGCTGGGAGTGCAGGGCACGAGTATGGACGAGCTGGCAGCCCGAGCACAGGTATCAAAACGCACCGTGTACAACCACTTCTCCAGTAAAGAAGCCCTGGTGATGTATTTGATCGGTGAACTCTGGCAGCAGGCCACCCAGCCCTCCGGTTGTGACTACAACCCGGATAGTGATATGCAATCACAACTCCGCACACTGTTAGAGCAGGAAATAAAAACGATCTGCAACCCGCAGTATATTGAGCTTAACCGCATGGCCTTCGACTACTTCTTCCACCAGCCGGAAGCACTACAGAAGGAAATGGAAAAATATAAGGCCCATGAAACCGGGGTGCAGCGCTGGATTAAATCTGCCGTAGCTGACGGCCGACTAAAGTCTCTCGACATAGAGGTCGCCAGTGGGCAGATTCATAACTTAATTAAAGGCGGTTGCTACTGGCCTCAGTTACTCCAACTTTCCGGTCCACCGAGCTCCGTTGAGCAAGAGGCGCTGGCCGAGCGCACCGCTGCGATGTTTTTAAGTTATTACCAGGCTTGAATCGCTGCCCTAAGAGGCCATTTTTCACCTACTAATTTACCAACAAAAAAGGCCCCAAAAGGGGCCTTTTTTATTTTATCGGGAATAAATTACAGTCTTTCCCAAAGTATCTCCCAGTTCCCACCAACACCTGGCTCGAACTGTATTGCACCTCTTTTTACTTCCTTACAGTAGTGGGAGTAAGCAGAGTCCTTACACTCGTAGACATTACCGTCACGACCCAGGACTTTGGTGCCCGCAGCATAGTTTCTATGGCCTCTAGGGAAGACATAATCATAATCCTGATCACTCGAGGATTGGTCATCGTCATTGGAGCTATCATCGTCTCCGTTTGAAGTATCGTCGTCATCATTAGAGGTGTCGTCATCGCCGTTGGAGCTATCGTCGTCACCATTAGAAGCGTCGTCATCGCCGTTCGAGCTATCGTCGTCGCCGTTCGAGGAGTCATCATCCCCATTAGAGGAGTCATCATCTGAGGTATCTTCAACCAGATAGAAGTTCAGGGTATTTTGATCAACCATGTTGCCATCGCGATCTTTTACCACCACTACAACCATATGGTGCCCTGCTACAGTCTCTGAGAGAGTCAAGCTAGTACTGGCAGTATCACCATCATCAATGTTATTGCTATAGCTTGATAGAGTATCACCGCCATGATTTACCACTGTAACCTCAACGCTGACATCTCCCGTAGCACTGAGAGCCAAGTCTAGAGAAATAGCACCGCCTGTAATTGTGTATTCACTTTCAAGGCCACTTACCGTTACTTCATAGTTGGGCTCTTCTTCGCTCAACTCGTAACCGATCTCGACATTTTCCAGGCCACTGCCATCTTTTAGATAAATGCGGTTGATACCGTACAGAGGCTCAAAGCTGTTATCACCATCGAAATCACCGGCGCGGATATCGGTCTGCTCTGCATTAATCAACTCAGCCAAATCGTGTGACCAGTTTTCAGCGATGCCCTGCTCTTCGGAGGCAATTTCCAAAACAGTGCTGTAAGACGAGTTTTCACCTGAGCCATCAAATACGCGGGTATATACTTTATCGCCAACGTTCAAGTCCTGCGCCGGATTGATGGTACCCGCAGCGCTCCATTCGGTATTAGTGACATTATCGCCATCGAATTCTACATCGATAACATTGTAGAAAGCGTTAACCGTATCACCCACATCCCAAACAGCCAGAATTACATGATAGCCCTCGCGATCCGGCACCTGACACTCGTGAGTTGTATTTACATCTGGCTGTTCATAATTGCCATCTATCTCACAGAATGGGTCGAGATCAAATTGATCGCGAGTCAAGACTGAATTCGGATTCCAATCTTCTTTAGTAATATAGTATTTCCAATCACGAGTTACATGGTTGGCGGTGAAGTACCATTTGAAGGTTTGCCAACCGGAGCTAATATAATTTTTTACCCAGCGATCAGATGTCTGTTCATTAAGCTCAGACCAGGCACTGCTTCCTCCACTGGCAATTTGCCCATCGGCAGGGCCGCTATCGGGAAAGCCTTCAGGACCTTCAATACTCTGTGGCTCCCACTGAACTGCGCCACAATTCAAATTCATTTCACCGGTATCTAATGCGTATTTACACAGGGTACCACGCGCAGAAGCTACACCACCGTCAGCGGCCTCAACATAACCATGACTGAAAGCATTAGAACTGGCACCGGCTAATACCACTGCCATTAATGTGCGATTGACTATCGGTTGTTTAAATACGGATGCTAATTTTTTCTTACGTAGAATCATATCTCTGCCCATTTATTACTTTGCGCTCAACTTCCTTCCCCAGCTGAACACAAATTTTTACTTTTAGAGGATGTAAATCCTGCAACGCTAGCAACAGAGTTATGGACCGCCACTAATTGGCACGGTTCCTATTATTTTTATAATTTAAATAAACAACTTTCAGCATGTCACCGAAAGATAAGTCTAATTTTTAATAAATACCATCCCATTAAAAGTTCCATACAAACACAAAAATAAAAACATAAACAATGACAAAATAATCTCTTACAAAATAGAAAAATTACGATCTAAAACAAAAAATAAAACCACAATTTCAGTTAATTAATGCAACATAACATCAATAAAATCGACATTTAGTGGTATTTTATTCCAGCAAGGGCAGTCAGGTATAAATCCGAATATACCGCTTATAAAAATATAAAAACAAAATATGGAAGAACTATGAATTTCACACTTAAGCCCTTCCGAAACTCAATATGAAACCCTAACTAACTCCACCTATCGCTTACCGGCAAAAAAACACGGTGCACCCACGACAAAATAGAAACAGAAAAAATCTAGAAAACAACGGCCAATACTTCTTCTGTAACTAATCGGGCAGAGGGTTTTCCATTGAAAATTAAAAATATTAGTTTTTTAAAGCTTTCACTTCACTGAATTCACGCCGGCCAGATATCCCTGAGCCCACAGAAAATGCCACCTTTCGATAACTTACAAATAGTATTCCCAATGTATCAAAGCTGGCATTTTGGGGGCCTCAGAGCAACTCTTTGACCCCATCAGTTTTAAGATTTAATCATGGAGTTTCTAAAGCCCAAGATTAATATCAGGTTTGCGATAAACCACAGATCTTTAATAATAAAAATACCGCTGGAGCTAAGTTGCCAGGGAGCTACCCAACTGCCTGGATAGGAGTAGAGGAAGGTCTGGGTTGTTATAAATACTGCGGCACAAAGCAATAGTCCCGGCCAAAACAGCTGCCGGATATAAATACCCAAGGCGAGGATAGCCAGCGCAATCAAGTCATATATACCGATAAGATTTGAGGCCACCTGCACGCTAAATAGACTGTATAACCACGACATCAGTGGCGAAGTGCTTACCAGGCCTTCAATCCCCTCAGCCTCAAGCGCTGTGAATTTCATCCCACCAATCCAGAGTAATACCAAGCCGACAGGGAAATAATTGAGCCATATCAGCTTTAGTGGACTCAACGAATCCCTATACAACCAGGTAATACCCAAGGTTAACAGGGCAAAATACTTAATTATCCCCTGTCCTGAGCCAATTGCCGGAAAACCGCCCAGGGAGTCGATCCAATGGCCGCTGCCAAGAAGACTCAGTAGGGGCACTAGCGATATTAGAATCAGAAGGATTGCCAAGGGCTTAATAACCCGCTCAAAGCGAAGGGCGAGTGCCCCCAAAATAGCGGCGACTGAAAAAATAATGGCGGTCAGTAAACGTATAGAGGAAAGCACTTCCTCATTAGTGATACCGTAGAATTCAAATACGCGCTTGATACCACCCCATTGGCCGGAAAAAAGCGCCACCGCAATAAGCGCAAAGGCGATGGCCACCAGGGCGAAGGGAAGTTTTCGAAGAAGAAATGACATTTGTTGACGACCTCTTAACAAATTAGAGCTTAGTCACCAGCCTGACCAGAGCCCCTCTCTCCATACAGGTGAAAGGCAGCTCTGGGGTATTGGTTATATCTATGTCGTCTTGGCCCGGGGAATTATTACACCCCCATAGAGAATCACATTTACTGTTACTCCAGTATCAATGTGCCCCGATACATTTGCATCTGGCAGTTGAACGGGTATTCACCCGGCTCGGCTTTTGGTATTTCCACCAAGGTATCCTGATTCAGGGCAAGCTGAGCGCTGACTTCCAAGTCTGGAAACAATACCCACTCGGAGCAGGGGCTTGGGTCCTCCCGGTGAAAATGCAAAGTCGCTGTGCGACCGGCGGGCAGGCGGATAAGATCCGGTTCGTAAACTCCATCCTTAACCAGAATCTGTAAATTATCCGTGCTCGGCGTCGCCTTACTGGCACTTCTTTTTGGGCCCAACCAAAACCACCAGATAACAGCCAGAATCATCAGCACACCGACGATATTTACGAGAACTTCAGCCATTTAGCGAGCCTCCGATGGTTTAAAGAAGCGCAGGCGGTTGGCATTACTGACCACTGTCAGGGAGGAAAGCGCCATAGCACCACCGGCAACAATGGGGCTCAGTAACATACCCGTAATCGGGTAGAGGACACCGGCGGCGATGGGAATACCCAGAGTGTTATAAATAAAAGCTCCAAACAGGTTTTGCTTGATGTTGTGCAAAGTGGCCCGGGACAACTCCACGGCATTGGCGACCCCGTGCAGGGAGGAGCGCATTAGGGTGACATCGGCGCTCTCAATAGCAACATCGGTACCGGCACCTATCGCAAAGCCCACATCGGCCCGCGCCAGGGCCGGGGCATCGTTAATCCCGTCACCCACCATACCCACTCGCTCGCCTTTTTTTTGTAATTCAGCGACGATCCCCTCTTTATCTTCCGGCAATAGTTCTGCGTGAACCCGATCGATGCCCAGTTGCCGGGCAACCGCTTCGGCACTGCCGTGATTGTCCCCGGTAAGCATTTCAATGCGTAAACCCAGTTTGCTCAGTCGCTCGATAGCAGCTTGCGCATCAGCGCGAATCGGATCGGCTACGGCAATAATCCCCCGCAACTTGCCGTCCACGGCGGCGTACATCACCGTGCGCCCCGCCGTAGCCAACGTGGCTGCCCGCTCACTCCAGGCATCCAGGAAAATGGCTTCCTTTTGCATTAACTTGGTATTCCCCAACAGCACGCGACTGCCACCGATGTCACCACTCACACCGTGAGCTGTGATGGCCTCAAAGTTAGCTGGAGACTGCAATTCAAGGTTTTTTTCGTGAGCAGCCGTCACTATGGCTTCGGCCAAGGGGTGCTCTGAGCCCTGCTCCAGGCTCGCCACCAAGCGCAGCAGTTCATCGCTGTCGCCATCACTATCGATATCTGTCAGACGCGGAGAACCCTCGGTGAGAGTCCCGGTTTTATCCACAACCAGGACATCCAGAGTGCAGGATTGTTGCAGGGCCTTGCCGTTGCGCACCAGTACACCATACTCGGCACCTTTGCCCACCCCCACCATAACCGACATGGGAGTCGCCAACCCCAAGGCACAGGGACAGGCGATAATCAGCACCGAAGTCAGTACTACTAACATATGGGCAACCCGAGGATCGGGGCCCAAGTT
The DNA here is from genome assembly GCF_052468155.1 of Microbulbifer maximicatervae (SeqCode). Lineage (NCBI taxonomy): Bacteria > Pseudomonadati > Pseudomonadota > Gammaproteobacteria > Cellvibrionales > Microbulbiferaceae > Microbulbifer > Microbulbifer maximicatervae (SeqCode). Next base: position 564,904 of record NZ_CP174335.1, read on the forward strand.
GAACCAAACCAGTGCGGCCACCAGGGCAATAATCATCACCACTGGCACAAAGATACCGGATATCTTGTCCGCCAAGCGCGCGATAGGTACCCGGGAGCTCTGGGCATTCTTTACCATCTCGATAATCTGCGCGAGGCGGGTGTCGGAACCCACTTTATCTGCGCGAAACAACAGGCTGCCATTTTTATTTAGGGTGCCGGCGGCGAGGCTGTCACCCTCCGCCTTTTTCACCGGCACTGGTTCCCCGGTGAGCATGGACTCATCCACCAGGCTGCGCCCTTCAAGCACAGTGCCATCCACCGGAATTTTCTCGCCGGGGCGGACGCGCAGCTGGTCTCCCTGCTGCACCTGCTCGATAGGCAGGTCCACCTCTCGGCCATCTCTCAATACCCGCGCGGATGTATCCTGGAGCTCTAACAGCTTCTCCACTGCGGCACTAGTGCGCCCGCGCGCCCGAATCTCCAGTGCCTGGCCGAGGCTGATCAGGCCAATAATCATGGCACTGGCCTCGAAGTACACATGTCGTGCCGCTTCCGGTAAGAGATGGGGAACCAATACCACGATCATAGAAAAGAGCCAGGCCGTTCCCGTGCCCAATGCCACCAGCGTATCCATAGTGGCATTGTGGTGACGCAGTGCCTTCCAGGCACCACTGAAGAAGTTGCCGCCACAGAAGACCAGCACCGCCAGGGTAATCAGTCCCATAACACCCCAGGCCAGCTGCTCCACCGGGGTATTCACCGATACCTTGTCGGTGATCAGCCCCCAGGCCATCATTGGCACGCCCACGCCCAAAGCAAATGCCGAGCGCCACAACTGCTGTCGGTAGTGCCGCTGTGTCTGCTCCCGCTGTTCCGCGCGCTGCTCTCGTTCACTACTTCGCAGGAGTTCAGCGCCGTAGCCCGCGCCTCGGACGGCTTCGATACAGGATTCAGCCTCTGCCGGGCCGTATACCGACAGGATTTTATCGGACAGGTTTACCCGGGCATCAGTCACCCCGGCTACGGCCTTAACCGCAGTCTCAATTTTGTTGATACAACCGGCACAATTGACTCCACTCAAACGGAACACCGTTGGCGCAGATTGTTGCTCCTTCGTCATCTTGCTCTCCCGCAACACCAATTACAGCGACAAAGTTACAACCTTACCGCTAGGGGAAGGCAACAGTTGGCAGCGCACCGCCCGCCGAAATTTCGCAGTCAATTCATCCTTCAGCTTAGTGGCTGGCACCAGGGGCGGGAAAAGGCTGAGGATTCGCCAATGATCGCGCATGCGATGCGCCGGAATGTTATTATCGCGCCATGACACATCCCCTGCTTCCCGAAAGACCCCTGAGTATCTCTCCTTCTCTGGCTGCCACTGTCGGCCTGGAGGAAGCTGTGCTGCTCACTGCACTTGGCGACCTGGCTCCATTCCTTCCCCTGGAGCCCTACGGAGGCCGGGATTGGTATACCGCCGAGGGGGAGCAGCTATATCTGCTGCTGCCCTTCTGGCAGGCAGCGGATATCCAGCGGGTAGCCACCAGCTTGCGCAACCAGGGTGCCCTTCTGCTGGGGGCGGCACCATTCGGCAGTAGTGAGATTCTGAAGTTCGCCCTGCCCGGTGAGTACAAGCGCCCGGTGGCAACACCCCCTACCCCGTCCAACCGCAATGCCAACACTATTGCCCCCAGTTGGCAGCCGGATAGTGAAACCATGGCACGTATCGCCCAACTGGGTATTCCCGAGCACTTTGTAAGGGAGCAATTGCCGGAGTTTGTCACTTACTGGCGCGAGCGCGCCGAGCCCCGTCACTCCTTTGGCTCCCTGTTCCTGCGCCAGGTTAAAAGCAAGTGGGAGGCTTTTCGCGCAACGGCTCAGCGCAAACAGCCACTGCCCAACGGCTGGCAACCCAGCGATGAGACCCTGCGCAAGCTGGCGGACGAGGGAGTCCCCAGCACTTTTGTCGGTCGCGGCCTACAGCGCTTTCTCGATTACCACCGCTCCAGTGGCAAGCAGTCCATTTCCTGGGATTTGGAGTTCAATGACTGGATTATGGAAGACTGGGAAAAGCAGGACACGCCATTTATCGAAAAGCGCAAGCCCACTGCTATGTCCCGCGACTGGCAGCCCAGCGAGCACACCTGGGAGCAGTTACAGCGCCTGGCCATCAATCCGCGCTTTGCTGCCGAATTGCTGCCGGAATTCATTTATAAATGGACCGAGCGCGGTGGCCACAGTGCCCGCTGGGGTGAACTGTTTATCGAGTATGCGCGGGAAGAGTGGGCCTATTACTGCCAGGGTATTGAGAAAAACCCGGTGGCCAAACCCATCTCCCGCAACTGGCAGCCCAGTGGTGACTGCCTGAGTCATTTGATGAACCAATGCGAGATAGATCGCGACTTCGCTCTATCCCTGGTTCCAGAATTTATTATTTACTGGCGCGGTCAAAATGCCGCACGTAAAAGCTGGGACGCCGTATTTGTGCGTCACGCGCGCCACCAGTGGGCGGAGCGCAACAAACTGGCAATAGGAAACTCTTATGGCAATCCACAAGACTCCCACAACAACACCAACCAGCGCACCCGCGACCGGTCAATCGGCGACATACTCACAGACACAAACTGGTAGTGAACAGGGCCATGAACTGCTGAACGAAAAGAAGCGCGCAATCAATGAAGTATTTGCGCTGTTTAAACTGAATTATCATAATCAGTTCAGCGCAGCGTTTCCCGACACTGAAACCCTTCACCACGCCAAGCGCCTCTGGCTGGAGGCCCTGCTTGCTTTCGCTCCCCAGGATATAATGCAGGGTGCCAAGCGAGCGATCCTGCAAAGCGAGTACCTGCCCACCGTACATAAAATGCTGCAGCTGTGCGCCGCTGGGGAGAGTGGTTTACCGGAAGCACGCGCCGCCTATCGCGAAGCCTGCAATGCCCCCAGCCCCAAAACCAATTACAACTGGAGCCACTTAGCGATCTATCACGCAGGGCGGGAATCCAACTGGTTTTTTCTTGCCAATAACCCCGAGTCTATCGCCTACCCAGTCTTTGCTGAGCACTATCGAAAAATATGTGAACGAGTCCTGGGGGGAGAAAAACTAACCGCTCCAGAGCAATTAAAGCTGGAGGAAAACCCCGGCTCACCACTTTCCAAGGAAGAAAATTCGAAAAGACTCTCGGAGATGCGAGCAAAGCTTGGCATTTAGAAATTAACAGCCAACTGCTTACTCTGACTTTGAATACAGGGCCTGATACCTAAAGGCCCTCACGCCAATGACTTGTGAAGTAAAAGCCCTGATCTAGCTTTACTGTGCTTGAAATAAAAATAAACAAAGCACAGGACAGATCATGAATAATTTTAAGACCACCGTAAAAACAAGTTTGTTTTCCAGCCTTATATTCACTTTCGCTACAAATACCAGCGCTGACTTTGCCAACAGGAAATATATTGGGGCTACCCTCGGTGAAACCTCTTATCCTCAATTTTGCTCATCTGCAAACCCCCGGATAAAATCACAGATTCCTCAAGGATCTACAGACGGACGCTTTCATTGCAATAGTAGCGGCAGTACGATTAAGTTTTATGGCGGCTTGCGCTGGAACAGATACCTCGCCCTTGAAATCAGCTATCTAAAACCTTCAGCTGCGCAAAGCAGCTTTTATACCAATAATGAAAATGGAGAGTATGCAAAGGCTGCATACCAGGTTGAGACACATTTATTGACCGCCTTTTTATTGGGTTTTTATCCTGTTAACTCCAATATAAATATGTTTGCCAGAGTCGGGGCTGGAGCTTGGAGAGGAAAATTATCAGAGCAACAATCCGCTCAATTTTATATCCCCCAGCAATTATCCAATGGACAATTCACAACACAACTTCAGACGCTCGATAAAGACAAGTCCCAAAACCACAAAGGCCCTCACTGGGGTGTTGGGGTCGGCATGAATTATATCTATAGGAATCACTGGATTTGGAGACTGGAGTGGGAGAAACTGGAGCCCACTGGAGTAGACTTCAATGCAGAAACACTATCACTGGGTTTAGGGCGGCTTTTTTGAATTTTGTTAATTGACACCTATAACTTTATACAAATTAAATAGAGTTCCCGCGAACTATTACTGGGAACTCTACCTTTAGGCGCCGAATCCAGTTAATAGAGTAGGTCCTACCTTCGATCAATCTAAAAGACGTTATTATTTTGGTGGTTGCCTTAATCAAATTTCACTCTAAAATCAGCTTCAGCGGTCCCCCCATATAAGCTAAACAAGGTCAAACCATGAACCGCTTTAGCCCCCTATTCATTATTTTTCTACTTTCCTTGCCTGCCCTTACTTGCGCCGATTTCTACTCACACAAATATGCTGGTATCTCTTTCGGTAACCAGCATGCCAATAACTTGTGTAGCGAAGCAGAGAAGCGGGTTCAACAAATTGGCGCCAGCTTAGATCAAGTGGATCTCAGTCAGTGTGATGATAAAAATAACGCCTGGAAACTATTTGCAGGAATTCGATGGACACCTTACCTGGCAATTGAAGCCAGCTATCAAAATTTCAATAAGTACCAGCTGGATACCCATATCTCATATGGGGATGGTGAATATTTAAACTATTTCTCTGATTTTGATAGCCAGCTTTTCAATATATTTTCCCTGGCGTATCTTCCCCTGGGAGAGTCATTTAGCTTATTTGGGAAACTTGGCACCGGCATCTGGTACGCGGAAACCAATGAGATTCAGAAGGGTGAAGTTTTTATCCTATACCAGCTTGAAGATGGAAGTTTAATAGAACAATTAACTCCAGTCAGAGGTGAATTAACCGATAGCAGCAATGGATTCCACTGGGCTTATGGTGCTGGTATTAACTATAGCTATAGGGGTAAGTGGAGCCTACGGATAGAGTGGGAACAGTTTTCAAAAATTGGGGGCGATACGTTTCTGGATGAAATAGATAGTGAAGCTATCACTATGGGGTGGAGTATTAACTTTTGATAAAGCAAGGAAGGTTCAACATTAATTATTCCTAGAAAAACAGCTATCAGCTCACCGATTCAAACAATAAAAAAATGAAAAATAAGAAAAAAACCTACAAGCAAAAGATCTAAAAGAATACAGTGAAGACTATAGAGCAAAAATAGAATTTGAAAATCGATTAAAAGATGAACATAAATTAATTAAAACATTTTCACTATTATTTTTCACTATATTACTTATTATTTCAGTTTTTCTTTCGGGTTACGCTCAACGATATGACGAACTTTTAATGGCCATTACCTTTGGGATTATACTTACTTTATACGGTCTTAACTGGCAACTGGAACAGAAGAAAATTAACACCCCCCTATCTGCAGTAATTGCAATAACAAGATGCGGCGCTGTGAATATACCAGCGGATGCAGGTGGCAAGATCTGAGGGGAATCGTCTATCTATGTGAAGACTGCAAGTCAAAAATAATTGATACTGAGCCATCACAATCTGGTTAACTCTCAGTTTTTTAAGGCCTCTCTTTCCTCTCTCATAAGATATAGATAAAATCAACATCTAGACTTCACAAGATTAAACAAAACTGTATCAATAAGTATTATGCCAAGATTTCTCAAGGCTTCAGCCCTACTGTTTTTTCTTTTTATTCTTTGGATTATCTATCTAGCCAATACCGGATCGAATAGTATATTTTTTGACCTTGTCCGTGCTATCCCCTATGGCGATAAACTAGGCCATATCGTCTTGTTTGGTACTTTTGGCCTTATCCTGATACTTGCCACCCGCGCCACTTATTTTAAGCTCGGCTTTATTAGAGTTTACTGTGGTGCTATCGCAGTGCTTGGCTTTGCCCTGATTGAAGAGATAAGCCAGGCATTTGTTCGCTCAAGGACTTTTGACTTACTTGATCTGGCCGCCGATATCGTTGGAGTGTTACTTGCGAGCTCTCTAGTATACTTGGTTCAGAGAGCCCGCAATATTAACAATTTAAACCAGCCTGAAAACCCCGGCGCCACTAGTGAGACAACAGACGATTGACATCCCTCCAATCAACCAATTTAAAATTCTGGGCTGCGCTGGGCATTCGGTTGCGCCCATCCTGAACAACTAACAAACCTTGAGGATATTCCGCACCCAAAGCTGAACTGGTAACGGCCAAACCATCGGTCTCCGAGCTGCCATCCACACCTAGCTGGGAATTCATACCAACCCGAAAATGGGTAATAAATTCATTCCCACTACGGCTGAATAGTACATAGCTATCATTACCTTGACTGGATATCACTAGATAGCCCTTGTCGCCATCCTGATAAAGTGCCAATCCCTCTATATCTGCCACCAGCTTTTCACCATCCACTGCTGCCACCAACTCTGGAGAGGCCTCTGATAAGGACTTTAGGTCCAGCCGCCAAATCCCCCGGTCCTCCTCAGCAAAAAACAGGGTTCCGAACTGGTCATCCACAACACAGCCTTCAACCTGTCCATAGTCATCAAACTGGATACCCTGCTCAATCTCAAACTTATTGGAGGACTCAGAGACATTGATTTTGAGCTGATGCAAGCTGGCCTCCTTATCAGAAACCCAGGCATAAAGCCCACTATCGTCCTGTTGCAGGCACAAGCCATAGGGATCACCAAGCCCTATACCCCGGTATCCCAGGTGCTCCACTTCGCCCATTGCACTGATAGCAAATAGATCCAAACCGGGATTAGTACGATTAGAGGCAACGGCAATCGCATCAATATTAGGGTGGGAAATTTTACGGATATCGACATTATTGACCCTGCCCACGGGAAAATGCTGTTTTAACCCGCCGGACAGATGATAGACATTGAGCCCCTTTTTTTTATCTGTAGTAAAAATCAGGCTGTTTGCCGGCGAATGAGAGTTCACCCAAATAGCGGGATCATCAGCAGCATCACCATAAGAGTGAACGGGGTCAGTTTGTCCCCTGGCGGCAACAGTGGGAATAATTTCAAGCGGATTATCTGTAACGCTGGTCAGCTTGTTATTTATCGGGAAATAGGTTATTTCACTCTGCTTATCATTTAGCACGGCCAACCTATCACCAAAAACTGCAATAGAGGCAGGACTTTCTGCAGGCAATGTCCAAGACTGGTCGGGCCTACCACTTCCTGACAAGTCGAAAACTTGTACTCCCTGTTCCACAGCAATCCAGATTTGGTCCTGCTGATAATCCAGTTGCAAGCTGCCGAAATCATCACCGAGCTGTTTCGCCGAGATTAAAAACTCACGCTCCTCATCTCGCTCTGCATCGGCATTCAATGCCAATATCCCTATAGGCGGCTGTGATACCAGTAATCGCCCCCGACGGTTATCCACGCTACAACTATTAACCTCCTCCCCCAAATATATTGGGCGGATCTCGGTAAAGTCCCAGTGCTCATCACTGGGAGAAAGCAGGTACTCAAATCCCAGTCCGTCCTCTCCAATGGCAAACAGGTGATCTCTTCCTGCTTGTAGTGAAAAACAGAGTGCGCTCACAGGCTTGGCACTCTCAAGCTTTCCTAAAAGTTGAAGCTGCAAATCATCGTTTAGATCAGTAAATAATTGATATAGATGTAATTCTGCTTCCTGCTCTTCGTAAGCGGCCACCAGGTAGCTACCATCTTCTCTTGGCTGAATTACAAGTGCCTCTACTCTGCCATCCTTTTGAACTTGTATTTCTGCGGAATCATCTACAAGCACCAGCCCCTTATCTTTACTGGATAGCAACAAGTATTGCTGCTCAAGGAAACTGACCAGCTGAATCTGTTCAGCTATCACCCCCTTTAAAGATATGATCTTTTGCGAAGATAATCTTTGACTACCCTTTTCAAGATCGCATCCCAGTAATATAAGGCAGGACAAAACACCCACTATTGAAAAACGCATAATAAAACCTGCTCAGGATTTACCGGAAAATAACAGAAAATATTACTTTTGCAAAAAACAAAACCCCCACAATATTGCAGGGGCTTTATCAAGGTAAGAATTTACACTAACCAAAAAATTCCAGTTAAAATTTTAGAAAGTGCTGTAGCTCAACCCAATCGCATAAGTCGGACCGTATTCTTCGTACTGACCATTAAACCCAGACGTGTGAACATAGTAAGGCTCATCCGTGAGGTTAACCCCAGTAAAAGTGAGTTGAAGGCCATTATCAAAGCGGTAGCGGGCCGACAAATCCAATTGCAAATGGTCTTCTTCGTAGCGGTCATTGACCTCATTTTCAAGGTCTACTTCCAGCAGGCGTTCACTGCGGAAAGCTGCTGACAGGCGCATACTAAAGGCATCGCGTTCATAGCCTACAATAAAGTTGCCGACAAAATCCGCCTGGGAAGGCATAGATATTTTGTCACTGCGATCACTGCTATTGAGACCCAGATCAGCTTCTGAATCGGTTAATGTTGCATTAGCCCTGAGTAAGAACCCATTTTCAAAACCTTGGGTCCAGGCCAGTTCGGCACCGCTGATACGGGCGTTGTCTCCGTTAATCGGTTGCCATACTTCAGCATCATCAACCGCTAAATTCCCTACAAAACGGGTAAAATCGGTATTACTGGAAACCTCAGACATAACAATAAAGTTATCGATACTCTTATGGAAAAGTCCCACAGAGAACATACCCAGGTCGTCCGCATAGTATTCGGCAGAGAGGTCGATATTGCGGGATTCATAAGGGTCTAATTCTGGATTTCCAGCTTCAACCTCCAGTTCCCCATCATCGTATTCAATTTTGGCCGGAGAGGGGTTCAAATAGCCAAATGATGGACGCGATAAGGACTCCGAATAAGCTGCACGGAGAACAACATTATCGTTGTAATCAAACTTGTAATTAATACTGGGGAAGAAATTGTCGTAGTCCCGCTCGTAGTTAACCTTAGTGGCATAAACCTCTTCTGCAATTAAATCGGCACCCGGCAGGGGCTCTTCCGACTCTGCCACATTCACTCCTTCAGCAGTAAATTCGGTGCGCTCATAGCGAACCCCAAAAACCAGCTGGGAGCGATCCAACTCAATAGAATTCATCACATACAAGGCCGTGATGTCTTCATTCATTGCGTAGTCACGGGCGGATGCCAAAGCGGTCTCCGTCTCATCTATGTCAAAATCACTGAGGTTAGCATTGATAAAACTATTCAGGCTTCCAACATTGACGCCAGGTCCAAATGCATCCAAACCATAATCGATACTATTGCGAGAAAAGTCCGCCAGAGTGTAATCCCCACCAAACCCTTCATATACAGTCGCATTTAAGTCACCAGCCTTTTCTCGCTGACGCTCATGTAATCCGAATTTAACTACTGAAGGATTGCCAGCCCAATCAATTTCTCTACTGATATCAATACGGAAGCTAATTTCTTCATCTTCAGTAAAGTTATCTTCAATGACCAACTCATCGAGTTGATAACTGGCCGGGTCCAATACTGCTTCAACATCCTCACTTCCCACCGCCATACGGGGAGTATCACCAGCTTCAACATACCCCAAACGCAGGGAGTCCAAGACAAAATCGGTATCGCGTCGATTGGGTTCAGATTCCTCTGCATGGGAATATCCCAAGGCATAGGACAATCCCCATTGCTCAAAATCATGCTCGCCACCAAATACCGCAGAAATAATTTCCTGTTCTTCCAGGCGGTCCTTCAGGGACTTCTCCAACGCGGCCTCTTCCCATTCTGCCGAGTTGGCTGAAATAGTCTCCGGCTCATCGCGCTCATCATCGAGTTTCCAGGAATTGCGCTGGCGAATTTCCTGATCAGAAAAATCGGAGTACAAGCTGTGGAGATAGATACTGGAGTCACTGCCCAGGTCCAGGTCGAAGTTGGCAGCAACGCCTGTGCGCTCCCTGGTAATGCTGTAATCTCGATGTTCTATTTCGGTCGCGCCCTTAGCGACAGAGCCATCTTCAGCCGTCAGCTCTTCCCAGCTACCGTCAGTCTCAATATTATCTGAGCCAAAATCCCGCTCCTGGTGACTTAGCGCCAGGGCCACCCCAAGACGGCGCTCGCCAGCAAGTTCAAAAATATTGGTCATGGTCGCAGCCACTTTGGGGCTGTACTCTTCCTGCAGCTCACTGTAACTATTCTCTACGCTGAACTTGTAGCGATTGCTGTCATAATCCAGGGCATTCAGACTTTTGATCTCAATGGCACCGCCAATAGAATCTGCGCTCATATCTGGCGTAAGCGTTTTAAACACCTCCAAACTCGCCAATAAGTCCGATGGAATAACGTCCAGGGCTACCGCCCGAGTGTTTGTTTCCGGTGCCGGCAGGCTCACTCCGTTAATTGTCGCCGCATTCAAATTTGGGTCTATACCCCGAACCCCGACAAAACGACCTTCGCCCTGATCCCTTGCAATAAATACCCCCGGCATCCTCTGTAACGCTTCCGTGACATTGGCATCGGGGAGTTCACCGATCGCATCAGATGTTTGCACCGCTACGACTTTATTGGCATCGCGCTGCCGATCCAAATCGCTGCGCGCATTACTCGCCTGAGCAGTAACTGTCACAGTTTCCATAGCCTGGTCATTCTCTGCGACAGTATTCGCGCTAATGATGGCAGTCGCCAGAGCCGCCAATGGCATTCCCAGTAACCGCAAGCCTGAAGTTCTGTATTTCATTGCGTCCCACTCCCACTTTGCCGGTGGCTTATTGAATTGGACGCAGACTAGAAGGCCGCTATGAACTTTACGTGACATTTTTTTTAAGCTTGTCATCACATAGTCAATTAGTACTGCAACGATAGATGTAAGCCCTGCTATTTACACAGATATCAATCGCCTTAAAAAGAATCATCAAGGCAATTAACAGTAAAAAGCGTCATATATTGAAGCCAAATATGGAGCAGTCATGAACGAAGGCCCCAAAAACCCAGCACGCAGATCTCTATTCAAAGTCCTGGGTGGTGTAACCGCCACCGGTGCTGTAAGCAGCTTACTACCCGGCTGTAGTGAAAGTGAAAAGCCCACACACAACTCCCTCACCTTTAAAGAAATTCCCCATGGCCTGGATTACCAACACCATCTACCAGAGGGTTATAAATCCACGGTTCTATTGAGGTGGGGAGATCCCTTAAATAGAGAGGGAACACCTTTTCAGCCTGAAGAACTTAGTGCCAGTAGCCAGGAGCAGCGATTCGGTTACAACAACGATTTTATTGCTTTTATGCCCTTGGCAAAGGGGGCGAGTTCAACCCAGGGATACCTGCATATACAAAGTAAAAATAGTGATCGCGGGCTTTTATGTGTCAATCACGAATACACCCAGCCCCATCTGATGTTCTCCGGTTATAACGACGAATACAGTGCCACCCGGGGAGTGAGTGCCGAGCATGTGGCCATTGAACAGGCCGCCTGCGGACACTCCATCGTGGAAATTCGAAGAAGTAAACAGGGCTGGAAAGTAGTAGCTGACAGTCCCTATAACCGGCGGATAACTTCTACGACGCCAATGGAAATCACTGGCCCCGCCGCAGGCGACGAACGTTTAAGGACCCGCCAAGATCCCAGCGGAACCCAGGTCCTCGGCACCATAGGTAACTGTGCAGGAGGAAAAACTCCATGGGGAACCGTATTAATTGCCGAAGAGGGGTTTGGCGGCGCTTTTCAGGGAGACCCAAAAAAGCTCGAAGATTCCCGGGAGATCGAAAACCATCAACTTTTTGGTATAAAACCAGAAAATCGCAACTGGGGTGACCACGACCGTCGATTTGATATTCAGGTAGAACCCCATGAGCCCAACCGATTCGGCTGGATGGTGGAGTTTGACCCCTATAACCCCCAATCAAAACCGCGCAAGCTGACCAGTTTGGGGCGTTTTGAGCACGAAGGCTTTACCCTGGTCTGTAAACCGGGACAACCGATCGTTGCTTACGGCGGCGATGATGATGAACATCAATTTGTCTATCGCTATGTATCCCAAGATAACTATCAGCCCGAAGATCCCGATACAAACCGAAAGCTACTCGTTAATGGCACGCTCTATGCCGCGCGCTTTGCCGACGATGGCGGTGGCGAATGGCTGCCGCTGATATATGGCCAGGGCCCACTGACCGCAGAGAATGGTTTTCGCAATCAAGCAGATGTAATGATTGATGCGCGCCGCGCAGCCGCGCTACTGGGAGCCACGCCAATGGATCGGCCGGAGGACGTGGAGACTAACCCCCACAATGATTGCACCTATGTAATGCTGACCAAAAACAAGAAGCGCAGCGATACCGATGCCGCCAACCCCCGCGCCCGCAATACTGCCGGCCATGTATTGGAAATAGCGCCCCCCGGGAAGAAGGGAAACCGCGACCACACAAGCGCACAATTTCAGTGGCAGCAATTTCTACTTGGCGGAAATCCCAATGCTGAAAACCCCGCTGAAAGGGGCGCCTATGGACAGCAGTCCCCTTACGATATCTCTGAGCACGGCTGGTTTGCCAATCCCGATAACGTCGCTTTCGACCCCAGGGGCAATATGTGGATTGCTACTGATGGCTGTGAGCGCTTTGGGTTCCACGATGGACTTTGGGCAATGGCTACTGAAGGGCCTTTGCGAGCGGCACCCAAGCATTTTTTTGGCTGCCCCCAAGGGGCTGAAGTATGCGGGCCGGAATTTACTCCCGATGGAAAAACCCTGTTTATTGCCGTGCAACATCCGGCCGATTCGCGCAACTCCACTTATGACCAACCCCTGCACCGTTGGCCAGATAATAATCCCCTGTTACCGCCTAGGCCATCAGTACTGGCCATTTACCGTGAGGACGACCAAATAGTCGGTAGCTAGGCAATTGATATGACAAACCAGGGACCCTGCTAAAATTTTAATCTAAAGCAGTTTTCGGCCTCTCACCCCGCCTATAGGCAGGTTGTCGGAGGCCTATAAGCCGAGGTCCCTATGATATCGAGGTGTGCAACCCTTTTACGCCGCCTTACCGCTGTGCTGGCAACCGCCAGTTTTATCCTTGCCGTCACACCGGGAACTGCCCAGGTACCAGAAAATCCTGTAAATCTCCGGGGCAGTGGCGCCAGTTTCCCCTATCCAATCTATGTGGAGTGGTTTCGGCAGTTCACCCACCGGGAAAACAATATATTTATTTTCTACGAGATGAGCAGTAGCGGTGACGGCATCAGGGACTTTCTCGGTCATACAGTTGATTTTGCCGCCTCAGATGCCGCTATTGAGATCGATGAGTTACGCAAGCTGAAAGGCGGTGGCGTGGTACTACCGGTTACTGCTGGGGAAGTCGTACTGGTATTTAACCTCCCTGGAATCGACAAGCTCAAACTGTCCAGGGAAGCTTATGTGGGGATTTTCCTCGGAGAAATAACTCACTGGGATGACCCCAAGATCGCAGCTGCAAATCCCGATATCAAGTTGCCCAGAGATGAGATTACCGTTGTCACCCGCTCTGAAAGCTCGGGTACCTCATATATCTTTTCTGGACATATGAGTAGCGTGAGCCAAGATTTTCGCGAAAAAATTGGTTTGGACAGAACACCCAGTTGGCCAAAGTTGCCCAGATTTAAAAGAGCACCGGGCAATCAAGGCGTAGCCGCTAAGGTTCGCAAGAAAGTTGGGGCCATTGGCTATGTCGAGCACGGGTTTGCCCAACTGGTAAACCTGCCTGTGGCTTTACTGGAAAACCGAGCGGGCAATTATATTGCTGCCGGCCCCAAGAGCGGAGCAGAGGCACTATTAGAGGTTGAATTTCCAAAAGCATCACTGCCAATTAGTGGTGCTCCCAACCTTATCGCCTGGATCTGGGACCCCAAGGGAGAAACCGCCTATCCCATTACCAGCTTTTCCTGGCTGTTGCTCTACGCAGACCAGGATGATCAAAAAGCACAAGCATTGCGGCAAATGCTGGTCTTTATGTTGAGCAACGCATCCCAAAGCCAGGCCGGAAGCTTGGGCCTGGTGCCCCTTCCGGAGAATATACGTCAAAAAGTACTCAATGCCGTTACCTACGTACGCTAATTTACGTAGCTTCAGCGCACTCCACAATACGATTACGTCCAGCGCGTTTGGCCTGATACAACGCAGAGTCTGCCCGTCGCATTAGCTCCAGGATGTTTTCTCGCCCCTGAAGGCGGGCGATGCCAATACTTGCGGTAAACTGGGCTTGCCCAACGGCACTTTTAATCACGATTTTAGCGATATCCCGGTGTATACGATTGGCAACCTTCATAGCTCCTTCGACATTGGAGCTGAGTACTAGCGCGAACTCCTCCCCACCAATACGCCCGAAGATATCCACATCCCGCACGTGTTGAGAAATTACTCGAGAAGTCGCACAGAGTGCCTGATCGCCGATTAAGTGGCCATGAATATCATTAACAGATTTAAAATTGTCGATATCCAGCATTAATACACACAATGGCATTTGGTTATTAATTGCCACAGTCACCAGATTACTGGCCTCTTCGAAAAAGCAGCGGCGATTAAAAATACCTGTTAGCGGGTCTGTGCGCGCCTCTTCTTCAGCCTTGGATTTAGCGTATTCCAATTCCTGTGTGCGAAGTTTTACCTGTTGCTCCAGCTCGGTTCTCGAGGCTTCCAGGTGTAGTAGATACCTTTTTTCTGCAGTCTCTTTTTGTTGCCTTAAACGTTTTACCAGTAATCCGATAGCTATCATTATTGCCAACATCTCAACAAAAGAGGCAACCGGGGGCCAATAATAATTAATTGGATTGTGCACCACATAACCGAGATCCCTCATCGCCTGCACCAAAAGCCCCAACACCAAAACGCCCCAGGCTAAAGCAAAAACGGCCGCAGAAGTATCCCCCTGCCGCCAACGTCCCAGTGCGACAACAACAACGCCAGGATAGAAAAACAGAGCGAGCATCATAGAGATGTGCCCCAGAGCCTCCCACTGCAGTACAACGCAAATAACCAGGAATAAACCGTTGAGTAAAATTAATTTTAAAAAGTAATCCAGTCTTGGCGTGTACTTTGCCGTTTCAAGAAAGTATCGGGCAAAAAGAATTCCGGTCAGGATCGCCACAGCACTACTAATCGATTGATAGCGCCAATCAAATTGCTCTTGGAGCAAATATTGATGGGTATATCCCAGTAAAGACCCCCACACCCAAATTTTCGTTACAGAATATAAAGAGTATAGATACAGGATATTCTTACGCGCAGCAATAGCACCAATCAGCGCAAGAATGGCCATCAAAAAATAACCACCAAAAAGAAATGACGTTAAAATGGCCTCAGCCTTACTCCTCTCTTCAAGTTGTTCAGGTCTCCAAATACGCATACTGGGAAAGGCAACACCCAAAACTCCAACATCAAATTTAACCATCATTTCCTTTGATGCGAAGGGGGGGATTTTAAGTGGGAACGCAAAACGATGATGCTTGATTTTTCGACTGGAAAAAGGCTGGTTCGCAGACAGACTTGCCAGTTCAGTGTAAGGCTGACTGCCGCCCTGAATCCTAGAAAAGGCCGTCAGCCCATCGAGCTGGTTATCCACATATTCAATTGAGACATAAACTGTTTCACTACTGGAGTTTTTTAATATGAAGTGAGACCAGAAGGCTCCGGATTTAAGTCCGGTAGATCCGGCAGTCCCCAGGGGAAGAAAAAGTTTATTTTTGTAAGCTTTTTCAGCTTCAATAATGTTTCCAAACCCCGATGGTTCATGCCAAATTGCATTTAGGCCACTCGGTTTACTTCCTCCCTCCAACGAGGTGACATCCACGACCGTATGGGGGTAGCTGGGCATAGAAAGAAGTATGACAAACATCAGCACTGCACAACAAACCAAACGGTAGTGCCATTTAGGGCCACCCTTTTGAGTCCACAGTTCAAATTCACCAATTGTTTTTTTCATTCTTACTATGTAGATGCGCAACAATTTCCGTCTTCATAAAGATCAAATCAGTCATAATGGATACTGACTTCCAAAGTAAATTGATGATGCTTTTTGTATTTCAGAGAAATAGCTTCCATACAAGAAAGTCATCAATTCATACTTACATAAAATAGCTATGTATGAATTCTACAAGTCCGCACCTGTACAAAAAACACACTAGCAAGGACTTTAAATTATCAGGTACAACTTTTTTCTGCTCCCCCTATTTGGCAGTTTCACTTTTCATTTATCAAGCGCTTAAGTAATGTGTTTTATGCCTTTTAGCTTGAAATAAGGGTACACAGGCTGTTACGCCGTCTTACACCTTGGGGCTAAGCCTTAAAGTCAGGTATTAATTAGGATACAAAATCTTAAATACGCCAAAGAGAAAATTCCTGTTAACGATTACATTTGACTACCCACATCAAATTTAAATATTGTCTCTAGAACGCTAAATTTAGAAATTTTTGCTGATCCGGGGATCTCATCATTGTTTACCAATCAGTACATATAGAAAATATGCCACTCTTAGATATTAAGGAGCCTCTAAAGAACAGCTGAATACAATTGGGCTTATCTCACAACCCAAGCATTGAACCCTCCCTTAGACCAAACAATGAACCAATAGTCATTCCTGAAGCAGGTTTCTTATACAAGTAGCCCGGTGAGGTTCAGTGCAACTGGAGAGCTATCAAATAGCTAGCCTTACCAAACTAGACGCCACGATGTCGTCTACAATATCTAGGACCATCACTTGATCTTCTTCCTGAGTAGAGCAGTTACTCCCCCTCTGGTATTTAGCGACAGGTTGCTTATCAGTCAGCATGCTCCCAGGACCTAAAAATTGTTGCTCTACCACTTATGTCAAAGCCTCTTAAACCGTATTGGAGATACTTATGTTTAATAATGTTGGCTGGCTTGTGGAGGCGAAAATAAAGAACGGACAAGAGCAGGCCTTTAGGTCAATTGTTGATGAAATGGTAGAGGTAGTCTCGCAGAAAGAAGCGGGGACATTGAATTACCAGTACTATATTTCTGATAGTGGAGAAATTATTGTATACGAGCATTTCAAAGATGTAAGTGCCGCACATAAACATGTGGATACCTGGGAGAATTATTCAGAGCGCTGGCTCAAGACGGCAGAACCCACTCGCGTTATCTATTTAGGCGATCTTCCCAAAGATCTTCAGGCACGCCATGCAGGCCTACCCCCCCAGCAGTATCACACCTATGCAGGATTCGAACGCAGCCATTAATAAACTGAATATAAAAAATTATACTAATTCTTATGATGATAGTATTGTAATTAGGAGAGCGAATTTTAATTCTTTGCTTTCCAAACGGTTAGTTCTGGCAATAAATTATAAACACTATCCCTATAAATCTAAACCATGTCATAAAGCGCTTTTATCACTAATACCAAGCCACACAAAAACATTACCAATAGAGTGTATTTCCTAAATTTTTTAAAGCTGACCTGATTCAATCTCCTTTTAGCGAGGGTTACACCAATAATCCCCCCAAGCCCAGCCGCCACACCATAGAATGCCAACTCTAGGGATACCGCCGAGAATGTAATATAAGTTCCCAGCTTTACAAGCTGCATTAACAGCCCATTAAAGGCCTTAGTGGCTATCAGGGATTCTTTCTCGAGACCATAATTCAGCAAGAAAGGGTTCTTAAGTGGACCCATTGCCCCAATAAGACCGGAAGCAAAAGCAGTCACCAATCCCAGAGGTAAAAAATAGGGAAGTGACATGGGAAAAGATCTTTCCCTATGGCCAAAGCGATACTGAAGTATCGTGGACATTAAAAAAAGCCCAACCACTATTTGTATCCACTCTGGGGACATCTGTGTATAGGAATATGCACCTAGCAATGCCCCGACTAAGCTTCCCGGGGTAAGCCAGCGTACTACCCGCCAATCAATATAGGACCAAAAAACCAGTGCCCGGTATGGCGAAGCCAGGCACTTGGCAATGGTTACCGTTGGTGCAACCAGGTGTGGACCAACGATAAAGCTAATCACTGGAACAAGGAGCAGTGCCCCGCCCCCGGCCGCAAGCGTACTGATATACCAAATCAAGACGCCAAAAATCAGCAGCAATAGCTCTATCATTTTACCGCTTCAGAAGTCACCAAAATCACAGTGAATAAAGTAGAAATTCAGGCTTGGGCGCAATTCCAACACCTAACCGGTAATCCAATACTCTCTTCACTAGAAGAAATGCAGCCTTAGCTCAACCAGTACAAAACCAAATGCCAGTAGCTAAATTGAAAAGAACTGCTGAATCCCGACAAGTACATTGGTTGTTGCTACGGAGGCCAGGATCAGCCCCATAACGCGACTTACGATACTGGCCCCGGCATCACCAATAAATCGATATATCCAGTTGGCAGTTAGCAGCAGCAATATCACTATCGCCAACACCGCTACCATGGCAGATGCTGTACTCAGCTGATGAACCACATCAAATCGATGGTTATCTGTGAGTACCACAGCCGCGAGCATGGCTCCGGGTGAGGCAATGGAGGGCACCGCAAGAGGGAAAATCGCTGTCTCATGCCCCTCACGGATGATTTCTATCTCCTGCTCTGGCTTGCTCTCACCAAATATCATGGTTAAGGCAAACAGGAACAGGACGACGCCTCCAGCTACCTGAAATGCAGAAAGGGGCACGCCAATCGCCTCGAGGAAGAATTGCCCTGCGACCAAAAAGAACAACAAGATCCCGGTTGCGACGAGTACTGCCAGCCAGGCTATCCTGCGCTTTTGCCACTCTGCATGTCGTGAAGTGACTGCGATAAACACTGGCAGAGTACCCACCGGGTCAATCACAGCAAAGAAAAAGACAAAGCTACTGATCCAATCGTTCAATTGGGACTCCGACGTGCCGTGCTACTATCCGCTTAATTAGAGCCCCAGGCAGTATGGGCAGGACCGGAGCGAGGTGTGCTTAGGGGGTCCAACGCCGTTATCTACGGTAACTGCTGGCGCAAGCGTAACTTGTAACTTAGAAAAAAAGTCTAGTGCATGACGAATCACTCACCGACCGCCCGACGCATCGCTAAAACCATCCTCAATGGTTTTGACGCCTATTTCGCAGACTATCAGAACATCACTTTGGGCGCCAAGGCCCGCTTTGAAACCGCCTCCTGGCAGGCGGCACATGAGGCCAATAAAGCCCGGATCGATCTGTACAAAACCAAGGTCACCCAAGTGGTGGACCTGGTCCATTCGGTAACCAGCAAGGACACCAGCCAGCTGGAGCTGTGGCGTGATGCCCGCGCCACTTATGCACAGCTGATTGCCAATCACAGCAATTATGAGATCGCCGAGACCTTTTTTAACTCGGTGTTTTGCAGCCAGTTTCACCACACCAACATTCACGACAGCAATATCTTCGTCAAGCCGTCCCGAGCACCGGAAGACAAACCGCTACGGGATTACAGCATCTATATCAGTTACAGCGGCCGCCACGGCCTCGAGTGTATGATCGAAGATATTCTCAAGGATTTCAGCTTCTCCACGCCCTGGGAGAATATGGAGCGCGACATTGCCCATATCTGCGAATCCCTGCGCAGTGCACCTCTGGCGAATGTGGACAGCGAGAAACACTTGCGGGTGGATATGCTGGAGTCTGTTTTCTACCGTAACAAAGCAGCCTATCTGGTGGGGCGCATTATCCTGAACGGCGAAGTTATCCCCATGATCCTGCCCTGCCTAAACAACGGGCGCGGCGGTATTTTTGTGGACACCCTTATCTACAATAACGACTCCGCCAGTATCATTTTCAGCTTTACCCGTTCCTACTTTATGGTGGATGCGCCAATCCCCTCCCGCTTTGTGCGCTTCCTGTCCACCATTATGCCGCTCAAGGAGAAGTCTGAGCTTTACAACTCTATCGGCTTCCACAAACACGGTAAGACCGAGTTCTACCGCCATATCCTCGCCCATATGAAGGTCAGTAACGACAAGTTTGTTATTGCACCGGGCATTAAAGGGATGGTGATGAGTGTATTCACATTGCCCTCCTACCCGGTGGTATTTAAAGTCATTAAAGATGAGTTCGACCAGCCGAAAACTGTCACCGAGAAGATCGTAAAGGAAAAGTACAAGTTCGTATCCCGCTCTGACCGGGTCGGCCGTATGGCTGACACCCAGGAGTACTCTTACTTTATTTTCTACCGCAATCGCTTCAGTGAAGAGCTGATCAAAGAGCTGCAGGAAGTGGCACCATCAAAACTGATCATTGATGAGAAGCGGGTCATCATCAAACATCTATATGTAGAGCGGCGTATGGAACCGCTTAACCTCTACCTGCAACACGCCAATGAAGAGCAAACCAAGGAGGCCATGGAAGAGTATGGCAATGCCATCAAACAACTGGCAGCCGCGAATATCTTCCCAGGCGACATGTTGCTGAAAAACTTTGGGGTTACCCGTCACGGGCGGGTAGTCTTCTACGATTACGATGAACTCTGCCCATTGACGGAATGTAACTTCCGCAAGATTCCCGAAGCTCATACCTCTGAGCAGGAGCTGGCCGACAAGCCCTGGTATACCGTCGCAGAAGCCGACGTCTTCCCAGAAGAATTCCGCCTGTTCTTCTCTGGCAATCCCACCGCGCGCGCTGCATTCGAAAAGCAGCACGGCGATTTATACAACTATCGCTTCTGGAAACTCTTGCAAGATCGTATTCGCGCCGGACATGTGGAGAGTGCTTTCCCCTATCGACGCAAGTGGCGTTTCCCGCGCCGTTCCCATAACCGTGCACAACAAAAGTAGACGACCAATCTATGACTATATTGGTAGGAGGACTTTTCCAAGGGAGCGGATAATCCGTGCATATTTTTCGCTGGGCTCTAGTTGCCGCAACTGTTTCCCTGCTGACGACCAGCGGTTGCGGCTATTTCCCCAGCGAGATGTCCATCCCCGGTAAGCTTCCGCCGGCAAAGCGCCCACCACCTTACGCACGAATCACAGGAAAACCCCACGTAGTTAGCTGCGCAACCCCCGCCCGGGGGTTTCCAACCCTGTCCTTTGATGAAGTGTTTACTTTTACCGAAAATCCGCGACAACCATTCGTAGAGTCATACGGCCTCCCCCAACAGTTCGACGTGATTGCCTATGTCTGGGGCGCGGAAAGGTGTACGCCAGCAGCCTTCTGTAACTATGGAGATTATTACCAGCTGCTGGGACGCGGACCTAGAGGCGACTTTGCGACCTGGATCTCAACACCGCAATATCCTCGTATTACGATTCAATCCCCCTGCGGCCAGCGGCTGAAGGTGGGCCAGGGATATCGTTTTTCATTTAGTGATGGACAACTGGTGGGATTTAGCCCCAACTGAAAAAAGAGTTGCCACTAGCGTAAATAGACCTTAGTTGAGACACCCAGTTAGGCCTCTTGGGCACCGTACAATTTCCCTTCTGCCTTTTTTAGTACCTCTGAGAATGCTTCTTTAAATAGCGGTAGATAGCGTCCTGGGCCCGACAACCTCTACTCCCTTCATTAGCCAATCTGGTATTGGTTTGACCGGCATCAATTAAGCGGGCCTTCTGATTATCATGCCACTGTAATTCCATGATCTTCTTAATGGTTCGGAGGTGTCGAGAATTGGTCACCGGGTAAGTGACTTCGATCCGTTGATCCAGACAGCGGTTTTTCAGGTTTGCAGAGGACATCCACATCAGTTCATCGCCACCATTATGAAACACATAAATCCTTGCGTGCTCCAGAAACTTATCCACCAAACTGATCACCTTAATATTGTCGGATAATCCAGGAGTGTCGCATACCAAAGAGCACTCACCGCGAACGAGTAATCGAATCTCTACTCCCGCAGCGCTCGCCCGATAAAGGTGGGCAATCAGCTTGCTGTCTATCAGGCTGTTGCACTTAAAGAATATGCCAGCTTTACGCCCAGCAAGGGCAGCCTCTATTTCCCGGTTTATGGCCTGCTCAAACGAACTTCTCAATGAGAAAGGAGAAACGATAATATGCTTGAAAACCTGTTTTGTATTGGGGAATCGCATAAACTCAAACAAGTTATAGATGTCGCGCCCCACTCCCTGATCATTAGTCAATACACTGAAATCACAGTAGACACGGGCAGTACTCTCGTTAAAATTCCCTGTTCCCAACTGGGTATAAAAACGATTCTTTCCCTGCTCACGGCGGACTACAGAAATTAACTTCGCATGAACCTCCATTTCAGGAACGCCGTAAACAACCAATACTCCTGCTTCTATTAATTTACGGGACCAATAAATATTGGCTTTTTCATCAAAACTCGCCCGCAATTCAACAACCGCAATCACTTTTTTATTATTTCTAGCCGCATTAATTAACGCCGCGATCACTCTTGAGTTTTTCGCCATTCGATACAAGGTAATACGTAT
The DNA here is from genome assembly GCF_052468155.1 of Microbulbifer maximicatervae (SeqCode). Lineage (NCBI taxonomy): Bacteria > Pseudomonadati > Pseudomonadota > Gammaproteobacteria > Cellvibrionales > Microbulbiferaceae > Microbulbifer > Microbulbifer maximicatervae (SeqCode). The sequence goes on from NZ_CP174335.1 coordinate 587,133, forward strand.
CTCTTTTACCTGCGGGTCAATAGAGGCCGAGGCAAGGAAATTTGTTATTGCCCAAAAATCATGGTACGGATAACAAAACAACCCATCATCGGCTTGCAGTTGATCAAAAATATTTTCACTGGTAGATAAAGCCAAAAGTGGCGCCGGCCTTCTATATCGACAACTTTTGGAGTCCGGGGCAAAGCCCATAAGGTCTTTGGAGTTGTGATAACGCCCACCTGGGGTATAACTATCCCTGGACCCCATCTTCAGCTTTTTCTTAATCAGCTCCAACAGTGCATTAGGCATTTCCATGTCGTAAGCAAGACGTACCGGCTCTGCACGCTTACGCTGTTTGAGCGACCGTTCAACACGTTCGAGAATATCCCGGTTGACATACTCCCCCAGCTCAATATCTGCATCTCGACTTATCTTGAACATATATGCCTTGGCAGAAAGAATAGGCAGGACATTGCGGAAGACTTCTTCCAGGCACACTCGAATAATATTATCCAGAACGATGTAAACTTTCTCTTTCCTGCCTTGGCGCGATGGGATTTCGAGGAAGCGGGGAAGAATAGCAGTGGGGATTTCCATAACTGCATATCTGCTTGGCTCCCCTTTTAAATTCAAAGTGATAGCGAAATAGATATTGTTGTCACTCAGCAATGGCATTGCTGATCTGCCATCGATAAAAAAAGGCTCTAACTCCGGTAAAACCAGGCTATGGAAATAATTTTTTACAAATCCCAACTGATGGCTATTTAAGCTATCTTCTCGAACAAGATAAATACTATGCTTTTTCAACCCCGATAACACTTTGACATAAGCTTCGGCATAGCGCTTTTCAAGTGTCAAAATACGATCATTAATAGTTTTCAATAGCTGGGAAAAGTACTCCCTCTGCCCCACACCAGAATCAATACTCGCCAACCTCCGTACACCAGCCACCTTAATGCGGAAAAACTCATCCATATTCTGGGAAAAAATTCCGAGAAAGTGTACCCGTTCGATAGCTGGGACTGTTTCATCCTCGGCTTCCTGTAGTACTCGTTCATTAAAAGATAGCCAGCTTAATTCGCTGGGAAATAGAGGAATATCATTCAGCATAGATAGAGCACTTCACCAACGCTTCTACTATTGATCACCAAAATACAGATACCAGCCTCCCCAAATCCGCCCTACTGGTACAGAGCTTAAAATCTGGCTAACTATAAAATAATAGAACAAGGTGACAGCGTATTTTTGGATTCACTCCTTGTGATATCGGCTATAAAACCAAAAGTAGAGCTTCTATCTTGGTAGCGGGATCAATAAATAAAGGAAAGATGCACTCTATCATGAGTGATAGCCTAAATTGGGTAGAATAATGATGTTAGCAGTGCAAATGGTATTTGTGACCCCACAGACAAACTGAAGGGTCACCTTTTTATCTAGGGAAGGTCTACAGCCCATTACTGACGATCTATACTACTCCGCCTCGCGCTGCTTTAAAAAGCGATAGATGGCATCCTGAGATCGACAACCTTTTCGTCCCTCATTAGCTAACTTGGAATTTGTTTGCCTGGCATCAATCAGCCGTGCCTTCTGATTATCACTCCACTGCAATTCCATAATTTTGCGAACTGTAGCCTGGTGCTCCGGATTCATAAGCGGGAAAGTGACTTCAACTCGCTGATCCAGGTTTCGTTTCATCAGGTCCGCCGAAGACAACCACATCAGCTCATCACCACCATTGTGAAAAATATAGACTCTGGCATGCTCCAGGTACTTATCTACCAAACTGATAATACGAATATTGTCTGATACGCCCGGAGTCTCACAAACCAATGCACACATCCCACGAACGATAATACGAATTTTTACACCTGCGGCACTGGCACGATACAGCTGCTCAATAATCTGGCTATCCACAAGGTTATTGCACTTGAAAAATAGCGCCGCTTCCTTCCCTGCCTGGGCGGCATCAATTTCACGATCTATCGCTGCAGTAATCGCATCCCGATAGAAAAATGGTGAAGTGATAATACGTTTAAAAGAAGGGCGCTTACGCGGTGCCTGCATAAACTCAAATACATTGTACACGTCCCGACCCAGCTCCTGGTTATTGGTCAATAAGCTAAAATCGCAATAGACCTTCGCTGTATTCTCATTAAAGTTACCGGTGCCAAGATGGCTGTAGAAACGATCTTTGCCATCCTCGCGGCGAAGCACAGAAATTAACTTGCAATGTACTTTTAGGTTGGGCATGCCATACACCACATTCACCCCGGCATCGCTCAACTCATGGGACCAATGGATATTGGCCTTTTCATCAAAGCGCGCCCGCAACTCCACCACCGCAGTCACTTTTTTGTTATTGCGAACCGCATTTACCAGAGCCGCAACTACACGGGAGTTCTTTGCTACCCGGTAGAGATTAATCCGAATTTCTTTTACCTGAGGGTCTAGTGCGGCAGATGCCAGGAAATTGACAATCGCATGGAAGTCATAATAGGGATAATAATAAAGCCGATCCCCTGCGCACAGCTGTGAAAATACACTTTCATTTTTCGGTAAGGCTGGCAGTGGTGTGAGGCGCTTATAGCGAAGTCGGGCGGATTCCCCCGGGAATTTCATCAGATCTTTGGAATTGTGATAACGCCCACCGGGGGTATAGGTATCATAACGCCCCATTTTCAGTTTCTTCTTCACCAGCTCCAGTAGAGCCTCAGGCATATCACCGTCGTATGCCATACGCACCGGATCTGCACGCTTTCTCTTTTTTAGTGAGCGCTCCATTCGATCGAGGATATTCTGGGTTACCTCTTCACTTAACTCCAACTCAGCATCGCGACTGATCTTGAAGGTATAGGCGCTGGCTTTAGCGATAGGCACCACATGGCGAAATATTTCTTTAAGGCATCCCCGGATAATATTATCGAGAACGATGTAGACTTTCTCCCGTTTCCCCTCACGTGGAGGAATCTCCACAAAGCGGGGAAGCGTATCCGTAGGAATCTCCATTGCCACATAGCGCTCGGTACCATCATCCAATTCAAGTGCTATCGCAAAATAGATACTGGTTTCATTAATTAATGGCATGGGCTTGCGCCCATCGATAAAGAATGGCTCCAACTCCGGCAGCACTTCCCGGTGAAAGTAACTTTCTACAAACTGGCGCTGGTTATCGCTAAGCGAAGTCTCCCTAACCACATGGATATCATGCTTTGCCAGATCCTTTAAAGCTTTGTTATAGGCCTTCGCATAGCGCAACTGTAACCTCAACACTCGATTATTAATCGATTGCAATAGATTACTGTAATATTCCTTCTTTTCTCCGCCAACGGAAAAGGCTGCTAAACGACGTACCGCTGCAACATGCACACGGAAAAACTCATCCAGGTTATTAGAGAAGATTCCCAAAAAATGTACGCGCTCAATAACAGGCACACTTTCATCTTCCACCTCCTGTAAAACACGCTCGTTAAATGAAAGCCAGCTCAACTCTTTGGGAAATAGAGGCACATCGTTAGACATTGCAAAACCATAAAACGCACCCAGTATCTGACGGCAGTTTAAAAATCCAGATCATTCTGGAAGCAGCCTTAACACGGGGCTGAGGGTCAAGATTAAGTAAAGAAATATGCCACTGAAATGTGGCTGTGAGCAAGCGCCTATAGCAATATAACGATCTAGTATGGCTTCACAGTTTTCTGCCACACTGTTTCAGTCCATAAATTGGCACAAATAAATAAAAAATATCTTTTATTTATAAAAGATATTTAATAATTTTGTAACACTTTTATAGGTGGCGCCTTTTTGGTGCGCTGTAAATTGACTGCACCCACTATTGGACTGAAAAGTGGCAAAATGAATAATAGAGCGTCCGACTCCATACATTAGCGCTTTCAGCGGGATATTGATGCAAGCTCCAAACGAACGCTATGCCGCCCTAGATTTGGGCTCAAACAGTTTTCATCTGCTCCTGGCGGAATTTCGCGATCAGCGCATGGTACGCCTGCACACAGACAGAGCCATGGTGCGCCTGGCCGAGGGGCTGGATATTAACCACCACCTGGACCCGGCGGTAACCGAACGGGCCCTGACCGCTCTGCAACGCTTCCAACCAGTGATGGATAAACTGCCCCTCGACCATGTGCGTGTTGTGGGTACAAATACACTGCGCATGGCTGCGGCCAACGCCGATGGTTTTTTGGAAGAAGTGGAATCAATACTCGGAGTGCCGGTGGAAATTATCAGCGGTATCGAGGAGGCCCGCCTGATCTTCACCGGGGTTCTCGCCGCCGCCAATGGCCCCCCTCGCTTGCGCTGCATTATTGATATTGGCGGTGGCTCCACGGAGCTGGTTCGCGGTGGTGATACTCCACAGCAACTGGAAAGCCTGGATATAGGCTGTGTTTCCTACAGTAAACGTTTCTTCGCCGATGGCCTGATCAGCCGCAACACCGTAAACCACTTCCAGCGCGCGCGGCGAGCGGCGCGGGCCGAATTGCAGGAGCTGCAGCATATTGCCGAAGGCGCGGAAGTTACCGGTTGCTCCGGGACTATCAAAGCGGTTGCCAGGATTTGCAATGATGGTGAAGTAAAGGCGATCAAGCGCGGGGATATCGATCAGCTTGCGCACCGGGTTTCCTCCGCCAAACATATCGCGGACCTGGATTTACCCTACTTGGATGAAGAGCGTCGCCCGGTATTCGCTGCCGGCTTAGCGATACTGCATGCAATATTCTGCGAACTCGACATTATGCGTATGGAAGTCTCCCCCTATGCAATCCGCGAGGGCATAGTGCACGACTTGGCCGGGCGCTTGCACGGAGGGGATCGACGTGCAGATACGATTGCCGCCATGGTAGAGCGCTGGCAGGTAGATACCAACCAAGCTAAACGTGTCAGTTCCACCTCACTCAAGCTCCTGCAGCAGTTGCGCCCCCAGTACCCACCAGAAGGCAAGGTGCGACTGCACTGGGCTATCCAGTTGCACGAAACCGGCCTGGCCCTAACTCACAGTAGCTTCCGCAAGCTGGGGGCCTATATGGTTAAACACGCCGATATGGCCGGATTTGCCAAAAGTGAACAGGAGCACCTGGCCTACCTGGTACACAACCAACGGGGAAGAATCAAACCGCCACGGGAGCACTATGGCTTCCACCCCAGCCCAGACCTTCTGTTATGCCTGCGCCTCGGATGTATTATTCACCGGGACCGCACCGAACGCAGCCTGGATGGCTTAAAGCTATATGACCAGGGAGACGCCTATCACCTGGAAGCCGATCAACAGTGGCTGGAGGATAGCCCGGCAATTGCAGAACTGTTGGAGCAGGAAGAGCAACACTGGCGCTCACAGAATCGGCCCCTAAAGATAACGGCGGTATAAGAGCCAGGGGCCCTTGTGAGCCACTTTGGACACTGGCGTTTTACGCAAATATTCACCCTACAATCAAAAGCTATGAAACTGAGCGAAGTCACTCTCGAACACCACTATGCGGATATGGGGGAAGCCTTTGGCACCCCCATAGCACCCACTCCTTTTCGCCACCCCAAGGTAATCGATACCAACCCTTCAGTGCTGCAACTATTGGGAATAGATCCCAACGAGAAATCTGACCCCGCCTGGGCCGAGCTGGGCTGTGGCGCCCGCCTGTTTAAGGGAAGCCGCCCATTTGCGATGAAATACACCGGTCACCAGTTCGGAGTCTACAACCCGGGCCTAGGGGATGGGCGAGCACTGCTATTGGGTGAAATCGAGAGTGAAGGCCGGCGCTGGGAACTGCATTTAAAGGGTGCAGGAAAAACGCCCTACTCCCGCTTTGGTGATGGCCGCGCAGTATTGCGCTCCACCATACGGGAGTACCTCGCCAGTGAGGCACTCTACGGCCTCGGTATTCCCAGCACCCGGGCATTGTGCATTGTTGGAAGCGACGAACCTGTCACCCGAGAGAAAATCGAAACCGGAGCCATGCTGATCCGAGTGGCAGAGAGCCACGTGCGTTTCGGTCACTTTGAATACCTGTTTTACACCAAGCAACTGGAGGCCTTACAGGAGTTGATCGGGGTTATTTGCCGACGCTTTATACCGGGTACAGAGGGTATGGCAGTGGGAGACCAAGCTGAAGCACTGCTGCGCTTTACCACACGCCGCAGTGCAGAGCTAGTTGCAGCCTGGCAGTCCGTAGGCTTTGCCCACGGCGTGCTCAACACCGATAACATGTCGATTATTGGCGACACCTTTGACTACGGGCCCTACGCCTTCCTGGACGACTACGACCCCACTTTTATCTGCAATCACTCCGACCACACCGGCCGTTACGCCTTTGAGCAACAGCCTGGAGTCGTACTGTGGAACCTGAATGCTCTCGCCCATGCACTGTCGGCCTTTGTCGGTGTAGACGCCCTGCGCGAATGCCTGGAGCAATTCCAGCCGGTGGTAAGCGAGGCCTATGCGCAACGTATGCGGGCCAAACTGGGCCTGGAAAGAGAAGAAGATGGCGACCAGGCCCTCTGCTCGGAACTGCTGAAGTTGCTACAACACGGCCAGGCCGACTACAGCCTATTTTTCCGCGCCCTGGCCCACTACCGGGGGGAGCGTCCGGCCAGCGCTTTGCACGAGTTACTCAAACCCACTCACCACAGCGCCCTGGATCAGTGGCTGGAGCACTACGATCGCCGCCTCACCCGGGAGACAAATAACTCCCGGGAGCGCAATCTAGCCATGCTGTCAGTCAACCCGAAATACATTCTGCGCAACTATTTGGCACAGAAGGTCATCGAGGCTGCTGAAGATGGCGACTATCATCCTTTGCGGACTCTGCGCCAGTTACTGCAATCCCCTTTCGCCGAGCACCCGGAGCGAGAAGTCTGGGCCAGTGCACCGCCAGAATCCGGCAAGCGTATCCCCTTGAGCTGTTCCTCTTAAAGGTGCCTTTGGGTAACTCACAAAGGTCCCGAAATTGGGACAAGTAGAGAGAAAAGGCAGGGATATGTGGCCAAATGCTACTTTTTGACTGTTAGATTTTACCTGATGACGACTAGCCCACTGCCCTCTCAGGTGACTTGATGTAATATCTGGGTCACCCTACTTTACATAGGAAAATAAGTGATGATTAGAAACCTGCTTCTGGCCACCTTTGGCCTGCTGTTCGCCCTGCAGGCCAGTGCTGCAGATATCCTGGGCAACTGGCGCACTATCGATGACGAGACTGGAGAGACAAAGTCCATCGTCAACATCTATGAAAAGGATGGGAAGTATTACGGCAAGGTAGTGGATCTTCTGATGAAGCCTAACGACACCGTTTGCGACAAGTGCCCAGGCGACCTGAAAGGTAAGCCCATTGTCGGCATGGATGTCATCAGCGGGCTGGAAAAGAAAGGGAAAAAATACGAGGACGGGGAAATTCTCGACCCGGTTAAAGGCAAGGTTTACGACCTGAAAGTCTGGCTGGAGGATGACAACACCCTTAAGCTGCGCGGCTACCTGGGCTTCCTCTACCGCACCCAAACTTGGCACCGAGTTCAATAAGCAACTAGGTGCAGCTCTCGGGCCCGAGTTCTTTCGGGCCCAGAAACCTCTCTCTCAAACCCAGTTAAAGCACCACCCTGCCGCTTTCACCGCTCGTTGCACGGGCCGACACCACTTTATCATCTTCACTGGTATCAATTCGTACCTTGGCGCTCATACCTGCGCGCAGAGGCGGAGAATCCTTGAGGGGGTATAGACGCAATCGCACCGGCACCCGCTGCACGACTTTCTCCCACTTGCCACTGGCATTCTGCGGCGGTGTGGAAGCAAACTCACTGCCACTGGCGGGGCTCATACTGTCCACCTGAGCCTGCCACTCAAAATCCGGGTAGGCATCCAGGGTCACTTCCGCCTGTTGGCCCGTGCGCACGCGACCCAGCTCGGTCTCTTTCAGGTTGGCCTCCACCCAAAGGCCAGTGGAGCCAATCATTTGCAGCAGGTTAATGCCCAGAGTGGCCATCTCCCCCACCTTGGGTACGGTATTGGCGATAGTGCCATCCACGGGAGCAATAATGCGCGTGCGCGATAACTGGTAGCGGGCGGTATCCAGCTGCGCTTGAGCCACTTTTAAATCTGCCTGCTCTTCCAGGGCAATACTGGGATCACCTCCCAGTTCAGCGCGCAAGCTGGAGAGCTTCTCAGCATTAATCGTGATCTGTGCACGGGCCCGCTCCAGCTGCTGGCGGGCGCTGTCCAGCTCCGCCTCGGAAAACGCCACCTTGCTCAGTTTTTCATTGCGCTCCAATTGGCGGCGGTAAAAGTCCGCATCTTTGCGTGCCTGCTGCAACGCTGCGTCTGCTTCAGCATATTCTGAACGGCGAGCGAGCAATTCGTTGCGCACCTGGGCCAGGCGCGCCTCCGCCTCAGTCACCGCCAGTTCGAAGGCCGTGCGGTCGATCTGAATCAATAATTGCCCCTTCTCCACGACCTGGTTGGCACTCACCAGTACCTGGGTGACAACACCACTAACCTCAGGCGCCAGGGAAATCTTGTCCGCTTTCACGTAAGCGTTCTCTGTCTCGACAATATCGCTGCCGCGCAACAGGTTCCATCCCCCTATCAGGACGGCCAATACCAGGAAAAAGGAGAGTGCGAACTCTCGTTGTCCGGCGCGGTCTAGCTTAATGGACAGCTTTTCAGTCACATTCAATCTCTTCACGTGTCAAATTCTTGCGCAACCGCAATAGCAGCGACTGCAATTGATCCACCTCTGCGGCGGAAAAGCCCGCAAGTGCCTCACTGCGGGTCTGCTGGGCTACACCGCCCAGTAACTCAAGGGCCGGCATTGCCTGCCCCGTCAGATAAATACGGAAACAGCGCCGGTCCTCGGGATCGGGCCTCCGCTCCACCAGTCCCTCCTGCTGGAGGTTATCCAGCTGGCGCGCCAGACTGATCGGTGCTAGGTCCAGGCGCTCGGCCAACTCTGCCTGCTTGAGGCCCTCCTCGCGCAGTAGATGCCAAAGCACCTGCCAGCGGGATCCACTCAGCCCGTGGTCCTTGGCTCTGCGGTCGAAGTTTCGCCGCAGCAGCCGTGCTGCACTGTGTAGTTCAAAACTGATTTCAGTAACGGCATCTTCCCTGGACATATCTGCTCTCCCTGTCTAAGGCCGCTCATTATAAGCCTGCTTATTATTTCATCAATGTGTGAGTTATCAATATCCCAAAACCCCATTAAAAAAGGCGGTCACTAGGACCGCCCTTTCGACCTGCATCCGGGATGGATCTATTTCTCCAGAACCTCAATCTTATCGACCTTCTGGAAGCCCCGGGGCAGCTTGTTGCCGCGCCGGCCACGCTCGCCGCGATAGTGATCCATCTCCGAGATCTTGATCTTGGTATGGCGCTTACCGGCGTGAACGACCAGTTGATCCCTGCCCTTCAATACAGCAACACCGATGACCACCTCTTCGCGGGCCGCAGCTCGGGCCGAAGTGATATTGATAATCTTGTTACCCTTGCCTTTGGACAATTCCGGCAATTCAGTCACCGGGAACACCAACATGCGCCCCTCGGTGGTCACCGCTGCCAGCAGAACATCATCGAGGCTCTCCAGCAATTGAGGGGAAAGCACCTGGGCTCCCTTGGGCAGGGTCAGCATGGCTTTACCTGCCTTATTGCGCGACTGCAAATCAGAGAGCTTGGCGATAAAGCCATAGCCCGCATCGGAAGCCAGTAACACTCGCTGCTCATCAGGGCCCATCAACAAGCCCTCAAAGGTGGCACCGGAGGGGGGGTTGATACGCCCGCTGAGGGGTTCGCCCTGCCCCCGTGCCGAAGGCAAAGTATGGGAGGCAATGGAGTAACTGCGACCAGTGCTATCGAGTAATAACGCGGGCTGGTTACTCTTGCCCCGCGCGGCAAAACCGAGACTGTCCCCTGCCTTATAACTGAGCGCTGCCGCATCAATTTCATGGCCCTTGGCCGCGCGAATCCAACCTTTCTCAGAAACGATAACGGTGATGGGATCTGAAGACAGCAGCTCAGATTCACTAAACGCCTTGGCCTCTTCACGAGCCACAATCGGGGAACGGCGGTCGTCGCCAAACTCTTTGGCTGCGGCCAGAAGCTCTTTCTTGATCAAGGTCTTGAGGCGACGCTCGCTATTCAGGGTCTTGGTGAGGGTATCGCGCTCTTTTTCCAGCTCCGCCTGCTCACCGCGAATCTTCATCTCTTCGAGGCGTGCCAACTGGCGCAGCTTGGTATCGAGAATGTAGTCCGCTTGGATATCCGTGAGCTCAAAGCGATCCATCAGCTCCTGCTTGGGCTCGTCACAGGTACGGATAATTTCGATCACTTCATCAATATTGAGGAAGGCAACCAGCAAACCTGCCAACAGGTGCAGGCGCTTCTCAACTTTATCCAAACGGAACTGCAGACGACGGCGGGTGGTAGTGGCGCGGAAAGTCAGCCACTCCCGCAGGATTTTATCGAGGGACTTCACCTGCGGGCGCCCGTCGATACCGATCATATTCATATTGACACGGTAGTTGCGCTCAAGATCGGTAGTGGCAAACAGGTGATTCATCACCGATTCCATATCCACCCGATTGGATTTCGGCACAATTACCAAGCGCGTCGGGTTTTCGTGATCCGACTCATCGCGCAGGTCGCTCACCATGGGCAGCTTCTTCGCCTGCATCTGCTGGGCAATCTGCTCCAGCACCTTGGCACCGCTCACCTGATGGGGCAGCGCAGTAATGACAATATCGCCGTCTTCCTTACTCCACAGGGCGCGCATCTTGATAGAACCGCGACCGGAGGTGTAAATCTTACGGATATCATCCCGCGGCGTAATAATCTCTGCCTCAGTGGGCATATCCGGGCCGAGAATATGCTCACACAGCTCTTCTACTGTGGCCTTGGGATTCTCCAGCAGCTCTACAGTCGCGTTGACCACTTCGCGCAAGTTATGCGGGGGAATATCCGTAGCCATACCCACGGCAATACCGGTGGTACCGTTCAATAGAATATTGGGCACCCGCGCAGGCAGTACGCAGGGCTCATCCATGGTGCCGTCAAAGTTGGGCTGCCAGTCCACAGTGCCCTGCCCCAACTCCGACAGCAGCACTTCCGAATATTTCCCCATGCGCGACTCGGTGTAACGCATCGCGGCAAAGGACTTTGGATCATCCGGCGAGCCCCAGTTGCCCTGGCCATCAATCAGGGGGTAGCGATAACTAAACGGTTGCGCCATCAGTACCATCGCCTCGTACACCGCGCTATCGCCGTGCGGGTGGTACTTACCGATCACATCACCAACGGTGCGCGCGGACTTCTTATACTTGGCAGTATTCTTCAGGCCCAGCTCACTCATGGCGTACACGATACGCCGCTGTACAGGCTTAAGGCCGTCACCGATATTCGGCAGGGCGCGGTCCAGGATCACATACATGGAGTAATCCAGGTACGCCTTTTCGGTGTACTCCTTTAACGGCAGGCGCTCTGTGGCCTCATAAACAGAGGTGTCGGTCATACAGCACTCGTTATTTTGTTCGGAAGGGGCGGATTATGGCGGACTGAGGCGGGAGGTTCAAAGGGAGCTGGTAATGAAGCACTATCTGGCAAAGGGGATTGGCATAGTCCTCACTCTCGAACTGCTTTAGTTCTATGCAAAATGGCACTACTCAGTTATTGCATTAGGAAGGAATAGGTAAATAAAAGACCTTGTGTCGGCTCCCCTTTCCTGCCGGGAACGCAGTGACTAAAGCAAAAAAGGGATTGCGGCAATTGCGCAATCCCTTTTTGAAGTTATGTATCACCAAAAGCATTGTTACTTTTTACAGAGGGCCAGAGGGGTCGCCACCAGCACATGAGGAGTAGTTACTGGCCTTAAAGCGATGCTCAAAAATCAGCTCTACATCCCTAATTGCTTCAACATCCACCACTGAACCGTAGATATCCTCCAATAAGAAGGATAAACGCCAACCTGTCGCTGCCACACTGCGTTCTTTAAATTTATTCGTAACCGTATTGATAGAACCCGCTCCAGATCCAAATACATCCAGAGCCGCACTCATAGGTACACGATAACTATTGCGAACAGCAGCCAGCTGAGAAAGTCCTGCGGCATCCCAGAACAGCGCACTGTAAGTGTTGAACTCTCCCTCAACCCCAGCAGCACCTTCATCAGTGATAACTTCATTTCCAGGGAGAGAATCCCGCACAACACTGGCACCACCATAGGTAAGGTAAGCCGGGGTTTGAACTTCACCACTAGTGCTATAGAGAATGGGGATATTAAGCTCTACTGTTTCAATCTTATCCCCATAGGCACCAGCAACCGCGATACAGCTCTCCCCATCTACTTCACTGATAATCGGTCCAGTGAAAAGGTCACTCCTAACAGGTTCTTTAACCGTACTAAACTCGATTGTAACCCAGGTGTCTGACCCGAAAGTGCGCGCCAGTAATTTCAGCTGTTCTTGGAAGGCCTCTCGGGCGCTTAAGCGGGGCCCGTTTTGCTGATTCGGATCTGGGTGTAAATAGGTTTGCTCTCTACCGTTAATACTATCCCTGTATCCGAATACATCCTCTTTGATGGAAAAGACATCTCTCTCCTGATGAGAAGTAGCTATACCCGGCGAGTCAAAATCCATCATTTTGCCGTAAAAATCCCACATATCCCCAGCACTGCGCAGATGGAATACAGAGCCTTTGCTGATATCTACATCACGAACAGCGAAAGGTTTTTGCCATTTGTACTCCAGGGCCTCGGCAGTATAGAAAAGCCACTGTTGTGCCCGATCAAAATCACTGGTCGCTTTTAAGGCCGTCTCTGTAATTCGACGAGAATAAATCAAGTCTGCAAAATAGCGCTGAGCGGCCATTGGGGCGTCACTGGTTGCAACCGCGATCAAGCTTTTGGCCTGATTCAAAATAACAGAGAGACGTTTTGCTTCCTGCACCAGTGTCGCTTCACTCTGGGCGAGTTCCAAAACAATAGCATTCACTTCGAGCCATAAGCTTTCCAGGCGGTACTGACTACCAGCTTGCAGAATTTTACCGCTGCTATCATACAGAGACGCACGGTGCTCAGCTGCAAGAGTCACGTTCGCAGCTTCGGGCAAAGTAAAATCATCAAGGGTGTCAATAGAGTTGTTAACCGCAACCAAACGATCTGAAAGTTCACCAACGGCATCCCAGCTACTACTCATGTAATTTTGAGCTGCTATAGATAGAGATTCGAATAATACCGAGTGGGAGTTGAACACTTCTTGCTTCTGGCGAATGCGATTAATCTGTTGGCCAAGTGAGCTCTGCTGCGAATGATAATCCACAACAATCTTCTCAAAACCATCTGCAACACCAGCATCTTGCGCTAAGCGCTCCACTTCCAACTCGATTTTTGCCAGGCGATTATCAAGCCGCTGAAGACTTAGGGTGATAGAATTTTGAACACTTTCTACATTCCGCGACCAAGCAGCTACTTCACTATTGTCTCGAGCCTCACTGGTGATATCTACACAGTTTTTTTCATAGCAACTACTTGGAAATCTGGCACCTAACAAACTGTATAATTTATTAGACGACAGTTCATGGCGCCCAATATAGGCGTCCGTTAATGCCTGGGCATTATGGAGGTAGTTATCATAATCCAACTTGGCAGCAGCAAGGTTGCTTTCTGCCCGCACGATAAAGCCTGTATCTTCCCTATCGAGGAACTCACTCAATATATTGAAAGCATCAAAATGTGTATCGCTGCTAAAGCCGTGTGGCACAGCTAACTTCGACATACCGAGGAAGTTGGTATCACCGGCAAGCCAGGACATAGCATTTTCCAGCTGATCAAGTTGAAAATGCCACTGCTCTACCGCCTGAGGTAAGCCGGAATGCGAAGAGACTTCAGTAAAATCAGTGCCGGAGAATAGAGTGCGTAACTCAGCTTCCTTGGCTACCAGAGTATTCTGCAGAGATAAAATCTCATCGATCATTTGAGTAGACAGGGAAGAGTTAAGCTGGTCTGACTCTATCAATAAACCTGCCTGCTGTACTTTTACAGCCGCGAGATTACTCATTAACTGGTACAGCAAGGTGATATCTTTGTACTCGCCAGGCAAGACACCGGCTGGGGCGACATCGTTTTGGGTATTTGTTATGGAATCATAATATCGAGGGCTAACTTGCCCCCGAGAACTGGTCAATTGCTGCAGATAAGTGGGCGTATTCTCTACAAGAGCCACATACTCAACGAAAGCACTATTGAGCAGGGTAAAGGCATTCCCGACATGCTCAATTTCAATAGCAGCCAGCTCTCCATTCAAACGACTGGACAGCGCCTTATCCAGAGCAATATTGGCGTGAACAATTTCTGCGACCGCCCGATCGTAATAAAGATCCAGCAACGACTGTTGCAGCTCTAAATTCGTGGGGTATAACTCTAACTGTTCATAAATCAGAGCTTCAGCAACAGAAGTACGTGCACGCTCGGGATCGCCATATAAATCAGAAAACTCTTTGGGAGAGACACTGCTAAGATAGCTATTGATGACTTCTTCAGATGTACCATCCAAGCTATACATTAAATCTAAATAACGGAATGCTGCATTATCGCGAGAATAAACCCCACCTTGCGGATCCTCTGCCTCAGCACTTACTGAATCAGCTTCGTTATAATAAAGCTGCTTACGAATAGCATCTACTAGCAGCTGACCTTCTACTTGAGTACCAATTCTAGTAGAAAAATCCAGTGCACTAGCTCCATCTAGTTTTGATGCAACTATCAATTCATTGCCAGACAACTTATCTGTGACTCCAGATTCGCCTCTAGCAGGAGAGTGCAACGACAGCCCAGCAACTAGTGCCAATCCCATAACAGCTGTCGATTTCGACGAGTATTTCATTTATTCCCTTCCTATATTTTTATAATTTATCCCTTTAGCCTGCTACATCCATCCACATACGTTCACCGCAATAAAACAATACAACAGGATAAAATTCGCACGCTTTCTAACATGGCAATTAATTTAATTCAACAACAAAAATTTTCCACCAACCCGCATTACCACCAAATTTATTAATTAAATAAATTCGCATATAACAGAAGCAGATATACATGTTAAATATATTTATAGAAGGGCTCGCGTATAGCCCGAGAAACATCATTAAGAAAAATGCAAAATCTATAACTTATATCGCACAACCCACAAACTTAATTTAATGCTAAACAACTCACCATATAAAAATCTATATTATCCTGACTATAAATATGATTTTCATAAAGTCTATAATGGATAGTCTTAGAACATAAAATTTTCGATTCAGCTATGTTGAACAACTAAAAGTAGTACCTATAAGGAATAATCATATTTTGGTCACAACTCTATAGGAAAACATCAGAAAAATAATTAATTTTCTCAACATGGTTCCTTATTAAGCAAGAAATACAATTTCTTATATTGATATTTTTTAAACGATAGAACCAAATGAAGGTTTCTTATCCACGCAGAAATTATAAACATTCAATAGAGCTATAAATACTTCACTCAGAGCACCAATGCGGAGATAATTATTGGTGTCCAATATCTATAGGGCTATCCATGCCGGACCTTAAAATCAAAGATCTTTCTATCGGCACCTTACAGGGCGCAAGTTTTACCCTGGAACCCGGCCTAATTACCTGCATATCTGGGCCATCTGGTTCAGGTAAAAGCCGATTGCTTAGAGCCATAGCGGATCTCGAATCTCACGAAGGTGATATATTCCTGGCTGGTAGATCTCAAAATTCTTACCCGGCACACCAGTGGAGAAAACAAGTGATGTTAGTTCCTGCACAGACTGCCTGGTGGGAAGAAACTGTCGGCGATCACTTCGCAACCCCTATGAATGATGCACTTAAACTTCTCGGCTTTCCTGAAAATGCAGTAAAGTGGCAAGTAAATCGACTCTCTTCGGGAGAAAAGCAGCGCCTGGCTCTTATTCGCGCAATATCCTACAAACCCCAAGCGCTTCTTCTAGATGAGCCTACGGCCAACCTAGACGGCAGATCCGCGCAAGAGGTAGAGCAATGGCTGACAGGGCTCATTGAGGAGCACGAGCTGCCTACGATTTGGGTAGCTCATAGCCAGGAGCAGATTCGAAGGATAGCTCACCGCCACCTGGCCATTGTTGATAATCAACTGAAAGAACAGGAGATCCATCGATGAGTGTAATCGACCTATCCTGGTGGCAGTTGTCTTTGGCTGCGGGGTTGGTACTGGCTCTAGCTGTATGCACTCATGTAGCACGACTACAACTAAGTAGATCGTTAATTGTTGCCGCTCTACGCACGGCTATTCAGCTCACCCTGGTAGGACTGGTACTGGAAACCCTTTTTGCAGTTGGTACCCTACTTTGGGTGGGACTACTGGCCTTGGCAATGCTGCTATTTGCCGGGCAGCAAGTGGCAGCCCGACAAAAGTATCGTCTGCTCGGTGGCTGGAGCTTTGCCGTAGGCACCTTATCAATGCTGGTATCCGCTTTCAGTATCACCATATTAAGTTTGGCCGTACTGATTGGCCCTACTCCCTGGTACCAACCCCAGTATTCCATTCCACTTTTAGGTATGTTGCTGGGTAATACAATGACTGGTGTTGCCCTAAGCCTGGACCGTCTAACAGAAAGTATGCACCGCTCTAGGGATATTATTGAGAATCGCTTGATGCTGGGGCATACCTGGCAACAAGCCAGCTTGGAGTTTCGGCGGGATGCGATGCGTGCAGGATTGATGCCGACAATTAATTCCATGGCTGCCGCTGGGATAGTATTTTTACCGGGAATGATGACAGGGCAGATTCTCTCAGGCACCTCCCCTACAATTGCCGTCAAATATCAAATCCTGATTCTTTTTGCGATTGCATCAGGCACCGGTTTCGGCACTTTTCTCGCCGTTGCCCTGGCCTCAAGGCAGCTCTTTGATAAGCGGGAGCGCCTGCGCACTGATCGCCTGATTAAAAATGTCTAAAGTCTGTGGAGAGATGATTCGATCGAAGGAGGGAGCGCTGGACACCTGAAAACCAGCGCTCTATTAACCTTTAACGGCCAAAGAATAAGATAGCCCCGGCGATAATCAGACCTACCAGTAAGGCCCATACACCCCGCAGCATCAGCGATCGGGCATATTCCGCCTCTTTGTAACGCAATGCATAGGGAATGCCGGTAATCGGCCCGAGGACGATCGTTACAATCCCCCAAACCCAGCGCTTGTTACCCAAGGCCGTCAACGCAGCCATCAGGCCACCAAACCAGCATAAAGTTACGCCAATTACAATTACCACCAACGCCAGGATGGACCACCATTGGTTGGCCAGGAAAATTTCTACAATTTGGGTTTCAGTCATGGAATTTCGCCAGTCCGTATTACCTTCCGATTACATCTTAATGCTCTCGGCACCTTAAAAGATTAGGTGCTTCCAGAACGAGACATCCGGATACCAACGCAAAGATGCTAAAAGAGCCGCCGCAGTGAGCGAAACCCATGCAGATGACCCTTTTGGTACCCATCTAAGCTGAAATCACCATTGAGGGAAGCGGCGATCCAGCCCTAGGACGCTATAGTAACCCTAAAGTGAATCCCGGGCGCATATTCCGTCTTGACTAAAAGATACCCATAGAGATAGCGAGCACTCACTATCATGAGTACTCAGTTACTATCTCCAGCCCCGTGATCTTCTGGGTATCGTTGGCAAATTCGTAGTAATCCGGCTTTTCATCGATAAAGATTTGATGGGTCATTGTTGTCTCGGCCGGAAGATCAAAGATCCCCGCAGGCACTGAGTACTGGAAAGTTTCCTTTAAGCGATAAAAGAGGTGCGAACCGCACTTTGAACAAAAACCTCGTTCAGCCCAAATTGATGAATCAAATACACTGACATGTTCCTCACCGGTGATCTCAACACTGGTTTGACAATCCACCGCCAACAGAGGACCACCTCCCCATTTTTTGCACATACCGCAGTGACAAACCCCCAGATTTGAAGAGGGCAAAGATGCGCTAATTGTCACTGAACCACAGAGGCAACTTCCGTGTACTTGAGTCATTTTTTTACCTAAGTATTTCTTACTTCAGAAAATCAATATCAAAATCGGGAGTGGAATCTACCATAGAAAACTAATCAGCTATTGATCAAAATCAGCAATATCATAAGCTTCATATCGCAATGTGAAATAGTGCACAAACCTCCCAAGAAATAATCACTCCGCAATAAACAGCCAATAAACAATAAATCACTGCTTATTCAGCTCACCGTACTAAACTCATCCTAACATCTAAAAAGTTAATGAAAATCCTATGATTTTTTCAAGACGCTAAATATGTGCAGCTTATCAAGCAACATTAACGATTATTTACGGGGATTCAGGCCAACTTATATATTCCCCGAGAGAACCCACTCAGCAATCAGACATTATTTGAATTATTTAAAATAAACTCTAGTTCGAAAATTCCACCCTTGGATCACCAAAATCCTTACCAATATAGTCAGGTGCGCAAGGGATTAATTCTGAAGCCTCTATTCCCGCATCAATCAAATACTTTTCGACATTTCGGCTTCGCTCCATTGCCAAATTTTCAAGTTCCTCACGAAGTTCCAGAGATGGGTTTTGGTAAAAAGCAACTTGAGCTCTTCCGCTTCTGCTCATACCTGCCATGGAATAGGGGTACAGGGCTTGCCAGTCCCGGGCATTAGAGATGCCGCATACTCCTGGTCGTGCGTCAGGGTTCTTAAGTAAAACAAAGACCATACGCTGTAGTTGTGTCAGTGCTAAATTAGTTAACTTTGCACTTCCAGGCTCAAAGTCAATAGACGCAAATGATTTCGCCCTGAAACGCCCCCAGGCATAGCGTGCCAACAAATATACGCCATAGGGAGTCAAATAGCTTATCAAGGCATCTATAATTGCCTTTTGTAGCAACTCACTAAATACAAAACTAAAGGAGAACTTGGGATCGCGAATATTGCCGCTAACAGGCATGCCAAACTTGATATCCCCCCGCCCGTCTTTTAGCAACCATAGAGCAATATTCAAGGGAATCAGCGTGGACTTCACCGGTAGCTGATCATCTTTCCGCACCCGGCGAACTTTTAGTTTTTCCAGTCGTATATCGGCAAAGCCATCGAGTTCATTTTCAAATACCCGAATATTAACTACCGCATCTCCCTGCCCCTGAAGGATTTTGTAACCTAACAACTTGGCCATATAAGGCGTAGCAGGTATCAAATTTACGCTGGTGAGATATCCGGTAAGATCAGCATTCCACTTTTTATCTCCCAAGTAATCTACAGTTCCCCCTATCTGAACCTCACCAAATCCGCCAGGCCTTCCATTAACAACAATCACCGCAGGGGGGTGTTCGGCTAAGTTACTTAAATCACTGAGATTAAAGTTGATATCCCGGACCGGTAAGCGGGCCCTGAATTCATCTTGATAGTCTACCCAACTAAAAGTGCCGTGTTTTAGATATAGGTCACCGAGATGATATAGTAGCGGTGGGCTGCCCTTCTCCCTGAAAGCAAATGTGTCAATACCACCAAATCCTCGCAGTTCATTAATTTTTCGGGCTACCGGAAACTTCCCCGATAAATCCCTTAAGAGAATAAATCGAGGGCGCAGAAAGTCGATGAAACCAACAGTGAGTGTTTTCTTAGGGCGGTAGTAGCTCAAACCTTCAACCCACAGGGACTTAAAATCAGCCATCCATCTATGGCGATCAAAATCCAAACTATCCGGGTTTCTCTCAAAAAAATGAAAGTGAATTGCCTCACCACTGGCAAAGCGCCACTCGGTATCGGTAAAGAGCAAATGCGACAAGGTTATGCTCTCACCGTGCACTAACTCTTCCCCAGAGGGTGAAAGTAAAGTGATGCCATTGACCCTCACAACAGCAAGTTCTGCCCCCTGACCACGGCGGTAGTTTCCCTCCAGCATTAAACTCGAGAAGCTGAAGCAATGATCTCCCTGATCCAGATAACCACTGGGAAAACATCCTGCAATTTCCTTAAACTGTAAATCCTTGAAGTCAACTCCCTGCCGACTGATATTTAAGTGCCCGGCCCCCATACCGGATACGGATAAAAGTTTAAGTGGCAATTCCTGTGGAAAATTCTGCTCATGCAACTGTACATTACTTATTTTTATCCCAGAAAGGATAAGCTGCCTACCGCTAGAGCCATTAATACCTTCTGCCTTGCCAATACTAAAGGCCCCAAATTCATAACAGGGCGCAATCTTTTCGTCTTTTAATAGTCCCCCTGGCATACATCCCCTCGCACCAGAGGCTTTCGCCAAAGATTCCCCTTGCAAGGAGATATTATCAATTTCAAATTTTGGTATTTTCAGAGGGCCCAAATTTTTCCTGGGTATTGATAACCCAACCAATTCTACAGAACCTTGAACTGACCAGGGGTGTGACAATTTGATTTTCTGTAATCCCGACATGGATAATTTATCAACCCCAAAACAATGGTGGGAGTCACCTGCCCTGGCCCGACTCAGCTTATCCACAGTTACTGCAAGCCCCGTATCCTGCGTACACACCCGGATATTCTGCAAGCTTAGATTCGACACCGAGAACTCTGCACCGCTATCCCAGATAAATCGACTCCAACCCAAGCTCTGCACACCAGCTTCTAAATAGCCGCTACCCTTTTGCCAAAACGCGATAGGCTTACTCTTTAACGGTCCTAAATCCAAGCGGGGGGCGCCGGAATCTATACCCAATTTTACCCAGGAATCACCAAAGCTTATTTGTGGGGTCTCAATGCAATCGGCAAGACCCATATCTTCATTATTTTCAGAAGAATAAGACCTCAACCCACAAAGCAGAACATCATCGATATTGAGCCCATAAAAATCGAGAGTATTGGAGGAAAAAGACATTCTCTTAGTGAATACTCGCCCCAGTTGCAACATGGGTACAGTTTCGAAGTCCTCCTTAAATTCCACTTCCTCGATCGACCAACCGCTATGCCCTACCGAATGGATGTCTTGCCCAAATACACAGGTCGGTATCGATTTATACTTCTCTGCTAGCCAGGGAAGACACAAGGTTACTCTGTCAGCAGCAACATCCTGCAATGCAATTTTTGACTGGGTAGGTTTTTCCCGGGACCATAGCAACTCTAGCTTTGGTATAAGTACACCTCCAATGTCAAAAACATTCGCGCCAGACAGGTTTTTCAGCTGCACGGATTGAATTGCTGAGTCATCCATATTGGCAATTAGATTGCGTTGGCTGAAATAAACGAAGGAGTAATCTCCCAGTGAAAGGCGCTCAACATCTACACAGTGAATATTTAGTGAACTCACTTGCCTACCGCCGGGAAAGCAGCCACTCAACTGCTCAGCATTTGCACCGGGCAAAGCGACATAAGATTCAGAGTCTGGTGTACGTCTATGCCTTAGCCTGGCAAGGGGTAGCTCTATCATTTTTAAGTCAAATAATTTTCTGCCCCCTTTTGTCTTTGCTTCAGCACTAACCACGGATATTTTTTTTACAGAAAGATCTATCCCCTGCTGCCAAGATATAAAGAGTGGCTCCCTTTGCTCTAATGAGCGGATATCAAAGCAAACTGGCAGATTTTCGTGGCCTTTGTTGGCGCGATAAAATAACCTTTTCCAACCTTCAGTGAGACAGCCAGCCAGTTTCTTCAAAACAAGGTTTTTAATTTCCAGGTTTGGGTTTTCTATGCTGGCCAGCCCTAAATCGTCAGGATTTTTATCTGAATCAATATTTTGTTGATCCAGTCTTCCTTTTTCGGTGCCGTAATTATCATCACCAACTCCTTGAGGAATACCCGGTAACTGACTGGTCGCCACCCAAGGATTATTTGTAACCTTTCTTTTAAATAAGCTATCGCCACTTTCAAACTGCTGTATCAGTAAGCCATTTCCTGCACCAGCGGAATCATTTAGAAGTAATCGGTGAAGGCGCAGTTTTCCCAAAATGGCATAGCCATCTTCACTTCCCTGCCAGGCAAAATGTCCCTGCCCCGAAAAGCTGTTCAAACGTGCGCACAAAGGCTGCCAATCCGAGGGGAGAAAGTCCTGCGGCAAACACCCTGATAGTGACTGGATAAAAAAGTCCTGAGCAGATAGCGGGCCGTTACGACCTATTGTATCAATGGCCTGCCAGCGTAGGTCCTGTAGTTTAGCTCTGGGACGACCTCTGGCACCTATTGAAAATTGAGCCAATTGCAGAGGACCGCTGGAAAGCCCCCAATCAATATTGTGTTCAGCAGAGCCGAACTGAAAGGCAAACTCCTCTGTACTTTTGAGACCAACCATAGAGACACAGTGATCGGGCTTCTGCCACAGACCACCCGGTACACACCCATTGGCTGTTTCAATCGCGAGGTGGGAAAAAGATAATATTCGCGTTTTGGCATAAAACTGAAGAGGACCAAATACGCCATTATTAGCCCTGATGGGATGGCTGGTAGATCGAGCCATATCTAAAAGGTAGCCCCGATTAATTGAACTGGCCCCTGTATTTATTTTTAAGCGATCGTTCCAGTCGAAAACCGTTTTTTCCGGCAGGTCTAAATTAGCCGCTCGCAGACACAGGTGGGAATTGGCGTTACGCAGATGTCGTGGACACCAATCAAATGCCTGGGCAAAGCCTCGACTCCATCCCAAGCGCTTTTTCGGGCGCTCAAAATTAAACTCACTGATGCTAATAACCCCGGCCCGCCAATCCTGCCAAAGGCGATCACTGTGCCTCAGTACAACACTCTCACCATTGAGCTGCCGCCACTGGGCACGAGCTTTGCGGCCAAACCCGAATTTCATATCACCTTCTGCGGCAAGCCGGCGGGCGGAGGCGCAATGTCCAATCAGGCTTTGCAGCCCTGCTATTGCATCGGCCCAACGCTGTGGCGGGCACCCTATAAAGTATTCCGCAGCAAACTTGTTAAGATCTGTATTGAGACTCGGCCAGGAAAAATTGACCTGGGTTCCTTTCAAGCTGCCTATCACCGTGTTGTATCGTGATTTACCTCTCTCCCAGGCCAATAAGTCACCGACCTGTAAATCCCCAATAGCAATATCTACATTCAGGGGAACATCACCTTTGCGCCATAATGCCAGCGTGAATTTATCGGTTTGGAGTTTGCCTATGGCTGCGCAGGTAGCTTGGCTCCAAATAGGCTTGTGCAGGTAGCATAGTTCGCTATCTCGTATCTGGGCTCGACCGATAAGCAGCCTGAAATCGCGATCCTGCCGCGCTCCACCTCCAAGATTCCAACCACCCACCTCCCACTCCCGGTACAGTTCACCCGGGTAAGATTGCAAGTCCATATAGGCACCGCTCACCGATGCCTTGGGTAAATGAGCTCGCCCCCATAACAATTGCCACCAGCTGTAATCGAGCATTACCTCATGAGCAGAGAATCCCCGCCCTTCGCGATTCTTAGCTTTTACATCAATCGCTATAACACTTAGATTCAGCAGCGATACGCGCAAGTGATCCACATGGAATTCAAGGCCTCGCTCCTCCATCCAGTCGCCAGCTTTTACCCGCACCCAGTTTGCTGCCCACCAGTGAAGAACTTCCACCAGCAATAGCCCAGCTAGCAGCCACCAGATTAAGCGACGGAAAAAGGCACTCTGAGAAGCGGGCTCTGGGGGCATTAGAATTAAGCGCCAGAAAATGAATTTTATGCAGATTACAACTGCAATTAGGCCCATACAGTAAAGACCAGCACCTGGGGATTTTTTTGCCTTGGCGCTGCTATTCGCGATAATAAGCAGCTGCGTCGTCCATTCGCTCGCAGTCAAATGCGAACTGTCTACTATTTATCCAGGGGTGTATTTGCGCGGCGCGGAAGTTTGGGAAGCCAGTATCCTTACCGCCTCTCATTTTTTCTGTTACCCAGCCAGTGAGTAGACATGCAGGAGCATCCAAACTACCAGGACATCCTTTTGGTCGGCGGCGGCCATAGCCATGCTATTGTGCTGCAAATGTGGGCCATGAACCCTCTGCCAGGCGCGCGTCTGACCCTGGTCTCTCCCCAAGTGCAAACCGCCTACTCCGGTATGTTGCCCGGAATGGTTGCAGGCCATTACTCCCTGGAAGACACTCATATAGATCTTGCCAGGCTCTGCCGGGCCGCTGGTGCCCGCTTTATACAGGCCTGTGCACACGAAATTGACATCGATAATCGCACCGTATCCCTATTGGGTAGACCTCCCATAGAGTACGACCTGCTCTCTTTGGATGTCGGCGCGACTCCCGCCCGCGAGTTACCGGGCTCCGAATTGGCAATCCCGGTAAAACCTATCGGGCATTTCTACCGTTTCTGGCAAAAGCTGCAAAAACAGGTTGGTGAAAACACCTCACCTTTCCGCTTAGGAGTTGTCGGCGGCGGTGCCGGAGGTTGCGAGCTGTCGATGGCAATGGCTCACGCTTTACAAGGTGCCGTTAAGAAAAAGCAGGTAGAGGTTCACCTGATTCATGGCGCCGCAGCAATTCCCCAGGGCTATCCAGTCAGAGCACGCAAATTAGTCTCAAAGGAGATGCAAGAGCTAGGGGTTCAGTTACACCATAACTGGAACGTTAATGAAATTACCGAACAGGGTGTCGTTAATGGGAGCGGTGACTGCCTGCCCCTCGATCAGGTAATACTCACCACCAATGCCTGTGCTCCCCCCTGGCTGGCCAACTCGGGCCTGTCCCTCGATGACAAAGGCTTTGTGGTAGTGGATCAAACACTTCGCGCCCAGGGGCGGGAAGACGTTTTTGCAGCTGGTGATGTGGCCAGTTTCGCCCCAGAGCCTCTACCCAAGGCTGGAGTTTACGCCGTTCGCCAGGGGCCAGTTCTATTTCACAATCTGCGCGCCTCCCTGACCGGACGCCGCTTAAAACAATACCTGCCACAAAAAGATTTTCTCAGCCTGCTCTCCTGCGGTGGCAAGCGGGCTGTGGCAGTTCGAAATGGCTTCGCCGCTGCAAGCGGTCTGATGTGGCGATGGAAAGACTCTATCGACCGCACATTTATGCGACGCTTCAGTGAGCTGCCAATGGACATGGCTGATCACACTGCCAAAACCAAAGACATCGTCGACCAGCGCTCAGGCTCTTCTCTATCTCCAATGCGCTGTAATGGCTGTGGCGCAAAAGTTGGAGCTGACATCCTGCGCCGCACGCTGGCGACCCTCCCGGATCAGCATTCGGAATACCTGTTAAAGGGCGTCGGTGACGATGCCGCAGTTATGGACCTACCGGCTAATCATTTATTAGTGCAAAGCTCCGACCAATTGCGTGCACCTGTAGATGATCCATGGATATTTGGTCGCCTGGCGGCTCTGCACGCCCTATCCGACCTATTTGCTATGAATGCTCGACCCGCCACCGCACAAATCCTTGCAACCCTGCCTACGGCTGCAGAGGAAATAACCCGGCGAGACCTACAGCAGTTACTCGCAGGCGCCATCCACGAGCTGAACCGGCACCACTGTGTCCTATCTGGCGGGCATACCGCCGAAGGTTCTGAAATGCTAATGGGCTTAACCGTCAATGGATTTTCCGAGCGGGAGCAACTCCTGGAGAAAACGGGGGCCCGCGGGGGAGACTGCTTGATCCTGAGCAAGCCATTGGGTGTAGGCACTATCCTGGCAGCAGAGGGCGCGGGAGAGGCTAAAGGCCTATGGTTGCAGCAGGCGCTGGAAACCATGTTGCATAGCAATGCCGACGCCGCAGAGATATTTGCCCGCCACAACGCCAATGCGCTGACAGATGTCACGGGCTTTGGCCTGCTGGGCCACCTATTGGAAATGCTCGGCCCTGAAGGGTTAAGCGCGACACTGATCGCTGAGAATCTACCACTAATCTCCGGCGCCGCTACTTGTATCGAGCGCGGATGGCTATCCAGCCTGCAACCGCAAAATGCCAATGCCTACGCCTTTGTGGAAAACCCCCAGGAGTGGCAGTGGTTACCCCAGTGGTCGCTGATTACCGATCCACAGACTTGCGGGGGACTCCTCGCTGCTGTTCCTATTGAGCAAGCCGAAGCCTGCGTGGGCGCACTGCTAGAGCGCGGTTACACCCAGGCGTCAATTATCGGTGTAGTGACGGACTCACAGAATCCAGAAGTGAGCGTACACTTGCGCAAGTCAGCAGACTGGCGAGCGCTAATTTCACAGGACAACGAGACTGTACCAGGCCAGGTTTAAGGATTTTGCGAAACCGGAACAACAACCGGTTATGAGCTTTGTATGATTTCTATTGAGAGAGGCCTTCACCGACTCTGTTAACTTGTCATCTGTCTTTCAGCGCGACATACTGGCGCTAGAAAAAACATCGGTGACATATTTCCCGATACCAAAAAAGGTCTTCACAGATTGGGGAGTCGGCTTTTAGCAATCGACAGGAAGACCCCTATGAAAAAGATCGTCATTATTGGCGGCGGTGCCAGCGGCCTGCATTTGGCTACACGGCTCGGTCAATATTTTTCTTTTACCCCTTTCTTTAAGCGCCGCCGCAAGTCCCCCGCTGCACAAGTTACTCTGGTTGATCGAAATCGCACCCACCTGTGGAAACCACTGCTACACCAGGTTGCCTCCGGCGCATTGGATGCCAATATGGATGCACTGAATTATCAGGTGCATGCCCGCATTCACGGCTATGAATTTCAGTTGGGTAGCCTGCAGTCCCTGGATCGTGAACGACAAGTAGTCGGGCTCGGACCTGTTAATGATGAGGACGGTAGCGAGTTAGTACCCGCACGGGAATTGGAATACGATTATTTAGTACTGTGTATCGGCGGGCACAGTAACGACTTTCATATCCCCGGCGTCAGAGAAAACTGCTTTTTCCTGGATAGCAGCAACGAAGCACAAAAATTTCACCAAAACCTTCTCAATCGTTTCCTGCGGCTGGAGACACATGTTGATGATAAGTTAAAAGTGGCAATCGTTGGCGGCGGTGCAACCGGTGTAGAACTCTCTGCTGAATTGGTGGATGCCGTAAAACAAGTCGGCAACTATGGACGCATTCGTCCCAATGCGATGGAAATCACCTTGATAGAAGGGGGTGAGCACCTACTCCCAGCACTACCAAAACGAATTGGAAATAATGCTGAACGCGAACTGGCCAAGATGGGGGTTAATATCCTTACCGGCCACCATATTGCTTCAGCAAACGAACGTGGACTTACCACCTCCTGTGGCAGGGAACTCCCTGCCGCAATCCGAGTGTGGGCTGCCGGCGTCAAAGCTCCGGGATTCCTCACCCAGCTGGATGGTCTCAGTACCAACCGACTCAATCAAATCGAAGTGGAAACTACCTTACAGACCCAAACTGACGCAAAGATATTTGCCATGGGGGACTGCGCCAGTTGCATTGACGGCAATCACCAGCGAGTGCCTCCGCGCGCCCAGGCAGCACAGCAAATGGCTACCCTGGTTGGCGACAATATTATTGCCCTATTTGAAGATAGACCTTTGCACCATTTTTATTATCGCGATCGAGGCTCTCTGGTATCCCTCAGTCAATACACTGCCGTTGGCAACCTGATGGGGGCGTTGGTTAAAGGCAGTCTTACCGTAGAAGGACGCCTTGCTGGCCTTGCCTATCGCTCGCTCTACCGTATGCACTTGGCGGCAATCCACGGCTGGCCGAGAGCTATGCTGCTCTACCTAATCGGACAGGCGAACCGGTTTGTGAAGCCGAAGCTCAAGATGCACTAAAGGATCAATCCCATGAAGCTAAGGGAAAAATAGAAAGTTAGTGCAAAATTAACTAATACTGCTACCAATAAACCCTGCACATGGAAGTGCCAGGGCGGTAACATTATGAGTCACACCAGCCCATCAATTAAGACCTCTGAGCTGAATGCGAGCTCCTCTGTAGATCCAGGCAAAGCCCTTGTGTGAAAATATAAAATGAAAAAACAGTATCAAAAAATCGTTGTACTTACCGGCGCAGGAATTTCAGCTGAATCTGGCATAGGTACTTTTCGCGGTGCCGATGGCCTGTGGGAAAACCATCGCCTGGAAGATGTCGCAACGCCAGAGGCATTTGATCGCAATCCGGCACTGGTACATAGATTTTACAATGAACGCCGCCAGCAGCTGCTATCTGCAGATATCCATCCCAACCCTGCCCATCTCGCCCTGGCCGAACTGGAACAGAAATTCCAAGGGGATTACTTACTGGTTACTCAAAATATTGACAACCTGCATGAGCGCGCGGGCAGTGAGCAGTTGATTCATATGCATGGAGAGCTACTAAAAGCACGATGCAGCCGGAGCGGGAAACTATATCCGCTCAATTCGGATCTTTCGATAGCTGATACCTGTAGTTGCTGTCAGCAGGCGGGAAACCTTCGCCCCCATGTGGTCTGGTTTGGAGAAATGCCTCTGGAAATGGAAACTATCTATCAGGCGTTGTCCGATTGCGACCTATTTATCAGCATTGGCACATCTGGAAACGTCTACCCAGCAGCGGGATTTGTCGAATGTGCCAATCAGGCTGGAGCTCACACCATAGAGTTGAACCTGGAGCGCAGTAGTGTCGGCGATGCCTTCAAAGAACACCGCCACGGACTGGCGTCACAGGTAGTCGATAGTTTTATAAAAGAAATTATTAATTAAGGTGACTCTGAAACTGCATTTTCTGTCTGCGAGGATTTCATCGGGCCATAGCGCTGTATCAAAGTGGTTACCCCCTCATTATCACGCACAAGGATATAGAGTCGGTCAAACTCACTGGCCTCTCGAATAGGTCGCCCTTTTTCACCGCCGAGCAATTCCGCCAGTTTTGGAGTGGTATTGCTGTGCCCAACCACTAAAATTCGATTTCCCGCCTGCTGCAAAGAGTTAGCAAATTCTTTTAAATCTCTGGGGTTATAAATTTCCACTTCAAGCCCCAGCTCTTTTGACAGAGGCTCAACCGTTTCCCGGGTGCGGTTGTAGTCAGTGCTATAGATAGCGTCTATACCCACTCCCCCAAGAATATAGGCGAGTTGCCGTGCACGCTGCCGGCCCGCCTCAGTCAAATGAGGGTCGCGACCCACCCCGGGCCCTTTCTCTTTTTCTGCATGGCGTATTAAGTAAATAACCTGAGACTCAGAAGAGTCGGCTAAAACCCAATTTGAAGCCCCAAC
The DNA here is from genome assembly GCF_052468155.1 of Microbulbifer maximicatervae (SeqCode). Taxonomy (NCBI): domain Bacteria; kingdom Pseudomonadati; phylum Pseudomonadota; class Gammaproteobacteria; order Cellvibrionales; family Microbulbiferaceae; genus Microbulbifer; species Microbulbifer maximicatervae (SeqCode). The sequence goes on from NZ_CP174335.1 coordinate 616,209, forward strand.
CAGAACAAAAAGTGTACAGAAAATAAACAGCTTAAGTCTTGAAAGCACAGTATAAACTCCCAGGTAAATAACGGGGCAGACATATGCTGAATATAATAAGGTAAGTAAAGAGAGGATGCGGCGAAAATGCCAAATAATGCGATGAATTAAAATCGAACGATTTTTAAAAAAATATTTGATGCCGGATATCCGGCATCAAATGAGTGGTCATCCAGAATTAGATTTTCCACTCTTTTACGGTGTCCAGACCGTACTCATCAATCCACTGGCTCAGGGCCTTAGGATTACGCTTTTTCTTTTCAACAGTAGCGCCGGTATACGGGTTGCGATAGTGACCAGTTTCCAGCTTGGGCTCTGCTGCCTTTGCTGCCGGTGCTGCACGACGGCCGCGACGGGGGCTGTCACCTTCCTTCTTGAGATGACGGGCAACGCGAGCCTTCAGGGTTTGTACGTAGTCTGCAGGATCTTCATCACCCAGCTGTGCTACCAACCATTCAACGATTTGCTGGCCACGGGCAACGAAGAACTCCTCTTCATCCATGTGGTATTCAGCAGCAAGGTTCACCAATGCTTTATCATAGGCAATTACGCCATCTTTCTTGCGTTCAGCCTGAGCCATTTGCTCTTGTAACTCTTCGATTCTTGCCTGATGTTCGGCGATTTGTTGTTCAAGTTGTTCGTATTCCTGAAACATTCAATAAACCTCAACGACGGTTATTAAAAAACACAGAGATATATCTGTGGCGCTGGGCGACACAGATTGTTATTTCGGATATACCGTGTAAAAAATCAACAAACACCGTGGCTGGCCAATGGCAAGCAATTTAGTGATGTTTAGTCCGGCATATTATGAATTGCCCGATATACATGAGTAGATACCACTACACATCGTGTAGTTCTGGTGTTAGGTATATTCGGCAAATACATTATTAAAAACTAGCCGATTTCAGCTCGGTTCGGCAAACACTCCGAATCACTGATTATATTTTTCGACTGAGGTCGCGAATAATAATCTTTCACCGGCAAATATCAACCATTTGTGTCCCTACCTTTGAATATAATAGGAATAATTCAAAATAAGGGCTAAAAAGTGTAACAAAGGCGGCCATATCTGCAATCTTAAAAGGATATCCCTAGGGAGCGCAATTAGCTATATTGTAGCTGCAGTCGTCAATTGCAAATTAGTCGCTGTGTAACGGTAATCGAGCATATTGCCAAATACAATTGGATACCCAGATCATACTATGTCCACTCACAATAATATCCACCATATACCGACTTTGGCCGCTCTGATGACGCCATTTCCCTACCATATCGATATCAATGCCACGGTAGAGGATGCTCTGGCAATGATGGAGGAGCACAAAGTACGCCACCTGCCGGTAACACGTGCAGGCGACTTGGAGACGGTCATTTCCCGAGGGGATATCGAAAGAGCCAGTGCACCGGGACACCGCCTAGAAGAGCAGCAGCTCTATGTACATGACCTATGTGCCAGACGTCCCTTTATCGCAGATATCCACGACCCGCTGGATAAAATTCTCTTAGCTATGGCCGATACCAGTATTGGCTCTGTACTGGTTATGCGGGAAGGCGAGCTGGTTGGAATTGTAACTGTGACTGATATTCTGCGCTTTTGTAGTAAGTTCATGGCAGAGTTGGCCCAGCCGGTAGACGATTCTATTGCTTGAGCTCACCGCGATTACAAGGGCCAAACCCAAAGCAACATAGGGATACTCACAACCAGTACCAACAATTCGAGTGGCAGCCCCATTTTCCAGTAATCACCAAATTCAAACCCTCCCGGCCCCAAAATTAAGGTGTTATTTTGGTGCCCAACCGGCGTTAGAAATGCGCAAGAGGCTCCAATTGCGACAGCCATCAGGAAGCTATCTGGATTCACCGCCAGTTGTTCTGCAGTACTCATGGCAATTGAACACATCACTGCCGCAGTGGCGACATTATTCATAAAATCAGACAGCGTCATAGTAACCACCAGGATCAGCCCCAGGGCCAAAACAGCACTGCCCTGAGCCAGAACATCCAACAAAACCTGAGCGACCAAGTCTGCAGCTCCCGTTGACTCCATCACATCAGCAACAGCAATCAAAGTCCCCAATAGCACGACGACGGACCCGTCGATAGAGTCATAAACATTTCGCAACGGCACTATCTTCAACGCCATAAAAGCCAATACACAAGTGGCGAACGAGATTGCTGCCGGTAATAAGCCGAACGCTGCACCAGCGACACCAAGCACCATAGCCAATAGGGCAATGGCCGCCTTCTCCTTGTTGGGAATGCTAATATCCCTTGAGGCCAAAGGCACACAGCCCTTTTCCCTAGCAAAGCTGTTTAGGTTTTCATCGGCCCCCATCATTAACAGAGCATCACCGGCCAGTAATGGTGTCGAACGCAACCGGCGCACCGAGCGGCGCCCCTGGCGCGAGAGTGCTAGCAAGTGAATCTGGTATCTCGCTGCGAGGCGTGAAAACCTCATAGGGCGTCCCACTAAAGGGGAATCTGGCATGACAACCAACTCCCGCAGCTGCATTTCGGTACGATCCGCCAGTGCTTTTATTGGGGTCTTATTCTGAGAATCACTCTCGGTGTTATTGCTACCCGATTGTCGAGCCTTACCCGATGAATCTGCCCCAAGGGCTCCCACTGTTTTCAAACTGAGATTGGACAAGCAGGTGGCAAGGCTCTCCGGCTCCGCCTCAATGACCAAAATGTCACCGCTATTTACTTTATGCCAGGGAGTCGCGGGAGAGACCCTGGCATCATTGTGTACGACACCCACAACTTGGGCATCTTCTGTTCCCAGCATTTTGGAAATTTCACGTAGATTCTTACCGGCAGCTACACTTTTTTCCTCAACAAGTGCTTCTGTTAAATATGTGCCAGTTTCAAAGGAGGAGGCCCCCGTTCGATTGCGTGCAGGCACCAAGCGCCACCCAACAAATGCAATAAACAAAACTCCGGCTATCGCAACTGCCAGACCCACCGGGGTGAAATCAAACATACCGTAGCTACCGGCGCCAGAATCCGCCCGAAAACCGGAAACGACCAAGTTTGGCGGTGTACCTATCAGTGTGGTCATTCCCCCCAGAATCGTTGCAAAAGACAGGGGCATTAAAACCCTCCCCAGTGCCACTTTCTGTTTCTCGGCCATATCCACAGCCACGGGCATTAATAAAGCCAACGCGCCGACATTATTCATAAAGCTCGATAAAAACGCGCCGAGCCCAATGAGTAACAATATGGATACTGAGATACTCCCGCTTTTGCGGACAACTCGTTGTGCAAGTGCATCCATTGCGCCGGTATTTTGTAAGCCGCGACTCAGGATTAACACACAAGCTACAGTCACGACCGCTGGATGGCCAAAACCAATAAAAGCATTTTCCGGGGGAATCAGACCGGTAAAGACACAAGTCAATAAGGCTGCTATAGCAACCATATCGTGGCGCCACCGCCCCCATATAAACAGGGTTATAGTGACACTTAAAATAATCAGGATTAGTAACTGGTCAACAGTCATGGAGAAAGATATCCCTGAATATAAAAGCTGCTCAGATTTCTGTTCAGCTATCTATTCAGGGTATACCCGGGAAATTACATGGAGCGCACTTCTACGCCATAACCCCAGCTACATTAGGGGTACAAAATTCAGGAGAAAGTAACTGCCCGCTCTTCCAATGGATAAAACTGAGTACCTACTTTAATACAAACCCTGGCAGTACTGCAGGAGAACCAACCTCTATATCCAGTGACCTGAATATTTCTATAGGTGCCAACCATCGCCTGGCGCAAGCGTTGAGCCCAAGGTCTTAACTTTTCTCCATCGTAGCCGGAACCACAGGCACAAACATGTAAATTAACGAAATTAGCAGGAAGCCCCTCTTTAACCAAGGTATCTGCTAGCTGTCGAGGCGTGTAGGTTTTCCACTCTCCTCCCTGCCAGTTAGGCATGCCGTTTACATATACTTTTTTCTGCTTGTTGTTACTCGTGGAGCGCTCAGCACCAATAAATTGTCCATCCCCGGCACCCGTGCCATGGGTTACGATGTAAAGGGTATCGGCAGGGTTCAGCTTACTCAAACACTGGTTCACCCATCGATACATGGCTTTTCCAAAACCGGAGGTTACTTTATTGGCCAGGATTTGATTCACCGGTATGCCCCAGGCTTTCGCCAACCCCTCCGCATATTCCTGCATTTCATCACTATTTATCGGGATATAGATATATTTTTTAGCCACGTTTTTATCCTCTATACATGCAGGAGCAACCCGCCCATTATGTAATCCAAATGCTTCCAGGATTTTTAAATCAGCTGCAATAATTCAGGGAAGCTAAGATTTACCTTCTGTGACCTGGAATCGCATTAGGTTCAAAAAGTAAATGTAAACACTGAGCTATCGAGCAATAAATTAAAAAAGTATTCTCTCATACTGAGCATTAATTTCCGGTGTAAATATCAAACTGTCATCTAACGCTAAGCACATCATATATTGCATATACAAGTAGCTTCTTCAGTTGCCATAGGCCTGGAAAGAAAATGGAGATACAATCAAATACCACCTATTTTCTAAATAAGCAGGAGTGCTACCTTGCGGACCGATACTGCGAATTACACGGACATCTTCCTGAATGATATTCCGCTGATGGACGTACGCGCCCCAGTTGAGTTTGTTCGCGGCGCTTTCCCTTCCGCAAGAAACCACCCCCTGCTTGACAATCACCAACGTGAACTGATCGGGACTGAGTACAAGAACAAAGGCCAGCAAGCAGCAATTGACCTTGGCTGGCGTTTAGCAACAGATGACGTGCGAAGCTTATGTCTTTCACAATGGAGCGCATTTGTACGTAAACACCCCCAAGGTTACCTCTACTGTTTCCGAGGCGGTTTGCGCTCCCGAATGACACAAAAACTGCTACGCTCGAATAATATTGAATACCCGATAGTAGAGGGTGGCTATAAAGCCATGCGGCAGTTCCTGTTAAACAAGCTGGAAAAGCATTGTACCCAGCTGCCCTTTATCGTTGTTGCTGGTCACACCGGCAGTGGCAAAACAGAATTAATCCAGGCTGCGCGGCGGTATATCGACCTTGAGGGGATCGCAAAACATCGAGGTTCTAGCTTTGGACGCACCCGTAGTAGCCAACCTTCACAAATCGATTTTGAAAATCAGATCAGTATCGACCTGCTGAAGCTTTCTCAGCAGACAGGTGCTATTGCGATTGAAGATGAAAGCCGTCTAATTGGACGCTGCGCACTTCCTCCAGTATTGCAAACCGCCATGAAGGCCGCTCCCAGGGTTCTTGTCGAGGAGCCACTGGAAACACGGGCACAGCGCATTGTGCAAGATTATGTTCACGAGGGCTTAGAGCGCTTTAAAAGCAGTGAAAAATCAGCAGCTGAATCTTTGGGGGAAGAATTACATCTCAATCTCAATAAAATCAGTAAACGCCTAGGAGGGCTGCGCTACAAGCAGCTCAACGAAGCCTTAGCTTCAGCTAACCAAGAATTACTGAGAACGAATAATAGTGATGTGTACATCCCTATCGTGGTGTCACTGTTGCGGGAATACTATGACGGCAGCTACGACCATCTTATGAAGAAATCGGAACAGAAAATTCTGTATCGAGGCAACTACAACGAAGTACAACAGTGGTTGAAGGAGTCCAACCACTCACTGCAAAAACCAGAATAACAATCCTCAGCTTTTGTGAGCGAGGCGATTTAATTTAAATCTCCGCATTAAAAACCAGTCCCTAAAACTGCGCGGCAGCCAGCGGGCCATCCAGGGCAACAGGCTGCTGCGATTGCCAATACGGACTAAGGGGCGCGCACGCTTGCGCAGCAGCTCACGCACCAGCTTTTTGGCCAGTGTGCTTGCCAATGTAGCATTCTGTTGGGACTCCTGGGCACGGGCCCTAACCGCCTCTTCCTGCCGTTTATACAGGGAGTCCGGCGGTAAAAGACCGCGCAGGGATGTCTCAGCGTGGCGACCAAATTCCGATGCGATCGCACCGGGTTGCACCGTCATTACCCGAATACCAAAGGGTTTTAGTTCAAGTCGCAAAACATCAGAAATAGAGTGTAGGGCCGCTTTAGAAGCACAATAGGCACCGGAGAAAGGTGTGGGCAATACCCCGGAAACCGAGCCAATATTACACACAATTCCGCCCTGCTCCGAACGCATTAAAGGTACACAGGCTCTAATCAAAGCTAGAGGGGCAAATACATTGGTTCGGAACTGCTTTTCGAGTGCTCGCGTGTCCAGTTCCAGCAACGGCCCCATCTGACCGTAACCGGCGTTATTGACCAAAATATCGAGCCGCCCGTATGCCGCTTTTACTGCGTGAACCACTCGATTGATATCCGCCTGGGAATTCACATCCAAGGCCTCTGTAGCAATTCCCAGGTCCGCCAGCTCTTGTAAACTTTCCGGGCGGCGCGCCGTGGCAATCACTATGGTTCCCCGGCGATGTAGCGCCAAAGCCAGTTCCCGCCCAATACCGCTTGAGCAGCCGGTAATTAAAGCCACTCGATCCGGAACTACATAACCCCGCCCAATTTGCGCAAGGCTTTCCGCAGCAAAACTTCGATTGGGGGAACGAAATCTGGAAATGGGCGGCTTATCCACAGGAACTGCTCCGTTTAATGGTCCTATCTCTCAATGGGCGTTTGCAGGTACTCAATCAATCCGAAAACATTGCCATAGGGGTCGAGAAAGCTCGCCATCAGCACACGTCCAGAAACTTCCTCTACATCCGTGTGCTGCCGCACCCCCATAGTACCGAGTCGCTCAATCTGCACGGCCAAATCCAAAACCTGCCAGTAAGCAACTACACCATCGGCCCGACTGATCGCGCTGCGCGCATCGGCATTTAATCCGAGCTCGCAATCACCAATACTAAATGCCGCATAGCTATCGCTTTCATAGCTGGGTTTCTGTTCGAGTACCTGCGTATACCAGGCCACAGCCTCGGTAATGTTGGCAACTCCGTAGACTGTTTTGCGCAAGCCAAGAATCTGCCCCATTTGAGACACCCCGTTGAGTAATTTTTATCCACTGGGTGGGGCACTATGGCGCAGTTTATTGCAGCTCTTGCTCCAACTGCTCCAGCAGGTCCAGGGGTTCCATCTCAACCCCTTCCAGTTCGGCATTCCAGTTTATCCCCACCAATAAGACATCTTCATGCATGCCGGTGAGCCAGTCATCCATAAATTCTTCCAGGTCAATTGCCACTGCCTCATAGTCAGCCCAGTCTCCTTCGCAGTGGTCTTGTGCAAATTCTCTTTGCGACCAAAAGGGCATAACCTCGGTATCTGCCCGCTTTTCAGACTCACAAAGTGCAAAGCCCTCCTCACCCTGCAGGGCCCAGACGCAGCCCTGGCCTACAGCTTCAGGCAAAAAGCGCGCGCAATTATCTTCAAAATTATCGGTTAGGGTTTCGCTTTGCATAACAACTTCGCTTAAACGGTTTTACCGCAGTTTACGTTAGTTTTCCCGGCCTCAATAGGCCCTAAATTCTGTCGAATACTGCCATCGACTCAACATGATCGGTATGGGGAAACATATCCATGACACCCGCCTTACTCAACCGGTACCCCAACTTCACCAATTCACCGGCATCCCGAGCCAGGGTGGCCGGGTTACAGGAGACGTAGACGATCCTACTGGCAGAAAATCGCGCCAACCCGCGCACAGCCTCCAAAGCGCCGTCTCTCGGTGGGTCCAACAGGATTTTATCGAAACCTGCTTCAGCCCAAGGCGCACCTGCCATTTTTTCGTTCAGGTCGGCAGAATAAAAGTGCACATTTTGTAATTGGTTCAAAGCGGCATTGTCCCCACCTCGTTGAGTTAAAGCGCCGACACCTTCGACTCCGATCACTTCCGCTGCACGACGCGCCAATGGCAGGGTAAAATTCCCCAATCCACAAAATAAATCCAATACACGCTCGGAGGGTTGCGGATCGAGTAACTCAACGGCTCGACTCACCATCTGCCGATTTATCGCAAAATTAACCTGCACAAAATCCTGCGGTTTAAACCTCAGCGTCAGGTCAAATTCCGGCAACTGATAACTGAGATAAGCAGCTCCTTCTGTCGGCCAGATTCTCTCCAGTGAAGCATCACCCCCACCTTGTATATACAGGTGTATACCGGTACTTTTAGCAAATGTTAACCAGAGCGCCAAGTCCTTATCTGACAGGGGCTTTAAATGGCGGAGCACCAGAGCTGTCACATCATCTCCAACCGCCACTTCCAGATGAGAAAAGTTTGCCCGGCCTTCACTTTCGCCAACAAGTTTTTTTAGCGACCCTAAATGTTCGGCAATTTTTGTATGTAGTACCGGGCACTCATCAATATCTACCAAATCATTGCTGTGCTTTTTTCGAAAACCAAAAAGCAACTCACCACCCTGGGATTTTTTCAATTTGCGAATGCCGATACGGGCCTTGCGCCGATAACCATAGGCATCAGCGGTTAACGGCGGCAGTATTTCTTCGGGTTCAATACCGCCAAAGCGCGACAACTGATCCAAAAGAATTTTTTGCTTTTCAATAATTTGTGCCGATGGCTCCAGGTGCTGAACCGAACAGCCTCCACATGAATCCACATAGGCGCACTGCGGCGCGCACCGGTCCGCTGAAGCCGATATGACGTCCTCAACAATTCCCTCATCAAAACGGCCGCGCCGTGCGGTATAGCGGAATTTAACCTGCTCTCCCGGTAAGGCACTATCAATAAACACCGTTTTGCCACCCACCCGGGCAATACCGCGCATATCGTGACTAAATTTTTCTATTGTCGCTTCAGCGCGGCTCGGCAAGTTTTTTTTAACCGGCTTGCGGCCAGTAATAAAACGGGGCTTCTTACTCATAATTAATTGGGAGAATTCAGTACAACTAAAGAATAGAAAAAAGTTACAGGGTCAGGCGGTGGCCGTTATCGCGCAACCAGCGGCGCAACTCTTTAAATCTGGGGCACACACTGTGGACTAAATCCCAGAAAGCGCGGCTGTGGTTATGATGTTGCAAATGGCAGACCTCGTGAGCCACCAGGTAATCAACCACCGGCTCAGGAGCGAGACAAACAAGCCAGTTAAACTGCAGCTCACCGCGGATACTACAGTGACCCCATTTGCTTTTGGTGCGACGGACTTTTACTGATGAAATACTTAACCCCAGCTGCTCGGCCAACACATGGGATTTTTGCGTTAACAATGCCAATGCTTCCCGCTGGTAAAGGCGTTGTAAAGCAGTTTGCAGCTGCGTGTCATCAGGCTGGCGATAGCGGGTATAAAGCCCGATAGCACCATCGCCAATACCGGCACTTTTACTGCTCATTGCACGCTGTAAGGGAAGCTGCTGTCCCAGCCAGGGAAAACTCTCACCAAAAGCGTACTGATATTGTGGCACCTGCGCGGCGCGCCGGTCGGCTGCGAGTAACTGCGCTCTCACCCACTGGATATTTTCCTGCAGGAATTCATGCCCATAACGGGCTGCACAACGCTGTGGAATTCGCACTTCCACACCACCGGAAGACAGTACCAGTCCCAGACGCTTGCGCCGGCTCGAACGCACCAAGCGATAGGGAATATCTTCAAAAATAAAATCCTGGGCCTGTTTCAAGCGGAACCTCCACTCGCAACCCAAGAGCTAATACTAGGCACCATGAGCTACAACAGCCATGGTAATGCGAGAAATACAGCTGAGTTTCCCATTGGGTGCATAGATCAGAATTTCCCACACCTGGCTGCTGCGCCCAATATGCACGGGTTTTGCACGACCGCGAACCTCTCCCTCAGGGACAGGGCGCAGGTGATTGGCATTAACTTCCTGACCGACACAATAAAATTTATCGGTATCCACTAATAGGTTGGCACCTATGGAGCCCAGCGTCTCCGACAATACGACATTAGCACCACCATGCAAAATACCGAAGGGCTGGCGAGTGCGATGGTCTACGGGTAAGGTCCCTTCCAGGTAATCATCGCCAATTTCCGTAATTTCCATTCCCAGGTAGCCGGGCATGCATTGGGATATTCCCTGGTTCAGTTCTTCCAGTGAAGGATCTAAATGCCAAATTGCCATTACAATAAATCTCTTGTGCGTGTGATACCGGAGCATTAACCCGGACTTCTTTACTTACATTCAGGATCAAAAATTTTTTTACTTACCAATAAAATAATCTGGCAGAAAAAAATCCGGGGGGATAATAGCCGGGTGTTAAATGCGTGGGGCCAAACAAGCCATAACGAAACAACTCCATATCCAACATCCGCAGCTCCCAGCGAAGGCGGCTGCGCTGCAAGTACAATGCCTGGGCCCGGGCTTCACTATCAGTGTTCCGATAGGCGTAATGCAGGGAGAGCAACTCGCGCTCTAAATTATCCCGGCGCCACAAAAGGCGCTGGTAATGCTGCTCAACACGGTATTCGGCGAGACCGCGCTCGTAATTCTGTAAAAACAAATCAGCAGTAGGGCCAGTGCAAACCCCTTGGTAATTACGTCCCCTACGCCCCTGGTGATAGCCATTTTCTGCAGTGCAGTAAGTCTCGACACCCTCTTCATGGCCCTGCAGCCATGCATCGCTATCCACATGCATGTCGTAGCTATCACACTCTTGGGCAATATCGTACACCAGCGACTGTGGGCGACCGCGAGCGCCGTCTTGCAGGCCCCGCTCATACCAGAGCCCCGCGCGGCACTCCTCTTCGGAAATTACTGCGCAGCCGCTTAACCCCAGCACCAGCAAGGCGAGAAAAAGACGTACTTTTCCTGCAAACATAAAATGGGACTCCCGGCGCTGTACTTCCCGCCTGTTATTGGAATCCAGGTATCACTTAACCAAAGCGCTTGTCGGCGACAAAAGGATTGGTTTGGCGCTCCTGGCCAAAAGTGGACATGGGGCCATGCCCCGGTACAAATTGAACCTCATCACCCAGCGGCCATAGGCGCTCTTTGATAGAGCGAACCAGGGTATCGTGGTCTCCCTGGGGAAAATCTGTGCGCCCGATCGAACCGGCAAACAAAACATCTCCCACCAGAGCCAACTGGCTCGGGCGGTGGAAGAAAATCACATGGCCGGGGGTATGGCCCGGGCAGTGGTGCACCTCCAGTTCCTGATCCCCTACAGTAACCGTATCTCCCTGCTCCAACCAGCGGTCTGGAGTAAATACTTCGACAGCGGGGAAACCAAACATCTGCGCCTGCATGGGCAACTGCTGAATCCAGAAATCATCGCCTTTATGCGGCCCTTCTATCGGCAGCAGGAGCTGCTTGGACAACGCCGCAGTGCCGCCTACATGGTCCAGGTGGCCGTGGGTCAGCAAGATTTTCTCCAGCTTGAGACCGCGCTCCTCCACCGCCGCCAGAATCTTATCGAGATCGCCACCGGGGTCGACAACAGCCGCGCGCTTACTGTCTTCACACCACAGCAGCGAGCAGTTTTGCTGGAAAGGAGTAACCGGAACCAGGTGATATTGCAGCGACATAAGAAAGCGGCCCTTCATCTTTTACAGGAGACTGTTGAGGTAATTGGGGATTATACCGCGAGAGCCTGCTGAGAGGGTTGTGGATGCCGATGAGCGGGCTTATTCACCGTCTTGAGCAGGGAGCGCACATCCTCTATCAGCTGCTCAACAACTATCGGGTTCCGCCAGTAATCCTCAGGGGGCGAGGGAAAAGCCACTGAACCCAAAGCGCCGTGATCGCTCAGCGAACAAGTCTCATAGTCACGGCACACCGCCTGGTTATAGGAGGGGCTCAGGGGTTTAAGGGGCCAGCCAAACAGGTCATTGGGGTGATAAAAATTCTTCCAGCGAAAATTGTATCCTCGGGTATTGGAGGTGACCGCCTGAATTTGCTCCCTGGGTCGATCGGAACACCACAGGGGCATGGTCGACCCCAGGGTGTACCAATGGCTCAGGGTCTTGAGGCGCAAAAACCTCTCACGCGCCGACCCTTTGTGAACCCCCGCCGGACCACCGTCACGCCAAACACCGCAACTGACATTGGGGCGCTGGGCGTCCCAGAGGTAATTAGATAGGTTAATACAACCCACCGAGTGGCTGACCAATATCACCGGGGCCCGCTCATCAACCTCATCAGCAGCCTTGGCCAGCGCCGCATAGATCTCGCGCTGGGTCTTTTCGTAGTTGCTATCCCGGCGATCCACATTGCCGGACTGCGCCGCCGTCTGCGACATTCCCAGGAGTAAATATTTTCGTGCACGCAGGAAGTCCAGCTCGCGCTTCTGCATACTCTCAAAGGTGCGCTCGATGTTGCTCTGGAAGTGCTCCAGGCCGGGTAATTCAGCGCAGTAGAGACGCGACCACTCCTCCCCAAGCTCGGTTTCCAATGCCGAAAACAGTGGCTTTGCAAACGTGTTATCCACAGCCCCCATACCCGCAGCAGCAAGGATTACGATATCCGCCATGGCTTCCTCTTCTTATTATTCTATCGGCGCCTTCGCAGCGCTCGGCTTTTTTAAATGAATGAACATTGATGAAAACCCGCACAAGGGGCATTCTCACTGCCAAAGAAAAATCGAAAAAATACTGAAAGTGGCGCGAGGGGAAGCTGCACAATAACGCATCCCTTTACGAGCCGGTGTGGATACATCAAAGTAAATATGAACTAACGTACCCACTAGTGAGCCGCAGAAACTGCATTGCGACGGGTTGAGATGACCGATTTAACCCGAATAGTAATATACTGCCCAAAGCTAAACCGGCGCCACTCCAATTTGCCACCCAAGAGGCGGAATCACCAGAAAGCTGGCCTATTACAGTGCTGTAACAATACCCGGGTCCTGGTGCATAATAGTGGCTGTACAAAAATCAAACATTTATAACAATCCCTCCCGCAGCGATGCTTTTAACTTCCAAATACAGCCTGCCGGATTGCCCCGAGCACGCCCTATCGCGCCCGCGCCTGCTGTCGGTTCTGAACCAATGCCACAGCGATCAACTGCTGTTGGTGACGGCTCCTGCGGGATACGGCAAGACCACGCTGGTTACCTCCTGGGCCTCACAGCAGGACAACCCGGTGGCCTGGTATACGCTGGATGCCAGCGATAATGAACCGAGCCAATTCTGCCGCTACCTGGTGGAAAGCGTGCACAGGGCGACCGGCAATGGTGTCCCCCAGACTCACCAGTTATTGTCCGCGCCCCAGCGCCCGGACCCCTCAACCCTGGTAAGCCACCTGCTGTCGGAACTGCGGGGCCTGCCCAGCGAACTGCGCATCGTACTGGACGACTACCACCAGATCGACAACCAGCAGGTGCACGACACTACCCGCTTTTTGTTGCGCCACGCCCCCGCCGGTGTCGGTATTGTTCTCACCAGTCGCAGCCAACCGCCTTTGGGCCTGGCCACCCTGCGGGTTCAAGGGCGATTACTGGAATTGGGCAGTAATGAGCTGGCCCTCAACATTGAGGAAATCGCCACCCTGCTCAAGCAGCGCCTGCCGTTTAATCTCGACGGCGACCGCGCAGCCCAACTGCATCATCTCAGTGAGGGCTGGCCCCCCGCCGTACAGCTATTCACTTTATCGGTGCGCGACAGCAACGAAGTGGATCGCTATCTGGCAGAGCTGGAGCAGGGCCACAGTCATATTCTCGATTACCTGGCTGAGGAAGTGCTGGAACGGCTGGAGCCCCAACTGCGTCAGCTCCTCTCCTGCACATCCATCCTCACCCGGGTGAATGCCCAACTGGCGGAGCGCCTTACCGGTCGCCAGGACGGTCAGCAGTTGCTGGAAGAAGCCGCGCGTCGCGGGTTATTCCTGCAGGCGCAGGATTCAAGTCGCCAGTGGTTCCGCTTCCACCCGGTCTTCGCCCGCTTCCTGCAGCGGCAAATTAATGACCGCGAACACTTACTGCAACTGCACAGCACTGCCTGTGATACCTGGCAAGAATTAGACCAGCCAGTGGAGGCCCTGCGCCACGCTTTGGCCGGCGGCGACCGCGAGCGGTTAAAACAACTGCTCAACGATCGAGGGGAACAGCTTCTGCGCGCAGGGCAATCGCGCCTGCTGCGGGACTGCCTCGACTGGCTCGGTGACGAAGCCCTGCGACACAGCGCCCGCTTTACCCTCCTGTCCGCAAAAATGGCGCGGGAGAATTTTGAATACGACCTGTGCGAGAAAAACCTGGCGGCCTCGGAAAGCTGGCTGCAGCGGGAGGACCCGGCACAGTGGCGCGACTTTGAAGGCGCCTTTGCCACCATGCGCGCCCAGGTGGCCATTGCCCGAGGGCAGACACTGCAAGCCAAGGAGTATGCCGAAGAAGCTTTGGCCCTACTCCGCGCAGACCAGCTAGGCGAAAGAATCTCCGCTCTGCTGGTCACCGGTGAGACCAGCTTCTGCCTGGGTGCCTTGCAAGAGGCCAACCGCTATATGCAGGAAGTTGAAGCCCTGGCGATCGCCGAACGGGATATCCCCAGCGCCGCCTGGGCCATCTGCCAACAGACAGAGATCGCCTTTGCCCAGGGCCTGCTGAAGAAAGCGTCCACGCTGCAGGAGAAGGTGCAGACCCTGGTGCAGAAAAATCACCTGTCCACACTGCCCATCTCGGAATTTGTGTGCCGGCTGCGCGGCCAGCTTCAATGGGAGTCCGGCGATCTGGAAGGTGCCGAGCAATCCGCTCGCCGAGGTATGCAAATCAACCGCCGGGTCGGCGAGCACTGGTTGCTGCCGGAGTACACCCTGCTTTTAAAAATCGCCCAGGCCCGAGGAGAGAAAGAGGAGTCCCTGGAGTGGCTGGAGCGTATCGAGCGGCTGCTCACTGACGGGCGCTACCACCGGGACTGGATCGCCAACGCCGATGCCACCCGCATCCGCACCTGGCGCGCCCTGGGCAATCAGCAGGCCATCGTCAGCTGGTTGGAACAGGCTACTCCCGTCGCTGACAGGCCCAGCAATCACTTTGAACAGTGCCACGGGCGCAACCATGTGCGCGCAATGATTGAGCTGCACCACTGGTCCGATGCCAATCGCCTGTTGAGCCGCCTGAAACAAGTCGCCAACGAGTGCGGCCTGGAAACAGATCGCCTGCGTAACCGGGTGCTGGAATCCCACCTGCTGTGGCTGAGGGAGCAATACCCCCAATCTGTAGAGGCTATTAGTGAAGCCCTGCTTCTCTCCCACGAACGGGATTTTCGCGCCAGCTTCCTGCAGATCGGCAAACCTTTAATCGTTATCCTGAAAGCCGCCCTGGAAAATGGCCTGGGAGAGGCGGAGTCCAGCAAAGCCCAACAACTGATCAAAGCGGCACAGCAGCAGCCAGAGCTAGACGGTGGTATTCGCATCGAACTGGATGACACCATTATCCGCGAGATACTGGCCAGCGATGCCGTGCCGGACTTCCTACGCCACTCCCCTCTAACCCCAAGGGAATGGCAGGTACTGAATGCGATTCATTCGGGGCTGTCGAACGAGAAAATCGCCCGTCACTTTAAGGTGGCACCGAGCACCATCAAGACCCATATTCGCAGCCTCTACCAAAAGCTGGACGTCAAGGATCGCCAGGAGGCCATCGCCCTGGCCGAGCAAATGCTTCGCTCGGTCCAGGACAAGCCCTAAACCGTCCTGCTCCAGCGGCACAGGGACGTGCCCACTATGCTCCTCATCCCCCGCCCGCCGATACCAAGCCGCCCCAGGCCGGTCACCCTTTACCCCCCTCTCCCCCCTCGCCGGGGAGGAGGAAGCCCGCCAATGACTACTCCATACTCACCCTATCCTTTAAAGGTGGACTATCTCCACATTTCAAATAATGAAACAAGGCAGTAATCCATGAGCGGCAACAGCTATGAGTGGTGGCGCAATAGCGTTATTTATCAGATTTACCCACGCAGCTTCTGCGACGCCAACGGAGATGGCATCGGTGATATTCCCGGAATTACGCAAAAACTGGATTATGTAAAATCCCTCGGCGTAGACGCCATCTGGATCTCACCCTTTTTTAAATCGCCGATGGTGGATTTTGGCTATGACGTTGCCGACTACCGCGATGTAGACCCTATTTTTGGCAACCTGGAAGATTTCGACCGGATGATCGAAGCGGCCCATGAACGCGGCCTGAAAGTGATTATCGACCAAATCCTCAGCCACACTTCAGACCAGCACCCCTGGTTCCAGGAGAGCCGCGCCAACCGCGACAACCCCAAAGCGGACTGGTATGTCTGGGTTGACCCCCAAGAAGATGGCACCCCTCCCAACAATTGGGTCTCCGTATTCGGAGGAGGCTCCTGGCGCTGGTGTACCCGCCGCCGCCAGTACTATTTGGCCAACTTCCTCAAAGAACAGCCGGACCTGAATGTGCACAACCCGGAAGTCCAGGAGCAGTTGCTCGCCGATATGAAGTTCTGGCTCGATCGGGGTGTAGATGGTTTCCGACTGGATGCGGTCAACTTTATTTTCCATCAGCAGGCCCTGGCCAATAACCCGGCGCGCCCGCTCAAGCTCGACGAGAAAGGCCTGCCGCCAGTCAATCACTACGACTACCAGTGGCACCAGAATGATAAATCCCAGCCGGAAAACCTGGTGTTTCTCCAGCGGGTAAGACAGTTAATGGATCAATATCCCGGCACTGTGACCGTAGGTGAAGTTGGCGACGACAACACCCACAAGATCATGGCTGAGTACACCACGGAAAAACGCCTGCACATGGCTTATTCCTTCGATCTATTGACCGAGGATTGCAGTGCGGGCTTCCTGCGCGAAACCCTGGAAAAAAACCGCGACGTAATCGACAAGGGCTGGCCCTGCTGGTCGATCAGCAATCACGATGTACCCCGCTCAATAACCCGCTGGAACAAAGGCTTTAACGACGATCAAGCCGATGCCAGAGCCCCGCTGTTCCTGCTGATGCAATTGGCACTGCGCGGCAGTGTCTGCCTCTATCAAGGGGAAGAACTGGGCCTGCCGGAAGCGGAAATTGCCTATGAAGATCTAGTGGACCCCTACGGCATTAATTTGTGGCCGGAATTCAAAGGCCGCGACGGCTGCCGTACACCGATGCCCTGGACCAATACCAGTGAAGACAACGCTGGCTTTTCTACAGCAAAACCCTGGCTGCCCGTTTCAACGGAGCACCAGCTGCGAGCGGTAGAAGTGCAGCAAGACACTCAGCGCTCCATGCTCAACCGCTTCCGCGCACTGATCGATTGGCACCGGGAGCTACCCCAGTCGTTGGCGACAGCCGGGCAGGAAGTGATCGACACCGGCAGTGATTTATTTGCTTTTATAAGGCGCAGCAACAGCGAAGAAATGCTGGTTGCTCTCAACCTTGGACAAAGCAGTGGCATCTTGGAATTACCTGCAGCATTCTCCGGTGCACACAATATTACCCCTGCACTGTTTGCTGGCAGCGTGGAAGGTAATAGCTTAGAGCTAGCTGCCGCAGATGCCTGTGTGCTGCTGCGTAAAAAAGCCTGATTGATTAGCAATTTAAAAGATGCCCAGCTCATATTCGAGCCTGGGCATCAAGTAAGAATTACAGTCTCTCTGCAACGTCTCTTCCTTTCGACGTCTGCTTTCCCGCCGGCACAATGCCGGCTTTTTTCTGTTTAACTCCAGCACTTCATCATCTATAGCCTGCAAAATAAAAAAACCAGATAAAGATATCCGGTGCGGCTCCCCTCTCAAGGTAAATCTTCGCTATTGGAAATAACCAAATGCAAAGACAAAATCATCAACTAATGAAAAATACCAACCCATCGAGTTAAGAATCCTTTAATCTCAATTTAAAGCACTACCATTGGAGGGGCACGTCATATGATTTTTCAAATAAAAAATTGAAAAATTCTGAACGTTTATATAAAACCGATAATAGGACTTATATTTTAGCTATTTAGAAATGGGACAGTCCTTCCTTGAAGTACAAGGTGAGAGAGGCTTCTCGCAACCTTCCCACCCTATCAGTGAGGCTATTTTCCTTAACAAAATACATGAATTGCTTCTCCCAGTGAGTATAAGTTTACCTCTCCTTCCTAATACAACCGTACTTAACTTCAAATATGCTACCAGGAGACTCCCGTGAAGCATTCAGTCTTACTTGGTACTCAACCGCGAATATCTTCCATAACATTGCTCTTCAAGCTGTCTGATATACAGCATTTCATATCTTGTTCTACTTTCAATGTCATAATTCAAGAGAAGCTTCTCCTATTTCTGGATAGAGCGAGCTAAGTCATTGACTTTAAAGGGGGGGCACTATTGTCACGAGCAAGAAAAGCAGGTAGATATATAGCCGCAGCTATATATCTACCTGTTGAGGATTGCGCCAGAGCCTCTAACCTACTGATATTGCCATGTTTTTTGGGTAATATTGGATGACTGCAGCAGAAATATATAGAAGGGTGATATAAAGACGCTTCTTTTGAATTAACTGTTATTGGTCGCTCGCTCCAGTTTTGCGGGGGTTCAATAAAGAATAGCAGGTAATTATTAGGTTGCTGTATAAAAAAACAGTATTGGCGGGAAAGCCCATAGCCAACGGTTCGACCTTCATGTAAGCTTCGAAGCTTCAGCGACGCTCGCATAACGAAGTTAATGCGGACGGCGCAGCCGCTTCGAAGCAAGGCCGCGAACCTAGTGCTGCTAGTTTCTCTCTCCGAATCGTGGTAGACAATAAAAGAAAGATATTTGTAGTGGATTTGTACACAGTGCCACGAGCAACAAATAACAACCCGATTATGCGGAAACCTAAAAATTGTCATTCCCTTTGCTTGCACAAAGGCACTGCCAACTTTCTTAACGGTTCCGCATATCTATTTTCGTTAGCTGCGCGTAAATATGAACATCAAAGAATTATCAGAGAAGCTATACGAAGATCTTAACGGTCGAATCACCGCCGTAGATTATTCAGATGATTTAATAATCGATTTCCAGTGTGATGATTGGAACGACTATGATGTTACCCGCTATTTCAAGATTACGTGTCATGGAGTAACAGAAAGCGAAGTGCGGCCTTCTGTGTCTGGCGAGATCGAATTTACGGATTCTCACCAGTTACTATGGAATCACAATGAGCCTCATGGGTATCTTTATTACTCCTCACAGCCAGAAAATAGGTATGAAATACTAGGGCGAGTTTGGGAGGCTCATGAAAAACTATTTGGTGGCTGGCGTCCCCTTACTGACTTTGCCAATACATATAACGCAGGCCAGTTCATAGAGTTCTGTAAAGGCTCTAATGGGCAACTAGCGCAGGGGCCAAAACCGCTAATGGAGCTTTATCAAAGTGCAGTTGGTAATCACATTAAAACTAATTTTATTCCCTCATATAATCCTGAGGGTGGGTGCAAGGCATTGGTGTTTGATACATGCTTTGTAGTATGTAAATCCGTAGCTGTGGTAGAGGTCCGCAGCTAACAAGTGCAGGCTAGGGACGCAAAAACCGCCGCTTCGCTCTGGTTTTTCCGCCCCAGCTGCAAGCGTTATGTATCCATATGATTCTTCCAGAACATTATAAATTCGTTAGCGCATTCAGTTCTTTAGCAACGGGATTCTTGAGCTCGCGCTATGGATCTGAAGAAGCCTTCGAAAAGATAAAGGAAATGGCTCCAGGCTATTCGGACTCAGAGTATCGCGATGCGGTAACCGCTGCGATACAGCTGACCCGTTTAGCTAAGGAGACATTCGATAAGTTTGTACCTGGAGACTATTCTACGATTGATTATGATAATTATCTAAAGGCAGCCGATTTGCTGATAACAAACTACGACCACCATGTAAAACGAGGTGTTCTAAATATCATGATACAAAATTCACTTCGCTAAGTGAGAAAACATAACAAGTGACTATGGTTACTCGTCAAGTTTTTAAGCCATACTTTCATCCCAGTAGGTGTTGTTTTTCACCATTGTATTCAGGATCGTAATCTGCTTTCTCATGCAGGCAACCAGAGCAACCTTTTTAGGTTTGCCAGCGTCGACTAATCGCTTATACATGGGCTTTAGTTTGGGATGATGTTGTATGGCCGACATGATGGAAACAAAAAGAACCGTGCGTACGCGATGCCTTCCACCTCGAATATATCGTTTGCCCTGGAAGTTGCCGCTATCACGGTTCATCGGGGCGATACCGACAAGTGCAGCGATTTCTTTACGGTTCAATTGTCCTAGCTCAGGAAGTTCACTCATTAACGTATAGGCCAATACATTTCCGACCCCTTTGGCACTCAACAATAGGTCACGCCTTTGCCGCCACTCGGACACACTGTTAACCAGTTTTTCCAGTTGCTTGTCGATACCTTGTAACTCTTTCTTGATGGTGTTTAGAATGGTCTGGATAGGTTTGTGTACTGATTTCGGCATCCTCTGAAGCCGATTCTTTTGCATTGTACTCATCTCTAAACACTGACTTCTTACAGCCAGTAAGTCACTGATCGCCCTAAGCTTTTCTGGTTTTAGCACCGACAGCCCTGGCTTCATGGCCTCACCAAAATGTGCAATATCCATTGCATCTAGCTTGTCAGTTTTGGCGAGGCGCCCTGCAGATTTAGCGAAGCTCCTTATCTGCGAAGGATTGCAAACAACAATAGGTAATCCGGCTTTGTCGGCGGCGCAAACAAACTCTAACTCGAGCCTTCCCGTAGACTCTATTAATACTCTTTGAGGTTTAAGAGGTTGTAGTTGTTTAATGGCATCTTTAATGCCATTTTTATCATTGGCAACACTAAAGAACTGGCCAGTAGGTCTCACATAAATATCGAGTTGTTTACTGCTGGTATCGATACCGACATTGATCTCTTGAGGTTCCATAAGATAAGCTATCTCCGCCTTGCTATTCGGGCTCGAGGCCCACATGACTATCCGAGTTATGCCTAGTGAGTGCTTATCACGTTCATACTTGTTATCGGTCTTTTACGAACCAGCCAAGCAGCGAACTGTGATAAACAAGGCCTTCGGTGGCCGCCGAAGGTGGGTCTCAATTTACCCGTTAACGAAAAGGATTTTCAACATCAGAATCGGGCAAGAACAACCATACAAAGCCAAGCACGGCCGCCAGCAAAGCTGGCTGGACCTACATTCCGCTGCTTCGCAGCTCCATTTCGGCCCGTGTTAGTGGCGTTATATTTCAAGGAGAGAAGTTTGGACCTTAAAGAATTTGTTTCAGAAACACTTGTTTCCATTGTTGATGGGGTAAGGGCTGCCCAAGAGCGATCTAGAGAGCTTGGTGCATCTGTGAATCCTGGCGGCCTCATGAGAAATAAAGACTCTGTGAGTGAAAACTCCATATGGGACAACCGAAATAATAACTACGCTCAATCAGTTGCCTTTGACATCGCAATAACCGCTGAAGACTCTGCAAAAGGTGGCGCTAAAGTAAAAGTTCTTTCGGGAATTTTCGGTGGTGATATTGGTGGAGAAAAAGGCTCGAAAAATATACTGGCAAGCAGAGTGCAATTTTCAGTACCAGTGCTTTTCCCTACTGAGGATGTTCTAGATGAGGGGGCTCGAACAGTTCAGAAACCTCAAGCCCAGATCCCAAATCCAATCAAGCCCATCAAATGAAATATAACAATCGCAGGCAGGATGCTACGGCCTAAGCTGCGCTTTGGCCGTAGCATCCTGCGGGCGTTATGAGTAATCATGGATAGAAAGTACAACCTAGATATTGCTGGCGAAATTAGATTTGGCCCACAGTATTTCGAGTTAGAAATTCAGGGAGTTAAAATCCCCAAATACTTCTATGGCTTTAATCGAGCCGAACTCGAAGGTGGCCGATATTTGGCAATCGAAGAGTGGCTTACAACGGATTATCAGAAAGGTCCAATTACTAGAGTTGCAATATTTGACTTGGAAAATGGTCTGGTCAGTAGGCTCAAAACCGTAGAAAAGGGTTTCGTTTCTAGCTTTAAATTAGCAAATGGAGTCTTCTCTTACCGAAAAGAGTTTCATGCCAAAGGTAACGTTGTTGAGTCCGTGCTTGATTGGTCCTCTATAAATAATTGGGAACTGACAAACTCATAACAAGCGGCTGCATCGGACAAATTCCGCTGTCATCTTTTGTGCAAAATACGCACAAAAGCCGCCAACAAAAATTTGCTCGGTGAGCCGGGCGTTATGAGTCAAAGGAACACTAGACCATGGAGCTAGGAAAAATATATAAGGGTGTCTCCGTTGATGAGCTCCACGTCGTACGTGACGGTGATTCTTTTCTAGTTTCATTCGATTTTGTTGCTTCTGGAGAAGCCATCAGTACCAAACTATCGGGTGTTCGCGATTCAGAGGATCTGTGTGAGATATTAAGAGCTGATAGATTGTGGGTGGAAAAAATGGAAGAAACCCAAGTTGAGTTTGGAGTATATAAACTGGGTGTATCTCATGAATATTACACAGAAATTTTCTTCGATGCTCTATCGTAGCCAAGCTCATAACAAACAGCAGCACGATAGCCCGGCAAAAAGCACCGGGCTGGACGGCCTACACGCCGCTTCGCTCTGTTTCGGCCGCCCGTGTGCTGGGCGTTATGTGTAAATCATGAATACTGAACTTCGAAAAATCATCTCCGACTTCAAAGAAAAAGTTGAAGAGGCCAATGAGCTACTAAAGAGGTATCTTGAGATTGATGAACCTCATAATTGGGGGCCGCCTATTGAGCAGGTTGGCATGCTTGGAGGGAAGCATAAGTACTTTTTTCACGGTATTGGCTGTAAAGTTCATATCAGTAAAAAAGACACTGTTGACTTCGACTATGGAGCCAATGGTCGTATTGATGGTTTCGATGAGTGGAGACTATGTGGCTTCGTTCGTACTCGTAGCAAGCAATATCCCAATGTAAAAGAAAGTGATATTAAACAATGGTTTCAAGAGGCTATTGAAGCCAAAGAAATAAAGAAAGCGGATCCGAGAGAATATGGCAATTTGTACTATCTCGTGCAAAACACATAACAAAGCAAGGCAAAATCGCCCTGCGGGCTGGACGCGCTAACGCGCGCCTTTGCTTGCGGCGTTATGACTAAGACTTACCCACGTTTAGTAGACACCCTGTATAGTTAGGTTTAGGCCTAACACGGAGGTGTATCATGGGTAAGAAAAGAACTCAGGCGTATACGGAGGAGTTCCGCAGAGAAGCAGTTAAGAGAGCGGAAAAGCCTGGAGCAACAACGGCTTCTGTGGCGCGAGAGCTAGGCGTCAGCGCACAGCAGATCTACAACTGGCGTCGTCAATTTAATCGACTGTCTGATAAGCAGTTCAATAGTTTAGACGGTGTCGACTATTCCAAACAGGAAAGCGCTGAAGTTCGCAAACTCAAGAAGGAGCTGCATGAAGCTCGTCAGGAGGTTGAGTTTCTAAAAAAGGCAGCTGCGTACTTTGCGAACCACCAAGAGTAAAGTACGCATTGATACAAGAGCATGTAGGGTCACTCCCGGTTAGCTTGATGTGTCGGTGTTTAGAAGTCTCAAGATCGGGTTATTATCGATGGCGGGGGCGATTGCCATCTGCTCGCACGATTAGAGAGATACGAACAATCGAGAAAATCCGAGAGACGTTTGCTGAGTTTAAAGGTCGTTATGGCGCGCCTAGAATTGCTTGCGAGCTTCAAGAGTTAGGTGAGCCATGCTCGCGGAACTACGTCGCTAAGCTTATGCAACAGGAACATATTAAAGCGAGAAACGGCAAAGGCTTTCGATATAGTCAGCCCGTGGAGGGGAGCATTAACGTCTCCGCCAACTTACTTAAGCGTTGCTTTGATGTGGATCGACCAAATTGCCGCTGGACCAGTGACATTACGTATATCTGGGTTCTGGATAGGTGGCTATACCTCGCGGTAGTTATGGATCTGTACTCTCGACGTATTGTAGGTTGGGCATTCGACTCCCAGATGACCGATGAATTGACACGTCGAGCATTGAAAATGGCCCTAGAGCGACGACCAATAAAGCCTGGACTGCTAGTTCACTCTGACAGGGGTGTGCAATATCGATCGCAGAAATACCAGGATCTCTTGTCCGAAAGCAAGTGCAAGCCGAGCATGAGTCGCCAGGCTAACTGTTGGGATAATGCGGCAATGGAATCATTCTTTAGCAGGCTAAAAGTCGAGCTGGTCTATGCCAGAACATTCGAAAGCGAAGAGCAAGCAAAATCTGAGGTGTTTGAATACATTGAGATTTTCTACAATAGGGTTCGTAGGCACTCTGCATTGGGCTATGTAAGTCCAGCAGAGTATGAGCGAAAATACGTATAGTTAGAGTGTCTACTTTTTGTGGGCAAGACCAGTTTCACCGAAATTTAGATAATGCCAGTAATATTTGATTTAAAGGAATCTAAGTCACCATGGGCATCTTCAGTTAACGAAGTTCTTGAGGCGGATTGGCCAGAGTATATTGAATCCAATGGGGTTGTAGGTTCTCGTCAGTGGTGGCAGAGCTATGAAGCTGGTACTATACCCCATAAAAAAAAGAGCAGTGTTGTCACTTTTGTCGGCGAGAGAATCGACCAGTTTAACGAACAATACGATGCTGTAGAAATTGATCTTGATGGTTCGCTAATAGAGTATGATCGCTGCGGCTACTGGGATAGTGAAGCCGTCGCTGTAGGTACTAGGCTGGCGATTGAAACATTCGAGATTTGCGTAAAACAAAAATACGGTCCAACTACTTTTATATTTGAGCGGTTAGTTGAAACAATCAAAATATAATAAGGCGCTGTTGTCGCAGCCTTCGGCTGCTGGGACGGCCGAAACCTTCGCCCACTGCGTGGTCCGCCCCAAAGCTTGGCGTTAAGTGTCCTATGAAATGTAAGCACTGCGAATCAGAAATAGAATTACAATCTGCCATAGATAGTGCGGAGTTTTCCTGGCCTCTCCGCCAAATGGTTTGGTGCTTGTGTAGTAAATGTGGCAACGGCAATCATGTTCGCTTTGAAAGAGGCATTGCACAAGTAGTTAGCTTGTCAGGCTCCCCTGGTTACGAGTATGAAGTGCTTTCATCAACTAATGAGCCAACTATTGAGGTTCGTGCTGACCAAGAATATTTGCACGTGTGGCTGCAAGGTAAGCACCATGAGGTGCAAGCACGTGCGTAAAACACTTAACAAGGGCCGGCACCTCACCGCCTCTGGCGGCTGGACTCGCCACTGCGTGGCTCGCCTGTGCGGCCAGCGTTAAGGCTCCCTATGAGATTGCGAGGAAATTGGGATATTGATCGTGTTCCAACTAAAAAGGAGCGTATATTTACAATCGTAGTTTCCCTCATTATCTGCACATTTACTGGAACAGTATCTTACTTCGGGATGCTTATGTTCCTTAATGGAGAAGCTTCATTTTTAAGCTACTCGTTTTTCTATGTAACTTTCCTTCTATCCCTTTGGGCGTTGATTCGTGCATGTGTAAGTCGCGCGTCGAAACCTAGTGGGGTTGCAATTATGACTATTGGCTCATTCCTATTCTTAATTGGTGTAGCACTTCTATTTATCCCTTATGGCAATGCTTTTCAAGCATATTTTGTTTTTGTAGGGCTCTTCGGCGGTACCACCACCTTCCTTCAAGGGTTGCGTAAGCTAAATGTGCCTTAACAAAGTTATCAAGCATCGCCCGCGAGCGAGCTGGACCTCCACTCCGTTGCTTCGTTTATGGTTTAACGCTACGCTACCGCAAACAAACCAACGGCGTTATGGTGCAAGGAGCATGAAGTGAAGGAAGTCTTCCCAATCATTTTTGGAGTGTTATTTTGTTCGGTATTTGTTTGGTTCTTCCTCTGCTACCGACTATTTAAAATATTAGAAACCAGGCACCCTGATAAATATGCCTCGATGGGAAAGCCAAGCCTCATCATGAACAATTCTATTTCTAGCAATATTTCGTTTATGAAGTTTCTCTTCAAAAGAGAGTGGCGAGACCTTGGAGATTCGGGTTTGGCTACGCTAGGAAAGTCTATGTTGGTTTTCTTTGCTGTTTACATGATGGGTTTTCTAACCTTATTTTTTGTGGTGCCTCTAGGTTATGCACCATAACAAGGCGCTCAAGCGGGACAAAGTGCTGCGCACTTCGCCCCTTAGCTGAGCGTTAACTATTGTAAGAGACAAATGTGATATCTGATAAATTCGATAGAATTGAAAATCCAGACTGGGAGCCTGATGCTCTTGTGCAGGTATGTCTTTCCGGTAAAGATATTATCGTAAAGAATGGATACCAACCTCATTACAGGGTTAAAGTCGACTACCTCACGACTACAATTCATTGGTTTATTGATGCGGGGATTGCGGAACCTAACAGGCACACTCTAGCATTTGTTAAATTTATCACGCCAGAGGCATACCCAAATTGCCTAGAGACTGGTGCTAATCTGGAGGTTCTAGAAGGCTCAAGAGCAGTTGGCCATGCTGAGATACAGGAAATATATAATGAGCAATTACGTAAAGGCAGCTAACAATCACAGGCACGTTGCTACGGCCCTTCGGTCCTACGCGGGACGGCCTACGCTGCGCTCCAGCCGCCCGTGCTGTGGTCGTTACATGTCTATGAAGTTATTACTATTTATTATTTTTCTAGCTTTTACGCAGATAGCACTTGGTTCTGTAAGGTGTTCAGATCCCATTCATGGAAGTAAAGAAACTCTACACTCATGGGAGTTATATGGAGGCCTTGGCCATAAGTTCTATGCCGTAAGCCAATACAAGGGCTTTAAAATAAAGGAAGTGGTTATTTTCCTTGATGCAGGCAATAAAAATCCTGGTGCTTCGATCCCGATGAAATTCACTCTTCAAGGAGGGAAGGCTGAAGGAGAGTCTGATATCTCTGGAAACTGGAAAAGTGTTGAAATTGTTGCTTATTATGGGGAAGGAATCTGTGATCCCAAAATTGCAGTCAGTATCAGTATGTAACAAGTGACTATGGTTACTCGTCAAGTTTTTAAGCCATACTTTCATCCCAATAGGTGTTATTTTTCACCATCGCATTCAGGATGCGTAATCTGCTTTCTCATGCAGACAATCAGAGCAACCTTTTTAGGTTTACCAGCGTCGACTAATCGCTTATACATCGGCTTTAATTTGGGATGATGCTGAATGAATGCCATGATGACGACAAACAAAACCGTTCGTACACGATGCCTTCCTCCTCGAATATATCTCTTTCCCTGGAAGCTGCCGCTATCACGGTTCATCGGAGCGATACCGGAAAGTGCAGCGATTTCTTTACGGTTCAATTTTCCTAGTTCGGGAAGTTCACTCATCAGCGTATAAGCCAATACATTTCCAACTCCTTTAGCACTCAACAATAGGTCGCGCCTTTGCCGCCACTCAGACACACTGTTAACCAGTTTATCCAGTTGCTTGTCGATACCTTGTAACTCTTTCTTGATGGTGTTTAGAATGGCCTGTATAGGTTTGTGCACTGATTTCGGCATTCTCTGAAGCCGATTCTTTTGCTTTGCACTCATTTCTAAACACTGACTTCTTGCCGCCAGTAAGTCACTGATATCCCAGAGTTTTTCTGGCTTTAGCGCCGATAGTCTTGGCTTCATTGTCTCACCAAAATGTGCAATATCCATGCACCTAGCCTGTCAGTTTTGGCGAGGCGCCCTGCGGATTTAGCGAAGCTTCTTATCTGTGAAGGGTTGCAAACAACAACAGGTAATCCTGCTTTGTCAGCGGCGCAAACAAACTCTAATTCGAGTCTTCCTATAGACTCTATTAATACTCTTTGAGGTTTAAGAGGTTGTAATTGTTTAATGGCATCCTTAATGCCATTTTTATCATTGGCAACACTAAAGAATTGGCCAGTAGGTCTCACATAAATATCGAGTTGTTTACTGCTGGTATCGATACCGACATTGATCTCTTGAGGTTCCATAAGATAAGCTATCTCCGCCTTGCTATTCGGGCTCGAGGACCACATGACTATTCGAGTTATGCCTAGTGAGTGCCTGTCACGCTCCTACTTGTTAACGGTCTTTATAAACCGGCGCAACAACGAACTGTGACAAACAAGGCCTTCGGTGGCCGTCGAAGGTGGGGCTCAATTTACCCGTTAGAGAAAAGGATTTTCAACATCAGAATCAGGCAAGAACAACCATACAAGGCGCTGCACCCGACTCCGGCGCTATCGCGCCTCCGCAGGTGAGCTTGGCATTGTAAACCTAAAGGGAATTACCTGAATGAACATTAATAATTCATTGATCGGTCAGTTTATTACTATCTTTGCAATTTTTATCGGCATTATCAGTTACTACCTTGGCCGCAGGAAGACGAAAACTCCAATACTTGCAGCGTTTCTCGGCGCTGTATTCTCAATTGTTCCCGTGTTCGGACTTGTGTATGTGGTGGTCTTGATGTTCAAACGAGACATTAGTAATAGTAGCCAAGCAAGTGCGTAATTCAGTTTATAACCAAGCCAGGCAAGATCGCCCAGCCGAGGGCTGGACTGGACAGCCTACGCTTCGCTTCAGCTGCCCTTGCTGGCAACGTTCAAAGGAGATGAACATGCAATCTGTAACTAGAGGAATATTTTTCATATTGGCATTTATTCTCTTTATCTTTGGAGTAATAGACGTTGCAGAGCAATTCAAAGCAGGAGAAGAAGTCAGGTGGCGAGTACCTATAATTTTCTTAGGGTTTGGTGCCGGTATACCACTCGTTCTATTCTCGTTTCCTGAAATGTTTAGTACCGAAAGTGATGCTTATGCAGACAAAGAGTCCGGTGAGTGTTCATCAGACAATTGTAGCGGCGATGGAGATAGTGACTAAACAATGTGCCAAATACTTAACGAGCGTTATTTTTCTAGGAGGTTCTGTGGCTTGGAAATGCCAAAACTGTAGTACAGAGATCGAAGAATCCAGCTTTGAAGTTTGCTGGAATTGCGGCTGTGAGAGAGGGCAAGCAAAGCCACCTGAATCGAAGACCCAGGCCCTTAAATGCCTTCGCTGTGATTCGGCGATGCTAGAGCTAGGTTCCAAAGAGTTTCACGAGGGCACTCGATGGGGCGCAATTGGAAATCTCGGGGAGTTGTTTGTAGATAAACAAGTGCTCGATATGTTTGCTTGTGCATCCTGCGGCAAAGTTGAGTTCTTCTTACCCAGCGCAGGCGAAAGATAACAAGGCACTGTAGGCGGATTTCAGCCAGCCCGGCTCTGCACGTGCCTCGCAATTTTAGCCGGGCTGTCTACTCCCGCTAAGTGGAACGTTCTGTGTCAAAGGAGTTATCGTGAGTATACCTAAAAAGGGAAGTAGAAAAATTGTAGTAGAAGGAAATTCGTACCGTTGGATCGTACGAGACCGGCCGACTTACACACAAGCTTTTCAAGGTGGGAAAATGCTTGCTGCTATTGAATTAGATAGCCAAAAAGGTTCTACGTTATCGGTTGAATTCAAGTGGCTGCGTCCAGATGTTGCAATAACTAGCTATCCAAACTCTGTGATGCCAAAGTTAATTGAGTCATGTATTAAGAGTGCAATAAACGAAGGCTGGAATCCAATTAATCCTGGTCCAGCTTATAATTATTATTGCAAACTAGATCAACACAGAGCAAATGTATCAAATTGATGCCTACACTATCGCTTCGGCACAGTTTATACAGGCGTAATGTGTAAAAGGATTTTATGGCATTTTTCATATTGGGCATTCTTTCGGTGACAGTATTTTTCCCATTAGTATTGCCTTGGGGTCAAAAACTACTGATTTATTGTACTGCCGTATGGTTTTTGTTATGGCTTATCTTTTTCTTGCAAACTGAGTGTGAAAGTAACCCAATTTATGATGTAGGTATAGTTGGCGATAGTGCTACTTTAGGTATTTCAATTTTGGCCTTTGCTATCGTAGTATTTGCACGTAGCTTTATTCATTTTGTCATGAATAAAGCTAATCATAATCAAATATGATAAGCGTAGGCAGAATTGCAAGTACCACATATTTGCTGGACCTTCGCCATTTGGTGAATGTTAACTATCTAAGGGCTTTCGATGCAAATTAAATCGGTACATCCAGTAGTAAAAGCCTTCCTGATGTATTTTTTAAGTGTTATGGCAATTGCGATGCTCTTTGCCCTATTTGGTGATTGGATAAAGGAAAAAACCAACTACTCGCTCATTTTAAAAGGATACATTATTGGCCCCCTCGTTTGGCCGGTAGCTTATTTGGGGCTGGTTTATGGTAAATCGAGAAGTTCAGACAATAGTTAGTGATGACAACTCCAAATCTTACCAAAGTTACAAGCTGATAGAGAGGCAGCCACATAACAATCACAGGCAAAGCGACGACTTTTTCATTTCGGCTTCGTCTTCATTTTAAAGCCCTGCATATTGCGGGGAGTATGAGGCTTGAGAATGCATACCTACGAACTTAAAAAGAAGATTTGGTCTGAGAAAGACTTCTCCATAATGGGGTGGCACGATTCCAAAATATGGGGTTTCCTGGCTGATACGGAGAATTTCGAGTTTATGATAGATCTCGATTACATTTTTCAATGGATTCATCCAAGAAAAGGGGAAAAATATTTTAAGTTCTGGGTTGCTCCCGTTACGATGGTATTTGAAAATGCTTACGATATTTTACTTGACATTGAATCCAGGCAAGGTGAGCTAGAAGTCGCCGACTTGCATATGGTGAATGAGAGAAAAACAAAGAATGGTCGCTTCGATGAGCACGATTTTCGTTTTGACTGCCAGGAAGAGGAATTTAAAATAAGCGCACTGGTTTCAAAATGTACGTTCGTAAAGCACCAATTTTGCAGAGTAGGAAAGCTTTGAATTACAAATTACGCGGAGGTATAGATTTTAGCCGAGAGTACAGTAGCTCATAATAAGAGACTATGGTCGCTCATCAAGCTTTTAAGCCATACTTTCATTCCAATAGGTGTTATTTTTTACCATCATATTCAGGGTCGTAATCTGCTTTCTCATGTAGAAAATCAGAGCCACCTTTTTAGGTTTGCCAGAGTCGACTAATCGCTTATACATCGGCTTTAGTGTGGGATCATATTGTATGGCGAAGAGTTTGTAGTTGTTTAATGGTATCCTTAATACCATTTTTATCACTGGTAAAACTAAAGAATTAATCAGTAGATCTCACATAAATATCCAGTTGTTTGCTACCGGTATCGATACTGACATTGATCTCTTGAGGTTCCATAAGATAAGCTATCTCCGCCTTGCTATCCGGGCTAGAGGCCCACATGACTATTCAAGTTATGCCTAGTGAGTGTCTGTCACGTTCCTACTTGTTTTATAAACCGGCGCAGCAACGAACTGTGACAAGCAAGGCCTTCGGTGGCCGCAGAAGGTGGATTTCAATTTACCCGTTAGCGAAAAGGATTTTCAACATCAGAATCGATTAAGAACAACTATACAAGTCGCAGCAATCGCTCTCTTTGATCTCAAAGACAGTCAAAACGCTACGCTATTTGACTGTCTTTGTGCGAAGCGTTACTTACGGAGAAACTCTTGAAAAAAACAACCTTTTTTTTATTCGCTCTATTTGCCACAAGTAATACCATCGCTCAGGAAGACAATCACTACTTAAGAATATCTTATGGCAGCGTTGACACAGATATTGAAGCCCAAGAAGTTATAGATAGTTATGATTATTCACTGTCAGATTCAGAAGGCTGGAGCTTTTCAGCCGGTTACCGGATCAATAGGTTTCTCGCTTTAGAAGGTGGATTTAGCGATTTAGGAAAATCTAGTGGAATGTACCGCTACTCAAGTACAGATACTAACTTTAGCATTACAGAAAACCTCAGCTCAGAGATTAAGTTAAAGACACTAGGCTTATCTATTTCTACTGATACGAAAAAAGCATTATATACAGGGCTTCGATTTGGATATCAGCGCTGGGATGTTAAATATAAATTCAAAGGGGAGTATTTGGAGTACCTTGCAGCTCCAACTGTTATTGGAGCTCCAGGTACTGGGGGACCTGTTGAATACTCAGAATCAAGCAAATGGCGCAACGATGGTTACGATTGGTACTATGGGATAGCAGCAGGTTGGAATTATCAGAATTGGGCCATAAGCCTGGAACACACAATCTATAACGTCGATAATGAAACCCCATCTTTCTCTGCATTAGCGCTTAGCTATAATTTCTGAATAATCAGTTTACAGATTCGAAGGCGGCTTCATCGAGGGCCGCGCTATTTTTAAATAGTCTCAAATCCTTAATATATCTCTATCCCGCCCAATTCTCACGGATAGATCGAGTGATATGATAATAAGTCTAGAAAAAACTAGGCGCTGTGTAGCAATCTAAATGTACACCGTTATCGCTGTAAGTCCTCACTTAACAGCCAGTAGTTCAAGCAACTGAGATGGGTACGTGGCATCCTTGAGTCAATGTTGCTCTTGATAGGTAGATGCTTAACAAATTAGTGCTGTTCGCCTAAGCACTAGGGTTAGAACTTACCCACTAATAGTAGATACCCTATATAGTTAGGTTTCGGCCTATCGTGAAGTGCACTATAAGCTAAAGAGAACTTAGGCATATGCGGAAAGCACCTGCATATGGCCTATACCTAGGCCTGTTGGCCAAGGACTACAGCAAGGATTGATATTCGAAACCCCGGAGAAAAACCGCGACGTTATCGAGACAGACTGATCCTGCACTTGATCAGTTGTCACTGATATACCCCTTTCAATGGCTCACAGGAATAATGGTTTTCACGTCAGCTCAATGCCGGCTTTTAGACCTTTAATTCCACGCCTTCAAATTTCCCTTACCACCGTCATAAATTTTCACATAGCGAGTGGCGCAAACTGCTAAATTGAAATATCCAGTGCTGGAACAGACTCCACAGGTAAACCTTTGTCATTGGGAAACCCAAAGTGCAAGGTCAAGAATCATCGCCAAATAATCAAAACAACAGCGACCAGCAATCGCTGGATTTGCAGAACGCTGATATTGATGCAGTTTATACTGAACTAAACACATCACCCGCCGGCCTCACCAAACATGAAGCCAGCGCCCGCCTGCAAAAATATGGTCCCAATGCCATTCAGGAGAAGGAGCAAAGCGCACTCGCTAAGTTTTTGCGATTTTTCTGGGGCCCCATTCCCTGGATGATTGAAGCGGCCGCATTGCTCTCTGCATTAATTGGCCACTGGCCCGATTTCGCCATCATTGTGGCCCTGCTGTTGTACAACGCGATTGCCGGGTTTTGGCAGGAACACAAAGCTGCCAATGCGCTGGCAGCACTGAAGGCCAGCATGGCCCCCAAAGCCAATGTATTAAGGGATGGGGAGTATCAATCTATCGATGCGGCAATGGTGGTCCCAGGCGATATAGTGCGAATCAAGCTAGGGCAAGTCGTGCCTGCTGATGTGCGCTTTACCGAAGGGAAATCCATCAGTATTGATCAGGCCGCCCTTACCGGGGAATCTCTACCCGTCAGTAAGAGCATCGGTGATATTGGCTATTCCAGCAGTATCGCCAAACGCGGGGAGATGACCGCTGTTGTCATTGGTACCGGGCACAATACATTCTTTGGGCGCACCGCCCAACTTGTTGCCGGCGCAGGGCAAAGTGCCTCACATTCGCAGAAAGCCGTCACCCATATCGGCGACTTCCTCATCGTGCTGTGTTTGGTGCTGGCCGTTATTCTGGTGGGCACAGAGTTATACCGCGATATCGTGGTCGCCGAAACATGGCACTGGTCAGATATCATCAATATTCTTCGCACTGTACTGGTGTTGCTGATCGCATCGATTCCCGTTGCCATGCCTTCGGTCATCACAGTGACCAATGCTCTCGGTGCCCTGGCGCTATCCCGTAAAAAAGCGATCGTCTCGCGGCTGGAGTCCATCGAAGAGTTGGCTGGTGTTGATATCCTCTGCTCAGACAAAACCGGCACCCTCACCAAGAACCAATTGTGTCTCGAAGAACCTACCTTATTCAGCGCGAAAAAGAACGACCAGTTAATTCTTGCCGCCGCTATCGCATCTGAAGCAGGCGCCAGTGATCCAATTGATCAAGCAATTTTTGCCGGCCTGAAAAATAAGGAAGAACTGAAGAAATATAAGGTTGAGGAATTCACTCCCTTTGATCCGGTGAGCAAACGCACTGAAGTCATGGTTCAGAATCAGGATGGGCAAACCCTATATTTCAGCAAAGGGGCCCCCCAGGCTATTGTCGACTTATGTAACTTGAGTGGTGCGAAGGCCGACAAAGCCGCTGCTTGTGTGCAACAACAGGCCTCCAGGGGACTGCGCTCCCTGGGCGTTGCGCAGAAGGCAAACGGCTCACCGTGGCAATTCCTGGGTATTCTGTCTCTTGAAGACCCACCTCGGGATGACTCCAAAGACACTATTCAGCGCGCACGGGAACACGGGCTTCAAGTAAAAATGATTACGGGCGACGATGTGGCTATCGGCAAGGAAATCGCCACCCAAGTCGATATTGGAACAAATATTTTCGCTGCCAGTAGTGTGTTTACAAAGTCCCAGGATATGGACCACCTGCCATCTACTATTGTCGACACCGTTGAACGTGCAGATGGGTTTGGGCGGGTTTTTCCCGAACATAAATATGCCATTGTGAAAGCATTGCAAGGCAGAGGTCACCAGGTTGCCATGACTGGCGATGGTGTAAACGATGCGCCGGCCCTTAAGCAAGCTGACTGCGGTATCGCCGTTAGCGGAGCAACCGACGCCGCACGCGCGGCTGCAGCCATTATCCTGACCTCTCCCGGACTATCAACCATCGTCGATGCCATCGATGAAGCCCGAAAAATATTTGAACGCATTATTAACTACGTACTTTTCCGGGTATCCATGACCCTGGATATTATGGTCGTGGTTGTCTTTGCTACCATAATGTTCGGCTTCTCGCCCCTAACCCCAGTTATGATCGTACTAGTGGCTCTTCTTGATGACATCCCCATTATGACCATTGCCTACGATAATACTCTGCTTCCCAAGGAACCTGTGCATTGGCAAATGCGAGATCTATT
Organism: Microbulbifer maximicatervae (SeqCode); assembly: GCF_052468155.1. Lineage (NCBI taxonomy): Bacteria > Pseudomonadati > Pseudomonadota > Gammaproteobacteria > Cellvibrionales > Microbulbiferaceae > Microbulbifer > Microbulbifer maximicatervae (SeqCode). The sequence goes on from NZ_CP174335.1 coordinate 651,124, forward strand.
ACTGGGCTCCAGCATTATCGGCCTTTTTTCTATTGCTCAAACAATGGGTATTCTCTTTATTGGAATGGAATGGCTCAATAACACCAACTGGCAATCCTGGATCGCATTAAATAAAGAGCAAATTCAAACTATCGTATTTTTACAGATCGTAGCGGGTGGACATCTACTGTTATTCGTTGTGCGCTCTCGTACAGCTTTCTTTTCCAAACCACTACCCGCTTTCCCTCTGTTTATCGCAATTGTTGGCACCCAAGCATTTACCGTGCTGATGTGTGGATTCGGCTGGCTGGTGCCGGCAATACCCTGGACTATAATCGGTCTGGTATGGCTATACATGATTATCTGGATGTTTTTCCTGGACCTGGTCAAGAAACTTCTTTATCGAAGATTAAGTGATATCTGAGCCATCTACAAAAGCCTAAAAAAGGTAGGCAGTCGAACTATGAATTGTTTCGAAGATTTCAGGGTAAAGCCTGACAGCAAGATAAAGCTCTCCGATATAGATCCGGGTTTCAAACATTGTTACGAAAGTCGTGAAGAGGCACTCCCAGATACCCAGCGTATAGATGAGCAGATACGTTCATTCACTTACAAGCTTTACGCTGAGCGTAAAACATCTCTACTTATCTGCTTGCAGGGGATAGATGCCTCGGGGAAAGATGGCACCATCAAGCATGTATTAGGCGCAACAAATCCACAAATGTGTAGAGCGATTTCCTTTAAGGAACCTTCAAAAGAAGAGAGCGAGCATGATTTCTTATGGCGATATCACAAAGTAACCCCTGCGCGAGGGCATATATCAATCTTTAACCGCTCTCAGTATGAGGGCGTACTGATTGAACGAGTGCATAGCCTGGTTCCAATGGAGATTTGGAGTGAACGCTATGAACAAATTAACAACTTTGAAAAATTACTCTCTGAAAGCAACACAATAATACTGAAATTTTTTCTTTATATCAGCCAGGATGAGCAGTTAGAGAGATTCAAGCAGCGTATTGACGATCCCGCCAAACAGTGGAAAATCAGCGAAAGTGATTATACTGAGGCAAAATATTGGGATGAGTATATCTGTGCTTTTGAAGATATGCTAAATCAATGCAGCACCGAATCCGCACCCTGGTTTGTTATCCCCGCAAACCACAAATGGTTCCGGGACTTGGCCGTAGCTTCAATTATTTCTGAAGCATTAAAGAAATTAAACCCCCAGTTTCCTGCCCCCACTGTTAACCTGGAAGAGATAAAAATCAAGTATCATCAACTTAAGAATTCGCAATAAACTAAAACCCTAAAAAGCAAGGAGATGATAAATTTATTTACCATCTCCCTTAGCTATAGTTCCAATCTAGTCAAGTCAATCTAGAAAGCTCTAGTGCGACTTAAATACCAACACCCTATTGTTCCTTGAGTCAGTAATAAACAGATTATCTTTATAACCAAAGATTCCTGTTGGAGAACCTAAAGTAGACGCACTGGGTAGTTCATCGGTATCATTAACTCCATTTTGGTTAGAATCATTATAAGCAGATTTCACAAAATCACTTTGCCCCAAGACAGAATCCGCAGCAGCATAATTTTCTTCAGGCCACTGATTCCAAATTAACACTCGGTTATTCTCTGTATCAGTTACGAATAGCTGAATTCCATTTGACCAAATTCCAAACCATGGATAACGTAAATCTTTCTCCGTTGCATCATCCGGCCATTCCTCAGCACCAAAATTTTCCTGCCCGAGTACAACATCTGCCGCAACATAGTTTTCTGTGGGGAATTCATTCCAGAGCAAAATTCGATTGTTTTCAGAGTCTAAAATTGCAAGCTTATCTCCATCACTCCAAACTGCACTAGGGTAAGCAAGAGTTTGAGCTGTTGCCCCCCCACTATTACCATCCAAACTGGTATTAGCAGAGCAGCTCTCCATTGTAGGCTGACCAATAACTAAGCTTGCAATTGTATTATCTTCTGTGGGAATGCTATTCCAAACCAATGCGCGAGAGTTAACTTCATCTACCGCTATAATTTTCCCGTCAACTAAAATGGCAGATACTGGTGTATTAAAGCTATTACACCCATCGTCTCCCTCACCCCATGGTCCTAAAACCACTTCAGGGGCTGCCGCCCCCTCCATAGGGATTTGATTATAAAGCGAAATCCGTCTTTCCCCCTTTATCTGAGAAACAACTAACTTACCGTCATTAATACTAGCTTGAACTGGCCATTGAAGCGTCTTTCTATCATTAGATGAATCGGAGCTATCCAGGCTATCGACACCTAGAGCAAAATCAGCAGAAGCCCCGTTCGAGGAAGGTATTTCATTAAAGACCAAGACACGATTGTTTTCTCGATCCGTTATAAATAGTTTTCCATCAGAACTAACGGCAGGACTACCAATAGGAAAGTCTCCAATATTTTTAGCACTTAGCCCTGCGTCTATATCTGAAAAATTATCCTGGCCAATCACCACTGACGCCGGAGCAAAGTTCTCGAAATACATCGGCACAGTAAAACTGCTGTTTACTGTAGGAATGGGATTTCCTACTAAATCCATTACATCTACATTGATTGTGCGTTTCTGCCCGGCGATCCAGTATTCTTTTGGAGTAATAGTTAGCGTATCATTTTCAACGGCGGTAGCAGACCAAACAACCTTATAGTCATCTTCAAGTAATATCCCACCTAACTGAAGACTATCTATATCCATAGTCTCAGAAAATTGCACTTCGAAAGAATCATTCTTTTCCAGGCGAATATTCTGTGGAAGTATACTATTTACAGTAGGGGCAATGCTCTCAACTTGATACTTGACGGCAATCTCCGTCATTTGATTACCAGCGCCGTCCTGAGCATTGATTACTAGGGATAGCTCTTCCCCTTCCCCCCAAATATCGTTCGGCCTCAGCTCTAATGAATCTTCACTAACTTGGTATAGCTCCCCGAGTTCCTGCATAGAACCAGACAGTGAGATATCACCTAGCTCTACTGGCTCATCAAAAGTCAGTAATACCCTATCACCTTCTTCGATAGTACTACCACCTGCAGGAATAAGGGTCAAACTTGGTGCAGTAATATCACCAGTCTCTTCAGGAGATTTTCCTCCACCTGATCCTCCGTTACAACCGTATAGCGATGAGACAATAGCAAGGCAAAGAGTTGCTTTTAAAAACTGAACTTTCATTTCTTCCCCAAGAAAATGGTTACTTATCAACACAGGACCATGCTAATTTATTTCTCACAAAGAAATGACACGAGAACAAGCAATTTATATCGATTGTCAGAAGTAACGCGTTTTATGGCGGGAATTGGCGCAACTTTAAGTAAATTCTTCCAATTAGTACTAATGCCCAACAATCATATTTGGCTTTTAATGAAAGAGTTTTCTCCTGGCACGAAGAAATTAACTTCAGATCACTAATTTCAACATAAACGCGATCACATCCAGGGAACTGTCAATTCTTAATTGACTCACCATTAAAATGAACAACATAATCTACTACAAATATATTATCTAAAATAATAAATCTAGGATTTACTTCACCGACATATAAAATATTTTAAATTACATTTACCAGGACTAAGTAAGAAGAGCGTAGAGATTCTTTATGAATAGTGAAGCTTTTACAAGCTAACTTTTCCAGAAGTCTCATTCAAAAAAGAAAACCTCTAGAATAAACATACACAGGGTATAACCACCAGATTACCCAGCCGCTGACCTAGTTATAGAAAGCTAAAAATTTGATTAATTATTTTCGGGCAGTATTACTTAAGATAACACTATAAGAAAAAACCAGGTAGCATACACTACCTGGCAGAAAAGGATTTGACTTGGTATCAAACGATCAGACCAAATTAAAGCCGTTCAATTTAACCAAAGCGCCGAAAATTTTAACAGGCCTCTACGGTATATGGAGATATGCACAGGCTGACCTGCTAGTCAGCGGCCTCTCTACTTTTAAAAATAACGATGTTAACTCGTCAGTGGACTTTAGATCCGATTTACATTAATAGATAAAGAACTCTCGATAAGAGCTCATAAGATTTATATCTTAAAAGATAACTGCTTCACTGAAAGAAAACTGCCAACCATATAGTGGCCTCATCTGCAGCTGTCTCCACCACCCGGTGCCTTTGATTTGCCCTAATCAACAAGTTATCCCCCTCCCCCAGGTGGTGCCTCTCACCATTTTCCATTTCAATAACACCATAACCGGAAAGTACTAACACCCACTCATGCTCATCTTGATCATACCACCCTGTTTCAGGCGAGGACTGCCCGTAAGATACAATCCGCTCAACCCTGCAGCTTTTCCCCTCTAGCAAACTCTCAAAATGCTCCCTAGAGTGATCACCTGGTAGCTGAGTGAAAAAATTACCCATAAGTCTCCCCTAACATTAAATCGGCATGAAAAAACAATTTACAAAAATACAACTATACTAAAACCAATAGACTCTACAATTGGGATTAATATAGAAAAACATACGCCAACCGAAATCAAAATGAGCCCGAGACCAGAAAATAGAATATCTTTTACTAAACCTTCAATATTGGCTCTTTGACGCCCCCAAAAACACAACACTCACATAAAATATAAAATAGATCATTCGAAATAGATATGAGCACCTATTAAAAAGCAGCAGATACCAGATCACGACCTATAAAACACAAAGAACATATAATGACTATATATTTACATTCAGGGCTACATAAAACAGGCACCACAGCAATACAATGCTACGCCTATAAATATAGAAAGCTATTAAGAAGTAAAGGTATTTTATATCCCATTATTCATCGAAATTTAATTAGCATAGATAAGGGTCACCATCTTTTTGCACACTCATTTTCCGATCACCCTGAGAGCCCGCCTATATCCAAAGGAAAGTTGCTAGCATATGATTGGAAGTCAAAATCGCAGAAAAATAACCTTGATCTATTAATTAGTGCAGAGCCTATTTGTCGACATACTTACAAAACAAAAGATTGCTCCTGGATTGAGGCTCGGCACCATTATTTAAAACAACTCTCCAATACAATACCCCCAGAGCAAACCAAAATCATCTTAACCTTGCGCAGACAAGATAATTTTGCCCAGTCTCTCTACAAAGAACATATTATGAAAGGAGTATCTCCACTAGCGAAACTGTCATTTAAGGAGTTCCTATCAAAGATAGAAGGGAGAAACCTGAACTTTTATAAAAATATAGCAGCATTCAAAAAATTCTTCCCCAATATACAAATACTCATTTACGAGCAGCTATGTAATGGCGACCTACCAGTTAATTTTTTCCGCTCGCTAGGGGTTTCCGGCTTACCAAACTCTAACAAGATCATAAGGGAGAGTCTCTCCAATGAAGAGGCCGTTTTAAAGCAAATATTGAACCAGCAAATACACTCAAAAGCTGAAAATATAAAACTATTAAAATGGATAAAATCTGGCAGTACGCAAAACATAATCAAGCGAACACTACCAAGATCATCACACCTATGGAACTCTGATGAAGATAGAGCTAATTTTTTAGATCGATATTCACAGGAAAACAAAAAAATAAACGATGAATTCCTCAATGGAGGTAAAGAGCTTTTTCCGTCAAACCATACATCTCCCCAAAAAAAGGCTAACATTATCACACTACAGCCATATTTAATTAAAACACTTCAAGCCCTATCTAGTGATATTAAACAGTTACTGGGGGAATACCGCTTTAGAAACATAATCAATGCTATAGAGCACTGATTGCCAAATCTGGTTAGAAGTCCTTTAAAAAGAATCGCCAGCAACAAAGTATGCTACTGGCGCCTAACTATTTAGAGGATCTAAAGTGATAAATCACTTACCGCTGATATATCATTCCAAGAAAAACGCTCAGCACGATATACACTCGTATCATTGACTACCATCTCCCAAACCGTCTCTGCAGTCTGATCGCCGGCGACTTCAACAATATATGCATCTCTATTGTTGCCGGTACTAGCACTGGATGGGCCGCCCGCGCAAAGTAGAATATTCCCTCCGGAAAGTTCATCTACATCCCCTAAAGAATTCGTGTACTTTGGTGCAACGTACTCCCAAGTCTGCACTGCCACCATTTCCTCTGTGTTCAAAGAGAATTTCACTGCGCGGCTATTATAGATCTCACCACTGTATTCGGACTCATTCCTATTATCGTAAATCAGAATATCTCCGTCTGAAGCAAGCATAGCTGCATGCTGAGAAGCCATCCAGGTGCCAGCTTGCAATGAAAATAATTTCTCAAGAAATCCCTCGGAAGTATCCAAATCCCTACCCATAATCCAGTTTACTTCGCCACTATTATGATCAATATTGACCACCCAGCTTTGAGAGCGACTTGACAGTAAAATCGAATTATCCTCAGAAATATAGTGTAATGAGTTAGAGTGAGTCCAATCCAGCGCACCATTGCTCGCTTCTCGATTGGCTAACTCACCGGGGAAACGCTGAGTATCGAGATGATCGAATGCAGACCATTCCCATACAGTATTGCCCTGCCCATCCACTTCAAAAATCGCATCTCCTTTTATCAATTGACCATCAATTGTTTCATAGGCGTTTGTTAATACCAGTAAGTTTCCATTTTCAAGAAGAATTGCATCGTGGTGATAGGCTGGCAGCTCAAATGATTGGAGCGTTTCACCGGCAAAGGAGATAATCCTTGCTTCCTGATCCAACAGCAACATTAAATTGCCATCCTGTAAATTGCGCACTACCGGAGCTCCGGTTAGAGGAACATCTCCGTGAAGGTACCAGACAACCTCACCCTCCTCATCGAATCCCCAAAAGGTATTATCCCTGTCACCTGAAGGTGCAAAAATAGTTACACCTCCTTCGCTTTGCTCTGTAAATGTAGTTACCTCAACTGGGGGAGCGCCTTCAGGTAACGAACCAGTCTTGAAAGAAATAGTCGAACTCTGCACAACGTCTCCACTTTCCAGCATTGCCAGTGCAGTAAAACGGTAAGTGGTATCGGCCCTTAAACCTACTAGGGTCATATCATGCTCTGTGCCCCAGTCGGTATAATTTGTTCGCCGACGGTCGGTTACCGCCGAGTTGATCCTGATCGCCACTCGCGACTCACTGCTAGTCGATACTTGCGCATTCACCATTAAACTATTTAGTGGATGCATCGAAAGGGTTAATTCTACTTCGTCATCCAAAGCAAGCAGAGCTTCATTCGCTTGCTCTACCTCAACACTCACGCCCGGATTGCTGTACAGCATTACAATACATACTAGAAAAAATATGGGTAACGTCGATCTTCCAGTCATAGCCAAATCCTATTTAATAAATATTAAAAGTAATCATCCCTACCCTGGTATTTCATTTTCAGGGGAGCTTCCAATAATCAGCTATCACATAACGCAAAAAGGGTGGATTCGTTTACTTGGTTTTCAAACCAGAAAGAAATATTTTAGCGATCCCGAAAAGGAAATTTCTTTATTAAATTTTCTAATGCGCAATGGCCCGCACAACAAGAATGAGAAATGGGGATAATTTTGGATAACGATATAGTCGCGACACTTACTAAGATGAAATAAATAATAAAAACTTTTTGAACGCTATTTCTATTATTCTGGCGTGGTTCAAGAACGCTGGAAATTGACTCGCAAGTTACGGTAGATTACTCATAAAACCTTAGCAACTAAGACAAAATCCCTAAAAATCACTAACAAATAGAAGAGCATCCTCTAAGAGAACCTCAGTATATTCCTTTTTGTTGTCACCAGCCCTTAAGACCCACCTTACCATCCCTTGGACTTGTAGTGGTTCATGCCGCCGCAGTACCAACCCGCAGCCGAGGCCGAGTATACGGTTATCTGCTTTGGGGAAATCACCAGCTATGGACTTGTCCCTGTAGTAGGGCAGAAATACTTGCCCTAAGACAAACTGTAGCTGGATTCAAAATCCACGGTTGTTTACACGGCCCACTGGTAGTAGAGAGGTGTGTAATGCATAGCCGATCTTCGCTGCAAAATCATCAATCCATTTCCACGAAACAGAAGGGATCTCTACGCAAAAAATCATCATTCGCCGCTGCCGTAGTGATTGTGGGATCTGCAATTCTTGCCCCACTGACCTATGCCGTGGATTATTCCAATTCCCGCTATAACTCGAGATACAGCGCTCAACATGGACATGGAAACTACGGAGCACACTCCAGGTATAGCAGGGACTACCGAGCAAATTCACGGCATAGCAGGAATTACAGATCGCACTCAAGGCACAACCGGGACTACAGAGCACACCCCCGATACAACAGAAATTACAGGGCGCATTCCCGATACAACAGGAATTATCGGGCTCACTCCAGATACGGAACACATTCCAGATACGCGGCGAATCCACGACATAGCCGCCATATGTGGTTTAAGTCCAATATTCAGGGAACACCGCGTATTGTGATCGACCTCAGTGATCAAATGGCATACTTCTATAAAGGCGGGCGCCTGGCCGGTATGTCCCCAGTATCTACTGGTAAACCCGGACACCGCACACCTACCGGTAACTTCCGTATTTCACAGAAGAAATACAGCCATCGATCAAATCTGTACGGTCACTACATCAGCCCACGGGGCTATGTAATGCGCAGCAATGTGGATGTGCGCCGCCACCGCAAACCTGCGGGTTCTCGATTCCGCGGGGCATCTATGGATTACATGATGCGTATCAATGGCCCCGTTACCATGCATGCTGGCCACGTCCCGGGATATCCCGCCTCTCATGGCTGTATTCGTATCCCCTGGCATATGGCTAAGATTTTTTATGCCCACGCCAAGGTTGGTACCAAAGTGTCCGTGGTGCCTTGAATTGGAAGTAACAGGTAAATTTTTACCAACCATAAAAAAGGCGGACTATTTAGTCCGCCTTTTTTAATTAGGAAGCCTCGGCCTCTTTTCTCTTTGTTAAATCCATACGGGTAAAATAATCGTGAGCCGCTCGATTAACATGCCTCGCCAGTAATAAAGTAGACACCATTGTTGGAATCGCCATTACTGCATACATCCCGATGATGATGCTGTTTACGGCACTTAAAGAAGCCACCGCACCCAATATAATCAGCACCATGTAGAGTCCGGTATAAAGACCCTGCCAGCGGCCACCGAAAAGAAAAACATAGCATTTCATGCCGTAATACCAGCAGGTAACGATAGTGCTGAAAGCCAGCGGAAGGACCATTAGCAGTAGCAAAATTGGGCCGAACTGCCCAAACACCTGAGAAAATGCCTGTGCAGTCAGGGTAACGCCGGCAATATCCCCTTCCTGCTGCCAAGCGCCAGTCAGTAGTATCACCAGGGCAGTACAAGTGCAGATAACCAGTGTGTCTACAATGGGGCCCAGCATGGCAACCACGCCTTCTCGAACGGGCTCACGGGTTTTAGCTGCACCATGGGCCAAAGACTCTGTGCCTATACCCGCTTCATTAGAAAATGCGCCCCGGCTCACCCCTACTGTGATGACCGAACCCAGAGTACCTCCAGCAATAGCTTGACCGCTGAAAGCGTCCGAGAAAATTAACGCAAATGCTGCCGGTACCTGCTCCCAGAAGCTGGCAATTACCACAAGGGTCATGCCCAGATAAAATAGCACCATGCCCGGCACTACTCTTGCGGAGAATTTACCGATACGCTGGATACGACCGGCTATAACATAGGCCGATGCAACAGCAATTAATAGGCCAATAACAAAATCAAAAGTGAATGAACCTCCGGGCGCTACCCAACCCAAGGGCTCAGCAAAAGACTCCCGCAGTAGCTGCGTGGTTTGATTGGACTGAAACACCGGCAACATACCGCAGAGTCCCGCCACGGCAAACAGTACTGCGAGCGGCATCCAGCGTCGGCCCAACCCCTCGCGAATAACATACATGGGGCCACCTTGCAGTTCCCCGGAGGCATCGCGACCGCGAAACATCACCGCCAGCGTCGCTGTATAGAACTTGGTAGCCACCCCAACCAGGGCAGTTACCCACATCCAGAAAATCGCCCCAGGTCCACCAATCGTAATTGCGATGGCAACCCCGGAAATATTGCCCAACCCTAGGGTTCCCGACAGCGCTGTGGATAGCGCTTGGCTGTGATTCACTTGTCCAGGGTCATTGGGGTCATCGTATCGGCCACTTAAAAGCCCAATACTGTGCCCAAGATGGCGGTAGGGACGGCCACGAGAATAGATTAATAGCGCGAGGCCTCCACCAACGAGTAGCACCAATAAGGGGGGACCCCAGACAAAACTGGCAAAAGCCTCTAATGCCTGATCAATAGCAGGGAATATCGACATAATTTAATTCATTTCCGGTGAGATCCGCCCAGTCTAGGTACGCTCACACCAGACTGTCAAAATGCCGCCATAAAACTCCGCAGCCTCATAAATGCGAAAAATTTGGGAAAACCTGGAATCCCGGCAATAAAAAAGCCCCAAATAGGGGCTTTTTTAACAATCTTTTACAACTTTTTATCAAGCTGTAGTAGTTGCCTTTAATGCGGGCTCGGGTTCTGAACTCTCCCTCACCAGCGCCACCGATATAGCGCCAAGCAACATACACACCCCCGCCAGAACAATGATGTAAATTGCCTGGTTTTCGAAAACTGTTTTCAATATCAAGCCAGCTACCAGGGCGGAGACAATCTGCGGTGCGGCGATAGTAAAATTAAAAATCCCCATATAAACACCGGTCTTATCCGCCGGCAGCGAGTCGGAGAGGATCGCATAGGGCATCGCCAGAATAGCGGCCCAGGCAATGCCCACACCCACCATCGGTATCAATAATCCCAGGGCGCCACTGGGTACGGAAACTTCTGTAATCAACAGATTCACCTGTGTGGGATCGCCCCCCTGGAAGAACAGGAAGCTGATGTATCCCAAACCGCCCAGTGCCAGCGATAGGGAATAGGTGAGCTTACGCCCCAGTACCTGAGACAAACGGGCCAGGACAATGGAGAAGATCGCTGCGAACAGGGAGTAAGCAGCAAAAATAATTCCTACCCAGTCACCAGCAGCACCCTTGGCAGCAGCGATATGTGCGGGAATTTCTTTGACGCTTTCCAGATAGGCGGGATCAAACCACTTGGCTTCCACTCCCCAAACATGCTGAGTGATCGCAGGCGTGGTGTAAACCCACATAATAAACAGGGCAAACCAGGAGAAGAATTGCACCAGGGCCAGCTGGCGCATGGTGCGCGGCATTTTAATTAGCAGCTGGAAAAAACCAATCAAGCGCTTTGCCAGTGGGGCTTTTTGCTGTCTCTCCCGCTCAATTTGCGCGGAGTCGAGACCTTTATAGGCATTGTACTGCTCCGGAGGATACTCCTTGGTGCGCAGCACAGTCCACAACACACTGCCCAGAAGCACTGTGGCGCCGATATAGAAAGCCCATATAACGGAGGGCGCCACCTCTCCCGCACGGGCAGTATTTTCCAGACCAATCACATTAGTCAGGATGAATGGCAACATGGAACCGAAGATGGCGCCAATGTTAATCAGCAAAGACTGAATCGAGTAACCCAGGGTGCGCTGCTCTGATGGCACCATATCGGACACCAGCGCGCGGAAAGGCTGCATGGTCACGTTAAAGGCCGCGTCCATCAGGGCCAACATAACGCCGCCAAAAATAATGGGGGCTACTATCGCCACCACAATCCCGGCATTGGGCATAAAAGCCATCCCCAAGGCTGCTGCGATGGCACCAAAAAGGATAAAGGGGTTGCGGCGACCGAAGCGACTCCAGGTCCGGTCCGAAGCTGAACCCACGATCGGCTGTACGATCAGTCCCATTAGCGGTGCCACTATCCAGAATAGAGACAGGGAGTGAAGGTCCGCCCCCAGATCAGACAAGATTCTACTGGCATTGGCATTTTGCAGAGAAAAGCCAAATTGCACCCCGAGAAAACCGAGACTGACATTCCACACCTGCCAAAAGGGCAAGCGCGGTTGCTGGGCTTGCGGCGCAACGGCGCTGCTTGCTGATTGGGTCATAGAGGTCACCGCATCACTAGTTATGCTTATTCTGCCATTCTCACACGCACTCCCGGAGCATCCATCCTCCCCCATAGGGGAGGATGCGGGCCAGATCCTTCGCTTTAGGATAAACTCAGGCCCATGCGTATACGCCGGGCCAACACGAAACTGTGAATCCTAATCAAGCAACTGAAGTCCCGCGCGATGATCCTAAAACTCCCACTCCTGCGCCTGGTGTGTCTCGCAGCTACACTCTGCCTGAGCGCTCAATCCCTGGCCGCTGAACAGCGCAACTACCGCGATCACACCATGAGCGAAGACTCACTAACTGTACAGACGAGTGAGGGCGAGGTCACCCTCACCCCGGTTGGTCCGTCAGCGCTATCGGTGCACTATCGCCGCGAGGGCCTGAAGCAGTTGCCCTCATTTGCGTTGGCCAGCGATTCTGCCGGCCGACCCGAGGCTACGCTGAAGCAAAAAGGGGACAAGCTCGTTTACCGCACTGGCTCGCTTACTGCAGTCATCCACAAGTCTCCCTTCCGAATCGAGTACTTGCGCGGTAGCGAACAAATCCTGAGTGAAGAGAGTGGTTTCTTTGCCACCGAGACGATGCGCGGATTCCGTTTCGCACTGTCGCCAGAGGAAAAACTGCTGGGTGGCGGAGAGCGGGTTATGGGGATGGACCGTCGCGGTCAACGCCTGCCCCTGTATAACCGTGCCCATTACGGATACACCTCCGAATCCAACCAGATGTATTTTTCCCTGCCAGCAGTACTGTCCAGCAACAAATACATTCTGCTGTTCGACAACTCTGCCACCGGCACCCTGGATCTGGGCGCAAACGAAGAAGATATCCTGCAATTTGAAGCTGTAGCCGGGCGCACCGCTTACATCGTGGTAGCCGGTGATACTTATCCACAGTTGCTGGAAAATTATGTATCCACCACCGGCAAACAGCCCCTGCCACCCCGTTGGGCCCTGGGTAACTTCGCCTCGCGCTTTGGCTATCGCAGCGAAGCTGAAGTCCGCGCAACCGTGGATAAGTTTGCCGAAGAAGATTTCCCCCTGGACGCCCTGGTGTTGGACCTCTACTGGTTTGGCCCAGATATAAAAGGTCATATGGGCAATCTTGCCTGGGACAAGGAAGCCTTTCCCGAACCAGAAAAGATGATGGCCGACCTTAAAGAACGCGGCATCAATACCATCCTGGTGACCGAGCCTTTTGTCCTCTCCACCTCCGAGCGCTGGCAGGAAGCCGTGGCGAATAATGCCCTGGCCAAAAACCTGGCCGGAGAGCCCAAGCGTTTTAATTTCTATTTCGGCAATACCGGCCTGATCGATGTCTTCTCCGAAGATGGCCGCGACTGGTTCTGGAATATTTACGACGGGTTATTGAAACAGGGCGTAGCCGGCTGGTGGGGCGACTTGGGTGAACCGGAAGTTCACCCCTCCGATACCGTTCACGCAATCGGTATGGCCGATGAAATCCACAACGCCTTCGGCCACGCCTGGGCGCAATTACTGCACGAACGCCAAACGGCAAAGCACCCTGAGCGTCGCCCCTTTATTATGATGCGCTCCGGTTTTGCCGGCTCCCAGCGCTACGGAATGATCCCCTGGACCGGCGACGTCTCTCGGGAATGGGGTGGCTTACAGCCCCAGGTGGAATTGGCTCTGAGTATGGGCTTGCTGGGCTTTGGCTACACCCATTCAGACCTGGGCGGCTTTGCCGGCGGTGAGAAATTTGACCGCGAACTCTACATCCGCTGGTTACAGTACGGCGTATTCCAACCGGTTTACCGCCCGCACGCCCAGGAGCATATTGCTTCCGAACCGGTTTTCCACGATCGCCGCACCCGCGATATCCTGCGCGAGTATGTAAAACTGCGCTATCGCCTGCTGCCCTACAACTACACCCTCGCCTTCGAAAACAGCCAGACCGGCATGCCACTGATGCGTCCGCTGTTTTTCGAAAACGAAAGTGATCTGTCTCTACTGGACTACAAGGATGCCTACCTATGGGGTCAGGATTTCCTCGTTGCCCCAGTCGTGGAGGAGGATGTGGATGAGGTCGCGGTAAAACTGCCCGGTGGCACCTGGTTCGATTACTGGACTGATGAACAATATTCTGGCGATCAGGCCCTGGTAGAAGTGAACCTGAAAACGATTCCTGTACTGGTGCGGGCCGGCGCCATTATTCCCACCATTGACGATATTCACAGCAGCCGCGATTACTCCAGTAAAAACCTGATCCTGGACTACTACGCGCACCCATCAGCAGCAAAGTCCGAGCGCTATGTTTATGAAGATGATGGCGCTACCGCGCAGGCTTTTGAAAAAGGCAAATACGAGAAGCTGCATTTCTCAGCTGAAAACAAACAGCAGGGTTTAACCTTCGCCTTTAATCGAGAAGGAGACGGTTATACCGGTATGCCGGAATCCCGCAAGGTCAATTTAAAGATCCACAACTGGCAACAAGTGCCTGCGCAGCTTGATGTTACCGGCGAATCCCTGCCTATTTTCGACAGTGAAAAAGACTTTGCTCAGGCACCCCGTGGGGCCTGGTACAACAAGAGCAAGCAGCAACTGCTGGTTAAATTTGACTGGCACAAAGAACCGCTGGATCTAGTGCTCAAAAATCAATAATTCAGCAAACCGCTGTTCACTGACAAAAAAATTTAAAGTCATCAGGAAACAATGAAGAAGTTACATTCCCTGTTTATTGCCAAACTCCTTTCGGCTTCCCTACTGGGCGCTGCTCTATTCGGCACTGCCGGCTGCAGCCAGGAGAGCAGCCCGGAAGAATTACAGCCCGCTGAAAAAGTTGCGGAGAAAAAAGCCGTTATCTATCAAGTGCTACCGCGCTTATTTGGCAACACTAACAGTACCAACAAACCCTGGGGCACACTCAAAGAGAATGGTGTGGGCAAGTTCTCCGACTTTACCCCAAAAGCACTGAATGAAATCCACGCGCTGGGCGCCACCCATATCTGGTACACCGGCGCCCTGCACCACGCCCTCGTTGGCGACTATACGGAATACGGTATCAGTAACGATGATCCAGATGTGGTCAAAGGCCGCGCCGGCTCTCCCTATGCCATCAAGGATTACTACAGCGTAAACCCAGACCTGGCCAATAACCCAGCAGAGCGATTACAGGAATTCCGCGCACTGGTGGAACGCAGCCACGCGGCCGGCCTGAAAGTAATTATCGATATAGTGCCCAACCATGTAGCCCGCGCCTATCATTCTCTCGATAAACCCCAAGGCGTGCAGGATTTTGGAGCTGGCGACAACACCCAGGTCACCTACGCCCGCAACAACAATTTCTACTATGTGGTGGGCGAAGACTTCCGCGTGCCCGTTGCAGAAGACAGTTATCAGCCACTCAATGGCGAAGCCAATGATCTTGTCGATGGGCAGTTTGTAGAGAGTCCAGCTAAATGGACCGGTAATGGCGCGCGCAGTGCACAACCTGCCATGCACGACTGGTATGAAACCGTCAAAATTAATTTTGGCGTTCGTCCCGATAACAGCAAGAACTTTTCTGAGCTACCCCAGGAGTATGCCGAGCGCGACTACCGGGCCCACGCCCAGTTTTGGGCAGACAAGAAAGTCCCGGATACCTGGAAAAAATTCCGCGATATCGCCCACTACTGGCTGGACTTTGGCGTGGACGGATTCCGCTATGATATGGCCGGTATGGTGCCGGTAGAATTCTGGAGCTACCTGAATTCCTCCATCAAAATGCGCAACCCCAACACACTGTTACTTGCCGAAATCTATACTCCAGAGCGCTATCGGGATTATCTGCACCTGGGCAAAATGGATTATCTCTACGATAAAGTCGGTACTTACGACGCTATTCGTGCGGTCATGGAGAACAAGGGCAGCGCAGATAAAATCGCAGAGGTACAGGCAAGCCTGGTAGATATTTCCTCTCATATGTTGCGCTTTATGGAGAACCACGACGAGCAGCGTATTGCCAGCGCACAATTTTCTGGCAACCCAGAGGCAGGCAAACCTGCAATGCTGGTGTCTGCCGCGCTCTCTCCAGCCCCTACCTTGGTTTACTTTGGCCAGGAGTTAGGAGAACCCGCCAACAAAGATACCGGCTTCGGCAAAGCCAGCCGCACCACCATTTTCGACTACTGGTCAGTACCCAGTGTGCGCCGCTGGAACAATGAGGGCGCTTTTGACACTGCACTGCTGACAAAAGAAGAAAAAGAGCTGCGCAGCTTCTACCAGCGCCTGCTTAATTTCTCCAAACAGAGCCCGGCCTTACTTGGCGATTACCTGGACTTGCACAGCTACAACCGCAAGCAAAACTCTGGCTATGGTGAAAAACAATTTTCCTTTGCCCGCTGGAGCGAACATGAAAAATTGTTGGTAATCGCCAACTTCGATAACAGGGCAGTGGAGTTTGATTTTCAGTTGCCTACAGCACTTCTAGAGGCCTGGAAACTACAACCGGGCAGCTACCTGGCTGAAAGCCAGATATCCAATAAGGTGGCAAACCTTATCTTGGAAAAAGACCAAGCCTCCACAAAGATCCAGTTGGCACCCTACGAAAGCCATATCTTTGCAATATCCGCTGTTCCCCAGAAATAGCCACTCAGCCCTGGAGGGGATTACTCCCCTCCAAGAACGCTTAAGCACAGCAATTTATACCCACCTTATCCCCTTTCTCACAACATATTCCCGACAATCCCTAACCATACTCATCAGGTAACTCGCTTGACATAAACACTACCCCATGTATATTGCTCACAATTATATTGTGCACAATTTAAATAAAAGCCGAAATTGATATGCAAGGGGACATTATGAACCGACAACATAGCCGCTATTTTTCACCACTAAACCTAATTTTGGCTGCACTTTTAGCATCAGTAGCACTTCCTACAATGGCTGAAACTAACAAGGCTGAACAGGGCGAAGCACCTATCCAGGTAACAGACGAGACTTTTAACTGCATCCGAGATATGACCAAGGTGCGGGGGTTTTATGTGGATAATTTACTGGGAGATCTGGATGGGACTCTAGAGGTCGCAAACTCCAGCACTGGAGGTGTTTATCCTCCTGGATCAGTGGTCCAGTTAGTACCCGGGGAAGTGATGATCAAACACCAAAAAGGCTTTAACCCCGCCACTAAAGATTGGGAGTTTTTTGAACTGGATGTTTCTGAGGAAGGCAGCAAAATCCGTAAGCGAGGTTTTGTTGATGTAGTTAACCGTTTTGGAGGTAACTGCTTTGCCTGTCATGTCCAGGCCAAACCGCAGTGGGATTTAATTTGCGAGACCGGACACGGCTGTGAACCCATACCATTAACAAAAGAAATACTGGCCTTGCTGCAAAAAACCGATCCTCGTTGTGAATCGAACCCAAAGTTAAATCAAGAAGAGATTGCAAAATTGCAGGCGCTACAACAAGCTCTGCTGGCTAAGGATAAAGTGAGCAAGTAATTTATCCATAAAATTCATTTAGTAAAACTTAAACTTTAAACAAGAAAAGAGTAAGCAACCTAAGGTCACAACTTGCTTATTCAATATTATTGAAAAATAATTCAAACCATTAACGTGAATTAGAAAGAACTCTTACCAACAAAGCTACCCAACCAACTGGTTAGTAGCTTTTTAAAAATTATACACTTAAAGACCATACTATTAATCCTATCGGCCAATATCCCTCCGTAGATTTAAACGACACAGCCTTATCAGAATACTCACAAAGCGATCGTACCAACATTTACAAATAAGTAAAAATTATTAAAAAATGTGATAAACCCCGCAAATACCTAGTTGCCTTCCATATGATTTATATTTTTACCTATCCATAATAGAGAGAATTAACACCAAAAAAATTGGTACCCATTTACCACCTATTAATAGGTGAAAAAATCTAAAATTGGCACCTACATATGGAGAGTGATGTGTCTATTTCTTACTATAAGAGTATAGTGAATAACCTTTGCATTATACTAATTTCATTGATACTAGTTGCCTGCGGAGGCGGGGGCTCCTCCAGCGATGACTCAAGCACCGAAACTCCTTCTAGTGGCGATCCAGGTCAAGGGGGCACTAACAATAATACTCTCCCAGTTATTAATAATTTATCCATCACACCAGACCAAGCCTATAATGACAGCACTTTATCTGTTCTACTGGATGTCTCAGACGAAGACGGAGATCTGCTAGAAGTTACATATACCTGGAAAAACAATGATCAAGTGATCAATGAAGTAACAGAACCTTATCTAGCCCCATCCTATTTTAATCATGGCGATTCAATCAGTGTAGAAGTAGCCATCACAGACGGTGAAGACTCTGTATCACAAAGCACATCTATTACAATTCAAAATAGAGCCCCCATTATTGAGAGCCTAAGCTTTCTAAACTTACCTATATTTACCACTACCGATATCGAAGCCACTATCGATATTTCAAACGTAGATAATGACCCCCTAACAATTGAGTATCATTGGACTGTAAATCAAGAGTTAGTTTCCGATGTCATAACTAATATTTTGCCCTCCAATCATTTTTTGAAAGGAGATGAAGTGGCTGTAAAAGCAGTCGTTTCAGATGGAGATTTAACCGTTGAGGTAACGACTAGCACTCATATCCAGGATACACTACCAGTAATGTCTGTCATTAACATGCCAGACACTGTTCAGTATGGTGAACCTGTAGGATTCCAGGTAGTAGTAGAAGATCCAGATAACGATCCCTATCACCTAGAGTTTCTAGCCCGCCCAAATGGTATGAAGATTGATGAAGATGATAATATCAGTTGGACACCGACTGGACCAATGTTCGAAAAAGAGATGGATATCCAATGGGAGCTTTCACTGTTACAAGAGGACTACTCACATAGCGAAGGTAGGATGATAAAAGTTTTGGATGAAGAGCGAAAAGTGCCTTTATCAAATGGATATATTGAAACTACGTTTGACTCTCCAGATTTAGCTGTTGGAGACATTGATGGAGACGGAATCAAGGAGATTGTGGCTACCAATGGTCGACGTAGATTATTTGCACTAGGCTCTGACGGTGATGAATATGCTATTAAGTGGGAGCACCCCTATGCATTAGTTGAGGGCGAAGGCCCCACCTATCATGATTACAACGATTTATATTACTCCTGCCTAACCCTCATAGATCTCAACGATGATGGAAGGGAAGAGATCCTAGCAGGATTGCAAGGACACGCTATATGGTCGCATGATACGACAGGTATATTTTTATTCGATGATAACTTAAGACCCAAAAGAGTAGCTACTCTCACAGGCAACGAAGTTCAACAAATTTATGTGACAGATCTAGATAACGACCAGACTCTAGAAATTATTGCCCTTGTTGATTTATACAATTCTTTTCGAGGGGAAGAGCCAGATGACTTTAAAGATCAAATGCAACTGGTTATCTTAAGTACTGATGACTACTCAGTGGAATGGCAATCCGAAATTCTTCAATTAGGTGCAACATTTACTGTCGGAAATCTCGATAGCGATAGTGAACTAGAGATTGTACTTGGCGGAGGTTACGTATTTGACTATATCAATGGTAGTTATACTTTAAGCTGGCATTATGAAGAAGGATTTACATCAAATAATGATAGTGCAAGTCTTGATATCGCAGATATCGACATGGATGGAATCGGTGAAATCATCGGCACTCATCCAACTTCCAAAGTTTTGACTTTTTACAATGCAAACACTCAAGAAATTAAACTTGAGAATGAAATTAAACATAGTAATTTTGTAACTTTTCTTTCTCCTGAGGACGCAACACCAAGAATCCTCGTAAGAGAGACCTCTCCTATAAAGCTACAACTCTACTCATTTGACATAGACTCACAAAAATTGATCCCTAAGTGGATTTCATCACCTTCGGTCTTTAGTGAGAATATGAGAGTAGGCAATCTGGATGATGATCCAGAACTGGAATTTTACTTTACCAATAGAAACGACGTTATAATTTACTCAAACTCTTCAGATGATGGTGAGCTAGAAATAGAGTGGCAACCTAAACAACATACAACAAATTTGAAAGACACACTTGTTGATGTGAAATCTACACTTACAAACACTTCCAGCTTGTACGCCTTAGGTCTAGCAACAATTTCCTCGGGCAATTCGCATTTAATGGCCTTTAATCCTGTTACGAATAGCTTTTCTTTTAGCCCCACAATACCGGGGATTAAAAATGAGACAACAGCTGCTGTTTTATTAGACCTTCAAAAAGATAACACTAATGAAATTGCTTTTGTAACCGGAAAAACCCCAGGCCTTTACGATATTTTTTCAGAGTCTATTATTTGGTCTGGCAACCCTATAAATGAAGAAATAGTTTCCCTCACCACTGGCCAACTCGGCAATGATAGAAAAACCAGCATGATTGCAACTACTAAAGATAATGGCATATATGCTTATGACATTGATAACTACGAATTACTCTGGAGCCATAATACTGGTGGCGGTGTCGATATAAAACTAATTGACACAAAAAACACAGAACAATTCAATGTAGTCGCGGCTGACAATGAAAACATCAGGCTGCTAACCAGCGATGATAATTACCAATCATTTTCAACAAAGTTCAACATTTTCAATGATATCCCTGAAGGTCAAGAAACACCCATTTATGAATTCTCAAAGAATTCCCAAATAAACATAGCTGATTTAGATGGAGATTCTGTGGATGAAATTATTGTTTTAATAAAAAGAGTTTACAAGTCATGGCTTATGGTGCTAGACGGCAACCTAAAGTTCGAGAATCTAATTTATCTAGGAGAGCATGATGTTCGCTCTTTTGTAGTGCAAAATTACGGCACCCAACATCGAAATATACTATTCAGTTCTGAAAATGATGGCCGGCGCTATATTATAGAAATTGATCCATGGACCGGAAAAGTAATTTCGACCTCACCTGAGCTAGGCCCCAGAATGGTTCATGATAGTTTACGCTTTATCGACAGCAACAATGATGGACAATATGAATTAGGCTGGTTGACGGAAGAAGGATCGGTAACTATAACGCGGTAGAATGCAATTGCTAAACTAATAAAATTCTATACATTTCAAAAGCCAAGCAGATCATAATTCAGGTCTGCTTGATTTCAGAACGAGCTACATAATTAATAGATGGTTGAATCATTTACCCACATTTTGCAATTCATGCTTATAGAAGCGCAGATATCAAGCCCTAGTTTAAGTCAGCGTCGGTGTCCTTATCACAATAGTTTAATCTCAGTCATAACCCACTTCAGATTTAAACTTATACTGATATTAACCGCTAACCTCAATCCATCAATCCTTAGTGCTGCCGTCACAAACTCAAGAATATCATTCCGCCAACTATACTTCCGGGCAGCTTCAATATTTATAGAATTACACATCTAAGGAACCTCTGAATAATTCCAAGCCAATATTGGTAATATTCACCTACCCATCAAGACTACGATGAATTATGCACCAAGTCACCTTTGCCGAAGCAGAATATAAGCTAAAGCGCCGTATAACTCGCCGAGAGAAGTTTCTTTCTCAAATGGAAGCCCTCATCCCATGGCAGCGACTAGAAGCTCAGATCACTCCTTGCTATCCACAAGGCAAACGTGGCCGACAGCCATATCCATTGAGTGTCATGCTCCGTATTCATTGCATGCAGCTATTTTATAATCTCAGTGATCCCGCTATGGAGGATGCACTGTATGAAATTGAATCCATGCGTAGTTTTGCTGGATTGACTTTGAGCGGCCCAATTCCCGATGAAACAACGATTCTTAACTTTCGCCACTTACTGGAGCTCAATCAGCTAGGTGCAGCTCTTTTTGATGGAATCAACAAGCATCTTGCTGAGAATGGCATGGTACTGCGTGAAGGCACGATTGTAGATGCCACTATTATCTCTGCGCCAACTTCAACCAAGAATAAAAAGAAAAAACGTGATCCAGAAATGCATCAAACAAAGAAAGGCAATCAGTGGCATTTTGGAATGAAAATGCATATCGGGGTTGATGATGTGCTCGGAGTAATACATAGCATAGATACAACAGCAGCGAATTCGCATGATGTCACAACTACAGAGCGAGTTCTCCACGGGGAGGAGAAAAGAATCTGGGGAGACTCTGGGTACATTGGTGCGGAGAAACGTGAAGAGTTGAAAGAGCGGGAGGCGGATTGGTATATAGCAATGAAGCCGAGCAAGCTAAAAACTCTTCCAGGGCGTGATGCACTTCGTAAAGCGGAAAAGATCAAGGCGCAGATAAGAGCGAAGGTCGAGCACCCCTTCCGCTACATCAAACGGGTATTTGGTTATGACAAGGTCCGCTATCGGGGACTGGTAAAAAATACTGAGAGGCTGTGCTTACTGGCAGGCTTTACCAACTTAATAATAGGGAGAAAATACTTGGCTGCCTAGGGGTGGTTCGCCTGAAATCCACCTATTGAGGGTTTCAGATGAAAAATTAGTGGACTATTACGCGCAAATTACGCGTTTGTGCGTAATAAAGTGAATTTTTCAAGCAGCTCAGCTTAATTCTGGAAAAATGCTTCGTTGATCAGAGGGTCCCTAAATGAGACAGCTAATAATAAATAAGACTGATGAATTTAACGATTTAGAAAAGCACAGAACAATTATTAAAAAGCAACACTTAGGTAAAAATCAGTCACTTAACTTATCCAGATTACGCTCAGATTAGTTTAATTCACTACGCAAATATATAAGGCAAACGTACCAATAAACATCACCCAAAATTAAACTCATTAATAAAGTGTGATAAGTCCCACAATTATCCAATCAACACGCATATAAATTAAATTGTTATCTGTTCATAATGTGTACTTCCAAGCCCATCAGAACCGGAACTAAAATACCAATTCTTTATCAGCTCAAAGAACTAAACTTGACACTTACATATGGAGAGTGATGTGTGTATTTTTCATGATAAACTTATTACTAACACCGTAGGCATCATGCTAATTTCTTCCATACTTACCGCATGTGGAGGCGGAGGATCATCCAGTAGTGATTCAAATAGTGGAGGATCGGGACAAGGCGGTGGAGCTAGTAATGCACCTCCGGTTATAAACAGTTTATCTATCACTCCAAACCCAGCCTATAACGATAGTGTTCTGTCTGTTCAACTTGACGCCTCAGACGAAGACGGAGATCAACTGGAAGTTACATATACCTGGAAAAATAACAATCAAACTATCAGTGAAGTAACAGAATCTAAACTAGCTGCATCCCATTTTAATCACGGGGATACAATTAGTATAGAAGCTTATATCACTGACGGTGAAGATTCTGTTTCGCAAACTACTTCCATCATTATTCAAAATAGAGCCCCCATAATTGAAAGTTTAAGTTTCTCAGACTTACCTGCTTTCACGAATACTGATATTGAAGCCATAATCAGTATTTCAGATATAGATAACGACCCCTTAAATATTGAATATTATTGGACTGTCAACAATGAGGAAGTTTCTGATATCACAACTAATCTTTTATCCTCTACTCATTTCTTGAAGAATGATGAAGTAGCAGTAAAAGTGATTGTTTCGGATGGAGAGCTTACAAGTGAAGCAACGACTAGTACGGAGATTCAAGATACACTACCTGTAATGTCTATTGTCAATATGCCGGACGTTGTCCAGTATGGAATTCCAACAGCCTTTCAGGTGATAGTAGAGGACCTCGATAACGATCCCTATAACTTAGAGTTTCTAGCTCGTCCAAATGGCATGGAAATTGATGAAGAGGGTAATGTTGATTGGACGCCTACTGGGCCGATGTTTGATACAGAAATGGACGTTCATTGGGAAATTTCATTGTCACAAAATGATTACATTCACAATGAAAGTAGAACATTAAAAGTCGTAGATGAAGAACGAAAAATACCTTTATCAAATGGTTATATTATAACTACGGCCAGACCACAGCATGTGGCAATTGGAGACATTGATGGCGATGGAGTCAAGGAAATTGTAGCTACTAATAGTAAACGTAGATTGTTTGCCTTTGGCTATAATGGGAGCGAATATTCCATTAAGTGGGAGCACCCCTATGTTTTAATTAATGGTGAAAGCACTAACTCAGAAGAAGATGATAATAATTTATATATATCTAGCCTAACCCTTGCAGACATGAATAACGACGGGAAAGATGATCTTTTTGCTGGCCTTATTGGAGACAATTATACCGCCCATGATACGACAGGGCTATTTCTATTTGATGATAACTTAAAACCAAAAAGAGTAGCTACTCTCACAGGTAATGGAGTAGAACAAATATTCGTTACAGATATAGATAACGATCAGGATCTAGAAGTTATTGTCCTAATCAGAATGTACAATGTAATGAAAGATAAAATGCAACTGGTTATTCTTAACACTGATAACTATTCGGTAGAATGGAAATCTGAAATTCTCGAGTTAGGCCAAATATTTGCTGTTGGTAATCTAGATAGTGACAGCGAGTTAGAAATTGTACTTGGCGGCGGTTATGTGTTTGACTACATCGATGGCAATTATGCTTTAAGCTGGCGCTATGAAGATGGATTTACAGATGCTGATAAGGACAATCCAAATCTTGATATTGTAGATATCAACATGGATGGGATCGGTGAAATAATCAGCGTCCACCCAACCTCAGGTTTCTTAACTCTTTTCGACGCCAATACTCAGACAATTAAAATTGAAAATGAAGTCAATTCTTATTACTTCACGACTTTTTTATCTCCAGATGATGCAACTCCAAGGATTCTTGCAACGGAGAATAGTGCTAGTAGACCGCAACTCTATTCTTTTGATATGGATTCCAATAAACTTATCCCTAACTGGACTTCATCGCCCTCAGTTTGGGGGGACAATATGAGAGTGGCCAATCTGGACAATGATCCGGAACTAGAATATTTCTTTAACAATCGCCATGAATTAAAAATCTATTCAAATCTATCTGGTGACGATAATTTAGAACTAGAGTGGGAAATTGGAATTAATCCCAGATTCCTCGAAGATGAACTTGTTGATATACAATCAATATCCGCAGATAACCCTGAAATATCTTCTTTAAGTTTAGGGATGATCCCTTGGGAAAACTCTCACATAATGTCTTTAAACCCCAAAACAAATATTATCACTTTTAGCGCTGCAATACCGGAGATTGAAAATGAAACAACAGCAGGTATTACGCTAGACCTTCAAAAGGACAACACTAAAGAAATTGCTTTTGTTAATGAGAAAACCCCCGGGCTTTATGACATTTTTTCGGAATCTATTATTTGGTCCGGCAGCCCCATGAGTGAAAAAATAGTTGCTCTCACAGCAGGCAAGCTTGGTAGCAATGAAAATACCAGTATGATAGCAACCACTAAAGACGCTCATATCTACGCTTACGATATGGAAAACTACGAATTACTCTGGAATCATGAGTCTGGTGGTGGTGTCGATATAAAGCTATTTGATGCTAGCAACAATGGGTATTTAGACATTGTAGTGGCTGATGAGGAAATTCTCAGCCTCCTCACTAGCGATGATGATTACCAATCAATTTCTGCACAGTTCAATATTTTTACTGACATTCCTGAAAATCAAACTCCCTCCCTTAGTGAATATGCAGGTATTACTAAAATAAGCACAGGGGATTTAGATGGAGATTTCATCGATGAAATTTTTGCCGTAATATCATATAGATCCGAGACATGGATTATGTTACTCAATAATAAACTGGAGTTTATGAGACTAACTTATCTAGACGGATATGAAGTTCGTTCTATTGCCGTACAAAATTACGGTGTTTCACACCGAAATATAATTCTGAATATCGAAAAAAACGAGAGGCATCATATTGTCGAAATGGACCCATGGACCGGAAAAATCATTTCCACATCGCCGGAACTAGGCCCTATGATGATCGAAAATAGCTTGAGATTTGTCGATAGCAACAATGATGGTATTTATGAGTTAGGCTGGCTCACTGAAGAGGGCTCGATAAATATCACACGATAGAATTCTACTTCTTAATTAACCAGCCTCCACACTTTAAATACTACAAGCCAAGCAGGTCGTAATTCCAACTTGCTTGGCTCCAGAAGCTATAAAGTGATCAGTGTGTACATCATAGTTTGATCATTCACCTGCACCTTGTAGCTTCCGCTTACAGAAGTGTAGATATCAGATCCACCCTGCTCCAAGTCGCCATCGGAGTCGTTATTGCCATAGTTTTCACTCCAGTCAGCATTAACATCAAACTTGAAACGCTGCTGAGATTGACCATCAAAATTTACCTGGATTTCCCAGGTATTGTCGGCAACTAATTCCATAGCCTCAGCACCCCAACTATTTGGTGTGCCACGGAAATAAAGTGAGGAAAAGTTGGATGCGTAACTACCGCAGTCTGCACAGGTCAGGCTGTAGCTCAGGGTTTCATCATTTACCTCAACAATATAGGTACCTGATACATCGGTGTAGATATCATCCCCACCCTCCTCCAGAGAGCCGTCCGCATTGTTATCCCCGTAGTTTTCAGCCCAGTCACTGCTGACATCAAACTTAAAGCGCTGGTTACTGCTGCCATCAAACACTACAGTGGCACGCCAGGTATTGTCTGCAACCAGGGTCATCGCCTGGGTGCTCCAGCTATTGGGCGTACCGCGGAAATTTAATGCCGTAAAGTTTTGAGCATAACCAGCATTGGGATCAGTCACGGTAATGGTTGCCGTAACACTATCGGTCAGGCCATCATTGTCAGTAACAGTGACTGTCTCGGTATAAGTGCCCGCACTGGCGAAGCTCAAAGTCGTCGAGGAAGAACTACCACCACTGCTCCAGCTATAGGAAATCACACTACCGTCGCTATCAGTAGAGCTGCTGGCATCCAGGGTGACACTCTGATTGACTTCTACTGTGCTGGATACTGGAGTCACAGTTGCAGTGGGTGCCTGCTGGGAAGAGACCTCGGTGATCGAATAGGCCAGAGTCTCATCATTTACTTCAATGAGGTAGTTACCGGTTACAGAGGTATAAATATCTTCTCCGGTTTGATCCAACGTGCCATCAGCACCATCGTCACCGTAATTTTCGGCCCAGTCACCATAGATATCCAACTTAAAGCGTTGGTCTGCCTGGCCATCAAAATTAACCACCAATTGCCAGGTATTATCTGCTACCAATTCAAAAGCTGTTGCTTCCCAATTATTAGCTGTGCCACGGAAATAAAGGCTGGGGAAACCCGTCCCAGAACATTCTTCACCACAGGAACCAGATAGCTGCCCACCGTGAATGGCAGCAGCGGAATAAGCTGCAACATTGAAGGTGGCATAGCCATTGCTGCCTACGGAAATAACATCGCCACTGCACTCATCATCTCCCGCCAGGACATTGCAGTAGTCCCCTGCAGGAAGGCCTGTATACAGTGTCTGGCTGAAAGAATTACCCTCATTATTGATAACGACATAGCCTTTATCACCGCGTCCAAAGGCAATCTGGTTATCTCCGTTATCCCACCAATTTTCCATACTGGTGCCATCGGTATAGTTACGGAAACCCACCATATTGGCAATATTGCCCCATCGGTGTTGGCAGACCCACTCATCATTTTCACAACTATCGGGACCATTACTCGGTGGCCCGGCATTTTCATCGGTAAATTCGTAACCAGACATCACTTTGGGATAGCCGTAAGGGTGTGCCAACATAAATACATTAGCCAAATTGTATTTCGCCCCGTCCTTATAAGTAAGGTTGCCCCCACCACCATGACCGCGCTCACGATCATGATTATCAATAAAAGTAACGGCCTCGCCAGAGTTAAGCAGCCCCCAACTTTCACCGAGACTGGAGAGATTCTTTATCTGTCCATTAAAATTACTGGCCACATCAGTGCCATACTTAAATTCAGTCACATGGCCCAGGAAAGTGTAATTGTACGGCTGGATCTCAGAAGCTTCGCCAGCTGCGCCGATTACCTCAGAAAAAATCCACGGATTGCCGGCCTTGCTCATTATTCCGTACATGTCGCTGGGGGACATATGTTTAACACCATCCACACGGAAGCCATCAACACCCATACCCTGCAATTTATTCAGATAATCCGCTATTGTTTGCTGAACATAGTCATTGCCTGTGTTTAGGTCTGGCATGCCTTCCAATCTGCAATTCCAAACAGTATTAGCATCACCATAGCCGTCAATTGTACAGTTATCATGATAATCCCATGAGGAAAATTCCGGATGGTTAGCCTCGGACCAATCAGTTCCTCCCCAACCTGTGCCACTCCCGTCCCAGACTGCAGTATGGTTGATCACTGCATCCGCATAAACTTTAACCCCTGCCGCATGACAGCGATTAATCATATCCTGCAACTCTCCCTCAGTACCACTACGGCTAGTGAGGTTGGTATAGGTTACCGGTTGGTAGCGCGCCCACCAGGTATGGTAAGAAATGTGCTCTTGGGGAGGAGAGATCTGTACTGCGTCAAAACCTTTTGGACCCAGGAAATTCTCACACTCATTGGCAATATCATTCCAGCTCCATTCGAACATATGCACAAAGGCTGTGCCTGCACTGGCATGGGTGCTGGATATGGCTCCGAGTACGATACTCGCACCTCCCAGAAGTCCTTTTAACGGAAATTGTTTTTTCATTTTAGCTTTCCTTTTTCTCTCATCTGTAGCCGTTATTTTTTTGTATAAGGAGAACCCCAGGGGCAGTTGCCCACCAATGATTAATGGCTCTCCATTTCTACATAAGTAGGGTCAACCTATAAGCACGCCTTTTCCCAGGCGCTTGCAAATACTTGGATTGCATTCGCCCCACAGTAGGAGCTAGAAATATTCTCCTCAGGCGACACAACCAATAGACATTCGCTCAAGAAAAGAATTTGTAAGAAGCACCGCAAGCGGCGAAGAAAAGTTTAGGCTTATCATCACAGGTGACCATTTATTATTTTTTGCAATTCAAGCCGGACATTTAGGAACCAAACTAACAGTATCTAAACTTTTGGATTGCTATACCCGACCAATTGATCACTCATCCTGAGATATCCACAGACCACCAAAGGCATCAATAAACCGGTAATATGTGAACAAATACCGAACAACAGCGGTAATATGCACCTCCTGTGCTACTGCAACCCCAAAATCACAACTTTCGGGCTTTTGGAAGGCTAATAATCAGTGCTTGAGAGCACATCCTCCCTGTAGGGGGCGTAGTAGAAATTTGTGCTTGAAATATTGATCTTCGGCATGACTTAGTTTGAAAGGCTAAAAATTAAGCAATGTAGAACTGCTTAAATAAGAGGAAGTGCTTAGTGGCCATTAAATTTCATCACTAAGTCCGACAAACTAATTTATAAAATTACTAGTAAGAATAGTAGACGAGCCAACTCCCTCAGACACTGTAGATAAGCCTATAGACGCTATACACCCAGCAACAAAATACACAAGGTAAAACTATAGTAGCTTTGTGAAAAGCTATTTATTAAACCAACGAAGAAGTTATCCCTTACTACTTTATTAGTAACAATATCTACCTTGTGTAAAATGAAGTTTATAAAAATTTGGAATAATTTAAAGAATGGGACAATTTTATTGTTAGCGCAGGGGCACTCTTGTAATAACCTCAACGGATAGGAGAGATTTACGTCAGTAACTACTGCCATAACTGTACGGAACCATTATATAGATGAGTAGTATGGTACCGACTAAAGAATCAGAGAAAATCAAGTTAATCCCAAAATCCTGCGATGTATACAAAAGATGTAATACAGATTCTAACGCTTCAAAAATGTATGGGGCCCTTTAGGTGGAGAAAAGGTTTGAGCTAAATAAAAAACCAATCTTGGGTATCATCGTTTATAAGTAGAGTCTAGGCAAGGCCTGACAAGAAACTGAAATATCTACTCAACGTTTATATTTCCTAAAAAGTAACATGGCCTCAGTACCATCGGTAAAGCTAGTAACGAGAATATACCTCGCTACCCAGTCATCTTCACTTCTATAACAGCAAGCTCAGACATACATCTGAGAATCTTGATCTACCTCAATACCCCCACCCCCAACTTCGCCATTATGCGCAACAAAATTATTCGATGAGATAGGCGCCAAATTCGACAAATGGGACAGTCAGGTACTCGGGCTGACCACCCCATCATGGTAGATTAGACCTCTTGGTCAACTGCAGGTCGCACTGGCCAGTAACACGCTTAGTTGAGGAGAAAAAATGGAGCAGCAAAGCACCGTATTCGTTGTAGTGGACCCTAACGATGAGAAGCATGTAGCTCTGGAGCGAGCCCTGATCACTTCACGTGGACGCAATCCTCAGCCGCGACTGGCTGTATTCGTCGCAGTTGATGGTGAAGCGGTGGATACCCGTGCAGTTAACGACCACCTATTTCGCGATGAATCGTGGTTCCGTGAACAAATTCGTGAACCCATCTCAGAAGCTGGTCTTTCCTGTGAGATCACTGTTTGCTGGTCCAGCGATTGGCAGGCGGCCATCGTACAGGAATCAAAGCGTTGCAACGCAGAAATGATCTACCTACCAGTACACGCGAAGAACAGCCGTCGCTTTACCTTCGCCGAGTCCAAGTGGCGAGTCCTGAAAACAGCGCGCTGCCCAGTGGTATTGATTCGCCCCGGCGCCAAGGACGAGCGCAAAGTAGTGTTGGCTACCGTTAACTACCAGGCAAAAACCCTCGAGCAGCGCGAGCTCAATCGCCAGATCAGCGAACGCGCGACCTATATCGCAGGTCATTACGGAGCAGAGCTACACCTCGTAAATGCTTTCCTGGATTCCATGCTCTACCCAGATCGCGGTGCTTTGGCCAAGCTTGCCGATAAAACCGGTGTCCCCACCCATCGTATTCACGTAAAGCGCGGCTATACCAGTGATGTTGTTGAGGAAGTGGCCCGTGAGATCGATGCAGACCTGGTCGTGATGGGAACCATGAATCAGTACGGCGAGACCGGTTCATTCCTGCGTGGCAATACTGCCGAGCGTGTAATTGGCCAGTTAGACGTTGATGTGATGGTATGTAACCAATTCACCACAACAACAATGAACAACGATTAAGTCATCCCATTTTCAAGGATGCTGAAAGCCCCAGCAGTGCTATCTGCAGGGGCTTTCTTTTTTGGATTTACTGCAATTTAGCCGATAGCAGTAGCAAAGTTCCCTCAGTATCAAAAGTCACCCGACCATCCTCAACTTTGGCTCGCTTGCCCGAGTAGTAATCGGTCAGTTCGATACCATCGGCAAACACACCTTCAACTGATACGCTCTTTTCACCCGCAGGCAGTTCCATCGCCACAACTACTGGCTGCTCACCAGATAAGGTACGGGAGAATGTATAAGGCTTATCCGCCAGCTTCTGGTGTACACCAGCGCCAACTGCCGGGTGCGATCGACGAAACTGCCCAAGCTTCTGCCAATGAGCCAGCAATGCACGGGTTTCCGGCTTTTCCAAGTCATCCCAGTTCATATTGGTGCGCATAGAGGCGTCGCCGAATGCGCGATCATCAATCATGGGGCGCGCCAGTTCATCACCGTAATATATCTGCACTGCACCGGGCGCCAACATCAGTTTACTTGCGGCACTCAGTGTGTGCTGACGCTCGCGGTCAAATGAGTGATGGTCATCGTGGGAACCTAGATAATTTAGGACACCGAACCCTTTTAGTTCACCACTATTCAAGGCGGAAGAATAGCTGGAGAAAATATCGTCCGCTGGCTTGCCCGCAACCTGGGCAAAATCGAAGTTAATCAGACTGTCAAAACCATACTGATAAAAGTCCACTTTCCGGTCGCTATAATCGTAAGAGCGACCAACACTGGGACCAAAGTTGTTAACGCCGAAATGGTAAACCTCACCCACCATAAAGAAATTGCGATCGTCCAATTTCTTCTTCGGGTTCTCAGCCTTCCACTCCGCCAGGGCTATATCCGCTTCGTTTTTCAGTATTGCCCAGGCTTGTGGCTCTACGTGTTTGACGGTGTCCACACGAAAACCATCGACACCGTATTCACGCACCCAGTCGGTTAACCACTTGATCAGGTAATATTTGGGGGCGCGGGGATAGCCAGTGCGCTCGAAAAAGGCATCCAGTTCACGCTGCTCTTGCTGCAGGCGGCCTTCTTTTTTCCACTTTGCCACCAGTTGCGGCGGCAACTCGACATCTTTCTCGCTCTCCGTGAGGATATCCGTCAGGTTCGCGTGAATTGCACACTCAACATTGCCGGCATAGTCAGACCAGTCGCATTGCTGGCTATTGCGCAGCCAACTCGAGGGCCATCTGGAATCCTGTTCAGTGACTGGCCCGGTGTGATTGAGAATTACATCCAGCAATACGCGAATCCCCTGGCTGTGAGCTACCTCAATCAATTCTGCCAGTTCTGCTTCGGTGCCAAAGTTAGCATCTACGGCAGTCCAGTCCTTAGGCCAGTAGCCATGGAAAGCGTAGGTGCGTTTATCGGACTCATTGTAGCCATGGATGTTCTCAATCACCGGGGCCATCCAGATAGCATCGACTCCGAGATCATTAAAATACCCCGCTTCAATTTTCTCGATAACGCCGCGCAGATCCCCTCCCTCAAAGCCACGCAGGTATGCCGCATCGTCTTTGCGGCCGTAGGGGAAGTCATTGCTGCTATCGCCGTTATTAAAACGGTCCGGCAACATAAAATAGACCGTCGCATTGCGCCAAAAAGGATCTACCGGCTCTGCAGCCACGGCAGCTTGTACACCACCCAGCATCAGGCCAATCAATAAGCTGGTGAATTTTCCCATTGTTCTCTCTTTTATTCGCCGCCCAGAATTATTCAGAAGCTCCCCAGGCCACTCTAATAGGCCCAGTAAATCAAACATCCTCCCGCGCGGGGGCGTAGGCACTGCGCAGGGTTCAAGACCGGCAATAAGGTTGTGCAATTACCCCATAGTAAAACTATTTTGCGAGCGGCGCTTTTGCAGAGTAATGTAAAACCAGCAGATCGCGAGAAACCGCAGCGCTTTGTCGTGGTCCAAGCGTCACATTCTGTTAGCAGTCAAAGGAGGCAGGGAATGTCGGAACAACAATCTAGGCAAGGGTGGATCATCGGCATTATTGTGGTGGTCGTTGTCGCTGCAGCAGCCTATTGGCTCTGGACCGGCGAGGAAAAGAAAAAAGAAATTCCCACCATCGGTGTTGTCGAAGAACCCCAAACTGCTCCCGAGCCAGAAGCCCTGGCACAACCTGAGAGCCAGGAACCAGCCCAACCGCCCGAGGAGCCGGTCATCGAAGAGGAGCCCGGCAGAGAGCCACCTCCCCCCCTGAACGAGAGCGATAAGGCCGCATATGACGAATTAATGTCCTTGGCACCCGACGGCGCCTTGTCCCGCTGGCTGGTACCTGATGAAGTAATACGTAAATGGGTAGCCGCTGCCAACGCAGCATCCCGTGGTGAGTTGATTCACAAGCATCGCCCGCTGAAAACCATTCGCGGCCCCATCACCGTTACCGGGTCATCCGCTGAAGGCTACCAGCTGTCCCCGGAGAACTATCGCCGTTACGACCAACCAGTACGATTGTTCGCACTGGCTAACACTGATGCAATCATCACCTTGTATCAATACTGGTACCCCCGTTTAGCTCAGGCCTACGGCGAGCTGGGGATTCGCAACAAGTCATTCCACCAGGTGGTGATTGGAGCAATCGACAATGTACTGGCAGCGCC
This sequence comes from Microbulbifer maximicatervae (SeqCode), assembly GCF_052468155.1. Lineage (NCBI taxonomy): Bacteria > Pseudomonadati > Pseudomonadota > Gammaproteobacteria > Cellvibrionales > Microbulbiferaceae > Microbulbifer > Microbulbifer maximicatervae (SeqCode). The sequence continues at coordinate 684,802 of NZ_CP174335.1, forward strand.
AGATGTTGAAGGCCCTATTCAATTGATACGCCCGTCGGTGTATTACAAATTTGCCGATCCAAAACTGGAAAAACTCCCTGGAATACAAAAGCTGATGATCCGCATGGGCCCCGACAATGCAGCCCGAGTTAAGGAAAAGCTGAAAGAGATAAAGGCTAAGCTCGAAGAAATGCCCGTTCAGGAGCAAACCCAATAAGCAGATCTCAGGTCACTCAGCTTACAAGCTGGGTGGCCTCCCACCTTCAAGATTCGGTTGTTTTTTAACCATTTCATCGCCTGGACACAACAAACCCTGCCTTCATCAATTTGAACCTCCGAAAAACTTATTCAAAACGCCAGCGGTCATAGCCATTCGATACTCAGCCCATAGCCATTGGGGTATATTACCGGCTGTTCACTTAACGATCCCAACACCAAGCGGTAACGGAGCGCCGCTGCCAAACGGCAACAGGCACTGCCCTATAGGGAAAGATCCAGGGTTCAACAGAAGCGAATCAATCGTAGGGTGCCCCGCGTGCCTCTTCTGCTTACTCCCCACCCAAGATCTATTCTGTCTCCGCCGGTATAGGCTGTAGATAACAATCGAGGCTCATTTTGAAATATCGTTCCTTCGGCCAAATTCTGGCTGTGACTCTCTTATTTGCTGTGTCGCTGGCCCAGGCTACCCCTGAAATTAACATAGCCCCAACACCCACTTGGGTGGATGCCGTCGATCTCTCGAGTAGTGTCACTGCACCCGAAGGCAGTGTTAGGTATCACCTGAGCAACTCCCAGATATCCCATACGAACGAACAACACCAATACTATTTTCAGTTGGTGATGGAGCCCCTCAATCAGCAGGGGGTTAAACAGGTATCGGAACTGAACATTAGTTTTTACCCCGCGTTCCAGCAGCTGGTCGTTCACGAAATTACCGTCACCCGCAATGATCAAGTGATTGATCGCCTGGACAAACAGGACTTCAAGTTATTCCAGTCTGAGCAGGAGCTGTCCAGCAAACTCTACTCTGAAATGTGGAATGCGCTTTACATTCTTGAGGATATCCGACCCGGTGACAAAATCTCCTACGCTTATACACTCGAGGGAAGCAATCCTATTTTTGAACGCGGGGATTTTGGTACTTTCTACCTGTCATGGCCGGATGCCATCGACAGGCGCCATGTAAAAATTACCAGTGACAACAAGCTCAACTACCGTTTTAACAATGAAAAAGTACCGGTGAACGTTACCCGCAATAACGGCACTTACCAGTACACGCTGGACCTGAAGCAGGTGTCTCCGATACTTCAGGAGGGGGAATACCCTCACTGGCATGACCCATTCAACTACATCCAATATTCAGGCTATAACAGCTGGGCTGAAGTGAACGACTGGGCAATGACACTCTACGATATTGACCTTTCCCTGCCAAAGGAACTCACCCGGCAATTGGATCAATGGCGTGTAGAGGAAGGCCTTGAGGGAGCGGTCAGCAAGGCTATTACCTACGTTCAGGAGGATATTCGCTACTTTGGGATCGAGTTTGGAATCAACTCACACCAACCGCGAACGCCGAGAGAGACTTTGGATAAGCGCTATGGCGACTGTAAAGACAAGGCCATATTAATAACCGCCATGTTGTCTCACCTGGGGGTTAACTCTTACCCCGCTTTGGTGTCTTCAGGACGCGGGCGTGACCTTGCCAATGATATCCCCTCTCCCAGTTCGTTTGATCATGTAATCAGCGTCATTGAACTCAATGGACAAGATTATTGGGTTGACGGCACCGCTTCCGGACAGGGCTCTAATATCAAGAGTAAAGGCTTCTTTGATTATGAATTGGCACTCCCCATTCGAAAGGGAACCCGAGCATTAAAACAAGTAACCACGATTTATCCCGCCAATGGCACTCTGCAACTGGATGTCACCGAAAATTTTGAAATCAATGCCAGTGCCAATACCGCAGGGCTAACTGTTGAGTCCACCTACAGCGCTCTCAAAGCGGAGCAGATGCGTCAATTTTTCCAGTCAGCGGACTCTGAATACATAAAGAGTAATTACGCAAACTTTATGGCAACTTACTACCCCGGTATTGAAATCACATCCAATATCAAGCACCAGGACAATCGGGGTGAAAATATACTTCAGGTATCGGAGCTATATGAGATCAGTGATTTTGCCGAGTTGAACTCTGCCCGGAAGATTTTCTCACTGTATGGCTCCAGTATCGCCTCTTATATTACCAGCCCCCAGAAGCGTATTCGCCAGAGCCCATTAGCGCTGGCACATCCTGTGGATATCAACCACAAAGCAGTAGCCAAAATTACTGGAGAGGTTTTGTGGAGAGAGGAATCCCAGGATCTACAGATAGACAATCCCTGGTTCACCTTCTCCAGAACCTCCGATCATATTGGCAATAACATCTCGGTGAACTACGCCTTTAAATCCAAAGCGGACCATGTCCGCAATACGGATATTGCCGAGTATATGGAGCAACTCGATAAACTGGATGAAGCACTTCAATATCAGTTCTGGGCCAAGGGCGATAATTCGAATACTCAGGAAACCAGCAAGGCAATGAAAAACCTGGTTAAGTCACTGATCAGGAAGTAAATAATGAAAAAATTCCTTTTTGCCCCCGTTATTTACTTACTGGCCTCTTGTGCGGCCCACACTTCCATCGAACCCGGCGATAGTGAAATAAGGCTGCTAACCGAACAAATTGCTAGCGCTCCAGATACAGTTGCTTATGAGGATTTCTGGGTTGCCTATCTTGAATCTCAGCAACCCCTGAATAATATCGCGGCCAGAGAGCGCTACCAGGCGGAGCTATCCGCGATTGAATCTGGGGATAAGTCTTGTGAAGCCGTGGACTGGAAGGCCGTAACAAACAACAACATCCTGTCACTGACGCCCCATCTCAGCGCTGCAGAATGCTATGAGTCTGTGGGACAGTTAGAAGCCGCCAACTACCATAAAAACCTGTTTGAATTTATTGCTACTGGTATCCTCTCCGGACGCAGTGGTGAGTATAGCTACAGTGCCTTTGAGGTCGGGAGCTGGGCAGATGCAGAAGACCTGCTCACCATATCCGGCTATGAAATTATTGATAGCTATTTTGAATTTGCAAATAGTCGCAATGCTATATACCGCGTATATAACGTAAAGGAAGTAGGCGGCTATCAGGTATCGAAAATCTACTTCGATAATGCCCGCTTTCTACACCGACTGCTCGCGATCAGGTATCCATTTGCCGGCACATCAGATCAGCTCTATACAGATGTGATCCAGGTACTAGCCTCCACAGACTATGCTGCTCGATACGCCGAAGGCATTGTGTTTCATGCGGAGGGGCAGTATCCACAGGCTGAACAGGCTTATCTTGACGCTATTATTATGGGATCCATTTCCGCCAATATCAGTTTAGGGCGGCTGTGTCTTAGTGGCAAAACTGAAAAATTCGCAGTTAACGAGTGCGCACAATTATTTGTTGCTGCTGCGGACTTGGGGCTCGAAGAGGCGAAGGTTTACCTAGCCTATATAGCCTTTATGGGCCTGGGAATTGATCCGGACAAAGAATTAGCAACTTCACTACTCTCCAGTGCCGAACAACACTTGAAGAAAGGCCAGGCGGAGTATGAACTCTACTCCCTTTTAGCGTCAGAGGAATTTAACTCAGCGAACGAATCCGGTGCTGCACAATTCTTGCAAGCCAGCGCTAATAAAGGTTACCCCGTAGCCCACTTTACCCAGGCTATTGGTTACCTTGAGCAGAATAATTACTATCAATTTGAACAGCTTATTCAAAAAGCTTCCGATAACGGCTTTTCACCAGCCCAGTTTTTTTATGCCAGCTACCTGCTGGAGGAGAAAAAAGAAGCCAGTGAGGGCATGGCACTTCTCAATGAGGCTGCAATTGCAGGCAACCCCGCCGCACTCTTTGAGAGAGGGCGTATCACACAACTAGGCGCCCATGACCAACCGGTTAATATCAAACAATCTATCAGGGACTATCAAGCTGCGGCATATCGCAATCATCTTCCTGCACAATTAAAAATGGGGATCCTGCACTCCAAGAATATTATTGCAGATGCCAACGCCGATATTGCCTATGCCTGGTATTTATTGTGTGGACGGGCCGGCCACCTGGAGTGTATTACCAATATGGGTTACTCCGCCGAAAATGGTTATGGAGTGGAACAAAATCCGACCCATGCAGCACAACTTTATAGGCTCGCAGCTGCGGAAGGTTCAGCCAACTCCAGTGCCAGGTTGGCCGGACTCTATGAAACAGGCAGCGGAGTAGAAAAGGACCTGAAACAGGCGATCTATTATTACTCTCAAGCAGCAGAGAGAGGGTTAGCTAGCGCTATGAATAAGCTGGGGCTCATATATTTGGACTCCAGTAGTGATTCTATCAAGGACTATTCCGAGGCTCTTCATTGGTTCGAACAGGCAGCGAATCAAAATTCAAAGTGTGGATACTTTAATCAAGCCCGCATGTATGAACAGGGGCTTGGTGTAGACGTTAATCTAGATCGCGCAATGTCACTTTACGAGGAAGCCTCAAAGAGAGGGCATGGTATAGCTTCACTAAAAATTGCTGAGGCCTATAGCCAAGGCGAATCTCCAGATAAAAATCTGGATCAGATACTTTACTATTTGAAATTGGCTACAGAACAAAGTGACGACCAGCAGTTGAAACAAATCCTGGAAAACTGCGCCGACACAAGAGATTGTAATGTTTCACACTTAAAACAGTTCCTGAGTGGACTCCCTGCAGAGTAAGATTCCTTATGCGGTTAACTATTCACAGTGAATAGTTGACCGCTTTCAACTTTGCTTTGCCAACAGGCTCCCAAATTATCCTTTTCCCCACCTAATAAACCTCCAACTATTTCCCAGCCTATTTCTCCTATCTTTATTGGCAAAAAATTCCAAGGTGCGATCGATAGCACTATTTCTTATTCAAGTAAAAAACCGGCCTCAAAAGCAAGCCAGCCATCACAGAATATGATTCACAGCTCTTTATACTCCGCGCCAATTCTATTTGATTTAACGGATCTATCGAGGCGATATGACCTATTCACTGAAGTTACTCACGGCTATCAGTTTATCTGTATTTCTTAGTGCTTGCGGTGGGGGCGGAAGCTCCGATGACAACGAGCCTGACGGCAGTCCAGTAAGCAGTGATAGCGATTCAGGAGCAAACACTGACGGCGATGATGGTGATGATGGTGATGGCAATACTGGCTCTGATGATGACAGCTCCAGTTCTGATGATAATGACAATTCAGATTCGGATGACGACGACTCTGACAACGATGATTCCCCCAGCATAAGCGGGGACAGCGGCAGCGTCAGCGAAGATGTCGAGACAACAGTTTCAGGGCAACTAGTCGATAACTCAAACAGAAATCAAACCTTTGAATCCGGAAATTTCCAAGGGACCTATGGAGAGCTGGAAATATCCAGCGATGGCAGCTGGACCTATACTCTGGACAGTGAACTATCCGATCCAATTGCTGGCTCAGAGTTAGTGACCGACGCATTTAATTTAGGTATCGGCTCCAGTGATTCAGAAGCCACTATATCCATTTCCATAACCGGTTACGATGATGCCTACACGTTCAACCCCGCCAGCCCACTGGCCACTTTGATTGTTGAAGGCAAGGAATTTTCTTCAGGAACATTCCTTTTGGAGGATGTCGATGGCAATACTCCGGAGTTTGTCGAGGAAACTCTTAACGGATCCTACGGCGATTTCAAGTTATACAGCAACGGGGATTGGGAATACAGCCTGAATGATTCTGCAGACAGTTTAAACAATGGTGAAACGACAGAAGATACCATTTCATTTCAACTTAGCGATGGCACTACTCAATCGATTACCTTTTCAGTCGTCACTTTAGAGCCAGATGAAAGCAGTATCGTATTCATTTTCATGAACTTCTCTGATGCTGCACCTACAGATACCACTGATATCTCTGATATTGCAGATATGGTCTTTAACGATGAGGATTCTCTCGACAATACCTACCTAAAGAATTCATTGGGACAACTAAAATTCCTGCGCCATCGTATCAGCGACAGCTCCCTGGAGCATTACTGCTATGGGGAAGCTAGCAATGAAGATAGCTCCATTGACTGTATCAGTTACAACATTCCAGATAACCAAGACGGTGGCACTTTAAGTGTTGACAATGCGGCAGCCCGCTCCAGCCAGGGAGGAGAATATACAGACGGAGGATATACTTGGCGTGACAATGCAACAGAATGGGCGGAAGCCAATTTAGTTGATGACAATAACAACCCTATCAACCTAAGCGACTGGCGCCACCGTGTTTACATCTACCCGCCGGAGGCCAAAAGTGCTGGGCTGGTTGGGGCTGGTGTCGCCTCTGTTGGTGGTAAGTGGAGCATCGTTACCGCTTATACAGACCAGATAATCATGGGCCATGAGCTCGGCCACAATATTGGACTCAGCCATGCCGGCAATGACGACAATAATGATGGCGATACCCTCGATAGTGGCGAAAGCGAGTATGGAACAGATGGGAGCTTTATGGGGAATGCCTGGACTTCGCGCTTGTTTGGCAGTGGTCACCGAGAGTACATGGGCTGGTATGATTTATTCCCCGAATATACCCAAACGGTAACCCAAACCGCCGGCAGCACAGAAGAGGTGGAGATTGAGGCTATTGAGCTGACTGCGGGAGAAGCTCTCAGGAAATCTGCCCCAGCAGCTGAAAGTTGAGAGTGCGGGTAGTCAGAATGGGGAAGACTACTACTACGTGAACTACCATGTAGGCCATGACATACTGAACCCATCGTCTCATATGGAAAATTCAGTATCCGTTCATTATCTCGATAATAGACTCTTTAACCATGTAGCAGAACTCAAGGAGCCAGGAGATAGCTTTAGCGACTCAAATATTGGCTTAACCATTGAGTTTCAATCTGTGGCCTCAGACAAACAGTCGGCCACTATCTTAGTCAGTTACAGTGATTAGACTGTAAATCCGTTACCGTAGGATAAATACTATGAAAAAGTTCATTCTAATAGCGTTTGCATTGAGCTTCTCCCTGTTTGTACAAGCAGAGGAGATTGTAACTGGCACCTTGGAAGAAATTATCTCTGAAGATTTTGAAACGGGAAAATCCGAGCGTAAGTTTTCCCTGAAAGATGAGCAGACTGGCCGCTACTTTTTCCTGGATGCCGATGAGGCCAAGCTCAAAGGTATGAAATCTGGAGATCGGGTTAAAATTCGTGGTGAGCGTGGAGAGAAGCACATACTACGTATAAAAGAATCAGAGAAAATAGAAGTAAAGGATGGCGAATAGTCATTTATTAATTTAAAACGATTTATCTACCTATCTGATTAAAGTGGAATAGTGCTCAGAGATAAACCGAGCACTATTCCAGGTTTTCTTCTACCCCACCCTTAATTGATTTAACTGATCCATGTGCGGCATAAAGTTCAGAGCACAGCGGCGGTTAAAATCCCTGATTTCTTCCAGTTTATATTTGTGTGCAAACTCATTACCTGGACGCAACTGTTCCTGTCCCGGGTAAATCCCTTTGCCAGTCAACAGGCAATTCCAGGATACATTCGGGAAATAGACATCCAATTTTTGATCCAGTAGTTCATCAGTAATATTCTTGCCTGCCATCCAGGACATCAAGATTGAACGCAGGGAGGGAGATATCTTTTCATTAGTGCCATTGGCAATCCAATAATCCGTATCTGTTCTCGAACTAATACGGTAGTGACAGACGATATAGTCCCGCACTGCATCAAAACGAGCGCTGATACGATTATTAAAGTCATCCCTATACTTATCTGTATGATCACCGTTGTTATAGGCCTCTATAAAGCGCACAACAGTCTCCTGAACCATATCAAGCGCCGTTGCCTCCAAGGGCTCAATAAAGCCTTGGGAGAGCCCCACCGCCAGGCAGTTCTTGGCCCAGTGTTGGGCAACCCGTCCCACCTTGAACTTTAATCTACGCGCCTCGACATCACTGTCCAGCAAACCCAAGTGAGCGCGAAATTCGGTTTCTGCCTTGTCATCGTCGACAAAGCGAGAGCTGTAAACGTAGCCGTTGCCATTGCGATTAGTCAGGGGGATTTTCCAAGCCCAGCCATATTTCATCGCGGTAGAAATGGTGTGCGGGGCATACTCCCTTTCCTGGTCTGTAGCAAATACAACCGCAGAGTCGTTAAACAGACTCTCAGCGCTACTAATAAAAGGAACTTTCAAGGATTGTTGTATAAGACTTCCACGGAAGCCGGAACTGTCCACATACAGATCCGCATTGAGAACCTCACCATCAGTAGTTTTCAGGTGATCAATATTCCCCTGTGCATCGAGCATGGCGCCAGCCACTGTGGCCACCTTATAGCGAACGCCTTTCTTTTCGGCAACACTACGCAGGAACTGACCTAATAAACCAGAATCAAAATGGTAGCCATAGGCAATTTCAAAAGGGAAGTTTTCCGGTGCGACTGGAGATAATTTTTGTCGGATCATCTCAGTGGCCAGAAAGAAGTGGTCCGGGTGTCCCTCCAGATCAACGCCTTTCCTGCGCAGATAACTATTATGAAAAAATGCCGGGATAGTAAATTGGTCAGGCTGGCCGACAAAGGGATGAACATACTCGGTAAAGCCCGGTTTGACCGACCAATCCCTAAAGGTAATACCGACCTTGTAAGTAGCGTTACAAGCAGGCATCCACTCCGATTCGCTAACTCCTATAGTCTCCATAAAAGCTTTTAGTGGCGGAGTTGACCCCTCCCCCACACCAATAATCCCAATATCCGGTGATTCTACCAGGGTGATTTCAAACCCTTTATCCTGCCAATGGGTCGCCATCAGATTGGCGGTTATCCAGCCAGCGGTACCCCCACCAAGAATAATTATTTTTTTGCGTTGATTGCTCATGGCGACTCTCAAAAAATCGGCACCGCACTTATTGTCGGGCCCTTTAACATTTCAAAAAAAACCGCCCGGCAAGCGTAGCTCAGCGGGCGGTCTCTTATCACATCTTCGGGTTTACACCGAAAGAATCAGCGATACTTAGTAGCTATAGTTCAAGCCGAGATAGAACTGACGCCCAAACTCAGTGTATTCACCGAGGACGCCATCTACCCCATAAGATTTCACATCAGCTTCATTCGTCAAGTTATTACCGGATAAAACAACATCAATACCATTATCGAAGGCATAGGATATTTGTGCATCCACAGTTGTATATTCACGAGCCGGAACTACTGTAGAACTACCAGGGATTGGCATTACTTCTGTAAATTCGTCTCTATAGCGCACATTTACATGACTGCTGAAGTTCCCAACATCCCAAAATACTGTAGTACTCCAGACGTTCTCAGACAAGCCTGGTAAAGGCATTGTCTCACCAGCGAGATTACCGCCGGTAACCTCAGTCTCACTTTCTGTGTAAGAATAACTAGCGGTCATACCTAGCCCAGATAGAATTCCTGGGAGCTGATCAAAGGTTTTGGTACCAGCCAGCTCGATGCCGCGAATATAGCCACCCTTATCATTGTTCACGTAAGTTTCAAATGCACCAGCTTCAAAGCCTTCCGGAACATCGATACCTAAAGATTCAAACAAGGCTGTACGCTCAGACTGGCTGTCGAGGTAAATATACTGCTTCTCGATCAGGCTCTCGATATCTTTCCAGAAGATTGCTGCAGTAACCGCGCCACCATCTTCAAAGTAGTGTTCATAAGCTAAGTCAAATTGATTCGCACGGAAGGGATCGAGATAGGGAGATCCTTTGGTCCAAACATTATAATCATTCTCTCCCGCTGAGTTCCAAGAACCTGCACCGCCCTTTAGCTGGCCAACCGGTGGGCGCCCCATAACTTTTGCAGCGGCGAAGCGAATGTAATCTTGTTCTGATAACTCAAAGTTTAAATTTAATGAAGGCAAGGTATCAGTATATTCAGGGCCATACTCGACATGGCCATAGTCGGTGCTAGTCACGCCCAGATCATCAGTGATCGCGGTACCAAGGCCATCACCAATTTTTTGGATACCCTTTGATTTAACGTCTGTTTCGACAATGCGCACTCCAAAGTTACCGGTTACGGGTATACTTCCCAATTGGGTATCAATATTCGCCATCGCATAGTAGGCGAACACTTCTTCAGTTACTGCACCGGACTCAATGTAAGTCCAATCCTTACCATTACTGAAAGTTTTTACACCATGGTAGTTACCGGCACCAAAAATGCTTGACGCAAGACCATCCATATCAGAGATAACGAAATGATCGGGAGCACCTTCAACGGATTGAACTTTTACGAAACCATCCAGCTCTTGTGGTATGCATTCAATTTCTGAAAGGTTGTCTTCACAGTAACCGTTATACTGCCCATCGCGACTACCATACAGGAAGGTTCCACGGTCAGAATCAAAAGTTCTCTCAGAGTAACGAAGACCAGCTTCAATAGAGGCGATCGCTCCCCATTCCAAATCAAATTGGTAGTCCAGTTTGAAGGCTTCAACCTCGTCAGTGTACTCGTGAGGATACTCCTCATATCGAGAAAGACGCATGGTATCCAGGTCAGTAAAATCTACCCCAGCAAAAGCAACTGAAGGTATACCATCACCTTTCATTGAGTAAGCGAAGCTTTGATTTGCCGCTTCCTGCCAAGTCTCCAGTTCACCGCTATCGTCATACCCCAAGTCATACGCATGCATGGACACAATCTGGTCCTTGCGAGTCTTGGTGCCTTCACTGTATGAATAATCGAAAGTTAAAGTATGCTGATCAGCAAAACTCCACTCCAAATTCAAGCCAATACTGTCGCTATCTGCCTGGGTGGATTGATCTTCGGAGCGCGCTTCAAACCAGGGACCAACAATTGTATCGGTGACAGTTGCTGTGCCTGAGGTTGCAACTCCCCCATCTATCATTCCAAAAGCGGTGTAACCATCGGTATTTTCTAAGTTGCCAACAGTAATACCGTGGCGAGTATCAATCCGCTCAAATTCAGACTTGAAATAGTCAAGCTGAGCCTTGAAGTTATCTGTAGGCTGGAATACAACACTGGCCAGATAGCCATCGCGAGTATCTGTACCTGTTCCAGCCTGCCATTGGAAAGCTCGGGGTACACTTACTTCCTCTTCATCTTCCGTAGTTCCGGTGAAGTATCCGAGCTGATCGTCAGCACCTGCACGAGCTTTGGTAAAGTTGTTCGGCTGCTCAAGGTGGGAATAACCCAGGGCGACGCCCACCTTGTCATCCATAAATTTACCCATGTACGACAGGGTGACACGCTCACCGAACTCGTCGGCACCGACGTCGTCTGCTGCGTCGTTAAACGACATGCGTACATTGGCATTAAAGTTGTGTTCTTTCTCGGCGTCGAGAGGATTGGCTGTTTTCAGCTCTACAGAACCCGCTACACCACCTTCAATATGAGAGGCTTTCGGAGTCTTGTAGACCGCCGCCTGATTAATCAGCTCAGCTGGGTACTGGTCAAAAGATATCCAGCGAGTACTTTCGGTATAACCACTGGTAGAGGCCTGCTCACGACCATTCAGAGTGGTCTGCAGGAAGTCGCCGTTCATACCGCGGATATTTAGCTGTGAGGACTGACCGTTGGATCGCACGGTGGTTACGCCGGGCAGACGGCCCAGGGCATCGGCGATTGATTGGTCGGGAAGAGATGACAGCGCACCCGCATCTATCACATCGGCCACAACATCGGCGGCGCGCTTGGCTTCAACGGAGTCCAAAACGCTGGTGCGAATACCGGTAACTGTTACTTCTTCCAGTGTTTCCTGCTCCTGAGCATAGGCCCCAACCGAGGTGGACACGGAGGCCGCGATGGCAGCAGATAGCAAAGTGGGTCTGAGCGCCCCTTTACCTTTATTGGATAGACTCATCATCTTCTCCCTGGACTTATCGTTATGTTGAGACCCTGCATCCTAGGGCGGCCCCTAATCCATAACATCCTCCCCCGAGGGGGGAGGAGACGGGAAAAAGTGTGAGATCAATCACAGGTGTAATTTAATACACGTTTGTCAGGCCATAACCCAACAAAAGTACCGAGTAATTACCCCTCAAGCTGTACTGCAGCGCCAATCAGAGCCTGATAACCCGCATTCAACGCGTATACCGGAACGGCCTCCATCCATTGAGCGACACGCCCTTTCGTCAGGAAACGCTGCTCAAACTCGCTCTCAGGTAGCAGTTCAGCGATCCTGGGCAGTATACCACCCCCCAAAAATACCCCGCCACGAGCGCCCATATACAAGGCCGCATCCCCGGCCGCACTGCCGAGGAAATTGAGGAAATCTATCAGAGCTTCACGGCACAGCGGATCTGAACCTTCAAGGCCTCGGGCGCTGATATCGGGGGGCGTCAGGTCCTCAGCGATCTCTCCGTTCAGCTCGCAAACTGCGCGATAGAGATTAACCAGCCCATTGCCCGACAAAACCCATTCGTTGAAAACGGGTAGCTGGGTTTTCATCAGGATTTGCAGCAACTGCAATTCACGCTCAGTGGAGACTGTCAGGTTGGCATGCCCGCCCTCTCCCGCCAGCACATGGTATCGGCCATCGGCTTCAGCCAGTCCGGCAACACCGAGGCCGGTTCCGGGACCGAGCACCGCCATAGGGGCACCTGCCTGCCGGGGAGTATCGCGCAGTACCTGGTAATCTGATTCGGCCAGACGGGGCAGAGACTGAGCCAAGGCGGCAAAATCATTAATCAGCTCTAGGTGGGGAAAGCTAAACTCTTGCGCCAGCTCGCCGGCGTCAATAGTCCAGCCCAGATTGGTCATATAAACCTTTCCACCTGTTGGAGTCATCTCCAGCGGACCGGCTGCTGCAATACACGCCTTCTCCGGGCGCGGCTGGTTTAACCCATCGAGCCAGTGCTGTAGTGCTGCATCAAATCCCTCGAAGCGTTGGCAATCAACGACTTTGAGTTCTTCCAGCTGGTAACCCTCTGCTACAGGCTTGGCGATGGCAAATCGGGCGTTGGTCCCACCGATATCCGCTACGATACTCGTCATAGTTATCCTTCTAACTTCCCCCTAAAAAAGGCGATATAACTTAAGGCGTCAGACAAAATATTGCCAGCCCCAAAGCTTACTACAGAGGACAACTCACCCTATAAAGAAACCGCATGACCCCAGCTTGATACAGATAGACCTGCCGAAATGCATTGCTTGAAACTACCTAAATGCTTTCAGTCACCTTTTTACCTGTCCGCTGGCGGGATACCTTTTACTTGCTGAACGAATACTTGGATCTCTTCCTGGCTGTAAGGCGTATTCACCCGCTTTTTTGAAGCAGGCTGATATTCGATGCTCACCCCACTGCGCCGCGCACTTTGCGGGCGAATCGGTCGTGAACAAAAGTTACCCCCGCAGTTTGGGCACACATTATTCAGCAGCACCTCAACACAGGAGCGACAGAAGGTACACTCGTAAGTACAAATCATCGCCTCTTCTGAACTCGGTGGTAGGTCTCTATCACAGCTCTCGCAATTTGGCCTTAATTCCAACATGAATTACCTATCCTAACTTAAAACCTTTATCCAAACCGATAATTTCCATCAGTCCCTGAGCTTTATACCGTAGAATTTAATTACAACACTTCGGGCAGTTTACTGAATTCGCTATATTCAGGTACAGATTCGGATTTCAGCCAAAATGCCATAGCTACCATAGGCTTCATTGGGCCTTTAACCAGCAACCTATAGCGCCACAGACACCATGCGGAGCACTGCCCACAAGAGCGATAAATAATGGCTCAAAACCAGTTTAAGCTGCTCGGTACGCGGCGTTTCCTGCCGCTGTTTGTAACCCAGATTGTTGCAGTTTTCAGTCGTAATATGTACAAAAATGGGTTAATAGTCATACTGGCATTTCGTATGGCTGAAGAGGAAGCTAACACGCTGATCAATATTGCCATTAGCCTAATGATTCTTCCCTACTTCCTCTTTTCCTCCTTGGCAGGCCAAATCTCCGATAAGTTCGATAAAAGCAAGCTCATCAGAATCTACAAATTGACCGAAATAGGCATAGGTATCGTGGGAATTATTGCGATGTTTACCCAACATTATGCCCTGAGCCTGGTGGTCTTTTTTTGCTATGGCACATCCTCAACACTTTTCAGTGCGGCAAAGTTTTCCCTGATACCCCAGCAATTAAATAGAAGTGAGCTACTTGCTGGCAATGCATTGATCCAAATGGGATCCTTTATTGGTACCCTGACCGGAACAATTGTCGGCACTATATTGGTCGGATTTACCCATCCCGGCCAACACGGATTGACATTTATCGCGGTCACCTTGATATTCATGGCCTTCATTGGTTTTCTGGCAAGCTGCGCAATTCCCAAAGCCCCACCTTCATCCCCAAAACTGCACATCAATTGGAATCCGGTGGCACACGTCATGCGTGTCATGTACTTAGCTTGGCAAACACCTCCAGTGTTTTACTCAATTTTTGCTATTTCCTGGTTCTGGCTGACAATCACCGCATTCCTTGCGCAGATTCCCAACTTTACCCGCGATACTCTTGGTGGAAACGAAGATGTTATCACGTTCTTACTGAGCAGCCTCACTGTAGGCACTGCCTTGGGGTCGTTGCTGTGCAACTGGCTATCCCGAGGTCGTATCGAATCGGGTTTAGTGCCATTGGGTGCTATTGGCATCACCTGCGCTGGATTAGCGCTGGGTCTCCAATCCGATAGTTTTCAAACACTTCCCAACGCAAACCCGACTCAATTTTTTAACCATCATGGTTCCTATTGGATCCTTCTCAATATGGCGCTACTTGGTATTTTTGGCGGTATTTTTACTGTTCCTTTGTACGCAATGATCCAAGACCGATCAAGTGTAAAGATCCGCTCGCAGATTATCGCAATCAGCAATATGGTCAATGCGTTATTTATGGTGACAGCTACTCTCGTGAGTATCACTTTCCTGGATATCCTAAAGATCTCTATCCCCAAATATTTCATCATTATCGCTTTACTAAACCTTATTGTGGTCACCCTGATTTTTGCCAAGCTACCAGAGTTCATCATGCGCGGGCTGCTATTGCTACCAGCGCGAATCCTCTATCGAGTCAACCAGAAAGGACTGGATCAAATCCCCAGGGAAGGACCCGCCCTGATTATTAGTAAT
The DNA here is from genome assembly GCF_052468155.1 of Microbulbifer maximicatervae (SeqCode). NCBI lineage: Bacteria > Pseudomonadati > Pseudomonadota > Gammaproteobacteria > Cellvibrionales > Microbulbiferaceae > Microbulbifer > Microbulbifer maximicatervae (SeqCode). Next base: position 699,959 of record NZ_CP174335.1, read on the forward strand.
CACATCAGTTTTCTAGATCCAATAATATTAGCGGATACCGTCGAGCGTTATGTGCGCTTTATCGCACATCCTAAAATCTATAAATCCCACTTACTGCGCTGTATCTTGCATATGAGCGATGCCATTCCCATAGGCTTGGATCTCGATGATCCAAATAGCCGTGAACGCACTTACAAAACCATAGTGGAGAGCCTGGAAAATGGGGAATTACTCTGTATTTTTCCCGAGGGAAAAATCAGTGAAGATGGCGAACTGCAGCCATTCCTGAAAGATCTTGAGGAGATTTTATCGCGAAAGTCTGTTCCGGTTATTCCCATTGCCTTACATCGAGCCGGCACCCAGGACGAAAACTCAATGCAGCAGTCTAAAAAGAAAAGAAAACGACGTTTATTTCCTGAAGTTCTTGTTATCGCAGGGCAACCGGTAGAGAGCATCAATACAGATTCGAAAAGCCTGCAAAAAAAAATGCGAGATCTAAAGAAAAGCTAACAAGAATAGACGATTAAAAGGAGAATGCGCACAAAGCGCTTAATTATTAACCCAGCAAATCAATAATTCCTTTATATTTCTTGGGTCCAAGTTGCATATTTAATTAACTCATACTGTAAATAGAAATCTACACGGGGGCCTCCTTTATAGTATTTTCATGTGAGAAAGTACTTTATAGAGTTCGACTACTTCCTATGACTCAAGTACTCTCATCAAGGTGAAGCCGTTTATAAAACTCTTGGTGTGAAACATCAAATACCTACATAGGAACCTGACATCAAAGCCCCACAGACTAAGGACCGTCAACGCGAATCTTTCAGGATTACTTCCCAATTTTTCTAGGCAACCCTTTTCTTTTTGCAGTATCTCAATCTAGTTTCTTAGACTGTTTATTTCTTTATCATCACTTTGAGACTGAGATTTCGCTGTCTTTTTCATGCTAATACTGCGGCTGGGCTTCCCAACCAACTTGCCTTCTCTACTTTCAGCTGATTAGTGAGAGCTACCATTCTAGCCTTGAAATCTGCTGAGTATTCAACAATACGTTCTTCACTCAGTATTGCACCATTTTCTCCTACCCTATTCAAAAGACCGGCGTCTACTCACCGGAGGTAGGTTTCCCATGTCCTAGTGTTGCAAATGTGGACTATTAATCCGTTGCCGGGCGCGCGCCTGTGTCGCAGCTTTTTTGAAGATCCCGTGGGAATAGCAATCCCTGCTACACTAGGTCTTGATCACAGATCCACAGGCCTGTGGTGGCCTGTTCACTGCAGTGCCAGCAGACAAAGCGGAGCTGTGTGCGCGGACTACTGTAGAGCACCTCTATCATTGATGTGACCAGCAGTAATGAGAATCCACAACCAAAGGTAAGCCTACGTAGAGATGGCCACTGGCGGCAGTTACTTACCTGCGATAACCAAGCGGAACACGGCCAAGTGTGATAATCCCGTACTAGCCTACATTACTTTATCACCCTTCATTCAGGGAATTCTTGCGCCCAAATTGACGCCGGTAAACACCTATATACAAACACAATGTGAGTTATATACAGATTAGTGAGTTAACTTTTTAAGTAATAAACGGGGTGACCAACCTCCATGAAAAAGATTGTGATCATCGGTGGCGGAGCCAGTGGCCTTTATTTGGCAACTCGGCTTGGGCACCATTTCAACTCTACTCAAACACGAGGGTTTAAACATAAGGCCCCATCTGCTCAGATCACTTTAGTCGATAAGAATCGCACCCATACCTGGAAACCCCTTATCTATCGGGTAGCCGCTGGTACATTAGACACCAGTATGGATGCTCTTGAGTACCAAGTTCACGCCAGCTCTAATGGCTATGAATTCCAACTCGGCTCACTGCAGTCCCTCGACAGGAAGCGTCAAATTTTGACCCTAGGGGCGGTACTGAATGACAAAGGCTGCGAGCTAATACCTCCGCGTGAACTAGAGTACGACTATCTAGTAATCTGCGTTGGCAGCATAAGCGATGACTCCAATATAGAAGGGGTACGCGAGCACTGTATTCCCCTCGACAGCATTGAGCAGGCACACAAATTTCACAAGCACCTGCTCGATTACTTTCTATGCCTAGAAACAAACCCCGATAAAACATTACAAATTGCCATTATCGGCGGCGGCTGTACCGGAGTGGAGCTTTCTGCTGAACTGGTGGCTGCTAGTAGACACGTTAGCCAATATGGGCGTATCCGAACCGGAGCCATTGACATTACCTTAGTCGAGGCTGAGCCCCAGCTACTACCGGACTTACCGGCAAGATTAGGCAATAGCGCCGCGCGCGAACTATCTAAAATGGGGGTTCGTATACTTACCAACTGCCATATTAAAAATGTTAGTGCCAACAGCCTCACTACCGATGACGGCAAAGAGATTCCCGCAGCAATTCGAGCCTGGGTTACCAGGGTTAAGGCACCGGAATTCCTCACTCAGCTGGATGGCCTCATAACCAACCAGCGCAACCAGATAGAGGTGGAAACCACCCTGCAAAGCAAAAATGACCCCCATATCTTTGCTATAGGGGATTGCGCCGGCTGCATCGACGGTAACAATCGGCGTGTACCATCACGCGCACTCGCCGCGCAACAGATGGCCAAGCTCTGCTCCACCAACCTGGTCGCCCTGATAGAAAATAAATCCCTGGGGCACTTCCATTACCGGGATCGTGGTACGCTGGTTTCCCTTAGCACGAACACTGCTGTAGGAAACTTAAGGGGTGCTTTACTAAGAAAAAACCTTACCCTTGAGGGACGTATTGCCAGTTTGGCCTACCACTCCTTCTACCAAATGCACTTGGCGACAATTCATGGCTGGCCCAAGACCATATTGCTCTATTTACTTGGTCAAGCCAACCGCGCAATGAACCCCCGTCTTAAGTTGCACTGATAGGGATTAACTAAAAGCTATCGCAACGATAAAAGATGACTTTCCACCGAGGCCGCCTTAGTTCAGATTAATCTACACCGCCAGTTCAATAAAGCTAGTACCAATGCAGGGGATACTGACGCACCAGCAGCAAAGTATTATGGCAGTAGGTCTTCAAAGATCGGGGAACCGGCTTATTAGTAAATCGACCGTAAGAGCACCCGCCATAAAAAAGCTATGATCGCCTTCGGCGGCGCTAGCGGACTACACCTGGACATGCAGCTCGGGCACTATTTAAACTTTGCTCCAATCTTTGGGAAAAGGCACCTCGAAGCACAAGTCACTCTGGTTGATAAAAATCGCACCCACATTTGGTATTGTGGTCAACTCCAACCGGAAACTTCTTTAAACACATTTATTAAATTCGATGGGGGTCGTTTTCCCCAGTGTTGTATGTATTCTACGTGAGTTATAATAACCAATATAGGTTCTCACATCAGCTATAGAGCCCTCCCTTGTTGGATAGAGAGTCCCTGTTAACCACCCCTCGCTTCAAGCCGCTAAAAAAACGTTCAGTCGGTGCGTTGTCCCAACAATTTCCCTTACGGCTCATTGAACACACCATTTCATACTGCTTAATTAGCGTCTGTTGGATAGAGCCGGCCCTAGATCAAAATGATACAGAAGCCCCTTTGGTGGCGTATGCTAGTTGACAGCTAACATCAACGCACGGCTTACCAAAGCCACTTCCATCTAATGCTCAAGGTGCCACCCAACAATACGACGCGAGTAAAGATAAATTACTACTGACAAGTACAGCCAGCTCTGCAAAGTCCAGACGTACGTTATATCCATAGTCCAAACTTGATTTTGAGTACTCGGAGCCCCCCCTACTCAAAAAGTTCTCTCCAACCGGCAGTTGGTGCTTACTGACTGTCGTCAGTGTAAATCGCTTCTTGCGCTGTACTTCCAAACCTATTTTATTTATGATCTTGCGAACTCGACGGCCCTTAACTTCAAAGCTTTGTTTGCACAACAATCTCATTAGTCGACGGATTCCTGGGCTCTGCCTTGATTCTGGAAATAAGACCTTTAACTGCTCCTATTTACTTGAATTATCCGGCAAGCATCCTGATTGGAAGCTGCCCTGCTGACTCTTAATTAAGCTGTACTTAATTTCATTTCTATCGTAAATAAAGCACTGGATTTTTTAGGATTTATTTCTCCATATGCAACTGATTTAACTCAGCTCGTTTCTCCGTTACCAACTCCACTACCGCTTTACTCCAACTCCTTTACCCAGCCTCGTAGGTTATTGGCAGCGGTTCCTACAGTCTCTGCTGCATTAGAAATTGAATATCTCTACTCAGAGACTAGAGTTTCGGCGTCTCTATTGAATTCTGGCTTAAAATGCTGACGTGCCCCTTCTGTTGTCAGATTTCGATTCGCTTAGTAGTTTTACCATCTTAGCGAGTTGCGCGGAAGAAATAGACCACTACAATTTACTTGACCTTGGGCGCGGCTACTACGTAGTTTATCGCTTAAGAGGGTTTCCATCGTTGGCGGGTAGGAGCAAACCTTATTTTCACAGGATCTATCCATGGCATCAACCTGCTTTAGTACCTAAAACTATCCAAAGTGTCTAGGTGATGACAGGCTATTCAAAATGGCTCAGGCAGAAAATCATATTCAGAATAAGCTATCTCTAATTTATTGCTTAAGGCGAGCCATATGGTACACCCACAAAAGACAAAACCTTATGATCAGTGATATAGCCATAACCATCTTTAAATATTGAAAGTGCATGCTTAGCAAGCTTACTATTGGCACTCCAAACAGAATCTTCCAAAAGATATGTCTTGAACCGAAATGAAGCACTTTGTGCAGTAGCCAAAACACATATGTGTGTTTCCACACCAACAATAAAAATTGTATCAACCCCTAAACTTAGTAATTCCTCCTCCAGGAAGGTATCAACAAAGCCATTATAAACATGCTTTTCAACTACAACTACACTCTCATCTGCCAATTGCCAAACAGGCTCTATTATCTCCGCGCCCCAAGTATTTGACTTACAAGGGTAGTAACACCTACCTCTATTTTCCTCGCCCCGAAGAAAAGAATTACGATATTTATGATCTGGCTTAATAACTGTCTGCAACAGAAGAACAGGGATCCCTCTCTCTTTGGCAACCCTCATACATGAAATAACATTATTAACTACCTGTTCCAGATCATCACCCTTGCGGATAATTCGCGGACTCCAATCTCTACGTCGCGACGGGATTTTTAATTCAATATTACTGGAACCCCGTTGCCTGCGATCGTAATAGCCTCCCGCACAACAAAAATCGTTTTGCATATCGACAACAACCAGAGCCGCGTTGGTATTTGCTGACAGATAATTTAGCATATTGTCCTCTTCCATCATCAGCCCTACTCAAATGTTAGATATTAGGGGTACCAAAGCTGTTATAGCTGTCCCACGAAACCACAGCAGGACTATCCTATAAGTCTTAAATCGTAATACTTCGGACAGCTTTATCCAGCTATTGCCCCACAGTCACTACACCATTCGTAAACACTGAAAACTTTTCCACACATCAGATCCAGACCTAAATCGTTGAAAATTCTGTCCATGAAATGCTAGTTAAATTTATGGCGCTTCCAGCTGGCTATTTAAATAAATATTGCTTCGTCTATTGCTTCTATTTTTTTAAATTGAGGACTATCAACACTTCATTTACTCATAGATTGATAGCCTCTTTTCGTGCTGGCTGGCAGTAGATTAGACCTGTGTACTGTTTGACATCTTTGAATGAAAATTCTATTTAAAACATTGACTTATAATAGGTAATCCATGTCATCGCATCCAGTTTTGGGATGTCAAATACGGCAGGTAGTACGTGACTATATTTGTCGCCATTAATAAACTTTAGCATCACAACACGAATAGCTCTTTTCAACAAACTGACATAGACAGTCTTTGTGTAAACCTCAGCAGTATCATTAAGAGCGCCAACATGTTTAAAACGATTCAAATCGGCAACAAAGTCAACCGCTCCATCGTATCTTCTGGGGCGTTCTGTGCCTCTGTAAACACTTTTATACAGCCACCGCTCGCGTCAGATCGCCACCTGACAACGATATGTAATCTTGCCGGAATGATGGCCGAAACAGATTTCACCTTGGTGTAGGAAATAGCTGCAGGAAGATAATTAATATCTAGATCAAGGGATTTAGTGCAAGTTAGAAAGCATGGTGAGTATATAACTCATTTCGAGATCAGCCATCTTCGTCTAGGGTCTGCTGGACATCCATGGTATCAGCAATATTCGACTTCAGGTCAGTGACGCTAATCATAGATATTTAAAGGCCACGGTGTGAGGTTCCAAAAATATCATTGTAATACCACCCCATTTCCTCAGTCGTTTCTTCTGATTTACAGTTAAAACCGGCACCTATATCCATCACACATTCATGGTTGTTTAGGAAAATGTGCATGAAAATCCTGCATTGAGCTTAACGAAGTAAAAGTTACGACAAAGCTGTCAACGATTGAGTTTCTCACTGGCTAAACTGTATCGTTCCATGTTCAGAAACTTCACTTTTCCTGGAAGACCATCAGCACAGGAAACAGCATGAACATGAAATTTTTTTTAGTTTTTTGACTTGAAACTCGAACAAAAAACCTTTCACTATATCTTCCATAGACAGGTATTAAACCAAATAGGTCCAGGAACTTTATTTTCTCAATTTCTGTCTATGGTTCCCGCCCGTTTTATTTTTAAAACTATCCGAAGTATTGTGATTAGCAGCATCTACCAAAACCTGCAAAACGAGAAATATAGACCTCATATCAGATAAGGTGGGCATTAAAAATAGCTTCAGTGATATTTTTTGAATTTATGGGCTATTTGTAGTCAACCTCTATAAAGTACACAGTCCCGTTTCAATATTATTGATTCTACCGTTTTATATTCAGTGAAATTGGTATTTAAATGACAAGAAGTCGACCTATTCAGTCACATCCTTTAAAAGTAGGCACATTGCGCAAGAGACCACATGAACGCAGATCCCAATTGAGAGCCGACAGGGATCTTTTCACAGTATAACTCTAGTGTGATATCTTCCTTACGGCCCAGCAGGAAATAAAATTTTCCTAAATACTGCCCTCCGACTCCACTACCAAAATGCGGGCCTCTCCGATAGGGTGTGCAACATGCTCGGTTCCTTCAGAGGCATAAAATATATCACCAGATTCCAACAGGGTGGACTCTGTCCTCCCCCCAGTTTTAAAAAACATCTCCACGCAGCCATCGAGTACAGCAAAAACCTCTTTTCCATCGTTGACATGCCAAACATAAGGCTTATCACTCCAATGCAACCTGATGGTAATTCCATTCATATTGGTGATTAATTTAGATGCCCAGGGCTTTTCACCTGTAAAATCCCTACTTCGAAAAATATCCACAGCTTCAACTCTAATTATATATTTCGATTTATGATTCAAGAATAACTATTATTCTCTGTCAGCCTCCACTGGCACCTGTGAATTTTCACTAACAGCTTCATCACAGGTCTCACCGCCAAATTCATCCACTCGCCTTACGCCAAAAGTTACCGTCGGCGGTATTCCCATTCCCAGGTCAATATCGGCAACCCGGTAATTACAGCCCTTGGCTTTCAAAATAGCATTGACCTTTTCCTGCTTTTCAACGGCCTTAATCACAGTATTTGCTAGGACTTCATCGCTGCTGAATGCAGTTACTGACTCGTTAACTTTTTCACCAAGCTCCTTAGCTTTTTCAAAAATTCCCATAAGGCTTCCTCTCTCCCCTAATTATTGAACGGAGAAATCATAGGTGAAATATCAAAGAGAGGAAACTGGATAGTATCACTCCATACGGTAACTCACCCCTACCCTAAATGCTTAACATACCTTTGTTCCAAATTGGTCCGCCACCATCGACTTCTTGCCCTCTAATTCAGAAGCCTTGGTCACGCTCTCCCGGTTCAAAGACTGCCAAGCTGCCTGACTAACCATCCACATGAGTGATATATCAGTCAAAAACCTGCCCTGTCTTGCCCCCCCCAGATTGATGTGTCACTATCATTTTTTTGAGGTTTGGTAACGATAAATGAGTGGGCGCAAGCAGTTCGATGAGTCACAAGTACTAGACAAGGCCATGCGCGTTTTCTGGGAAAAAGGCTACAAAGCAACTTCCTTGTCGGATCTTGAATCGGCCATGGGACTGAATAAATCCAGTATCTACAACACCTTCCAAAGCAAGGAAGGGTTGTATGGCCGCTGCCTGGAACATTTCCACACCCAATATGCCTGCGATGCTATGGATACCTTGAACCACCCGGACTTCCGCACAGCTATGGGCGGCTTCCTGGAAATGCTTCAGTCAGGTATGGAGAGCTCTGAAACTCCTGAAGGCTGTATCGCTACTATGGCAGCAATGGAGGTGGGTGCCAGTGAAGGGTTTCTCGCTGACCTGGTAGCCAAGGGTACCAATGATATGCTGAACCGGATCGAAACCCGTATGCAAAAGGCTATTGACGATGGCCAATTGCAAGCCGGTGTCGATTGTGCCGCCCTCGCCGCGATGGTTATGGCGGTAAGCCGAGGCGTAGTGGCCCTGAATAAAGGCACGGGCAGTACCACAGCAGGCAAAAACAGTTACCAACAGCTATCCACAATTCTGGACCAGTATACACTTCCCTAAAAAAAGCCCACCCCAAAACTTCTTGCCTCTTTGGGGTGGGAATGGGGGTATTCCTGTGAGAATTAACTTTTAAAAATAGCGACGTAATTCCAACTGAAAATAGTCGTCGTTGCGCAAATTGTAGGTAGGGTCTTCTTCATCGGCATTACCGAAAAAACGCGCCTCAGCTTCCATTAACCAGCGGTCATTTAGTCGGTGGGTCAGTTCCAGATTGGAAAAACGACTACCGTTATCCAAATCGGTACTTACGGCAAATAAAAGCTCCGTATCCTGTGTATTATTTAGGGCGTATCGCGCACCTATTGCAATGTCATTTTGACTGGCCGTAGACCAAGGTCCGGTACGATCATCAAATTGATACTCCATTAATACTCCAAGATCTGAGATCGTTTCGCCAATACCATAAAATGTATATTCGAAACCGCCGACAGCCGCTGTCTGGCGATCTTCACCGCGAGGTTTAAATGAAATAGCTTCAAACTTCCACAACCAATCTCCACGGGTAGTTTGGATGTCCACACCCGTCTGATCGATCTGTGCATAGTAAGGCGCAAGCAAGCCATCTTCCGTAAGCAATAATAATGGATCCCGATTAGTGCCGGAAAAATGGCTGAGGCCCAGGTCCCAATCCCCAAGTACATGGCTGTAACGCAAGGCCCAATCTATATGCTTCTCCTCCCGGTCAGATTGATAGACCGCAGCATCCTCATCCACCGGCAGCGGAGCACGCAATCGCCCTTCCCGGCCAGCAAACTGACGCTCGCGAAAGCCCAGTAAACCGTACACCTCCAGTGTTCCCCAATCACGCTCCATCAGGAGGTTAATCATGGGTTGGCCCAGCTTGTCTTCACCGTCGATATTTTCCAGTGCATCATCCTGGTTAATCACATCCACCAAATGCACGGTTTCAGTAACCCCCCAAAATACTTTGCGCACCCCGGCGTAAAGCTCGAAATTATCGTAAGCTTTCCACCAGTAAAGCTCGCCGAGATCCGCGTGATTGCGATCGCTATCCTCACTATCCCAGCGCCCAAAGACACTGGCCACAACACGCTGGTTTCCATCGTCAAAATCCCGGTAGTACTCGAGATTTAAAGACGCAGAAAGACCAGCATCACTTTGTGCTGAATCCAAAGGGTCTGCGGTGAATGCGCGGGCCTCCAGGCCCGCATAACCACTCAACTCATTTGCTCCAGCCATATGACTCAACGCCGCCAATAGTGGCAACAAAGTGAGTATTTTTCGGTTAACCATGGGCGCAACCCCTATTTCGCCCTGGAGAGACTATTTTTGGTGAAGTCGCGATCGGTAAAACCATTGCCAAATACCCAGTCGCCGTACAACAACTCTGTGGATTTACCGGTCTGGTGATTTACCATTTCCATTTTATTGGCTCGCCAGTATTGATCGCCGTACTGGTTGTAGTCGGAAATCGTGAGGGTCTTCATCAGGTCCCCTTTTCGATCATAGTAATCCGTTCTCCATGCGCGGTACTCCTCTGTATCAACCCAAAGGTGTTGAATGGAATAACCAGATTTAGGATCAACCGGGTCCAACTCCAGAACAAAGTGATCGCGACCATCGAAAGACTCGTTGCGCAAATATTTATAGGTGTATTTCTCCACCTCCTGTGAGGCGATATCTTCATAGGAGAATTCACTACCCATAAATGGTCCAGACTTGTTGCTGGAGGAAATACGCTTTACTCGCTTTAAAGCAGGCAAATAGAGCCACTGGTCATCGGAGCCCACTTTATGAGTAAAGGACAAAAATGCTGTGCCCTTTACATCCCGAGGGTTGTCAAAAATCACCAGGGATTTATCTCCGTCATTTTCCTGCTCCAGAGTTTTGGTGCGCATAGCCCGCACACTCTCCTCACCATATTTATTGCGCAGGGTCATTGTAAGGCTGTTGCTGAGATCGCCGAATCCCAAGTCGCGGCGGTCCGCCTCCTTGGCAATTTCCAGACCTTTTTCTGCGGCCAGGTCCAGTTCACTGGCAGAAACAGATAAAGCTGCCAGAGCCAGGGCACCTGCTAGGGCCCGTGTCAAAAGCTGTTTTTTAGAGCGGCTGGGTTGCATAGTTTTGCTCCTTATTTTCAATAGAGGTAATAGCAGGGTCGTATGCCTTGGCATCGAGCTTCATCAAGAGAATTGGAAGAAGTAGGAAATCCGCCAGCAAGGCCATCAAAATGCAAATTGCGGTCAGAAGTGCCATGGAAGAATTCATACCGAAGGAGGACTGGGCCAACACCATAAATCCGGCAATCAGAATGACTGAGGTCACAACTATCGCTACACCCACTGAAGAGAAGGCGTAACGCAGTCCGTCCTCCACGTTATAGCCTGCACGGCGTTGGCGCAGGTATTTACTGAGGAAGTGCACTGTGTCATCTACCACAATACCCAGTGCCATACCGGTCACCATAGTGACAGCCACATTGACTTCAGCTACCAGTGCACCCCAGAGGCCAAATGCCAGGCCGGCCGGCAACAAGTTGGGAATTAAGCTTAAGAAACCGAGTTTGACACTGCGCAGGGCAATACCAATCAGTGCAGAAATTAACACCAGCGCAACCAGAGTGCCCACCAACATGCCCTCCATATTGCGCTCGGCAATATTGGCAAACATGATCGCCGGACCTACACCATAGGCAGTTACACCAATGTTTTTCTCCAGCCAATTACTGCCGGCATCAGCTACCGCTTTGAGTTCTTTCGACTTGAGATTATCGAGAGTTACAATAATCTGCGTTGACGACTTAGCCACATTCAGCTGATTATTTAAATCCAAGCCATAGGGGAGAGACAGCTCGTACAGTAATAAATACTGGGCTGCCAATTCCTGGTCTTCGGGCAACCTGTAGTAGGACGAATCGTCAGCATGCAGATTTTTGTTCAAGCGCTTGAAAGTATCGCCAATGGTATTGACATGGCGCACCCCGGGCTGGGCCTGCATCCACTCAGTGAAACGCTCCAGATTGGCAAGAAATTCCGGATTGCTGACACCATTGTTGTCACCGGATTCGATCGAGTAAATCAGCTGGTAAATACCAGAGAGGTTATCATTGATATAATCTGAATCGGTTCGGAACTCCACAGATTCATCAAAGTAACCAACAAAGTCATCATTAATCTCATTGTTTGGAATCATTGCCAGTAATCCCAACGAGACAATGACTCCCACGAGTAATATCGGGCGCTGACGGCGAATCACAAAATCTCCCAGAGTATCCATGGAGCGTCCAATTTTGGACTCACTGGCGCGACTCTTGGCTGGAAGTATCGCCATCAATGCAGGCAGTAAGGTAACCGATAAGAAGAAAGCCACCATCACACCCATCGCGGTAATATTACCCAGATCGTGGAAAGGAGGCGCATCGGAAAAGTTCATCGACAGGAAGCCAATGGCGGTAGTGATCGAAGTTAAGAACACAGGCCCCATGTTGAGCTGCAAGCTCTCTTTAATTGCATCGTGCTTGCTGAGTCCACGGCGCATTGCAGCAAACAGGCTCACCAATATATGTATCGAATCCGCCACTGCGAGAGTCATAATAATGGTGGGCGCAGAAGCGGAGGGCGGTGTCAATTTAACACCTATAAAACCGGCCAAACCCATTCCTGCGGCCATGGAGAAGACGATAACCAGCAGCGCTGCAAAAGTCGCACTGAAGCTCCGCACCAACAAAAATACAACTGCAATAATCACCAGGTACATGAGCGGAACTAAGGTGCTCATATCTGACTGAGAGGCTTCAAAAAATGCATTACTCAGTAAAATAATACCGGTCGCATAGACCTCTACATCGTATTTTGCCTCAATCTCTTCCATCAATGCCTGTGCAGCTTCAGCCGCTTCAGGGGTTTCATGCATGGATTTTTGTGGAAGCTGGAAGGTGATATTTATCCCTGTAACGGAACCATCACTATTTACCAGGCGCTCCTTCAAGGTGGGATCTGCCAGCGCTACAGCCTTGATAGAGGCCAGGGTTTCTGCATCTAAATTGCTGGCATTTTCCACCAAGTCCTGTACCAGGAGGTCATCTTCCTCGGCAATGGTGTGCTGGAAGTTGGTGATTGAATCCACCCGCAGCGCATAGGGTAACAACCAGGATTTCTCGGTCATCTCCTCTACGGCTGCCAGGGTATCATTGGAAAAGGCATTGCCATCTTTAGGCACTACCGCAAACAGAATATTGTCATTCTTGGTGTAAGTGCGCTGGATTTGCTCATAAGCTTGTAGTTGAGGATTAGCTTCACTAAAGAATGCCCGGTAGTCATTGTTGAAACCCAGGAATCTTGCTCCGCTTACCGCAAAGAAGGCTAACAGTAGTGCGCCAATGGCTACCAGCCATCGATATCGAATAAGCCAATCCGCATAACGGCTGACCCAATTCGAAGGTAATTGGGGGGATGACATTAAATCAGCTCCTTCAAACAACTTAATAGAAAAATAATTAATCAACAACCTAAGCAAATGGGTATTTACTTACGGCCACAGAATCTCGTAATAGCCAATATAAGATCAGCTACAAAATTTGATAAAAAGGCACACTATGCCATCAGCCAAACCGTAAATGTGGCCGAGACATCAATAAAGAGTTATCGCTTTAGGCGTTATAAAAACCACTTCTTTGTAATTAATGGTAGCCAATAATCAGACAAAGCTTAACTTTCCCCACCACGAGAGAGCCACCGAGTTAAGAGAATACCTAATTTACAGTGTCGTAAATCTAACAATAAATATAATAATTATTTATATATGCCTGAGACATACAGATATTTTCGTAACCTGCCTATTATTATCACTATAAATTAACCCGTTAATTATCCTCTAAGAAATAATTAGAGGGCTCGACAAGTTAAACATCTCTAATTATTTCCAACCTATGACCTATCAGTATAACTTTCTGTGCCACTCAGTCTCGTGAAAACCTTGAGAGCCTCCTGCAACCCTCATTGTTCTGTGGTTATAGCTCTTTCCACAACCTACGCAGAACATCTTGAACCGTTCGGTTCATCATGTCAACAGCGGAAACTGAAAATATATAAAGGCAAGCCAGCTCGAGGGAGTCGGTTACGCAAAATCTGGGGTAGAATCGGCCGACGATAATGAGAATGAAGGAATTGTGCTGTGAAAAAACTGCTCCTGCCCATCGCAATCGGTGCATCGCTGCTAGCTACCCATGCTTCTGCAAGCGACCCTAAGCCTCAGCAATTGCTGGAAAACACTGAGTCCAAAGTGATTGAGTGGCGCCGCCACCTGCATCAGAACCCAGAACTGGGCAATCGCGAATTTGAAACAGCCAAATATATTGAAAAACACTTACGTGCACTGGGCCTTGAAGTGGAAACCGGTATCGCCCATACCGGCCTTGTGGGCTTTTTGAGAGGCGGAAAACCGGGACCAACTGTTGCCTTGCGCGCGGACATGGACGCTCTGCCAGTCACCGAGAGAACCGATGTGCCCTTCGCTTCCAAAGCGAGAACCACTTACCAAGGTAAAGATGTTGGCGTTATGCATGCCTGTGGCCACGATACCCATGTGGCCATGCTGATGGGCACTGCCGAGGTCCTGGCAGGCCTTCGCGATGAGCTGGCTGGAAACGTCTTGTTTATATTCCAGCCCGCAGAAGAAGGCGCACCGGACAATGAAGAAGGTGGCGCGGAGTTGATGCTCAAAGAAGGGATCTTCAAGAAGTACAAGCCGGACGTGGCCTTTGGCCAGCATGTCACTTCCTCGCTACCCACCGGCGTCATCGGCTATCGCTCGGGCCCGCTTATGGCCGCTGCCGATGAATTCCGTATTACCATCAATGGCCGCCAAACCCATGGCTCACGCCCCTGGGGTGGAGTGGACCCTATTGTCGCCGCCGCACAAGTCGTAATGGGCACCCAAGCCATTGTCAGCCGCCAGATCGACATCACCAAAGAGCCCGCAGTCGTTTCTTTCGGACGTATTGACGGTGGTGTCCGCAACAATATCATTCCCGATAGTGTCTATCTGAATGGCACCATCCGTAATTTTGATATGGATAACCGTGCAGAAATTTTCAAACGCTTAAAAACCACTGCGGAGTTAATTGCTAAAAGCTCCGGTGCAAGCGCAGATGTGGAGATTCTGGAAGGCTATCCGGTAACGATAAATAATGCAGAGCTGACAGAAATGGCCCTGCCTATTCTGAGATCTGCTGTCGGCGACAAGAATGTTGTAGAAGTACCCAAAATCACGGGGGCAGAAGATTTCTCCTACTACGCCAATGAGGTCCCTGGCTTTTTCTATTTCCTGGGAGTAACTCCTAGGGATCAGGATGCCAGCCAAGCGCCAAGCAATCACTCACCGCTTTTCTATGTGGATGAGGATGCTTTGCGCAAGGGCACTGAAGCGCTGACCCTGTTAACTTTGGATTATATGGCGAACTATAAAAAACAGTAAATGTAAAAAGAGCCTCATTTTGAGGCTCTTTTTTAGATGCTTGTTACTCTTATAACTCGATATTAAAGATTACAACACCTTCGCAGGTGAATACCTTATTATCGGCATTAAGAGTCCAGCAAAATACTAGGCACTTTCAGAGCGCCCTCTAGTAGTAGGACGCCGTCTCGGAGCTCGTTGTGGTTTCTGTCCATCACTGCGACCAGCCTCAGCACCGCGCCCTTTACCGTTACCGCCCACGCGCTTGGCTGGGGCCCCTTTACCCGCAGAGGCGTTACCACTGCGGCCGCTAGAATTTCCACGCCCCTCAGGCTTACCGCGTCCATTGCCGCGGTTGCCCCGACGTTCCTCGCTATTGCCGCGCGCTTCACGCCGCCCTTCACTCTTCTGAGAGTTACTCGCAGGGCGCTTGCTGGAGCCGGGCTTTTGCAACCCACCCCGCTTTGGATTACCGGATGCGGGCACCTGGTGGTCCGGCTCAAACTCTTCAATTTCCTCACGCGGAATTGGCTTGCCGATCAAGCGCTCAATATCCCGAAGCTGCTTAATCTCATCAGCGCTAACAAGGGATACCGCTTGCCCCTGAGCGCCCGCACGCCCTGTGCGGCCAATACGGTGGACATAGTCCTCAGGCACATTGGGCAAATCAAAATTTACTACCTGGGGCAGTTGGTCAATGTCGATGCCTCGGGCCGCGATATCAG
The DNA here is from genome assembly GCF_052468155.1 of Microbulbifer maximicatervae (SeqCode). Lineage (NCBI taxonomy): Bacteria > Pseudomonadati > Pseudomonadota > Gammaproteobacteria > Cellvibrionales > Microbulbiferaceae > Microbulbifer > Microbulbifer maximicatervae (SeqCode). The sequence continues at coordinate 715,706 of NZ_CP174335.1, forward strand.
TCGCCACAAGAATCTGAACCTTGCCAGCCTTAAAGTCCGCCAGGGCACGAGTTCGTGCATTTTGACTTTTATTACCATGAATGGCTGCTGCCAGGATGCCGTCACCTTCGAGCTGCTTCACCAGCCTGTTGGCACCATGTTTAGTTCGACTAAAGACCAAGGCTTGGTGCCAGTTATTCACCCTAATCAAATGACTAAGCAGTTTCGTTTTTCGAGTCTTATCCACAGGATGGAGTTTCTGTCGCACCGTTTTAGTAGTGGAGTTGCGTGGACTGACATCAATTTCCAGCGGGTCTTTTACCAAGCCTTTCGCCAGCTGACGAATATCTGGTGAAAAAGTTGCGGAGAATAGAAGGTTCTGACGCTTAGCCGGTAAAATCCTCAATACTCGTTTGATATCGTGAATGAAGCCCATATCTAGCATGCGGTCTGCTTCATCAAGTACCAGGGCTTCTAAGCGATCGAAGCGAATTGCCCCTTGATTGTGCAGATCCAGCAAGCGCCCAGGGGTAGCTACCAAAATATCCGCTCCGCCTCGCAGACGAGAAATCTGGGGGTTGATCTTCACACCACCAAACACCACCGCATGGCGCATAGGCAGGTACTGGCTGTACCCCTGCACATTATCGAAAACCTGAGCCGCCAATTCACGGGTTGGAGTGAGTACCAGTGCGCGTACTTGCCCTTTTCTAGCGCGCTCCCCCTGGCTAAGACGATGCAACAGCGGCAAAGTGAAGCCAGCCGTCTTACCGGTACCAGTTTGGGCTGCGGCCATAATATCGCTGCCCTTCATTACCGCTGGAATAGCTTGTGCCTGGATTGGCGTAGGCGCAGTGTATCCCTGCTCTGCAACGGCACGGGCAATCTCCTGGGCAAGGCCCAGATCTTCAAACAACATAAAAAAACCTCGAACTGCGCCGCAGGCGCAATCAAACACACTCACTCCCCCTGAGGGAATGAAGAGAGAAATCGGAGTCGACATCGGGAGCCTGTATTGCTCCCAGCGTGTACAGCCGTCTAATCGCCAGTCCTCGTAACCGGCGCGCGGCATTCAGTAGAAATTTCCTGGAAGAATTTTTGAAAAGTTCCGGAGGGGCTACCGGCGGATCACCGGCCTACAAATGACGCAGCTGAGAAAAATCAGCGGCGGTACTATACCACACAAAGGCTGACTGTATAGTTTCACCCAGCCAAACTCCTTTCCTTTATAGGTTTATACAGAGCAGTTGTTGGGGAGATCGTCTTCAGGACCGTAACATAGTTTCACGTTCGCAGCGCGAGCGTCTATCTTTGAGGTACCCCATCCCGTTGCGAACTTGTAAAACAAAGCTGCTCAAAGCAGCCAGGATAGGAACCGTTATGTCACCCAACAACAGTGTGAGTACTGAACACCAAGTTGAGCTGATCACCCTCGGCAATGGACGCAAAGTCTCAATACGCCCCATCTGTCGCAGTGATGGCCAGCTTGAGAAAGAACTAATTGAACAGTTGTCTCCAGAAACTCGCCGCGATCGCTTTATTGGCGGAAGCTGTAAAGCCAGCCAAAAACTATTGGAGTTACTCACAGATAACGACCACCATGTACATGAAGCTTTTATTGCACTCTGCAGTAGTGACAGAGCACAAAGAGCCGTTGCTATAGCACACTACGCACTTGACGTTGACGGACGCGCTTGTGAGTGTGCCGTTGTGGTGAGCGATGACTGGCAGGGGTTAGGTTTGGGACGCTTAATGTTAAAGCGACTCATCAACTGCGCTCAGGATCAGGGGCTTGAACGAATCTATTCGATTGAGTCAGCACAAAATAGACGAGTGGACAGTTTCGCAAAATCCATGGGCTTTACCTGTAAAGCCGATGCCAAAGACTATACCCTGCTCACCTATACATTAGAGTTGAAAGCTAATATTGAGACTAATGGCTTTAGTCACAAAGAGGAAGTTTCCCGAATAAATTTGGAGTAAATGATTAATTTAAGAACTTCAGTCCATATTTATATTTATTTATCTATATGAAGCAGGTGCTCTTGGTACTTGCTTCATCTATTTTCTACTTAACTGTACATCGTTTTCCTAATGCAGCCTTGGCGACCTCAAAATTTTTTACATTTATTGGTCTTTTATAATACGACCTCAAGAAAATTTGGATCACCACCGCCCGCCAAATTTTTATATACTTATTTTGTATTTATACGCTCCACAGCAGGGTACCGCTCACTTGCCCATTCATGGCAGATATCTGCCAAGTATTGGGCTAAATCTTCCTCACTAATTTCCGAAGGTATTGATATCCCGGCACTGCGACGCTTACCTTCATTGCCCTGATAGAATGTGGCCCAGCTATTCGACTGCCTTTCGATCAAAACCTCTCTACCAAAAACATTGAATTTAAGCTTTTTCATAAAGAACTATGTACAACTAAAATACCTCAAAGCTTTGCAATTGCTCACACAAATTTTACAAACCTATTTTCTTTGCATGGATACAATACGCTCTCCATCAAGTACAACAAAGTATTTGCAGGAGTAAATTTAACCCCTGCAAATCCAATAGGTTCTTCTTTTATACCACTCTTCTTTAGTCAAAAAAATCATCACACGCCAATGGCCCACTAAATTCGAGCAAGGCCTGAGGCATTTGAATTTGCTCCTTCAACTGTCCAAATTGATACAGATAGAAATTGACATCTGCCTGCATGGACTTCATATAGCTCTGCTCACCACCAAAAATTATTACAGAGGGAAACTCCAGTGGATAAAAGCTGGTAATATCTGCTTTTGCTTCGACAATCAACTTGTATGAAATCTTGTTAAGTTCAACTTGTAAATAGCCTGAACAGGCATCGGCTTCCCGCTTAACAGAGAAACCATTAAAAGCCGGTAAAAAAATCAGGTCATACTCTTCAGAAACATATCGCCCCGCCCACATTTCAATCTCTGAGTCACCCAGTTTAGCTCCGGTAATCATATAGTAGAGGTCATCTGTTAACCCCATTGAATAGATCATACCGGCACTGGATTCTTTGTCATACCAGCCCTTATCCAATTGCGCATAGCCAACACCGGCTAGAGACATAGAACCATCAAAGTAACTGTAATTGACTGGGGTACCGACCGTATATAGGAACCACTTTCCTCCTACCCCAGGTATCTCAGGAATAAATCCAAAAGGGGTTTGACCGGGGTTTAACCCATGCCAGTAATGGTGGTGTTCACCAGCCCACTCCATATTAAACAGGAAATCTGGGTGTAAGACCTGTACACCCTGCTCATCGGCCACAACTACTCCCGGTACTTCATAGTAGAACTCATCAATACCTTCAGGGTGCTTCAAGATCACTTCATCAAAAAAGAGATCATACTTCGTGGTAGCTCCGGCCTCTGAAGAAAAAGCTAAATGGATATAGGCTTTAGGCTTGGCAACTGCAAAGTCAGGTGCAATATAGGTTTGTAAGCTAACTTTGAAATATCCCACATCGGGAATTGCAATGTTATAGAACCATTGCTCAGCCCAGGTTTCATCAGAGCTAGGCTCATGTGCACTTAAGTCACTTAGAGTGGTAGCACCAACAAATATGGGAGATATCATTAATCCGATTACAATCAGTATTCTTTTTATCATAAAATACATTGAATAATCCTCTTTTACTCTTCACTAGTTACATTACGACAACAACGTTTAAGCTGGGCATTAATCCAAAGCCGAATTGCCAGCCACAAGATACTAGCCGTACAGTGCAAGATTATTTTTCATTTCTTATGGGTATTAATTATTTGCGATCTATTCTACAAAGATAATCAAATACATTTATTTTAATTTTTTGGTCAATCAACCTTCTACTCAATAAAAGTGGATAGTCATAAAAGCAGCGTGATATTCCTCTTTAATCGCGAATAAACACCTAAACTGTTGGATAAAATTCCCTCCTCTCGGCGCTTTAATTAACATGAATAAGAATATTCCTTCCAAGTTACCAATATTGATTGGTGGTGAGTGGATTCAGTCCAAAAGTACTGAGTGGCTGGATGTAACCAACCCCGCTACCGGCGATGTTATTACACAGGCGCCATTGTCTACCCCGACTGAACTGGAGAATGCAGTAATTTCCGCCAAAGAAACATTTGACCAATGGCGAAATACGCCGGTTACCGCAAGAGCACGGATTATGTTGAGGTACCAGGCGCTTCTGAAAGAAAATCAGGAGCTGCTGGCTGAAATCCTCAGCGAGGAAACAGGTAAAACTTTTGAGGATGCCAAAGGGGACGTCTGGCGCGGTATTGAGGTTGTTGAGCATGCAGCCAATATCGCTTCACTAATGATGGGTGAAACCGTAGAGAATGTTGCCAACACCATCGACTGTTACTCCTATCTACAACCTATTGGAGTTTGTGCGGGGATCACACCATTTAATTTCCCCGCAATGATTCCACTGTGGATGTTTCCAATGGCGATTGCCTGTGGGAATACTTTTATTCTGAAACCCTCTGAACAGGATCCTGTCACGCCTTGCAAACTGGCCGAATTATTTGCTGAAGCTGGGGCTCCTGCAGGTGTTTTACAGGTAGTACATGGCGGCAGGGAACAGGTGGATTTTCTTCTAACGCATCCCGGCATTCAGGCCATTTCATTCGTTGGTTCAGTCCCCGTAGGGCGGCATATTTATCAGACGGGTACCCAGCACCTAAAACGAGTTCAAGCTTTTGCCGGTGCAAAAAACCATATGGTCGTGATGCCCGATGCCAATAAGGCTGCGGCTATAAATAATATTGTTGGATCATCCATCGGAGCTGCCGGGCAACGCTGCATGGCGATTTCCGTCGCTGTACTTGTTGGGGAGACACAACAGTGGGTAGACGACATTAAAGACGCTATGTCAGCTATCAAGCCCGGTCATTGGAAGGATACGCAAGCGGGCTTCGGCCCACTAATATCACCCGCTGCTCGTGAGAGGGTGCTTGGGTATATCGCCCAGGGCAAAAAGGAAGGCGCCCGCTGTGTGTTAGATGGCTCTGAAATTACTGTCGAAGGGTTTCCCAATGGGAACTGGGTTGGTCCCACCCTATTTGCCGATGTTACCTCGGACATGTCGATCTATACCGACGAGATTTTTGGTCCCGTACTTTGCCTGGTAAATGCCGACTCCCTGGAAGAAGCAATCCAATTAATCAATAACTGCCCCTATGGCAATGGCACCTCAATATTTACGGCTAGTGGCGCTGCCGCACGTAAGTTCCAACACGAAATATTAGTGGGGCAAGTCGGTATTAACGTGCCTATTCCAGTGCCGTTACCTTTCTTTAGCTTTACCGGCTGGCGAGCGTCTTTTTATGGTGATCAACACGCTTATGGAAAACAAGCTGTACGGTTTTACACCGAAACCAAAACTGTTACAGCACGCTGGTTTGACAGCGATATAGAGCATGCAGAGCACACCAATTTAACCATACAGCTCAAATAATGTTAACCGGAGAGCAGCATGACTAAAACAGTCGCATTTTTAGGATTGGGCCATATGGGACTGCCTATGGCCACCAACCTGGTCAAGGCGGGCTTTGAAGTTAAAGGGTTTGACCCGGTCACTGAAATACTGGATGCCGCTGTAGAAAGCGGTATCAAAAAGTGTTCCTCTCCCCAAGAGTCCGTCGAGGAAGCAGGTTTTGTGGTAAGCATGCTGCCTAATAGCGCGGCGGTTGAGTGCCTGTATATTGATACCGACAAACTGCTCGACAGTATTTCTCGCGACTGTTTGATTATCGACTGCTCCACTATTTCTTCCAACAGTTCTAAGCGCCTTATTCGTGAAGCCAGAATCAAAGGCCTGCAAGCCATTGAAGCCCCGGTATCCGGGGGAGTGGCGGGTGCTAGCAAAGGAACTTTGAGTTTTATGTGTGGGGGAGAGGCTGGTGATGTCGATAGGGCCCGGATAGTTCTAGAGCCAATGGGTAGCAATATTTTCTATGCCGGAGCAGCGGGATCTGGCCAAACAGCAAAGATTTGTAACAATATGCTGCTGGCTATTCATATGATTGGTACCGCTGAAGCCCTACAAATGGGGGTAGATAATGGACTCGACCCCAATGTGCTCTCCGACATTATGTTAAAGAGTTCAGGAGCCAACTGGTCCCTACAAAATTACAATCCCTATCCCGGAGTAATGCCCGAAGTTCCAGCGAGTAAAAACTATAGCGGTGGTTTTATGGTAAGACTTATGTGTAAGGACCTGGGATTGGCTCAGGAAGCCGCCACTCAGAGTAAGAGCTATACGCCTCTCGGCTCAATGGCGCGCAATCTCTATGGAATTCTCAATTTGCGCGGAGGTAGTGATTTGGACTTCTCATCTATTCAAAAGCTATTTCAAGAAGTGGATTAGCCGCGTAGCAGGCTGGGTATCCACAACCCCAGCCGCAGCTCCACTTCTCTCCAGCACCAGTTACTGGCTATGGTTGCATGACTTTACCGAGAATTCGGATTTCACGCACTTGATCCCACTCTATAGCAAAGTAGAACTTTTGTTTGCGTCCAGCATTACTGGGAATCGTGAGTTCTTCAGGGTTTCCTTTGCCCCTAAACAAGTTGGTTGCATAGCCATCCTGGTCAATAAGGATCACTGCCTCGGAGCTATCCAGGTCGATTAACCGCACGGGGAAGTCATTTTGATTTTTAAAACCAACTTCAACATAGCAACCACTCTCCGCATGGGCGGTCACTGCGATAACGTCGGTTTCCAGATACTTATTGAGATCTTCCAGCGTATTGATAAGTACAGCACCATCAGTACTCTGCCCTGTTTTACGTCCATCAACCACACCTTCACTGGCACCATCCATCAGGTTTTTACCAAAGCTGACGATGTTAGACATCACTGATTTTGCCGTTTCCGCTACGCCACTCTCTTGCTCATCTGTATTTTGCTGTGCAAACGCAGAGGAACATAAAATCAGGCCGGCAATTAAAATCGTTCTTCGCACTGATATCTCCATATCCTTTACTATCCATTCCAGCCTAAGCCAGCTCCGGTTAGCTGGCTTAAGTTGGGAATATTAGCAAAAGAAATATTGCTTGGAAAAACGATTAGTGTTTGCGCGGTACAAAATCAGGATTACTGTCCCTGCCCTGTTGCTGCAATTTGAACCTCGCGAATATTTACATGCTGGGGCTGGGAGTACATGAACATTGCTGTACGAGCAATATCCTCTGCATTAATTGCACCACCAATGGATTCTTTCCATTGTTGATAGGCCTCAATAATTTCTGCTGAGGTAGTGTGGCTTAGCAGCTCTGTTTCCACCGCGCCAGGGCATATGGTCATTACACGTACTCCGGTAGGTGCCACTTCCTCACGCACGGTTTCACCAATAGCAGAGACAGCATACTTGGTACCACAGTACGCAGCATGATTGATAAATGTTTTTACTCCAGCAATAGAACTGATATTGATAATGGTCCCGGAATGACGAGTTTTCATATCATCCAAAACCGCCTGCATACCGTTAAGCAAGGCCAATACATTCACATCAAACATTTGCCGCCACTCATCGGGGTTCTGGGTTTCAATATTGCCCAGTAACATTTTGCCAGCATTGTTAATCAGACAGTCAACCGGGCCGAACTGAGTCTCAGCCTCACGAATTGCCTCGCGCAAGGCTGCCATATCAGTCACATCCACTTTCCTGCAAAGAGTATTTGGCAGATTTAAAGCTTCCAGTTTGTCCACACGCCTTGCCAACAATAATAGTGGGTGCCCGGCAGCAGACATATGTTGGGCAATGGCAGCACCAATACCTGAACTGGCTCCAGTAATAACAACGAGTGGTTTGGACATGGGCTCTCTCTCCTTCAATGAGTTATCCCGGCGGATAGTTTTGTTTAAGTAGACCCAGTATAGGAATTCCGACTAATATGATTAGCCCAACCAATTAGAAAACATTGTTTGGTTTTTATGAACAATATCTCATGGCGCGCTATTCGTGCATTTATTCAGGTGGCCGATGCCGGAAGCTTCACCGCTGCAGCGCGGGACAGCGGCTTTTCCAAGGCCAATTTGAGCCAACTGGTCACTGAGCTGGAAACAACCCTGGATATACAGCTTCTCTACCGCACGACAAGACAACTGCGTCTTACCGAGATTGGTGAGGGTTACTATTTGCGTTGCAAGCAAGCGATGCAGCAGTTGGATTCAGCCGCCGATTGGGCCAGTGAATCAAAGGGGGGACTGGAGGGAAACATCCGCATAAACGCTGTTGGTGGCGTTATCGGGGAGAGCTTAATTGCTCCGCTGGTGATCAAGTTTCAGCAGGCCAATCCAGGAGTTAGAGTTCATCTGGACTTTTCCAGCACCCGAGTAGATTTGATTCAAGACCAGTACGATTTGGTTATTCGTATGGGCAGTTTGCCGGACTCCTCTCTAATCGTGCGTAAACTTCACACTATCAAAACCCGATACGTAGCCAGCCCAAAGTTCCTTCAGGAATATGGACCTATAGAAAAACCTGCTGACCTAGCATCTGTACCGCTAATTTCCGGCAGTGTGGATCAATGGCTGCTAACACGAGGTAAGAATCAACAGGTTGTGCAAGTTGAAAACAGCACTAAATTGATTAGCGGAAGGGTAATGCATCGCGCTGCAATTGAGGGACTTGGAATTACCCGGCTAGCAGATATCTATGTCCAGGCAGATATTGCCAGTGGACGCCTGGTTGAAATTCTGCCCGGCTGGTCTGAGTCTACCGAGCTCTCGATGGTATGCCCGCCCCTACGCCACCAATTATTACGGGTGCGCAATTTGATGCAGTGGCTCAAGGAGGGTTTTGCAGATATTTATTTACAGGCTTTAACTGTTAGTCCTATTGAATAAAGTACCTCAAATAAACGCGAACAATTTGTCTCTGTGACTAGCTTTTCCTGATTATCGTCAAAGTTCACCTTCTGATTTTTTTATTGCCTGTAATTCCACCGGTGACAAAGCCTTGTAGCCACGCAAATAGGGCCAGCCATACCCCCAGCGAAATGGGGTGGGTAAAAAAGGCGTACCGCCAACCCGAACTCCAAGTAACATCATTAGTGCAACTTCTTCTTCCCCGGTTCCAGCTACACAGACTTCAAGATCTTTATCCGCCTGCTCGCGTTCATCGTATGTGCCCCCTTTCCAGTAGGCATAATCATGGGCAATACAGCAGTCGAGCCACAACTCCTGTTGATCAAAAGTTCCATCGGGAAATGCGCTACAACCATCAGTAGTAAATGGTTCTATTTCCTGCGCAAAGGCTTCCAAACTCAATAAGGAAATGAACAACAACCAGCGGCACATCAGTTCTACTCACACACTCGAAAAAAGTAAATCGGCTCGAACACTGGAATATAACCCCACCTCTTCGATAAACCACTAAAAATTGAATTTAAGCCCACTTGCCATTAGTGTCTATTGGACACATAATATTTCAAGACCTATTATTCAAGCCCTGGAGAGACCGGGGTTTATTCACAGCAAGGAGCTTGCTGCTATGGCCCAGCACTACGATTTTGCCGTTTTCATCGGTCGATTCCAGCCATTTCATTCCGGACATCTAAAAGTAGTCCAGTGCGGATTAGCTCAGGCCCAGCACCTGATTATCCTGATTGGCTCCGCCAACCAGCCCCGCAACCCTCGCAACCCCTGGACTCATCGCGAGCGGGAACAATTTATCAGGAAAAGCTTAAGCGAGAGTGACAACAAGCGCCTGACCTGCCTACCTTTAATGGATGTGCCCTATAACGATGAGCTGTGGGTACGCAATGTACAAAACTCCGTTAACGGCATAGTGACCGCTCATCACACCATTCCCCACAAGCCACCTCAAATTGCATTAATCGGGCACCAGAAAGACCAGAGCGGTTTTTACCTCAACCTCTTCCCCCAGTGGGAATCCCTTGGGGTGGAGAATCACAACGAAATCAGTGCAACCCCCTTTAGGGAGGCACTATTTACCGACAGCGCCGATAGCTTGTTGAATTCACTCAGTCAGGAAATGCAATTGCCAGAGGGCACTGTTGGCGCTTTAAGAGAGTTTGTGGAGACCAATCCAGCCTACGGCGAGATGCGCGAAGAAATGGCATTTATCCAGCGCTACAGATCCTCCTGGGCCACCGCTCCCTATCCGCCAACTCACGTTACTGTCGATGCTGTAGTGGTCCAATCTGGCCATATCCTGCTGATAGAGCGACGAGCTTTTCCCGGGCGGGGTTTATGGGCGCTGCCCGGTGGTTTTGTCGACCCCGGTGAGCGACTGATCGATGCTTGCCTGCGAGAATTGCGAGAGGAAACACGCCTTAAAGTCCCGACACCAGTGTTGAAAGGATCTATACGCCGGCAGGATGTATTCGATGAACCCTATCGCTCGGCCCGTGGAAGGACCATCACGCACGCCTATTACATAGAACTGGCTCCCAGCCAACAGCTTCCCAAGGTAAAGGGCGGTGACGACGCTCGCCATGCCCGCTGGGTTCCCCTCGCTGATCTGGACCCTCAGCAGCTATTTGAAGACCACTATTACATCATTCAATCCCTGATTGGCGGTGCCTAAAGCTTGTAAGAGGTGGCCAATTGCCGCCTCTTGCACATTCAACAACTCGCATTACCTCCACCAATACCCAAAAAAACACGCCAATACTTGACAGCTTAGTATCGAAAAGACACTATTAACTTAGTTAGTGTCCTTTGGACAATAATTGGCAAGGCCCGCACTGGAGAGACCGGTGCTAACAACTACTCACGGAGGATTTCCGCGATGAACCAGTACAACCCAATCCTGAATGTCGACAGCTATAAAACCAGCCACTACCTTCAGTACCCAGAGGGAACCCAGTATGTCAGCAGCTATATCGAGAGCCGGGGCGGCCAGTTCAAAGAGGCTGTTTTCTTTGGCCTACAGGCATTTATCAAGCAGTACCTGACTACCCCGATCAACGCAGAGCACATCGAAGAGGCAGAGGAGCTCTGTCTGGCCCATGGCCTGCCATTTAATCGCGAGGGATGGGAATACATTCTCCAGGAGCATCAGGGTTACCTGCCCATTGAGATTCAAGCAGTTCCCGAGGGCAGCGTTATCCCGACTAGGAATGTCTTAGTCCAAGTAGTCAATACAGACCCCAAGTGCTTCTGGCTAACCAGCTATATCGAAACCGCCCTGCTGCGCGCAATTTGGTACCCCACCACAGTTGCCACCCAAAGCCGGGAAGCCAAAAAGGTCATTCAACGATATTTACTGGAAACTGCTGAGGGTCTCGACTCACTGCCCTTCAAGCTACATGACTTTGGCGCACGCGGTGCTAGCAGCGAAGAGACTGCTGCGATTGGGGGCCTGGCCCATCTGGTAAATTTCCAAGGCACAGATACCATTGCCGCCGTACTCGCCGGCCGCCGCTACTACGCAGCCCCAATGGCCGGATTTTCAATACCCGCCGCAGAGCACAGCACCATGACCAGTTGGGGGCGCGAGCAGGAAGCTAAAGCCTATGAAAATATGCTGACACAATTCAGCGGTGACAATCGTCTGGTCGCCGTAGTGAGTGACAGCTACGATCTTTGGAGTGCTATCGAGAATATTTGGGGCGGTGAATTAAAAGAGAGGGTAGAAAATAATGGCGGCACCCTGGTAATTCGCCCGGATAGTGGCGATCCCGTTGATATAGTCACTCAGACTATTGAGCGCTTGATGAGAATATTCGGAGCGACCATTAATAGTAAAGGTTTCCGAGTACTTCCTGACTTTATTCGGGTGATCCAGGGTGACGGAATTTCTCTACACACCATTGAGGGTATCCTCAGCGCAATGAAGGCCAGAAAACAGAGCGCTGAAAATATTAGCTTCGGTATGGGAGGTGAGCTTTTACAAAAAGTTAACCGAGATACCATAAGGTTCGCCATGAAAGCCAGTGCGGTTCGAGTCGATGGCCTATGGCGGGATGTTTACAAAGACCCCGCCACCGATAGCGGTAAGCGCTCCAAGAGAGGGCGCTTGGCATTAATAAATCGTACCGACGGAACGCCCTACACTATTCGTGAGCAAGATATTGGCGGCCGTAATAATCTGCTAAAAACCGTATACCGCAACGGAAAGTTACTTATAGAACAAGACTTGGAAACTATTCGAGAACGGGCTGTTATTGTTGAAGGTAGAGATGTATTGGCTGTTGCCAGTTAATATTAACTAATCGGTAATCTTTTAGGGGGCTTTGATGTTATTGGAAATTGCAGTTGGAGATGCCTACGGAGCCGGATTTGAGTTTTGTAGCCGTGAGATTATTAACAATAACAATCATGCTAACGGGTATATCTCTCATCCCCTTGGCATCAAACCCGGTTGTTATACCGACGATACTCAGATGAGCTTGGCTATTGCTGAGCTCCTTCTTGAGAATTCGAATCCCCAAGAGTTGGACTTTGCACAAGCTTTTATCCACACTTATAAGCGTGATCCTCGCCTTGGATATGCATCAGGCTTTCAAAGCCTTCTCGATAGCTGTGAAACTGGAAAGGATTTAACTCGCAAGATAAGGCCTCACAGCAAACGTAACGGTGCTGCAATGCGCTCAGTACCCCTTGGGCTCATTCCCGATATTGATCAACTACTAACAGTGGCTAAATGCCAAGCTAGCGTTACGCACAATACCGAAGAGGGAATCTTATCTGCTCAAGCAGTTGCCCTAATGGCACATCTATTAATCTACCAAAAATCAGCTCTAATTGAGTTACCCAAGCTTATTGAGAAAAAGCTCAACCTAAAATTAATAGGAAGCTGGTCTGGCAAGGTCAACTGTGATGCCTTAGAAACCTTGGCAGCGGTAAATACAGCACTACAAAGTAATCGAGACTTCCTTGGACTATTGAAGACCTGTATAGATTTTGGTGGTGATACTGATAGTGTCGCCGCAATTGCCTGCGGGCTTGCAGCACTTACCAGAGAGTACGATTTGGAACTTCCTTTCAGTTTACTCTCTGGCCTGGAAAATAGTACTTATGGATACCAATACTTGATTGAGCTAGATAAAAAATTAGTTAATAATTTTTCATCTTAAGAAGCTAAACTATTTTTTAGTTAAAGCTCTAAATTTCTTATAAATTTATGATCAGCGGAGCTTTCACTCAAACGATAGAGCGCTGCGGGCCGACCTTTTTCAGAACGTTTTTCACCAGTATCTACTAACAGATTTGCTTGCTCAATTCGCCTGCGAAATGATTTTTTCTGTATTGGTTTCCCAATTATTGCCTCATGTACTTGCTGCAACTCTGGCAAGGTAAAAGTTTCCGGTAATGCAAATGCAGGCACAATGGTATAGAGCGCTTTTTGAACCAAACGCTCATGAGCACGACTAATAATTTCCTGATGATCAAAAGCCAGAGATAGTTGAGATATCTGAGAGTAAGGCAACCAGCCCACACTCGACACAGTATCGATTGCACTTGCACAGCATTGGTGGGCAATCAAGGCAGTATAGGCAACCGTTACCGACCACCCCCGTTTATCCCTGCTGGGCCCTCCAAAAGTATAAAGCTGCTCTAAATAAGGCGGTATAACTGATGTCTTTTCTTTTAGCTTTCGGTTAGCTGTCGCCTCCAGACTATTATCTTCGGTTTCAGAGACAAATCCTCCAGGCAAAGCCCACTTCCCTTTCTCTGGATGAGCAGAGCGCTTAACCAATAACACCTTGAGAAAGCCTTCGTGATAGGTAAATAGAACTGCATCCACAGTAACTAAAGGAGCGTCAAAGTTACGCTTCTCATAACGAGCTATATAGTCTTTTTCATTCATAGGGAGCGACAAGTATCATTTAGACACTTAGTGTAACTCGAAGGTATTGGTGGGATAAAGTTATTTACTTTCAGATAAATCTGAGCCGTCAATTTCTTCTTGTAGCTTTTCCAAGTCGTCCAGAATTCTCAGGAATTTCTGTCCAAATTCTGTAACGTTATATTCCACACGGGGAGGAATCTCTGCATAGCTGATCCGCTCCAGTATCCCAAACTCCATATTTCTACGTAAACATTCATTCAGGACTTTGGTAGTCAAACCCTCAACGCTGCGAACCATTTCCCCCGGTCGATTTACCCCTCTAGCCAAAAGCTGATAGACAGTAAGGGACCATTTACAGCCATAGATAGTCTCAACCATTCTGGCACTTCTCTTGGGCGGGCGCTTTCGCGTGAGCATATTTTTCTCTGATTTCATCAATACTTACCAAAAAGTAACTAGTGCACCATTTTGTGCTTACTTTTCAACCTATCCGGTTCTTTTCTAAACTCCACTCACGTAATGAGCATATCTCAGTGAGGAAATAATATGAGTGACTCCACTAAAAGACCAGATTCTACTGAACAAAAAAAAGTTGCCTTAATCGTTGGTGGTTCCAGTGGTATGGGACTCGCCATTGCAAACCTGCTGGTGAAACAGGGAATTCACACAGTTATTATTGGCAATAATCTCAACAAACTTGAAAGAGCCCACAACGAATTAACTCAGATGGGCTCTGCAGAAGCACTTCAGGCAGACCTCTATCAACAGGCTGATATCAGCAATATTATCGAATATATAAAATCCAGCAATCATCATTTTAAATACCTGGTAAACGCCGCTGGATATTTTAATCCTACTGCATTTCTTGAACATACCCGGGAAGACTACGACACTTATCTCGACCTCAACCGTGCCACCTTCTTTATTAGCCAGGCCGTAACAAGAAACATGGTAGACAACGGCGGAGGGAGTGTAGTGAATATTGGCTCCATGTGGGCCAAACAATCGGTAAAGGCGACACCCTCCTCTGCCTATTCAATGGCCAAAGCCGGTTTACATTCGCTCACCCAACATATGGCGATGGAGCTGGCCGATCACAATATTCGGGTTAATGCAGTATCCCCTGCGGTGGTTAAGACGCCTATTTATGAATCCTTTATCGATCCAGGGGAAATAGACCAAGTACTTGCCTCCTTCGATAGCTTTCACCCTATTGGCAGAGTTGGTACCCCCAAGGACATCGCTGATGTCGTAGACTTTCTTTTAAGCGACAAAGCAAGTTGGATAACAGGAGCCATTTGGGACATTGATGGCGGGGTAATTGCTGGTAGAAACTAGAATACCAAAACGCCCGGATAGAAGTATTTAATTCGGGCTCAATTTTGAGAAATTCCTGCACTGCAAATCCTGCTAAAGAAATTTTATTTTAATATCCAGAGTAAACCATCAAAACCGCCTAGAGTAGAGAATTAACTTCTAGCACATCACCAATCGTTTATGTATTAATATACTACTAACGGTAAGGAATTTAATAGCATCAACGACATTCTGGTCTGCCTGCGAGTACCCCTCATCTTTTTCAAAAAATCTAATAAGCTTTTTTTGATCAAGAAATGGCATATCTAGAGTCTCACGGCTATGGATAATATCCTTCATATACTCATGAAGTTTCTTGTTTTTCTTATCTGTAAGAGGCGGAGTCCATAGCGGTTGTTTTTGCTTCTTGTAGGCCCTGTCTGTTAACACCGACTTCATAGCCTCTCGCAATACATATTTCTCAGTTAATCCTCGAATTTTATATTTTTCTGGCAATACTGATAGATAGTCTACTAAGTGGTGGTCAAGAAATGGTTGGCGACCTTCAATCGAGTGAGCCATTTCTGTTCGATCACCCATCATTGTTAAGACAAAATGAGGAAACATAGACTTGGTAAAGGTATACAAGCTTTTAGATAAAACAGGTCTATTTTTTAATACAGACATGCCACCTAAATTTTCCATGAGAGTATCTGCAATCTGATTGTTCTTTATATAATCAGCATAATCTTTACAAAATAATGGAAATATTTTTATACCCATATCCATAAAACTCTGCATCCAATTTGGAAAGAAACCAAGGGCAGACTTCACTACCCTTGACTGATGCAGTCTCGCAGAGGACATAAAAACTCCATCAGAAACAGGGTCGCCACTCTCCAAATCTTTTAGAATCAATTCTTTTTCTTCCTGGGGAAGATCTTCTAAGTAATTCTCGATAAAGTCTTGCCTAAACCAACCGTAACCAGCAAAAACCTCATCAGCCCCATCCCCAGTTATTACGACTTTATACCCTCGATCTCGGACAGCCCGACTAAGCACATATTTAGTAATAGCGTTCCCATTGAAGAACATTTTTTCACCGATGTAGGCCGTTTCTTCAAAACAGGAAACCAATATATCGCCATTAATTTCAACTGGATGATAATTACTCCCCGCATATTCGGTCATGGACCTGGCATCGGATGATTCATCATAAGTCGGGTGGTCAAAAGACAAGGTGAATGCATCTATCGGCTTGTCAAGCATACTCTGAGCAATTCCTAAAACAGAGGATGCATCTAATCCTCCACTCAAGTAGCAAGCAACTGGTACATCAGCTTTGAGTCTTAACCTAATCGCCTCAGTAAACCTTTGTCGCACTTCGCTTATAACTTCTTCTTCTCTAAACTGAGTCTTTCTTTGCTCAACAATAGTAGGGAAATAGAGATCCCAATAAAGATGGGTCGAAAATTGTAAGTCATCCAAATAGGCAATACCGTAATGACCAGGAGGCAATTCAAAAATATTACTAAATGAGCTAGATGCAGGAGCATGCAAGAAACTAATTTCCTGCCAGTAAGTATGCGGGTTCCACTCTACCGGCAAGCCAAGGGCTTTTAAGGCCTTAACCTCTGATGAAAAACTCAAACATCCATCTGCCCAGTAATAAAAAAGAGGCTTTATTCCAAACCTATCTCGAGCAGAGAATATTAGTTTCTTCCCACTATCGTAAAGTACGAAAGAAAACTCTCCTCGAAGATAGTCCAGACAATAAACACCATACTCTTGATAAAGAGCAATCAGAATTTCACTATCCGACTGCGTGAGAAAACTATATCCTCGTCGAATAAGATCATTTTTTATTTTCACATAATCATAAAACTCACCATTAACAATACAAATTATTTCCCCGTCACTGCTCAACAGAGGCTGCTGACCACCCTCTAAGTCAATAATACTGAGCCTTTTATGCGCCAGCCAGGCTCGGCCATCTCCTGATGACCAGAATCCCTCACCGTCTGGTCCTCGATGGGAAAGGGTCTGTAGTGCACGAGAAATCTGTTCCCGGCTATACGTAGCAACAATAGAGAATACCCCTAGCAGCCCACACATTTGACTGCCTCCCCAGTATCGATAAAAGGATTGTCTCAGGTTAGCAAAAAGGAGCTTCGCGCCATTCTCACGAAAAAGAGGACAAATGACTCTGCATTAACAAATTGAATTAAATAAAGATATGGGGTTAATATTCAGGGCCGAACTTACACTTCACTAGACGAGCTTGACCAGCTAAGCTAACAAGTTTATTTGGATTTACATAACCATAAAACACTGGAGCCATATATTCAGATCGAAGCTCCCATACCCTTTCAAAATGGGCTGCCGATAAATATACAGTGCATTCTTGAGTTCCAGATTGTTAAATTCAGAATTTTCACTTTACATAGAAATCGGACCTTTAAACACTCTAGAAAAAATATTAAACATTTTCGCGGGAGTATTCATAGAATATTCCTCACATCCGAATTCCAACATTTAACTTAAAGTACCCCATCAAACTTATGGCATATATATTACAGAGAACAAGTGTATTTTTACTTTCCTTGCTTTTCGGTTTATCTGACATCAAACCAAAAATAAGCTTCTATGGAAACTTTTAAAAATTCGCAAAACTATTGAGCAGAGTAGCTCTCTTGTAGATACCCTACTACCAGAACTTGGTTGCAAGCTCAGACTTCAAGAGAGCTATAAATTTTAAAGATAGTATTTTCTTTCACTATCCAGCTAAGCTTTAGCTAAAACTCTAGATATATTGCTGCTCTAGGAAAATCTTTTGATTTACCTGAGCAGCCTAAAATCTATACTTAGAATAAAGATCTCTAAAACTTACATTGTGCGTATTCCGTTCGATCTAGATTAATGATAACAATACCATTTAAACTCAAACAACTAACTTTATACATAAATATAAATTATACAGCCCAATTAATAAATATAGACCGCTCCTGCATTTTCAGCTTCATTGCTCTCAGGGTTTGCGAACAAACCGCTATCCGCTCCATCTTCAGTGTTCGCCCCTACTGCTAAACTAGCTCCATCTCCACTTAGCGCAACAGAGCCACCAAAATGGTCTCCCGAGTCTGTGTTGCTCGCCTTAATATAAGCTTCACTAGACCAGTCTACGCCATTAAATATATAGGTATAAACTGCTCCTGCTCTAATTGAAGATTCGTCTGTACTATCTCCGAACAATCCTTGGCTATAGCTTTTCTCTCCCCATGCTCCCACGGCGATAAAACTGCCATCATCACTCAGGTTTACCGCCTCTCCAAAGTAAGCCGATACATGAGGATTGGAAGCTTCCAAGTAGGCAGTTTGCTGCCAAGTGTTTTCTTTTCGAGAAAAAATGTAGACAGCGCCACTGTTAGATCCACTTTTTAATGGGGCGCCAACTGCTAGAGTTTGCCCATTACCACTTAAATTGAGCGCAAATCCAAACCAACCACCAGCGACAGGATTACTAGCCGATATCTTGCTATCTTCCACCCAGGATTCACCATCCAACTGGTATAGATAAACGGAACCTGCCTCTGCATTGTCAGCATAAGCCCCAACTGCGAATGAAGCCCCGGCATCATCAAGGCTTATCGAAGAACCAAAACCTAACCCCTCAGAACTATCAGCAGCCTTAATATAGGCATACTGTGACCAACTTCCCTCCTCATTACGGAACACATATACCGCTCCAGAATCTTCAATAGAATCGCCATCAAGACCACCATCTTCACTGGGTGCGGTTACTGCTAAAGTAGAACCATTCCCACTAAGGCTAAGGGCATAGCCAAATAGGTCATTATTTCCTTGATTGTCTGCTTGAAGTCGGGCGCTATGGACCCAACCTTCATTACTTCGGGAAAAAATATGAACAGCGCCCGCAGAAAAATTATCATTTTCCCCGTTCTCCTTGAATGCCCCTACTGCAAGCGTATAACCATCATCGCTAAGACTCAATGCAGTTCCAAACTCTGCAGCTTCTTGAGGATCTGGAGACTTAAGATAGGCTTGCTGTGTCCATTCGCCATCTTCCCGACTAAAAATATAAACTGCACCTGAATCAGGTGTCAGGTTATCCTCTTGGTCACCACCGCTATCTTCGCGAGGAGCACCTACTGCAAGCAGGTTGCCATCATCGCTAATTGCTAGATTCCAACCAAACTGATCGTCAGCATCCGTATTACTGGGTTTAAAATAACCGATACTACCTATCACATCCTGATCAATCGCTACTGCATCAGAATCGATACATCTCTGATCATCGCAGGTTTGCAATAAGTATTGGGCATTAAGCTTTTTGAATAAAGGCACCACTAATTCAATGCGCTCTTCTTTTGGCGCAATGGGATTTCCAATAGGTTCAAAGCCAGAGTGCCCATCAGCATTTTCAAATAACTGATAATAAGTTGCCCCAGAAACATCGCTCCAGCGAAAGGTTAGCGTTTTAGGTTTCTCATAATGGACCGCCATCGTAGCAGCTGTAAGCTCGCCACCTGTGTCTGGATTATCTCCCCCACTCGAAGATCCATTACAACCTGAAAGATATACACTGAACATCAAGATTGCTAGGTTAATATTAAATTTCACTATATGCTTTCCTTATAGGTCATCGTATCATTTTTCAAAACTCTCTTATCATTAGCTCTTAATTAGATATAATTTTTATTGCCAACACGAAAATACAGACTATTCTCGCATCGTCTTAGCACTAAAATATCTCCAACAAGAACCACTGCGAGAAGTAAAATTAGAATAAACTTCGAATATACTCGTAAATAAACAACCCCTTTTATAGATTTAGGTTTGATTCTCTTTTAGAGCCTTGACAGGATTAAGGGCTAAGACTGCTTTATTAATTTGCCAGTTAAGACTTAGAAATTCACTTCTTGAACTCACAATAGCCAATATGAACTTTAAGACCGAAATAACCAGCATGAAAAAACATATAAAGCAAACACTCAGACGAGCAGACATTATTATATATATTTTATTTGTTCAGCAGCCGGCAGTAATAACTACTAAACAAAGTGTAAAACTCTAATCAACGTCTACACTATTTATCTTTTATCATTGGGTTTGCGCTAATTATCCTGCACACCAAATGGAGCAACCGACCAATACAAAATCAATAGCAATGCCTATAAACATAACTTATTAATTTAACCTATAAACTATCACCCTTTACATTACAGCCGAGACTTTATAACGCACTCATAATGAAACTGATATCTAAACATTCTGATACTTTTAAGCAGCCTACAAGATTCAACTGACAGAGTGAACTTTTTTTAAAAAAAATATTTTTGCCCCCCGAATTAGAACAACAGGCCCAACTAAAAGTCTTAAATGGCTAGACATCTGTCCGAACTTGAGGGTACGTTTTCATAAAGAAATATGACTAAAAATTTCTTAGCAAACAAAGATACGGATAGATTTTAGCAATTTTAAGCCAGATATCCCACATGATTACACAAAATAAATCGATGAAGAGATGACAGCTTAACAATTTTCGGACGTCAAAATTAAGAGATGTGAGCTTCTTTCCATTTAGATAATAGAGTAATATTTTTATCGTATCTCATACTTTTTTATACATGAAAGCAGTTTAAAAACGTGTAGTATTCATTTCTTGTAAAAAAAATCTGTGAGTATTCCAATATTAATTTGGAACTCAAGCTATTAGATACTCAACTACTCTTCCAGCTCGCTCTGCACGTAATTTTCGAATCCACACCTTCATCCTGGATTTACTTACTCCCATGACCTCACAATAGGTTGACTATCGGTTACACAACCTTCTATTGGTACTCAGAAAGAGAAAATACCTATTTCACAATTGGATTATTATTGATCTTGTTGAGAGTGATGCTACCAGCAGACAAATTTAATATGACGATTCCTTTTACAACATCTAGATAAATCACAGCCCTATTAAGGCATGATTTAAGATTAACCTTTAGAATCACCTCTATTACTAATTGAATTTGGTAAAACCAAATCTACTGGTTTTCTTGAATTAACATAATCACGGAATTCGGGAGCTACATACTCAGAGCGCAACTCCCATATCCTTTTAAAAGGTGCCATTGATAAGTATGCTGTATATTGACGAGTCATTGAGTCCCAAATAGTAAAATCCAACCTGTTTGCCTTGTATTGGAAATAAGCTTCTTCCCAGATCTTAAAAAAACGATATACAAAACCAATGATCCTTAAAGTATCGGCACTCGACAAAGAATCAAAATCCTTCATCGCCTTCGCAAAGATGTCAGCCATTGGTCCGTCACAAATTGCTGCCACAGCTTCTCGATGAGCAATGGATATCTCATGCATAGAAGCAATCTTCGATTCTTTATTCTGAACTCTTATTAAAGCGGCAAGATAGACTAAAGATGCGACAACCGCAAAGGCACCAACAAGTTCACCAACGGCACTTAATGTATCCCACAGCATACTCAAAATTTAATCTCGTCAAGCAGGCATTAATTATATAACCTTTGATGCTGTCACTTTAGACTTTCAAAATACCCAACACTGCTAGCCTTACTATTGAGACATTATATATGCACTTGTCAAATGGTGCTTATTTCATCTTTTAAAAAAAATTAGACTATAGGTAATTAGAAATGACAAAATAGTAAAACCAATAAAATGGATTGATTTGTACACTTCTTTTTTATCGAAAATATCACATAGATGCTAAGGCTATATATTTTCGTATCAATGAAGTTATCTGTTTTAAATAAGTATAATGCTAAAACAAGAAATTTAAACTGAAGGAATTAAATAATATGCAGCTGAATTAGCATCCATAATGTTGGATAACTGATACAACTTCTGAAAGAGAGATAGAGCCCCTCAAAAGGAAGAGCGCCCCATGTTAATCATATGCATTTATCTGTTGCCTTAGTACACTAAGGCAACACCAATACCTATGTTAGAAAGCTTAACCCACTTCAGCCAGATTCCCTTTACTTTCCAGCCATTGCTTGCGATCCCCAGCACGCTTCTTGGCCAATAACATATCCAAAAGCTGGTTGCTATCATCACCGGTATCGATATAGAGCTGTACGAGACGACGGGTATTGGGGTCCATCGTAGTTTCACGCAATTGCATAGGATTCATTTCTCCCAATCCTTTAAATCGGGTTACCTGAATCTTGCCCTTTTTCTTTTCTGCACTGATACGATCGAGAATGCCCTGTTTCTCAGATTCATCCAGCGCATAATAAACGTCTTTACCGATATCAATTCGGAACAATGGGGGCATGGCCACATAGACATGACCGTTAGTGACCAACGGCCGGAAATGACGTAAGAAAAGCGCGCATAACAGCGTAGCAATATGTAGGCCGTCCGAGTCGGCATCGGCGAGGATACAGATTTTGTTGTAACGCAAGCCTTCCAGGTTATCGCTGCCCGGGTCCACACCGAGGGCTACAGCAATATCATGTACCTCCTGGCTAGCGAGAATTTCCCCTGAGTCAACTTCCCAGGTATTCAGGATTTTACCGCGCAGAGGCATGATAGCCTGGAACTCCCGGTCTCGCGCCTGCTTGGCGGAGCCACCGGCTGAATCTCCCTCCACCAGAAAGAGTTCAGAGCGCGTGGTATCGCCACTGGAGCAGTCTGCCAGTTTGCCAGGCAAGGCCGGTCCCTGAGTAACTTTTTTACGTGCAACTTTTTTCGCGGAGCGCATGCGCTTCTGTGCATTGCCAATACACAGTTCCGCCAGTTTATCGCCCTCTTCCGTATGCTGATTCAGCCACAAGCTGAATGCATCTTTAGCGACACCGGAAATAAATGCGGTCGCTTCACGAGAGGAAAGTCTTTCTTTTGTCTGGCCTGAGAATTGGGGATCAGCCAATTTGGCAGAGAGAACGTAAGAACACTGGCTCCAAATATCTTCTGGTCCCAATTTAATTCCGCGCGGTAGCAGATTGCGGATTTCACAGTATTCGCGCATTGCTTCCAGCAGGCCAGCCCGCAAACCATTGACATGGGTACCGCCCTGGGCGGTGGGAATCAAATTTACGTAGGATTCAGCGGTGACCTCTCCGCCCTCTGGCAACCATTGAACCGCCCAGTCTGCCGCCTCTGTAGTAGCTGCAAAGCTGCCTACAAATGGCTCTGCTGGCAGTACTTCCCAACCCTGATTTGCAGCGGCCAAATAGTCCTTGAGGCCATCTTCGTAATACCACTCATCGGACTCGCCATCCTGCTCATTGATAAACGTAACCGTGAGACCCGGGCAGAGCACCGCCTTAGCACGCAGAAGGTGTCTCAGGCGCACCACTGAAAATTTGGCGGAATCAAAATATTGGGAATCTGGTAAGAAGCGAACACTGGTACCTGTTGTGCGCTTGCCGCACTCACCTACTACTTCCAGGTCGGAGGCCTTTTCACCATCCTTAAAGCCAATGCGATGAACCTTGCCATCTCGCTGGATAGTAACCTCCAGCACTTTTGAGAGGGCATTAACCACCGAAACACCGACGCCGTGAAGGCCACCGGAGAATTGGTAATTATCATTGGAAAACTTACCGCCGGCGTGCAGAGTGGAGAGGATAACCTCTACACCAGGCCGTCCCTGCTCAGGGTGAATATCGACAGGCATACCGCGGCCGTTGTCGCTGACAGAAAGCGAGTGGTCCTTGTGTAACACCACTTCAATTTTCTTGGCATGTCCGGCCAGGGCTTCGTCGACACTGTTGTCGATTACCTCCTGAGCCAGGTGATTTGGGCGTGCGGTATCGGTATACATCCCGGGGCGCTTACGCACCGGATCTAGTCCCGTGAGTACCTCAATATCTTCGGCGGAATAATTAGCCATAATTCTTATTGATTACTGCTCGTTAAATAGAAATTCGGTGATAGGGTCGCAATAGCGTGCGAACTCCTGAAAACTATGATCGCCACCGTCTTCAATGGTCTGGCGTTGCCCTTGGTAGAAATCCTGCGCATCGCGATAATCCAGAACTTCATCCCCGCGCTGGGCGAGTAACCAGTAGCGACTCTGTAACGGCTTCTCCAATTCAGCCTGTACCCGCTGCATGGCATCTACATCAACCTGGGTAAGACGGAATTCCTCTTCTTCACCGCTATAGGGTTTTAAAACCTTCCCCACATAGGCTGGAATAAAGCGCGCGGGGCGCACTGCGGGATTTATCAGTACAGCGGGCAATCGGAAGCGCTCACCAAGGTAAGTGCACCAAAATCCCCCCATAGAACTCCCTACCAGTCCAATGGGCCCCCTATCGGACTGCCGAAGGAGATCCTCCACAAGAGCCACCAAAGATTTCTGCGCCTCCTCTGTATAGGGAGGAATCTGCGGTGCACAGAAGGTAACATGCGGGTATTGGGCCTGGAGCCGTTCCCGCATCAACTGGCATTTGAAGGACTGTGGTGATGAAAGGAAGCCGTGCAGATATATCAGCACCGGCCTTCCCTGAAGATCATTAGTTTGCATAGGCGGTGATTATAGCGCCCATATCGTCAATCGGGGGCGCTATGTAACCAGAAGCCTCAAACCGTGTGGGAATCACAGCAATGTGCGATTCAAACTGGCAAAGGCCCGCCCCATATCTACACGCATATCAGACCAGAAAGTAACACTGGTAAAGCGCTCCAAGCGTCCACCCGGGCCATAGGCACCAAAGTTCTCACCGATATCGCGGCGATCCCGGAAGCGCATCACTGCATTGCCCTCTCGATCATAAAGAGTTCCAACCAGTACGCCATAGGCACTCTGCTCGGTGTAGACGCGCCAGGTCCAGGGAGAGGGGTCCAGTGGCGCAGCTACCGAAAATTTCTCCAGGGATAAGGACAATGTGTAATCTGCCTCTTCCTGCTCCTCTGCTACCACGCTGTTACGCGGTTCGAGAAACTTCTCGGCAAAGGTTTTGACCAACAGTGCATTCATCTGCTGTAGGTCCCTATCATCCAGCTCGTAATCTTTCTCTCTGTAGCGGGTGCGCGGCAATGAAGAAAAACGCTTGGTGTAGTCAATTTGCACAGGGGCAATAAACACTTTGGAGCCGCTCATATCAAAAGCAAAGGCTGCGGCAACTTCATCCAACGAGCTGGATCTGGGAACCAAACCTTGGCTATCCTCCTGTTCAGCCAACTTTGAGTCCCCCACCTTACTGGGATCATGAGCACAGGCACCGACTAATAACGCCAAGCCAATGAGCGGTAAAACAAATATTCTGTTCATTATTATTCCTCACTTCCCGATGTTATCCACTTAGCGGACGGAGTAGCTGCAAAATACGCATGAAATGAGGGGCAGTAGCGCAAATAAAACCCCAGTACCTATTAGCGTATTTTATCAACTGTCAAATACTACTATTGATTCTGGTATGCCCCATTAAACAAATATCATCAATGATCATAAGTCTGGGGAAATTTCATTGTACGGTCAGAAGACAAAAAAGATAATGGTAAGTTCGTAAAGGGAGGCTTTACAAATAAAGGCGAGCTAGAAACTCTTAAATAACACGATAGAAATCCCACAAAGTGGGACTTCAAAAAAGCAGGCACACCTCAAGGAGAAGTGACTCAGTAGCCGGAAGATGCAAAATCGACAGAGTATTTTGAAACCTCAACCCGTTCGACCCCGGTTTTATAGCTACCGTCATCATATAAATCGAACCAACGATATCCCGGCATCTCGTCGTCTACAGCAAAAGGCCCACTACCCGGAGTAAATTGTACAGATGTGGAAGGTGTCGCATGTAAGCCGACCCGACCCTCATGATTATCAAACTGCTGGTGTACATGGCCCCACACGAGCGCTTTGACTTGGGGCGCTTTGGATACCATTTGCAAGAGTTGCTCACGTCCATCGCGCAGCATATGGCCATCAATCCACTTACTACCCACCTGTACCGGCTGGTGGTGCATCATGATCATTACCGGGTGTTCCCGGGTTTCCCAAAGCAGCAGCTGCAAACGCTCAAGCTGAGCTTCGCTGAGACCGCCACATATCTGGTTTTCAACACTGGTATCGAGAAGCAAGAGGCGCCAATTTCCTAGGGCAACCACTTCTGTACAGCGTTGTGGGGCCAGCTGTTTCATACGAGAGCTTAAGTCGTGATTCCCCGGTAGCCAATACCAAGGTTTCTGCACCCTGCGCATTTTCTGAAGAAACCGGCGGTAAGAGGCCTCGGCCCCATTCGCGCTAATATCTCCTGTCGCCACCAGCAATTGCGCTGCCTGCTGCCTGGAAACGATTGCGGACAGTACCTCATCCAAAGTATGACCGGTGTCCAAACCCAGTAATTGATAATCCGGCCGGCTGCCGATGTGTGGGTCTGTTATTTGGATCAGACGATATGAATTGGTCTTATCGGACCTGCTAGGCTCATTGTGCTCGCGAATCACTTGCTCACCTTGTAATCACATCCATGTGTTCTACCGCAGAATTAAATTTTTCGGCCATCCAGCACTAATTGAAATTCTGCGCGACCATTTGCAAGACAGTACTCAAGCCACTCACCGAGAAAACGGTTGGCCTGAGGCCTCTCATCTGCGCGCTGCATACGGGGATTTGGGTAAGCGATATCCACTCCTTTACCACCTACCGGCCCACAGCCATTAACTGTTATCACCTCTGCCATCCGCGCATCGTGATAGAGACGAGCGGTCAGGTTAGGAGATGCCAGCCAGTGGCTTTCACTGAGATTTACCTCTGCGTCCAGTGACACTTCTGTCGTGTACCTGGATCTCGCTACCACTCTCAGCTTTAAGCTGCCACCAGGGATTTGATAGCACCATTGCTCTCTCTCTGAAAGCTCAGGTAGCAGCCTCAGTAGACGTAGGTAGTTAGCGTCGCAGTCGGCATGATAAGACGGTAAATCGACGCGATATACTGCTTTACCGTTGCCATTTGGCGACATTTTCATCTGCCTGCGCTGACGCGCACCTACCTCACGCACTAGAGCCATTATCAACACTCCAATTCAATTGCCGCCGTGACTTACATCTCAGTTTACCTTTTGTGCAGGTAAAGTAGCGCAAAGAGCTGTGACCGCTCAGGCTGGTGGCGTCATATGAGTAAACCGCTTCCGATTTAACTCTAGCCACTGCACCGAAATCAGTGTGGTGGCATTGTCTATCGGGTTTTCTCCCGGGGCGTAATCCCCCCGCATCGCATCTACGACGTTCTGCCTCGGGAATACCCGCAAACGGATATCCTCATTTTCCTCAGCCAAGCCGAATACGCCCTCGGCCTGCTCCAAATCTACCAGGGCACAATACAGATTTATCCGCTCCGAGCTGCCCCCTGGGCTGGGGATATAACTGTGGATAAAATGCAGATCGTCCACAGTACATCCAGACTCTTCCAATACCTCTCTGTGCGCTACATCCTCCAGACTCTCCCCTTTCTCCACCATACCGGCTACCACTTCAAGACACCAAGGCCCTGCTGGGCGCCCCAGGGCACCAGTGCGGAATTGCTCGGTAAGTGCCAACAGGTCCCTGACAGGATCGTAAAGTAAGACTCCAACGGCCTCTCCGCGCTGAAACAGTTCCCGCTCTATTTCATTGCTCCAACCCCCGCGAAACAAGCGGTGGCGCAATCGCAGGCGCACCATAGTGAAAAATCCCTTAAACACGGTTTCCCTGGAAATTATGTCTACCGAATCAGCGGTGAACTCCGGGTTTAAATCAGTTCGACTGTTATCTTGTGGCATGGTTCGTCTTTCCCTAGGTTTCGGTTTTGCTGCGCTGCTTCCGCGACAAGACCGGGGTACCAGCTGTTATACTCTGCGCCCACCGTACCAGCCGCTGACTGCAGAGGCTATCCGGGTTTCCGTGTTGAATTTCGAGAGTACACAACATGAGAGTGCTGAATATCGCCTATCAGCAGCTACGGCGCTATGGCAAGACAAGGGTTAGCTGGGCACAAAAGCTCACCTTCGGCCTGATTAAAAATGACCACTACACCCAAGTGTTCAGCGACCGCGATATCGCCGCATTTGAGGCACCCTTTGGTATTCGCGACCTGGGTGTAAAAAAGGCGAACCGACGCTTGATGGAAACTGTCGAGGCCTTTGAGCCAGACCTGATCATCGCAGGCCACTGCGATATGATCACTAACGACACTCTGAAGGCCATTAAGCAACGCCTGCCCAATTGCTTTATCGCTCACTGCAATAATGATCCCCTCTTTGTTCCCAGCAATGTCGAGCGAATCAAATACCGCGCGGAAGTCGCCGATGCAGTTTTTGTATCCACCGGGCGAAGAGAACTGAAAATATTTGAGGGCTTTGGTGCTCGTGTTTATCACATGCCGAACCCGGTTGAACCCTCGATTGAAAACCTCAATAACGCTGAACGCACGGATTTAGCCATCGACCTGCTTTTCTGCAGTAACAGCAATAATTTCACCAAGCGTCTGCAAATGGTTAAAAACCTGAAAGATGCCTTGGGGGATTCGCTGAACTTTAAAACCTATGGCAGCTTCGGCGAGGCTCCCGTTTGGGGCCGCGACTACGACCACGCCCTATCTCAAACCAAAATGGGACTGAATTTCAATCGCCAGGATACCCACTACTGGTATTCCTCAGCACGTATGGCGCAGTTGGCAGGCAACGGTATTTTGCAGTTCACCAGTGATAAATTACATTTTGATGACTTGTTGCCTGCTGAGAGCGTCGTTTATTTCTCCGATGAGCAGGACCTACTGGAAAAAATCCGCGAATTTAACGGTGACGATGCCAAGCGACGCGCCTGGGCCGCACGGGCCAGGGAGTTTTTCCACAATGAAATGAACTCGAAGCTCTACGCTCAGTACATTGTCGAAGCCACAAGCCTACAGCCTTTTAGCCACGACTATGCTTGGGCTCAAGATATCAATCTGGATGGCACTCTCAGGTAGTGTTGCACCCACCCTATTCGATCAGATGCAATAGATTATGAGTAATAACCCAATTCAAGTCGCACAAATACTCGCCGGTGCTGAGCACGGTGGTGCTGAGAATTTCTTTGTGCGTCTCGTCAGTGGATTAAATCCCCGCAGCGAAATTACAGAAAAAGCGTTTATTCGAAACCACGATCACCGGGTACAGGCACTGCGTAGCAACAATGTTGAAACCGAAGGTTTTAAATTTGGTGGCAAGCTGGATTTTCTCGGCCGAAAAAAATACCGCGATGCCCTGAACCAATGGCAACCGGATATCGTGATGACTTGGATGGGACGTGCCACTTCAATCACCCCCAACTCTGAAAAATACCGGTTGGTAAGCCGCCTAGGGCACTATTACAACCTGAAGTATTACCGTCACGCAGATTATTGGATCGGCATCAGCAAAGGTATCTGCCAGCATTTAAGGGACGGAGGCATCCCCAAGGATAAAATTTTCCATATCCCCAATTTTGCCGATGAGACACCAGTTAATCCGCTGCCTAGAAACAGCTTCAATACTCCGGAAGACCGGCCCCTGATCCTGGCTGCAGGCCGCCTGCATATCAATAAAAGTTTCGACACCCTCCTGCATTCACTCACCCAGGTTCCCAATGCCACTTTGTGGCTCGCTGGTAGTGGCCCTGAGGAGAGCAAGTTGAAATCCCTATGCCACCAACTCGGCCTGGAAGAGCGGGTTCGCTTCCTCGGTTGGCGCAATGATGTCACCACCCTGATGCGCACTGCGGATATGTTCGTGTGCCCTTCTCGACATGAGGGCCTGGGCTCTATTGTGATGGAGTCCTGGGCCCATCGCTGCCCTATAGTAGCGACAGACTCTCAGGGCCCTGGAGAAGTGATTACCAATGGCAAAACCGGTCTGATTACCCCTATCGATAATGCCGATGAACTGGCCAAAGCCATGAAGTCCGTTATCGAGTCGCCGGAATTGCGCCAAAGCCTGATCGAAAATGCGGCCGAGGAGTACGCAACGACTTATGCGAAACAGGTTATCGTCGACTCCTATATCGATCTATACGAAAACCTGATGAAGAAAGGGCGCTAGCAGTGAATGGCAGCCACCGAATACCCGGTGGCTGCTAAATCGTATTTTTCGTTTCGTGCAAAATCGTACTTATTGATAGGCCGGGGGCAAATCCCGCAAAAGAGCGCTAACCCCATTGGCGATCAGTCGTTGACGCTGCTCAATACTATCGGGGCGTGTTAACAATTCGCTGGCTCTCCCCCCCCAAATCACAGCCCCGCCCGGGCGCCCAATACCCACACTCATAATCACCAAGGGGGCATCTGTCAGGGGCGGTAGTTCCACCACATCCTGTGGCGCATTGCTATCAAACTGTTTGTCCCAGCTGGGATCCCGGGTATCACCGGAGAAAAACTCATCGACTACCGCAACCTGGTAATCCACCACCATATCCGCATCCTGGTCCTGGGAGACTTGGCGATATCCTCGTTGCTGTAACTCTGCGGCAACGGTATCCCGCATTTCTTCATCCAACTCCACCAGCTGGGCAGAGGCATCTTCTGAGCCACTCAACGGCGCTACCCCCCATTTATACGTGGCAAAGGCAACCGGTGGCTCCCCGGTAGCGGCTTTTTCAACCTGTATCTCCTGGCAACCCGCCAATACCAAGATACTCAGCAAGCCTGTTAATAAATAGCGCATAAAAACTCCTACATTCCCGTACTTATTTTACTGGTTCGACCGTGCCGTAAAGTTCTATCTTAGGACTCCAGGTATACCACTTGGGTTCAGCTTTCGGGTAGAGAGGGAAATGGCTGCCCGACTCCACTTCAAATCCCATAAAAGGGGCTTCTGGCGTGGCAAATGCGATCCCCCCCTGCAACAGGGCCTGAGCCGATTCTGTGTTGATATTAAGCCCACTTTTCAGACCGAAATTCACATCGACGCCACTGGCATTCCAAAACACCGTGTGCTCTCGCACCAACGGCTGGTATTGGGGTTCGATATGAACATAGATATACACTCGATCAGCATACTCCCCCAGGGAAAAACCTGTAACCTCTCCCACTTTTACCTGGCGATAATAAACCGGACTCCCTGCTACCAGAGATCCTCGCCTCGCAGCATCCAGGATAATTCCCAGTCCAGGGCGAGTAAAAGTCTCTGCAAGATCCTCTTCCGGTGCCTGTTCCAAAGCGTAAAACTTTGTCTGTGGATCTCCTAAGCCAGGCTCAAGCGCCAGGTATCGCCCTGTAATCAGGGTATCCAGATGGGCAATCTTGTCGATACTAATTTGCGGGGAAACCACCCATATACGTGTGCCCTCTCGAGCAAACTGCTCTCCGCGGTGGTAAAGCTTGGCCCTGGCCCACACCTCGCCCAAAGAGCGATCGAGTCTCAGGCGAGTAATCTCTCCAACTTGTACCCCGCGGTAGCGCAACGGTGCTCCAACTCTCAGCCCCTCGGCACTGACAAGGCTGACTTGAATTTGTATCCCTCCCTCCATAGCCGCTTCCCGACTGCTGAAAAGAGGGAACTGGTCTCCATTTTTTGCCTGCCCGCCTTTTCCAAGGTCTTCCCGGCGTATGCCAAAGGCGATACCGCCACGCAGAAGTGACATCAGCGAATCTGCCTCCACTTCCACCCCCTCGGTCAAGCTTGCTGTAGCCCGCAATCCGCTCACATTCCAGAACCGAACGCCTTCCTGCACAAAGTGGGCATAGCGGGGCTCTATCACCACATAAACTTCTACCCCCTCGCCATCCCTACGCAATTCCATTCCCTGCACTTTTCCTACCTCTATACGGCGAAAATAAACCGGCGCGCCCCGCTGCAAAGACCCGGGATTGCGTGAAGTGAGGCGTAAATGCAGCCCCGGCACACGGGGATCCATCGGTGGCGCAGAGGTTCGCGCAGTGAAATTGCGCTGGGAGCGCTGTCCTTTGCGCAAATCTACTTCTATGCGATTACCTTGGATTAAATCGTTTAGTCCGCCAGTAAAATCGAAGCTCGGGGGGGCTAGCCAAAAACGGGTATTTTCGGTGAGCAATTCATCCGTTGTCGGATCCATCAGAACTTTGACTTCCATACCGTTCAAACGGCGGTTTGCCTTGGTCCCACTGACTTCTCCTACCTGGATGCCCTGGTAGTAAACCTTCGTAGAATCCGGAGTAACATTCACCCCCTGATCGAAATTTAATGTCACTGGAATTCCCGCATCTGCTGCGGCAAAATTTTTATATAACTCAAACTCACTACCATTTACAGCGAGTGGAGACTGACGTTGATTTTCCGGGGTATAAAAACTTACGCCTCCTGCAAAAAGTGCTGCCAGGGATTCTAAATTGACACTGATACCGCTAATGCCGCCTTCAATAGAGATCCCTGAACTATTCCAAAAGCGGCTGCCCCGATGAACCAGATAGGCATATTCACGACGAATAAATAATTCGATACTGACTTCAGTTCCGTTTCGATCCAAACGGTAATCCGCTACCTGACCGACTCGCAACTGACGATAATATACTGGCGATCCTCGACTTAAAGAGCCCAAACGACGGGACTGCAAAACAACACGCAAGCCATCCCCACGGATAAATGCAGGAGGCTGATCCAGGGCCACAAAATTGCGTTTGCGCTTTCCACTACCTGATTCAACGGCAATATAATTGCCAGAAAGTAGTGTTTCCAAGCCACTAATACCGGTAATAGATAACTCGGGTTTTACTACCCAAAACTCAGTGCCCTCTACCAATAAATATTCTGCACTGCGATTTAAACTAACTTCGGCCAGAACGCCATCGGCTCCATTCAGCTCTTTCGCATTAGGTACAAGGCGCACATCCTGGACCATACCAATATCGACCCCGGAATATTTGACCACCGTTTTTCCTTTTACCAGGCCGTCGCCAGAATGAAATAAAATAGTGGCTTTAACGTCTCCCTCTGACAAATCCTGATAGAGCAACCAGAGAGCAATCAGCCCCGCGATCAAAGGTAAAATCCACACTAGGGGTAACCCCCTGCTTGCGCGCACTACTCCCCGCTGAGCTCCTCCATCCAAGCGAGACGCATCACTCGTATCCTGCGGGGGCAGCTCATCAGCCATTTTCTGCGGCGCTCCTATGAGCCGTTTCTGGCTCTACTGCAGACTCATATAAATCTCCGTCATAGGCATCCCAAATTAAACGGGAATCGAAAGTTCGTGCCGCCAACATGGTTACCACTACCACAGAGGCAAAAGCAGTCGCACCAGCTCCAGCGGTTACCTGAGAAATAAATCCCATATCCACTAGCGACACCAAAATTGAAATCATAAATAAGTCTAAGAGTGACCAACGCCCGATGCCGGAAACTACTCGATATATTTTCATGGACTGAATGGGGTCGAAGGACAGACGCAACTGAATTTGAATCAGGAGCACTCCCAATCCCAGTAGCTTCATCACAGGAACTGCAATACTGGCAACAAAGACAATTAAAGCTATTCCCCACATTCCCGAGTTATAGAGTTGCATGACCCCGCTAATGATAGTGCTGGGATCACCGGCACCTAAATAAACTACTGTCATTATCGGTAACACATTGGCAGGTAAAAGCAATAAAGTGCCAGTAATCGTCAGAGCCCAAGTTAACATCAAGCTTCCTTCGATTCTGCTGTGTACTCTCGCTCCACAGCGCGGACATCGGCAACGACCATTTTGGGGAAGAATAATTAATTGATGACAGCACAGGCAGCTGGTTAAGCCTTTTTTTAAACCTTTATTTGGTACGCTATTCACAAGCTTGTCCCTTAAGCGCACGACGCTGTGCTAAGCGGTGCCAAATTGCTGTTTGGTCAAAACTCAGGGAAGAGAGATTTGCCAGTAGCATCATGGCACCAAAACAGTACAGCCCCGGTTCTACCTCCATCTTGCCCAAATCCCGTAATTTAATCAGGGCCACCAAAATTCCGAGCATATAAACATCGAGCATGCCCCACTCTTTTAAGTGCTGGTAAAAACGAACAGCATTGGATACCGGCCGGTCAAGCCAGGCCCAAGCATTGCCCCAACAAATAAATAACAACAGGGCAAATTTACCTACCGGAGCCAGAACGCTACAGAAAAGCACCAGCGCCGAGAGCCAAATAAACCCCGCCTTGAAAAGAGAGTAAACGCCATTAAGCAAGGTACTTTCTGCACCAAATGAGAACAGGGAAAAGTCGAGCAATGGCAAACTGACAGAGGGAATAAACAGTAATAGGCCGGTTAGACTGAGGGCCAGAGTGTAGTAAATACTATGATTGCCATTGCGATGCAAAGTACAGCGACATCGGGGGCAAACCAGCTTTTGCCCCGGAGGCGCCAGGCCGCCGGTTAAAAGTAGATCGCATTCGTGACAGACCCTCTGCCAATCGGCCAGCGCCGCGTTGCGCTCATCATTCATGGACAGTCAGTCCTTGCCTTATTCTGCACAATTTTTGCCGCATCCAAATGCTTATGAGGCGCGTCTATTGAAATATAGGCCCTCAACCTTATTCAATGGGCCAGTGTTATTGCCAAGAAGTTACCAATAAACGCACATAGGTGTCGGTTTAACGAAGATATAGCAAAAAGCCGAAAGCCGTCTCGACGGTCGGTTTGACCCCGGGTAAACTCTCGCGACTGCTATTGGGGAGACTGGCAATATTAGTAATAATCGCAAGCTGGAGCCCTCCATATCCCCACTACATGACACCAGCTCCAAATAACTTGCAAAAGCTTGAAGACCGTACCCTCCACAGGAAGTCGAAACAGATGAAAAGAAGTAACCGCCCAGAGCCGCAAGGCCGCAAGTTGCGTCCGCTGAAAAAACTAATCGCCGCTACGCTGCTGGGCCTGGGCGCCATGCAGGCGCAAGCCGACACCCTGTGGGATATCTATACACAGGCCCTGG
The DNA here is from genome assembly GCF_052468155.1 of Microbulbifer maximicatervae (SeqCode). Lineage (NCBI taxonomy): Bacteria > Pseudomonadati > Pseudomonadota > Gammaproteobacteria > Cellvibrionales > Microbulbiferaceae > Microbulbifer > Microbulbifer maximicatervae (SeqCode). The sequence goes on from NZ_CP174335.1 coordinate 750,633, forward strand.
AGAATGACCCTCAACTAGCAGCTGATCGCGCTGCTTACCACGCGGATATCGAGGCTAAGTACCAGTTTCGTGCATTCCTGCTTCCTCAGGTAAATGCTACCTTCGAAGCCGCTAGGACTCACTCTGATAGGAGCCAAAATTCTGCTCAGTTACTGGATTTGACTGATAATGACGACGACAGTGATGTCGAACTAGTGGACTTTAGAAGCCAAACTAGCAATTCCTTACAGGAAAGAACCTATAGTGCCAACCTGACCCAGGCTATTTTTGACGCACCAGCCTGGTTCGATTATCAACAGGGCAAGAGATTAACAGAGCAGGCGACAGCAGAATTCAGTGCTAATCAGCAAGAAATGATGATTCGTGTCGCCACCGCCTACTTTGACGTATTACGTGCTTACGACGTGCTAGAGGCAGCTGCTGCCGAAGAACAAGCCCTAGCTAAACAGCTGGAACAGACGCAACAACGCTTTGAAGTCGGTCTAACAGCAATTACTGATGTCTACGACTCCCAGGCTGCCTATGACAGTTCCGTTGCCCGGCGTTTAACAGCTCAAGACAACCTCCTCAGTAACTTTGATGCTCTATCTGTACTGACCGGAGGCTACCATGATCAAGTAGCTCCTCTGGTAGATGACTTCCAAGTAGCTCCGCCGGTGCCTTCAGATCGCGCCGATTGGGTTGAGTTTGCCCTCGCCAACAATTTTGTCCTTAAAGCTGCACGGCTTGGTGCCGATGCCGCCCGCTATAACGCTCGGGCAGAAGCCAGTGAACACCTACCCACCGTCACTGGCTCACTTTCTTATAATAAACTGACTCAAGATGGTAACGAGAAAAATCGATTCAGCGACATAACAGGCAGCCAATTTGTGCGTTACCCGCAAGATATTGACCAATGGGGAACAAGTGCAGGGGTAACTGTAAACGTGCCCATCTTTACTGGTGGCCTTCTCAGTGCCAACCGTCGCCAGGCTAGAAACCAAGCCTTCCAGGCCCAGGACCTCAGCATTCTTGCAGAGAGAGATACCATACAAACCACGCGCACCTTGCACCGTGCTGTTGTCACCGATGTATCGAGAGTAGCAGCACGTGAGCAAGCCGTCGTTTCTGCCAAGAGTGCATTGGATGCGACTCAGGCGGGATACGAAGTAGGCACCCGAAATATTGTAGATGTGCTCCTGGCTCAGCGGACCCTGTTCGATTCACAAACTGACTACGCCAACTCGCTGTACGACTACATTCTAAACTCACTGAGCTTGAAGCAGGCTGCAGGACTCTTATCTCCTAAAGACCTTCAGGATCTGGATATGATGCTGAACCCTGCAAGTAACGTCTCTCGCGTGGAGGAAACTGGCGGTACCAGTCTTCCAGCACCTTCGAAGTAACTGCGTATACGCGTCTACCAGAGAGCAGGATTTTTATTCTCTCTCTGGTCTTCATTTTGTGTAGCCAGCCGCTCCACCTCGCCCAGTAAGCGCCGCAAAGCACCACTATTTTCTGAAGCTACTTTTTTCCCTCTCTGACCGGCGGCTTTTCTTTGCCCCACATCTTCCAGCCAAGCCTGAACTTGTGAAGCCATCGATTCACTGTCTTCGACTACAACCATGGCTCCAGCCTCCTGCAACAAACTGGATACAGTGGCGAAGTTATGCAGGTGGGGACCGGAAATAACTGGTACACCCCAGGCAGCGGGTTCAATCATATTGTGGCCACCAACAGAGACCAGGCTACCTCCCACAAAAGCAATATCACTGGCCCCATAGAAGCGCAGTAACTCCCCCATGGTGTCTCCCAGAATAACCTCATCACTAGCTTTAACGGCTGTGCCTTCACTCCTTCGAGCCAAGGCAAAGCCACGCTCCCGACACAAGCGAGCAACACTATCAAAACGCTGTGGATGCCTGGGCACCAGAACGAGCAATAGATCTCTATATTTTTTCTTTAAAATAGAGAAAGCTTCCAGGATCACCTCATCTTCACCCACATGGGTACTAGCCGCCAGCCATATAGGCCTGGAAGACTCCCCCCGCCACTGGTGCGCCAGCGCCTGGGCTTCACTGGCCAGTCCCATATCAATACTGAGGTCAAACTTGATATTGCCGTTAGCTACTGCTCTCTCCGTTGGTAATCCCAGATCGATAAACCGCTGCATATCCGCTGGGTATTGCGCAACAACACGATCCAGGTTGCTCAACATTGTCCGACTCAAAGAGGGAAAACGCCCGTAACCTCGTGCAGATTTTTCACTGAGACGTGCATTGGCCAATAAAATTGGGATCTTCCTACTCGAACAGAGCTTAAGTAGGTTGGGCCAAAGCTCAGTCTCTATAATCACCAATGCACACGGGCTAAGCGCATTGAGAAATGGCACCAGGCATTCAGGGAGATCATAGGGAAGGTAATAGTGAAGTAAGCGGCCACCAAGAATTGGCTGCAGGGCTTCCTTCACCCGCTCAGACCCGGTTGGAGTTGTAGTCGTTACCAGCCACTGCCAGTCTGTATGTCGCGCAGCCAATTTAGAGATAACTGGCACGGCGGCTAGGGTCTCCCCTACAGATACAGAATGGACCCAGATTAACGGTGCCCGGCTGTGCCTTTTTGGAACCTGACCCAGACGCTCTCTTAAACGCAACCGATAGGCCGGCTGGCTACGCCCTCTCCACCAGAGGCGTAGAAGGACAACAGGTAAAAACAGGCGGAAGAGCCAGGAATAAAATATTTGCATGAAGCAGGGATCACCTAAAGATCAATATTGCCACCAAAGAAAGTGCAATAATGACGGTTATCTCTTCCAGGTAAAACACCCCCGTAAGGAAGGCCTCAGGCCATTAGTGATCGACCACCCGGTAAAACTCAGAGCGCACCCCAAAAACACCACAAGCCATGCCGGCTGAACGGCAAGCGCGGAGCCAAGGCCCAGAACCCAAGCGCTTTCCACCGAAAATCAACCCTAAAATACAGCCTATGCTGGAGATCAACAGCTGTCCCAGAGCTGATACAAAGATGCTGGTATGACCGCGACCTTTGGCAAGTTTATGCTTTGCCAGAGTGATACCAGCGGAGAATTTTCTACGCGACAACCAACGCATATTGGCGCGACTCTCTGGTACAGCCTCGTAAACCCTCGCCTCCAGGCAGTAAACAATCTTTCCGCCCTTGGCCTTAAACTCTGTGAAAAAAATCACATCTGTACCGGCACCTAGAGGGTCCTGCTCATTAAACCTCAGGCCTAGCGAGCGGATACTGCTCATCGGTATTAATACATTGCTGGTCGCACAGTAGTTGAGCTGTTCTCCAGTCTTTCGTTTCTGCCGATAAAAAATACGTGAGTAATAGGCAGGCACAGAATCCGGCCAACGCCGAACAACACTGCCACAAACCACGCTACTGCCCCCCAGCTTTTGTGAGTAATCATATAGCTGGATTAACCAATCGGGCTCTACCCACTCATCATCATCAATGAAAACTAGGTAGTCAGCTCCCATATTATCCAGTTCATCGATACAGCGATTACGTGCACAAGGGATTCCCCGCCGCTCTTCAACAGCACAGTTGAGAGGAAAGGGAAAACTTCCCGACAACTCCCCCACAACTTCCCTACCAGCCTGAGTGTCCGAATCGTTATCGACGACCAGTGCAGCCACATTTAAGCCCGTGGGTAGCTGTAGCTTGGCCAGGCTTTGCAGAGAACTGCGAAGCCGCTCCGGTCGCTGATAAGTACAAATACAGATCACTAACAAGGGGTGCAATGTAAACTCCAGATTACGGCCAAGGACAAATCGGATATAAGCTATCTGAGCTGGGTTAAAAAAGAATCAGCCTATACCCTTAAGAATGACCTGTCTATAATACCACTTTTGCCAAACGCTTTATCAGGGCATCTATGCTCCATATTATATGCTTGTGCCCGACCTTCCTTGCTAAAACGCAACCCATTAGTCAAGTTAATTCAAAAAACTATTCTTATAAGCCCTGGTATATCTCCCCATGAAAATTATGCAGCTTTTGCCCGCCCTGAACTCTGGGGGGGTTGAGAGGGGGACCGTTGATCTTGCCCGCTACCTGGTAGCAGGTGGTCATCAGTCAATCGTTGTTTCCAGTGGGGGGAGCATGGTCGAGCAACTAAAAGCTGAAGGCTCTGCCCATATTGAACTTCCAATCCATAAGAAGTCTCTCTTTAGCCTGTTACAGGTCAGACCACTTCGAAAGGTTATCTCTCGTGAGAAACCTGACATCATCCATGTGCGTTCCAGGGTTCCGGCTTGGCTAGCCTATCTTGCCTGGCGAAATCTTGACCCAACTGAGCGCCCCCGCCTTGTAAGCACTGCTCATGGCCTTTACTCCATAAATCGATATAGTGCGATTATGGCGAAAACCGAACAGGTAATCGCAATATCAGAGTGTGTGAATAGCTACTTACTGGAGAATTATGCAAACGATCTAAAGCGTCCCCCACAAATCGTTTACCGGGGTGTAGATACAGATGAGTTCAATCTCGATGTCCAGCCATCGGAGTCCTGGTACCAAAAAGTACACCAGGATTTCCCCCAGCTTGCCGGCAAGCGCTGGCTCCTCTTACCCGGCCGGCTGACCCGCTGGAAGGGACAAGAAGACTTTATCGATCTAATCCATCAACTAGTCGAAAACCGTTCTGATGTTCACGGCATCATTCTCGGCGGAGCGGAGAAGAACAAGCAGCACTACGCCGATGAATTGGAACAAAAAATTTGCTCAATGAAGCTTGAGAACCACCTTACTCTAGTTGGTCATCGTAGTGATATACGCCACTGGTATAGTGCGTCCAGTTTGGTGTATAACCTATCACGTCGACCCGAGCCATTTGGCAGAACCGTTATAGAGTCCGCTGCGATTGGCACACCTATTATTGGTTATAACATTGGGGGACCGGCAGAGTCGCTTAATGCCTGTTTTCCTCAAGGGCTAGTTGATATCAATGATCCAGAAGCCTTATTCACGCGTACTCAGGAATTGCTCGACAGCCCTGGGCAAAAGCCTCATTTATCTACCGATTTCACATTGGGAAGGCAGGCCGAACACACTATTGAAATCTACAAGAGCCTACTCACAGAGCGTACCGGAGCGAACCCGCGTGATTAATTTGAGCCAGAGCGAGCCGTTTGCCAGCGGAGGCAATCGCTTTTGCTACCGACACCCGGAGCGGTCTGAACTCTGTGTCAAGGTGATGCGACCCGGCCGAACAGCGGAGCTATTGGGGCGAAGCTCCCTGGTACAAAACCTGGCGAGGGGAATCATATTTTGATGACAATCTTCGCGAACAGGAAGGTTATAGCCAGCGGGCCATTGCAACTAATCGAGATGGGCTTTGGCAACATCTGCCTCGATGGTTTGGGATACAGGAGACCAGCTTAGGCCCCGCTGCCGTCACTGATATGATTCTTGACGCTGATGGCAATCCGGCACCTACTCTTCGCCAATACCTAAACAAATATGGACTCAATACCGAGGTGCGCGAATCTTTACAGCACTTTTCTGAGTGGCTGCTTGAGTATGAAGTACTCACCAAAAATCTGATTGCCCACAATCTGGTCCTGCGAAAAGAGCAGGGGAAACTACAAACTTACCTGATTGATGGGCTGGGTTGTTCCTCTTTCCTGCCTCTGCCAAAAATTTCTAGCTACTTTGCGAAACGCTATATCCATCGCCGTATCGAGCGCATGTGGCTGAGAGTCGAGTGGGAAATTTCCGATAAGGAAACCCCCTGGCGAAAATATGAAGCTGAGGGACTCAAGCGCTAACGGCTTGGCAACCCTGATCGACGCAACAATGCTTGAGCACACAATAGGTATTGATCCAGGGGGTCACGCTGGCCTCCTGCCTTCACCTCAAGCTTTTCACTAACCAAACCTTGATCCAAAAGTCGTAATACCGCTGAACGCACCTTATTAGACTTGCTGCGACTCGGAACCCGAATTACACCGACCTGGGCCCGACTTTGTAACGACTCGAATAGCATAGAGATACTGTCCTCAGTGACCCAGATTGTCTCCGCTTCCGACAACTGCTTCTGAAGCCAGCCCGCCGGACAAGAGCGCCAGTCAACCAACTCAACACTGCTTTTCTCCAGCTGCTCCATGGTACCCGCCGGTGTTCTCCGACTGTCAGAGATACACCAACTCAAGGGTTGGGCCAATAATTTCTCAACTTGCTCCCGGATTGAGAGGGTATCCCAACTGTAATGCTTGCTGGGTCCACCCAATAAAATAAGCCCCCTTCCAGGCTGCAGTACATCGCTCTCAAGCGGTTCAGTCAATGCGCCCTGGCTCACAATCACATTAGGTAGAGGGGGCGGACGGTCGTGTTCGGGTACGACCGCAAAATCAAACCAGCTGTAGGGTAACAAAGGGCGGTTAATTGCCACCGCGCGACCACCAAACCGGCAACGGGCAGACAGCATGGGAAGTCGGCTGCGGCGACCTGTGCCGATCAAAAAGTCGGGGGCTGGCAACTCTTCCAGCTCCTCTCCCGTTTTCAGGAGAATACGGCTGGCTGTATATTCTGGTGATATATCAAAAACCTGCACCTCCCCGATATAACTCCTGCGCACCCCTTCAATCAGAGCTACACTCTGCTTTTCATGAGCCCGGTTGCCATCTAAAAAACGCCAAATAATAAGTTGCAAGATAGGACCCTAAACTACTGAAACACCGGAATACAAGGCAGTGTACCTAGCGCATTCCAGTGGAGCTACTGTAACAAGGCTATGGGAGCCCCAAAACATCCAGTATACTCCTTCCAGGGAGCTCCAAAGGGTGCCCCCGGTGAATCCATGCCTCTCAGGAGACCCCGTTAAAGCGCTCAGCCAAACAGGCATCCGCTACTACTTTGTGTAAAGCCCCACAATTATCACTAAAAAGCAAAATTAGAGCGTTCATGGACAACAGACTTTTATATAGTACTCACCTATACAGCCTATTTCCGCGCATCTAAATACAAAATTTTCTGAATGGCCGACAGTTGCACCTATGCCTGAACTTGGAAGTACTCTAAACAAGCTTTCCCAGCCCGTTTATCGCCAGCAAAGCTCACTGTGGATTTCAGGTCTGCTCAAATGGGCCTTTCTTGGGTTATATATACTGGTATGTGGCTACTATGTTTCCCCCAAAGTATCGGGAGTACAAACCAGCTTCTACCTAACTTTAGTGCCCACAGCCCTTCTACTGCTGGCGTGGCGAAAGAGCTATCACTTCCTGATTTCCTGGCAGTTCCTAACCTTTTGCAGCCTGCCTATCATTCTAGCGCTTTCAACACTGTGGGCCTCTCCGGATACCGCAGATGTTTATAGGCAATCTGATTACTACTGGAAATTGGTATTATACCTAGCTCTATTTTACTGCGCTGTTTTCTTCCTGTTGGAGCAGTACGGCGACAACATCCTCCATAAGCTATTACTCTCGCTTATTGTGATTGGACTGCTATCCGGTATTGCCTCGCTAATTGCTTATTCCCTTGATGGCGGTCTCCAGGATCTCCGCCGGATTGGCGGTATATCTCTTGAGGGCAATATTGATAAAACAGGAATGCTATTTGGTTTCCACGCTCTTTTTTGTTGCTATGGTCTCTACCAAAAGCCCCGTATTTGGCGCTGGTTATCAGGAGCAGGCTTACTCACCTCCTGTATCTACATAGTTTTGTCACAAACCAAAGTCCCAATTGTTATGGCGGGCTTTTCAATTTTCTTGGTTGTATTCGGCAACCTTTCGCGCCTGCTGAAAATTTTAGTTGTTGTGGCTATCGTCTGTGTTTTGCCATTGACCTATTTTGCCTTGTATGGTGACTTGCCCCTCCTACACCGGGGTAGCGCTTACTCTATACGTCTGACACTCTGGCAAAAAGCCTTTGAGGAGTTCCTGCAAGCCCCACTATTTGGCCAGGGATTAGTGCATAAGAAATTTATTGCACTAAACAGGATGGTGCCCCATCCACACAATTTTCTTCTGGATATCGCGCGTTTTAGCGGGCTATTGGGGCTGGCAGCCTGTGTCTGGCAAGGGCTTGCAACTCTGTGGACCGTGAGATCCAAAGAAAGACTTTTGAGTTGGATTCCTGGTTTGTATTTCACTTGGTTCCTGTTCGGTGTACTGGCAATGCTGATATACGCCCAGCAACCTTTGGCTAAGCCCAATTATATTTGGTTCTTTTACTGGATCCCCCTGGCTATCCTGCTGGCGCGAAGCAGCATTGAAGACCGGGGTTTGAGTCAATATAAAACTATCCGGGAAAGTAACCCTCAAAAACAGTAACCGCTGAGAGATAGAGTCACACTGATGAATGTAACCGTATTTGGCACCGGCTATGTGGGCCTGGTGCAAGCAGCAGTCTTAGCTGAAGCTGGCAATAAAGTAGTTTGTATCGATATAGACGCGGACAAGATCAACCGCCTCAAGCAGGGTATTATCCCTATTTATGAGCCAGGCCTGGAGCCTATGGTGAAGAACAGTATCACCACTGGCAATCTATCTTTTTCAACTGATGCGGCCTTTGGTGTAGAACACGGTGAGCTGATTTTTATCGCCGTGGGCACTCCTCCAGATGAGGACGGCTCAGCAGACCTTCGACATGTGTTGACTGTTGCAAGAACCATTGCCAAGCACATGGAGTGCAAGAAATACATCATCAACAAATCCACAGTACCTGTGGGTACGGCCGACAAAGTACGAGCTGCTGTTGAGGAAGAATTGACCGAGCGGGATAAGTCCGACATGCCATTCGATGTTATTTCCAACCCTGAATTCCTCAAGGAAGGTTCGGCACTGAATGACTGTATGCGGCCAGACCGAATTATTATCGGCACCTCCGAAGCAGAATCAGAACAGAAGCTTCGCCACCTCTATGCGCCATTCAACCGCAATCACGAAAAGATCCTCGTGATGGACGTTAAAAGTGCGGAACTCACCAAGTATGCCGCCAACTGTATGCTGGCAACCAAGATCAGCTTTATGAATGAAATGGCAAATATTGCCGATAAAGTGGGCGCTGATATTGAGGCAGTTCGGGCAGGCATAGGTTCAGATCCGCGAGTTGGTTACCAGTTTATCTACGCAGGTATCGGCTACGGTGGCTCCTGTTTTCCTAAAGATGTGAAAGCCCTGATTTCCTCGGCACAACAGCTGGGCATTGCTGCAGATATTCTCGCCGCAGTGGAATCCCGCAACGAGCGCCAGAAACACTATCTCGCCGAAAAAATACAACGTCATTTTAACGGAGATATTCAGGGCAAAACTTTTGCGCTCTGGGGCCTGTCATTCAAACCGAATACAGATGATATGCGCGAAGCCCCAAGCCGTGTGCTGTTAGCTCGATTGTGGGAGCAGGGTGCGAAGGTGCGGGCATTTGACCCTGAGGCCATGGAGGAGTGTCAGCGAATTTTTGGCGATCGCAAAGACCTGACCCTTTGCGACTCCAAGACAGAGGCTTTACAGGGTGCCGACGCCCTGATTGTCGCGACCGAATGGCAACAGTTCAAATCTCTTGATATCGATGAAGTAAGCAGCGCTCTCAGTGCCCCGGTTGTGTTTGACGGACGCAACCAGTACGAACCAGAGGAAATGCGCGAGGCAGGCTTTGATTATTACTGCGTAGGGCGCCCGGACACCACCAGCTCTTACTAAGTAAACCTTACTTAAAATAAAAACCCGGCATCTGCCGGGTTTTTATTTTCCGTCATGCTATTCGCATTTTTACTTCCGCCTGGCCCGCCACATCACTGAGCCAGCCCCGATGCGCGGCACTACGCCCATGTACCACATCAAAATAAAGGTTTTGCAAACGCCCTGTGATAGGGCCGCGACGACCACTGCCGATAGAACGCCCATCCAATTCACTAATGGGCAATACTTCCGCCGCTGTGCCAGTAAAAAACGCTTCGTCAGCGATATAGACTTCATCCCGAGTGATACGCTTCTCTAGCACCCTATAGCCGCACTCCCGTGCCAGCTCAATAACTGTATCGCGGGTAATTCCATCCAGGCATGAAGTCAACTCCGGGGTATATATAGTCCCATCGCGAACAATGAAGACATTTTCTCCACTACCCTCAGCAACATAACCCTCGGGGTCCAGTAATAACGCCTCCTCGCACCCATTGCGCACCGCCTCCTGTAACGCCAACATCGAGTTTATATAGTTACCATTGGCTTTCGCCTTACACATGCTGATATTCACATGGTGTCGGGTGTATGAGGAGGTATTCACCTTAATCCCCTGCTCCAGCGCCTCGGGGCTCATATAGCTGGGCCACTCCCAGGAAGCGACAATCACATGGGTTGAAAGATTTTCCGCGCGCAACCCCATTCCCTCTGACCCGTAAAATACCATTGGCCTTAGATACGCTTGGCGCAGGTTATTTTCGCGCACCACAAGCCGCTGAGCTTCATTCAGCTCATCAGTGCTATAGGGCATTGGGATATTCATTATTTTTGCAGAGCGAAACAACCGACGGGTGTGCTCTTGCAAACGAAAGATACTGGTGCCGTTACCGGTTTCATAAGCCCGTACGCCTTCAAACACCCCCATTCCATAGTGCAGGGTATGAGTGAGGACATGCACCCGGGCATCGCGCCAGGGAACCAATTCACCATCAAACCAGATAACGCCGTCGCGGTCGGCAAAAGACATGGGTAACTCCTACAAATCCTGAAAAACAGTTTAATCGGGCAGCAGGTAGAAACCCGGTGTTAACCGAGTAATTGCTGCCAGTTTGTTTGAACGGTCTTTCTTTCCGCTGTGAATTGGTCATCGCTCACAATCCCTGGCAGTTGTTGTAGTGCCAGGCGATGACCTTCAGATCGGTAGGCTTTGTAGGCGTCGATCAGATGTCCGGCTTGTTGGGCCGGCATCAGGCCTGCGTCAATTAGACTTTCGAGAATGCGAATATTATCGGTATACCGCACGATCGAGGGCGAAGTTTTTGCCCAGGCCAGAGCAGCATATTGAACCATAAATTCAATATCGACAATACCGCCCTCACCGTGCTTTAGATCAAACTTTTTATCGTTGCTCTTATCGAGGTGCGCACGCATTTTATTGCGCATTTCCACCACCTCATCACGCAATTTATCGCTCTTTCGCGACTGGCAAAGCAATTTCGTACGCAACTGTTGAAACGACTCACTCAGGCGGAGGCTACCGGCGACAGATCGAGCTCTCACCAGCGCCTGATGCTCCCAGGTCCAGGCACTCTCCCTCTGGTATTTTTCAAAGGCAGCCAATGAAGTCACCAAGAGTCCTGAATTACCCGAGGGGCGCAGTCTTGTGTCTACCTCATAAAGAGGCCCGCTGAGTGTACGGGTTTGCAATATGTGGATAAGTCGCTGTGCTAGTCGGGTAAAAAAACTCAGGTTATCAATACTGGTTTTACCGTCGGTAACCTGCATCGCATCCGCATCGTGCACAAAAACAATATCCAAGTCAGAACCGTGGCCAAGCTCCAATCCCCCCAGCTTTCCATAGGCGATAATGGCAAAGTGCATATCCTCTGCCGAGGCCCCCGCAGGCATGCCGTATTTATCCACCATCTGTGCCCAGGCGAGTTGCAATGACTGCTGTAATATCGCCTCTGCCAACCAGGTAAGAGAATCACTGACTTTCATCAAAGGCAGGGCACCATTCACCTCCTGTGCCGCAATGCGCAGGCTTTGACTCTGTTTAAAATATCGAAGCGCCTCCATTTGCAATTCCAGATCTTCAGGATCAATCCGCAACAACTCGAGACGCAGCTCATTAGCAATATCTGCCGCAGTAGAGGGTGCCAGTAACCTGCGGGAATCCAGCAACTCATCCAGCAGAATTGGGTGGCGCGCAAGTTGCTCAGCAATCCATGGACTGGCACTACAGAGGCGCACCAGCTGGTTGAGCACGGGGGGATTTTCATTAATCAGGACGAGATAGGCACTGCGACGCAGTACTGAGCGCACTAAAGGTAAAACACGGGTTAGCACTAACAAGGGATCAGCCTGTAACCCTGCTGCGGCCAGTAGCGTAGGCATAAATTGGTCCAGGCGCGCACGGGAAGAAGCAGGTAGTGCCGCAACCATTGTTGACTGGCACAGCTCCTTTAAGTGCTCGAGTGCCTGCGGTGGAGGAAGAAACCCTGCACTTTCCAAAATCTGCAAATTCTCTTCATTCGCAGTTTCATCGGCGCAACTTGCCCAGAGTCCCTGCCACTCTTCAGCCACACTGGGGGCGGCCATCTCCTCTGGTGGAGCGATTACAGTATCGAACTCCCGCTCAACTAAGGAACGAACATCGATCAGCTCAATCTCCAATTGCACCCAATTGTCGCGGCCCAGGGCAAATGCCAATTTTTCCCTTTCACCCTCCTCAGCTGGGAGCGCCTGTGTCTGCTGATCCCGGTAAGCTTGAAGTGCGTGTTCAACTCTCCGCAATAGCAAATAACAACTGGTCAGTTCACTGGCCACTCCCGGTTCAACATGGCCATCACTTTCCAAGAGGGGCAGTAGCTTGAGCAAGCTGCGCTCGCGCAGCGCGGGTTCGCGCCCTCCGCGAATTAACTGGAATGCCTGGGCAATAAATTCCAACTCGCGTATGCCGCCCCGCCCAAGTTTGATATTGTCCGTTAAACCGCGAGCGCGCACTTGCCGCTGTATCAGGGCTTTCATTTCACGCAAAGCATCAATAGCACTGAAATCGATATAGCGGCGATAAGTAAATGGGCGCAACAGCTCCATCAACTCTTCAGAAAACGCCTCCCTGCCGGCAACAGGGCGAGCTTTGACCATGGCGTAGCGCTCCCACTCACGCCCTTGAGTCTGGTAATAGTCCTCCAGAGCGGCGAAATGGCTTACCAGGGGGCCACTGTCACCGTAGGGGCGCAAACGCATATCTACACGGAAGACAAAACCATCCGCATTGATTCCATCCAATGATTTAATCAAGCGCTGGCCAAGCTTTTGGAAAAACTGCTGATTCTCTATGCTCTTTCCACCATCGGTATAACCGGGCTCTGGGTAAGCAAAAATCAGATCGATATCCGATGAAAGATTGAGTTCCCGGGCTCCCAATTTGCCCATTCCCAACACCACCATCGACTGACTATCGCCAGCTATACTACGAGGCTCGCCATAGCGCTCAACTAATTTCTCATGGTGCCAATGCATCGCCGTACGAATGGATAGCTCAGCCAATTCACTGAGCCGCAGACATGCCTGGGGAATATCCCACTGGCCGGCAAAATCGCGAAATATGACTTCAGCCGTTACCCGGTTACGCAATAAACGCAATTGAAGATCCAGTTCCTCATCACTTCCTATGATCGGCAGGGAGAGCCCAAGATCTTGTTTAAGTAACAAATCCCGGAAAAACTCTGGGCGGCGACAGCACTGTTGATAAAAAAATTCTGAACCGATAAAACTCCGGGCCACTCCTTGAGCAAGCCGTGAATCTGACAGCAAACTTTCCACCTCAACAACAAGCGCGGCCTCCGTCAGTTCACACCAGTCATGCCAAAGCGACTGAAGTTGAGCGCGGATGGGTTTTGGGCACGGAATGTTGTCAAACATGAGGGTCGATCCTTGGTGCGAATATCAGCGGGCAATTCTGCCTAGCTATCGGCATTCCGATAGCTATCGATGGTATCGGATAATGATGAGTGGCCGAGCAAGCCCGCCCCTCGCGTCACTTCACTGGCCTCTACATCTTCAAACAGTTATCTCAGAGAGGCCACCCAAGCTAGAAAGCGATATCCGGCGGTGGGGCCACCCTCAATACCTCTGCCACAGTGGTCAAACCCGCCGCTACTTTTTTCGCGCCGGAAAGCCTCAGGCTATTCATACCTTCGCGCATCGCCTGGCGCCGCAGTTGCTGTAGATCACAATCGGAGGTGACAATAGCTTGTACCGACTCGCTAAATGGCAGGATTTCATAAATTCCCTGACGCCCACGATAGCCCGTATTACGACACTCCAGGCAACCTTCCGGCCGGTAGACTTTGTCCGGCAACGGCGCCCTCCAGGGTTTCACCAGAGACTGCCAATCGGCCTCTTCAATTTTGTCTTCCTGCTTGCAACTGGGACATAGTGTTCGCACCAAACGCTGGGCCATCACCCCGAGAATGGTGGACTTCAATAAATAATGCGGCAAGCCCAAGTCCAATAAGCGGGTAACCGCTGTTGGAGCGTCATTGGTATGTAGGGTTGAGATAACCAGGTGGCCTGTCAGTGCCGCTTGTACCGCCATCTGAGCAGTTTCTAAGTCGCGAATCTCGCCCACCATGATAATGTCTGGATCCTGGCGCATCAGGGTTCTGATACCTGCAGCAAAATCAAAGCCAATAGCATGGTGAACCTGAGTTTGGTTAAAGCTCTCTTCCACCATTTCGATAGGGTCTTCAACGGTAGAGACATTCACCGCACTAGTCGCCAGCTGCTTGAGGCCTGTATACAAAGTGGTGGTTTTTCCCGAACCGGTAGGACCGGTGACCAGTACGATACCATTGGGCCGTGACAGCATCGCCTGCCAACGAGCCAAGTCATCACCACCCAGTCCCAGGTCGGAATAAGATCGCGCGAGAACCTCTGGATCGAAGATCCGCATTACCAACTTCTCGCCAAAGGCTGTGGGAAGTGTGGAGAGGCGCAACTCCACTTCGCTGCCATCTGGCCTTTTTGTCTTGATACGGCCATCCTGAGGTTTGCGTTTCTCCGCCACATTCATGCGCCCGAGGATTTTCAGGCGACTGGTAACCGCAGCATTTACCTGGTCTGGAAGCTCATGAATTGGGTGCAATACGCCATCGATACGAAAGCGAATACGTCCCACTTCCCGGCGTGGTTCAATATGGATATCACTGGCGCGCTGGTCAAAGGCGTGCTGCAACAACCAATCGACGATATTGACGATGTGTTGATCGTTAGCTTCAGGGTCCTTTAAGGCGCCTAACTCCAGCAACTGTTCAAAATTATTTGCCGCTGAGGTTCCCTGAAGGCCGCTTGCACCAGAGATTGAATTGGAAAGGGAGTAAAACTCGACGCAGTGTCGTTTGATATCGGCCGGATCAGCCACCACACGGCGTACTCTGCGGCCAGTGGTATGTTCCAGCTGCTCCTCCCAACCATGGTTAAACGGTTGAGCTGTCGCCACCAGAAGTTCTTCGGTACTCGCCTCAACACAGAGAATTTGGTGTCGCTTGGCAAATTGGAAGCTCATCACCTCGGTGACAGCGCTCACATTAACCTTCAGAGGATCAATATGATACAAGGGGTGGGAGGAGCTCTCCGCTAACCAGGCGCTAAGGATTTCACTATTGAGCAGACTACCCGGTTGCTTGCGGTTGGCCAGGTCACAACTGGCGATATAGCTGAGCGGGTGCATCTGGGCCTGCTCTGCTGTCCGCGGGGTCCCGACAATACGGTTGGCATCCTCTCGGCTAACAAAGCCCTGCCCCACCAAATCTTCCAGTAATCCGCGCAGTTCCAGTATGCGGTCTGCAACTCTACTCTCTGCCATTGGTAACCCCTTTATTCTCATATGGCGACGTCGCATTGTAGCCCTATCATCAAGCTGTGAAAGTGCGCTGTTAACGCACTGTTACGAAGTTGCCCCGATTGGGGTACCATGCCGCCGTTTTCGCATTCTGAGCAATGGAGCTAACCATGGCCCTGTCGAATATTGCCAACTTATTTGGCCGCTCTCCGATTAAGCCAATCGAGAAGCATATGGCTACGGCCCACGAGGCATCGGCTGACCTGATCCCCTTCTTTGAAGCACTGATCAAAGGTGACCTCAAAGAGGCAGAACAGATCCAACTGCGCATCTCCGCCTCGGAGAACCGCGCTGACGATATCAAGAGAGACCTGCGCCTGCATCTGCCGGACAGCCTGTTTATGCCAGTGTCCAGGACCGACTTGCTGGAATTGCTGCATGCCCAGGATGAGGTAGCCAACACTGCCCAGGATATCGCTGGTCTGGCTGTAGGCAGGAAGATGCAGATTCCCGCACCTCTCCAATCCTTGATGACCACCTTTGTGGAGAGCGCTGTCGCCACCTCTGCACAGGCACTGCGCGCGATCAACGAACTGGACGAGTTGCTGGAAAGCGGCTTTGCCGGGCGCGAGGTGGATATCGCCAAACGCATGACCGAAGAGCTGGATGAACTGGAGCGCAAGTCAGACAAGCTTGAAGTCGAAATTCGCGCGTCGTTGTTTGCTATTGAGAAAGACTTACCTCCGGTGGACGTTATGTTCCTCTACCGGGTTATTGAATGGATCGGTGAACTCGCCGATCGCGCCCACAGCGTGGGCAACCGATTGCAGTTGTTGTTAGCACGTTAGGGGGTTTGGCGTGGAAATTATTAGTCAATACGGCCATATATTATTGATTTTGGCCTGTGTAGCAGGCTTCTTTATGGCCTGGGGCGTCGGTGCCAACGACGTAGCCAACGCCATGGGTACCTCCGTAGGTTCCCGTGCACTGACTATCAAGCAGGCGATTGTTATCGCCATGATCTTTGAGTTTGCCGGCGCCTATTTGGCAGGCGGGGAGGTTACCGCAACCATCCGCAAAGGCATTATCGATTCTGAAGTTTTCGCTGCCCAACCGCAGCTGCTGGTATACGGCATGCTTTCGGCACTGCTGGCGGCCGGCACCTGGCTGCTGGTAGCCAGTATTCTCGGCTGGCCGGTATCCACCACCCACTCTATTGTCGGCGCAATTGTCGGCTTCTCTGCGGTAGGTATATCCCCAGATGCAGTGGCCTGGGGTAAAGTGGGCAGTATCGTGGCTAGCTGGGTGGTCTCCCCGGTTCTCGCGGGCACCCTATCTTTCCTGTTATTCCGCAGTGTCCAGCGCCTGATCCTAGACACGGAAGACCCCTTCAACAACGCCAAGCGCTACATCCCCTTCTACATGTTTGCAGTAGGCTGGATGATTGCCATGGTGACCCTCACCAAGGGCCTCAAGCACGTTCTTAAAGATGCCAATATCCAGCTCAGCTTTATCCAGGATGCCGGTATCGCCGCCCTGGTGGGCCTTGCTGTCGCCGGTATCGGTGTCACCATGCTCAAGCGCGTCCAGCGCGACCCGGCAGCTGAAGCTGAAAACCGTTTCGCCAACGTCGAGCGCGTATTTGCGATCCTGATGGTCTTCACCGCCTGTGCCATGGCCTTCGCTCACGGCTCCAACGATGTCGCCAACGCCGTTGGTCCTCTGGCTGCCGTAGTTAATACCATCCAGAGCGGCGCTATCACCGTTAAATCCACTATGCCTTCCTGGATATTGCTGCTCGGCGGTATCGGTATCGTGGTGGGCCTGGCGACATACGGCTTTAAGGTAATGGCCACTATCGGTAAGAAGATCACCGAGCTGACACCGAGCCGCGGCTTCGCAGCCGAACTGGGTGCAGCCTCCACCGTCGTACTGGCTTCTGGTACCGGCCTGCCAATCTCCACGACTCACACTCTGGTGGGCGCGGTATTGGGTGTTGGCCTGGCGCGGGGTATTGGCGCACTGAACCTGCGTATGATCACCACTATCGCCGCCTCCTGGGTAGTCACCTTGCCGGCGGGTGCTGGTATTGCGATCTTGTTCTTCTACTTCTTTAAGGGCTTGTTCGGCTAGAGCTGTAGAATCATTGATAAATCAAAAAGGGGCCCAGGCCCCTTTTTTTATGTCTCTCACTCACCCCATTCTCAACTAAGCTGTGCCAGTAGCAAAACAGATATCTGGCACTTAAGGATTGCGCCTCAACTTCAATTCACTCGTGTAAATTACATGACTGTTAGCAACTGGACAGTGGGAACCTACCTGGCACAAAGATTAAAAGACGCAGGCATAGAGCACTACTTCGCCTTGCCTGGCGATTACAATCTGGTGTTACTGGATCAATTACTACTCCACCCAGATCTCAAAATGATCAGCTGCTGTAACGAGCTAAATGCAGGCTATGCCGCCGACGGCTATGCCCGCGCAACCGGTGGCCCCTCAGCGGCAGTAGTCACCTTCTCCGTCGGCGGCCTCAGCATGATTAATGCAGTAGCCGGTGCTTTTGCCGAAGACCTCCCTTTAATTGCAATCTCTGGCGGACCAAATACGAACTCTGAGGCTGAGTGGGAGTATTTGCATCACACTTTAGGTAAGGTCGATTACAGCTACCAGAGCGAAATCTATTCGCGGGTAACAGCCGAAACCGTGGTTATCCACCATCCATCCCTCGCTCCTGCAGCGATAGACAGAGCAATTGATACCGCCATGCTGCGGCGTAAACCGGTCTACATCGAAATTGCAGCCAATATTGCTAACGCACCTACATCGGCCCCTATCCCCCGTGGATTTGCACGTAGCGCCACTAGTGACCCGGATTCCCTCTCTGCTGCGGTAGAGCATATTGCCGCATTCCTCAATGCTGCCGAACGGCCAGTTCTGATTGCGGGAGGAAGGGTACGCGCTGCCTGTGCGGAAGAATCCCTGCGCGAACTCGCCGCCAGCAGCCGTTACGGTGTGGCCTGTATGGCGGATGCCAAAGGCCTGCTGTCAGAGACCCACGATAACTTTATGGGTATGTACTGGGGACCGGTCAGTACACCGGGCTGCAGCGAGATAGTTGATACCGCCGACGCTTTGCTCTTCGCCGGCCCACTCTTTACTGACTACACCACAACCGGGCACCAGCTTTGCTTCGATCAAAGCAGGACCGTTATCGCACTGCCAACTTCTGTACAGCTGGGTGAGACCTGTTACAGCAATGTACACATGAATGATTTGTTGGAAGCGCTGGTAGATAAACTCACTCCCAACACCGGTGCAGTACAAGCCTATCGCAGGGTCAGCAGTCCAAAACATATCCCCCAACCGGGCAAGCGAAGCGACAATTTGACAGTCCGTCAGCTGTTTGCGCGAATTCAAAAAATGCTTAAAAGCGATACCGCTCTGCTGGTGGAAACCGGGGACTCCTGGTTTAACGGTATGGAGCTGTCGCTACCAGATGGAGCCCGCTTTGAAATACAGATGCAATATGGAAGTATCGGCTGGTCTGTAGGGGCAACTCTAGGTTATGCCCTGGGTATGGGTGAGGGGCGGATGATTGCCTGTATCGGCGACGGCTCCTTCCAGCTGACCGCCCAGGAAATCTCCACCATGATCCGTTATAACGTTAATCCAATTATTTTTCTGGTGAATAACGGTGGCTACACCATTGAAGTGGAGATCCACGACGGCCCTTACAACAACATTAAAAACTGGGAATACGCGCAATTAATCGAAGTTTTCAGTGCAGGAGAAGGCAAAGCCTGGGGTTGTAAAGTCACCACTGAGGGAGAGCTGGACAAAGCAATCAAAGATGCCCTAAAACACGATGGGCTTTGCCTGATAGAGGCAATTATCGATCGCAATGATTGCAATGTGAATTTGCTCAGATGGGGAAACCAGGTAGCTCGGAACAATAGTCGCCCAAGCCGCAGTGTTTAATTATTCCCTCACCTTGCTTGGAGGGCCAGGCTAACCCACAAAAGAGATTTGGAATTCCAAATCCATATCTATTTATTACAAGCAACAGTAATATTCAGTGTCATTACTTGGGCCTGCCCCACCAGTTTACTGTTGCCTGCGAATTTTTCCAGATGCCATTATTGTTGTTTGTCACACTGCTGTGGGCCTTTTCTTTCAGCCTGATAGGCGTCTACCTGGCCGGACAGGTGGATAGTTATTTTTCAGCAATGACACGGGTTCTCCTTGCCATGGCGGTATTTCTACCCATGCTGAAATGGAAGGCTTGCCCTCTCCGCACCGCGATCCGTTTAATTGTGATCGGCGCTGTACAACTGGGGCTGATGTATTTGTTTTACTACCAGTCATTCTTACTGCTCAGTGTCCCCGAGGTACTGCTATTTACTATTTTCACCCCTCTTTATATCACCGCCCTTGAGGACTTCCTTAATAGGCACTTTTCTGTCTGGAACCTCACTATCGCAGCCGTAGCTGTATTGGGAGCCGCCACTATTCGCTGGGACTCCCCCAGTAGCGACTTCTGGATTGGATTTGCAGTCGTCCAGGGTGCCAACCTATGTTTTGCTGTGGGACAGGTAACCTACAAGCGTCTGATGTCCGTCGAGCAAGGCCTCCCCCCGAGGCAAACCTTCGCTTGGTTTTTTATCGGCGCCAGCTTGGTCACCGTTATCGCCTGGCTCCTACTCGGAGAAGCGCAGTACCCACAAGGCTCACAACAATGGGGTGTTCTACTCTGGTTAGGGTTGGTGGCATCAGGTCTGGGATATTTTTTGTGGAACAAGGGTGCTACGCAGGTTTCTACTGGCACCCTGGCCGCGATGAACAATGCACTGATTCCCGCTGGTTTATTGGTAAATCTGTTAATCTGGAATCGGGATGCCGATCTAACCCGTCTCGCCCTTGGGGGAGGACTGATCGGAGCCGCTGTTATCCTGAATGAATGGCGTAACAAAAGTAGGGAAAGTCACCATGGCGAGTATCGCAGTACCTGACCTGAAGACCCAATTACATCAACTGATCGCCAGTCCCAGTGTCAGTGCAACCGATCCTTCCCTGGATATGGGTAACCGCCCGGTGGTTGAGCTACTGGGTGGATGGTTAGAAGGACTTGGTTTCAATGTAGAGATAATGCCTTTAAAGGGCTCTCCCAATAAAGCCAATATGATTGCTACTCTCGGTGGTACAAGTGGTGACAAAGGCGGGCTCGTTCTATCCGGACATACTGATACAGTCCCCTTTGATTCGGGGCGCTGGCAATCGGACCCCTTTAAGGTTTTAGAGCGCGACAACCGCTTATACGGTCTCGGCACCAGTGATATGAAGGGGTTTTTCCCTCTGGTTATAGAGGCTGTGCAGACTTTTCTCGGCAAACCTTTACAAAAACCATTGATTGTTTTGGCAACAGCCGATGAAGAAACAAGTATGAGTGGTGCCCGCGCCCTGGTCGAGGCTGGCAAACCCCAAGCCCGCTACGCGGTAATTGGTGAGCCCACCGGGCTTCGCCCGATACGTATGCACAAGGGCGTTATGATGGAAGCTGTGCGTATTACCGGCCAGTCCGGCCACTCATCAGATCCAAGCTTGGGGGCCAACGCTCTCGAGGCCATGCATAAAGTTATCGGTGAACTATTAACACTGCGAAAAGAGTGGCAGCAAAAGTACAACAACCCCGGATTCGCCGTTCCAGTACCCACGATGAACTTAGGCTGTATCCATGGGGGTGACAATCCCAATCGGATCTGCGGCCACACAGAACTCCAGTTTGATATTCGTCCGTTGCCCGGAATGCAGCTTACGGACCTACGGGAAGAACTAACCAAACGTATCCTTACCATTCCACAAGACACTAAAATTCAGGTGGAAGTGGCCTCTTTATTCCCTGGCACTGCGCCCTTTGAACAGGATTCCCATTCAGAGTTAGTAAAAGTTGCAGAACAACTTTGTGGCCATCCCGCTGAAAGTGTTGCCTTTGGTACTGAAGCGCCCTACTTGAAGAGTTTGAATATTGACACTATCGTGCTCGGCCCCGGCGATATTGACCAAGCTCATCAGCCGGATGAATTTCTCGCCCTGGATCGTATCAACCCTATGGTCAACATTCTGCGCGACTTGATTGGCCGCTTTTGCCTTTAATCTCCCTGCGACAGCCTCCGGGGCTTTAACACCACAAGACTTGCACACGGTAAGAATTAGTGAGCGACGATAACGCCTCCCTGAACTGGTTTCGCCACGCGGCACCTTACATCAACGACCTGCGCGGTCGCACTTTAGTAATTGGTATCCCCGGCGACGCTTTAGAGCACGCCAATTTCCGCAATCTAGTACACGATATGGCGCTGCTTGCCAGCCTTGGGGTTCGCTTGGTTGTTGTGCACGGCGCACGGGAACAAATTAATCGAGCCCTGGATGAGCGCGGCATTGAAAATCGATTTCACGAGAACCAGCGTATTACCAATCGAGAGACATTGGAGATTGTTAAGTCCGTCGTGGGTAAACTGCGCTTCGATATTGAAGCCGCATTTTCCCAGGGATTGCCAGACTCGCCGATGGCACGTTCGGCCCTCAAGGTAGTCTCGGGCAATTTTGTTACCGCCCGTCCCAGTGGCGTGCTAGATGGCGTGGACCTGGGCTGGACCGGCACCGTGCGACGCATGGACACCAACACTCTGGAGCAAAACCTAGATCAGGGTTCCCTGGTACTCCTTTCTCCCCTGGGCACATCCCTGACCGGGGAGCTTTTCAATATCAATTACCTGGACCTGGCCGCTGAGGCTTCCAGAGTATTGCGCGCCGAGAAACTAGTGCTATTCCGCGAACCTGAGCAACTTCAAGTGGACGGAAATCCGGTACACGAGTTAAGTATTTTGCAGGCAGAGCAGGTTTCACCCAAGGTGCAAAGCGCAACCCTGCGCTGTGCCATTCGAGCCTGTAATGCAGGGATCGCCCGTACACACCTACTTAGCTTTTGTAAAAACGGCGCCTTAATTCAGGAGCTATTCCGCCGTGAAGGGGCCGGTACCATGATTTACCGGGACAGCTACGAAGTTGTGCGCAGAGCGCGAATAACCGATGTGGGCGGCATTCTTGGGCTGATCCGCCCGTTAGAAAAAGATGGCGTTTTGGTACGGCGCTCCCGCGAGAAGCTCGAGGCAGAAATTGAACACTTCACGCTTGTGGAGGTGGACGGCACTCCAGTTGCCTGTGCCGCACTCTACCCAATTAAGGATGATAAAGGCGCTACCACAGCCGCCGAAGTCGCCTGCCTTGCCAGCCACCCGGAATTTCGCGGTGGCGGGCGTGGTGCCAAGCTGATGCGCCACCTCGAGCGACAGGCGCAAACAGTCCAGGTCGACGAACTCTACGTCCTCACTACCCAGACAGAGCACTGGTTTATCGAGCAGGGCTTTGAGCAAGTCGGTATCAGCGAGCTGCCTGCTACGCGTAAATCCCTGTACAACATTCAGCGTAATTCGAGAATCCTGCGCAAACGTCTGGGGAACAGTCAGCCCACTTAGTCATAGAAATTTGAAATATCCATCCTTAATACTCCTTTAATGGGTAGTTTGGGCGCAAAAACATCCCAGGAAAGTCCATTTTTTGCTAAGCTGGCGCATTCATTGTTGCCAGCTGGAATCTGTGACTATGCCCCAATACCGCTCCCGCACCTCTACCGCCGGTCGCAATATGGCCGGAGCCCGCGCCTTGTGGCGTGCCACCGGTATGACGGACGAGGACTTCCATAAGCCAATCATTGCCATCGCAAACTCTTTTACCCAGTTTGTCCCCGGACACGTACACCTAAAAGATATGGGTCAGCTTGTCGCAAGGGAGATTGAGCGCGCCGGCGGCGTGGCCAAGGAGTTCAATACGATCGCTGTGGATGACGGTATCGCAATGGGTCACGACGGCATGCTCTATAGCCTGCCCAGCCGCGAAATTATCGCTGACTCAGTGGAGTACATGGTCAATGCCCACTGTGCCGACGCCCTGGTTTGTATCTCCAACTGTGACAAGATCACACCAGGAATGATGATGGCAGCCATGCGCCTGAACATTCCAGTTATCTTTGTCTCCGGTGGCCCCATGGAGGCCGGCAAAACCAAGCTGGCTGACCACAAGCTCGACTTAGTAGATGCTATGGTGATCGCCGCTACAGATACGGCCTCCGACGAGGAAGTTGCTGAGTATGAGCGCTCTGCCTGCCCGACCTGCGGCTCCTGCTCAGGAATGTTTACAGCGAACTCCATGAACTGCCTGACCGAGGCCCTGGGGCTTTCACTCCCTGGTAACGGCACCATGCTAGCGACTCACGCCGACCGCAAGGAGCTATTCCTCCGCGCTGGCCGCGAGATCGTAACCCTGACCAAACGCTACTATGAGCAGGATGACGAAACTGCCCTGCCGCGCAACATCGCCAACCGCACAGCCTTCCGCAATGCCATGGCTCTCGATATCGCCATGGGAGGCTCCACAAATACCATCCTGCACCTGCTGGCAACCGCTCAAGAGGGTGAGATTGACTTTACCCTGGAAGATATCGACAGCCTCTCCCGTGAGGTTCCACAGCTGTGCAAGGTTGCCCCCAATACCGAGAAATACCATATAGAAGATGTACACCGCGCCGGTGGTGTAATGGCCATCCTCGGGGAGTTGGAGGCCGCAGGTCTTATCGACTCCTCGCTGCCAACCGCCTACGGTGGTTCGCTCGCCGATGCCCTTGCGCGCTGGGATATTTGCCGCACGGACGACCAATCTGTACTGGAATTCTATCGCGCGGGCCCCGCAGGCATTCCCACCCAAACAGCTTTCAGCCAGGAATGCCGCTGGTCCACTTTAGATGCAGACCGCCAGCGTGGCTGTATCCGTTCTCCTGAGTACGCCTACTCCTCTGAGGGAGGGCTCGCCGTTCTCTTTGGCAACCTGGCCCCCAATGGCTGTGTAGTGAAGACTTCCGGCGTCGATGAGTCGCTGTGGAAGTTCGAAGGCCCCGCCCATGTAGTAGAAAGCCAGGAAGAGGCGGTTTCCAATATCCTCGAAGGGAAGGTCAGTAAAGGGGAGGCTGTTATCGTTCGCTATGAGGGTCCTAAAGGTGGACCTGGAATGCAAGAGATGCTTTACCCCACCAGTTATTTAAAGTCCAAAGGACTCGGTGAGCACTGCGCATTGATTACCGATGGCCGCTTCTCAGGAGGAACTTCAGGCCTCTCAATTGGACATGTTTCACCGGAGGCGGCGTCTGGAGGTAACATCGCTCTCGTGCGCAATGGCGATCTAATACGTATTAATATTCCAGCGAGGAAAATTGAAATCGCTATTGAGGAAAGTGAACTCGATAAGCGGCGCCAAGAAATGGAAGAAAACCCCAATGGATGGAAGCCCATCGAAAAGCGCCCTCGTAAAGTCAGCAAAGCACTGAAAGCCTATGCCATGCTTGCCACAAGTGCAGATCGCGGGGCGGTGAGGGAAATTGACTGATTAAAACTGTTCTAAACAAAACGGCCCCAAAGGGCCGTTTTGTTATTCCGCTATTTTGTAACTGATTCGATTGCGTACCCCGTAGCGTTCCACTGGTTGGCCAGCTTCCATTTGAGGCCGATACTTAAATCTTTCTGCCGCAGCTATCGCAGAACGATCGAATACACGGGTTGGGTTACCATTAGAGTCATAACCACCAACAACACGGGCATCTCGCACTGCCCCTGTTTTTGTCACTGTAAACTCTACAACAACATATCCTTCAATTCCCCTGCGCAAAGCGGCACTAGGATATCGTGGTGCAGCTTTGTACACAGGCAAAGGATCTTGCGATACCTTCATCCCAGTTTCAGAGACTGGTGTTGGAGAGCCTATTTGAATATTCAGCTTAACCGGCAAGACCTCAGTCTGCTCAACTCGCATATTCGGCTGTTCAATGACTGTTTGTGGTGGTGTAGGTGCCTCATAATTTTCGGTAACAATCACCTTTTTCGGCATATGTACCGATTTAATCTGTGGCAACAACTCAACTGCTGGCTCTTCAATATCAGTTGCCACCAGCTGACTCATCAAAAAGAGCAGCCCCACTGTTGTCACGGCAGCATATCCCAGGCCCTTCACGTAGCCTGCAAGTAAATGCTGGGGGAAAAACACGGGGTTGGGAATTGACTGACAAGCTCTATCCATAACACCTCTCCTATTATTTTTAGGGTGCAATAAGCGGCATTCTTGTGCCGAAAATGGAAAAGCTGATCAGCTGACTTAATCATTAGTCAATTTACAAAAAAATGCAAATAGTCTGTTAATACAGGTTATCTCAAAATTTTGCATTGCCGTGAGAAGAGAAAGAAGCATAAAAAAAGCCGCACATTACTGCGCGGCTTTTTTGAAACTTAAAAAGTTAATTAGCTTTAAATTGCCAACTGCTTCTCACGTTTCTGTTCACCTTCGATAAAGGTAATCCACTGCCTAGCCATTTTCTCAGATCTCTCACTTTTCAGTGCAAGCTTGAAGCTCTTCAAAGCTGAGTCATAGCGCTTCAGGTTGGCATTGGCCATACCCATAACAATTTGCAGTTGATCAATACGCTTAACACCGCCTTTGGCCATGGCTTTTTTGCCCATAGCGATGGCTTTTTCGTTCTGATCCAAATCTAAGTAGATACCAGCCAGGCGCGAGTAAATCTCACCTTTATCAGAAAGCTGGGCTGCTGCTTCCAGCTGCGGGATAGCTTTCTGAAGTTCTTGTGCCATCTGGTAGGCCTGAGCTAGGGTTTCCAGGTTTTTAGCTGTACGTGGGATCTTCTTCTCTTGAATACCCTTAGCTATCACCTTGGCCCCTTTATAAGGCATTTCATGCCCCATAAAGAGATAACCCATATTCAAAAGGTCTCTATCCTTTTCCAAAGCACCGGCAAGGTAAGCTGCTTCCATCATATGCAGCTGGTCCTTGTCACGCTTCAACTCGCCATACATCGCCGCCAGTGTTTTGTAGTACACAGGCTTTGGATAGTACTGCACCAGTTTTTCCAAGACACCGGCTACATTTTTGTAGTCGCTTCGCTCGAAATAAACATATTGCTGCAATCCATACCATGCTTCTTTAGGTGTCTTACCCTCTTTTTCATACATGGATACCGCTATATTGATATCCGAGAGAGCCTTAGCCTGGTTGCCAACCTGGTTATAAGCCTGGGCACGTAAAGCGTAGGAATCAGCAGTAATACGATCGGAGACCTTAAACCATTGGTTCAGGTAGTTAATCGCCTGCTTGTAATCCTCAGTGACAAAATAGAGCTGAGCCAGTGTAAATAAAGTTCCTACTTCCAAGGCAACCGGCAGGTTTTTTTCACCCTGGTCTAGCACCTTTTTAAAATAGGGAATCGCCTCTTTGTAACGCTCAGTGCTGTAGTAAACAACACCGAAGAAGTTATACATCTGGGCAACTTCATAACCGTTGAAGCGCTTCTTAGCCTCATCCATTTCTTTCAGCGCTACAAGTGCAGCCGGCCAATCCTCCGCATCAGCAGCTTCCTGGGCTTTCTCCAGCTTCTTATACGCAGCTTCACGCATTGCCGGAACTTTACGAGTCTTTTGCTTGCTCGGCTTTTTCTGTTCCTGCGCTTGTACAGAAGCGAAAGGAGCAGACACTCCTACCGCGTCGAGCACGGTAACGCTGACCGTCGGTGCCAGAACCAAGGGTAGCGCTACTGACGTGCGCAGAGCGAACTTGGACAAACCTTTAGTGATGGTCGTCAACTTCATAGTGCTTCCCCCTTTTAGTCCTTAGCCATGTTAAAGCTGATCTTAGTTCTAACATTAGGAACTTCGGTCGGCTTGCCATCGACTACCCGCGGCTTGTACTTGTACTTCAACGCGGACTTCAAAGCTGCGCGATTGAAAACAGTTGTGGGTTTACCCTTCAGCGTAAACGCCTCAATCACTATCGGATCACGTACAGAGCCATTAGTCGTTACGGTGTATTCAACGATTACATAGCCTTCTATACCACGCTGCTGAGCGCGACGAGGATATTGCGGTTGTACTTTAACGATCGGCAGGTAATCACCCTCGCCAAAACTGAAGCCAGACAGCTTAACATCACCACCCGCTTTGGGAGCAGCAATACTGATGTTGCCATCAATATTCGGTTCCTCGAAGTCAGGCTCCGGCATCTCCGGCGGCGGAGTGTCTGGCTCGTCTGGTTTTACCGGCTTGGCGGTGTCGTACTGTGTTTCAATCTTCGTATCAGGCATCACCACATCGGCAACTTTGAAAGTTTCCTTTTCCTCAGGAGCTTTCATGTTTGCTGCAATCAGCTGATGCATGGTGAAGATGAGGCCAAAGGTCGTGGCTACCGCCAATGTACCTGCCCCAAGAAGTCTTACCGGATTCATAGCTGTTAACTCTTCTCTGTAGCGACGGAAACTTTCTTGATACCAATCTTCCTGGCTGCTTCTGCAATCAGGGCAATCTTCTCAATGCTTGCTCCCTTATCGGGCTGAATTACCAACCACCCTTTCGGGTTTTCCGAGTAGAGACGCTCCAGGACAATTCTTACCTGGCGCTCATCAACCTTCTCTTTAGCAATCCAAACCTCGTCACTGTCGTTGATCGCTACCAGGATAGAGGCGGCCTTGAGTTCAGCGGTTGTCGCTTCCGGCTTCTCAACATCAGCACCTGGCTCCTTAATAAAGGTCGCGGTGACGATAAAGAAGATCAGCATGATAAACACCACGTCCAGCATAGGCGTGAGGTCAATTGCGCCGGCTTCTTCTTCTGCCGTATTTTGTCTTTTGCTCATAGCAACTCTCTTAGCGAACTTTTCCAGCGGGGACTCAGGGAGCCCCCGGCAAAAGTATCTGGCTTGGCTAAACCTTCACAGCAAATAAACGAAGTTATTCGCTGGTGTATGCTTAGTGATCCATTGTCAGATGATCTTCCAGCAGCTGGGTTTCACGCTCAGCTTTACGGGCTAGATAAGTGTTGGCAAATACGCCTGACAGGGCCGCAACCATACCCGCCATTGTTGGGATAGTTGCCATGGATACACCACTGGCCATCTGCTTGGCGTCACCACCACCTGTAATCGCGAGAACATCGAACACGTTGATCATGCCCCAAACCGTACCCAACAGCCCAAACAAAGGGGCCAGGGCGACACAAGCTTGGATCATGTCCATATTGTCCTGAATTTTCTCGGATACCCGGGAAATCATTGCATAACGGATCTGGTGCGAAGCCCAGGATTTGCGCTCACCGCGCCCCTCCCATTGATCTACCGCACCTTGAACGTCACTTTTCAACCCTTTGTTAAAGTAGAAAACACGTTCAAAAATCAGCGTCCACATAAAGAAGGTCAGGCCGGCGATCAGGAACAGTACTGGCCCGCCCGACGCCATAAAGGCGTTGACGGCGGCCCATGCGTCGATTAATGCGTGCATGTTGCCGCCTCCTCTTATTTGCGCTCGGCGTTTTCTGCCACGATACCGGCGCTCTGCTCTTCAAGAATATGCAGAACACGCTTGGCACGGGCATTTACAATGGTGTGCATCAATACTGTCGGAATAGCAACACACAGGCCGAGAACGGTGGTGATCAGGGCTGAGGAAATACCGCCGGCCATTGCCTTGGGATCGCCCGCACCAAAGATAGTGATCGCCTGGAAGGTTACGATCATACCGGTAACAGTACCCAGCAGACCTAGCAGAGGAGCAACCATCGCGATGATCTTCAGCAGGTTGAGGCCGGATTCGATTGCCGGACGCTCTTTCAGTACTGCTTCTTCCATCTTCAGCTCGAGAGTTTCGCCGTCTACACCTTTGTTCTCTTCCGCAACAGCCAGTACACGACCCAGTGGGTTATTGGTGTTCGGAGTAGAGGAACGCAGCTGAGCATTTACTTTAGCACCGACGCCAGTCAGAACGATCAGACGGAAGATAGCCAGCAGCATCGCGAAAACACCAACAGCAGTGATGATGTAACCCACGATGTCACCCTGGTGCCAACGCTCTACGATGTCCGGGCTGTTGATCATAGCTTTCAGGTAGGAGCCACCGGTAGGACCAGTCGGGTCTACACCGAAGGCACTGAAACCACCGGTAGAGGTTTGCAGAGCTTCAGCCATGCCCTGGAACTTGGCGTCCGGCTGACGGATCAGCTCAGCCATTTTGTAGGCATTGTTCATTTCCAGGTATTTACCATTGGAAACCAGGTTGAAGTTACCTACGCGAACCACTTCCTGATCAACCTGTTCACCATTTGGCTTGATCACGGTTGCGTTAAACTTAACGATTTTGCCGGATTCAACAGTTTCACGCTGAATTTCAAACCACAGACGCTCGATTTCCTCGATAGTCGGCAGTTTGGTAGCAGTATTCATCTTGGCCAGAAGACCGTCGATGAACTCTGTACGACCGGGGTATTGGGCAGAAACCAGAGAGGAGCCAATGTTGGCGCGCAGGTCAGCTGCGGTAGAAGACATATGACCGAACAGCTCTTTCAGCGAGCCCATACGCTCATCCAGCTGTTGACGTTTCTGGTCTACAGCCACTTCCTGCTCCTGGTATTTCTTTTCCAGTTCAGCAGAGCGCTTTTCTTCAGCGGTACGAGTGTTTTTAGCTTGATTCAGCAGAGCATTCTGGTTGGCCTTCTGGCGGCGGAACTCAGCTTCACGCTGCTTGTGTTCTTTGGACTCGGCAACTTTGGATTGCTGAACCATTTTCAGCAGGTCATCCAGAGAAGAGGCCTTCTCCTGTGCAACTGCGGAGAAACTGATCAGGCCAGCTGCTGCCGCCACTAAAATGCGTTTGGCGAAAGAGGTTTTCATTGCGCTGCCTCCGGAGCCGGGATCGGCATGGTCATGATGTCGATGGTGGCCTGCTTTTTGGCAATTTTCAGACCGTTCATGAGAGCGCGGCGGTATTCACCAGCATCGATCTCAACCCACGCTTTTTGCGCTTTGTCGTAAGCGAGGGAAATTTCAGCATCTGTAGTTTGAGCCAACAGGGCGATACGGCCGATTTGCAGAACGCTCACTTCACGCTCCTGGCCGGCAACAGTCAGGGTATCGCGGTAAGAGTCGATCTTACGAGCATATTCCGCTTCAAAGTTGTACAGCTCCAGTACCTGACGGAATTTTTCCGCAACACTGACATCGGAACGATCCATGGTGCTCTTAACACCGTTGAGGTTCGCGATACGCTCTTCGAGCTTGAACGGAGCGTCCAGCTCAATAAACTGTTCCAGGCCATCCAGCATACGCAGGATCAGCGGCTGAATCTGACGCTCGATAACAGTAACGTTGGCAATAGACTCGTCCAGATCGTTGATAACTTCGAGCTGGTTGGCCAGCTGCTTTTCCAGCTGACGGTTGTATACGCGCAGACCATCGATTTCTTTATTAACCACCTTGAAGTCCTGCAGCAGGCTGCTAGTTTCGTCGGCAATCTTGTCGATGCGCTTTTGCGATGCCTGGGCCGCAGTGGTTTTCTGCTGGCCGACGGCGAGTACGTTATCGAGAGTATCCGCAGTGGCTACGCTGCCGTAGAGCGCGCCAGCAGACAGCGCAGTGGTCAGCGCCACAGCCATGAATCGCTTGGTTTTCATTAGACCCCCCAGTGGGTTCAATATTTCACAACATGGTCGCGATGAGATAGCTGCCACAACGCGGTGTCCTTTTGTTTTAAAAACATTGGTTAGAAGACAGCTAAGAGCCGCACATTGTAAACAGCCGATTTGATTATTCAAATGCCGATTGCCAGCATCGGCCCGCTTGGGTAGCAAAGTAACACTTGGGTAACATTCCCGGGTTACTTGCACACATTAGCGGCGACTTTCCTTGTGTAGGCTGTTGGAGAATTTAACAGATCGATTAACTTTTGATCAAATTGTTTTTATTTAAATCTGTCATATTGGACTAATGAGTAGTTGTACTCATTCCTGTCCGAGGCCGGGTAACACTCTCGTGCCGATTCGACCCAAGAGTCATCCATGTCGGGAAAGTATGCATCCCCGTCGATATTTGCGTCAACTTCGGTGACATATAAGCGGGCAGCCAGTGGCAGTGCCTGGCGGTAAATTTGTGCTCCACCAATGACCATCACCTCGCTTGCCCCACTGTCTTTAGCGCTTTCTTGAGCCAGACTCAAGGCTTTATCCAGAGACTGGACCACCTCAACGCCATCTGCAACCCAGTCAGCATTACGCGTAATGACAATATTTACGCGCCCCGGAAGTGGGCGACCAATAGACTCAAAGGTCTTTCGTCCCATTACTACTGGCTTTCCCATAGTCGTCCGCTTAAAAAACTGCAGATCGCCGGAGATACGCCAGGGGAGCTCATTGTCCTTGCCGATAGCACCATTGCGGGCAACCGCCGCAATCAAAGCAATTGAAACCGTCATTACCGCTCCTTAAACCGCTACAGGTGCCGGAATATGTGGATAGGCCTCGTAACCTTTGAGTTCAAAGTCCTCGAAACGGAAAGAAAACAGATCTTTCACATCTGGATTCAAGTGCATTTGTGGCAGAGGCAGAGGGTCGCGCTGCAATTGCAGTTCGACCTGCTCCATATGGTTGGAGTAGAGGTGAGCATCACCAAAGGTGTGGATAAAATCGCCGGGCTTCAAACCGCATACCTGTGCCAGCATAAGGGTCAACAGGCTGTATGAGGCGATATTAAAAGGCACCCCCAGGAAAATATCTGCGCTTCGCTGGTACAGCTGACAGGACAACTTGCCGTCAGCGACATAAAACTGGAACAGGGCGTGGCAGGGAGCCAGGGCCATGCGCCCTTCACGGGCATTATCAACAGGTGAAACACCTTCATCTGGCAGATCCGCAGGGTTCCAGGCGCTAACCATCAGGCGCCGGGAGTCCGGGCGGGTTTTCAACTGATGTACCAACTGCTCAATCTGGTCGATCTGGCGGCCATCCGAAGTGGGCCAGGAGCGCCATTGATGGCCATATACAGGGCCCAGATCACCGTCCTCTGTCGCCCACTCATCCCAAATCCGCACCTTATTGTCCTGGAGGTAGCGGATATTGGTATCCCCCTGCAAAAACCACAGAAGTTCGTGAATAATCGAGCGCAAATGGCACTTTTTAGTGGTGATCAGCGGAAAACCCTCCGCCAAATTAAAGCGCATTTGATAGCCAAACACACTGAGAGTACCAGTGCCGGTGCGGTCACCTTTAACGGTGCCGTTATCGCGCACATGGCGCATTAGATCGAGATACTGCTTCATCTACTGCTATGCTCCGCCTTTAACTCGGGAAGACCCTGCTTTCTTACCTTTCTGCTCAGTTCTCCCCTCGGGAAGCGGCTGAGTTTTATAACTCCACACCAGCAATGCGATGCCGGCAATAATCATCGGCAGGCTCAAAAGCTGCCCACGTGTCATCCATCCAAATAAATCAAAACCAATATGCCCATCGGGCTCCCGGACAAATTCCACCAGGAAGCGGAATACACCGTAGAGCGTCACGAACATACCACCCACCGCGAGTCGAGGGCGCGGCTTACTGGAGAACCACCAGAGCAGCGCAAAGAGAACCAGTCCCTCAAGGAAGGCTTGATACAGCTGGGATGGGTGCCGGACCAGAAGGTCCGGGTCCTTTGGAAAGACCATGCCCCAAGGGCCTTCAGTTTCACGCCCCCAAAGCTCCTGGCCAATAAAATTACCGATCCGCCCAAGCCCAAGACCGATGGGCACCAGAGGAGCAACGAAATCAATTAGAGCCGGGAAGGTTGTACCAATTTTACGCGCGTAGAGTGCCGTGGCCAACATTACCCCAATCAGCCCGCCGTGGAAGCTCATCCCCCCTTCCCACAGCCGAATCAGTGATATCGGGTCTTCGAGCAACTGGGGGAAGTTATAAAAGAACATGTACCCCAAGCGGCCACCGATAACGACACCAATGGCACAGTAGAGAATCAAGTCCTCAACTTCGGATTTAATAACCGGCGACCAGGGTTTGGCACTTCGGCGCAATGCCAACCACCAGGCCGCGACAAAGCCAGCCAAGTACATCAGCCCATACCAGTGCACTTTTAAGGGGCCTATTGCAAAGGCTACCGGGTCAATTTCGGGATAGGTCAGCATGGGGGAATCGCGATTGCCAATAAAGGGCGTATTATGGTCGTAAAGCCCCCCGCTGTGGAAGGGCAGCTTGCCCCTAGGGAACATCCCAATGTGTCTACTGCTATTCGCCTATCAATGCCACCCTAAATACCCGCTGCTGTTGATCGCCAATCGGGATGAGTTCTATCAAAGGCCAGCCGCCTCAGCTGCGCGCTGGCCAGGAACCGAGCTAATTGCGGGTAGAGACCTTGAAGCCCAGGGAACCTGGGCCGGCGTCTCCCCCGGTCGGGTCGCCGCTGTAACCAATATCCGGGAGCCTGGGACACCGGAACCTGTAGGAGCGCTATCCCGCGGGGAAATACCGCAGAAATTCCTCAGCCAACAAATTAGCCCTGAGCTTTTCATCCACTACCTGGAATCCCAGCAGTACCGGGGCTTTAACGCCCTGCTGTTTGATGTTGAGAATCAAAACACTCTCTTCTGTGCCGGAAACCGGCACAAGCCATTTACGTTTGAACCGGGTATTCACGGTATCTCCAACGGCGCACCGGACGAACCCTGGCCAAAGGTGGAGAGGGGCAAAGCGGGGCTGGCAGAAATAATACCTGCGGCCGACCAACTGGTAACAATCGAGAGCTTTGTGGAGCCAGCACTGGCACTGCTCAAAGATCGCACCCCCGCGCCGGACCAACAACTCCCCCATACCGGGCTACCACTGGAGATTGAGCGGGCGCTCTCTCCTATATTCATTCAAATTGATGCCGATAGCTCGGCGACAGAACCAATGCTTCGCAATGGAGGTTACGGCACCCGCGCGAGCACCGTAATCACCATCGACCAGAGGGGGTGTGGCCAACTTTGGGAGCAGACTTTTATACAGGGCAATGAAAATGGACCCCTGCGCTACTTCACTACCCAGTCGCCCAATTAAGCGGGCTCAATGCTAATGGCAGAGAAATTGTGCATAACTTTTTGTGCAAGCCTCTGCACCATATTCAAATAAGCCCCAGTAAACACGCCCCTTTTTCACCCATGAGCGAAAAATTTGGCGCAAAACTCATCATTCACAAATCCTTACTCTAAAAAGAATGAAGCGCCAAGCAAATTTTGCATTTATTGCCATACTTACTTTCACAGACTGAAGTTGGTTGAGTTTCGCGCAAGCAGGACACCGACATCAGTCTTAATAAAAGGAAGTCGCGCGGGACGCATGACACGTGCGAGTCACCGATAATATCCCTGAGTATCTGGATGGGCTCGCCACAGGTTGGGAAGGTATGAACGATCTGGCGCCCGGCATTTTCCAAAATATCGCACCGGGCCCCCGCAGAATCGCTGAGGTACCATGTCGTATTTCAACCCCGAGCATCGTAGACGCAAATCTGTACTTCCACTGCTGACACTGGGTAGCCTCTGTGTCTTCATTCTTTATTATGCTT
Source organism: Microbulbifer maximicatervae (SeqCode) (assembly GCF_052468155.1). NCBI lineage: Bacteria > Pseudomonadati > Pseudomonadota > Gammaproteobacteria > Cellvibrionales > Microbulbiferaceae > Microbulbifer > Microbulbifer maximicatervae (SeqCode). The sequence continues at coordinate 785,628 of NZ_CP174335.1, forward strand.
TCGCAGCAAACCAGAAGACCGTACCCGTTTTACCGGAGAACGCTGTTCGCCCTCATTTAGTGCACTGGCTGGAGGAAAACCCCGATGCCTGGCCAGCCCAGGACCCCATTTTTAACCCCGCCGCTGTGCGCAAGATCTACCAGCGCACGGATTACCGCTTGCTTTGGTTCGATAACTACAGCCTAAGTGATAGTGCCAATGACCTGCTGAAACAACTCACAGCTGCCAGCTCCGGCAATCCGAGCAGCATGGTCGACTACCGCTACCACCTGGGGTACTTCGATCGCACCTTGCGCGATACACCTCAACGTCTGCAGATGGCAGCCGTATTGGATATCTTACTAACCGATGCCTTTGTGTCCTACGCGCAAGATACCCAGCTGGACAGGCTCAAGCCCAAAACCCGCCCGCGTCGGGGTGTCACACCGGTTCTGCGGGATAGCGAAGGTTTCCGCCTGGTTGCGACCAGCACCGCTCAACAGCAGGCTTCCAGTGAACCCAGCGGGCGCAAGTACTTCCGCGGATATGATCGCGCGGCCAATCTAGGCAGCAATGTTCGCAGCCGCTATTACTCGCGGGAATACAATGCGGATACTTCCGGCAATTACTCAGGACGCAATTATTCCGGTAGCACTCGCACCTATGAACGCAGTCGATACCGTTCCTATCGGGACAACAATAGTGGTTCGGGTTCTGGCAGTCGCGTTTATTACAATCAGGGGCGGTCAAATACTGCCGCCCCACCGGTGAGATCTGAAAATAGTGAGGGGCCTTACTACGAGGAAAACCGGCCCTATGGCAACGATGTAAGAGCGCTGCGCGGTGAGCTGCAACGGCTGCGCAAGATTTCCTCCAGCGGTCGCTGGCGTCCGATCCCGGCGGGCCCTGCCATGACCATGGGTGCACGCCACCCACATGTGGGCCTCCTGCGCAACCTGCTCTCCCTATACGGTGATTACCAGTCTTACTACAGCTACGGCGGCACTGATCGCAATCGCTTCGATCGGGGCCTTCACCAAGCGGTGGTGCGCTTCCAGAAACGTCACGGCCTGAGAGCAGATGGTATTGTCGGTCGCTCAACTCGCAAGCGCCTGAACTTATCCCCAGCTGCACGCGCCCGCATTGTGGAAATGAATATCAAGCGCCGCGAAGAGTTGCCGGAACAATTGGGCAGCCGTTTTATCCAGGTCAATATTCCCGCGTATCGTCTCAAATACGTGGAAAACGATCAGGTCAAACTGGCGATGAATGTGGTCGTCGGTAAGAAAAAACACGCAACGCCTGAAATAACCACCCGCGTCAGCAAGGTAGTCTTTAACCCCACTTGGACAGTACCGCGCAGTATCCTGGTAAATGAGATACTCCCCAAAGCTCGTAAAAACCCTGCGGGTATGGAAAAAATGGGATACCGGGTGATTAGCGGTAGGGGTGAAAAACTGCCCCTGACTCCGCAAAACCTATCTGCTGCAGGTTCGGGTTCCTACCTTATGCGCCAAATGGGCGGTGAGGAAAACATATTGGGACGTGTCAAATTTGAAATCCCCAATATTCACGACGTGTACCTGCACGATACGCGCGCGCGCAAACTTTTTTCCCTGACCTCACGGGGCTATAGCCATGGCTGCATCCGCCTGGAAAAACCCCGCCACTTGGCCGAAGCGCTGCTTCGTCCCCAAGGGGATTGGGATCAGTGGCGTATCGATCAATTGACCACAGGAGAGGAAACCACGGAAGTGGATATGTCCCAATTGGTGAAGGTTTATATCACCTACTGGACTGCCTGGGTCGATGGTCAGGGCAACCTGAACTTCCGCCCGGATATTTATGGCAAAGATGGACTGACCGATAATCAATTTTAAAAGAAACCGGGGCGGCTATACGTCGCCCCGGTTATAACCAAGGAATTATTGAGCGTGTTATTCCATTAATTAGCCTTTCTTAAGCAGCGCCATTCCTGAAAATTATTTAAAGACTATCAGTCACAAGTTATCAATGTGAGCACAGTGATAAATCTCACTGATTTCTCAGTGCTTGCAGGGGTGACTTATGGGTGCTGCCAACAATTCACTTTGCGCTTTTTTGCCACGCAACCAACTAACCTCCCTCAGGGCGAGTGCCGCTGCGATTGCCATAGCAATATCGCTAGGCATTCACTCACCACAAATACTCGCCGAAGCTCAAGATACCGTCGAACCTGACTTGATCGGCAGTCGCGATCCTTTTTTACCTCAGGGCAGGCAATTTTCCCTACTCAGCGAAGCGTTAGCACGCTACCAAACCCTGGCACAAGGTAATTACTGGAAACCGCTCAGTGCTGGACAACCTATCGCACCGGGCAGTCGCAGTCCCCGGGTTGCGCAATTGAGAAGCCTGTTAATGCTCTATGGTGATCACCACCCCGAAGAGTACGGAGCAGATACTTCTAAAGCAGATGTCTACGACAAAAAACTGCAGCAGGCCGTTAAACGGTTTCAGAAACGTCACGGATTAAAGCAAACGGCACTGGTTGATGAGGGAACCCGGAGTCGACTCAATACCCCGCCAGATAAAGTTGCCAAAATTCTGGCAGCGAATATTGAACGCTGGAAACAACTTCCCAAGGATTTAGGGCCTCGCTATATCATCGTGAATGTCCCGGAATTTAATTTGCGCCTAATTGAAGGCGATAAAGAGCAGTTCCGTATGCGTGTGGTTGTGGGAAAACCAAAACACAAAACACCGCAAATCGCTACCCGTATGACGCGACTGGAATTTAATCCTGTATGGCGTGTCCCGCCCAGTATTGCGCTGCGTGAACTTTTACCCAAGGGCAGCTCCGCACTGAGAGCTAAGGGTTATCGCCTAATGAATCATCGGGGCAGATCGGTGCCTTTTACTCGTGGAAATGTGGCTGCAGTGCGTAGAGGACAAGTTTCACTGCAACAAAAAGGCGGGCCGGGAAATGCTTTGGGAAGAGTGAAATTTGTTATCCCCAATCGGCAGGCCATTTTTCTCCACGACACAAATAGCAAGCATTTATTCAAAAAATCCCAAAGAGCCTTTAGCCACGGTTGTATTCGCCTGGAAAAACCATTGCAGTTTGCTCGCATGATGTTAGCCCAGCAAAACAAGTGGAGTGATGCCCGTATCAATCGCGCGCTGGGAAGTGGTCGCACCCATGGTGTTGCCCTTAAAAATCCCCTACCGGTTTATATCGCTTACTGGACTGCCTGGATCGATGAAAATGGGCAGCTTCAGTTTCGGCCGGATATCTATAACCGGGATCAGTAATAGGAGGTAGCGGAGTGAAGCGGATAAAGAGCTATAGGGACTACTGAGTTATCAGTATGGCAAATGGCCCATTCCAGCTCGGCATCGCCGCACTGATAAGCCTCATAATTGCCTCGGCCAGCCCTTTGAATGCTTCATTCACTGGGCAGACCGATGTCATTATTGAGCCAATCAGTTCAACCCAGCAATTGCGCGATACCGCTCAGGCCTACCGAGTGTTAGCGAAAAACTGGCGACCGATTGCCCAGGGGAAAACTTTACAGCCCGGAGACAAAGGCCCTCGTGTCCTGCAACTACGTAACTTGCTGGCAATTTATAAGGATTATCACGGTCAACCCGGGCCGCTTTCCGCCCCACAAAAAGACCCCCGAAGATTTGACAGTGCGCTCCAAGCTGCAGTGGAGCGCTTTCAGGAGCGTCACGGACTGAACGTTACAGGCATCGCCGATGAAGACACACTTGCAGCCTTGGCCGTATCTCCAATAGAGCGCGCTCAGCAAATGGAATTGAATGCATCCCGATGGGAGAAACTAAAGCTCCCTGAGGATGATCGCTACGTAATCGTTAATGTGCCTGACTATCGCTTACAGCTTATCGAAGATGGTTCAGTTGCTCTCGATATGAAAACCGTCGTAGGAAAAAGCAGCACGCGCACACCGGATATGCGCACACGAATAACCAATATTGTTTTCAGCCCAACCTGGACTGTCCCCCGAAGTATTCTTGTCACTGAGCTTTTGCCCAAGGCACGACACAACCCTACAGCTATGCACAAACGGGGTTATCGGGTAGTGCAATATCGCAGCGGTAAATCGTCCCCTATTACAGAGGAGACTATCGCCAAGGCAGCCGGTGGACACGCTACTTTGAGACAATTGAGTGGACCTGAGAATACCCTGGGGAAAGTGAAATTTGTTATCCCCAATAAGCAGGCTATTTTTCTCCATGACACCCAGGCTCAAAGCCTGTTTAAACTTCGCCAGCGGGCATTAAGTCACGGATGCGTTAGGCTACAAGCACCAGAAGAATTAGCTTATTTTCTTCTTCGTGACCAGGGGTGGGACAGAACCCGGGTAGCGCAGGCAGCCAATGGGCACGATGCTCTGAATGTAAAGGTGAAGGGATCACCCCGTATTTACATCGTTTATATGACCGCCTGGATAGATAGGGATGGGCGCCCCCAATTCCGCTCTGATATTTATCATCGTGACAAAGAACAGCCTTATCCAAATTAGGGAGCCTATCGGCAAGTGAAAAATATTAAGTATCGCTAAAGGATTTTGCCTGTTCTCATTTTCGCTGGCAGCGCTCTATAACGCTAAAGTTCTCCAAACAATAGAACTTGAAAGACACCGGTCAGAATAACCACCTAAGCAAGTTTGATTTAATTTTTCAAAGCACTGCTCACATTCCTATTTAAACCCTGGCCTTGGTTTGGAAACTACATCCTTGTCATTAAAAAATTAGAGCTTTGCCATATTCACAACCGTGGTAGCAATACTGGCCGGATCTTATTTTTCCAGGTTTCTTTTTATCGCCTGCTGCTAATGGCAGGCTCCAGGAAGTTGAGATCAATACGCCCCCCCAAATATAGGGCGGTCCTGGATGCCGGATAACCTAAACAGCTGAATGTCCGGAGAAATACTACGCTAGCAGAACCCAATCTGCATGTATATACATGTACATACAAATTCTTATCTTCTATATATCTAGGTTGTCCTCTGTATATAGATGGGTAAACCAGCCACTAATAAAGAAGGCTATCGAGCTCATGACCGAAGAGGTGATCGGATAGCTCCCAAGTACACTGACGAAACCGCCCGATGAAACTTATAAGTCGCAGAAAAATAATTTTTTAGTGATTAGCGTGCAATGACAACGCTGTCTCCAATCTATTCAGCACTATCGACTGATCAGCAATAAAATTTCCAATTTCAGGTAGCAGAAAAGAAAAAATATACCACCCAGGCTATCTAATTATTTCCGAATTAGCAGCTTCAGGTTTGTAACAGCTGGTTATTTTTTGTACATTTTCCGCCGTACCCGGTTGCGCCAACTAAGGCAAACCGACGAGAGATTTAACGACGAGGCGGAATTATGAAGAATCCATCCAGACGTCGATTCCTGGCAGTGACCTGCGCAACTGCGGCGGCCGTCAGCGCCGGACCGACTTTCGCAAAAGTAGGTAGCTCCCGCACCCTGAAAATGCGCAACCTGCACACCGGGGAGAAGCTGGAGGCCGCCTACTGGACCAACGGAGATTACAGCAGCGGAGGCCTGAAGCAGTTCAACAAATTGCTTCGTGACCACCGCGCCAACGAAGTGACCCGAATGGACCCCAAGCTTCTAGATATCGTCTACAAGCTGAAGGAGAAGTTCAATTACAACGGCACCATTGAGATTATCTCTGGATACCGTTCACCTAAAACCAATGCCAAGCTGCGTGCAGCTGGCCGAGGCGTAGCGAAACGCAGTTACCACACACGTGGTATGGCCTTGGATATCCGTATGCCGGGAGTGTCCCTGTCGAAGTTGCGCCAGGCAGCACTCAACCTGAAAGCGGGCGGTGTCGGATACTACCCGAAGAGTAACTTCGTACACGTGGATACTGGCCCTGTACGTCGCTGGTAATCCCCACCCAACAGATACAAAAAACCCGGCAGTCGCCGGGTTTTTTGTTATGCCTGTGAGAGCAAGATTTATTCACCATCAACCGGTAAGCTAACCGGCATCACATCCTGATCGGATACTGGCACTTGGGTAGTACCTGCCATCAACCCGGCGATACGTTCCAGAAGTTTGCGTGCCTGGGCCAATTGGGTCAGCTCCGCCAGCTCAATCGGGTCTTCCATTTGCAACAACAAGCTCTCGAAATCCACAAAAGCCTGCTCTAAAGCCGTCACCTGATGTCGATCCAGCAACAGCTCCGCCAAGCCGCCCCCACCGGTGGGAATCCAGTTTGACTGGAGAGTTGCCATAATTGCCAATATCGCCTGCTTTGAATCCGCAGCACGGCTACTTTCCACATCGCTCTCGGAACTCTCCGGCAACCTGCGCAACAGCTGCTCATCAATCACCCGGGTGTGCGATGCACGGATTTGCTGCAATCGGGCAACCGGTCCAAGGGATAGATAGGGCCGCGACAGGCTGTTGGCTGCCGTCGGCCAACGGCGGGCCAAGCCTGCCATATCCTCTTCCACACCTTTAACGATCAAGCGGGTTAGTTCACGGCGCCGATTGACGGCCAGGGCCTCGGGTTTTTCCCCATCGGACTTAGCTAAAAACTGCTCCGCAACCCGCTCGCTGGTGGGCCCCCAGAGCATAATTTCCAGGGCGTGAAAACCGGTGCTGGCCTCTTCATGTGCCGTCAAGCGGTGCTGCTTGCGCAGGTTCGTTAAAGTCAGATCAATGGCCGTATCGTTAACGATACCGCTCTCAGAATAACCCGGCACTGTATCCAGGTAGCCCGCCTGGGCCGGCCAACTATCTACTGATAACAGTAATTTTCTACCCTGGCTGCGCAACTCTCCCGAAGAAAAAGCCAACTGGATATAAGGCAATGCAGCAGCAAATTCCCTGTGGGCATCCAGCCAGGCAAGCCTGGCATTTTCTAACTTATTTTCATTCGGCTGAGCCAGGAGACCATCCACTTCACGCTGCAGAGTTTCAACAGCGGCATGGGCGTGGATAACCTGGGCCTCACCCGCCTGCCAAATTGCCAGGGATAACTCGGTCGCAGCCTTTTCATTCACAGGTTGCGGCGCAATACTTTGTTGCGATACCTGCTGCGGTTTTTCTACCGCTTTTTGCTCACAGGCAGAAAGTCCGGCCAGGGCCCCAATTAAAACAGCCAGGGCCCGGTACTGGATAATAGATCCGTTCACTCAATTCCCCATCTTGTGCATTTCACAAATACTGGCAAGCACCTACTCACTCTCTTCCCGCAAACTGATCACCGGCCAGCCGCGAGCCTCAGCTTCTGCGCGCAGGCGATTATCCGGGTCCACCGCAATTGGGTGCTCAACTTCGCCCAGTAAGGGCAGATCATTGATGGAGTCACTGTAGAACCACTTTTCACTGTTGGCGTATTCCGGATTGTGGGCCAACCATTGGCGCAACCGGACAACTTTCCCTCCCTGGTAACAGGGTTCACCAACGACCTTCCCGGTGAACCGCCCCTCATCCTCCTCTGGCTCAGTGGCCAGCAGGGTATCGACACCGAGGCGCGAGGCAATGGGTTCAACCACAAAGCGATTGGTCGCAGTGATAATCATGATGTGGTGGCCTTTGCGGCGGTGTTCGCCGATTAACTCCTGGGCCCGAGGCAGCCACAATTCACTGATAACTTCCTGCATAAACTCGCTTTGCAAGTTATCCAATTGACCACGGGAAAGCTGAGCCAGGGGCTCCAAGGCAAATTCCAGGTAGGCAAAAATATCCAATTCACCGCGCTGGTAATCTTGATAAAAGCGATCGTTAGCCGAGCGGTAACGGGTCCCGTCGACATGTTCACGCTCCACCAGAAATTCGCCCCAGGCATGATCGCTATCACCACCTATCAGCGTGTTATCCAGATCAAAGATTGCCAAGTGCACCGTCGACTCTCCCATAACTATAGGTTCCCCATAAGCATTTGACCGCCAGGAAGCCGGAAACGTCCCCTGCGCGGCCGCTAATTTTACCTTGCGCCGCACGACAGCACACGGACTGCGTCACTGAATTGCTGTAAACCCCCCGCTGTGGAACAATGCAGAACAAGTAAGTGCAGCGCACGGCCGCACACAACAGTATTGAGGATGGTATTTTGGGCGACGGCAAGCCGGCACAGGCCGGACGAAAGAACCGCCGTAAGCCCGCCAAGCATTCGAATCGCAATGATAAAGCCCCGGCCGGTAACAAGAACCGGGGCACGAGTGGCGAGAGCAGCAGCAATATCGATGCCGAGGGGTTCCGCCCCAATGTCGGTATTATCGTGCTCAACGCCCGCGGTCAGGCACTGTGGGCGCGGCGGGTAGGTGGCAAGGACGCCTGGCAATTTCCCCAGGGTGGTATTAATCCGGGCGAAACCCCTGAACAGGCGCTATATAGGGAACTGTACGAGGAAGTAGGCCTTACTCGCGATCAAGTCAGTATGATTGCCTGTACTCGAGGCTGGCTGCGTTATCGCCTGCCTCAAAGGCTGATTCGACGTCGCTCCGAACCACTGTGCATCGGGCAAAAGCAAAAGTGGTACCTGCTGAAGCTCGAGGCAGAAGAGGCCTCTATCAGCTTCGACAATGGTTACAAACCTGAATTCGACCACTGGCGCTGGGTAAGCTACTGGCATCCACTGAGTAAGGTGGTGACCTTTAAGCGTGAAGTATACCGGCGCGCACTAACCGAGCTGGCCCCACAACAAATACAGCTGGAGAGACGCTGGCTGCGCGGACAGGACAGCTGACCGCACAGGGTAGTTAGCAGCGTATCTTCACAAAATGGCCCCGATCAGCATCGAAATTCTACTTTCCGGGGCCATCGAATTTCTCCGTTGATTGGCGAGGACAGGCCATTGCTCGGATCTCTGCGCAGTATCGTTCAGGAAGTAAATGCCGCCCGGAACCTCACCGCGGTGCTGGAAATCATTGTGCATCGCGTGCGGGAAATCATGCACACCCGCGTCTGCTCCGTATACCTGCGCGACAAGCAACACGGCAACTATGTCCTGATGGCCACCGATGGCCTCAACCCCAAAGCGGTTGGCCAGGTCCACCTGGCCCCCGGCGAGGGACTGGTGGGCAATGTAGTTACCCGCGAAGAGCCGATTAACCTGGAAAGGGCCGAAGCCCACCCCGCCTTCCAATATTTCCCCTCTACAGGAGAAGAGCGCTTCAGCGCCTTTCTCGGCACACCGATTATTCACCACCGCGCCGTACTGGGTGTCCTAGTTGTGCAGCAAGAAGAGAAGCGCCGATTCGACGAGTGGGAGGAAGCTTTTCTGGTCACACTCTCGGCGCAGCTCGCCGGCGTTATCGCCCACGCTGAGGCCACCGGTCTTCTCGCCTGTATTGGCAAGCAACAACGGGAAACTCACTTTTCCGGCATTGCCGCATCCCCCGGTGTGGCTATCGGGCGGGTACATATTGTCACCCCGCATGCGAATCTCGGCACAGTGCCCTACTCCGAATGCGAGGATGTGGACACTGAACTAGCCCTGTTTCAACAGGCCCTGACTGCCGCCCAAGAGGAAATTCGCGAAGTCGGTGAGCGCCTGAAGAGCGACCTCAGCCCCGAGGAACGGGCGCTATTCGATGCCTATATCAGCATGTTGGATGACAGCTCCCTCGCCGTCGAGGTGTGCGATCGCATCCAACAACAGCTCAGTGCCCAGCGGGCCTGGGCCGAAGTTATGTTGGAACATGTGCGGCGCTTTGAAGCCATGTCCGACTCCTACTTTCGCGATAGGGCTGCCGATGTTCGCGACCTGGGCGCCCGAGTGCTGATGCACCTGCGGCAACAGCAGCAGAGCGACCGGGACTTCCCCGATAACACCATCCTGATCGGCGAAGAGCTAACCGCAGCGGTATTGGCAGAAGTGCCCAGGGAAAAGCTGATCGGAGCCGTATCGGTTAAAGGCTCCTCTAACAGCCATGTGGCTATTATTGCCCGAGCCATGGGACTGCCCGCAGTAATGGGAGTCCAGGACCTGCCCTACGAAACCATCGACGGTGTCGATATGGTGGTGGATGGCTATCGAGGCGATTTGCATATTCACCCCGGCGCAGAACTCAAGCGCCGCTACGACGATATTGTTGCAGAAGAGCAGCAACTGGCCCGCAACCTGGACCACCTGGCTCAACTCCCGGCAATCACCTCCGATGGCCATCGCATTCGCCTGATGGTAAATACCGGGCTGATGGCCGATGTTGTTCGCTCCCTGGAGCGCGGCGCTGAAGGAGTAGGACTTTTCCGCACCGAAGTACCTTTCCTATTGCGAGACCGTTTCCCCTCCGAGGAAGAGCAGCGGGAAATTTACCGGGAGCAACTGGAAGCCTTTGCCCCCCTGCCCGTCACTATGCGCACCTTGGATATTGGCGGCGATAAAGCACTGGCCTATTTCCCGATCGAGGAAACCAATCCCTTTCTGGGGTGGCGTGGCATTCGCGTAACTCTTGACCACCCGGAAATATTCCTGGCGCAAGTACGCGCCATGATGAAAGCCAGCCTGGGGCTAAATAACCTGCGGATTATGCTCCCCATGATCAGCGGCCTGAACGAGCTCGAAGCCGCGCGCAAACTGGTGGAAAGAGCCTACCGGGAGCTGCTTGAGGAAGGTTACGAAATCGTTATGCCCCCACTCGGGGTAATGGTAGAGGTGCCCTCTGCCGTCTACCAAGTGCGAGAACTCGCCGTACATGCAGATTTTATATCAGTAGGCAGTAATGACCTCACTCAATATCTCCTGGCGGTGGATCGTAATAACAGCCGCGTAGCCAATATTTACCACGCCCTGCACCCAGCAGTATTGCGCGCTTTACAGGAAATCGTAACGGCAGCCCATGCCGTTGGCACCAAAGTTGGGATTTGCGGAGAACTAGCAGGAGAACCTAGCGGTGCATTGTTATTAGTAGCCATGGGCTACGATATGCTATCGATGAACGCCACTAACTTACCGCGAATAAAAGCTACGCTACGCGCCGTTAGCCGAGCTGATATTGAGCTGCTCCTGCAACAGGTTTTGCAGATGAATAGCCCCGAGCAAATTGAAAGTACCGTGAAAGGGTTTCTTAATGAGGCAGGGTTGAAGGTCACTTTGCAGCCGTAAATGATGAGGTATTTAAATCTAAATTTACCCGATTTTATAAAGCCTGAGTTAAATATCTAACAACCAAACCGTTTGTCCCTCGCAACAGCAAGATATTTGCCCAAGCGACTAACGAAGAGCTATATCGCTCAACCTTATTCTGACCCACCAAATAGCTTCTCAATGTTTCCTAATCCTTAAGCTGCTTTTCAGAAATGGCAAGCTCACTTTATTTTTAAGTGTGTCAATGGAATAGCAGAATATCCCCCACCAAAAGAAAAAAACAAATAACTACTAAATACACGTGATACTCAATTAGTACACTCAAAGCAAAAAAATGCCTAACCCTTCACAACACTCAACCCTGAAGCCTTGGCCTCATCACAATTCTAAATTTCCGATAATTCTGACAAGTTAGTGAATGCCAGCTCAGGTAATTATGATCATTTTGACCGTTATTTTTTAGCTTCACGTAGAATGTGTAGAAATACATTACAAATCAGTAAGTTATAAGTTGAGTTAAAAACCGGGATAGTAGTCAAAGTGATCATTTTTGTAGTTTGTACTTTAGTAGTAATTACATCTAACTCTATGGTTTTAATTTAAAATTTTCATTACAGCGGGAAAATTGATTCTGAAATAGTAATCATGATAAAAGTGGTCAGAATGAATACTATATAAATGTTATTGGTCGCTCGCTCCAGTTTTGCGGGGGTTCAATAAAGAATAGCAGGTAATTATTAGGTTGCTGTATAAAAAAACAGTATTGGCGGGAAAGCCCATAGCCAACGGTTCGACCTTCATGTAAGCTTCGAAGCTTCAGCGACGCTCGCATAACGAAGTTAATGCGGACGGCGCAGCCGCTTCGAAGCAAGGCCGCGAACCTAGTGCTGCTAGTTTCTCTCTCCGAATCGTGGTAGACAATAAAAGAAAGATATTTGTAGTGGATTTGTACACAGTGCCACGAGCAACAAATAACAACCCGATTATGCGGAAACCTAAAAATTGTCATTCCCTTTGCTTGCACAAAGGCACTGCCAACTTTCTTAACGGTTCCGCATATCTATTTTCGTTAGCCGTAAGAAGTAGCTCATGGATAAATACGAGATTAAAGAATTAATAGGCGATTACTTAGAAGGAATTGTATCCCTGGATAGTCTAGACGGGTTGATTCAAACGGTATTACTTGGTCCCGTTGAAACTAGTCAAGGACTACAACGCTATTACATTGATATAGATACTTTACTGCTTGATAATATCGATACTTCAGAGGCAATTTGGAGTCTTGGGGAAGATGAAACCTATAAAGGCAAAGAATCAGAAATTGTCTTTTTCGAAGAGTTAAACCATCTTCGGGGAGTAAGGAAAAGAATATTGTCTCAAGAGGATGGTATTGCTAAATGGCAGCGTATCGAGTTAAAAGTATTAAGGAACCTCTGAATAATTCCAAGCCAATATTGGTAATATTCACCTACCCATCAAGACTACGATGAATTATGCACCAAGTCACCTTTGCCGAAGCAGAATATAAGCTAAAGCGCCGTATAACTCGCCGAGAGAAGTTTCTTTCTCAAATGGAAGCCCTCATCCCATGGCAGCGACTAGAAGCTCAGATCACTCCTTGCTATCCACAAGGCAAACGTGGCCGACAGCCATATCCATTGAGTGTCATGCTCCGTATTCATTGCATGCAGCTATTTTATAATCTCAGTGATCCCGCTATGGAGGATGCACTGTATGAAATTGAATCCATGCGTAGTTTTGCTGGATTGACTTTGAGCGGCCCAATTCCCGATGAAACAACGATTCTTAACTTTCGCCACTTACTGGAGCTCAATCAGCTAGGTGCAGCTCTTTTTGATGAAATCAACAAGCATCTTGCTGAGAATGGCATGGTACTGCGTGAAGGTACGATTGTAGATGCCACTATTATCTCTGCGCCAACTTCAACCAAGAATAAAAAGAAAAAACGTGATCCAGAAATGCATCAAACAAAGAAAGGCAATCAGTGGCATTTTGGAATGAAAATGCATATCGGGGTTGATGATGTGCTCGGAGTAATACATAGCATAGATACAACAGCAGCGAATTCGCATGATGTCACAACTACAGAGCGAGTTCTCCACGGGGAGGAGAAAAGAATCTGGGGAGACTCTGGGTACATTGGTGCGGAGAAACGTGAAGAGTTGAAAGAGCGGGAGGCGGATTGGTATATAGCAATGAAGCCGAGCAAGCTAAAAACTCTTCCAGGGCGTGATGCACTTCGTAAAGCGGAAAAGATCAAGGCGCAGATAAGAGCGAAGGTCGAGCACCCCTTCCGCTACATCAAACGGGTATTTGGTTATGACAAGGTCCGCTATCGGGGACTGGTAAAAAATACTGAGAGGCTGTGCTTACTGGCAGGCTTTACCAACTTAATAATAGGGAGAAAATACTTGGCTGCCTAGGGGTGGTTCGCCTGAAATCCACCTATTGAGGGTTTCAGATGAAAAATTAGTGGACTATTACGCGCAAATTACGCGTTTGTGCGTAATAAAGTGAATTTTTCAAGCAGCTCAGCTTAATTCTGGAAAAATGCTTCGTTGATCAGAGGGTCCCTAAATAGAATCGATGAATTACATGGCTAACAAGTCACTCCAGCTGACGTTTTTTCCGTCGCTCCTTTTTGTGCTTATAGCACAAACGGACTCCTTCAAAAACGCAGCTGAGTGAAGCGTTAAGTTTTAATCAGATTATGCGTAAATTTTTAGTTTTAATATTCTTGGTTTCTTTTTCCGCTAATGCAGTAGAGGATGTGGCTCGCCCCATTACACATGTTGGTATGTCTGGCGAATTTAGAGGCCTGAGTTATAAGGCGAGCTTGGAGGTTTCAAGTGTAGAGATATCGACTTACCCGCACAGAGTTCACTATAAACTTGAGGGAGTGAGTTTTGAGCTAGGCGGCAAAGAAATCCAAATACCAAAAATAGATTTTAAGCCGGTAACATATATTGATCTTGGCCAAGTATTCGTATTGGGTAGCGCAAATGATATTCTTTATTTGCAACTACCGGTATCACCAGATGATCGTAGTTACGTTCGTCTCGTGTTTCAACATGGTGAATACAAGGGAACCATTGAGCATCTGTATTCAGTTGAACACAAGAATAAAACCAAGGGCGTAAAGTGGTACCAGTAAAACTTAACAAGCAGCAGCACGAATGCCCGGCAAAAGACGCCGGGCAGGACGGCCTACATTGCGCTTCGCTTCATTTCGGCCGCCCGTGTGCTGAGCGTTATTGTGGCGGCCGATTTTCAGATGTTCTGTAGCTGCTGCAAGCATCAATCTCTATCTGAGCACTTTTTTCTGAGAGTTTTCCTGCAATTTGGTACTGCAGTTTCGTTCCAGTGCCATCGTTTTAAGTCAGCAAGCCCTGCAAGCCAGCTACGCCATCATGGAGTGCCAATCAGATAGTTAACCGGTTGGGAAAGTATGGTATTTTCCCCTTTAAATTTATCGGGCAGTGGCCAGCCAAAGTTGGCTGGTAGAGAGCAAGTAGGTGGTTCAGTGCGCGCCAGCCATAACCAGGCTAGTCAAGCTCGCCCAACCCCTCCGGGGCTGGGCTGGACAGCCTACGCGTTGCTTCGGCTGCCCTTGCTAGCGGCGTTAGCGTCAAGACTTACCCACGTTTAGTAGACACCCTGTATAGTTAGGTTTAGGCCTAACACGGAGGTGTATCATGGGTAAGAAAAGAACTCAGGCGTATACGGAGGAGTTCCGCAGAGAAGCAGTTAAGAGAGCGGAAAAGCCTGGAGCAACAACGGCTTCTGTGGCGCGAGAGCTAGGCGTCAGCGCACAGCAGATCTACAACTGGCGTCGTCAATTTAATCGACTGTCTGATAAGCAGTTCAATAGTTTAGACGGTGTCGACTATTCCAAACAGGAAAGCGCTGAAGTTCGCAAACTCAAGAAGGAGCTGCATGAAGCTCGTCAGGAGGTTGAGTTTCTAAAAAAGGCAGCTGCGTACTTTGCGAACCACCAAGAGTAAAGTACGCATTGATACAAGAGCATGTAGGGTCATTCCCGGTTAGCTTGATGTGTCGGTGTTTAGAAGTCTCAAGATCGGGTTATTATCGATGGCGGGGGCGATTGCCATCTGCTCGCACGATTAGAGAGATACGAACAATCGAGAAAATCCGAGAGACGTTTGCTGAGTTTAAAGGTCGTTATGGCGCGCCTAGAATTGCTTGCGAGCTTCAAGAGTTAGGCGAGTCATGCTCGCGGAACTACGTCGCTAAGCTTATGCAACAGGAACATATTAAAGCGAGAAACGGCAAAGGCTTTCGATATAGTCAGCCCGTGGAGGGGAGCATTAACGTCTCCGCCAACTTACTTAAGCGTTGCTTTGATGTGGATCGACCAAATTGCCGCTGGACCAGTGACATTACGTATATCTGGGTTCTGGATAGGTGGCTATACCTCGCGGTAGTTATGGATCTGTACTCTCGACGTATTGTAGGTTGGGCATTCGACTCCCAGATGACCGATGAATTGACACGTCGAGCATTGAAAATGGCCCTAGAGCGACGACCAATAAAGCCTGGACTGCTAGTTCACCCTGACAGGGGTGTGCAATATCGATCGCAGAAATACCAGGATCTCTTGTCCGAAAGCAAGTGCAAGCCGAGCATGAGTCGCCAGGCTAACTGTTGGGATAATGCGGCAATGGAATCATTCTTTAGCAGGCTAAAAGTCGAGCTGGTCTATGCCAGAACATTCGAAAGCGAAGAGCAAGCAAAATCTGAGGTGTTTGAATACATTGAGATTTTCTACAATAGGGTTCGTAGGCACTCTGCATTGGGCTATGTAAGTCCAGCAGAGTATGAGCGAAAATACGTATAGTTAGAGTGTCTACTTTTTGTGGGCAAGACCACGTCATAAGAGCGATAAGTATGAAAGTTGTACAAACTCGTGTCCAAGGGCTTATCTATAGATTAGATAACTTAGTCCCCCCTCTAATTGGTATCTGCTTGATGTCGATTGCAATGGTATTTTTTGGAAAGGATATTCCTCAAAATTATATAAAACTCTACGTGACAGGACTTTTCACCATTCCAATTGGGGTAACAGTTTGGCTCGCAGTATTTAATAGTGGTAAGTCTAAGGTCGAGGAGTACTCATTTTCAGTTACTGAAGATGCAATAGTTTTTCGTAGCTTGTCAGGATCTGGCTACATGCCTATCTCTGAGTATAAGGATTATGTAGTTAAGGGGTGGTGGCCAATGACTATTTGCATAATAGGCAGTAAAAGCAGCATAAAATTTAGTCAGACTGTGTTCTCTGCAAAACAAATTAATCAAATAAAGAATGAGCTAGATCGGTTGCGCTAACAAACGCAAGTAGTCGACTCGCTACGCTCACGGCTGTTGCGGGCGTTATTGTGGCGGTCGGTTTTATTGATTTTTCGTGGTAACTGAAGGTTTCGTGCCACTAAATAGCATCTGGTATTGAGCAATTTTACTGATTGCTATTCAGGCAGTTTCGCTCCAAGAGTGTTCGCTCGGGTGTTGTAAAAAAAGGCAGTCCGCTGCAATTTCGCGGATTGCCAGTAAGATAGGAATTGGTTAGGGAAAGTGCGGTATTCTTCCCTCTTAAATATTGGGCAGGGTCCAGCCAAGCTGTGGCTGGCAAAGTGCCAGTAGGTAGTCCTGAGCGCGCCAGCCATAACCAGGCTAGGCAAGCTTGCCCAACCCCTTCGGGGCTGGGCTGGACAGCCTACGCGTTGCTTCGGCTGCCCTTGCTAGCGGCGTTAATTTTCTAAGAGTAGCCATGCCTTACAAGAATATTATTAGATCTGTTGTAGTGATTTTTTTAGTCGTTGCTGCTTACTATGTTGGCGAGCATCGGGGGTTCAAGCGGGGTGTAGAAATTTCTACAGTTTTTGCTTCATCGGGAAGGTCAGTAGATGAAGCAAATATGATTGCTCTTCTTCTCGGATATGCGAGGCAGGGGGAAGAAGAAAAAATGTATGAATGGGGCGAAAAGTTCATTGTCCAGAACATGGATACATACAACAGTCTTCAAAGAGTGCTCGCTACAGAGTCTGCGGCAATAAAAGATACAAAGCTCTATGATATGCTTGATCTAATGGTCAACTCATATCCACACAGTATAACGGAAGATTACATAGAAACATACATTGAGGCAGGCAAGAACTCCTCGGCCAGCCCCGAAAATTAACCAGGCCAGTCAAGCTCGCCCACCCCCTTCGGGGCTGGGCTGGACAGCCTATGCTCCGCTTCGGCTGCCCTTGCTGGAAATGTTATTGCTACAAAGGGAAGTAATGCGTATCTTTCAATTATTGATTCTCATCTTTATTTTAACTGGTTGTGTAAAGCACCACTCTGAAGATGAATTTGATATTGATTTAGTAGAAAAGTCGGCAATAGAAATTTTGAAATCAAATCCAGGGAATTCGATCGTAAATATTGAAAAGCTGCCATTGTCTTTGTCAAAATTAAAGCCTTATTCTGTTCGCACAGGTGAAACAGGGATTTATATTACGTTGGATAAATCGTTCGTGAGTGAAAGTGGTATATATATTTCACGTACTGGATATACTCCTAATACATCAGAAGGCTTAGATCCAAGTTTTAAGCTTTTGAAAAGTAGAACGTTTAGCTATGTATTAAAAGGGTAGTAATAAATCGGGTAGCCGGTAGTTTCTAACTACCGCCCCCCACACCACCCATCGTGCGGGTCCGCAATGGGCGGTTCCCTATCCGTAATGAATCTCTACCCAACGATCTCGCAATGAGATCAAGCCCATCTCTTCGAAGAACTCATTATTAAGCGCAATATGAATACCCTCAGTTTTTGCGCTTCGCCAGTAACTTTTAGCAGACGAGCCGCAGGTAACTGCCAGCGATTCACTCACACCCATGCGTAGCAAATTTCGAACTTTCGTTCTTACCCTACGCCAATTCTTCCAATAGCTCATTCTTAATCGCCGCCGTATCCAGCAGTCTAGATCAATACATTTTTGGTAGCCTTGTGCTATACCAAAATAATTAATCCAGCCACGGAGGAATACGGTAAGCTCTTTCATTCTCTTCTCCATCGAAATACCACGGGATCGCCCTGTAATCTGACGGACGTGATATTTAAATTGGCGCAGCGACTTATCATGCCAGACAAGCTTTGCTCCACGGAAAGAAAACCCCAGAAACTTACACCGGCTAACGGGGACTACTTGGCTTTTAGCATCGTTAACTTTGAGTTTAAGCTTGCGCTCAACAAAGCGTTTGATGCTGGCCATAACCCGTTCACCTGAGCGTTTAGAGGAAACGACAATCACGAAATCGTCCGCATAGCGGACGAAATTGTGTCGGCGTTTTTCCAGCTCTTTGTCGAGCAGATCGAGTACAATATTGGATAGCAGCGGCGATAAAGGGCCACCTTGCGGCACCCCCTCATAACACGCTTGCCAACATCCATCTTCTACCCAGCCTACGCGCAAGTAGCTTGCGATCAGTTTGAGTAAACGCTTATCGTTAATTCTTTGGCCGAGTAAGCTCATGAGAAAGTCATGATTCACTCGATCGAAGAACTTGGATAGATCGACATCCACCGCTATTCGCTTGCCACCCTCGATATACTTTTGTAGTTTTTTCACCGCGTGATGCTGTGATCGCTTTGGCCGGAAGCCATAGCTAAACTCTGAAAAAGTCACATCGAAAATAGGGTTGATGATTTGCGCGATAGCTTGCTGAATAACACGATCAAAAATCGTAGGTATCCCTAGCCCTCGCTGACCACCATCTGACTTGCGAATGTAGACGCGTCTAACAGGCAACGGCTGGTAATGACCTTGCCGAATGGCTTCGATAATTTCATTCCCAACTACCTTGAAGTGCTGCACAAAATCATCAACGGTGACCCCATCAATGCCTGCTGCACCTTTGTTGCTTCGCACGTGTTTCCATGCAGCATTAAGATTTTCTTTGCTGAGGATGACTTCAAGCAGATTTTCATTTGAGTTGAGTGTCATGGCAGTGCGCTACGTCAATTTTATATCCGGCTGGCAACACATCGGTAGGCTAGCCCTGTCTTTTAACTCGTGGATTTTGGGTTCAAGCCTTCACCGTATCCAAGGTATTAATCTTGGCATTAGGCTACTATGCCGTCGGCTGACTTCTGTTCAATCACCTTGGCCATTACTGGCCGAGGCGCCGCTGTGTTCCACCAATTTTGTTTACCCCCTCGATGGTGGCTAGCGGGCTGGGCCTACTTATGAGTCAGCGGCCACGCTGACAGCTTTACAGCAGCAGGTTGAACAGATCTCCCCAGATAAGAACGTGAACTTTCACTACACAACTGCATCATTTACTTTACCCGTTAGATCACATGGCTTCGGTGTTCTTGGCCACCTCGCCTCCAGGCTAAGCCTTATATGATGTTTCTGTCCGTCAGCTCGTAGCTTTGCTAGCGGCTTCCTCTCCACAAGACCTCACGGTGTTGCAGTTGCCATTCGCTAGTAGTTAGCATTTAATGGAATCCATTAAACGGTGATCCTCCTACAGGGGACTTTCACCCCATTAGTTCACGCCCATGCTGGGCGTACCAAGGCACTGCAACCGACCTCCGGCGGCTGAGCGCGGCATTATGTGCAGTCATAAATTCAACAATCGGATCTAGTCTTGAAGTCACTATCTGAAAAAATTGCATGGTATTGTCAGAAAGAGAAAAGGCATTGGAAGCGTATTTATCACTGTGCTGAAATCGCTTTCATTTCAGTATCCGCACTAATTTTAACTGTACTTATTCAGATATATGGCAACGGTACTAAGCTTCAAATTGGGGTTGTCGCACTCACTTCGGCTTTAACTATCACATCAGCCTCATTAGCCCCTCTCGTATTCAAATCCAATACTCTCAATCGCTGGCAAACTCAAATGGTTACTATCGGACTTGGTTGCGGAGTCGGAATCTCTGCGATATGCACGCTGTTTCTATTTGAGTTGCAGCTTGCTAGCACATAACACGTTGATGAATTTCGCTCCGTCCTTACAGGGCTTCACCGGACATGCTACGCTGCGCTTCGCATGCCGATTATCGAAGCGTTAACTGTATTTTCTATGGACCTATATACAATCAATTTGACAACCAAAACACGCAAGATGGTAAACCCCTTTACTGAAGAGGTTTCCTATGCATCTGTAGATAATCCTATTACCGCTTCGGCAAAAAGTAACCTCAAGCAGCTCTTGTTAGAATTAGGTGCAACTTCTGAAGAAGATACTTATGTTTATGTGCCACTAGAAAGTGGCACGACGCTAAGATTAGGAATATTCAATTTTCTAGAAAATGAATCTTTGGTGGGTATTGCATTTGAGTACGATGATTTAGATATATCGCTTGCTAAGGCCTTGTTTCAAATTTGCAGGACAGGTGAGTTGATTATTCGGTCCGGAACTGATGAAGAGCCTGTGGCTGTAGTAGCAGAACTCGCTAACCCCTCGTTGCAATCGCGCTGGTTAAAGCTAGAGAAAATCCGGCGAGCCGAAGATCTTTTAACCTGGATGCAGTCGAATTTAGAATGTAACAGTTAACAAGGTACTACAACTGATCGCTAACGCGCCGGTTGAGCTTGGCGTTCAGGCTGTAGAAAAACTAATTTATGTCTTTGCTTTCTTGGGCGTGATTAAATATTAACCATAAATGGTGATTCTAAGTGAATTCTGATCTAACTTTCACAGATAAGTAGGCTATTTTTCACGTAGAAGCACAATAAGAAAAGAGGGCTGAGTTTTTCTACGCCCTCGTTAACTCTCTTAAGAGGTTGATGTATGTTCGAATCATTACTAAATAAACTTAAAGCAAAGAATGAGAAATATTCTCCTAGAAATATGTCATTCGATTTTAAGTTGTTCTTTATTTATCACATAGCTATGATGATTTTATTTGGTGGGAGACCTATAGAAAGCCCGTTAAATCAAGCTATGTTTGCAATGGCATTAGGAATAGCCTTAATTTTGGCATCAATCATATATAAAGCTAAATGCAATTGGTCGTGGCCTGGACTTTCAGTAACTAGTATTCCTATTGTAATATTCAATATTATTTTTCTGTATGCTTTTTTCGCTTTTTCAGCATATACAATAGTCTCAAATGGGAATATGCCAGATATTAAAAATACTGATATATTGCTTCTTACTCAAGAATCATGGGGTGTAATGTTGCAAGCATTCAATCACCCTGCATTAACTCCTTGGTTCTTGGGTGGAGCGGGTATTATGGTATTTATTACACTTTCAAACTTAAATCTTGTTTGTAGTAACAATAATAAATTTGAAGCTCAATGCAATGTCAGTTAACAAGTTTATCAACGACCACCCAACGGTAGGGCTGTTAGGCTGGACCTCCGTAAGCTGTCGCCAAAAAACGGCGCCATCTTACTCCGGCCCGTTACAAAGGCGTTATAAGGCATTAACCTAAGAGGAATCATCTAATGACAGAGGACGAACGTACTCTCGAGTCATTAAAACTACTTCGCGAGTCAAGCGCCTGGATGGTTGGTGTTCAAACTGCAATTTTTGGATTTCTGATTACGCTTCTTAATTCGGGGCAATTGAAACTTGGTAGCTTTCTTATTAAAATCGCGATTACTGCATTTGGGCTTTCAATAGTATGTGCTGGGATTGTACTTGGTGCAGTGCCATGGGTCCTTAGTCGAAAATCAATGCCTTCTTCAGTTCAACAGGCCCCCATAGCCGATTGGCCCCTAGTAAATAAAATCTCTATAGGCTGGGTAAGTGGGTTTCAATATCTTGCATTCGTAATTGGACTAGTCAGTCTTGGATCTGCAGTAATTTGGAAGCAGATAGGATAAAAATGCCTTATAACACATGCATGCAGAGCGACCTCCAAAAGGCTGCGCCTGATGCGAGGCGTCAACTGTCTCTATGAAATTAGATCGTACAAAAGAATTAATACACGGCACAATCAATGAGACAGAGCCTTATGAAGCTTTAGTTCATGTACTGGAATCTGCGATAGAGCTGGTACAGATTCCAGATAATGACTTTTGTTGGTCTTCATGGAATGACTCTGAAGAGGCAACTAAAGAAATCCAGAAACTACTTAATATGGTAAAGTCGTATGCTTTACCAGAAAAAGTCGAAGCTTCTGTTCTATTTGCACCAACTGGACCATTGCAAGAAGTTAGCTTAAGTAGCGGCTGGGCCGAGCCATTTCTTAAAGTAGCTGAGAAATATGATCAAGTAGAGAAGTTATTATGGCCAAACAGTTAACAAGGGTAGGCAATATCGTCAGCGCAAAAAGGAAACCTTCCCCCGTTGAGTAGACGCCTACCATTTTGAGTGGAGTAAGAGAAAATAAGGAAAAAATTTGATGAGGACAGAGCTTAGAAAAAAGATCATTGATGTTTGTAATCAAAAGATAGAAAAGAAAGGCAGCAACGTAGGTGTATCTTTCTATGCATTTTTTAAAAACAAGAATGATCAACCAGAAATTCTAATGGAGGCTGCGAGATGGTGGATAGAAACACACCAACTTGATCACTTTGAAAAGGCAGAAAAAATCAAGTCTATGATCAAGGCTGGTGTTTAACATGGTGATTTCCGTACAAAGTCACCAAAACCATAACAATACTGTCAACGACTCCCTACGAGCTTAACTCCGGTGCTGACGAACTTCCAGTCTTCACAGTGGGCTTTTAATCACGTTTAGTAGACACCCTGTAAAGTTAGATTTAGCCCTGACACAGAGGTGTATCTAAATTACGTAAGGTAAGCAAAACTTAGGAATCAAAGCTCACGACATGTTGATTACCATGTCTTACGGTGTTTAACATATCGATGAAATTTAACTAAAATGCAAAAGGATTTGCTTTGAATATTTTCAAAATTCTTCTTTCAATAATATTCATACTCATCAGCTCCACTGCTTCATCAAGCATAGTTAAGATGAAAATATCTGAACAACTATATATCTTAAGTGGAAAGGAATATGGTACTAATATCGGTTTAATAGCTGTAGAAAATGGCTTGATATTAATTGACCCTATGCCGGGAAATAATCATCTGAGTGAATTAGACCAAGTGATTCAGTCGATCTACGACAAGCCTGTTATTTTTATCTTAAATACACATGCTCACTCTGATCACACTGGAGGCAATAAGTATTTTGAGAGTAAAGGTGGAAAGCTTCTAGAAGGTGACATTCCTCCAGAAGGGTTTACTCACATTAGAGTTAAGTCTCATTCACCGGTTGACAATATATTTTATCACAAGGGGAGTAATGCAATATTTGTTGGTGATATTTTCGATACTAGCTGGCACCCCACATTTTATGCCGGTGGAATTAAAAGCTTCGGCAACGCAGTTGATACTATTTTAAACATGGGTGATGATCAAAGCTTAATCATACCCGGGCATGGTGTTACTGCCAATAAATCATCTCTAATTGAATTTAGAGAGAATACTTTTGCATGGATAGATAGAGTTCGAGAACTTTATCATAAAGAATCAGATTTAGAGAAAATAATAGCGGATACACAATTAAAGAGCATTTTACAGAAATTCAACGCGAGCGATAAAACCACATTTATACCTGAAAAGGCTTACAAAAGATTCATA
Source organism: Microbulbifer maximicatervae (SeqCode) (assembly GCF_052468155.1). NCBI lineage: Bacteria > Pseudomonadati > Pseudomonadota > Gammaproteobacteria > Cellvibrionales > Microbulbiferaceae > Microbulbifer > Microbulbifer maximicatervae (SeqCode). Next base: position 809,317 of record NZ_CP174335.1, read on the forward strand.
GAGAGAACAATCTCTGTGATAGATAATGAAGAGAGTTTGCAACAAGCTCATTGATAGGGTGAGCTTTAGCACCCATCTTTTGTTATTATTCTTCTGAAGAAGAACCCTTCACTGTAAAACTTGTTAACTACAGGAGCCTACGCTCTATTGAAAGTCTTGGTATTTGATTTGAAGAAACTATTTATTTTTACCATTACACTCCTACTTGCACTTGCTGCATATTACCTTACTTTTACAGTTTTCTATGAGTCATGGTTCCCTTATTACTATGAGGAATATCTTTCATACTTCTTCTTAGCTGGACTAGCAATAGTTGTATTATTACCATTCGCCATTGCATCCACTTCAGGCCAAAAGAATGGCCTGGACTATCTTTCTAAGTACGCCAATTCAGCAACGAAGGTTCATTTAGCAGTAGTTATCTTATCTGTGTTAGTTTTTGTTTATATGATGTCCAATGGCGTTTTTTTAGATGAGGCCGGTATTTATCAAGTGGTACCATCAGGTGAATAGACGTAACTAGCAACGGTACCTGGCACCAAGACCGAAGCTCTGCTAAGGTTTTGATGCCGATGCTTTGGATGTTCCATAATTAGGGCCAAGTTCTCAACAGTTTCTATTCCCCTGCACCCTTCCCTTCTGGACACGTATGTAAATTTCTTCACGGTGAACTGGAAGTGATCTGGGAGCTTGTATTCCTATCTTTACCTGATTTCCCTTAACTTCCAATACTGTGATTGAGACATTGGCTCCGATCCTTAGGTTTTCACCAGTTCTACGCTTTAAGATCAACATATTTCTATTCTCTGATATTCAAGCCATGGGTAGACTTTTATTGATGGACGGCTGAGAAACTAATCTGTTGAAGAATGCAGGGGGAGCGCGAGAACGGTAGGCATGGAAGAAGAAAAGGCGGACGCAACGCTCCCAAAGCTTAGAGAATCTCTCCAAGCCGCTGGATGTACTCCAATTTATTGGAGACGAGCGGGTTTCTAGCGTATGATCCATACAGCCATTTTGATAGTTAAGGTATCAATTTGGTTAGCTGGCCCCTGGTGTTCCCGCACCTTGGGTCAGCGCCTTTTACTTACTCTTACGTCACGCTATCGTTCTCCTTTGAGAGAGTGGTTCTTTTAGAGAAATCTTGCTCTATTGAATCTCTTTGGTCATCGGCCTTCAAAAAGTGCCTCATTTACGACCAAAATACCAATAAATATCTATCGATTTTACGCAGATTTGACACTGAAACAAACTTAATAAATTTCAATAAGATCATTTTTGTGCCTATTTTTTGTAAGTTATCGCCTTGGAAAATATCGGAGCATGTAGAAAATTGGCAATCTTTAATAGCCTTTACGTTAGAACCTCAAGGCACAAGACAATCAAAAATAACTAAGTAAACGTACTCCTCATTTCAAAAGAAAAAGGCTAAGCATCTTCTAAGTATTGGATATATTGCCATGGGTTTTATGTGACTTACCCATTGGCATTCGCACTCTGATTTTCAGCCAATAATTTTGGAGAGATATCCTGCATGATCGTACCTATTTAAAAGTTCAATGTCCCTGAAAGCTCATTAATTACTCTTCTCAAGCCGTATATTTTGGCTGGGTGCTACTTATCATACATTCTGATATTTAAAATACTGCAGCATGCATCCTAACTAGTTAATTTATAACGTTTTTTCCATTTCCAAAGGAGGCGAGGCGGATATACTGTACACGTGATATGCCACTGGAATATTCTTCAATCGATACTGGTTGGTATACTAGTGGATGTCTTTCCCTGATTTGAGTCGTTTTCCATTCTCTGGGCATGCTGATAAGTGATATGATTTCGTCCACTTTCGATTATACGAATAGACCAGTCAAGGAGAATAAATGGTCAGTCAGAGAATTAATTATTTGCAGGTAGCAGGGATACTCACAGTGTTAGCTGCTTTAGTTCATATCGGGTGTATAGTATTTGGCGGTGATTGGTATCGATTTCTCGGTGCCGGTGAGCATATGGCTCAACTAGCTGAAAGTGGCCACCCCTACCCAACTATTGTAACTAGCGTAATTTCAGCCGTTCTACTGCTTTGGGCTAGCTACGCTTTTTCTGGTGCGGGTTTAATTGTGAGGTTACCGCTGATTCGGCTTGGCCTGATACTAATCTCAACGATATTTTTGGCTCGTGCGCTGGGTTTTTATTTCATAATGCCAGCCTTCCCAGATAATTCGCTAACTTTTTGGCTAACCAGCTCTGGCATATGTTTAATTCTCGGCTTAACCTATTCGCTTGGTTTAATACAGAGGTGGAACCTAATTAGCGAAAAGGACTAACAATGGGTGTGTTACTAGAAACTTTTATTCGTGCAGAACTCTCCGAATGCTTGATTGGTCGTATTGAAGCCACTATTGAAGATGCTAAGCTTAACCCATTGATAGCTTTTAGAGAGTTTAATGGAAATGTTTATGACCTTGTATTTAATTTTTAAAAATCAGAAGTAAGTGTAAATAGCGCCTTAGATACTAGTTCAACCGGCACTGAGAATTTGTCAATAGATGTATTTTTATTAGCAATAGGGTCCAAACTTAATTGTTACGTAAATTTGTAAAACTCAAACTTCTAGTTCTTGTGGTATGTACCTATTTAATAATAGGTTATGGTGAAGCGCGTGAACGGTGCAATCTGAAAATGTAACCATATTAAATAAATTGACTGATTAACAGTTAATTGTATTTTATCACTCGACTCCAGACTCTATAATACCAAAACAATTGGCACACGCCTGTCCACTAGAATTCCTAGTGTACTCAAGTAGTTTAAAAATTCCTTTTACCAATTATTAATTCGAAATACTGCATCATCAATTTGACTTTTAAGTATCTTCCAATTTCCATGTCTTTAGGGAAAGCCTCAGTCGGACATTGGCATTTTCGTTTAACTCGAATTTCCAATACCAAAGGTTGTTGTCTTACATATTGCCTGATTCGGCTTCAGTAACTACTAAATCGTACCATTTACTGTCTTCTTACTCTTATTTAGCACTCCCCGAGTAAGCAATAATTTAGAAACTCGATCAACTAATGCAACAAGATAGCTACCTTGACCACAAACTGTATCTCCCTTCCTGTTGCCAAGTTTGGTGTTTTCATCGAAAATCATCGTTCCTTCTATAATTTCATTGCTCTCTGGAATTAGATTACCTTCTACTAAGAAGGCCTGAACGGTTTCGATCAGCTTTGCCTTCCTTGGTAGCCGCAATCTCCTATTGAGCTTACCTATCCAGCGATAAATTTTCGCAAATTACTATTTTTTAACATCTGCCAAGCTTCATTTAACCCACAATTGGTACGGGTTTTACGTTTTTAGCCAATAGTCGCATTATATCTTCATAGTGAATTCGAACTTAGATTAATTACAAAGCCCATGCTGTCTTCGTAATGCTTTGCTGTGATAATTCTCTATACAGTAAAGATAAATCTATTGAGGTCTACAAAGCTGTTTTTGCTGGGAAAATTAAGTAGTAACTCAATGACTCAAGATGAATATTTCTGTTCATTGAAGGATTCGATCTGGTATCGTTCTTTCGTGGTCAGCTGGTTGGTATGCGATCCCATGGGATTACTGGCTTGTTCTTTGGAGGCTAACCAACCAATTAGCAGCTTACCTCATTCTTTATCGTCAACCATGTTGGTTATTGTGAAAATCTAGAGGTGAAAAAATGAAAAAAAACATAAAACTAACTACATTATCACTGCTTTTATTTGGATGCACGGAGAACCCAGAGAATCGGGAAATTATTCTTGGTAATGAAGAGGTGAATTGTCTCCAAATAAATTATGGGATGTCTGATCAAGAACTTATCAAGAGAATTTCCGTCAAAGATCGAAAACCAGATTTTACTTTATTGAAAAAAGTACACTTACCCGCGAATGCTTCTCTTTGCCAAAAACAAGATTTCATTGAAACAATACTCTATCTATCAAGCAACCAGCGTAGCTACACAGAAACCGACCCGCAAGTCAGCATGATTTCTCGTGCTTTAAAAGGTAATGAAGAAGACTTCTTACCAATGGCAAAATCTAACTGGCATTCACCGAACTCTTATATATCCGATGCTTACATTTCCATGATATCCGATAGGGGCATGAAAGACTTTGTGAAAAAACACTTTTCTAAATATCCTTGGCTTATCGAAGCCATAACTAGAAATGGCTGGAGCAAAGATTTCAAAGAAGAAATAATACAGTTTGTTGAAAACAAGAATGGTCATGTTAACTATCACTTCGCGACAGCATTTTCCCAGATAAATGATCCAGCCACAGAGGATCTAATACTGAAATCGTTCTTTAATAGTGGCGCAAATCGCCATATATTTTATTCAAGAATAGAAAAATTAGAATGGCTGACTCTAACCCCCTCATTAGAAAAGCTATGGCAGTCACCTGATGTCAATAAACTAGAACTCGCGTATTTGGCATACCCATTGGGCATCACAGGATTTATACCTGTTTTAGATTATCTTGCAAATAACGAAAATGGAAGCACATACGACAACCCTTACAGAAGTAATATAGATTTTTTCAATTATCTTACAGATCAAAATTTACAGCCCGGTGAGCTTAAAGAATGGCTGAAATTAAATCGTTCATCATTGGTTTTTGATAATGAAAGTAGGAAATTTAATTTAAATTGAAGAAATAAATGCACAGGAATTAAAAAGATATTCATTTTGACATTGCATTTTTCTAAACCTTTAATTAGGGATTTATCTCATACTCTAGGTATACAAGTTCAGAAGATAGCAAACTTTAAAAAGCTCATGACAAATAAAAAAGGCTGTGGGGATTAGCCACAGCCTTTTTTTAATATGCTTTTCAGCACATTCGCTCTATTAGTCTTCAGACTCTGAACGATATGTGTCTGCATCCAGCATATTGTCCAGCTCGCTCACGTCGGAGGGCTTGATGCGGAAGAACCAGCCATCGTCGTAAGGAGAGGAGTTTACAGTTTCCGGAGCGTCTTCCAGAGCTTCATTGACAGCAACTACTTCACCGGAAACCGGGGAGTAGATATCGCTGGCAGCTTTAACGGATTCAACTACACCTGCCTCGTCACCAGCAGCCAGGTTGGTGCCCACTTCTGGAGTCTCAACGTAAACCACATCACCCAGGGCATCTTGAGCGTGATCGCTGATGCCGATGGTTACGGTGCCGTCCTCTTCCAGGCGTGCCCACTCGTGGCTGGAGAGGTATTTCAATTCATTGCGGATTTCGCTCATGCTGTTATCCCTTGATTAAGCATCTAAGTTTATTGTCTTAGTGACGCGTACACCTCTGGGCGACGCTTAAATAACTGACTTGCCGTTGCGTACGAAGCAGGGCTTAACCACCTTGACTGGCTGCAGTTTCTTACGGATTTCCACCTGTGCGGTATCACCAACACTCACCGGAACTCGCGCCAAGGCGATAGAGTAACCCAGTGTGGGGGAGAAAGTGCCGCTGGTAATGATACCCCGGTCATCACTATCGTCTACCACTACCGGTTGACCTGCGCGCAATACACCGCGCTCTTCAAGCACCAGGCCTACAAGCTTGTGCTTAACACCATCGACTTTTTCCTGCTCCAGAACACCACGGCCGATAAAGTTGCGGCTCTCCGGTGCCCAGGCAACCGTCCAGGCCATGTTGGCAACCAACGGAGAGGTCTCATCGTCCATCTCATGTCCGTACAGGTTCATACCCGCTTCCAGGCGCAGGGTGTCGCGTGCACCCAGTCCACATGGAGAAACGCCCGCTTCGGCCAAGGCGCGCCAGAAACCACCGGCGTCTTCACCCGGCAACATAATTTCCAGGCCATCTTCACCGGTGTAACCGGTGCGCGCTACGAACCAGCCACCCCGGGCAACGCTTTGGAAAACTTTTAGTGCATCAATCGCGGAAGTCCAATCAATGCCCAAAACCTCTTTGGTTTTCTCGATGGCATTGGGGCCCTGGATAGCGACCATCGCTACATCCGGGCACTCTGTCAGGGTCACATCGAAGGACTCTGCCTGCTTGCGCATCCACGCCAGGTCTTTCTCGCGAGTTGCACAGTTAACAACCACTCGGTAGCCGGGATCGCGCAGGTAGACGATCAGGTCGTCAATCACACCGCCTTTGTCATTGAGCATGCCGGTGTAAAGGGCCTTACCCGGGTTGCCATCCAGCTTGGCCACATCATTGGCCAGCAGGTAGCGCAGGTAGTCGCGAGCTTGGGCGCCATCTACGTCGACCACGGTCATATGGGAGACATCGAACATCCCCGCATCGGTGCGCACCTTGTTGTGCTCATCCAGCTGCGAACCGTAGTGCAGCGGCATGTCCCATCCACCGAAATCCACCATTTTGCCGCCCATAGCGACATGCGTGTCATACAGAGGAGTTCTATTTCCCATTTTTAAAATCTCAGTCCGTCAGGTTCCGAAGCGGCGTATTCTAGCGGCTTGGGTACCGGCCTTTCCAGCGGGGCAGGCGCGGCAATATATATGCTCTGCAAGCCTAGCAGGCATTGGTAGTAAAACCTGTCCAGGTTCACAGAGGCCGTCAAAGATTCCGCTGGCGCTCTATCCTGCATTCGCCCGCGTTTGGGAATCGGGCAATACCCAATACCCGCTGTATTGGGCTAGTGCAGAAATGATCACTTTTTGATCAGATAAATTCTTAATCAGTCGCTGCCTCGATCGCGCCCTTGACCAGCCTCTTCCGCGTTCTCTTCTGTGTTTGCGGATTCGTCGACTTTGAGGCCGTACTTCTTCGATCTCCAGCGCCACAAACGCTTAGCCAACTCCTGGCGGTCGGGTGTTTTATCTGCCTCGTCGACAATTTCTTCCCCTAGCAGGGTCTCCAGTAGATCCTCCAGGGTCACCAAGCCCTCGAGACTGCCATATTCATCCATAACCGCACTAATCTGCACGCGGCGGGACAGCATTTTCTGGAACGCTTGGTAGATAGTGGCTGTTTCCGGCAGGATCAACATTTCACGGCGATAATCCGCCAGAGTTTTCTGGTGCTCACCTTTCGCGTAGGCCAGCAATAGCTCCTGTCGCAATACAAAACCCACCACACAATCCGGGTCGCGATTTTCATAGACTGGGATACGGGAGAAACGCCCTTTCTCTGCATCCTCGTAGGCCTCTTCCACAGTGATGTCCTGCGGCAGGGAGAAGACCACCGTGCGGGGAGTCATCACCTCGCGTACGGAGTGGTCCCGCAGGGTGAAGAATAGGTTGCGCAGGATGCTGGACTCCCGCTGCTCTAGCTGCCCTTCGGCCTCGCCAATTTCCGCCATAATGGCGAACTCATCGCGGCTAAAGCCCGTCAGGGTTGGGCCGTGGGACAGGCCTTTGGTCAACCACTCGGACATTTTTACAAACGGGTGGAGTAACCAAACCAGGCCGCGCAATACATAAGCGGTGCTTGGGGCCAATTGGCGCCAGTACACGGCTCCCAGGGTTTTAGGGATAATTTCAGAAAAAACCAGGATCAGCAGGGTCAGGATCGCTGAGGCGATACCCAGGTACTCATTGCCAAAAACCGCTGCTGCCTGGGCACCGGCACCTGCAGCACCCGCTGTGTGCGCAACGGTATTCAGGGTGAGGATAGCGGCCAGGGGGGCATTAATATCGGATTTTAATTTGCGCAGCAAAGACCCCGCTTTATGCCCCTCCCGCTCCATCAGGCGCACGTATGGGGTAGTTACGCTGAGAATAACTGACTCTGCTATCGAGCACAGAAAAGAAAAGCCAAGGGCAATAAAAACGTAGGTTATCAGTAAAATCATATAATTCAGGTTGAAGCGGGATAAGAGTTAAATTTTCGCGCACCACCAGCAACGCAGTAAACCAGCGCAATCAAAAAACCGGCAAAAAAGCCTCCTAAATGCGCAGCATTGGCGATGCCGATCCCTGTAAAATAGGTAATCACTCCAAGAACGCACAATATCATCCACACAATCGCCAGGGTAATAATACCCGGGGGTATATCTCTCCATGCCGGTTGCCAACGCTGCATCACCACAGCAAATCCGACCAGCGTGTATACAACACCCGACATTCCAGCGAATATCACCTCGGGCTTCCAGGCATATTGGGATAAATTAGCTGCAATCCCGCCGAGCAACACTAGAAGGCTATAAATAAATGGCCCTCCGCGTGCTTCCAATGGACGCCCAAGTATCCAGATAGCCAGAGCATTGAACAGGGCATGCTGAAAAGACAAGTTGATGATTGCAGGGGTCCACAATCGCCAAAACTCCCCTCTCTCCAAGTGCCACATTAAAGACGACTGTGAGAAAAGTGGGCCACCACTGGTATCTGGATATATTAAAAGCGGGGCAGACAGATTATTGGAATGTAAAAACCAACCAAAAAAACACAGGCCGATAAGCAGTAAACTAATCGGTGTTTTATCCATTGGGAAAGTCGGTAAAAATGAGGGGCTTACAGGTGCTTTCTCCTTTGGTGCTTGTCCCTCTTCACCCGGTAAATGATCGCCGTCCTCTGGTTCCGCCTTTGTTAGCTGAACTCTGTCCAGATCAACTAATCCCCGCTCCCAATCTTGCAAAAGCGGCTTCAGCAATTCAGCTATACCTGAATCTGTCGTCAGCAACGCCTGCTGATTTTCTTCCTCAGCAATTCTCAATGGCAATTGGTAACGCTGTATTAAGCGAAAAAGCGCGCTGAGATCCTTTGATATAGGAAATGAGTAAACAGTAATCCAGTGACTCAATTGAAATTAACCTTTTTTACCGACAGCAAGGCTTTTAATTCCCCTCTGCCTCAGGGAAAAGCCACTTAGTAGATAGGTAAACACCAGCAACTTCTCTGACACCCCCACTGAGCACTTTCTCCCGATCCATTTTTGCGGGAATAGCAAATTTAAACCGCCATAGCCCGCATAATAATCCGCTTCTTCAACATGGGGCTTGCATCTACCATGCTCAACCCAGTGTTACGCAGCCAGCGCCAGTGCACATCGCCAGCACCGAACAAAGACTTAAAGGCGCTCATCGCTTTCATAGTGGCGGCGTTGTCGCCGCGACGGCGGCGTTCGTAGCGGGCCAACACTGAAGAGTGAGAGGGCTCCAGGCCGCGTGCCATAGCGCGGTCAATTTCATCTGCCAGCACCCGTACATCCTGCAGCCCAAGATTTACACCCTGGCCCGCGAGGGGGTGGATACTGTGGGCGGCGTCTCCCACCAATACAGCACCAGGACCGCGATAGCGTTCCGCATGGCGCGCGCGCAGGGGGAAGGAAAAGCGCTCACTGACGGATTCCACTTTGCCCAAGCGGCTCTCAAAGGCTTTTTCCAGGTTCAGGGCAAAGGCCTGGTCATCCAGCATCAATAGCTCCTGCGCCAACGCTTCATCCGCAGACCAAACCACGGCACAGTGATTGTCATCCCCCAACCCCGCGAGAGGTAAAAATGCCAGTGGACCCGTTTGTAAAAAGCGCTGCCAAGCGGTGTGACGGTGAGATTTCTCACTGCGCGCGACACACACCAACGCAGTTTGATGGTAATCGGTATCCTGGGAGCGGATATGCAGTAAGTCCCGCACTTTAGAGCGGGCGCCATCGGCACCGATTAACAGGCGGGTGCGCACTATCTCAGGTTGCTCACGGAGGCCATCCTCTTCATTTAAGCGATCTTCACCGCGGGGCTGTAAATGCCAGAGTCCGCAGTCGCGCCACCAGCTCTCCAGGCGAAAACCATTGACCAACTCCACGTTGGGTAGGGTTTCCAGCCGTGCTCTTAACGCGGCGACAATGACATTATTCTCGACGATATGACCGAGATTCGGCAGCTGCACATCGCGGCTGTTAAAGCTTACTGAGCCGGTTCCATCTGCATCCCAAACCCGCATTTCCACATAGGGGCAGGCGCGGCGGCTGGCAATATCATCCCAGGCTCCCACCTCTTCGAGCAGCTCGCGGGAGGCCTGTGTCAGGGCCACCACGCGGGGTTCATACTGCGGTGACAATTGCGGCGTTGTTTCCGGGGACGCCTCCAGCAAGGCCAGACGCATGCCCGGGTGCCGAACTGCCAGCAGCGCTGCCTGGGCCATGCCCACCATGCCCGCACCCACAATGGCAAAATCCAAACGATGTCTGTTCATAAAAGCCAATTCCGCTGAAGTGGCAGTAGCCGTCCCCGACCCTGCACCTTTTAAAGCCCAAATCCCGCCGCTTGACTGACAAATTCCCGGCGCAGCGGCGGGACCATTGTAAGGCCGAGCATTCCCAACTGACGAATTCCCTGTTGCAGCCAACCGGAAGAGGAAAACAGTGTGGGAATACGGTCACTGAATCCAATCGTCAATTGCTGGTCCAGCTGGCGCATCTCTCCGTATTCCTGCAGGAAATCGAGCCGCCCTGGCAATGTATCCGACGTCACTGTCGACAGGGCTTGCGCCAATCCATAACAGTCCCGCAGAGTCAGGTTAAAACCCTGCCCTGCTACTGGGTGCAGAAAGTGGGCGCAATTGCCCATCAACACCACATTCCGGCGCCACTGTTCCTGGGCGATCGATAAACTCAGTGGATACCCCTGAACGGCTCCAACCTTAATAAAACGTCCGGCACGCCAGCCAAATACCTGCTGGAGTTTTTTCAGGCGTTCAGCCTCAGGCATTACACCGACACGCTCAGCCTCTGCTTCCTCGCAAGCCCACACTAGTGCCGCGCGGTGCTGCCCTTCTCTATCTGGCAGCGGTAAAAGTGCCATGGGCCCCATTCGGGTGAAGCGCTCGTAAGCCACACCTTGGTGAGGCTGTTGCAGAGCGACCGTAGCGACCAGCGCTCTCTGAGAGTACTTAACCGAGCTGATTTCTATTCCCAGCTGGCGGCAAAGGGGAGAGTTCACCCCATCGGCAACGACCACCAATCCGCAGGACAGCGCCTGATCGGGGGAATTATCCTCGGATCGCCACAACAGGTTTGCGCCCGCAGAGGTCATGGTAATGTCAGTAACCTGCGCCGGCGCTAATAATTGGGTGGAAGTGCTAGTCAGTGCACTGTGGAGAATCGGGCCCAGCGCTGCATTTTCTATCACTGTGCCCAGAATGCCCTCAAAGTTGACTCCCTGTCCCTCACGGGTCGAGAGGGAGGCGCCAAATGCATGCCCCCGGTCACTCACATGAATACGATCAATCGGGGCGCTATAGGCTTGCAGAGCAGGCCAGAGTCCAAGCTCCGCAAACAACTGCAAGCTGCCTGCGGCAATGGCTGTGGCTCGCGTGTCGAAACTCGGCAACTGAATACTGGCAGCGGCATCCGGCAGTGCTCTCTGCTCCAGGAGCGCCACACTGAGTTGAGGACAAAAATGTGACAACATCAATGCCAGGCTGGCTCCCGCCATACCGCCACCGACAATGGCCACATCTACTTTACGCGCCGACTCACCCATCCCAATTCCCCCTTTGATTATTCGGCATTGAAATATTATTGGCCGAACAATCCAACAATCACTTCTAACGGGTCAGTAAGTCCCGCCCGTGAAGCATGGTGTATTCAATATCTTCAATCGCTTTTGGAGCCGCTGCTGAGAGGATCTGAGGCCCTCTATTGGTAAGTGCGACATCATCTTCAATTCGAATCCCGATCCCGCGAAATTCTGCGGGAATACTCTCATCGTCCTCCGGGACATAAATTCCGGGTTCGACCGTCATTACCATTCCGGCTTCCAGCTGGCGCCAAGCTCCATGAATGCGATAATCACCCACATCGTGCACATCCATGCCCAGCCAATGGCCAACCCGGTGCATATAAAACTGCCGATAAGCGCCAGACTCTATCAACCCCTGGGTGTCGCCTCGCAACAGTCCTAAATCGACCAACCCCTGAGTGATTATCTCAACACTGGCAGCGTGGGGATGATCCCAGTGATTGCCCACTGAAACCTGTCCAATCGCCGCTTGCTGTGCCGCCAAAACGATCTCATAAAGTGCGCGCTGCGGTCCGCTAAATGAACCATTAACCGGGTAGGTGCGAGTAATATCGGCCACATAACCACGGTACTCACACCCCGCATCCACCAGCACCAAGTCCCCATCGCGCAACTGGGCATTGTTACTGCAATAATGCATCACCAACGCATTGCCACCACCCCCAACGATAGTGGGGTAGGCTGTTTCCCGGGCTCCGGAGTCGACAAAGGTATGCAGGAGGGCAGCCTCCAGCTGGTATTCGTAAAGGCCCGGCTGGCATCGGGTCATAGCCCGGCTGTGTGCCTCGGCACTGATTTTGGCCGCCTGCTCCATTAAGCGAATTTCCTGGGCCGACTTAATCAGTCGCATTTCCCGCAACTGGTAATCGAGGTCGACCATTTCCGGTGCCCCCCCGGTATCCGGCGCTGCGGTAATCCGCTCCAGGTAATTGCGGATTCGCTTATCCAAATGGGCGTAGCGGCCCATGGGGAAATAGAGCAGCTCGCGCCCTTCTAGCAGCCCCGGCAAAATATCATCGAGATCACCGATGGGAAATGCATCGTTCAAGCCGCACTGCTGCATCGCGCGCTCCGGCCCCAGGCGCGGGCCATCCCACTTTTCTTTTTCCGCATCGCGCTCGCGACAGAACAACAAGGTTTCTCCCTGTGTTCGTCCCGGCACCAAAACCAGCAGCGCTTCCGGTTCATCAAACCCAGTGAGATACAAAAAATCACTGTCCTGGCGAAACGGAAAATAAGTATCCCGGGAACGCAGTTGCTCCCCAGCAGATGACACGATTGCCAAACTACCTGCGGGCAATTCTGCCATCAGGCGGTTGCGTCGGCGGGCGTACTCAGATCGACTGATTCCCGCTGTGGTTTTCGGGGTCTTAGACATCAGTGAATGGTGGGCTCGCTATTGGAGTCCTTACCCTTTACCTCAGTAAATATATTGAGTACGGCTACGCGCACGTATTCCTGCAGTTCCACCAGTTGCAGCTCAGTCTCCTCACCCTCTTCAACATGCTCGGCATCCAATTGGGCGATGGCACTAATATCTTTTAAAGCTTCATCACTGGTGGGCATCAATTTTTCCCGGGCCCCGCCGACACCAAAGCCGTGCAGGAACCCATCGCACCAATGACCCAGCGCCAGAGCGCGGGAGACAACATCTTCGTCATCGCACAACACCAACTGAAAATCGAAGTTAGAGCCGTCGAGCTGCTTGTGACTTTCCTCAGTCAGCTGGAAAAAATCCCGATTGAGATCTGCCGGCACCGCCTCCACATCGAGCAATCCGGCCAGCTCATTCTGCCAACGCTGTTTGTCCGGTCGCTCGCCCGCCGCCAAAATGCCACAGATAAAACCGTGCAATTCACTGGGGTCAGCCTGCCCCCCAGCTGAGAGAATGGCGTTGGCGAGGAGTTCAAATCGGCTAGCTTCAGAAGTCATGGTTACCGTACAGCTTTTTGTAAATTAGGCTTTTCAATCCGGCCGTCACACTGGTGCCAAACCGGGAATTTGAGGCATTAAGAGACAATTTTGTGATTGTCCGCGCAGGTGCAGCGATTGACCCACCAATACGCCGGCAATATAGTAGCGGAATCCCTCGCAGTCTGTCGTGTTGCGAACTCAGACGTCGACCTCAAATGCAGGAAATATGGATAAGCTGCAAGCGCTAGAAAGCACCGTGGATTCACTCATTGCCCGCTGTCAACAATTGGCGGATGACAATCGTGAATTACGCCGGCAGGAAGCCGACTGGCTGCGTGAACGCCAGCGCCTGATAAAAAATAACGAGGCCGCCCGCTCGCGGGTAGAAGCTATGATTAACCGTCTTAAGGGGCTAACGCAAGATACCTGATGTCTGAAACCGCATCACCCTCCGAAACTGTAACTGTTTCTATTCTCGATAAAGAGTACCGTGTCGCCTGCGCGGAAAGCGAGCGTGCCGGACTACAGGCTTCGGCACACCTGCTACACGAACGCATGTCCCGCATCCGCGCAACAGGTACTGTCATCGGCTTAGAGCGTATCGCCGTAATGGCAGCGCTTAATATTGCCCACGAGCTTATCCAGGCGAAAGCTGAGCTCAGCTCCATTCCCCTGCAAGAGGAAATGTTGGAGCGGCTTACTGATAAGGTGCAAAGTGCACTGGGCGAAATAGACTCGGAAGAAAAACTTCAGGAGTAAGGTGACAAGAAGCCACTTTCTGCTACCGGTCACTTCATTTAAATTTCTGGTTAACAGCCCCCCGCTCTACAAGTTATAATTGATTCATACCCTGGGGTGTTGGCCAGCAGACTATGTCCTTGAGCCGATAATCTTACCCCGGTGGTTTCCAGCGGGTGCTGGTGAGCAAGTCCGCCTTGTAGCGGAAAGCCTTATGTACTCCGGATCCCACCACCTTGAACCTTACGGTTCAAGGCTCCGTCTACAGCCGCACACTCGGGGTACCCTATTTCTTCACGCTCTTCTCTTCCCACAATGACTGAAACCAAAACGCAACTGCGCCGCCGTATGCGCGCGGGGCGACGGGAACTCAGCGCCTATCAACAGCGTTTGCATGGCCGTGCAGCCATCACTCTCCTGAGCCGTATCCCACAAATGAATCGAGCAGTGCATGTCGGTATCTATTGGCCGACTGATGGCGAGCTGGATGTCCGCTATCTGCTGCAACGTTTTCCACAAAAACATTTTTATTTGCCACAGCTACCGGCAGAACCACACCCCCACCTCCGGTTCAGGCGTTGGCAAGGCGAGCCCCTGGCTTTTCGCAATCGCTATCGCATTCCGGAGCCTGTACGCACAGCTTACCGCGCTCCCAAGCTCCTGGATCTTGTTTTGGTTCCTCTGGTCGCCTTCGACCCCAGCGGAGCGCGCTTGGGTATGGGGGCCGGTTTCTACGATCGGACTTTTGAGCGCAAACAGTTATTACCAGGCACTGGACCACAACTTATCGGCGCGGCGCACCATCTACAATGTGTGGATAACCTGCCCATAGACAATTGGGATATTCCACTGGATATGGTGGTTACAGAGCAAAGGATTTACCGCTGCCGCTAAAAAGTGGGTAGTGGAACACAAAAAAAGCCGGACACCTCAGTGTCCGGCTTTTTTTGTGTTTGCTCGTGGGCAGAGCGCCCCCCCGGCATCAGCCTAACGGGTAACCACTCCCTGTTGCAGAGCAGCCGGCGGTTCAGCTTCGGAAGAAAATACCTCAGATAAACCACTGGTACTCAACAGAACGCCCGCGACAAAGACAACCACAGCGATTGTCAGCGCATCGGCTTTCATTGGGACCATCCTGTACGATAATTTTGTTTTTATATGCGTTTCGCCCCGCTTATGACCAGAGCCACAGCAAAAGTTCCACGCGAATAGACAATACTCAAGAAGCGGCGTAATAGTAACCGTTTATTGGATATTTTATGAGTTTTTTGTCTCAAAATTAGACAAGCAAGTTCGACAAAACAGGATTTGCAGTCTATACACGTTTCGATAAATGAGACGTCTTTCTCAGGTATCGGGAAGCGATGGTTTAAGCGCCCAAAAATAACCGATAAGCCGGATTCTGCGTTTCATCCCAAAAACGAAATTGAAGCTGGTGTAATAGTGTCTTTAGTTCGTCCCTCGCTGCCGGCTCCACCTGCAATCCCACAAGGACACGCCCATAAGCTGCCCCGTGATTGCGATAGTGAAACAGCGTTATATTCCAACGCCCGGCGAGATGCTCGAGGAACTTGCGCAAGGCGCCCGGGCGCTCGGGAAATTCAAAGCGGTAAATGACTTCGTCGGGCAAGCCCGGCACTCTACCTCCCACTAAATGGCGAATATGCAGTTTCGCCATTTCGTTATCGGTAAGATCGGTAACCTGATAATCTTTGGACTCAAGCTGACTGACCAATTGGCTGCGGTCTTCCTCAGATACCACCTGCAGACCCACAAAGATATGCGCTTCGTTATCGCTGGCAAAACGATAGTTAAACTCAGTGATTGAGCGGTCCCCTAAATCCCGGCAGAACTGCAGGTAACTTCCCGGTTGCTCAGCAATTTTTACCGCGAGGACCGCCTCGCGCTTTTCACCGATCTCAGTGCGCTCGCTAATGTAGCGCAGGCGATCAAAATTAATATTGGCTCCACTGCACACTGTGGCGAAGGTGCCATTGCGGTTGTCGTTTTGCTCCAGATATTTCTTCAGCCCCGCCAAACCGACGGCCCCGGCCGGCTCAGCGATAGATCGTGTATCCTCGAATATATCCTTAATAGCCGCACAGATTTCATCGGTACTAACAGTGATAACCCCATCCACGGTTTCGCGCAGAACCCGGAAGGTCTCCTCACCGATTTGTGCAACGGCAACACCATCGGCAAACAACCCCACCTCCGCTAGCCGAGCGCGCTCGCCGGCTTTCAGCGCGGCCTCCAGACAGGCAGCATCCTGCGGCTCTACACCGTAGACTTTGGTTTCCGGACGAACATATTTGATATAGGCGGCCATACCCGCAGCTAAACCACCCCCTCCGACCGGAATAAACACCGCGTCCAGGTTACCCGAGTGCTGTCGCAGCATCTCCATAGCCACGGTGCCCTGGCCGGCGATTACATCGGGGTCATCGTAGGGGTGGATAAATACCAGCCCCCGCTCTTCAACCAGCTCTCGAGCCCTCGCCGCCGCCTCATCAAAGGTATCTCCATGTAGCACGACTTCGGCACCGCGCATGCGCACAGCGCTCACCTTAATTTGCGGGGTGGTTTTGGGCATCACTATAGTGGCGCGCACTCCCATTTGGGCAGCGCTCAGGGCAAGCCCCTGGGCATGGTTGCCCGCCGATGCAGCAATCACTCCCCGGGCCCGCTCCTCGGCGGGCAACTGCAGGAGCTTGTTGTATGCCCCTCGAATCTTGAAGGAAAACACCGGCTGCAGATCTTCGCGCTTCAACAGAATCCGGTTGTTAAAGCGATGGGAGAGTTGGCGCATTTGCTCCAATGGCGTCTCGGTAGCGACATCGTAAATACGTGCGTCTAAAATGCGCTTGATATAGGACTTGGGCATGACGTGTTTGACGGCCGTAGCGGTTAATTACTGTGCGCGACTCAGCGTAGACTAATAGCAGGGTTACAAAGGCCCTGTGTGAAGCGCAGCACCGGCATGACAGTCTAAGCCTTGAGAAGCATATTTGCCACAAAAAACAACCAGACGCGCTTTTTTTTATCGTCAGATACAAATTAAGGCGAAATAATTGCAAAGGAAACTATCCAGAGTATGACCCAGGATGAATTGAAACAGGCGACAGCTCGCGCCGCTATCGACTATATCGCCCCGCGCCTGGAGGACAATTCCATTGTCGGCGTAGGTACCGGTTCCACCGCTAACTTCTTTATCGATTACCTGGCGGAGATCAAAGGTACCTTTGACGGTACTGTGGCCAGTTCTGAAGCCTCCGCACAGCGACTCAAATCCCACGGCATTCCCGTTTATGAGCTTAATGCCGTCGACGGCATCCAGTTCTATGTGGATGGTGCCGATGAAGTGAATCCGGCCCTTGAAATGATCAAAGGTGGTGGTGCTGCATTGACTAGAGAAAAAATCGTGGCGGCCTGCTCTGAAGAATTTATCTGCATTGCCGATGAGAGCAAGTGGGTAAAAGTCCTGGGAGAGTTTCCCCTACCGGTTGAAGTTATCCCCATGGCACGCTCGCTGGTTGCCCGGGAGCTGGTTAAACTGGGCGGTGATCCGGTTTATCGTCAAGGTGTGATCACAGATAATGGCAATGCCATTCTCGATGTATACAATCTGCGTATCGAACACCCCACTGTCCTTGAAGAAACCATCAATAACATTACCGGTGTGGTGACCAACGGTATCTTTGCCAAGCGCTCCGCCGATATTTTACTGCTTGGCACCAGTGCCGGAGTGAAGACCATTACCGTTTAAACATGTCGTAAATAGTTATGCACAAAAAAAATAAAAAATGCGGACTGCTGGTTTTGCTCAGTGCTGTTGCACTGAGCAGCGGCTGTGCAACCGCACCTCCAAGTAATCTCGACAACGTCTGCTCTATTTTCCAGGAAAAAAAGAAGTGGTACGGCGAAGCAAAAGACGCGGAGGAAAAATGGGGCTCTCCAATTGCAGTGATGATGGCAATCATGCACCAGGAATCCCGTTTTGTGCATGATGCCAAGCCCCCGCGCACCAAGATCCTGGGCTTTATCCCCGGCCCGAGGCCTTCCGATGCCTACGGTTATCCCCAGGCTCTGGGGACCACTTGGCGCCACTACCAAAGGTCTTCCTTTAACTACGGTGCCGATCGGGATGATTTTGGCGACGCCATCGATTTTATCGGCTGGTATAACAACACCAGTGCACGCCAGTGCCAGATACGCGCCAATGACACCTACAGCCTTTACCTCGCCTACCACGAGGGGCACGGTGGTTTTAATCGGCGCACTTTCCAGAATAAAGCCTGGCTAAAGAATGTATCCCACAAGGTATCTGCCAGGGCGCAAAAATATCAGCAACAACTCAATAGCTGCGAACAGTCGCTGAAAAAACGCAAGAAATTTCTCTGGATTTTCTAGCTGATCACAACGACCGTTAGTCGCAAGGCCCACCTCGGTTTAAATCCGGTGCAGTTTTCCTGCATTATGAGCGGCGACAGCCGCTCGCTAAATTTTATGACCTCACAACCACTCCAGGAAAAATTCTCCTTGCTGGCGGAAAAAGGCGCTACAAGGCGCCAGAAACTGACTACGCTGAAGACTAATAGCTACTCGCTTTAGACTTGGTACAGGTCACTAAAGCTCCGCCACAAGCATAAATTTACAGCCCCAACGTGACGCTGGGTGCTCCCTCTGAGAAGCAAAAGCGTCCTTATACTTTTTGGAGTGCCCGATGAAGCTCTTTTTGAAATACCTGGCTGTATTGGCAATATCACTCAGCGTGCCGATGACCTTCGCACAACCTGCTACCAGCCAAACAACCGCCCCCAAAGCTTCGTTTAGCGAACCGCAGCTAAAGCAATTTGCCAACGCCTATCGCTCTATCGTGATGCTGAGTCGAGAATACGCTCCCAAACTGAAAGCTGCTGCCGATATCAAGGAAGCGGAAGCGATTAACAAAGAAGCACAGGGAAAAATGATCGCCGCAATTGAAAAAGCCGGCCTTTCCAAAACCAAATACCAGGAAATTGCCAACAGCATTAAATCGAATCCCGCCCTACTGGAGAAAGTGAACAAAATTCTTCAGCAAAGCCATGCGCCACAGCAGTAATCCAACTTTGTGAGTGGCGCTCTGATCAGCTCATTGCGTCACTCAAATCCAGCTTTACATCTAACACTTGGCAAATAATCGGCAAATTGGTTTTCACCCAATTCTTGTCAAAAGACCCCCAATCACGCAGCAGGTAGTAGCCGTCATTGTGGCGCACGCCCTCCTGAATGAACTCTACAACTGTGCCATGCCCCGGCAATCCTTTCGCAATAATGTCCTGCACCGTACGGCGAGGCCATCCAGTTGCCTCCTCCAAAGTAGGATTATTGGGACGCGGAATATGCTCGATCAGGTAAGCAATCAACATTCGCCGGCAGATGGTCGGGTTTAACAGACTTGCAACAGACGTCGGTGACATTTGACCAGTCCTTCACTAACGGAATTTTTCCTATTGTTGACGAATATGACTTACAGGTCGAGGAAATAGTGATTCACTATCGCTATCAAACTTTAAAAGAACTGTCAGTCCACAGAGGAACAAGCATAGAAAATTGTTGAGAGCAACACTGGGATTTTCAGTCGTTAACGCAAAAAATACACATTAAAAGACAGAAATAGACAACTTTTATTCCATAAGCCCATCAAGTTCGAAACTGTCACCACTAATAAAAGCACAGGCAGTTGCATATAAATTAAGCAGAAGCCTGACTTTCTCTCTCTGTTTGCGCATAATCCATACCGTAATACAGCAGCAGACAGAAAATAATTGTGAGGCTGAAAGAGTGGACAATGAAAACCCCAAACTCCGCGAAGCGGGGCTAGGTATTCCCGCCGCTGCGGTAAAGGCCCATCTGGTTGGTGCACAAGCGACCGGACTGGATTGCCAACAACTACTCATCGATAGCGGAATCGCCCCCGCCCAGCTAGATGATCCCGATAGCCGCGTTGGCCGGGAGCAGATGGCCAACTTGTTACGCCTTGAGTGGGATTTTCTGAACGATGAGTCAGGAGGATTCCTGGCGCGCCCTTGGCTGCCGGGCACTTTTGCCATGATGGGGCACGCTTGTATCACCTGTCCCAACCTGCGCCGAGCTCTGCTTCGCTCTAGCCGCTTTATCAGCATGGTGAGTGACGACTTGCACATCAAGCTGGTCGAGGACGGTGAAGAAGCTCGACTGATCATTCACCACACCAATGAAAAAAAATTGCCCAACCAAATTTTCGTCGAATCTATCGCGGTAATCTGGTTGCGCTTTTTTAGCTGGCTGATCGACCGTACCATTTTATTAGAGCGCGTTCTTTTGGCGTTTCCCCCGCCCGACTACAACGAAGACTACAGCGATATGTTCCCTTGCAGGCACTACTTTAACCAAGGTGAAACCTGCCTGGTATTTAACACTCGCTATTTGCAAATGCCCCTGGTACGCGATGAGCAACAGCTGGCAGACTTCCTGTCCCGCGCCCCCGAGTGCCTGTTGACCCAATACAAATCCGACCACAGTTTCACCGGTCGTATTCGCCGTATGCTGCAACAGCAAAACAGTATCGAAAATCTGTCACTGGATGATGTCGCCGCACGTTTATACACATCTCCACAGACGCTGCGCCGCCGCCTCAAAGAGGAGGGCAACAGCTGGCAGGATATTAAAGACTCTGTTCGGCGGGATATGGCGGTTTACCAGTTGAAGCAGCAGGAAACTGCTGTAGCTGAAATTGCCGAGCGCCTGGGCTTTTCCGAACCCAGCGCTTTTAATCGCGCATTTAAAAAGTGGACGGGGCTAGCCCCCGGAGCTTACAGGGATAAATTCCGTAGTTAAGGCGACACTAAAAATCCCGGTCAAAAGACCGGGATTTTTTATAAATGAAATCTACCTTGGAAAATATCCTTCAAAGGGATTCCCGTATCCCGGCTACTCCTGAGAGTTTGTCACTACCCGGATACTAACTCGCTCAACATTAAGGGCTTTTTGGTCCCTCTTCTCTGACATGTCTTCCGGGACAAGCTTAGCCGAGCCCATTCCTGTTGCAGTGATACGATTTGCCGCTATCCCCTTCTTCAATAGAAGTTCTTTCACTACATCCGCGCGTTCTTGGGAAATTTCCTGCTCTGCAATTTCATTGCCCTCACCTTTAACATGCCCTTCAATCGCAATGGTTAAGTTGGGGTTGTCTTGCATGATTTTTGCCAGAGCATCGATATCCTCAGCTGCAGGGTTAGTGATTTTTGCGGTTCCCTTTTCAAAGTTCACCCGCATGGGGAATTCCCGGTCGGGATTGTCTGAAAAGCTCTTGAGATAATCACGCAAATTACTGGAAAAGTTATCGGGACCCAGCTGCGCTTCCTCTTCCGCTTTTTCAAGGGGGGAATCCCCTACCGGCTGTGAAGCGGACTCCATAAAGCTCGCTTCCTGGGAGGTCATGGAAGGATTGCTTACTGAATTTTCCTTTTTCCCTTTCAACATACACATATTCAATGCGTAGAGAACCACAAGTACCAACAGCAAAGGAAAAAACCAGCTACTGAAACTAACCGGTTTACGTTTTTCTTCGGGCCCTTGAATTGCTGTAGCCCGAGGCTCCTGGGGTTTGGCGTGGCCATGGGTAACCAGAGCGTCTCCCAACCTTCCAAAATCTGGAACGTCGATTGCTTGAAGAAGGTTATCCGGTATATACCCCTGTAAATGCTCCCGCTGCCCAATCAGGAATGAAGCCAAGTCGGAAACATCCATTTTTTGAGCTTTGGCCTGGCTTTGCATCAACGAAGTAACTATCGGTGCGGATACACTCAATAGATCTCCGCCCTCTTTACCCAGATTATTCGCTGCAACTTCCAGGACCTCTTTTTTACGACTGCTGAAAATTTTTTCCAGCATTTTCTCACCGATATCTGTAATTGACTTCAACTTTTCTGGTGAGGAGATAGCGGTGGCGAATTTAGACAAATCCAGCGCTTCACTTTCAGAAATTAAATTAAATAAATAACCCATTCCTGTTTTACTACTGGCCCTGTTCAACATACCAGCCAGTATGTAAGCAACGCCTGAACAGAGTGCAGCTTCACCTTGCCCTGCCGGCAAATTCAAAGCCTTTGTCAGCGCATCAATACCCCCGGAGCCCAATTGGCCGGTAGCCATATCCAAAACATTATCCGCCATAGCCAAACCTCGCTCACCACCTCGGGGACCGTCAAAGTACATTTATTTGTCCGGGGTCACCCATGTGTTACCCATTCAAATTTTTCTCAGCTGCCCTGAATCACCCATAACCCTGCCTGACATGGAATTCCTCCAGTCGCAAAGATAATTTAAGTGCCAATTTACCGTGCCAAAATTTCAATAGATTTAGGCGCCTTACTTGAGTGTACGGCAGTACCTCCACATGGTTAGGTTAATTTGGAATAAATAAAAAGATATTTGACTAGGAATTTTTCGGTAGTACCTGGAAGCTGAGTCATCTTCCGTGGCAATTTTTATCATTGAACCCAAGCTGCACCGCACTATGGTAATAAGCGAAACCATAAAATAAAAAGAGGCTAAAACCGTGCCAACCGAAGCCTACATCTACGATGCTATCCGCACCCCGCGGGGCAGAGGCAAATCCAGCGGTGCCCTTCACGAAGTCAAACCTATCACCCTGCTTTCAGATCTCCTGAAAGAATTACAGACCCGCAATAGATTCGACACTGCCAAAGTGGACGATATCGTTATGGGCTGTGTTACACCGATCGGAGATCAGGGTGCCGATATCGCAAAAGTGGCAGCTTTAGCTGCCAATTGGGACTGGGATATCGGTGGCGTAACTCTGAATCGCTTCTGTGCCTCCGGTGCCGAAGCGGTCAATCTCGCCGCTACCAAAGTTCGCTCCGGGTGGGAGCATCTGGTAGTGGCCGGAGGTGTAGAGTCCATGTCGCGGGTGCCCATGGGCAGCGATGGCGGCGCCTGGGCGATGGACCCACGTACAGCAATAGATACTGGATTTGCACCCCAGGGCATTGGCGCGGACTTGATCGCTACACTCGGCGGATTTTCCCGCGAGGATGTGGATAACTTTGCGCTGGACTCTCAGCACAAGGCGGCAGCCGCCTGGAAGCGCGGTGCTTTCGAAAAATCTGTGATTCCCGTACGCGACCAAAATGGCCTGACCATTCTCGATCACGACCAGCTGGTGCGCCCAGATGCGTCCATAGAGGCCCTGGCACAACTCAAGTCGTCCTTTGCCGGGATGGGTGACCTGTGCTTCGACAGCATTGCCATATCCCGTTACCCACAGGTCGAATCAATCAACCATGTTCACACTGCGGGAAATTCCTCAGGAATCGTCGATGGCGCAGCCGCCCTGCTGATCGGCAGTGAACAGGCCGGGCGGGATCTGGGGCTCAGCCCCCGCGCCCGTATTGTCTCCGCTGCGGTAGTGGGCACTGAGCCCACTATCATGCTCACAGGCCCCGCGCCCGCCACTCGCAAAGCCCTAAAGGCCGCAGGCCTGACGGTGCAGGATATTGACCTCTTTGAGGTGAATGAAGCCTTCGCGGCAGTGGTGATGCGTTTCCAACACGAGTTGGACGTGGACCCACAAAAACTCAACGTTAACGGCGGCTCAATCGCTATGGGCCACCCCCTCGGCGCGACCGGTGCAATGCTGATCGGCACAGTATTGGATGAGCTGGAACAACGGCAACTTCGCTACGGCCTGGTCACACTATGTGTGGGCGGCGGTATGGGTGTAGCAACCATTATCGAAAGAGTTTAGGGGGCAGACTATGAAATCCATTCGCCTGGAAAAAGACGATCACAATATTGTCCACCTGATTATGGACAACCCCAATGCCTCAGCCAATGTGATGGATCGGGATTTTACCGAGTCGCTGAGCGCAGCGGTTGAGCAACTTAAGCAGCAAGAATTTTCTGGAATTATTGTTCGCTCCACAAAAAATACCTTTTTTGCCGGCGGCGACCTCAAATCTTTATTTGCAGCAAAAATTGAAGAAGCTAAACCTTTCTTCGAATCCTGCGAATCAATGAAAGCCAACCTGCGCTGGCTGGAAACCCAGGGTAAACCCGTCGTTGCTGCGATTAATGGCACAGCTTTGGGCGGTGGCTGGGAAATTGCCCTCAGCTGCCATCAGCGCATTGTTATCGATAGCACCGCAATAAAACTGGGATTGCCTGAAGTCACATTAGGCTTACTACCTGGTGGTGGCGGCTGTGTACGTATGCCCCGCCTTTTAGGTATCCAGGAGTCTCTACCCTACCTACTTGAAGGAAAACAGGTGAGGCCGCAACAGGCTCTCAAAGCCGGTCTGATACATCAGCTCGTTACCAGTGAAAGTGAATTACTAGAGAAGGCTGTCTCTTATATTCGAGAGAATAGTGAGCAACCTGTTGCTCAGCCTTGGGATCAACCGGATTACCGGATGCCGGGAGGGGACGCAACGAACCCTAAAAATGCGCAGTTACTGATGATCGCCCCAGCAATGCTGGAGAAAAAAACCAAGGGATGTCTGCCGGCCCCAGAGTCGATAATGGCAACCGTCGTCGAAGGGTCAAGGGTCGACTTCGAAACTGCTACGCGAATTGAGTCCCGACACTTTGTAGGCCTCGCTTGCGGGCAGGTTGCCAAAAACATGATTGGTACTTTCTGGTTTGCACTCAACGAAGTCAAAGCCGGAGCATCGCTGCCCGCCGCCGCCCGCGATCATAAAACGTCGCCCATGCAAAAAATTGGCATACTCGGCGCCGGCATGATGGGCTCAGCCATTGCCTACGCCTGTGCCAGTAAAGGTGTTGATGTCGTATTAAAAGATGTATCCATGGAAGGTGCCTTAGCCGGCAAACAATATGCAGAGAAATCCCTGCAAAAACGCTTACAGCGGGGTCGCATTACCGAGGACAAGGTCAATCAGATCCTCTCCCGTATCACGCCCACAGACAGCAATACCGACCTGGCTGATTGTGAGTTGGTGATAGAAGCAGTTTTCGAAGACCGGGAACTCAAGCGTAAAGTTACCCAGGAAGCCGAAGCACAGCTGCCGAAAAATGCAGTATTTGCTTCCAATACTTCGACACTGCCGATCACTGGGCTCGCTCAAGCTTCCGACCGTCCCCAGCAATTTATCGGCCTACATTTCTTCTCCCCTGCCGACAAGATGCCACTGGTGGAAATTATCTGTGGGGAGCAAACCAGTGATGAGACTCTCGCCCAAGCCTTCGCCTTTGTATTGCAGATTGGCAAGACTCCTATCGTTGTTAACGACAGCCGTGGCTTCTTCACCTCAAGGGTATTCGGCTGCTTTACCAATGAAGGTATCGGCATGCTTAGCGAAGGGGTTAATCCCGCCACCATTGAAAATGCCGCAGCCCTAGCTGGCTTCCCAGTCGGCCCTCTAGCTGTTAGTGACGAGGTCTCTCTAACGCTGATGAGCCGGATACGCCAGCAGACCATCAATGACCTGCAAAAAGAGGGTAAACCCGCCCCCACGCATCCCGCCGACGGAGTGATCGACCGAATGCTTGAAGTTGGTCGCGCTGGTAAGGCCGCAGGTGGCGGCTTCTATACTTACCCTGAGGGCGGGAAAAAGCACTTATGGAGTGGCCTTGAGAAGGAGTTCCCCGCCAAAGAGGCACTGCCGATAGAAGATGTGAAGGAACGGCTGCTGTTTATTATGGCTCTGGAGACACTTCGCTGTTATCAAGAGGATGTGCTACGCAGCGTACGCGATGCCAATATTGGCTCTATCTTCGGTATCGGCTTCCCACCCTGGACCGGTGGTGCATTGCAATACATCAGCCAGTTTGGCCTGAAAGCGTTTACCCAACGCGCCCAGCAACTGGCTGATGCCTATGGAGATCGATTTGCCCCGCCAGCAATTTTGCTGGATCTGGCAGAGTCAGGAAAAGCTCTGGCGGACAACCCTTAACCCAGGGGTTTGAGCGATGTAAACAGGCTTTTAAAGTCTTGCTGTTTACATCGCCAATCAAAACACTGGTTCAATTTTTCAGTAATAAAATGCGGTGGTGTAAGGATGGTACCAAGAACTGTTTACAACGAAGATCACGAACAGTTTCGAGAAACTTTACGTAAATTTTTAGAAAATGAAGCTGTACCCTACCACCATCAGTGGGAAAAAGATGGTCAGATAGATCGTAAACTGTGGAATAAAGCTGGAGAAATGGGCTTTCTGTGTCCGCAAGTTGACGAAAAGTATGGTGGCTTGGGGCTGGACTATGGCTACAACTCCATTATTGATGAGGAGGTGGCCCGAGCGGGACTTTCCGGTATTGGCTGGGGCCTGCACTCTAATATTGCAGTGCCCTACATTATTAATTACGGCACGGAAGAACAGAAGAAAAAGTACCTTCCCAAATGCATTAGTGGTGAGATGATTACCGCTATCGCCATGTCCGAACCTGGTGCCGGATCGGATCTACAAGGCGTGAGAACCACAGCTGTGCGCAAAGGGGATCACTATCTGCTCAATGGTTCCAAGATTTTTATTACCAATGGACAGCAGGCAGACCTGGTTATTGTCGTGGCCAAAACCGACCCTCACGAGGGGGCCTCTGGGGTCAGTTTGCTGCTTGTGGAAGCAGATAGCCCTGGATTCAAGAGAGGCAGTAATCTAGAAAAAATAGGCATGAAGGCCCAGGATACTTCAGAGTTGTTCTTTGATGATGTCAAAGTCCCTGCGGAAAACCTTCTCGGTGGAGAGGGACAGGGATTTATTTATTTAATGCAGGAATTGCCTCAAGAGCGTTTAAGTGTGGCAATTTATGCAATAGCTAATGCAGAAGCAGCCTTGCAATGGACGATTGATTATGTACGGGATCGCAAGGCTTTCGGCAAACCCATCTCTGCCTTCCAAAATACACAATTCAAACTGGCTGAACTGGACAGTGAGTTAACCGCTCTTCGGGTATTTATCGATCGCTGCTTGGAGCTTCACTATAAAAAGGAACTCGACGTTGCAACTGCAGCGAAAGCCAAGTTATTGAGTACAGATTTCCAATGCAAACTTTTGGATGAATGTGTTCAGTTACATGGCGGCTATGGCTATATGTGGGAATACCCCATCGCCCGGTCTTGGGCCGATGCTCGTGTAGCACGTATTTATGCCGGAACCAATGAAATTATGAAATTAATTATTTCCCGGGACCTCCTGCGCGATGACTAAATTAAAGTGCTAGATTGAAATTCCTGTTCTCAATTAAAATAATGAAATAAAAAGTGAAACAGCAAACGAAGAATCATTGCGCCCCTCTTGAGGGGCTTAAAGTACTCGACTTTTCTACCCTACTTCCCGGTCCCTATGCCACTATGCTATTGGCGGACTTGGGCGCCGAAGTACTAAGAATCGAGTCTCCCACACGCCCAGATTTACTACGGGGCTTTCCGCCTTTAGTCGATGACACGGCTTCCCTATCCGCCGCCCACGCAACCATTAACCGCAACAAACGCTCCCTGGCGATCGATCTTAAAAATCCAAAGGCGCAAGTGGTGATTCACCGATTGCTTCAGCAATACGATATTGTGATCGAGCAATTCCGCCCGGGAGTGATGGATAGGCTGGGCCTTGGCCACCAAAGCTTAAGCCAACAGCGCGCAGACATTATTTACTGTTCGATTACCGGATATGGACAGACTGGACCATTAAAGCAACGTGCCGGGCACGATATCAATTATCTCGCACTATCTGGCCTGGCCAGCTATTC
Organism: Microbulbifer maximicatervae (SeqCode); assembly: GCF_052468155.1. Classification (NCBI taxonomy): domain Bacteria; kingdom Pseudomonadati; phylum Pseudomonadota; class Gammaproteobacteria; order Cellvibrionales; family Microbulbiferaceae; genus Microbulbifer; species Microbulbifer maximicatervae (SeqCode). Next base: position 837,190 of record NZ_CP174335.1, read on the forward strand.
CGGCAACCGTGACCATGGCCCCTGCCTGAGCGGCACACAGATAGCAGACATCGCCGGCGGTTCACACCATGCGGTTATGTCGATACTGGCTGCGGTATATCATCGTCAGAGAACCGGTGAAGGCAGTTATATCGATATCAGTATGACGGACTGTAGTTTCGCGTTAAACGCAATTAGTGGGGCCAATGCACTGGCTTTAAATACCGATCCCAAGCTGGAATCCGAGCTGCTAAACGGTGGAAGTTATTATGATTACTATCGCACGGCAGATAACCGCTATCTTTCTGTGGGAAGTTTAGAGCCACAATTTGCTGAGCAATTTTTAACAAAAATAGGCCGAAAGGAGTGGCTGACTCGCATTGTCCAAGACGGACAACAAGAAACACTTAAGAAAGATATTGCAGAAATTATTGCCACAAAAAGCCAGAAAGAATGGATTGATATATTTCAGGATATTGATGCGTGTATTGAACCCGTACTTAATTTTAAAGAAGCTGCTGATAGCGATCTTATCCAATCCAGAGAGATGATCTGTTCTGTGAATGGAGATATTAAACAGATCAACACACCCTTTAGATTTAACGGCCAAAAGCCCCACTTATTTAACCGAGGGGCAGCTCTGGGAGAGCACAATCACGCTGTGCTGGGTGAGCTCGGCTTTAGCGCTGAAGAAATTGAAGAGCTTTGCGAAGTTCAGGGTGTCACTCATTAATCACGTTGAACAGGATTGCTAGAGCAGTGATAGCTGCCTCTAGCTGCCACCCCCGCCACAGCCCCCACCACAATTGCTTCCAGAATCTGAAGAGGAGCCGCCACCCCAAATACCAGAGAAGACACTGCCGGAAGTTCCGCCTTGACAGCTCGCGGCACAACCAATATGACTGGCACAGTGATCCGCAGCGGGACTATTTCTCGATCGACAGTTTAGCGAATAATGAAATCCATCTTTAATCCCCAACTTTTTATCAATTGAGAAAACCAGAGGTAACGACTTTGGCTTGGATGGACTTATACCACTTCGAGCACAAGCAATTCGCCACACCCTCTTAATCCCCTCACTAGCTGTATCCTTATCTGGCATAACTTCATTGGGTGTGTGGTGCAGAAAGTGTCCAAAAGCTTTATTACAAAAATTGCGATACATCTGTGTGCTTAATATAAATTCATGCCAAGCGACATCAAGCACTTGAGATGGCATAGCGACCATTTGTCTACCAGCCGTTTGACAGATAATAAAATATTCCCTCAACCCATCAAGTACCATACCCAGCTGCTTGTTGCTGAGATGAGGGTATTTTTTCTTCACTCTTTGTTTGAGAGACGGATGGAATTGATAGTCTCTTAAAAATCGTTCCCGCTGTGATTTTCGATAAAAGAAAAAAGCATAGTACTTACGATCAATAGACAAATTGCTATAAAACCTTCAAATACCATAGTAACCCCCGCTTTTAAACAATTATTGTTCTAAATCAAGTCGTAAAAATGCATCATCTCAATGTAATATCAATAATACTCTTATACCACTTTATTTTAAGAGTTGAGAGTACCAAATGAGTGCTTATAGGTTGGGACTTGAAGTCTTTTTGAAACTTTATTAAGCTAACACTTAACAACTTTTCTTTTTGGAGCTATCTACGCCAATGAATTAAGCCTTGCACACACTGGAGATAAACCGGTTTCTTAAGAGGCCATCAATTCCCGTGCAAGTGGCGTACTCCATTCTCTACAACTTTCTCTCAAGATCATGGTATTGCGCCACCCATTCCGACTACCGGAGGGTGACATGCAGAGCATTTGTTCTATAAAAAATTTTTACTTAAACGTCCCTGAGAAATCTCTATTTAAGGGGATCCATCTTGACTTCCCTCCGGGATTTACTGGCTTAGTGGGAAATAATGGCAGTGGAAAATCGGCTTTTTTAGAGGCTTTGATTGGGAAACTAAAGCCTGAACAGGGAAGTATTACTTGGTACACGGACTACCTTAAAGTGGATCAAGTGAGCAGCAATTCCAACAAGAGAATTGTAGATATATTCGACCCTACGGGCCTCTATGACTGTTTTTCACGTATTGAATCTGGCAATCAGAGTGAGGAAGATCTGATACGTGTCTCAGATTCATGGGAACTACCTACAATTTGGCAACAGCATTTATACAGCGCCGGAATAAATCTCACGTTAGACACTCCTATCGGCAATCTTAGCGGCGGTGAAAGAGTCCGACTGGCTCTAATCAATGCCTTCTCTCATAAAAAACACTACCTGCTACTGGATGAGCCTAGTAATCACCTAGATTCAGACGGTAGAAAATGGTTACAGCAGAAAATTAGAAACCATTCTGCCGGAATTCTAATGGTCAGTCATGATCGAAGCTTACTCCAACAAGCTGACACGATAGTGGAACTAGTTTCAGGAAAACTACGCACATATGGTGGTAACTATTCACACTACAAGAAAGAAAAAGAGATACAGAGACAGTCTGTAGAAAAGAAAATTGAAAATACCAAAAAGAATATAAAAAGCCTAAACAAACTTAAGCAAAGTTCTGCTGAAAAAACTACAACCAGAAAAAACCAGGGTAAGAAATTAAAAGGTTCCCAATGTAAATCGCTACTAGATGCGAAAAAAGATCGTGCAGGGCAAAGTTTAGGCAAGCTGACTAGAAACCTGGATCGTCAGCACCATAAGTTAAAGCTAGATTTAGAAAGTTGCCAAAAGGACTATAAGAGTCATAAGCTCCCAAATATGCAACTTAGCAAAACAGGGCTAACGGGTGGTATTCGTCTGCATGTTGAGGATCTCAAACTGCCCTACGGTATTCAGAGTGATCCCATATCACTCACCATGCACAGTGGCGATCGCTGGCATATTTGTGGCGCCAATGGTAGCGGAAAGACAACGCTACTAAAGATCATTGCTGGTCGAGTTAAACCTCGCAGCGGTTTGTGTAAAACTTTTGGCAGCTGTTTTTATCTGGATCAGAACCTAAGTCAACTAAATGGAAATCTATCTGCCTTGGAAACTTTATCCCGCCTGCACCCTGATAAAGATACCAACTTCTGGCGCACAGCCCTAGCCACAATGAATATTCGAGGTGATTCTGCACTTCGCTCTACCAATACTTTAAGTGGAGGGGAGCGACTAAAGGTTGCTTTACTTGCCGCTACTCGTGGCACTGAGGCTCCAGACCTGCTACTACTGGACGAACCAGACAATCACTTGGATCTGGAGTCGCGTATAGCGCTGGAAACTGCGCTAGTAGAATACCCCGGAACATTTTTATTGATCTCCCATGACTCTACTTTTGTAGAAAATGTGGGAGTGAATAGAAGGATCTATCTATAGGCATATTAAGACCTAAATAAAGGAAGTGAGATGTGAAAACGCTGCGCTTGCTATTAGGGGATCAATTGAACCAAAAACACTCCTGGTTTAGAGGTAACCAGGAGGAAAAAATCTACTTTATGGCTGAAATGCGCCAAGAGACCGATTACGTTGTTCACCACATCCAAAAAATCGTTGCCTTTTTTGAAGCTATGCAGATTTTCTCAGAGTGGCTTAAAAATAGGGGCTGCAATGTTATTTACTATCGAATAGACGATAAAAACAACAAACAAAACCTTACAAAAAATATCGAAGATATTATTAGAAAGCACAAAATTGAAAAATTTGAGTACCAACTTCCCGATGAGTACCGACTAGATCAGCAGCTGCTACAACTAGAAAAGAGACTATCAATAGAATTTCAAGCCTACGACACTGAACACTTTTTAACCACCCGAAAAGAGCTGGCAAACTTCTTCCAGGGGAAAAAATCTCTACTTATGGAAAGCTTCTACCACTATATGCGGAAGAAGCATGACATTCTGATGAACAATGGAAAACCTGAAGGGGGAAAGTGGAATTTCGACCAAAGCAATAGAAAAAAATGGAATGGAAAGCTGGGCAAACCCAAGCAGGGAAAAATAACAAGTAATGTCACTTCAACTTTATCCCGTATAAAAAAGTCTGGAGTTAAGAGTATTGGAGAGATTGATCCAGAGAATTTTATATGGCCAACCAGCAGGGAGGAATCTATAAAACTACTTCGTCATTTTTGTAAACATCTACTTGCTCATTTTGGCGAGTTTCAGGACGCAATGGATCCAGATGAAGCCTTTCTTTATCACAGCCGAATTAGCTTCTCCCTAAATAGTAAACTCATATCTCCAAAAGAGGCTATCGATACAGCGATAAAATCTTGGGAAGATGGAAAAATTTCAATAGGACTTAACCAGATTGAAGGTTTTGTACGCCAAATATTGGGCTGGCGAGAATATATGCGCGGTGTCTACTGGATGTCTATGCCCAGTTATGAGCATCAGAATAAGTTGAAGAATAAAAATAATTTGCCAGATTTTTTCTGGGATGCCAAAACGTCCATGAACTGCCTTCATAACACCATCAGGAATAGCTTGGAAAATGCCTATGCTCACCATATCCAACGGCTTATGATTACCGGTAACTTTGCGCTATTAACACAAACTGACCCTGACCAGGTGGAAAGTTGGTATCTCGGTATTTACATAGATGCTATTCAGTGGGTTGAAATGCCTAACACGCGGGGAATGAGCCAGTTCGCCGATGGTGGATTGGTTGCAACAAAGCCCTATATTAGTAGTGGCTCCTATATCAACAAAATGAGCAACTATTGCAGCGACTGTATTTATGACGTCAAACAACGAACTGGAGAGAAGGCCTGCCCATTTAACAGCCTCTACTGGAATTTCTTAATTGAAAAAAGAAAAATGCTAGAGGGCAATCATAGAATGACAATGATGTTCAGCCTTTTGGATAAGCTTGAGAAGAGTGAAGTGGCAGCAATAAAAAAAAGGGCAAAGCAATTTATGACAAAGAAATCATAAACTCTATATAGATCATAAAATTCTTTATCGAAGGCTTCCTTAATCATTACTAAACTAAACCAATACTCGCCTCAATAGACCCTGGTCATGAAGACTGCAATCATTACCCTCGATTTTATCAACGATATTTGTCATCCAAAGGGACAAATATCAGCAGCGGCCCCAAGAGTCTATAAGAATAGAGTTATTGAAAACAGCAATAAACTCCTTACGTGGGGAAGAGCACGACGTCATCTTATTTGCCATATCAGGGTCGCTTTTTCCACCGACTACAGGGAATCTTCCTCTAACTCTCCCCTCTTCAGCTATATCAAAGATATAGGCGCCCTCCGTCAGAAAAGCTGGGGCACTGCTTTTGTTGATGATCTCAATATCACTGATAGCGATATATCTATTTATAAGAGGCGTGTCAGTGGCTTCTATGGGACCGAACTCCCAGTACTTATTGCTAGCAACAATATAGAAAGGATTATTCTCTGTGGGGTATCAACACAAAATACAGTCGAACTGACAGCCAGGGAAGCTCACGATAGAGACTTTTCAGTACTCATTGCCTCAGATGCCTGTGAGTCTGACACGGAAAACAATAAACAGAATAGCCTGGACTTCCTCACGAAGATAGCCAGTGTAAAAACAGTCGATGAGATTATTGCTAGTGAGGGTGCTAGTAAACCATGAGTACCCGCATTTCCAATAGAGAATTTGCCCTCAGTGTCATTACCGCAATTCTGGCGGCCAGCTGTATGTCGCTAACCGGGCTATTTGGTAAAGAACTAACTACCTTTAGCTCCTTATCCTTGGTGGTCTTTATTCGTTTCTTTGCCCCATTTTTAATCCTAACCTGGATTTGCCTCGTTGTTTTCGATGAAAACCCTGTGACTCATCGAATAGACAGGATTGATGGTGCAAGGGCGTTATTCACTTGTCTCGCTCAGTATTGCCTGTTTTATTATTTGTCCAAAGGCTCTCTACTTGTCGCCGCCCTTCTATTTTCAACGTCAGGTTTATTTCTCCCTTTTATTACCCGGTTTGCCAAAAAGGATCCGATAAAAAAGAAGACATTAGCGGCCTGTTTAATCAGCTTTCTCGGCGTTGCTTTTATATTGAAGCCAACTGCTGGCTTTGATAGCTATATGATTGTGGGCCTGCTATCGGGCTTCTTTGGAGCTTGTTCACAGTTTGTAATGCACCACTCTTCAAAGAAGCAAAATACGATATCTTCAACCACCAAGATGTTCGGCCTATCCAGCCTCTATATGCTTGCCATTTTATTGATTGAAGGAAATCTTGGGGAGCTTACGAAAGTCGCGGTATCTCTATCGGACTCGGTAAGTTTTGTGATTGTGATTATTGCTTTTAGCCTGGCGACAATCAGCAATCAATCCTTGCGCACTAAAGCCTATCGTCGGGTAAACAGACCTGCCAGCTTATCTCCCTATTTATATACAAGCCTGATTTTCTCCGGCATATTGGATTGGTTTGTTTATAGCACACTCCCAACCTGGAATACTTATGCCGGCAGCTTACTGATAGTTATCGGAGGTATTATTCAGGCAATCAGAACTCAACCCCAGATTAAGGCATCTCATTCTTAGCAAGAATAAGCGAGGACAGGGAATAGCGGGAGAAACTCAGCCCCACAGATTCAATTATCTGCAGGGCACAGATGATTACTTGAACATCAGTTCAGGATTAACCATCGTTTTCATTTCCAGGACGTTGCCATTTGGATCTTCGATAAAAAAGGTTTCCTGTTCGTATTCATTGCCGACAAAGCGACGGTAGGGCTTGTCCAGGTATTTCAACTCGGCAGCTTCGATACGGCCTTTCAATGCCTGAAACTCATCTTCCGGCAGGTGAATGCCAAAATGAGGAACAGCCACTTCTCCCATATCCACCTTGTGACGAACATTGGGGAGCTTCTCCTCACTCTGGTGCAGAGTGAGTTCGTTACCCCAAAAGTCGATATCTACCCAGCGACCTTCTTCACTGTTGCCGGTCTTGCAGCCTAAGACATCGCAATAGAATTTCTTGGCGGTTTCCAGGTCCCCTGCCGGAATCGCAAGGTGCAAACAATTCGATTTCATATAGCCTCCAGTCTTTGCTAGCTCCTCATAGAGATCAAAAATTGATTGACTGACATCTGCTAGTCATTAGCCCTTCAACCCTCCCCCCTAACAGCATTAACATTTACTTTGCCGTCGGAGCCACCCAAAGGATACAAATAAGATCAAGTGATCCCGTTAATTATTTAAATAAAAGTGGCCGCTTTACGCGCTGGCAACTTATACCGGGAATATTCCTAATATTAGGGCCCATAGCTTTAGCTAAAGAGCCCGGACTCAGGGAGCATACAGATGCATATCATAGCACCCCACCCCGAAATGGAATATCCTCCTAGCCTAGGAGTATACTTTAACATATATATTTCAATCTCTAATATCGAACCCGCGGAGAAACTGCTTAGTTATTGAACGTACTCCTCGACACTTCAGCGCCAAATCCTTATAGTGCGACCCCCACATCACGCCTCCTATTTTGGCGAAACTGGCTTACCAGAGCCCATTTGTAATCCTCAGGAATACGCTCTTGATCTCCACCGCGAATATCACCATGCAGTTTGGTGCCCAACCACTGTTTGAAAACATTTCTGTAAAGTTCGGCAATGGCAACCGATATGGCCTTATCGGGGCCAATGGATGTGGAAAGTCAACCTTTATGAAGATCTTGAGTGGTGCTTTGGCGCCCTCGGCCGGCAACGTATCCATTGAGCCTGGATGCACCTTGGGTACTTTGAGCCAAGACCAGTTTGCATTTGAAGAGTACACCGTCGTCGATGCGGTCATCATGGGAGATGTCCGCCTGTGGGAAATTAAACAGGAACGTGACCGTATATACTCGCTACCGGAAATGAGCGAAGAAGACGGCATGCGCGTAGCCGAGCTTGAAGTCCAATTTGCTGAGCTGGATGGCTATAGTGCAGAGAGCCGTGCGGGAGAAATCCTGCTTGAAGCTGGCATCGACGAATCCCTGCATTTTGGCCTGATGAAACAGGTAGCTCCCGGCTGGAAATTGCGTGTATTACTCGCCCAAGCGCTATTTGCCGACCCGGATATTTTATTGTTGGATGAGCCGACCAATAACCTGGACATCCACACCATCAAGTGGTTGGCAGATGTACTGAATCAACGCAAAAGCACAATGGTCATCATTTCCCACGATCGCCACTTCCTGAACTCTGTCTGCACCCATATGGCCGACATAGATTATGGTGAATTGCGGGTTTTCCCCGGCAATTATGAGGACTTTGTTGCGGCCTCCACGCTAATACAAGAACAACTTCACGCAGAGAATGCCAAGAAAAGTGCCGAACTGGACGAGCTACAGAGCTTTGTGAACCGCTTTTCTGCCAATGCATCCAAAGCCAAGCAAGCCAGCTCCCGCGCGAAGAAGATGGAAAAAATCAAGCTGGACGAAATCAAACCCTCCAGTCGGGTCAGCCCTTATATTACGTTTAACCAGTGTAAAAAATTGCATCGCCAGGCGCTGACTCTTGAGGGGCTTACCCATGGTTTTGACAGTGAAACGCTATTTCAAAGTGGCGAAATGCTGCTGGAAGCCGGTGCGCGCCTGGCAATTATCGGTGAGAACGGCGTTGGTAAAACAACCTTCCTGCGCTGTCTTGTCAATGAGATCCAAGCAAACAGCGGAGTCGTCAAGTGGTCAGAAAATGCCGCTATCGGCTACTGTCCACAAGACAGCAGTGCAGATTTTGATGGTGACCTGACGATATTTGAGTGGATGTCCCAGTGGCGCACCCCCAAGCACGATGATCTGGCTGTGCGGGGTATTCTGGGCCGACTATTATTTACCGCAGATGATGCCAATAAAAAGGCAAAGGTCTGCTCTGGCGGCGAGAAAAATCGCCTGCTGTTTGGCAAGCTAATGATGATGGACACCAATGTGCTCATCATGGATGAGCCAACCAACCACTTGGACATGGAAGCCATCGAAGCCCTAAACAAGGCACTGGAGAAATATGAGGGCACACTTATTTTTGTGAGTCACGATCGTCAGTTTGTCTCATCCCTGGCAACCCGAGTTATTGAAATCAAAGATCAAGCACTGATCGATTTTCAAGGCACTTACGAGGAATACCTGGCGCACCAGTCAGGTACAGAACAGCAGGTAGCCTGATTCCAAACGCAAAATTGGAAAAGGCATATTGGGGCGATCGCAATACTCGCCCCAGTCTTCACAGTCTGCATAACGTAACTATTCCCATCCAAAAATACAGCGCACCGGCTGGCATCACCTGAGTAACATCTGCCCACCCTCGCAGTCGCCCCCGCTATAAGCCTCCTTATGGCTCTCTCTGGGACAACTTCCTACCAGGCACCCCAAACCCAATAATTTTTACCCAGGTTAAAAGTTTATTAATATTTCCCAATCACCATCGTCAAGCTCAGACCGGTTCCCGCTTATATAAAGGAAGGCTGACTTTGAACTCTTAACCTGAAGTGCGCCCAAAAAACCTACTTCGATCAGCATATTTCAGCTACCAAGCTGAGGGACTGCCGGTATCATCAAAATTAAATGCCGCTTAGCAGGGTCCCCACAAAGCACCAAAAGCACCAAAAGCACCAAAAGCATTCTTATTGCCAATGCAAGCACCATCAGGGAGCAACACCGACCTTATGGACAATTTACCTAGATTACCCCAGCAATTTAGCGATTCCCTGCTCTCAATCCAATCAAACACTACTTTTTTGCTACTCCAACCCATCGCTAGCCAACAAGTGAGTACTTTGTTTTTTCTCTGCGTGATTTTTTGGTGCAGAGTTACCTAAAAAGCTCGGAAAAAAGCGTAAATCCCGAGAAAAAACACTGGAAAACAGGGGTTAAGTTCTGGTACATTCCGCGACTATTTTTTAACCAACTGCCGATTTTCTCATCGGCCGCCAGTGCGAAATTCGCCTGTCGCTGTAACAGAGGTAATAGAATGAAACCAACCAAGCCCCTGCTACTGCTGGCCTCTAGCCTGTTGTCCGTAGCTGCCCAAGCTGAGATGACCTGGAGTGACAACAGCCTGAGCCTTCTTTACGGCCACGATTACAAAGTCGACTACAGCAAGACCACGGATGACTCTGAGAGATCCGTAGTAACTTTCGAGCACGCCAGTGGCCACAGCTGGGGTGACCTCTTTATTTTTGCCGACTACCTGGACTCGGAAGATGGCTCCAATGAGCTGTATAGTGAGATCTCTCCCCGCCTGAGCTTAGGCAAGCTCAGCGGCAGTGAGCTGGCTTTCGGACCGGTTACCGATGTGCTTGTCGCCACAACTGTGGAGATAGGCAATATGGATGACCCGGATCACCTGACGGCCACAGGCCCCCACTTCACCAATTACCTGACAGGTGTGGGCTTTGATCTCGCGGTACCCGGTTTTTCCTTTGTACAGGCGAATGTTTACCACCGCGATAACGATGACAAGGCCAGCAACGAGCAGCTGACCCTGGTTTGGGCTATGCCCTTTACCCTGGGTGATGCCAGCTTTGTCTACGACGGGTTTATCGATTGGACCAGTGCTTCTGAAGATTCACATCCGAGCACCAACTTTACCTCCCAGCTGAAATGGGATGCCGGCGCCACCTGGGGTGAACCCAAGACCCTGTACGCGGGTATTGAGTACGTACACTGGAACGACAAGTTCGGAATCAAGGATGGCACTTATGGTGTCGATTCCAACGAGCGCAACGTTAACCTGCTAGTAAAGTACCACTTCTGATATGAAACCCACTGATATCCAAACATCGGCGACCCCAGGGTCCGACATCCCGCAGGTGGGAGGCAATGCCTCATTCCTGGAGAAGTTGTTCAAGCTCTCAGAGCGCCAGACGAATGTTCGCCGGGAAGTGATTGCCGGCGTTACCACATTCCTGACGATGGCCTACATCATCTTTGTGAACCCCAATATCCTGGCTGCAGCGGGTATGGATAAGGGCGCTGTGTTTATGGCGACCTGTCTTGCAGCCGCTATTGGCTGCCTGATTATGGGGCTCTACGCCAACTACCCCATCGCATTGGCACCGGGTATGGGCCTCAATGCCTTCTTTGCCTACGTTGTCGTCGGTGAAATGGGCTACAGCTGGCAAGTAGCCCTGGGTGCGGTGTTTATATCAGGGGTAATCTTCCTGCTGCTCAGTATCTTCAAGCTGCGAGAGTGGATTATCGATAGTATCCCCCTCTCCCTGCGACAATCCCTGGCAGCGGGTATTGGCCTGTTCCTGGCGATCATTGCCCTGAAGAGTGCCGGTATCGTTGTGGCCAGCCCCGCTACCCTGGTAACCCTGGGCGACCTCAAGTCAATTGAGGCGATCCTGGCAGCACTGGGCTTCTTTATTATTGTGGCCCTGTCCTATCGCCGTATGCTGGGCTCAGTGATGATCGGTATCCTTGCGGTAACCGTCATCGCCCTGGCAATTGGTAAGGTAGAGTTCACCGGTCTGATATCCGCGCCTCCCAGCTTGGCACCGACTTACCTGGAGCTGGATATCGCTGGCGCCTTCGAAGTAGGCATGATCAGCGTGATCTTTGCCTTCCTGTTTGTCGACCTGTTCGACACCGCAGGCACCCTGTTAAGCGTTTCTGATCGCGCCAAACTGCTGGATAAAGATGGCAAGTTGCCTGGAATGGGCAAGGCCCTGATGGCCGACAGCTCCGCATCTGTCGTTGGTTCTGTGCTGGGCTCCTCCACTACTACCTGTTATGTAGAGAGTACTGCAGGTATAACCGCCGGTGGTCGCACAGGCCTGACCGCTGTGGTTTGCGCCGGGCTATTCCTGTTGGCGACCTTCTTCTCGCCCCTAATCGGTATGATTCCGGCCTATGCAACCGCAGGTGCTCTGCTGTATGTTGGCGTCCTGATGACTTCCGGTATGTCATCTATTGATTGGGATGACATTACCGAGGCCGCACCGGCAGTAATCGCCGCAGTGATGATGCCTTTGTCGTTCTCGATCGCGCACGGAATCGCCCTGGGCTTTATTTCCTACGCAGTTATTAAAACGCTGAGCGGACGTAGCAAAGACGTCAGCATCAGTGTCTACGTGTTAGCGGCACTCTTTGTTGCCAAGTTTGCCTTTTTCTGAGGGGTACATTGATGAAAAAGCACTTTATTAGCGCACAGCAGCTCCTGATAGACTCTTATGCTCTCGCCGAGCAAATCTATAAGGACGGCTTTCGCCCAAACTATATTGTCGGTGTTTGGCGCGGTGGCGCTCCTGTGGGCATCGCTGTACAAGAGCTGCTGCACGTGATGGGAGTGGATGCAGACCATATCGCTATCCGCACTTCCTCCTATCTCGGTATCGGTGAGCGCGATAAGAAAGTGCGCGTGCATGGCCTGAACTACCTGATCAAGCGCCTGGAGTCCCACGACTCCCTGTTGATCGTGGACGATGTGCACGACTCTGGCCTGAGTATTGAGCAAACTATCGAAGACCTGCGCGCTGCCTGTAAGAAGAACACGCCGGAGATTCGTATCGCGACCCCTTACTACAAGCCGAAGAACAACAAGGCCAAGCGCGAGCCGGATTACTTTATCCACAAGACCGAAGAGTGGTTGGTATTCCCCCACGAGATCGACGGTCTGTCCCGGCAGGAGATTCTGGAGAACAAACCAGAACTCGCCCCCTATGTGGACAGAATCGCCACTGCTGTTTAATCAGCAATATTACCGGGGGCTAATGCCCCCGGTTCTCTTCTCCTCTCATCTCCCTCTCTCCCTTAGGCCATTCCGGCAAACCCTCCCCCGGCACTCAACTCCTGCCATAGGCAATACTTCAATACTCTATTAATAAACCCCACTTATGAAACTAAAGTTAGTGAGAATCAATTTATAAAGTAGAAAAGTTGGTCCAAAATTAATGCGATAAGGCCAAATGTCGGAAAATAAAAATGAACGACAAATCAGCGGGACTTAGTAAATCACAGCTCGATGCTTACTGGATGCCTTTTACCGGGAATCGTCAATTCAAAAGAGATCCCCGTATTATTACCTCAGCCGACGGCTGCTATTACCGTAGTGCTGATGGCCGCCCCATATTCGATAGTCTCTCTGGCTTATGGACCTGTGGTGCTGGACACAACCGCCCGGAGATAATTGACTCCATTACCCGGCAAGCAGCCCTTCTGGATTATGCCCCCGCTTTCCAATATGGCCACCCGGGAGCCTTCCAACTAGCGGAGCGTGTCAGCCAGATGATGCCCATGGGGCTCAATCGTATTTTCTTTACAAACTCCGGCTCTGAATCCGCAGAAACCTCTCTAAAAATAGCTAGAGCCTACTGGCAGAAGATGGGCGCTCCAGGGAAAACAAAATTCATCGGACGCGTGAAAGGCTATCACGGAGTTAATTTTGGCGGTCTTAGTGTGGGCGGTATTAGCGCTAATCGAGCAATCTTTGGCTCATCTTTAGATTCTGACCACCTTCGCCACACCCTTTTACCCCACAACCGCTTTGCTAAAGGACAGCCTGAACAGGGAAGTTTCCTGGCAGACGAGTTGCTGGAACTTATCAAACTGCACGGTTCTGAAAACATTGCCGCTGTTATTGTCGAGCCCGTAGCGGGGTCTGCGGGAGTATTGCCCCCACCAAAAGGCTATCTCCATCGCCTTAGGGAAATATGTACTCAATACGACATATTGTTGATATTTGATGAAGTCATTACCGCTTTCGGACGCATGGGGAAAGCCACCGGAGCAGAGTTTTTTGGAGTGACCCCGGATATGCTCAATACAGCCAAACAGCTTACAAATGGCGCTGTTCCCATGGGCGCTGTGGCTGTGCGTCAAGATATCTACGAGATATTCATGGAAAATGGAGGACCTCAATACCAACTGGAGCTTCCCCACGGCTATACCTACTCTGGGCACCCACTAGCCTGCGCAGCGGCATTGGCGACACTGGATATTTTAAAGAAAGAAAATTTATTTGAGAGATCTGCGGAGCTTGCCCATATCCTGGAAGACCATATCCATCAACTCAATGGGTTACCGTTAATAGAAGATATTCGTAATTGTGGACTTGCCGCAGGCCTGACAATCGAATCAGCTCCGGATGAGCCATTACTCAGGCCTTACTTAATTGCTATGAAGATGTGGGAAAAAGGCTTTTATATTCGCTACGGCGGCGACACATTGCAAATCGGCGTCCCATTTATAGCACAGGCAGAGGAAATTGACGGAGTTATCAACGCATTAGCGGAATCAATTACTGAGGTCGCAAACGGCCAGTAGCCAGAACCTATTCCTTCTCACTCTGTATAAAAGATTTCCCCTCCTGATACGGAAAATTTATATCGCCGCCTAGCTATCTTTAATGATACAAAGTAAATCGCAAATAGTAATTCAATAACTCTATATTAAAAATAGCGCCATGAACAAATATATTCGCCTTACAAATGTATTACTAAAGTACAAAGTGGTTATAGCGATTCTATGTGGTATTTTATTAAGTTCCTGTGAGCAAAGAACTACTAAGCAAGAAATAAGCTCACCAGCAAAGAAAATTTCATCTCCTATTAGAACCACAGCCCCAGGACTTTCAGAATCTTATGCTGACATTCGTCGTCAGCAAATTGCTGAAGTGGACTATCGGCTGAGCATCAATCTGGATAGTCAAGCTAAGAACTTCTCCGGAATTGTGCACGCAGATATCAATTTTAGAAAAATACTTGAACAGCCGCTCACTATAGATTTTTCCGGTGGTGCGGTTGATTCAATCCAGGTCGATGGAAGATCTGTTCCATTTGAGTACAACAACTACTTTATATCTATTGATTATCAAAATCTACCAGAAAAATCCCACACGATTACGGTGAATTATCAACACCCGTACTCTAACAATGGCTCAGGATTACATCGCTTTAAAGACCCCAAAGACGAAAAGGTCTATTTATATACGGACTTTGAACCTTATGATGCCAATCGCCTATTCCCACATTTTGACCAACCCAATTTGAAAGCACGCTACACCCTGGATGTAAAGGCTCCAAAAGACTGGGTAGTAGTTAGCGCGGAAAGAGAGGAGAGAGTAGAAGAGAAAAGGAAATCAAACCACTGGTTTTTTCCTCAAACCAAGAAATTTTCATCTTACATATTCTCTTTCCATGCAGGTCCTTACCACATCTGGGAAGACAAGGCAGGAGATATTCCCCTTCGCTTAATGGCAAGACAGAGCCTGGCAAATTACGTAAAAACAGAAGACTGGTTTACCTTCACCAAACAATCCTTTGAGTTCTTTCAGCCCTACTTTGAAATTGATTATCCATTTAAAAAATATGATCAAATACTAGTACCTGATTTTAACGCCGGCGCTATGGAAAATGTTGGGGCTGTAACATTTAACGATTCTTACATATCCCGAGGAAAAAAGACCCAGGCCCAGCGGATGCGCCTCGCCAATGTTATTGCCCATGAGCTGGCCCATCAATGGTTTGGTAATTTGGTCACCATGAATTGGTGGGATGACCTTTGGCTCAATGAGAGCTTTGCCACTTACACGGCCAATCTGGCTCTAGCCGAAAATAGCGAATTCACTACCGCTTGGGAGAACTATTACTTAGGTGCCAAGCAATGGGCTTACCACACTGATCAACGCCCCACTACCCACGCTATTCAACTACCAGTCAACAATACTGACGAAGCCTTTGCCAATTTTGATGGAATTACTTATGGCAAAGGCGGCTCAGTACTCAAGCAATTGCCCTACTATTTGGGCAAAGAAGAATTTCGCAAAGGCGTCAATAATTACTTAAAGGCCTTGTCTTACGACAATTCAACCCTCAATGACTTTATCAACCACCTGGGCAAAGCTGCGGACAAAGATCTTAATTCCTGGCAGCAACATTGGCTTTACCAGGCCGGCCTCACCACAATTTAGGCCAGTTTCCAGTGCCAGGGCATCTTTTCTATACTCCTCTGAGTATTGTTTACGAGCGGTTTTGGTTGGTTTATTTGATCTTGTCTAGAGCACCTCTGCTGCATAGTTTATCGCATAAGAGTGTGTCCGTCGTTGGTGGGTAGGATCAGGTCGTTAGTGAGGATGAACAATTTCTTTAAATAACATTACCTTCCGGATGGACCATTTGGCTGCTATATAATATCAGGGGTTTTCATAACAAACTTAATAAGTTATCGAAATAAATGGAGCCAATTTATTTCAAACCGATACTTTTGAAGAAGATTCAGACCTGCCAGAATCTTTACATATTGACCCCTGAGTGAAATTTTATCTACATGGATTTGTAGTAATTAGTTCTAGATTTTTTCTGTTATTTTTTTATTTGAGCTTTGATTAATGTTTACAGCTATCCATATCACTACAAGAACGTGAGTGAAAACTTATGAAAAGTACAGCAATGCATCTTACCTCAGTGACGATTTTAATTGGCACATTAGCCGTCCCCATAGTTGCCAGTGCCGTTAGCTGTGGCGACGTTATCACAACCTCGGAAACTCTCACAGAAGACCTATCCTGTGATTCAACTATTTTTAACCCATCTCTTACTATTGAGGGACCTTCGGGCCGCCTTGATATGGGTGGTTACACTTTAATGTGTGTAAACGCGACAGGTGATGGGATACTTTTAACGGGTACTGCAGCCAGGCTCAGCAATGGTGATATTCAGGAGTGTTTTGACTCCATACAGATAGAGGGTACTGGAAGCCATAGAGTATCTACAATCAATATAATTGACTCAGATGATGATGCCATTGTTATCAATAGTAGCTTCAATACAGTAACCGATACCTCCTCTTTCAATACCGATGATGATGGAATAGATATTGGATCCAGTTCAAATTCCAACATAATCACTAATAATATTATTGATACGGTTGATGATGAAGGTATCGAACTTGATGGAGATGGTAACTTTATTTCTGGTAATGAAATACTAAATACTGAAGATGGGATTGATCTTGATGGATCATTTAATGTCGTTGTTTTAAATACAATAGATTCTAATGACGAAGCAGGGATTGAGCTTAGGGGTGAATTTACTACAGTCGTCAATAATTCTATAAACAATAATAACGTGGGTATAGAAATATACGATGCTGACAATAATACTATTACTGGCAATGAAGCTAGTGTCAATACATCTTATGGCATCTATCTGCTCGACTTAAATGCTACTCAAAATGTAATTGTGTCGAATACAGCAATTGATAATGGTATTTTTGATTTATTTTCACCTCTGGATCTAGACTGCAGTAGTAGTAACGTATGGGCGGGAAATATTTTTGTTACTTCAGATCCAGCCTGCTTAGATTAATTAAAGTTTGGGCATAGTGAGTGATCGCTCTGCTCAAACTCTAAATACTCCACTTTTTAACGAATGCATTAATTAATACATAGCCTCTGGCGGTAGTGTTCAGAATTCTGTATCACTTCTTTACTATTAACCCGGAGGCCCAATAGTTCATCTATGCTGCATATTAAATTTCCTTATGCTTAGAGTAGGAAACTACGCGCGCAGGCTTCTTCTGTAGCGTTCTCATGTGAGAAAGTAGTTTTTTCTAACTTTTTTTGAATTGTATTGGAATCCCACTATATACACCCCCTTTAAGATCGAAGTTCAAATACTCATCTGGGTTCAATTCAGGTGAATACGATGACAAATAAAATTTTTCTATCTCATCCTCATGCTCTGACAGCCAAGCTTTAATCACTCGGGCATGATGTACCCTAAGGTTATCTAGAATGAGGTAAACCTTTCTGCCTGCGGTTTTAATTAATCGCTTAAGAAAGCCAATTAATCTGTCGGCATTCATGCTTCCTTCGTAAATTTGAAAGCGCACTGTCCCTTGATTTGTAATCGCTAAGATCATGTTGAGTGAAGCTCGCTTTGCGGTTAACTTCACAATGGGTGGTTTTCCTTTTGGCGCATAGCCGCGTTCATGCTGACAATCACTGCGAATGTCCGTTTCATCACCCCAGTAAATTTCTGCACCTTCCTTTTTGGCACGTTGTTTAATATATGGATAGTCTTCTTCCATCCATTTTTTAACTACTTTGGGGTTTTGCTCATAGGCGCGTATGGCGGGCTTCTGAGGTGTAAAATCCCAGCGCTTCAGATAATCACCGACCGTTCGAATTGACATTTTTATGCCAAACTCACGTTCGATTAGCTCCATGAAAGTCTTACAAGTCCACAGAGCATAGTTAAGTTTGAGCTGTTCAGCTACGATTTTTTTGAAGCTGCTTTTCTTGCTCTGCCGTTAGGCTGCGATTCACCACTTTCAAATAGCCGCGCTTTTAAGCGGCTAATGCCTCGAATCCGTCAAATTTGTAAGCCTTAATCCAATTTTGCACAGCACGGCTGGAAACATCCAGTGTTCTTGCAATTTCTACTGTAGGCTCCGATTTCTTCCAAAGCTTTACCGCAGTTCGACGTTTCTCCTCCTGAGCGGAAGCGGGTAATCTTCATGCATCAATAATATTCATTCGAACATTATACAGAACTATAAGGTCGCCGAGCTAGTGA
This sequence comes from Microbulbifer maximicatervae (SeqCode), assembly GCF_052468155.1. Taxonomy (NCBI): domain Bacteria; kingdom Pseudomonadati; phylum Pseudomonadota; class Gammaproteobacteria; order Cellvibrionales; family Microbulbiferaceae; genus Microbulbifer; species Microbulbifer maximicatervae (SeqCode). Next base: position 855,645 of record NZ_CP174335.1, read on the forward strand.
AAGAAAAACCACAACTTAAGCCCATATTGGTAAAAGCATTAAAAAATCATCGCTACTCCGGTGAACGCTGTATCAATATCGGGAAGCGATTACTCTAAATCTTCTTTAAACTAGCTATTAATGTTGAACTAAGGGCAATATCCAGCCCTTAGTTCCCCTTGCCAGGATTTTGGCCGGGTATTATGCGTAATAAAACGGTGCAAAAAGTTATATATTTTTTCTCAATGCCCCCTAATAAAGCATACCTATTGCACCAGCCAACTTATACTTATCCTTCTCTGAAAATATTGTTAAAGTGACATTTCAAAGCCCAAAAGATTAACGGGCGTTCCTGCTTAAGCCATTATTTTAAAAAGAAAGACAATCAAATAAAGATGTATATATCAGTACAATTAGACGATCTGTCCGACGGTTCCATTAACAATCTTCTCGAAGCTCATCTACGGGAAATGTACCGACATTCCCCACCTGGAAGCGTTCACGCACTAAATCCTGATGAGTTAAATGACCCCATGATTACCTTTTGGGGGGCAAGAATTGATGGAGTTTTGGCCGGATGTGCTGCTCTAAAAGAGATCGACCCTAATTTGGGTGAAATAAAATCCATGAAAACTCATCCTCTGTTTCTGCGCAAAGGCGTTGCCCGCGCCTTGATAGAAAGAATATTGGAGGAGGCAAAGCAGCGTAAATATAAAGAGATAAAGCTGGAGACAGGCCGCACTGAAGCTTTTGCTCCCGCAATCGCTCTCTATCGCCGTTATGGATTTGACGATTGCGACCCTTTCAGTCACTATAAAAATGACCCTTTTAGCCTATTTTTAGGTAAAAAATTATAATCAATAGGTATTCTTTATCGGTCAGTGTGAGAGTGTTTGTTACTATGACGCTATCCAGAAGATCCTTTATTAAATATTCCAGCTTAGCTTCCCTTACTTTTGGTGGAGTCAATCTAACCGCTAAAGAGGCTATTACCAGTCTATCTATATCAAGTCTTCCCAGCCTGGAAATGCCTTTACAGGAGATTTACCCCGCAGTCTTTTCTGGCGAGATCTATGTAGCAGGGGGATTTATCCCATCGGATACAGCAGTTTTCTTCGGTCTCTCTCCAACTAAACAAACACATATCTTTTCTCCGCGGGAACAAAACTGGAGGCCAGGGCCCAATTTACCTGAGTCAAGACATCACCTTGGCATGGCCAGTAATTCCAACAGCCTATATGGCATCGGTGGATTTTTTGGCGATTCTGATAGCGCTTGGCAAGCCCGAAATACCGTTTATAAACTTTCCAGCGAATATAAGCATTGGATAGAAACCAGCCCTCTCCCCCGGCCCTTGGCTGAATCTATTTACACCAATATTGGGGAGAACATCCATGTCATTGGCGGTAAGGCCCCCAACGAACAGTCTAAAAATAGAGATACCAATTCTCATTATGTGCTTACAAGAGGAGATCATTGGGAGCAAGCAGCACCAGCCAGTATCAAGCGAAACTCCGCAGGTGGGGTAACTTTAAATAACAGAATTTATGTTGTTGGTGGCCGCCAGGTTAGCGACAATGGTCGCAAGGCCGGGAATCTAACTTACGCCGAAGTTTATGACCCCAGCCTGGATAAATGGGAAAAGATTCGCCCCCTCCCCCAAGCTGTTGCCGGGCTCACAGCAACCCCATTAAATAATAAATTAATAGTTACCGGCGGTGAGGCATTTGGCCTCAATGGCAACTGGAAGACTGGTACTGCATTTAACAATATTTGGATTTACGATCCAGTCACAGATGATTGGAACAATCAGGGCCATTTGCCTCAGGCACGACACGGTCACGGAGCAGTAGCCCTAGGAGAAAGCCTCTACTTGATTGGTGGAGCCTCTAAAGTTGGGCCGCAAGAAACTCTCGCCTCCGCAATACAGCTGCGCTGGAGCTAAAGGGCAATCAATAAAGTACCCTTGAGCAAACCCACAATGCCTCTGGCTTGCAGAGGCCCACTGATGGGATGCATTAATTAATCGGGAGCAATGCTGCCATCAATATCTGTATAGTTCTGATGGCGCTCAACTCCTAAATATCCAATATATCTATCCCGTATCTCACGCACATAATTAACTGGCTCCCTGCCGCGCACGTAACCAAAACGACTATTGCGATAGTATTCAGGCTGGGACAGCAGCAACATGGCCTCTTCAACATGGCCAAACCACTGGTTAGGGTCCCACTCCAGTCGTCGGGCTAACGCCCTCGCATCCCTGACATGGCCGTGACCCGCATTATATGCAGCCAGGGTAAAATAGATCTTCTGCTCTAGGGGTATATTTTCAGGAAAACGTTTATCCAACCACCCCAGATAAGATACACCTGCGCGGATACCGTTTTCAGGATCATACAAATTGTTAACTCCCATCTGTCGTGCAGTCCGAGGTAATACCTGCATCAAGCCCTGAGCACCGGCAAAGGAGCGAGCTTGGGGGTTAAATTGACTCTCCTGATACATCTGCGCAACCACCATACGCCAATCCCGATCGGTAGCCTCAGTATATTTCTTTACTATGGGATCAAAGGGCGATAGTTCATCAGTGCTGCGCAGGCGCTGCCCTTGATGTTGTAGGATACGCTTTTGCTCCTTGAAATATTTATTGTAAGTAACGTTAAAGAACAGGTCCCGATTGTGCTTGTTCAGAAAGTTATTCAGTTGTTCCAGTAATTCCGGTTGGCCAGTTCGAACGGCCCAGGCGATATCTCGCTCCCCTGGCAACTCCCCCACTACAGTAAAGTCATCCCGGTAAGTGCTTTCAATGGCGGCCAAGTGTGAGTCAACTACGGTATAGGGAAAAATACCCCTGGCTACTGCATCAATAAGAAACTCACTGGTAGCGCCTTTTAGACGATGGATCTGTAGCGGCACCATATCTTGCCCGTGCTGCTTTTCCATTATTTTGACCAGACTCTCGTGATAGCTCGTGGTGGGATTAACCACTACTGTTTGCCCAGAAAGCAGGTTCTCTGGAAGGGGTAGCTCTTTATCAGGCACCTTTGATTTTGCGGCTACTACCTGTTCCGTAACTGTCATATAAGGCTTGGAAAATGCCAATCCCTGCTGGCGGCGGGCCTCGGTAACAGTAAGGGATGCAGCAATCATGTCCCCCATTCCATCATTCAATGCCTCGACCAAATCCTGGTCCTTATCGGGCACAACCATGCTCAGGCGTAATTTATGGTCACGAGCAAACTTCCTTAGCAGATCGTAATCAAACCCCATCAACTCACCGCGCCAGATAAAGTAGGAAGCGGGGTGATTGCGAGTGAGCACCCTTAAAGTTCCGCTCTCCTTTATTGCCTGCCAATCTCTCAGTGGCTGTTCTCGGTTCTGACTGGCCAATACCAATTCTGCGGTAAAGAACTCATTCAACTCACGCCTCAAAGCGATAGCACCTTTGCGTACAGCCCAGGCTATAGGCCTGCGGGAATCGAGTTCTGTGGTGGCTGTGAGTTGAGGGTAATCAGTTAGAAGTACATCGGCCAAATTACTATCAATAATTGTTGCGGGGTATTCACCCGCTGCTACAGCCGCGATAAGCTCGCTGGTTGCAACCGGCTTATCGAGGTAAGTGATCCTGTAATTTTCCCTATCGACTTGCTGCTCCAGGGTTTCAGCAAATGCACTGCCCCGCCGCAGCACAACTTGCAAGGGCACAGCCTCTTCCACCTCGAACTCTTTATGAGTAATTAGCAACTCATCAACATATTGTAATGGGCGGGTAAAACCCAGTGATAATTTGCGTTCTTCGGTGCGGGAAAAATTGGTGGCGATTACATCCCCACGTCCATCAATAACCGCCGGAATTAAATCGGAAAAGTTACCTACGTAAACCCACTGAGGCTTTAATCCCCGGCTACGAGCAAAATTTTCCGCAAGTTTTCGCCACTCTGTTGCAGGTAGTCCTTCTCGTGGTAAGGCGCTCTCCTGGGGGCCCCTTGGAGCCAACAGGCGCAATACACCTCGCTCTAACAGGGCTGGCAGATCTCCTTGCTCTACATAATTTTCAAACTGCGGCTTTGCGGGCTGTTTATTCTGCGGCGTTGGTATCGGTTGTTGGGGAGATTCCGTTAAAACCTTTGAGTTTTCTACAACAGGATCTCTATTACTCTCGCATGCGGCAAGCAGCAATATTAAGACAAATAGCGGAAATATAACGAAAAACCGTTTTCTGCTCACAGTGCACCCTTTCTTATTCTATGAGAAGCATTACCCTTAACGCGCTCGCTATGCTTCGCAATATGGAATTGCCGCTGTTACAGAAATCGTACCAGTTTGCAGGGAAATTATCCCCTAAAAAAAAGCCCGGCAAAGTCAATTGCCGGGCAAATATACGTTGGCGAATGTCGGATGTCTCTTACACAGAGTGACAAGCCTTTTTTATTCAGTGAGCGCTCTTATGGTTGCTATGATGACTTGGGTTTGCCCTTCAGCTCTGCCAACCTCATTTTTATTTCTTTGTTCTGCTCCTCGTCTGGGAGCTCGAACATCAGCGGCTTCGCCACTCGGGCAAAATACTCCGCATCTTTCTTTTGGTAGAGCTCTTCTGCCAGCCACTGGGCAATATGCAGCTCACGGGGGGCACGCTTGTAAGCCTGCTCCAGCTTTTCCAGATATTCCTCTCGGGGGTAATCCAGCATCTCCATAGCCATCGCCAGGCCAAACCAGTGAGATGCATTTTTCGGTTCTTCCTTCACCAGGAAGTCGAACTCTTCCCGCGCCATTTTCAAGCTGCGAAGATCCCGCTTACTACCGGGCGCCACCGCCTGCTGATTAACCGTTAACCAAGCATGGGCACTCAAGTACCAGAGCTGGCCCCGGTCCTTAGTGGGGACACTGGCCAAAAGGTGGCTAGCCTGGGGGAAATTACCCAATCGCAGATCGGCACTCGCTTTAATCGCAGCCAGCTCAGTACTGTAAATACCCGTACTGTAGGCATATTCAATCAACTCATCCAAAGCCAGCAGGTTGTAACCGGACTGGGCGATAAATCCAGCCAGGATGCTCACCGACTCTCTTTTGCTGAGGCGTTTAACCCTAGGGCTGGCCTCTTTAAAGTCCGCGGGGATAGCACCACTAAAATGTTCAAAGCTATCCGCCTTATAAGTGGCGACATAGGCCTTTTCAATTTCTTTCACCGACATCCCCAGCGCTTCTTCCAGGGCAAGTACTGGGTCGGCACCATCGTTATAGGCTTTGACGAAATTATCGAAATTATCCTGCTTGCCGCTTTTCATCATCAACCAGTGAGACAGAATCCAACCTCCGGCATAGACATCTGCCTTTTCGTCCGCATCGGTGTTGTACACTGTCGCACGCAACAGGTCTTCCAGCGGCATAAGCCCGGTATACATCAGGGTCATAGCCCGCTCGCTGGGAATGGAGCCAATTTCGTAGGTACCTTTTTCCGGGAATGACATGGTTGCCATAAATTCAGCAAACCCCTCGCTATACCAATAGGGGTAGTGGGTAGTGTTGCCGTTATAGCTCAGAAAATGGGTGTATTCGTGGAACAGGAATTCGCGTGCTTTGAGCTGCCTCTCAACGCTGCGGCCATCCAGGTTTACCAGGGCATAGTTACCCTCCGCAGAGGTATCGAACAAACCGTTGGTCATATCCGCCAGCTCAACACCCACCAGGTTTGCATAGGTGTCCCGGTCTGCGGCCGCATAAATAGTTAATCGCTCACTTTTTGGATCTGCATCGAGTAACTCCAAGGCCACTGCGCGATAGCGCTCCAGGTCTGCTACCAGACTTTTGACTGCGTTGGGATCACCGTCGGTAATCACGCGAAAATTATCACTGTCGACTTCATACCAGGTCACCTCCCCCAAACCACGCGGCGCGGCGTAGGCTGAAGCGATAAATCCGAAACAAAGTACTAATAGAACAACTGAACGAGAAACCATAGTTCGGGCCACCGGGTCATTGTTGCTGAAGCCCTCCCTAGCTGATTAGCGAAGACGACACAGTACCGGTTTTCACTGATCAAAAAAAGATCAATTTGATCACAAAACAGCTTTTCGCCTGTTTTTGTGTGACCGGAAAGACACAAAATAGATAGCTGTTCACAAACAGTTTTCTGCAGCAGATTGCGACATGAAGCGAGACAAACGTCTCAAATTTAGCCCTATTTACGTACAAAACTAGGATGAACTCCTATAGTACGGGGTCGACCAAGGAGGGAATCCTGGTCAAAAAAATAATAATGATTTCATCAGATGAGAGAAAACTAATGAATACCAAGCCACTACTGGCGCTGCTTGGCGGCGCCCTAATGTCTGCTCATGCCTGGTCGGCACCGGAATATATCGCCGACGTGGATATTACTTCTTTTGACGGTACGGTCCTGGATGCGAACTTATTTATCCCGGAGACTCCCGCACCAGCAGACGGTTACCCCACCGTTATTTTTACCAACAGCTGGGGGCTGGAGAAGCACCAGTACCACTTCCAGGCCAAAGAGCTGGCAGAAAACGGCTACCTGGTGCTCAGCTACTCCACCCGGGGATTTGGGCACTCGGGAGGACTTGTTGACGTCGCAGGGGATAACAGCCTTAACGATGTGGGAGTCCTGATCGACTGGCTGGAAACCAATTACCCGGTGGGCAAGCTGGGTATGGCCGGAATTTCCTACGGCGGTGGAATTTCACTACTGAGTGCCGCCAAGCACCCACGCGTCGATGCAGTAGCTGCGCTATCCGGTTGGGCAGATGTAGTGGAAGCTTTGTACCCCAATGAAACCGTCAACCTGGTATGGGGCACGCTGCTTGTTACTACGGCCTTCCAGAAAGAGGCCGAACTCGAGCAGGTATGGAGCAACCTGCGCGACGGCGAAAATATGGAACAGGTAATTAATTTCGGTGCTGAGCGCTCCGCAATGAGTTACGTGGACGAAATCAATCAAAACGGCACAGCGGTGTTGCTCTCAAACAATTTCGCCGACTACCTGTTTAAGCCGAATAGCATGACCGATTTCTACTCCCTGCTCGAAGGGCCCAAGAAACTCATGCTAAACCCCGGCACCCACGCGATTACCGAGACTCTTACCGGTAACAATGGCCATATCTGGTCCACCAGTTTCCGCTGGTTCGACCACCACCTTAAAGGCGAGGACAACGGGATCGACACCGAACCCAAGGTGGATATGACTGTGCGCATCAGCAATGAGCTGGAGCAATTCGAGGACTACCCAGTAACGGACGAAAGCACCACCTGGTACCTGCAGCCACGCTTTACCATGTTTAACAATGCAAAAATGGAGAGCGACAAGTACGACGGTTGGAGCTGGAGTAACGAATTCCACGGCGGCTCAGATACCTTTGCAGGCACCGGTATCCCGCTGGTTTCCGATGCACTGGAAGGCTTCGGTATCCCCGTTTACGCGCCCATGATCGCTATCAACGGCTACTACGCCATCGAGTACAAATCACCGATTCAGTGGGAAACCCTGAAGATTCGCGGCGAACCCAGACTCGAAATGTGGGTGGAACCCAGCAAAAAAGAAGTGCAACTCAACGTGCACCTCTACGATGTGGGTCCGCTGGGATTGGGACGCCTGATAACTCACGCCCCCATTACCCTGCATTCAGACAAGTCTGGGCAAAAACAAAAGTTCGAAGTGGACTTTTTCACCACCAGCTACGATGTCCCGGTTGGCCACCGTGTAGTATTGGCCATCGATACTCAGGGGTACATCTACCAGAAGCCGGAAAATACCAATTACACCATCACAGTGCCCTACAGCAGCAGCAAGGTCTCTAGCCTGACCGTACCGCACCTGTAGGTCTCCCCACAGAAACCCGGCGTTCACTGCCGGGTTTCCTCCCACCGTCCCCTCAACCCAACTATTTGCATCGCGTAATTTTTCTCCAAAGCGGTACAATCAGCCTTTTGGCTGAGTGCTCCCCCTACCATGAAAAAGAACATCCCGCTCGCCCTGCTAACTGCGGCCCTGCTCTCAGTAGCAGGTTGTAACCCCGCAGAAAAAGCATCGGAACCAGCAAAAACCAGTACCGCCCAGGAAGTCGAGGCTAAAGGCCTCGATTTTGATAAGGCTCCCGAAGGGCGCCTGCCCGAGGGCACTACCCCCTTGGATTACCAACTGGAACTGGTGCTGGACCCTCGCAAAGACACCTTCACCGGCAAGGTGGATATCGATATCCAGCTGGCGGAGGGTGCCCGACATATTTGGCTGCATGGCAAAAACCTGGATGTGCGCGAAGTCTACGCACAGCTCGATGACGGCCGCCAGATTCCGGCCGAATACCGGGAAGTACTGGACAGTGGTGTTGCCGCAGTAGAGTTTGCGGAGAAGATCGATGCGGGCACTTTCAAACTGCACATCGACTACAGTGCTGCATTTGATCGCAACCTGGCCGGGCTTTTTAAGGTCGAGGAGCAGGGCGATGCCTATGCCCTGGCAAAATCTGAATCGATCCAGGCCCGCAAGTATTTACCCGGTTTCGACGAGCCAGGCCTGAAAGCGCCCTTTACTGTCAGCCTGACAATACCCGAAGGCTACGCAGCGATTAGCAATGGGCCTGAGCTGAAGCGCGAAGCGGCAGGTGACGGCATGGAGAAAGTCACTTTCGCCACCACACCACCGATGTCCACCTATTTGCTGTCCCTGTCTGTCGGCCCCTTTGACCAGGTTGAGCGCCCAGCCATTCCGCCGAGTAAATACCGCAAAGACCCCATACCCCTGCGCGGCTTCGCCCGTAAAGGTCGCGGTGAGGATATGAACTACATCCTCGATATCACCCCCAAAATGGTGGAGACCTTCGAGACCCAGCTGCAACGCCCCTACCCATTCAAGAAGCTGGACATTATTGCCGCCCCCCAGTGGCCCAGTGGCGCTACTGAGTTGTCTGCGGCAATTACTTATCGCGAACAGCGTATCCTGGTGGGCGACAACCCGGCTCCCGGCACCCGCCTGGCTCTCGTAGAAGTTCATGCGCACGAAATTGCCCATATGTGGTTTGGCAATCAGGTCACCCCTCCCTGGTGGGACGACCTGTGGCTGAAGGAAGGTTTTGCTACCTGGGGGGAGGCGCTGGCCCTCACCATTATGGAACCTGAAGAGGGGCACGACCTCAACGCAGCGACTTATGCGATCGGCGCCATGCAGCTAGACTCCCTGGCCAGCACCCGCGCCATTCGTGAGCCCATCGCGGACAACAACAATATTCGCAACGCCTACGATTCGATCACCTACTCGAAGAGCCTGGGCGTTATCCACATGGTGGACACCTATTTCGGAGCGGAAAACTTCCGCCCGGCACTGGGACGTTACCTGGAAACCTTCTCCGACAGCGTGGCCGACTCACCACCCTTCTACAAAGTGATCGGCCAGGAAACCAACACCCCGGAACTGACCGAGACTTTCCGCAGTTTTGTCGAGCAAAAAGGGGTTCCACAACTGGATATCTCCATGGACTGCAATAGCGACGGCAAGGCCTCGCTAGTGGTTCAGCAGAGCCGTTACAGGCCACTCGGCTCCCCTATCGCCGACGCCAGCGATAAATGGAGCATCCCCTTCTGCTTCAGCACCGATAGCGGCGTGCAGCAGTGCCAGATCCTGACTGAGCCAAGGGAAACCCTGGAGATTACCGGCGGTGCCTGCCCAAATTGGGTAATGCCCAATGCTCAGGGCAGCGGCTACTACCGCTGGAACCTTCCCAAGACGCAGTGGCAGGCACTGATTAAACAGCTTGCCCAGTTCTCTGCCACTGAACAGCTGTCCATTATCGACAGCGCCTTCTCAGCTTTCGAGGCCGGCAATCTCACTGCGGCACCACTGCTGGAAGTAGTGCGCAAATCCGCAGTGGCGGACAAGCGCCAGGTTATCACCATGCCATTGCGCTACCTACAGAAGTACCGGGATAATTACCTGGGTGAATCCCAGCGCTCTGCATTCCTGAACTTTGCCCAGAACCTGTACCTGCCGATACTAAATCGCAGCGCCAATAGCAGTGATAGCGACCAGCAGATGCTGCACAGCGACCTGCTAACCTTTATGGCGCAAGTTGCAGAAGATCCTGACTCGCGCAAGCAGTTACAGGAAATGGCAACCGCCTTTACCGGCTTTAAACAGGAACGGGATGCGAAGGCGTTAAGCTCTGACCTATACCAGGCAGCCCTGAGTGTGGCAGTACAGGATGCAGGGGAAGATTTTCTCGCACACCTGATCAAAGTCCGCGCCGAGCTGGATGATCCCCGCTTTGAAAATGCCAGTGCCAATGCCATCGGCACCAGCAACAATCCCAAGCAAGTGGAAACCATTCAAGCATTAGCGCTCAGCGACGAAATGGGGCCGAGAGAATCATTTGGCCTGATCCATTACGCCCTGGCCCAGCCCAGGGTTCAGGAACAGCACTGGGAGTGGCTGCAACAGAACTTTGACAAAGTAGTAGATAAGATTCCGGCCCAGATCCGCCGCCGCACCCCATCACTTGCCGCCGCCTTCTGCGATAAACAGCACCTGGGCGAACTGCAACAACTCTTTGCCCAGCAAGGTGATTTAGCCCCCGGATACCAGCGCAGCCTCGCGCAAGCCGAGGAGCGAATCCAGCTGTGTATGGCACTGGAGAAAAAAGGCAAAGCGTTAATGGGGGCATTGCCGAAGGCAGTCAATCTCGCCGCTAAACAATAAAAAACAAAAGCTGTTATCTAAATAGCAATTCGAAAAGGCCGGTATTACTAAGTAATACCGGCCTTTTTTATTACTGAGCGTATTTGAGTTAAACGGTTATGAAGAAGCAGATTTATTATGCTTGCGCAGTCGGAAAGATAACCAGATCAATGGCAGCCCCAAAATAATCGCATAGGCACCGATTACCCAGAGCAACGCCAGAGCACCAGCCCCGGGGCTGACTAAAATCGCAACTCCGAAAATCACCGAGAGAACACCAATGGCGATCAGCAGCCACTCGTTATCAATTTCCTTGCGCAGGCGAACAGCACCGACAATTTCAAAGATACCCCGCACCAGGGCCCAGGCACCGATAAAAACGACCAACACTAAAGCGGTAACCTGCGGGAAAATAAAAGTCACAATTCCCGCAGCCAAACTGATCAGCCCCGAGACAATCAACCACCACAGTGGAGTGGACTTATGCCGCCCCATCACCGCCGCAACCAGGGAAAAAATACCATCCAGGAAAGCGTAAACCCCAAAAAGCAACACCAGGGTCAACAGGGACAATCCCGGCCAGACAAAAGTCAGCACGCCAAAAATCACCGCGACAATACCGCGCAGCAAGAGTAGCCACCAGTTTGCAGACAACACCTGCAAAATAGGTCCGGTCGCCAGGGGAGGAGTGTCAGCGGACATAGAAAAGTCCCCAGGTTGAGTAACTTTCCATATTGAAGAATCCCTTACCATCAGGGAATTGAATTTTTCCCCGGCGGTTTTTAAAGGCAGCCTACGAGCGCGGCCAGGCAGTCGACTCTGCAAAGACTGTGACCGCGCCGCAGACCACTATTTTCAGTGTAGCTCTAAACGACAATAGGGAAGTTACGCAAACTGCCCTGCGGGTCATGAAAGGAGAGGAAGGGAGAAAACTAATAAGGCAGGAAGGAGAGAATACACAGCGCGTCTCGAGAGAAGTGTATTCTTTCCTTCTGGCACAAGAGTAATTTGGAGAGAACGGCAGCCCAAACGGGCTGCCGCAATAGCATAATCAGGCCAGAGCGCCGATCACGCCACGCAGTTTATCCACAACAGCATCGATCTCGTGCTTCTCGATAATCAACGGTGGGGACATACACAGGGCATCGCCAATACCACGGGCCATCACTCCAGCTTCCCAGGCCATACCAGAGACTTTAGCTCCGTATTTCCCTTTCAGATCCTGCGGCGCGCGCAACTCAATAGCGCCGACCAAACCGTAATTGCGCACATCGATCACATTGTCCAGGTCAGCCAGGCTGTGCAGGGCATTTTCCCAGTGCTGGCCAATTTCACCGGCAGCGCGGGTCAACAGGCCTTCGCGCTCGTAAATATCCAGAGTCGCCATACCCGCCGCACAGGCAACCGGATGTGCTGAGTAGGTATAACCGTGGAAGAATTCCACCGCACCATCGGGAGCCGCATTCATCACGGTTTTATAAATTTCGTCGCTGACAAATACCGCACTCAGGGGCACTGTGGCATTGGTAATCCCCTTCGCGGAGGTGATCATATCCGGGGTTACGCCGAACTCGGTGGAGGCAAATGCAGAACCGGTACGGCCCCAGCCAGAGATGACTTCATCAAAAATCAGCAGTAGGTCGTGCTTATCACAGATTTCCCGCAGGCGTTGCAGGTAGCCTTTGGGAGGCAATACCACACCGCCGGCACCGGCAAATGGCTCAACAATCACAGCGGCAATCTGGTCGGCACCGTGGAAAGCTACCAGTCTCTCCAGGTCTTCAGCCAACTCAATACCGTGCTCCGGCAGGCCACGACTGAATGCATTGCGCTCGATATCCAGGGTGTGGCGCATATGGTTGGCTTTCACCGGCTGGCCAAAACCCTGGTAGTTAGGAGGAATACCGCCCACAGAAATACCGCCGAAGTTTACTCCGTGATAACCCTTCTCACGGCCGATAAACATAGTGCGAGTGCCCTTGCCGCGTACACGCTGGTATTGCAGGGCAATTTTCAGGGCGCTCTCAACTGCCTCGGAACCGGAATTACCGAAGAACACATGGTCCAGGCCATCGGGAGTGTGCTTTACCAGACGCTCGGAATACTCAAAACCCAACTCGTGACCAAAATTAAAAATAGAGCTGTAGTCGAGTGTTTTTGCCTGTTGGTAAATTGCCTCTGCAATTTCAGAACGGCAGTGACCCGCATTGCTGCACCACAAACCCGCAGTCGCATCAATAACCTGGCGACCGCCTTTCTCCGTGAGATAAATCCCCTCGGCGTGCTCTACAATTCTCGGTGCAGACTTAAAGGTGCGGTTGGGGGTAAACGGCATCCAGAAAGCATCGGTTTGCATCTCAGACATAGTATTAATCTCCGCAAGTTCCCTGAAGTTTCAAACTCTTAAGTAGGGGAGCCACAGGCTCCCGAAAATCTGTTCGGGCGCTTGTCACCTAGGACAAGCGCAGGCCAGTTGTGTTCAGACCGGGGCTCAGGCCCCGAAACAGCAATATTTGGTCTCGTAAAATTCGGCCATACCCTCGACACCGCCCTCGCGGCCAATACCGGACTCTTTAACACCACCGAAGGGTGCCACAGTGGTGGAGAAAACCCCGGTGTTACAGGCAATCATGCCGTAGTCGAGCGCCTCTACCACACGATTGGCTCGGCGAATGTTTTCACTCATCACGTAAGCCGCCAAGCCGTAGGGCGTTTCATTGGCACGGCGAACCACATCTTCCTCATCGGAAAACTTCTGTACCGCCGCCAGAGGGCCAAAAATTTCCTCCTGGGCGATACGCATGGTATCGGTAACTCCAGTGAGGATGGTTGGCGCAAAAAAGTTATCGCCATTGGCCAGCTGCTCACCGCCAATTTCAATTTTTGCTCCGGCCTCAGCCGCATCCTGTACCAGCCCCTGAACCCGGTCCACAGCCCTGCGGAAGATCATCGGGCCCATATTGACCCCTTCCTCGGTAGCGTGGCCGATCTTCAGGGCGGCAACCTGCTCGCGCAGCTTTTCCACAAATTCATCGTGCACGGATTCGTGCACGTAAATACGGTTGGTGGCCACGCACACCTGGCCCGCATTGCGGAATTTGGTCGCCATACAGGCGCTGACTGCGGTATCCATATCCGCATCGTCAAATACGATAAACGGCGCGTTGCCGCCGAGCTCCATGGACATTTTTTTCACGGTGCTGGCGCACTGGGACATCAACAGCTTGCCCACAGCAGTGGAGCCGGTGAAGGTGAATTTGGCCACACGGGGATCTTGGGTCAGAACCTTGCCAATTCCCGGAGAATCACTGCCGGTAACTACATTGATAGTCCCCTTGGGCAGGCCCGCTTCTTCCGCCAATTGACACAGCGCCAGAGCAGATAGTGGCGTCTCCAGGGCCGGTTTGATCACCACAGTACAGCCCGCCGCCAGTGCCGGGCCCGCCTTGCGGGTGATCATGGCATTAGGAAAGTTCCAGGGGGTAATACAGGACACCACACCCACCGGCTGGCGGATGGTATTCAGGCGCATGGCCGGGTTGTGAGTCGGAATCGTCTGGCCGTAGGCTCGGCGACACTCTTCCGCAAACCATTCAATAAAGGAAGCCCCGTAGATAATCTCACCTTTCGCTTCCGCTACCGGCTTGCCCTGCTCCAGGCTAAGGATCATTGCCAGGTCGTCGCTGTTATCCACGATCAGCTGGTACCAGCGCTTGAGCACCGCAGCTCTCTCACCAGCTGTACGGCGGCTCCAAGCTGGGAAGGCTTCACTGGCAGCCGCCACCGCCGCCTCGGCATCCTCTGCGGTACCGTCGGCCACACGGCCCAGCAACTCGCCATTTGCCGGGTCACATACATCTACAGTGGCGGCAGCGTCACGCCATTCGCCCGCTATATAGTTCTGAAATTTCAACAGGTCCGAATTTGCAAGTTTCACAGGAAAATTCCTAGTAAATAGATGTTATTAGTAGTATGCGGCGATTCTGGCCGCAGCTGACTGAGGAGAATAGTAGTATTTTTCCAACTAAAGTTTATATTTATCAAACTTTAATCGAATCCGCAGCCCGCAGCGCCGAAAACAACCTGGAAGTGCAGCCATGAGCAAAACCAAAAACGCCCTGGGAGGCCGCCTCAGCGATATGGATTTGCGCCTGCTGCGCGTCTTCCGCGAGGTTGTGCACGCCGGAGGCATCACCCCTGCCGAAGTCACCCTGAATATCAGCCGCTCCACGATCAGTGTGCATATCTCCGACCTGGAGACACGGCTGGGTATGCAGTTGTGCTTGCGCTCTCGAGGCAGGGCCGACTTCAAACTGACCCCGGAGGGGGAGGCCTTGTATCGGGCTATTTTGGAGCTCGATGGGCACCTGGATACCTTCAAAAGCCAGGTCAATGCAATCCAATCCCAACTCACCGGTACCCTGCGCCTGGTAATGCCCGACGATGTATTGGAAATACCGCAATTGAACTTGCCCGGAACTATTGCACAACTGCGTGAGAAGGCCCCACAACTCCACCTCGAAGTACAACTGGCCGCCCCTCAGGAAGCTCGAGTTGGAAATCCTCGCAGGCCGCGCCGATATCGGTATCAACCCCCTGCACTCGCGTCGGCCGGGGCTGGAGTACCAACCCCTGTTTTATCACCAATCGATTCTCTATTGCAGTAACAGCCACCCCTGTGCCCAGGTGTCAGCTATTGATGAGGAGCTACTCACCCAGCAGGAGTTAGCTGCACCCAGTCATACTGTTCTCTCTGGTGCAGCGCACCTGTATCGATTGTTTCCCAAGCGATCCACAGCCAACCATATGGCGGCCAGGTTGGCGATGATACTTTCTGGGTGCTTTGTGGGTTTCCTACCGGAATACCTGGCCCGCAGATATGTCGGGGAAGGAACCCTGCTCCCCCTGTTACCGGAGAAGTTTCACTACCAAATACAAAATGCTGTCACCTTCAAAAAAAGTGCAACAACTCATCCCGCTGTGCAGCTTTTTTTGGAAGCCTTGCAAATCAATAGACAGATATAGCCACTGCTGTTTATCCCTAGTGATACTGAAATAATCGAGTCAAGAATCCAGTGAATAGAGAGATAAGCATTTCAAAAATTACCAACTACTTATGATCGATCCTCTATTGTGGAAGTTGTCATAATAATTAAATAAATTTAAACATAAAAACACAACCAAAAAGTAAATCATCTGTAACTTAATACGTCACAGTGGTAATCTCCTCCTCCAATAGAATTACAGGGATAACCCGTGATAGATTTTAAAAACTCACCAGTATTTAAACTCAAGCCTATAGATATCTCTGAATCCAGGGATGACTTTAATAAGTTCCTGATCGAGGGGGAGTTTATTTTTGCAGGTTTTAAAACTATTCGCGATCAGGTAGTTTTCACCAACAAACGCATTATTGCCGCCAATGTTCAGGGTATCACGGGCTCAAAAGTAGACTACACCTCTTTGCCTTTCAGCAAGATCCAGGCATTCTCTGTTGAGACCGCTGGCACTTTTGATCTGGACTGTGAAATAGAAGTTTATTTAAGCGAGATCGGTAAGGTAAGGTTCGAAATAAGAGGTTCTTTCGATCTTATTCAGTTCAACAAATATATCAGCCAATACATATTGGACTGAATTCAACCCTTAGTAAATACACAAAATAACTGGGGCTCAGCAGCTCCCACAACTTTATCAATCAACCCGATAGTAGAGAGGGATGTCCATGTCGCAAATCTGGTTAGAAAGCCTAATTACTGAAAATGCACAACAAGGCTTTGAACTTGCAATGAAACTATCCAGGATGGGAGTAAAATATACCCAGCCTTCAGATGAAGTACGGGGTAAGCTGAGGTCCGCCTATGAGGAAAATGCAGATAGCCTGATCGCCTCCTCTCAGGTTGTTGCCATTAACTTCCAAACCGTTGCAGCAGCCAATAATTACTGGCGCGGCTAAAGGATTAAGAATGCGTTATCTTTGTAGAACGGGTAACGCATTCGAGGGAGCCTCTGAATAACTCCGTAATGCCTCTGCGGGCCTTGAAGGCTGCAGATGTTAGGCTCAGCTCGCCGCGAATGGCCGTAGCCCTTGGCAAGAGCTGCAACGCAGCAGCTGTAGCCTTCAAGGCCCGCCCTTCGGGGCTCGCAGAGCGATTCACACTCCGCGTTGCGACTTCTTGAAAGGTCTAGACATTCCTGCGAAGCCGCGTCTTGATTGTGAACCGCTTTGCAAGCCAGAGGTATCACGCAGTTATTCAGAGGCTCCCTAAATCTACAAACATTCAAACAACTTCCCTTCATCTCCTCCTCAATAATTTATGGTCTTTTAGTACTACAAACTCTCTGATTCTGTACTAAAAATTAGCCATCACTATAGGTAGCTGCAAGATCGTCATATTCACTGTTGACGCTCCCGACCTTATTGATATTTATAAACATTGCGATACTGCCTTTGGCACAAGATAGATTAACTCAACGATTAGTAATATTGCGCCTCAAATGGGAAGGTGAATGAGATGGAATACAATGACGATGAAAAGTACTTAATTCAACTTTGGGAAATCCATACCGAGGCCGAATTCGATCTAAAAGATGCCGACGCCGCAATTGCTACCATGACAGAAAATCCCGTATTAATTCATGTACCGGTTAGTACCGGCGCAACGGGAAAAGAACCCTTACGAAAATTTTATAGGGATATATTTATTCCTCAAATGCCAGCGGATATAAATTTACAGCTTCTTTCCCGCACCGTGGGCAAAGACAGCTTAGTGGATGAGTTTATTCTTCACTTTACCCATTCTATTCGTATGGATTGGTTCGCACCTGGTATCGAAGCAACAGGGAAGAAGCTATCAGTCCCCCATGTGGGAATTATTAGCTTCTCCAATAGAAAAATCAGCTCTGAGCATATTTACTGGGACCAAGGGACTGTCTTGGATCAATTGGGTATATTGCAGTCAGGTCTACCAGTAACAGGGAGTAGTCAATGTCATCGCTTGCTGAATAGTAATGCTCCGGCAAATGAGCTGATACCGTAAATTTTATACCCAATGGGTAAAATCCAAGCCAACGCCCAGACTGACCAGCTGGTCATGTATAGACCGAGGAAAGTATCCTTAACTGAATCTAAAACGTGAGGACTTGCGTCTAACTACTGTAATTTAAATAAATGATATAGCGATTAGGATTTGCGGTAACATCAGTAGATTACCGTTTTCACTAATAAACCGAATTGGTAGGGGTAGTTATGCGAACACTTGGAAATTTCCTCTGGTTTATCCTTGGCGGTGTCTTTATGGGACTCTGCTGGTGGTTTTGCTCGCTGATTGCCTTTATCAGTATTATTGGTATTCCCTGGGGAAGAGCCTGCTTTGTAATCGGCAAATTTTCCTTTTTCCCTTTCGGCAAGGAGGCAATTTCCCGAGAAGAACTCACCCTGCGCGGTGATATTGGGACAAGCGGCTTTGGTTTAGTCGGAAATATTATCTGGTTCCTATTGGCTGGTATCTGGCTTGCTATTGGCCACCTTCTGCATGCTATTGCCTGTTTTATTACCATTATTGGTATACCTTTTGGTTTACAGCACCTTAAGCTTGCGGCAATTTCACTCTCTCCGATAGGAAAGACTATTGTCAGCAAGGAAGTAGCCCATTCCGCTAAAATGCGTAATGCAGATGTTGAAGTGACCAGATTAAGAAGTGGTACTTAAGTAAACATACATTAACAATGATACCGTACCAACTTGGGGTTATTACTAAAATAGCCCTGAGTTCTCAAGTCCCACCGCAATAAATTAATAAAAAATTTTTCAGATCAGAAAAATCACTTTATTTATCTTGTTATAAGCAGGCATTACCAATTTAAAGCATTCAATTTTGAGCTGTTTTATCGCTGTCAAATTCAAACTTATTCATTTCGTGTAGTACTTAGCCAAACTATAGAAGCTAAATAATAAAATAAGGATATTAAATGAAAAACCTAACACGACAAATCACTGGCTCAATTATGCTTTCTTTGGGACTTATTGGTCTAAGTGCCTATGCAGAGCCAGTAGAAACTACAGAACCCGCACAAGTTATGCTTTTTGGTAGCTTTCACTTTAGCCACTTCAGCAAACCCAGTAAAGATGTGGTGAAAACACAAGTTATTGATGTTTATACCGAAGAAAGTCAAAGGTATTTGGAGGACCTATCCTCACGGATTGCCGCCGACTCGCCAACACATGTTCTTCTGGAATGCCACACCAATGACGAAAGTAAAATGAATCAGCGCTTTGCCAAATATGTCAAGGGTGAGCACAAGCTAAATAGAGGAGAAAGCGAACAGCTGGGATTCAGAGTAGCCAAGAAGGCCGGCCTGCCTAAAGTCATCTGCTATGATGCTAGCCAAGATCTCCCCTATGGCGAACTTTTATCCTATCTAGAAAGTAATTCGCCCGAGCGAAAAAAAATAACTGATGAATTTTTGAAGGCTTGGGGCATTCGATTTAATGAGATGCATGCCTCACTGTCATTGGAGGAAATTCTGGACAAGCACAATGACCCCACTGAAGATAAAATAAACGTAGGCTCCTATATAATGCTCAATGACATTGGCCAGGGTGATAACTTTATCGGTGCCGATCTATCCTCCAAATGGTGGTCCAGAAACTTCCGTATGTATGCCAATATCCAAGCCGTCGCCCAACCGGGTACCAAAGTTTTCGTTCTCGGTGGACAGGGGCATAGCTCTATAATGAGACCGATGCTCGAATTGGATGATAAACGTGAAACCTGGGATGTCCGCAGTTATTTCTAAAGAAGGCCCAACACCAAAGTCAGCCCCTTAGGGGGAGGAGCCCTGCCACTGGTTTTATAGATAGAGTAGAACTTTATCTACACCCCAAAGGCAGGGCGCTATGGATATCTATAAGACCTTATTATTCGGTATTCTTTTCAGTCTAATACCACCGTGTACAGCTGAAGAACCCCCTAAAGAAGTACAGGTATCGGCAGGAAAGCTTGAAACACTGCCCTCCCTGACACTGGAAGGACTTGCTGAGCGCCCAATTCATGTATGGCTGCCTGATCAATATCCTACACAGAAACCCTATGCCGTCCTTTATATGCACGATGGACAGATGCTGTTCGACAGTAAAACCACCTGGAATGGCCAGGAGTGGGGCATGGATGAAGTCGCCTCTCGGTTAATAGCAGAAAAGAAGGTACGTCCCTTCATTGTTGTCGCTATCGATAACATTGAGACACTTCGCCACGGTGACTACTTCCCCCAGAAAGCTCGGAGTTTTTTGCCTAAAGAAGCTTCACAGGTCCAACATCCATTTAACCAAGCCGAATTGCGTGGAGATCTTTACTTACAATTTTTGGTGACCAAGGTGAAACCCTATATTGATAGTCATTACGCTGTGAGTGGTGATCACAGCGACACCTTTATTGCCGGCGCGAGTATGGGAGGATTAATATCACTCTATGCGGTCACAGAGTACCCCGAAGTGTTCTCTACGGCTGCAGCTATATCCACCCATTGGCCAGGGATTAACCCCGACGACAAACTACCGATAGCTGAGGCTATTCGCGACTATCTAGAGGCAAATTTACCTAAGCCTGGAAGTCACCGGTTTTATTTTGACCATGGTACAGAAACCCTGGATGCTTATTACCCGCCTCTGCAACGGGCTGTGGATAAAATCATGCGCCAGAAAGGGTATTCCTATTTAAATTGGCAAACCCAAGTATTTGAGGGTCATGCCCATGATGAGAAATCATGGAATTCTAGACTCGATGAAATATTAATATTTATATTTGGAAACCCTCAAACAGACGCTTGAATTACTTTTTTATTTCAGATGCCGGCGTCTATATAAATAAAAGACATAGTTGCCGGCATTCCAACTTATCCCTTAAGACTACTTTGCTACTTTGTGGCATCCAACAATAGTTCTGCAACTATACTTCTCTATCAAGCTCCCAATAGTTTTTGGCAGACAAATAACTATTGCGATTGAAGCTTTTCCTAACGCATCACTTCTCCTGCGACAAGAATGAAACGTAAAAGCCGAACTGTTCTTTTAATACCTGGAATTTTTGATCGAGGAACCTCCTTACTTAGAATGCAGCACGAATTAGCTGCCGAAAATTATGACGTACACTATATCCACCTACGCTATAACTCCGGCTGGCATGGTATGGAACACCTTTCGTCCCAGCTTTTCGCAAAATTGGAGCACATCGTAGATAAAGAAACTACCTGTACCCTGGTGGGATTCAGCATGGGAGGGATAATCGCTCGGTATTATTTACAAGCCCTTAATGGTTTGGAGCGGGTGCATAAATTTATATCAATTTCCTCTCCCCATCATGGTAGTTACTGGGCAAACTTTCTTCCTTACAAAGGTGGGAAACAATTGCGGATCGGCAGTGATTTTTTACGCGCGTTGAACTTAGGCATTCAAAAATTGGAGGTTACCGAACCGGCTTCAATCTGGACACCCTATGACATAACCATTATGCCCCATAGTAGTGCTATCCTGGGCTTGGGAACATCCTACGAAGTTCCAGTGATACTACATCGAATGATGCCGCTAAGTAGCAAGGTAATTTCATTACTAAAACGGGAAATTAAATCAGGATTGGATTAAGAAGCTCACTGACAGAAACTAGCTTTAATTTTATGAGTTTAACGAGAAGTAAGGCATGGACAGCCCAGAAGAAAAAACTTCGATTACAGATAAGGCAATTCACAACTACTATCGAAAATTTGAAAGCCTGATTGCCTTAATTTTGACTTTTATTATTGTTGTAATCGTAATAGTCGCGATCAGTCGATTGGGATATTCTGTATACAATATGTTACTGGTGGGCATGCAGGACCCTCTGGACCACAAGGTATTTCAAACAATATTTGGCGAAATTATTACTTTACTGATTGCACTGGAATTTAGCCATACACTTCAATATGTAGTTACACGTCAACAGAGTATTATTCAAACCAAAGTTGTCGTACTTATTGCTATTCTGGCTTTATCCAGAAAATTTATTATTTTAGATCTGGATAAGGTCAATGCTGGCGAGCTTTTGGGGTTATCTACAGCCACTCTCGCACTGGGCCTTACTTACTTAATATTGAAGCTTAAAAATAGTAACTAAGGGTACTTTTGTAAACCAGACAGTAATCCAGGGTGGAGGAACACCTCCACCCTCTCACTATTTTAACTATCCTCACGTAGAGCGTGATGTAACTTTACCGGTGGGGTCTTACGGGCTTTCTTACTGCGCATGCGCAAATTGAGGAACTCCACAGCCATTGAAAACGCCATGGCAAAGTAGATATATCCCTTAGGTACATGGACATCAAACCCTTCAACCACCAGAGTTAAGCCCACCATAATTAAGAAGGATAGTGCCAGCATTTTCACGGTAGGATGACGATCAACAAAATCCCCGATTGGTTTAGCCGCTACCAACATAACGATTACCGCCAGAATAATCGCTATTGACATGATTGAGATCTCGTCGACCAATCCCACAGCGGTAATTACAGAATCCAAGGAAAAGACAATATCCAATAGTGCAATTTGTAGTAGCACCATCCAAAATCCCGCACTGCCGAGCGAGGATGCACTCTCCTCTTCACCCTCGAGACTATTGTGAATTTCATGGGTAGCTTTAGCGATTAGGAACAGCCCTCCGCCAACCAAAATAATATCGCGACCTGAAATTTCCATGCCATAGATGCTAAATAGTGGCTCGACCAAGCCCATAATCCATACAATAGAGAAAAGCAGAACCAACCGGGTCACCATTGCCAGGGTAAGACCAATAAAGCGCGCGGGCTCTCTCTGTTTTGGAGGCAACCGTCCAACCAAAATGGAGATAAAGATAATATTATCGATGCCCAGCACTATCTCCAGCGCCGCCAACGTGGCCAATGCTATCCAGGCCTCAGGGCTGGCTATCCACTCAAACATACGATCTAATCCTTATATAATTTATTATTTAATAAGCCTTTAATGGACAAATACTTTATTTTTCTATTCTGGCTTTATCACTTCAAAATCTAGGTATCTTCCTCCAGCCAAGCTTTCGCCTCAGTTTCTGATTCAAATGTTCGATATTCACCACCAATAAACCAGCTACCTACTTTTCCGGCGACTTTTAGCCAGCGTTTATCTGAAAGTACGGCAACCCGGTTAAACTCCCGGCCGTATTCAATACCCAACTTAAAATCATCCCAAGCCGCCCGAGGCTCCCACCCCTCCAATTCTCGAGCATCCATAAATACGTTTATTTTTGGGTGCTCAACTTTTTCTATTGCTGCGGTTAACATTGGTACCATGGTTTCGTAATCATCATGGGTCAACTTACCACGGGCCTTCACAGTAAGGAAAATATAATCGAATTTCTGTTCCAAACCGATAGACACACCATGGGACGTAACAGTCATAAGACACCTGTAAATCTTTTACGAATTATCACTACATAATCCATACTTTAATCATCGAAAAAGCCATGAATTCATGAGTTAAGATAAAAAGATCATATTAATTGAAAGGTGATAGGTTTAAGTATTTGAATAGCTACTCTCTACAAGCTGATAGTATCAGAACCACTGCCATCAAACTGTACCAGACAGAACTCATTTCCAAAGGGGTCAGTTAATGAAGACTTAACTCCCCATTCTTTTTGCTGGATTTCACCCTGTATCTGTCCACCAGCATCGACCACCTGCTCTATTGCCAGAAGCAAATCCTCTACAACAATATCCATATTTACCGGCGTCCAGTGCCGATCATAGCTACCTATATTTTTTTTACTGTTTATCGGCCAGATCCCCGAATCCCTTTGCTGTAGAAATATAGGCACAGTGCCACCGAGCATCTCAATCATATCCGTTCCCAGGCGGCGACCTTCGTAGAGGCCAAATGCATCTCGATAAAAATTGATCGCCCGGTTTAAGTCATCGACATCAATGTTGAGAAGTACTTGCATTGTGATATGCGACCCACAAAACTCCGCTTTAGTCAGCTCCTGCTGGCTTGGGTTCTCCACATTGCCAGCAGTAATCAAAAGCTGCACCGTTATCTTCCCCACATGCCTGGCAGAACCAGCTATTCGAATCCACCTCAGCCTCAGCCAGGACCTGTCGGGCCCGCTCCAAATCGCGGTCACGCTCTAACCATAATTCTGGCCAAACCTGGTTGGGGGCTAATTCACCAGTAGCCCCCTGGGCATATTCGTTTTTTAATTGTGTTTTTATTCCCGCAACTTCAAGTCGACTCTTTGCCAACTCAACCAGCAAACGGTTTTCATGGGTATAAATAAGTTTCATAATTGGGCCGCACAAATATCAGGAATCCCCAGATTACACAGCTATTAATCTGCAAACAAACCCTGCTTCTGCCAAGCCGGCAATTCCTGAAAATTCTCAGCGCACACCGATCAAACCACAGTTTTCATATTCACAGTATTTCTCTTCTCCAACCGTAATGATCTCCAGAATAGACTCTACGGAGTCAACTGCTGAACGGCTGTTCAATAGAATTCTGCCTGAGCGATTGGCAATATATTCAAGGACAATTTTTCCTTTTCTATTGCGATGCTCAGCAATTTTCTGCCCTTTTCTAACTTGATCACCACGATTGACAAATAGCCTGATCCACTCTCTTTGCCTCTGCTTGAGATTGTTATTGTGAGACATACTCGTATAAATTTTTTCTGCGCTAACAAGCCCTGCTATTTCGCCAAAAACTGGCGCTTTTTCAGCATGGGCATAGGTCGCACCAATGGCACTTAAAGCCACAAATAGAACGGTAGTTTTGTTCAAATCAGCACCCCTACACGCTATAAAACTCGTGAACTGGAATACTCATATCCTGAAAATGTCGCCCCAAACTTTTCTCAGGGCAATAAGTTAGGTATAGCTGACTAGATAATTCACGCCAGAAAATCCACTGCGCGTCGATCCGGCAGCTGGTATGAAGGTAGAGGGAGATAAACACTGACTACACCGGAGCCCTGTATGTCTAGTGGCAATTCCGGCGTGAGTGGGAAAAATGCATGAGGACCGGGAATCCGGCCCTCAAATCTGAAAAGCTAGCTCAAATCAATCCAGGTGGACTTGAGTTCACAGTACTTTTCCAGCGCGTGTAGCGACTTATCGCGGCCATTTCCAGACTGCTTAAAACCGCCAAATGGTACGGTGATATCACCGCCAAAATAGTTATTTACCCAAACAGAGCCGGCGTATATATCCCGGGCCATACGGTGGGCACGCCCCAGGTTATTGGTCCAGATACCCGCCGCCAGGCCGTAGATTGAGTCGTTGGCAATGGCGAGTGCTTCTTCCTCTGTCTCGAACTCGATAACAGACAGTACCGGGCCAAAGATTTCTTCACGGGCGATCGTCATGTCACCGGTGACACCGCGAAATACCGTTGGCTCATAGTAGTAACCGCCTGCTACTTCATCTACCGGTTTGCCGCCGCAAACCAATTGGGCACCCTGCTCCAGGCCCTTGGCCACGTAAAATTCAACCGTATCAAACTGGCTGCGATCGATCAGGGCACCCATACGGGTACTTGGGTTTTGCGGATGCCCGGGCTTAAAGCACTCTGCCGCTTTAGCCACCTTTTGAATAAATTCATCGGCAATAGATTTTTCAACCAGCAGACGCGATCCGGCGGTGCAGGTCTCCCCCTGGTTGTAGAAAATGGCCAGGGCCGCTGCTTCTGCCGCCTTATCCAGATCTGCATCGGCAAATACAATATTCGGGCTTTTACCGCCGAGCTCAAGGAAAGTACGCTTGAGGTTGGACTGACCTGAGTACTCGGTCAGGGTTTTGCCTACTTCGGTGGAGCCTGTAAAGGTCAGGCAATCGATATCCATATGCAGACCCAAGGCCTTGCCCAAGCTACTTCCCGGTCCCGGTAGCACATTTAACACGCCATCCGGCAGGCCCGCTTCCTTAGCCAGGCCCGCCAGCTTAATCGCTGTCAGCGGTGTGTTAGACGCGGGCTTCAGGATAACGCTGTTGCCGGTGGCCAGGGCCGGCCCCAGTTTCCAGGCGGTGGTGGATAAAGGGAAGTTCCAGGGCACAATGGCGGCCACCACCCCCAGAGGCATACGGGTAACCAAGCCCAGCTCACCGGGGCCGGTCGGGGCCACTTCATCGTAAATCTTGTCGATTGCTTCACCGCTCCAACGAATCGTAGTGGCCGCTCCAGGGACATCCACGGCCATGGTATCGCCAATCGGCTTACCCGCATCGAGGCTCTCGAGCAGGGCAATTTCCACCAGATTCTCTTCCATCAGCTCTGCAAAGCGCACCATAATTTTTTTGCGCTGCATTGGCGGCATTTTCGACCAAACACCAGACTCGAAGGTTTCCCGAGCCACCTTTACCACCAAATCCGCGTCACTTGGACCGCAGCTGGCAACTTGCGCCAGCTCTTCACCATTTGCGGGATTAAAAGTGGCGCGAGTTTCACCGGAAAGGGCATCGACATAGCTGCCATTGATAAAGGCACGACCCTCGATCTTCAGTGAGGCCGCCAGAGCCTGCCATTCCTGCAGGTTTTGGGGGATATTATTTTTCGCTGACATGACACACCTCATTTAACTTGGAGATAGTTTTCCCGGTTATATCGAAAATGTGATCACAAATCAAAGGGCTGAAGTCATTCTAAACTAAGCTACCTGCGTTTCCACACGCAGCCAATCATCTTCCAACTGCATCGCCAGATTATCGCCGTGGTGTAATTCGCCCACTCCCGCTGGTGTGCCCGTCAAAACCACATCGCCGGGTTCGAGCGTAAAGTAACTGCTGACATAGGCCACCAGATCGAGAATTGGTGTCAGCATATTTTCGGTTTTACCCTGCTGGCGCAGTTCACCATTCAGCCATAGGGAATAGCTGAGCTTGTCCCAGTCCGGCAACCAATCGAGTTTCACAAAGGGAGAAAGAGGGCATGACTTATCAAACCCCTTGGCCTTTTCCCAAGGATGTCCCGCTTTTTTCAGCTTCGTTTGGAGGTCGCGCAAAGTTAAATCCAGGGAGAGGCCCAAGCCAGCAATGGCCCCAGGGACTTCTGCCACGTTGGCATTACTCAAACGCTTACCAATCAACAGGGCAAGCTCCCCTTCAAAGTGACAACTGCCGCGCCCCGCTGGTAAATGGATGGTGTCTGCCATAGGTACCGCTGCTGTTGCCGGCTTGATAAATAGCAGGGGTTCTTCTGGCACCGGATTATTTAACTCCGCCGCGTGGTCTGCGTAATTGCGCCCCACACAGACAACCTTCCCCAAACCAAACGGTACTTCACTGCCACAGGTAAATTGATGTTGGTACATAGATAAACAAGATAGTTAGGATAGAAATTTCGAATAAAGCCTTGGAGGCTGCATGTGCTATGATCGCGCCTTCGCCAAAATTGCGGCACCCCCGAAGAAGTGATCTAAGCACTTTGCACCTGTTATTCGCACTCAGTGAAGAGATAGTTTATGGCTCCGCACAGTTCCGATCAAAAGAAGTCCCTGCAAAAAGATAAAATCCGCATCCTGTTGCTGGAAGGCGTACACCAGTCCGCCGTCGACTTACTCAGCTCCCGAGGCTACACCAATGTGGAGTACCTCAAGACCTCCCTGCCTGAAGATCAATTGATCGAGAAAATTGCCGATGCGCACTTTATCGGTATTCGCTCGCGTACCCAGTTAACCCGCAAAGTGTTGGAACATTCGTCCAAACTGGTAGCCGTAGGCTGTTTTTGCATCGGCACCAATCAGGTGGATTTACAGGCGGCGACGGAACTGGGTATCGCGGTATTTAATGCGCCCTACTCCAACACTCGCAGCGTTGCCGAGCTGATTATTGCCGAAACTATTTTTATGCTGCGCGGTATTCCAGAGAAAAATGCTGTGTGTCATCGCGGCGGCTGGCAGAAGTCAGCGGTGGGCTCATATGAGGCCCGTGGCAAAACCCTGGGCATTATCGGCTACGGCGCTATCGGCTCCCAGGTTTCTGTTATGGCCGAAGCTATCGGGATGCGAGTCAGATTCTACGATGTGATTACCAAATTGCCGCTGGGCAATGCCACCCAAGTAAACTCACTTCCGGAATTGTTGGCGGAATCCGATGTGGTCTCCCTGCATGTACCAGAGTTGCCTTCCACCAAAATGATGATGGGCGCCGAGCAGATCGCGCAGATGAAGCCCGGCAGTATTCTCCTCAACGCCTCTCGCGGCACTGTGGTAGATATTGATGCCCTGGCAGAAGCACTGAAGAGCAATCACCTGGCCGGTGCGGCGATCGATGTCTTCCCGGTTGAGCCCCGTGGCAACAGCGACGAATTCGTCTCTCCCCTACGCGGAATCGATAAGGCGCTGCTGACCCCTCACGTAGGTGGCTCCACTGTGGAGGCCCAGGAGAATATCGGTACAGAAGTATCGGAGAAACTCGCTCACTACTCCGATAACGGCACCACCACCAGCTCTGTGAACTTCCCGGAAGTAGCACTGCCCGGTCACATGGATACCCACCGCCTGCTGCATATTCACAAGAATGTGCCCGGTGTACTGAGCGCTATCAACCAGGTGTTCTCAGAAAATGCCATCAATATCTCCGCACAGTTCCTGCAAACCAATGAAACAGTGGGCTATGTAGTAATCGATGTGGACGCAGAGTATTCTGATCTGGCACTGGAAAAATTGAAGAGTATCCCCGGCACCCTGCGCTGCCGCGTGCTTTTCTAAGCCTTTCGGTCGTTGGCGGGTACCCACAAATACCCGCCAATGACACGCCAATCGGAGCCTTCCTCGCGGTAAAAAAGATTGATCCCCCCCGGCCACCGCTTCTACAATGGCCAGACCTATTCTTTTGCTTCAGGCCCAGGTGACCACATCCACGTGCCACCCCTGAATCAAAGCCAGAGTTATCCACAGCAGGTGCTCCCTTGCGTAGTAATGATTCCGCCTCAACCGGCCTTCTCGCCGGGATTTCCGCCTTCCTCATTTGGGGGCTGGCGCCACTGTACTTCAATAAATTACAGGATATTCCCGCTGCGGAAATCCTTGCCCACCGCAGTATCTGGTCGCTGGTACTCGCTATTGGTATTCTGCTGATTGTACGCAAAATGCCGGACTTTCTGGCCACCCTGCGCGATGGCAAGAAGATGCGGATGCTGGCCCTGACCACGGTATTGATCGGCGGTAACTGGCTGGTGTTTATCTGGGCGATCAATAACGGCCATTTGCTCGAGGGCAGCCTGGGTTACTACATCAATCCACTGATCAATATTTTGCTGGGGGTCCTGTTCCTGGGTGAGAAACTGCGGCGACTGCAATGGATCGCTGTAGCGCTGGCCGCTACCGGCATTGCCTATGAGCTTTGGCAGTTTGGTCGCATACCGATGATTGCCCTGTTCCTGGCCTGCTCCTTTGCGCTATACGGTTTGGCCCGCAAGCAGGCCCCTGTGGAAAGCCTTACCGGCCTCGCGGTAGAAACTCTCTTTATATTGCCAGTGGCCGTAATCTACCTGTTTTGGAGCGACAGCCCCACCAGCAACTTGCTGAACAACAACCTGGAGTTAAACAGCTTACTGCTCTTTGCCGGCCCCATTACCCTGGTTCCCCTGCTGCTGTTCACGATCGCCGCACGCAGGCTCAACTTATCCACATTGGGCTTCCTGCAATACATCGGCCCCACACTGATGCTGGTGGTAGCCACCCAGGTATTGGGTGAGTCTTTCAGCGAAGAAAAACTCACCACCTTTATGTTTGTTTGGCTGGGTCTAGCGCTCTACTCTGTCGATGCGTTGGCACAGCGGAGAAAGCTGCATCTACAAGGTAAGGCAGCGCTTTAACGGTAAAACCTGTGTAAGAATGGCCGCCTAAATTAACCGAAGGCGGCCATCATGAATTACTCGCCGACAGCCAACCCACCTCAAGTGCGACTGCTACCCAGCAGGCAGCGGTCGCTGACTGTTTTGCTCGCTACTCTGCTTTGGACCCTGCTACTCAGCTTCGGCTGGAAAGGTACTTATACAGAGCTCCTACTGCAAACCAGTACAGCTGCCATATCAGCATTGGTTACTTTTTGCCTGTTCGAGCAATGGCCGCGCAACTTGCCTCAACGATTACCTCGCTGGGTAATACAGGTGGTGGGTGTGGCAATCTCTATTCCACTATCGCTGCTAATCCTGTCTCCTGCCTTGACAGAACCGGGGGCACTTCCACTTTGGCAGGACCACAGCCGACACTGGAGTTTTCTCCTGATAGCGGTGACCGGCATGTTATTCGGGCCCTGGCTCGCTATGTCTGCGCTGTTGCGCCAGCGGGATATTGCTGTACGAGAGCAGGCGCAACTTTTTGAACGGCAGCGGGGTGCCCTGGAGCACCAGGCGCTCAATGCGCGGCTGCGTTTATTGCAATCCCAGGTGGCCCCACACTTCTTATTTAATACACTCGCCAATGTACAAGAGCTGGTAGAGTCTTCATCCCCTCAGGCACCCGCACTACTGAACAACCTGATTGCCTACCTGCGCGCCGCAGTACCGAAACTTGAGTCGGAGCAAAGTACCCTCGAGCAAGAGCTAACTCTGGTGCAGGCTTACCTGGGCCTGATGCAAATGCGTATGCCGGATCGCCTGGAATTTTCTATCAACGCTGATGACGAGGTGCGAAGTCAGTCTTGCCTGCCCATGTCTCTGATGTCACTGGTTGAAAATGCCGTCCGCCATGGCATAGACCCCAGTGAGGAAGGGGGACGTATTGATATTGAAATAAAGCTGGAACAGGGCCTCTGTATTGCCACCGTCACCGATAGCGGTATCGGCATCCAGGACAATTCCAACAGTCTCGGGACAGGGTTGGCAACTTTGAGAGAGCGACTGCAACTCACCTATGGCGATAGTGCAGGCTTGCGTTTGATCGACCAACAGCCCACAGGTCTTTGTGCCGAATTGCTATTCCCCGCCGAGGAGCAAATATGAGTGCCACGCCCACCACCGCCTTAGTAGCTGACGACGAACCACTGCTGCGCCAGTCTTTGGTCCGCAAACTCAAAAGTGTTTGGCCGGAGCTGAAGGTTGTTGCTGAGGCCCGCAATGGTCGTGAAGCCGTAGAACTATTTGAAGAAAAGCAGCCCGATATCTGTTTTCTGGATATCCATATGCCGGGCAAGTCCGGTATTGAGGCAGCCCAGAGTATCGGGCGTCGGGCCCATTTAGTTTTCGTTACCGCATACGACAACTACGCCGTGGAAGCTTTTAGCCAGGGTGCACTGGACTACCTGGTAAAACCGGTAGAGATTGAGCGGCTCGCCGATACCGCCGAGCGGCTTAGGGAACGGCTCAGCAGTTGCAAACCCGTCAATCATCAACAGGAGTTACTCGAGCAATTAGCGAGACAGCTTCAATCCAAGGGAGACAAACCATACCTGCGCTGGATTCGCGCTTCCATAGGCCAGCAATTGCGGATGATACCGGTAGAAGATGTGCACTATTTGCGTTCAGATGAGAAGTATACCCTGGTAGCCTGGAGCGAATCCGGCAATAACAATCTGGAGGCCTGTATTCGCACGCCATTAAAGGATCTAACCCACCAACTTGACCCCGAACTCTTTGCCCAGGTTCATCGCTCTGTTGTCGTCAATTTAAAGGCCGTTCGCCATGTAATAAGGGACGGAGATACCGCTCAAATTACCCTGCTAAATAGGGAAGAAATACTCCCGGTAAGCCGGCGTTACCTGCATCTATTCCGCCAAATGTAATCAGTTTTTTAGTAGGGGGCATTTAAAAGCCAATTTTTTCTCCGGCGTAGGTCCGTAGAGATTATCCCGAATTTATTGGACAGCATTAATTCTTGAATGAGAATTACATAAATCTCCATAAGATTGCCGGAAAGTTCAATGAGCCGCCACCTGCTTTTCCTTGCCATTCTGACACTTGCATTTATCTCGGAAAATATATTTGGCCAGGACAAAACCAAAGACGTAAAGTTTGAAACTCTAGTTTCCTCTACAAAGGACTGGGAAGGACATTCCCTACCAAAAATGAAACCGGGGCAACCGGAATTAACGATTGTTAGCGTTACTATCCCGGTGGGCGAACAGATGCCCGTACACAAGCATCCAGTGCTCAATGGTGTCTATGTAGCAGAGGGCACTTTAACCATTGTACTCCCAGGACAGAAGGAAACGCTTACTCTGGGGGCAGGTAAGGCATTTATCGAAGTTACCGACAAATGGCATTATGGGCGCAATGATGATGATACTCCGGTAACTATTATTCTCTTTTACTCCGGCCTGGAAGGACAGCCAACCACCATCTATAAAAATCCTGATGACAAACTAAGTTAATAGCAGCCTAAATCCTGATCCTTTACAAGGCATGAGTCCACGTCATCTACAGACTTGACCAAAATTGTTCATCATTTTTTTGTACGTTTAAAAATGTCTGCATATCCTTGGTATGTATTTTCCGCACCGACTGGAATCTATAAAACCATGCGACTGATCGTTGATATATTTGCCACTCTTGCCCTCGGGGTGTTTTTCGCGATTTCAAGCCTGGCCGAGCAGCCTGAATCTCTGAAGCGTTACCCACCTTATGTGGAAGATGATGGCAAAATGCACATCTACTTTTGTGGAACTGGCACGCCAGATCCGGGCTATCAATACTTGCGCCATCCCGCCTGTGTTGCTATTCGCAGCAGTGGGAAACTATTCCTCGTGGATGCCGGCGAAGGAGCTACAGCAAGAATTGGCCAGCTCGGCCTTAATCTCGCCCAGCTGGACCCCATTTTTATTACCCACTGGCACTCGGATCACTTTGGTGGTTTGGCCATGGTGATCAACGAGTCCTGGTTTGTTGGTGCCGACTCACCTATTAATGTCTACGGACCCTACGGCATCCATCGCATTTTGGATGGAATTAACAAGAGTTTTGGGCCGGACATCCTTTTTCGATCGGCAAATAGGCAGGGAATTCTCGATCCAGTCCTAGCGGTCGCCACTCCCCACCTAGTGAATATTGCCGGGGATCAAAGCGAGGTCGTACAAGATGTGTGGCACCACAGGGATACCTATGTCTCTGTGTTTGCCGTACATCACGAACCGGTTTTTCCCGCATTTGGTTACGAGATACGTTTTGGCCCCTGTAAAGTCATCATTACTGGTGATACCCATGTTTTCGATGCGCTAGAGCCAATTGAACGGGATGCCGATCTACTGATTTCTGAGGCTCTCAGCTATGCCCAATACATCAGCAAGCTGAAGCAAACCGGGGATAACCGCCGCGCTCGTTTGCGATATGAGAAGGCAAATCAAATTATCCACTACCATTCCAATACTCTGGACATTGCCAAGATGGCAACCAAAGCGGGAGTAAAATCGGTTGCCTTAACACACCTAATACCACCCCCCGTTACTGAAGCTGACAAGATCGGCTTTATTAAGGGAATGCGTAAATTCTATTCGGGCCCAATTCGGGTAATGGATGACCTGGATGAAGTTGTGCTATCGGACAATGGACAGGGTACCTGTAAGGTTGAATACCCTACTAACAGAGTTCCCACAAGTGCAAAACAGACTTCGGAGAAAAGTGATAAACCCCGCAAGAAGCCAGCCTCCACACCGAGTCCCTCCGAATCCAAGAAAGCCAGTCAACAAACCGATTAACAGCAGGCTAAACAGTGTGAGCCGCATACGGTTGGTGGCTCACAAAGCTTCTGGATGGCCATACCATTCCAAATCACTTATCTCACTATTCCGCACTTCAAACCACGCTTTCCGCAGCCTATGCCTAGCTGGGTAGCACACAACTCAATATTCCAATAGGTTTCTTTGCATACAGTGACTCTAAAGAGACCACCATGGCGTCAATAGCTAGTACCCCACACCCAATAGTCTCAGTACCGTTAGCGATACAGAATCTTTACCTCTATTCACAACGGAGCAACACCATAAGTACGTCTTTGCTGACCATATTCTTCTTATGAAATTCCAGCTGATTACCGTGGTTGGAATTTCACCGTAGCACCCTTTATATAGCTACAGCGACTAGGACCTAACCGACTATTGGCTCTCTATCTGTCAATTTGATTTTACAAGGATATAAAATGACTCAAAAAGAATATGCCAGACTTTCTGGGCTTATTTATTTACTTACTATATTGTTGGGAATATTTTCTTTAGTATATGTGCCTTCTAAAATTCCCACAGCGTGGGAAAATGCATCATTAACAGCGCAAAACATCCTGGAATATGAATTTCTATATAGATTAGGAATTTTAGGCGGGATACTTCTCTATATACTATTTTCAATACTGCCACTAGCTTTATATCGCACACTTGCACCTGTAAATAGAGGATGTGCGTTGTTAATGGTTATTTTTGCTCTCACCAGTATTCCATTTACTCTACTCAATATAGTTAACAAAGTTGATGCTCTCACACTTCTTAGCGGAGCAGAATATCTCCTAACTTTTGAAAAAGAACAAATTTATACCCAGGTATTATTGTTATTAAAATCGTATAGTAACGGAATCCAAATAATCCATGTTCTCTGGGGATTATGGTTACTTCCTTTCGGATACCTGGTCTACAAATCAAACTTACTACCAAAAATACTGGGCATACTGTTAATGGCAGGATGCCTTAGCTATTTAGTAAGGTTCTGCGCAAATTTACTTTTCCCTGAATATCAAATCCCCGCTTTTATTAGAGTACCCGCCTCTCTAGGGGAGATCGGAACCTGTCTATGGTTACTAATTATGGGCATTAGAACTCCACCAACTATTACCGAATCAAATCAAAAGTTATCTACCAGTAAGATCGAGGGAATGTCATGAACGATAAAGACAACTTAAAGAGCACATCGACCAAGCTCACTGACAGTCATTTAGATGTTAAGATTAAAATAGCCGGGCTATGGGCTTCAGTAGTACTACTTTACATCTATGGGGATTTCTTTGGGCTATTTAGGACAGGAAAAATAGATAGAATAATTGAGGGGTTCGGGCCATTTGGAGCGGTCACACAAGAGTCACTACTTACTGTATCAATCATTGTGTCACTCCCCTGTATTATGGTTGCCCTTACTTTATTACTTAAACCATCTATCTCTCGCTGGATAAATATTATTACATCCTCAGCTTTCATTATTTTCTTATTTGTAACATTTTTAATGTCCACCTGGTATTTCTACTTCTATCTGGGATTTATCGAGATTATTCTCAAATTAGCTATTATTTGGCTGGCTTGGCGCTGGCCTCATGAGGAGTATTAATAGAGTTTTTGACCAAAGGAGAAGGAAAGGACATATTGTACTTGGGCACCGCCGCATAAGGCATGGATGGCGTCTTCGACCTTATCGGGGAAATTTACAGAGCGTTCATTTCTTCTAACTAAGTAGATTCGCTAAGGCTTTCCGAGTGAAAAGTGCAGGTCAAAACTCTGCGAGTTGAGCGATACAAGTTATCGCTCACAGCCTATTTGGTTAACCACTCATCCATCGCCGCTAATATTTGATGGCGATAAGGTTGGGTTTCGTTAATCATCTGGTGCCGGGCACCGCGTATCAATACCCG
The DNA here is from genome assembly GCF_052468155.1 of Microbulbifer maximicatervae (SeqCode). NCBI lineage: Bacteria > Pseudomonadati > Pseudomonadota > Gammaproteobacteria > Cellvibrionales > Microbulbiferaceae > Microbulbifer > Microbulbifer maximicatervae (SeqCode). The sequence goes on from NZ_CP174335.1 coordinate 890,886, forward strand.
GTGGCAATTGGGAAAACGATTCCGAACAGCATGAAGACCATAACGCCAATCAACGGTTTTATCATCCGTTCCCTGAACCAAAAGGATCGGGCGCGGGTTGCGTGCCGTGCGGGGAAATGTCTGCAACCAATCCACCATCGCCCTGAGCCAGCTCATAGAGATTGATTGAGATTGAAGGGGGTCCCTGAGTGCCTGACGTCGAGAAAACTCCACATCGTGGGTATTAATCGTAAAGGCCCGGCCGGGTTCGCGGATAAACAGGCGGCCCACATAATATTTCCAGCGATTTAGCCAGGCCCAGTTTGACGGCCTTACCAAGGGAGCCAACAAAAAGACCTTATCCAGTGGCTGCCAGCGGCTGTATTGCAGATGGGCCAGTAGTGCAGCGCCACCGGTGCTCTGGCCCATTGCATGCCAAGGCCCGGGCAACTTATTTCGCGCAACTTCCAACAGTCCATCAAACGCCTGGCGGTATTGCAGGAAAGTATGGATAGCTACACGCTCACCACTGGATAAACCATGTCCGGGGAAATCAAAAATCACTACATTGAGGTCCCGCTCCAGGCCAAAGCGGATTGCCGGACCATAAATACCCGTATGATCAAAATAGCCATGGCAAATAAACAAGGTGCCCTTGGGATTCTCGACCATCCAATACTGTGAAACCAGTTCAAATCCGGCAACTTTAAAAGTGCCGACTCCGGTCTTATGGGCTCGGGGAAAATGCAAATCGTAAAAATTACGATAATCCCGCAGTTCTTTGCACAGAGGGGTTTCGTCAGCGCCAAAATCCAGTTCAGGCAACTTCTGACGCAATGCAGAGTAGTCCGGTCGCTTTATTACCGGGCTATTATCGTAGGTGCTGAGGTCTTGCAAAGTATCCATTAGTGCAATGGTACTGCATTTTGGCGGTAGGGGTAGTGATATCGTAGCGGGAAAGACAACCTGAAAAGAAAAAAGGTGGGCATAGAGCCCACCTCTTCGCAACAGTGGAAGACTGTTACTTGATTTGCGGCTCCAGCTCACCGGCAGCGTAGCGTTCGCTCATAACATCGAGGCTAACAGGGCGAATCTTGCTGGCATTACCAGCAGTGCCAAACGCCTCATAACGAGCGATACAGATTTCCTTCATCGCCTGCATAGCGGCTTTGTAGAACTTGCGCGGGTCAAACTCGGATGGGTTCTGAGCCAGGAAGCGACGTGTGGCACCAGTCGAGGCCAAGCGCAGGTCGGTATCGATATTGACCTTGCGCACACCGTACTTGATACCTTCACAGATCTGCTCAACAGGTACGCCGTAGGTTTCCGGGATCTCACCACCAAACTCATTGATTACAGCCAGCCACTCCTGGGGTACAGAAGAGGAACCGTGCATTACCAGGTGGGTGCCTGGAATACGAGCGTGAATCTCTTTGATACGGTCGATGGCCAGGATGTCCCCTGTGGGCGGACGAGTAAACTTGTAAGCACCGTGGCTGGTACCACAGGCAATTGCCAGGGCATCCACCTTGGTTTTCTGTACAAAGTCAGCAGCCTCTTCCGGATCGGTCAGCAGCTGATCGTGGGACAACTTGCCCTCAGCGCCAACACCATCTTCCTCTCCCGCCATACCGGTTTCCAGGGAACCCAGGCAGCCCAACTCACCTTCAACAGAAACACCACAGGCGTGGGCCATATCCACCGCGCGCTTAGTGACATCTACGTTGTACTCGTAAGAAGCCGGGGTCTTGCCGTCCTCCTCAAGGGAACCATCCATCATCACTGAGCTAAAGCCCAGTTGGATAGAGCGCTGGCAAACGGCGGGGCTGGTGCCGTGATCCTGGTGCATAACTACCGGGATCTCAGGGAACTCCTCAATAGCCGCAAGAATAAGGTGGCGCAGGAAGGGAGCGCCGGCATACTTGCGGGCGCCCGCAGAGGCTTGAACGATTACTGGAGAATCGGTCTCTTTGGCCGCTTCCATAATCGCACGCATCTGCTCTAGATTGTTTACATTAAATGCAGGTACACCGTAGCCATGCTCTGCGGCATGGTCCAACATTTGGCGCAGGCTGATAAGAGCCATAATTAATTCCTTTCTCGTCTACTCGTAGTATTTGTATTTTTGCTTTTATGACCTGCCTGCAAATTGCGACAGGCCTTACTTTTCGTTATTTAGTCTTGTGCGCGGCTTTCCAGTATAGCGACCGCTGGAAGCTTCTTACCTTCAACATATTCAAGGAAGGCACCGCCACCCGTGGAGATATAGGAAACCTTGTCGGCAATGCCATACTTATCCACAGCTGCCAGGGTGTCGCCGCCACCAGCTATAGAAAACGCTGCGCTCTCGGCAATGGCTTTAGAGAGGTGCTCGGTACCGTTGCCAAACTGGTCAAATTCAAACACACCTACAGGACCATTCCAGATAATGGTTTTCGCACTGCTGAGAATTTCTTCCAGTTGCTCGGAGGATTTCGGACCGATATCAAAAATCATATCGTCTTCAACCACAGCATCGGCACTTTTGGTTTCCGCTGCGGCGGATTCACTGAATTCTTTACCTGTGACTACATCAGTTGGCACAGGGATATCACACTTCTGCATCAGGGCCTTGGCGGTATCTACCAGATCGTGCTCGCAAAGGGACTTGCCCACTGGCTTGCCGCTGGCTGCCAGGAAGGTATTGGCAATACCACCACCAACAATCAGTTGATCGACTTTGTCAGCCAGGCTTTCGAGTACCGTCAATTTTGTAGAAACTTTGGAACCACCAACAATAGCAACCAGCGGGCGCGCCGGTTCAGCCAGGGCTTTCTCCAATGCGTCCAGCTCAGCAGCCAACAGAGGGCCGGCGCAAGCAACCGGTGCAAATTTAGCCACACCATGGGTGGAAGCCTGGGCCCGGTGGGCAGTACCAAAGGCATCCATCACGAAGATATCGCACAACTGGGCATAGGCCTTTGCCAGAGACTCATCGTCCTTTTTTTCACCGCTGTTGAAACGTACATTTTCCAGCAGGGCAACTTCCCCATCGGCCAGTTCAACGCCATCGCGCCACTCTTTGACCAGCGCCACATCACGACCCAACAGCTCACCCAGGTGTGCAGCAACAGGGGCCAGGGAGAATTCTTCCGCGTACTCCCCCTCTGTGGGGCGCCCCAGATGGGACATCAACAGCACTTTAGCCCCGGCTTCGATGGCGGCTTTTATCGTCGGTAGTGCCGCGCGAATACGTGCATCGGAAGTTACACGACCGTCCTTAACCGGTACATTCAGGTCCTCACGGATAAGTAAGCGCTTACCAGCGAGATCGAGATCTGCCATCAGTTTGACCGCCATTAGCCAATCCTCTTCTACTTCGATTAACTGAAAAATGTGGGCGGCGATTATATCAACTGGAACCTATTGATGCCGATATTAAAAACAGGGGAATACGTTGTTATAACAGCCAATCTACGCATTATTAGCGCAGTTGTTACTGTCTTCTGGGTCATATAATCAGTTGTAGTCGATGCTTATCGCCCTTGACTTGCGCTGTAAGCGAGCAATCACCTCCATTCAAGATGGCACCTGGAGCCAATTTTCAAACAGCCTTATAGCAACTTTAGATTTTCTCACGATACTGCCGCAATCGCTCCGCTATTTAAGTAGCTATAAGAGTCCATACATATGCTGTGGGGCTCACGATCGGCATCTAGCGATGAGGAGAAAGCTGATTGGAGCCCAAAGTGACAATGGCGATTTAGTAATTCACCGGTTGAGAACTACTTTTTAATTACGCCAGATAACACGCATTTACAGTCAAATTACTCTTCCCGCACCCAAGTTCGATCGATAGAATCGCCGCCCCCCTTCCAAATGCATATTAGTCACACAGGCCACTTAAAAGTAAAACTGAGGGTGGCCAACATAAGAGGTAACCAAAACGATGCAACCAACGGATAGTGATATCGTTTTTCAAAGCTATGGACGCTGTTGCAATAAAGAACAGTTTTTTGTGGATTTTTATGATCGCTTTATGGGAAGTTCTACAGATATTCGCCAGCTCTTTGCCAATACAGATATGAAAGCCCAGCGCCATCTTTTGCGTAACGGCATTATGCAGCTAGTGCTTTATTCACGCGGCATGCCAGACACCAAGCTGCGCGCTCTGGGTAAAAGTCACGATCGCAATGGCTATAATATTCGCCCAGAATGGTATCGCCTCTGGCTCGACGCCCTGCTCGCCACCATTAGACAGCACGACGAGGAATACTCACCAGAAGTTGACGCTGCTTGGAATCGAGCGATTCTTCCGGGTATTGAAATCATACGCCAAGCCTACTGAGTCGTACGCCCAAAAAATTACAACTTAAATTTGCTAAGCCCCAAACCAGCCATTTATTATCAGGCTTTCTGGCAGCTTTCTCTGCTTATACCAATGCAGGGTTTTCCAATGCTGGTTTGGTGCTCCAAATCTAATTTAATGGAAGCACAAAGAAAATCACCTAATGCCAGTTTAGAACTATAAAAAAAGCCATGGAACGATAACTCTCTCCTATAGGAAAAATGGACAAGGAAACCATTATGAAAACGGTACGGAAGTACAGTACTCCATTAGTGCTCGCTATTGCGCTCTCAGCTTGCAGTGACGCTCCCCAAAATAATAAAAATCCCGAGATCAAAAAAGACCCGTTTATCTCCGAGAAGTTAGAAAATAAGTTTGAGTCCCTGAAAATAGATTATGAGAAATTTACTCTGCCCAATGGCCTGCGTGTAATCGTCCACGAGGATCGCAAGGCTCCTATTGTTTCCGTGGGTGTCTGGTATCACGTTGGTTCAAAAGATGAAAAGCCTGGGAGAACAGGGTTTGCGCACTTGTTTGAGCACCTGATGTTCAATGGTTCAGAAAACTACGATGACGAGTTTTTTAAACCGTTTGAACTGGCTGGTGCAACGGGCATGAATGGCACCACCTGGCTGGATCGCACAAATTACTTCGAGACAGTACCCTCCAATGCCTTAGACATGGCTCTATGGATGGAGTCTGACCGAATGGGTCATCTATTGGGCGCAATTACTCAGGAAAAACTCGATGAGCAACGTGGCGTTGTGCAGAATGAGAAGCGCCAGGGCCAGAACCAGCCCTATGGGAAAGTATGGGAGCGGATGCAGAAAGCAATTTATCCAGCTGGGCATCCCTACTCCTGGACCACCATCGGCTCAATGGAAGACCTGAATGCAGCTTCTCTTGAAGATGTTCACGAGTGGTTTAAACAGTATTACGGCGCAGCTAATACCGTACTAGTACTTGCCGGTGATATTGATGTAGAAACAGCAAAAGAAAAAGCAGCCCATTTTTTTGGCGACATTCCCTCCGGCCCTCCTCTTATCAAGAAAAAAGCGTGGATTGCCAAGCGAGATCAGTCCAGCCGTGAGCAGATGTTTGATCAAGTTGCTCAATCGCGTCTTTATAAAGTCTGGAATACCCCTAATCTAGCTCACGACGATGCTGGAGCTATTGCTCTGGCAGCAGCAGTTTTGGGGGATGGAAAAAACTCCCGGCTCTACCAGCGCCTCGTATACGAAGATCAAATCGCTACCAAAGTTAATATTGGGCTGCATGAATTTGAATTGTCTTCCATCTTCCCTATTGTTGCCGATGTAAAGCCCGGGGTTGAACTCGCAACAGTAGAGGCCGCCATTGAGGAAGAACTACAACGTTTTCTCAAGGAAGGGCCAAGCAAAGAGGAACTTGCAAGGGTTAATATGAGCCACTATGCATCCCAAGCACGCAACCTCGAGCAGGTAGGTGGCTGGGGCGGTAAGGGCGTAATTTTGGCTCGGGGTGAACTCTACCTCGACAATCCCAACGCTTACCTGGAAGCGTTAACCAAAATGCAAAACACCAGCCCTCAAAAGGTAAAAGAAGCCGCAGTAAAATGGCTTTCCAGTGGTGATTATAATCTGGAAGTACACCCTTTCCCCAAATACACTACTTCCGAGACTGGTGCAGATAGGTCTAAATTACCCGATACCGGTGAATTCCCCAGCATCCCATTTCCAGAATTACAGACCACGGAACTCTCTAACGGTCTAAAAGTGATACTTGCCCAACGCGACTCTGCGCCAGTAGTCGATATTCGCCTTATGTTTAATGCCGGTTACGCTGCAGACCAGGGTGCTAAATTGGGAACCTCTAGCTATGCCATGTCCATGCTAAAGGAAGGGACTAAAAAATTAAGCGCCTTAGAGATTGATGCCAAAGCAGAAATGTTAGGGGCCAGAATCTCGGCTGGTTCGAACATTGATACTTCTTCTGTACGGCTCAACGCATTAAAAAACAATCTCGATAGCTCCATATCCTTGTTTGCCGATATCGTAATGCATCCAGCCTATTCCGATGAAGAGATTGAGCGGAAACGTGCTCGGTGGATAGCAGGAATCCAGCAGGAAAAAACCCAGCCGGTAAACATGGCGTTGCGGAATTTGCCACCTCTTTTATATGGTGAAGGACATGCTTATGCAGTTCCTCTCACCGGTTCGGGAACAGAAAGCTCTATCAGCTCCCTGAACCGTGAAGATCTGGTAAATTACCACAAAACCTGGATGCGCCCCGATAATGCCACTCTGGTTGCAGTCGGAGATATCAGCATGGGTGATCTGACAAAAAAATTAGAGCAGCACTTTGCAGATTGGAAAGCACCCGAAGAGCCGTTACCTACAAAGAATCTACAACAGGTTGCGCACCCAGAAAGAACCAGAATTTATCTAATTGATAAACCGGGAGCTGAACAGAGCATAATTATTGGCGGCCTCCTGGCTCCGTCGGAAACGATGCCACAGCGAGAAGCCTTACATATGATGAATGATATCTTTGGAGGCACTTTTACCGCGCGAATTAATATGAATTTGCGGGAGGATAAGCACTGGGCTTATGGAGCCTATTCATTTATGACTGGGGCCAAAGGACAGCAACCGCTCTTAGTCTATGCACCAGTTCAAACGGACAAGACCAGTGAATCTTTAAAAGAGCTTTATAAAGAACTCCAAGCCTATGTCGGCGATTCTCCAGCAAAAGAAGACGAGCTGCAGAAAATTAAAGACAAGCGAATCAATGAATTGCCCGGCCGTTTTGAAACAGTTCGAGCTGTATCAGGAGCTATTTCTGGAATGGTTACCTACGATCGACCTTTGAATTATATGGAAGGTTATGCAAATGAAGTTCGCAATGTCGATCTACCTTCAATCCATTCACTTGCTCGAGACACTTTAAAGGTTGATCAATTTACCTGGATTATCGTTGGAGACAAAACCAAGATAAAAGATAAAATTGGTAAACTTGGTATGGGGTCAGTTACCGAGCTCAAAGTAGATAAGGATTTATCTGGCGCAACTTCGACTGAAGAGGGATAAAAGCTAGCGATAGCGGCCAGCCTGTACTCTCATGTATGACTGGCCGCCTTATATCGTTCCAAACGGATGAATACCGATGAAAAATAGAAACACACCTTAATGCTACTCATCTAGTCAACAATAATTGACATGCTGCATTCAAACTAGAATTCTTTGCTCCAACTCACAATTTCCATTATTAGGTATCAAGATGACTCTCGGAGCTTCAACTTTAAAACCCCAATAACTCCCCACAGAAATAGAAACAACCTAAAAATCTAGCAAACAAAAAATAAAAGCTACGACCACACTTAAAAAAAATTAAAAACATCCTTAAAAAGATAAAAATAAAACAAAATATAAATTCAATAAGAAAACAAAAACAACAGCAGTCAAAAATAATTATTCATACGACAAGAAAAGCCTGATAAATTCCCCTCTTCGACGCTCAAGTAAATATCAACAACTAAAAAACTTGAAATTAGAACGTCGACAAAAGCAACAATAAACATAGAAATCTTCAGGAGCATCCAATGAATAAATCCTTGTCTGTATTTGCAGCCAGCATTTTAGCGCTCGCCGTGACCGGCAACGCCACTGCTGAGGACAAGCGTTATATCGTGACTTTCAAGCAGGGAAAAGGCGAATCCGTTAAGTCTTTTATGAAGAAGAGAGGCGGAAGACAGGCTCTTGAAATACGCCGCCAGAATGCGATGGCAGCACATATGTCTGCAACAACCCTAAAAGAAATGCGCTCGAACCCGGATGTTGCTTTTATTGAAGAAGACGTTAAGCGGTATCCGATGTCCCAGGAAACCCCCTACGGGATCACCATGGTGCAGGCAGATCAACTAGGTGATACTCAGGCCGGCAACCGCACAGTCTGTATTATTGATTCCGGCTACGACCTGGTTCACGAAGATTTATCCGGAAACGCCGTCACTGGTACCAGTGACCCAAGCGGCGCAGGTAACTGGTATGAAGATCAAAGCGGTCACGGTACCCATGTGGCCGGCACTATCGCTGCGATGAATAATGGTACTGGTGTCGTTGGCGTGATGCCCAGCAGTAATATTAACCTGCATATTGTAAAAGTGTTTGATGGCGACGGCTGGGCCTACTCCTCCTCCCTGATGGCAGCCGCAGAGGTTTGTGCCGACAATGGTGCCAACATCATCAATATGAGTCTGGGCGGTGAAAGTGCCAACTTCCTCGAAAGACGAACCTTTAACAACCTAAATCGTCAGGGAATCCTGTCCATCGCGGCAGCCGGAAACGACGGTAACACTGCGCACTCCTACCCAGCCTCATACTCCTCTGTTGTATCCGTCGGTGCTATCGATAGCGATAAAGCTATCTGGTCCTCCTCTCAGCAGACTGACCAGGTAGAACTTTCCGCCCCCGGAGTACAGGTTCTATCTTCTGTTCCCACTGATACTGGCAGAATCTCTAGCTTAACCGTCGGCAGTGTTGACATCGAATCAGCCCCAATATCAGGCACCCCAGCTGGTGCAATCACCGGTTCAATGGAAGACTGTGGTACGGCTGAATCCGCTTGCACCAGTGCGGCAGGTAAGATTTGCCTGATTGCGCGAGGCAATATCAGCTTTGCGGAGAAAGTTTTAAATTGTGAGTCCGGTGGTGGTATCGGAGCGATTATTTACAACAATGAAGAGGGATTACTCTCCAGCGCAACCCTGAGCGATACTGTAACCACTATTCCCTCGGTTGGTATTTCTGACACTGATGGTGCAACTCTACTCACGCAGCTGAGTGCCAGCGTAGATTTGGAAAATGAGGCTACAAGCTACGAATATTTCAATGGCACTTCCATGGCTACCCCACACGTTGCCGGTGTTGCCGCATTGGTATGGAGCCACTTCCCCAACTGTAGCAATACAGAGATCCGCAACGCCCTTACAGCCACAGCGGAAGATCTCGGTGATGCGGGAAGAGATAATGCTTACGGCTACGGCCTCGTCCAGGCAAAAGCAGCCTATGACTACCTGGATACCTACGGCTGCTCCGGCTCCTGATCCCATTCGGATTAACTAGGGCTTAAACAAGAAAGGGGAGCAAAGCTCCCCTTTCCTTTGCCAGAACCGAGAAAAACCTGTTGAGAGTTTTTATAGATAGCCACAGGGTTAAGAAACTATTTGGGACTCAAGATATATCCACCCCCGTACTGAAATCGCTCTCAGAGAGTAATCCCTCAGCGAGCAGCTGCTTTAAAACGCCCGAACACCGTTCTCTCAAAGTGTCGCGCACTAATCGTACCGTCGGTGTTATTGACTGCCTCCCCGGAGATACCAACCATAGCTCCGTCGCCTTGGGTTTATAGTCTCGCATAGTGGCCACTACCTGACCGGAAAGTAAATCCGCAGACATATCCAGACATGACTTAATGGCAAGTCCATAGCCAGAGGTACACCAACGTCGCACCAGGTCACCGTCATTTGACGACCTGTTCCCAGACATACGTATCTTGTATATCTCTTCGCCCCGAAAAAATTCCCAATTATTGTGCACAATCTCGTGAAGCTGATAAAAAAGGCCATTATGTGCGGAGAGATCCTCCGGTGTTTTCGGGGAACCCTTTTCCTGTAAGTAGGCCGGGGTTGCACACAATAAACGGGGCACGTCACAAATCTTAAAACCATACAGGTTGGCATCCGCTGGGGGGCCGTAGCGCAACGCGATATCCACAGGATCCCGGTAAAAGTCCACTTGGCTATCACTGATATTCACTCTTAGACTCAGCCCCGGGTGCTCCTGCAACAATTGATCTAACCAAGGAGTTACGAGGTTCCTTCCCAGGTCCGAGGATGCACCTATGCGAAGCTCGCCATCTATCTGACCGCTGTCTTCCTTGAGATTTTGCCGGGCGAGGTCCAAAGTCAGGAGGGCCTCCTCACATTTGGGAATAAACCTTTCCCCAGCACTGGATAGCCGCAATTGCCGCGTCGTGCGAATAAACAAGTCCGCTCCCAGCGCGCTCTCCACACGCTTGATCGCTGCGCTAGCAGTTGCAGTGCGTAAGTCGAGACTGGCGGCGGCCGCAGTGATACTGCGAAACTCAGCCACTTTAAGAATGACCCTCAAGTCTTCAAGCTGCATATTTTCAATATATTTTTGATAAAGATTCAAAGATTATAGTGTTTCTAGCGATGCAATCTAGATCTAGAATGACTTCATCAGCTCGACATCCCAGTCCTTACCCAGGAGACAGCTAAGCTGTTCACTAGGTCTCCTCTGAAAGGATCAAGGAAAAGAGTACAAACCTTAATCCAACACATATTGAAACAAAGAGGCGTTCACATGAGCAGGCTCACTATCGTTGCCAACATTAAAGCCAAGGCCGACAAAATTGACCTGGTGAAATCTGAATTGTTAAAACTCATTAATACAACACGAGCAGAAGCTGGTTGCATTAATTACAACCTTCATCAAGACAATGACAATCCTGCACACTTCCTGTTTTATGAAAATTGGGAAACTCGCGATCTGTGGCAAACCCACATGAACAATAAGCACCTGGAAGACTATATGAAAGCAACCGAGGGCGCCGTTGAAGAGTTTGTATTGAATGAAATGACCGAGATTGATAACTAATCAAACTCGGTGTGTTATCCAGGTTCCCGCCTGGATAACACCGAGCTAATAAATACACTTCTTCAAACGGCTTTCCCGGTAGCTTAAGCGTAAAAGCCCTTCGACGGAGCAACTCTTCGTCTAGAGCTATTCCCCAATTGCAACCCAGCCAAATAAAATACTAATCAACAAGTCCGGATTACCAATTAAGGGTGATAATCACCTGTAAATTCATCTGCCGGTTTATCTGGGTCGGTCATCCTTTGCACTCAATCAGGCCCTATGCTTAAATTATTCCATTAACAGTCACTAATAAACATAATTAGCCTGAAGGATTTATGGAACTGGAATTTTTAACGGCAACCCTGTTTAACCTGGGCATTAACCTAATTTATACGCTGCTAGCGTTATTTATTGGTATCACCGCACTGATTACCATTGATAAGAAACTGCTTCGCTCTGTAGATATCGAAGGCGAGCTAAAAAATGGCAATATCGCCGTATCTATATTTGCATCAACTATATTGATATTTGTTGCCATCATTATTTCGTTTGGCCTCAAGGGATAGCACTATGCGCAAGTGGCTGGCTATCACACTGATACTTTCCCTCGCACTGATCACCCCTGAACTTGTACGGCGAGCTAATACACAGGAGCCGCCAACTAAAAGCACACCGGAAATCCCCCTTTCCGATAATTTACGGAGCTTTGGTAGCAGCGGCAGTCAGTTAGCCAGTATTGTGGACTCACAACAAGGTGTAGTGCGAGTGGTGGGTACCCGCTATCCTCTGGAAGAAAAAACCATCCAGAAAGTAGTCGACAAACGCTCACTGGAAGAGAGCGCTCATGTCTCAGTGTGGAACTGGCAGGGAATTGAGGCGGCGACAGCGTCCGCCCGGGGACTGGACCAGCAACACCACTTTGCCAACAGCTACCTGGTGGGGTTCAAGCCCTTTAAGACTCAACAGCTTTGGGTGCCTCTTTATACACTGGCTATGAATAAAGAGTACCAATACGATCACCTGCAATACGCCGGTTTGTCAGACATTTGGCAAACATCCCGGCAGGCCTATTACCAAAAGCGGGGTGACTGTGAAGACCACGCTATTTTACTGGCAGATTGGCTGATCGAATTGGGAGTGGATGCGCGGGTGGCACTCGGAACCCATAAAGGTCAGGGTCACGCCTGGGTAGTGGCCATCTTGAACGATCAAGAGTACCTGCTGGAGGCAACCAGCAAACGCCGCCAGACCAGCTGGCAAGCCATGCCCCTGGCAGCGCTGGCGGAGGGTTACGATGCGGAATTTCAGTTTAACCGCCACTTTTTCTGGGCGAAGAAAAACCCAACCCCCACTCGACAATACCGAGGAAATCACTGGGTAAAGAAGTCCCAGTTTATTCGCGGTTAATGCCCAAAGGGGGTGAGCGTTTACAGCCCACCCCTTTTATCCGTTTCAGATCAGATCGGAGATCCTGGCGGCAACGCTTTAACCGCACCAGGTTTTACTTCCAGCTTGCCCTGCTTAAAGGCATCGATGCGCTGTGCCTCATAGTAATAGTGCGCACTATAGCCCTCAGGATCATCGCCAAACAGCCGCATAGAACCAATTTCCTGTAGAAGTTTTGCCAGCTCCAAATGCGCTTTGGCCCGCACTGATTCGTCTGCCTTTGCATTACTGGCCAGTAACATCAACTGCTCGATATAGGCGTGATTAACCCGCTGGTGCACACTCGCCTGCAGGCCGGTATAACCCTCACCCTGCAGAGCCAGCGCGCTCAAGCGCTGCAATAGGCTAGCAAACCCCGGTACCTCACTGCTGCGGGCACTCTGTTGATTCATTCGCGCCGCGCGCTGCGGGTCCATCAGGATTGATAGCGTATGCCCAGCAGCCGCTTCCGCCAGAGCCACCCCATCAAAAGCTACCCCCGTATATGAGGGGAAGCTCTCGATAGTACGTTCGTAGCCATAGGACTTGGGCGGAATCAGCTGCAAGACCTGCTCCGGCAAGGTGAGAAACTGCGGCGAAAGTGTATCCAGCAGTGCATCAATTGCCCGCTGTTGTCGCTCTGCGGGCACCAGGGTATAGCTATTTTGATCGGTACCGTTGTAGACATAGTCATAGTCCAAGCCACCAATCAATTTGCCCACAGCCTCCGCCTGGTAGCGATGACCGTAGTACACAGGCACCAGGGTCTCTTCCAGGTCAGAGCGGGGCGCGGATAACGGCGCTGCCGCCGCAGAGAAGTTATCCAGGGCATGACGCCTCAAGTCGACCATCCGCTGGAATTCCGTCAATGGGTCGGTGCCGTTGTCCCAAAGGTGTGAGACTGCGTGAGCATTATTGATGGTGCGGGAGTCCGGGTCTGAAATAAAGCGCAGCCCTTGTTCCCCGGCCTCAGCGATAACACTGTCGAGATAACTTTTTTCATCATCGCTCTCGCCATAGCCATAGCGAACCGCCAACTTATCCCAACTGCCGATGCCAGTGGCGTAGGCATCTGTCAGGTCCAACTTACCTCCCAGCAGAGAGACCAGCGGAGCCGGGTAATCCATTACTGAAGCGCGCTCTTCGCTACTGGCAGCAAAGTTGTGCGCCAGCCCCAGGGTGTGGCCTACTTCGTGAGCGGACAGCTGACGGATACGGGCCAGGGCCATATTCTTTAGCTGCTCAGTACTGACGGTGTCGCCGCGGTAGGGCTGTACAAGCCCTTGAGCAATCAGAAAGTCCTGGCGAACACGCAGGGACCCCAAGGTAACATTGCCTTTTAGAATTTCGCCGGTGCGGGGATCGTAAACCGAATAACCGTAGGACCAACCGCGAGTGGAGCGGTGTACCCAATTGATCACGTTATAGCGAACATCCAAAGGATCGACGCCCTCCGGCAGAATCTCTACGCGAAACGCATTTTTAAATCCTGCTGCAGCGAATGCCTGGTCCCACCAGCTCGCCCCTTCGATCAGGGCGCTGCGCACCGGCTCAGGCACTCCGGAATCTACGTAGTAAACAATCGGCTCCACAACCTCATCGCTACCCGACTTCTTCTCCAGTCGATGACGGTAGATATAACGCTGGTCCAGAGGCTCTTCAATCGCCGTAGCGTAATCTCGATAAGCGAACGGGAAGTAGCCACTGCGGCTGTGAAAACGGCGGGGCTCATAGTCGTTATCTGGCAATTCAATCAGGGAGATATGCTGGCGCAGGGACACCAATGTAGGGGTCGGAACCACTTCGCGCAGATAGTTTCCCGGAGCTGATCCAGCAAAAGTTAGCTGGGCCTCAAACTCACTATTCTTGGGAAAGTTTTTTGTGCGGGGCAGATAAACTGCCGACTTGCTCTTATCCACACTGTAACTGCCCTGCTCTGCGCCCTTGAGACGTGTAGCAATGCCGTGCTGATCGCTCAACAGGAAGGGCGTAAAGTCCACCAGTACCGCCTTATCGCTCTGGGCAAGCACCTTGAAGCCCCAGAGTACGGACGAAGCGAAAGCTTCCTCAACCGCGCGGCGCTCAGCCGCATTTGCTGATTGGGCACGGTATTTCAGGTTCACCTGATGCAGTAATACCCTGTTACCCGACTGCTGGAACTTCACCAAGCGGCTCTCACCCACCTGGTTGCGATCCAGGCCCACCGGGTTTGAACCCAGTCCCTGGGCCAGCCCGGTGAGCAAGAGCAGCTCGCGCTCAAACTCATCGATCTCCAACAACACCCGGCCGTTAGCCTCGTCCCAGTAAAAGTCGTGGAAGCCGCTGTGCCTATGCATGCCTGCGGTGTACTCCGCGATGCTCCCGGCCTGTGCCATTGTGCTGACTATCAAGAAGCACAGTGCGGCAATGTGCCTGCTTATGAACATTGAATACCCTCAATTTATTAAGTGTTATGGGCTAAAAATACAGAATACCCGCTGGAACATCCACGCCTGGCCATCACTCCCCGGGCCTGCGTCAGGAAAAAATGAAGAATATTTCTAGCTGCCTGCATCTGTTCGGCTACTCAGGCGCGTCACATTGAAAAGACACACAATAGGAAACCGGCATATGTGGAAGCCAATCGCACTTTCAACCTTGATAGGCCTCGGTATCAGTACCCAGGCAATGGCCCACGATTCTTTTCATGTCGATACCAGCACCTGCACAGTGTCTACGAATTACGCTATTGAAGTAGGCCCGGACTTCTTTACCGTCGATGGGGAAGACGGAAAACTGGTGACATTTCAGCTACCCAACCAGCTATCAGTGGATGGTGAGTTGCTGTCCCTCAATTCTCAGCAGGAGCAACTACTTCAGGAATACCGCCAACAGCTACACATCGCCGGTCGCGACACACTGGTACTCACCCTTGAGGCGGTCGATATTGCAATGGATGGCCTATCCATTGCCATCAGCACCCTCGCCGGGCCGGACCACCCGGATATCCTCGAACTCCAACAGTTTTCCGCCGACCTGATCCAGCGCACTGAGGACCGCCTCAATCGAGAGGGCGAGATCTACCAGCTGGGAAACGAGGAAATGGGTAACTATATAGAGAAAACCATCTCTGAAGAGTTTGAACCCCGTATCGAACGCCTCGCTATGGAGTCCGCGGGAACTATTGCCTGGCATGCCTTCAAAGCTGCCTTTACCGGCGGAGAAAGCATTGAAGAACAGGCCACTGAAGAGGCGGAGCGCTTACTGGAACAGCGCGGTAAGAGTATTGAGCAGTCTGCAAACCGCTTGTGTACACAACTGGAATCCATCGATCGACTGGAAAGCGACCTACATCAGCAGGTACCAGAACTCAGTCACTACGACATAGTGAAAGCCGGCCTGGTTGTCATCAATTAGGCGCTCTTGATTTTCATCCCCCCAAACTCGGCCGCACTGCGGCCTCTTTTTTAAATTTTCCACAGTATTGTCACAGCCCCTGACGCTGCAAAAACTCCATTGCGTCGGTGACACTTTGTTCAGCATTTTCGACATGGGACATATGCCCCATCTTCTGATACACAATTAACTCTCCATTAGGCAACTTGTCAGAGAAATACTTTCCTACGGACAAGGGAATAATTTGATCTTCTGCCCCCCAGATAAATAAAACTGGAATTTTAATAGTCTCCAAGTCCGGCAACGGCTGGAAATTGATTGTGGCATTAGCAACCAAATTGATCGCTGTACCGCGATTCTTCTCATAGCGGGAAAGCAAATAGATTCGTTCCAACATTTCCCCCGGCAGAGCCTGCGGATTGTAGAAAAATTTGGAAGCCAGCATTTTTCTCAATAATCCACGACTACCAATGTGCGCAACCATTTTTCGCCCCGAATGGCTGGTGGCAAATCGAGCAATACCGGCAGGCATTTCCAGTCCCTTGCCACATTTATAACCACCGGGAGAGACAAGAATAGCGGCCTTGGGTATATTCGGATGTCCTGTTAAATAGCGTAAGACCCCATTTCCACCAAATGAATGGCCAGCGATCACAAAGTCCCTAAGTTTCAGGGTTGCGACAAATTCTGCAATAAAATCGGCAAAATGCTTAGGTGTATAAGTGCCTCCTGGTAACGGGTCGGTCAATCCATGCCCAGGTAAGTCCACCAAAATAACATGATATTTTTCTGCCAATTTTGTCGCCCAGGCATTCCAGGCGCTCAGTGAATCACCACCACCGTGAAGGCAAAGTATATTAACGCCATCAACTGGCCCCATCTCGCGATAATTAACGGATAAACCACCGGCTAGCGTAAGTTGATTAAAAGAGAATTTCAGTAGCTCATTGCGACTTAAACTGGGACTACAAAACGCCATCCACAGAAGCCAGAGTAGAATTAAAAAAAGAATTAAAACCAGCCAAAAAGTCATCGTTCTACCCGAGCCCCTCACCTTTATGTGCTGAAAAAGTGGCTGAGTTGGCGGAAATAGTAATACCGCAAGCAAAAGCTTGAAAATAATGGCCCAGATCCGCGCCCATTCAACAAGGATAGACGGCGCTCGCAACTGAAACTGGCTGCTACCGCCAAAGGTGGAAACAAGAGGGCCTCCAAATAATTCACCAACTACCCCAGCCTGACCTAAAAGACGTAAACATTAAGTGCTATTTACTTTAGAAGGCCCCTAGTACTTCAAGTCACACAAAGGGTTATCTGGACATCTGAGCCTCCGTCGCCCGGCAAATAGCATCCAGGGTGAGGGCAATATCATTATCGGTAGTCGCCCAGGAAGAGACGCTAATACGCAGGGCCGCTTTTCCTCTCCAGGTAGTCGTTCCAAACCAGCAAACGCCCTCCTCCTGTATGGTCCTGACTATCTCTTGAATGTCTTCCGCAGTGCCAATAGTTGCCACCACCTGGTTTAACACTACATCGTTAAGGATCTCATAGCCCATTTCTGCCAAGCCTTCGCACAGATGCTGGGCATGGATACAGCAGCGATCAATCATCGCCGCTACTCCCTTCGGGCCCATCTCCTGAATCGCCGCCCACACTTCCACCCCTCTGGCCCGACGTGAGAATTCTGGCACCATATCCTTGGGGGGCACCAGCGATCCCACTTGTAAGTATGGCGCCTGGGTTGTCATCACATTGTGTACAGCCCTCGGCTTTCGACAAATTGCCAAACCGCAGTCATAAGGCGTATTTAGCCATTTATGAGCATCTACAGCCCAGGAATCTGCTTGTTCTACTCCAGTAGTCAACACTGATTTCGCTGGAGATGCCGCTGCCCACAAACCAAAGGCACCGTCGACATGTACCCAGGCACCTTTGGATTTAGCTTCGGGAATTATGTCTGCAAACGGATCAAAACTGCCGGAGTTTACGTTGCCCGCCTGAAGGCAAATAATGGTGGTTTCATCAACCTCGGGAAAAGTATCTGCTCGTACCCTCCCCTGTTCATCACAGGGCGCTTTAATCACCTGATCCATACCAAATCCAAGAATAGAGAGCGCTTTGTGAACTGTGACATGGGACTGTTCAGAAACAACAATACGCAGTGGCGGCGCACCGGTTAGCCCGCTTTTTGCCAGGTCGATATTTAATTTTTGATAAAGTGTATTTCGCGCAGCAGCCAAGCACACCATATTGGCCATAGATGACCCTGTGGTGAAACCCACACTACTTTCCATCGGCAAGGTTAACAATTCCAATATCCAGTTTGCCGCAATACGCTCCAGATAAATTGCAGAAGGCGCCGACGCCTCCAGAACCGCCACTTGGTCCCAAACGGCGTTCATTACCGCCGCGCCCATAGAAGCTGGCGTAGCCCCACCTACCACCAATCCGAAAAATCGCCCACCGGTACTGGCAACTGTTGCCGGAGAACCATAACGATGCAGGCTCTCGACAACAGCCTCTGCCGGTTCCCCAGCCCGGGCCAAGTCACTGTTAAAAAATTGCATTTGATCAATATCAAAAGCGGACGGACTTACGCGACGATCGCGAATATCGGAAACATATTCCTCAGCATACCGCGCTGCGAGGGATAGTACTTCTATGGCATTAGAAAAATTATTGCTGTCATTATTATCCATTTTCGACCCCTCAACTCCTTTTCCAGTACCTGATCTAGTATAAAAAATTAATTACTCTATTAGACTTAAACTAATAAAAAAATAATTAAAACGATACGAACAATAAGGACAAAAACACCTATCTTTATGGCAAGAATCGCTTTTAGATAAAGTTGAAATAGCAATAAACCTGGCACGATCGAAGACAAGGATTAACTTGAAAGGACTTTTTATCTGGTGCTATCTTCTACCCCAACATAACCAGTCGGGGCATATACAGTGTTTGCTTACTTGGGGTTTATCTCGCTGGTATGGATGGTTGTAGGTGTTACATTGGCAGGAGCAAAATACTCTGGCTATAGCCATTCAAGACAATTCTGTAGCGAACTAGGAGCCGTTGGAAGCCCAACCCAGAAGCTCTCCCCCCTCATTAACAACTACCCACTTGGCATATTATTCTTCTTATTTGGCCTGCATATAATTCAAATTGAACAGGCCCCAGTTGTACTTACCATTATTGGAGTTTTAATTATCATCCACGGTATTGGAACCTGGATTGCGGGTTACTTTCCTATGGATGCAGATCCCTATACAAAAACCCCTAGTCTTGAATGCCAGATACACTCTTGGGCGGGGATGCTTATGTTGTTGTCTTTACTCATTGCGCCATTGCTAAGTACTTTCAGTAGTTACTTCTCAATAGAATTCAGGCTATTTAGTACAGCCTGCTTGCTCGCTTCTATCTATTTTACTGTTACCTTAAAAAAAGCCTACGAAGAAAAAACCAACCCCGGTCTGCACCAACGTCTCAGCTATGGAGCACAGTTGATATGGTTAACGGGGCTTTCCTTTAATCTGATAACGAGCTGACAAATAATTTATAGCAACTTGGAGTGATCAATCTGATAACGCTTCGAGAACAGTAAAAGCCCCTTCTGGGAGAAAGTAATCGCCCTGGAATCCGCTCTTCTTACCGCCCACTGCTTTGCCAAGGCATCTTCGAGTATCCATTGACCCAAGCTGCCTGCAAGGTGGCTTTTTCGTTCGCTCCAGTCTAAGCATGACTTGCAAACCGGGCGCTTACGCTGCTTAAAACTAGCTACGGCTACTCCTCGTTCCTGAAAAAATATTTCACCCTCTTTGGTCAAGGAAACTTGCTGTGATTGCTCAGAGAGCAACTCACTAGCCAATAGGGCCTCGTACAATAGTACACCAGCCATTCCTGCTAAATGGTCATAGCAGATGCGGGACTTCCTTAAATCTGGATCTGTGGGCCCAGTGGTAACTTTTTGAGGTACCAGGGTGCTACTCAGATTGAGCAGTGCCTCTAGCGCTTCGGCAACTTGATGACTCGCCAGCTGAAAGTACTTGTGCCTACCCTGCTTGCGAACTATCAGCAGCTTGCTATCTACCAGCTTGAAAAGATGGTTACTTGCAGTCTGTGCAGTCACATCAGCCTCACAGGCTAACTCTGTTGCTGTCAGTGCTTTTCCACTCATAAGCGCCATCAATATTTTTGAGCGCGCCCGATCCCCAATCAAACTGGATATTACCGAAATGTCAGGTTCCATGGTTATCCTCGCAACAGTTCGCTGAACACCGAAGTATAGAAAATTAAACCATCTAGAATGCCAGCAAATTATGAATAGAGGCAACTTAGATGACTGTAACCTGTTTTATTGAATACAAGATCGATCCGTTTAAGCTTGATGCTTTCCGGCAGTATGCTGAGAACTGGGGCAAGATCATTCCCAATTGTGGCGGACGACTATTAGGATATTTTCTACCTTCTGAGGGCACCAACTTTCAGGCCTTTGGTATTATTAATTTCGATAGCTTGGCTCATTATGAACAATATCGAAAACTGCTTAAGCAGTCTCCTCAGGGCAGTGAAAATTTTCAGTTTGCGACGAGAGAGAAGTTTATTCTTGAA
Source organism: Microbulbifer maximicatervae (SeqCode) (assembly GCF_052468155.1). Taxonomy (NCBI): domain Bacteria; kingdom Pseudomonadati; phylum Pseudomonadota; class Gammaproteobacteria; order Cellvibrionales; family Microbulbiferaceae; genus Microbulbifer; species Microbulbifer maximicatervae (SeqCode). The sequence goes on from NZ_CP174335.1 coordinate 911,244, forward strand.
GAGAAGCGAAGCTTTTTAAATGCTGTGCCAGAAACCTACCTGAAGTTCCCACAGGAAAGTCACTGATGATCGCCGTCATATTTGAAGTTACACCAAAACCTTCAGGAAAAGACAAATATCTGGCCGTTGCAGCCGACCTAAAAGAACACCTAATCAGCTTCGATGGATTTATCTCAGTCGAGAGATTTCAAAGCCTCAATCAGCCAGAAAAAATTTTGTCACTCTCTATTTGGCGGGATGAAGAATCTGTAGTGAGTTGGAAAAATCACAAGGCTCATTTTGATGCACAACACCTAGGCAAAAAACAACTATTTGACAACTATCGTATAAGGATTGGAAAAATTCTGCGGGATTACTCTATGCAATAAATCAACAGTCAAATTTGACTCAAACTATAAAGCCTCTGCATCTTGTTCTTTTACTGAAAAATAGAACGCAGAGGCCCCCATTCCTAAAAACGGACCGACCAAAATAATCGAATTACATTGGCAGAGAAACTATAAGCGGGTTCGTCACCAGGACTGATAGATGTAGCTGAACCGTGTACTGTGACATCGAGAAAGTCATCATAGTCAAATAGAATATGATCCCAGTAAAGATTAATTGTATTCCTGCGATTTAATAGAGACCAGCGCCGTGGCAACTCATAGGACACTCCCAGGCCAAGGGCCAAGGTTGTGAAATTACTCAACTCCTTATCACGAGCACGAAAGTTGGTAGCGTTGAGATAGGGAAAAAGGTCGCTGTAAAAATCTGCACTACTCTGCTGATAGTAACGGATCTTTCCTTCAAAAACCCACTCGTCTTGTTCTTTCCAAGGATGGGTATAGCGAAACTCTACATTGTCTGCAACGATTCCCCAACTATCCGCATAGTGTCGATACTCCCCTTTAATCGCTGCGCGATAGGGCAATCTATATTTGGCCCTTAGGGCAACCGCATCACTGTTACGAGTTCTGGGGTAAACCTCGGCCTGATAGCTAAATCCTGTTCCAGATGCTTCATCGAGATACCTAACACTGCGATAAGGGTTGTTGAGATACCCTTCATCCGACACAGTTTCGACACTCACCTCTGCAATCAGCTTTTGCGTGAGAATCTGATTCCAACTAAATGCGTAGCGACGGTGTTGCGCTTCCTCGGCAAAATTATCGTCGCCATTGCGGAACACATCATCACTTCCGTAACTAACCCGCAGGTCGATAGTACTTAGGTCGCCAAAGAAACCCTGACTGATGCCGAAAGCAACGGTTTGTGCCTCGTAGTCATTCTCAGAACTGTTGGTGTACCCCACGCTGATAGTAGTTTTATCCACCAGGTAGTCAGCACCCAAGGAGTACTCATCCCGCTGCTCCGAATACTCACTGGCCGTGGCCTCCACATCAATAGAGGCCCCGGAAATCATGTCCACATAGTAATTGGCAGACAGGGAAATATTGTTGCCAACATTCTGGCGAATCAATACTGAAGGCCCATCAATGGTCACTCCACCACCGCTATAGGCGTGATACATATTGTCTGCCCGCTCTTCGGGAAGCACTGCGGCCACGGCAGCGAGCGGTGCCAAAAATGCCAACCCGCCCCAGCGAGATAGAAGCTTAGTTACAACCACATCCACCTCCACTGCCTCCTTCAGCTCCACGCGCAGCTTCGCGAGCTTCATACACGTGATTCATATAGCGAGCAGCTACCGGATCCTGCTCAAACCCCATAATAGGATCCGCAAGAAATTGTCGTTCGTAGGGTGCAATCCACGGGTTAACAGTGCAACCTGTACTCATCAAGAAAGTGCAAACTAGCAATAGTGCACGCATGACACTACTCCCGAATCAATTCCTTAATCATTTTTTTATAGGCAGCTTCATCCCCATCACGATAACCTTTATGGATATAGCGAACGTTGCCATCACGATCAATAAATACGGTGCTGGGCATAGCGGCAACACCATACATTTTGCTCACTTCCCCTTTGCTATCAAAAAGAATCGGAAAATCCACTGGAATTTTCGCTAATAGCGAGTCCGCATCCTTGCGCTGTGCATCCACATTGACTCCCCAAACCTGGAAGCCAGCAGCTTCATAGCGAGCATGTAGCTGATCCAACAGCGGCATTTCCTGACGACAAGGGCCACACCAGGAAGCCCAGAAATTCAGCATAATGACATCGCCGCGCTGCTCTGCAAGCCTCAAATTTCCGCCTTGGTTGGAACTCAAGGTAAAATCCTTAGAGGGCTCTGCGGCGGAAGCCTGTGACATCGATAAAAGCAGCGTCAGGAAAGCAGCCAGGTATTTCATGGAAGAGTCCTTGTTATTTTTTGATGATCAATTAAAAAAAGATGGTAAGTCCCAATTGGGCAGACAGATTATTGGTGACTTGGGCCTCGCCAAATAATTCATGCTCAAAAACATGGTCGCGAACATCCAGGCGCACTGCGAGCCAATCGTTGGCAAGCATTCTCACTCCTGCACCAAAGTTGTAAGTGAAGTGCTCCTCGTCAGCAAACGAGGTATTTCCCACACCTCCCGCAACATAAAAATTGGCATTAAAAGCCCAGTCATCAAATACAAAGTACTCACCCTGGAAAATATTCCAGCCCACAGAGGTATTGTAATAACTGAGTTCACGCTGCTCATCAGTCAACAGCGGTGCTGCACCGCTCAATCTTTCAAAGCTGGATTCTCCCAACTCAGTCTGGGCATAGGTGGCCTCAATAAAAAAATCTTCGCTGATATGGTAGGCCGCTGAAGTACCGTACAGGGAATTTGAGCCAAAATCCTCGACATTGATAACACCAGCAAACAGACCAATTTCTATATTTTCACTATCTATCAGGGCGTCACGTATCTCTCGCCGCTCCAGTTCAGGTGCGACAATATCCGCAAGTACTTCATCATCCTGCTGAGCACTGCATACCTGGGTCCCCACCAGTGCGGAAAGCGCCGCAGAGCCTACAGATATACGTCGAAACCAAGTTTCCACTCGACTATCTCCTGATTATTTTCCTGCGTAGTAAGCAAGTAGTGATTTGTGTATTCAGCCCTGATGGCAAAACGGCGCGATAAGTAAGTACGCAACCCTACGCCCGCCAACATCGTTGTATCTTGCCGATCTTCGGTGGCAACGATAGTGGCGTTTGGAGAGGTAACATTTATCCCGGCTCCCAAAACAAAATAAGGGGATATTTTCCAACGTGGAAATGGCTGGTGGACCATTGCCACCTGATAGACTTGGCTGTCTGAATAGGAACCTACCGCCTGGGTTGCACGTATTTCAGTAGCCAGATTGGCAGTAAATTGGTAGCCCAGGCTAACTCCCAGGGATTCCGCTCCAGCAAAATCACCGTAATTCAAACCTAGGTAAAAGTAACCGTCGTCAACATCGGAAAAATCCGGTAGAGGAACTCGAACAATTTCTCCATTTTCTCCGTAGATTTCACGTAAGTCGTCAACTTTTACCCAGCCACTTTTATTGCGTGAAGTAAGCACTTTTACCCAGTCGGTGCGGCGTTTAAGCAGCCAAATTTGTTCACCATACTCAGCGACATAGAATATCGGGTAACCGCGCCCCGGGCCTCGGTAAATATTAATAAATGCATTACCGACTGTAACCAGCTCTGCATCCTCAAGGCCTTTATATTTTTTCTCAGTCTCAGTCTCCGTCTCAACCAATTCTTCTTGTGGGGTTTCATCTGAAGAATCAGATTCCATCAAAGTTCGTTCAGAAGAAGCCTGTCCAGAAAAAAGTAGCAGCAATACAAATACCGCGAAACTGCCAATAGAATTTTGGTGTAACTTCAACATGGTTTAATCTGCCGGCGCCGCAAAAGGATCGTTATAGTATTGAGCGCCAATATCAAACCACTCGGCAATCAAGCGCAACTCGGCATCTTCTAAGTACCCTTGGTGTGCGCCACCATTTTCAAAGATAGAAAAAAACGAGCTCTCAAGAGCAGAGCTCGTCAAGGGAGAGGAAATATTGACGGTAACCATTACCGGGATCGGATCACCGTTACTGTCGAGAACTAATTCGCCATCCTCATCAACCTCGTAAACAGGATTTCCATCATCATCAAATTCCTGTACGAGCCGCGGTGTTAGCACCCCACTGGATAACTCCAATTCAGCGCGATCGGCCACCAGCTCGGAATAGGAAACAAACCAAGCATCATTAACAGAGGAAGCCGAGGTTGTGAGATCTAATTGCCCATCGGGTATTTGGGTTGCTCCGGCAGCATCAACAGGAGAGTGACAGCCTGTACAGGTATAATCAGCTATTACTGCTCCTGTACTATCCAATACTTCACGGGGGAAATCCCAGAGCGGCTGAATATGTTGTTCATAGTGAATGACGATTCGACAATTACTTTCCCACTCTGTTAAACAGGTGGATTCCACCGGTGCATCCGTACTCAAATCACCGTATGAAAGCAATAACTCATCATCCTTAGTCCGTACCGCAGGATCAGTCCATAAATCGGTAAAGTGCAGATCTCCTTCAAGTTCAGCCTCACCAATATACCGGGCCAATAATTGAGCCATAGTCTCGCCCATTTCCGCCAGTAGTGCGGGCTCAGTATTGGCAAATGGTGCTGCCGAGGTCGGCGCTCCAACCCAAGCTGCTTCCAGCTGCATATCCGTGCGGCCATGAAGAGCTTCGCTATCGCTAGTATGACAACCGTTACAACTTCGCACTTCACCCGCTTGTAGCTGTAACCAGTTGTTATGACTATCGAAAATGCGTTTTCCATCTGCATCGACAACGGAAATTACCAGGGGCATATCTGCGGGAACTTTTACCCTGACGGAGCCGTCGGGCTGGATTGGGGTATAACCCAATATTTCACGCATGCCCTGATTACCATTGCGGCCAAATGCTGCCCCATCAAAGTCCAGAACATCATCATCGGGAATGCCCACGGCCTTGGAAATTTTCAGGAATCGTGCAGGCCGCAAATCTGCTGTGGTTTGGGCGGGATCCGCCAAGGTTTCGATTCCGGCAATATCTTCACCATCAAAATCATAAACACTGCGAATATCCAGGATTCCGACAGATTCCTCCACCAGATCCGCATCGACATCGACTCCCGGGACGGGGTCTGGAATATAGGTGGGCTCAGTGCGAGGCTCCAGAGTAACCCCTTCGGATATCATTTCTCCCTCTTCCACAACCACAATAGGAAGCTGGGTGCCGGCGATATAATCGTAAATCCACAGGCCGTAGAGTGGGTCTGCCAATTGAACTTCTTCGTCTTCGGCAAGAGTATCCGGGCAGGTCTCCAGCAGCTCGGTTTCTTCATTGATAACCCGGCATTCACTCCAGGTTACCAACAAACGACTTGTCCCATCGTAGAATGGCCATGCGGAAGCAAAAGTACCATGGGGAGAAATAGTATCGTCGGTAGTGACTTCTCCAACAGTGATAGAAGCCTGCCCGACCATTTCACCACTTTGCTCCGGCTCACTGTAGGCTTCGCTATAAACAATTCCATCGATAGTCACGAGATCGCCACCATAAGTGAGCCCAGAGGGAGCGCGCAACGTTACCAAAAGGCGGCCATCCGGCATTTCGTGCGGTCGATTGAAGGCGGCCTCAGTCTCTTCTGTACCCGTATTTTGACTGTGATAACCGTAATAAACCGCCAGGTCAGAACCATCTGGATTTACTGTATATAAGCTTAATTTATCGATACCTGCCGCATTGTCCCAGCGGTTAAACAGGACCCGTCCATCGCTCAGTATAACTGGATTTAAATCATGGCTCTGATTAAACGATATCTGAGTGATATCGGTTCCGTCCGCTTCCATTACATGGAGTACAAATGCCGGCTCCTCTCGATTTTCAGTCAGGGCCGAGAATTGCGGTTTACCGTCATCCAGTAAAAGAGCTCTGGAGCGCCGCTGGCGGGTAGAAGAAAAAATAATGCGTCCATCGGGTAAAAAAGCGGGAGCGATATCCTGGCCTTCTTCAGCAGTTAAATCTGACTCAATTACCCGATTGAGTTCTTCTGTTTCGGTGTTGTATACCCAAATATTCCAGGTAGGCTGCTCATCGTCATCAGCGTCTTCTATTTCCGGTGCCCGCATAGCAAATAAAAGCTGGCTACCATCTGCTGAAGTATTCAGATCTTTTACATCGTAATCACCGTCAAATATATTTGCAGTAATGACAGTTTCTGCAGCACTGGCGGTTGCACGGTCTTTTAAAATCAGTTGAGCTCCGGCAAAAAATTCCCCGGGCTCATAAATATTATCCTGAAGGAGGCTGCCATCATCGTCACTACTTAATTGACGAAGTACAAAAGCAACAGGATAGTCCTCCACCACGGGATCTTCGGCTTGGTCTTCACCACCACTGGAACTGCCACCGCCACTACAGGCCGTCACCAATAGCAAAAGCGGTAGCGCACGCAAACATTTCATTTTTGTTATCCACCCGGGTTTGGCACGAGCAGCACACGCCTTTTTTGTGCTCTTAGCCTAAGAACTTTTTTATACGGCTTTGACCGCTGAGGCTAATTCTCGCAAGTTGCGCACAAAAAGTTTGCCAACTGGGACGCAAATATTGAAAGTCATTCTGACATTGTTGAAATCTGCTTTTAGACTGCTTTGCCACATCCCAGTGATCTCACCGACAAAAATAGTCCAATGAAAAATAATTCGTCTCGAGCGCGTGTACTCCGGCTCACCACGGTAACCGCACTGCTCGGAGTAGGTTTGTGGAGCAATTCTGCCCTATCAGCATCGCAGGACCAGGCTCTCCAAATTCACAGCCGCATCACCGGAACCATTCCCAGCGAGAGTGTATTGCTGGATATGGCAGAGGATATAGAAAACGGTGATCCCACCGCTGCGGCGTATACGGCAATGGAGAATGACGCCTTCTATAATGTCACCCTAAAAAATCTGGCCACCCCCTGGACTAATGAGGAGCAGGACGTATTTGAACCATTAAATGATTACACTGCGACGGTAATCGGCATGGTTCGGGACGATATGGACTTCCGCCAACTGCTCTCGGCAAATATTCTCTACACCGGTGATATTTCTGGCCTGCCCTCCTACAACACGGGAAATAACGACCACTACGAGACACTGGAAGCCGGGGGTTATTCCCTGCAGGACAATCTGGTGCAGGAAGCTCAATCCTCTCTCAATGGTCTCCCCGCAGATGCCACCGCCGGCGTTCTTACCAGCCGCGCAGCTGCCAAGGCTTTTTTTAGTGCGGGAACCAATCGCGCCATGTTTCGCTTTACCATGCTCAATCACCTGTGTAACGACATGGAGCAGGTGCAGGATACTTCCCGCTCACCGGATCGTATTCGCCAGGACGTAAGCCGCAGCCCTGGGGGCGACAGTCGGGTATTCCAAAATAACTGTATCGGTTGCCACAGCGGCATGGACCCCATGGCACAGGCATTCGCTTACTACGACTATGTATACGATGCAGACAATGATCCCGATGGAGAAGAGGGAGCCCTGGATTACAACGCAGCCGGTGATATAGATCCAGAAACCGGCAGCCGTGTTAAGGCCAAAAACCTGATCAACAGCGGCAATTTTCCCCACGGTTTTATCATTCCCGACGACAGCTGGGTTAACTACTGGCGCGAGGGCATAAATATGCATCTGGGCTGGAGCGACACCTTGTCCGGCAACGGCAACGGCATCAAATCCCTGGGAGAGGAGTTGTCTAACAGCCGAGCTTTCGCCAAATGCCAAGTAACTAAGGTGTTTCGCCAAGTTTGTCTGCGCGAGCCGGAAGATTCTACCGACCGCAACCGAATCGAAACAATTACCGATGATTTCAGCAATACCGGCTACAAACTTAAGCAGGTATACGCAGACACTGCGGTTTACTGCGCGGGAGATTAAAAAATGAAAACCTATAAAAGTCTCCCAGTGATAGAAAATACACTGATAGTTCGCACGCTTCGTATCGCTTCACTATTTTGTGCTGCCCTGGCAATCAGTGCCTGTAGTGGTGGCAGTGGAGAGGGCACCGAAAGCCAACCGGATACCAGCGACAACGATGGCACCGCTGCCTATTCCGGACCGGACCCTGAAACTGATGATGTCAATCAATATAAACAGTACATCTGGGATAACCTGGCAGCGACAAATCGATGCGGCAGCTGTCATATTGAAAATAACCAGAGCCCACATTTTGTCCGCGGCGATGATATTAATGCTGCCTACGATGCCGGGCGTGAGTTAATTAACTTATCAGTTCCCGATGAATCCCGTTTGGTAACCAAGGTTGGTGGTGGGCACAATTGTTGGCTTTCCAGCGATGATGCCTGTGCGGAAATTATTACCAACTACATCGAGGAATGGGCTCGGGCTAGCGGCGGCCTAAGCAATACAATCACCCTTGTCGCACCTGTCGAGCGTGAGGTGGGTGCCAGTAAAAGTTTCCCCGAATCCAGCGGCAGCTTTAGCACTACAGTTTACCCTCTGTTGCGCAGCTACTGTGCCAACTGTCACAGTGAAGATGCGACAACGGCACAAACCCCCTACTTTGCCAGCTCTGATGTCGATCTCGCCTACGCATCTGCGGTCAGCAAAATTAACCTGGATTCTCCAGCCGACTCCCGTTTCTCTGTGCGCCTGGGCAGTGAATTTCACAACTGCTGGGATGACTGCTCAGATAACGAAGCGGAAATGACCGATGCGATCCAAGCCTTCGCCGACACTATCAATGTCACCGAGGTAGACCCCGACTGGGTTATCAGTAAGGCACTGCGCCTCACAGACGGTATTGTTGCGAGTAGTGGCGGCCGTATAGAGAGCAATGCAATTGCTCTCTATGAATTTAAAACCGGCAGCGGCACCACTGCCTACGATACCTCCGGAGTTAACCCCGCAATTGATCTCGCCCTATCTGGCGATGTGGAGTGGATCGACTCCTGGGGGCTGCAATTGAAGGGGGGTAAAGCACAGGGGGCTACTGCAACCAGCAGCAAACTTTACGATACACTCACAGCCACCGGTGAATACTCAATTGAAATCTGGGCGGCACCCGCCAACGTCTCACAGGATGGGCCTGCGCGTATCGTCACCTATTCCGGTGGCGATGATATTCGCAACTTCACTCTCGGCCAGGATCAATACAGTTACACCGTGCAAAACCGCAATGACAACACCGATGCGGACGGTATGCCTGCCCTGGCAACCGATGATGCCGACCAGGTTGTACAAGCCAGTCTCCAGCATGTGGTGGCCACTTACGATCCAATTAACGGACGCAAGCTTTACGTTAACGGTGCAAATACCGGGGAGCCGGACCCAAGTGAATCCGGTTTACTCTCTACCTGGGACGATACCTTTGCTCTCGCAGTAGGCAGCGAAGTCAGTAACGGCAACAGTTGGGAAGGCTCCATTCGCCTTTTGGCAATTCACTCCCGCGCCCTATCGGAAGAGGATATCGCTACCAACTACGAAGTCGGCGTCGGTGAAAAATACCTGCTGTTATTCAAAGTTGAAGAGCACACAGGCATTGCCGAAAGCTATGTAATGTTTACTGTGCAGCAATTTGATAATTATGCCTACCTGTTCAGTGAACCCACCTTTGTCAGCCTCGACGACAGTGTCGATCCATCTGGAATCGCCATTGAGGGAATGCGTATCGGTATTAATGGCCGCGAAGCGGAGGTGGGCCAGGCCTGGTCCAAGTTATCCACTGCAGTCGACAATAGCTACGTAGCAGGTGAAGGCCAGCAGCTTTCCAGGCTCGGGACCATTATCACTCTGGATAAAGGCCCCCTCGATGATGAATTTTTCCTGACCTTCGAAAAAATCGGCAGCGAAACCTATAACCGGGTTGAGGTTACTCCAGCTGAACCTGCGGATGCCGCTGATCTGGAAGCGCAATCGCGCATAGGTCTGCGCCGATTTGAACAAATCCATGCAAGCTTGTCCCAGGCGACCGGAGTCTCCATGTCCCACCCGGAGATTTATGAAACCTGGGAAACTGTGAAACGCCAGCTTCCGGTTGAAAGTGACATTGAAGGATTCCTCGCTGCACAGCAAATGGGTATCACCCAGCTGGCAGTGAAGTATTGCAGCACCCTGGTGGACTCCAGTGAGCGCAGCAGCTACTTCAGTGGGTTTGACTTCAGCGCTTCCGCAGACACCGCCTTCGACAGCGCCAGCAAGCGCGCGCAGATTATCGATCCGCTCATGGAAGGTTTGCTTGGCCACGAGATGAACTGGCACGACGGCAGCGTCTCGCAACTTGCCAGCGCCCCGGACCTGGCCTCTGTAGAGACAGAACTGGACACGCTTATCGACACCATGACCGCCTGTGGCAGCAGCTGCGATTCAGGTCGCACAGAAACTACGGTGAAAGCCGTATGTGCTGCCGCCATGGGCAGTGCCATGATCCTGATTCACTGATCGCATAAAAAAGACTAGCGGCTTTGTCGGCAAAACTTTCGCCGGTAGAGCCCCTCCACAATAAAGAGCCGGCACACCGAAAACTATATCCGGGAATATTATGAGCAAGAAAAAACACTTTGATCTGGACCAGCCCCTACGGCACCCGGACCACCACCGCCCGGTAACACGCCGCGACTTTCTCGCTCAAGGCTTCCGAGCGGGTATGGGAACAGTGCTGGGCGGCTCTGTCTTCAGCTTGTTTGCCAATCCCCGTAGTGCCCATGCAGCCCTTTCCTCGGACCTGGAAGCACTGCGAAAAACCAATGGCGGGCCCTGTGACGTCAGTGCATTCGGTGCCGGTAAAATTCCTTTTATTTGTTTCGATCTCGCCGGCGGTGCAAATATCGCAGGCTCCAATGTGCTGGTAGGTAAAGAGGGCGGACAAATGGATTTTCTCGGCACAGCCGGCTACAACAAGCAAGGCCTCCCCGGGGATATGGTTCCCTCCCTCGGTGATGAATTTATCAATACTGACCTGGGTCTCGCCTTCCATAGTGACAGCGGTATGTTGCGAGGCATTCTGGAAAAAATCGCTGCTGGCACAGCATCGGCGACCAACGGTGCAGTTATTCCCGCTCGCTCGGAAAATGACACCGGCAACAACCCACACAATCCCATGTACGGTATTAACCAAGCGGGAGCCAACGGTTCCCTGCTGGCCCTGATCGGCTCCAGCTCCAGTGATTCCGGTGGCAACTCCATGGCTCCTTCCGCCATGATCAACCCCGAAGTTCGCCCCACCAAAGTGGATCGCTCTTCCGACGTTACTGGCCTTGTAGATGTAGGAGACCTGGTGGGGCTGCTCAGTCAGGAGGACACTGTCGCAGTGATGGAGTCCATGTACCGCATCTCCGAAGCGAAACTCAGCAACGTAAATACTAAAGTCAGCACCGATGCAGTCATTAAAGACCTGGTGCGTTGTGGCTATATGAAAAGTGCTGACCTGGCTGATCGCTTTGGCAACCCGGCCGATTTAAATCCCGAATCCGATCCAGATATCGTCGGGCCATCCGGTGTTTTTACCAGTTCAGAATTGAGTGGAGACAGAGAGTTCCAAAAGACTGCCTCAGTGATGAAGCTGGTCGTCAATGGATATGCCGGTGCAGGCACTATTACCATGGGTGGCTATGACTACCATACCGGCGACCGCGCCACAGGAGAGATTCGCGATTTGCGCGCTGGGCGCTGTATTGGCGCTTGCCTGGAGTATGCCGCCCGCCGCAACCAGCCCCTGATGATTTACGTTTTTAGTGATGGTTCCGTTTTCTCTAATGGAATGCTGGACGACTCTGTAGAGGGCCGCGGCAAAGGTGTCTGGACTGGTGATGACCAACAGACAGCCGCCTCATTTTTCCTGGTATACAACCCGGCGGGCCGACCACAATTACTCGGTGGCACGGCGGACGAACAGGCGATCCACCAGCAACTCGGCTATATGCGCAGCTCCGGTGACGTAGAAACAACATCCACCCCCGCCGCTAACAACGTCAATTTATTGGTGGAAACTGTAGTGCTCAATTATATGGCCCTGCACGGAGAGCAAGGTAATTTCTCCACCTTATTTCCCAACCATGGCCTCGGCGATAGTAACTTACAAGACAGCATGACTGCCTTCGCCCCCATTATTTAAGTTGGATAAGTGATGTTCCGCTTTTTTAAATCACTATTACTGTGCGGTGCCACACTTTGCGCGATTCCTTCTGTGGCCGAGTGGCACTACGCTGAACGTGCAATTATGGGGACTCAGGTTCGCCTGCAACTTTGGCACGAGGACGGCAATGAAGCCGAGCACCTTATTGAAGAGGTCATGACAGAGTTCCATCGCCTTGACGATCAGCTCTCACCCTATAAGGAAAACAGTGAACTATCTCTCGTCAACCGCACAGCTGGCCGGGGGAACGTCAATATATCCAAAGAACTCACCAACCTGATTGATAAATCCCTTTGGTTTAGTCAGCTCACTGATGGTGCGTTCGATATCAGCTATGCCACCCTCGGCAAGCACTATGATTTTCGCCAGCAAAGACAGGCAGACGCCCAGCTGACGGACTCGTTGTTAGAAGCGTTGAATTACCGCCACTTAAAACTGAATAAAAAGGCCAATACACTCCGTTTTGGCCACAAAAGCACAAAAATAGATTTGGGGGGAATTGCCAAAGGCTATGCGGTTGATCGGGCAATTGAGATCCTCAAGCAGGCAGACATTTGCTGCGCCAGCGTCAGTGCCGGTGGCGATGCACGCATGCTGGGAGATAAACAGGGGCAACCCTGGTTAGTGGGTATTCGCCACCCCCGTGAAAAAAGTAAAAATGCTGCGGTTATCCCCCTGCGTGATATTGCTATCTCTACCTCAGGTGATTACGAGCGTTATTTTATTGATGAGCAGCAGGATAGAGTGCACCATATTTTTAACCCATCCACAGGAAAACCCTCGGAAACTTCTGCAAAAGACACTGATAAGTTGATTAGTGTCAGCATTATTGGCCCCCGCGGCTTTGATACCGACCCCCTTTCTACCAGTGTGTTTGTTCTGGGAAAAGAGAAAGGCTTGGCACTTATTAATCGATTGCCCCAATTTGAAGCAGTAGTTATAGATAGTAACCGGAAGTTGTTTTTCAGTCGCGGTTTGGAGAATCTTTGAGTAATCCGTTTTATCTTCATAGAAAATTTGCCAACAAGATCACATCAGATCGTTGATCCCCTGACATAATTTGCGCCGACCAAAGAATAATGCCAATTCCTATCAAAAGGTCTGCCATGAGACGCCCCTTTCAGTGCTTTATTTTATTTATCGGCCTTTTAGGCTCTGCGTTTGTGCAGGCTCAGGAAAGCGATTTCTCTGCGGAGAAATTGGAAGAATTAAAGCGCGATGTACTTAAATTAAACAGGGATTTATTGATTCTTGAAGAAGATTTGCTCTATCCCGCACAGAGCCAAATCGCCTTTTATGTGTCTATGGATGTAGGCCACTATTTTACTTTGGATGCAGTAAAGCTACACATCGATAACAAGTTAAGTGCAAGTCATCTGTATACGGAACATCAGCGGGAAGCGTTGATTCGCGGTGGTATTCAACCGCTTTACAAAAGCAACCTAAAATCCGGTGATTACACTATTTCTGCTTTTATAACTGGCCTTGGGCCCGAAGGGCGCGAATACAAGCGGGCAGCCAAGTTGGAATTGAATAAAAGTGATGAGCCCGCCGTTATTGAACTGGTTATCTCAGACAACTCCGGAAAACAACAGCCGGAGTTTGAGTTGGTGCAGTGGCCAACGCCCTGATTAGCCATGTACTACCCATCTTTTACCCGCACCCTATCCCTGGCGCTCATCCTTGCCGCAAGTAACCTTTGCGCTCAGGAAGCTGATACTGTGGCCGAAACAAACGGTCCCAGCAATGAGCAGCGAGCCCCACAAAAATACCAAAGGGCTCAAGACCTGGCTTATGGCGCTACGCTTTACGAGTATTTTGAAGGGGATTACTTTGATGCCCTGAGCACACTGCTGGTTGCTCAACAGCGGGATTCAATTCAAATTCACAGGGATAACGCCGCATTGATAGAGGGCGGGATCAGCCTAGGGTTTGGTTTACATAGACGAGCAGCTGAACTTTTTGAACAGCAGAGTAATGTCGAGGCTGCGCCAAAATATCGCCGCACTGCCTGGTTAAAGCTGGCCGAATTAAATTACCTGAACGGTGATTTTGTCAGCGCAGCAGCACACTTGGAAAAGTCAGGGGTTGCCGAGGAGTCCTCTCTACCTCTCAACTTAGCGCTGCGCAATAAAGACCTCACCACGGCTCAAAAATTACTGGAAACCAGCGATTTATACCCTGCGGAAAAGTTATTGGGACATATCAACTTAGGCGCTGCCTTTGCCAGGTCCGGCCAATTGCCTGCAGCAATTCACGAATATCAAGTCGCTGTTGATTTTGCAGAAACAATTGATATTCCTTCATCTGAAATTCCCATACTCATTGATAAAGCCCATATTGGTATGGGGTACGCCCTGGCTCTTGCAGAGCAACACAGCGCAGCTAAAGAAGCCTTTTCCAGGGTTCGCCTCAACACGCCCTGGGCAACTCGCGCACTCCTGGGAATGGCTTGGTCCTCTATCAATGGTGAGGACTACCAAGCGGGCATAGACGCACTGCAATTTTTACTGGATAAACACCGCTACAGTCCCGCCGCACGGGAAGCGATGGTAGCCCTGCCTTATGGTTACGAAAAACTGGAAAATCGCTCTGTAGCCCTCAGAGCATATCAAAGCGCTGAAGCTTATTACCTGGAAACGCTCACTGAGTTACACCAGTTACAGCAAGACCTGGCGACGGAACCGCTGGCCTATGATCCTGTTCAGCGCGAGGCTTGGCGCTATGGCTGGTTACAACTAGCCCAGGCTTCTCCCCTATTGCGTGACAACCAGCACTTCCTGCGGCCAATCCTGCAAAGTGACCGCTTCCAATTGCGGCTCACCGAGTTGCGCGATCTACAGCAGCTCACCCAGGTCCTACAGACCTGGCAAGATAAACTACCTCAATTTGCTGACCTTATCGAAGAGCGTCACCTGCGCCGTACAACGATTATTGATAACTACAATAGCGCCCAGTTTGACCAGCAGTTGCAGATGGCAACACAGCAATATGATCATTTGAGGGCAGCTCTCGAGCATATTGAACAGGAGCGCGACGCACTCACTTTATTGGCGACCACCGCCACTCCAAATGAACAAAGTGAAACCCTCGAATTACTGGAAATTCTCACCGGCGCTCAAGAACGTCTTAAAAAAATCCAGGACAGCGGCAAAGCCAGCCAACAACAAGCAGAAACCCTGGCGAAAGCCCGGGGGATTTTGCTTTGGCAAGCCAGTGAACAGTATCACGAGAAGTTGTGGCAGCAGCAAAAATCCCTACAACTGCTCGAAGATCAGTTACGCAGGGGGCGGGAACAACGCAAGAAAACAGATACCGAAGCACAGCGAGGGCCACAACTGCGCCAACTAGCCTATCGGGTGGTCACCGCCGGTGACGAAATTCCAGCTCAGCAAGCGGCGATTGGTCGAGCCAGCGAATTGATTGAAGCCGACCTACGCCGAGAAGTTATCGCCCAGCTGGGTAGGGAGCAGCAGCAAATTCACAATTATATGGCCCACACACGCCTGGCTATCGCACGTCTGCAAGACGCTGAAATCCAGGCAATTCCCGCAGCCTCTCAGGCTGACAGTGACACGGATAATACCGGGGCCGCAGACAATGAATAACGCCCCGCATCCGGCAGCTGTGTTTACCCTGCGCTCCCTGGCTATTGGTATTTGCTGTGCCCTGACAGCCTGCGGCAATCAACCGGTACAAACCCTGGCTGACCTGCCCCGCGCCAACCCACCCAGCCCCCAGGAAGAGGCACCGCAAAGTCCGCCCGTGCAAACCGTTATCGCGTTGGAAAACCTGGTGCAAAGTTACCGCATGGCACTGGAGAGCCACACCGATCCCAAGGTTCGGCAACAAATCCATCTGCGCCTGGCTGACTTGGAAATGGAACGACTGGAGCAAAAACAGTCCGACAATCCGGATACTATTGTCGACTACTCCAGCGCGGTCGATTATTACCAAAGCCTCTCTGCACAGCGCCCAAAAGATGATTACATTCTCTATCGCTTAGCCCGCGCCCGAGCACTGGACGGGGAAATGCCTGCGGCCTTACAGGCATTGGAAAAGATTGCCGGTAGCGCACCGGACTCACCGTTTATCGGCGAAGTCTTATTCCGCCGTGGCGAGGCGGCATTCAACCGCAAAGACTACCCCAGTGCCGCCCGAGATTTCCGTGCATTGCTCAAGCAGGGGCCGAGTCCATTTACGGATAATGCTCGCTATATGCTGGCTTGGTCAGAATTTAAATCGAGCAATTACCGCGCATCCACAGAAATTTTTCTCCAGTCGCTGGATATTTTGCACAGTGAGGAACAGGGGGAGGAACTCCCTGTTGGGCGGCAACGCCTGCGTGAAGACAGCCTGCGCGGGCTCGCATTAAACTTCAGCTACCTGGGAGGTGCTGAAGCCATTGAGCCTTTTAACCTCAATGGAGAGCCACGTCCCTATCAGCACCAGCTATACAGTGCACTCGGTACCTGGTATCGGGAAAAAGAGTTGTTCCGCAATAGTGCCGATACCTTTTTACAATTCGTCAATCACTACCCACAAACCCAGCAAGCCCCACAGCTTCATCTTCTCGCCGTTGAAACCTTGCAAGCGGGGAGACTACATAAGGAAGTTCTGCCCACGAAGCGGGACTTTGTGCGTCGCTATGGTGTGAACAGTGATTACTGGCAAGCAGCAGGTGAAACTCAACAACAGGAGTTGGCCAAAACCCTGCAACCATGGCTGTATGAATTGGCCCAGTTTGACCACGCCCGCGCTCAGGAATTGGCTCAGCAGGTCACAAAACTACCCGCGAATAAGGTGAAAGAACGTCGCCTTGTCAGCGCACAATCACTGGGTGCCTATCGCAGCGCCGCCGCGTTATATCAGGAATACGCGCAGACTTTTCCACAAGATCCACGCACGCCATCCATGGTTTTCCTGATGGCAGAGTGTCTTGAGCAGGCTGCAGATCACCCCGCCGCCTGGCGCGCTTACAGCCAGGTCGCCTGGGAATACCAAGATCCCAAGTATGCTGCCGAAGCCGGCTACGGAGCCATCCTCAGTGCAGCCAGAGTGCATGAACAAACTCCGGATCAAGAGTCGGAACAGAAAATCCTGTGGCTCGATCGCAATATCGAAGCGAGCCTGAAATTTGCACAGAGCTGGCCCCAAGACCCGAGAAGCTCTGCCAGTACAGCTGGCCGCTGCCGATAAGTTGTTACAACAATCGCGCTTTGCCGAAGCCATCGCCGCTGCCGAGCACGCCGATCAATGGCAACCGCCAGCCAATAGGCAACAGCAACTAAGTATTGCAATAATACTGGCCCACAGCCATTTTTCCCTGAAGCAATATCCCCAGGCAGAGGCTGCCTATACTCGCGCGCTCGGCTACCAGCCAGACGATAAGCTGCGCAAAGACGCATTGCGCCAATTGCAGTTATCCATCTATCGCCAGGCAGAAATCATTTTGGCCCAGCGCGAGAGTGAGGATGCCGCTCCCAGTGAGGAAGCCCTCAATCACCTGCTGCGTATCCGCGATAGCGGGCGCACAGAGGTTGCGGCCACCGCCCAATATGATGCGATTAATTTTCTTATTCAATTAGGGCAGTGGCAGCGCGCCAGCACAGAACTCGCTGATTTCCGCCAGTTTTATCCCGCGCACACCTTGACGCCGACACTGGCTGCCAAAGCCATCGTTATCTTTGAAGCTCTGGAAATGCCGGCGGCTGCCGCCTCAGAATTACTGCAATTAGCCGCTACAGATCCGGATCGGGAAGTTCGCCGTCAATCCCTGTTTATGGCTGCAGAAAACCTGCAAAAAGCCGGTGAGTACAACAGGGCTATTGAAAGCTATCGCAACTACAGCAAATTGTGGCCAGAGCCCGCTGAGCAACGTCTGGAAGCGCAATTTCAGCTGGTCGAAATCTACGCTCAGACTAAAAAGCCCACCAAGCGGAATTACTGGCTACAACAACTTGCACAGAACTCGCTGCAGTCACCCCGCGGGCGTTACCTGGCCGCTTATTCTCAAAGTGAACTGGCGGAACAAAGTTATGCGAAATTTGCTGAACTGGCACTGCGCTTGCCATTAAAGACCAGTCTCGCTAATAAAAAGCGGGCCATGCAAACTACCGTGGCGGATTACCGCAAAGTCCTGGAGTTTGGCATCGCAGAATTCACCCCTCAAGCAAACTATCGCCTCGCGGAAGTGTACCGACAGCTCAGCCGTGACCTGATGGACTCACAGCGCCCTAAAAACCTGAACGAGCTGGAATTGGAACAATACGAAATTCTGCTGGAGGAACAGGCCTATCCCTTTGAGGAGAAGTCCATAGAGCTTCACGAGGCCAATATCCAGCGCACGGTTGAAGGTATTTACGACGACTGGGTTAAACGCAGCTTCCACTCACTGGGAGAGCTGCTACCTGCACGCTACAAAAAAGAAGAAAAAACCCTGGAGTGGAGTGATGCACTGCACTGAATTGAGCGCACAGAAAATATCTTCAATCGCACGGTTATTCACTACTGCGCTATTGTTTTTTTTACTCTCCGCATGTAGCGGTCTGCAAAAGACGATATCGCCCGCAGATAGTGACACCGCGCAACAACTGACAGAAAATCCCTACTTGCGAGATGTTAAAAGGGTACCGCAACAGGCCCGTGCGGCGATGGAACTGGCTCGCCAGAATTTTCAGGCAAATGATTTACCTGCAGCTGAATCGCAACTGCTCCAAATTACCGAAAAGTGGCCGGAGCTCTCTGGAGCCTGGCTTAACCTGGCAATCGTGCAGCATTCCGGCGAGAAATACGAGGAGTCCGAGCGCAGCTTTCTACAGGCCATTGCTGTAAACGATAACAATGTATTTGCCTGGAATCGTCTCGCCGCGCTGATGCGTGACCGGGGGCGATTCGAAGATGCGGAGCAATACTACAACGCGGCCATAGAGCGTTGGCCACACTATGCCGATGCACACCGCAACCTGGGAATCCTCTACGACCTTTACCTGCAACAACCCGAGCGCGCCCTTCAGCACTATATGGCAGCGCAAGATTCCGGTACTGAACAGGATAAATTGCTCAGTGCATGGATACTCGAGCTGGAGCGGAGACTTTAACAATGAAATTATTTTCTAGGCTCATACTGAGCCTGTCTATCTTTGCATATGGCGCAACAGCAGAGGAAATAACAACGCTGGAGTCCACCGTAATTGGCAGTCAGGAACAACCTAAGGTTTTATATATCATTCCCTGGAAGCAAGCCGACAGTTTACAAAGGCTCGACAGCGTTCTGCCGCAAACTTTCTCCTCTGTATTTGAACATCAGGAATATTCGGAATTTCGGCGGGAAATAAAGCTGTTACAAGCTGAACAGGAAAAAACCGATTAGGCCGACCCATCAAAATAAAAAATAATTTTTTGCGGCGTATGGAAGCGGCGCTGCTGAATTTATACAGCGAAGACATGGAACCGCCGCAGCAGGCTTCAACGTCCCGCGGCCCTCTTTATACACCAAGGGTGGGAACTCAATCGCTCTCCCTTTGCACTACAAATTTATAACTTTATCTGTGGAGAATTAAATCATGGAATTCACTCAAGCGATGCTGCGTTTTTTCCAAAATGGCGGACCCTTCATGTACCCAATTGCGGTAGTCCTGGTGATCGGACTGGCAATGGTAGTAGAGCGCTGGATATTTTTATCACGCGCGCGGAATGCCAATAAAAAGGCGTATCAACAAGTATTGTCCATGTTGCAAAAACGCAGCTATCAAAGTGTCTTGCAGCTGGCCCGAGACAACGATGCAGCAATGGGCCGTATCGCCGCAGCGGGCATCAACACTTTGCAATTTGCCAAGCGCGAGGAAAATATTGCCCTGGCTATTGAGGAAGGGATTCTCGAAGCAGTTCCCCGTCTGGAAAAACGCACCAGTTACTTGGCCACTCTCGCTAATATTGCCACTCTGCTGGGCCTACTCGGCACTATTATGGGTCTGATTGCTGCATTTACCGCAGTAGCCAGTGCCGACCCATCTGAAAAAGCGACCATGCTCTCCACCAGTATTTCCGTAGCGATGAACACTACAGCATTCGGTTTGATTTCTGCCATTCCCCTGCTGTTGTTTAACTCAATGCTGCAAAATAAAACCAATGAGATTGTCGATAGTTTGCAAATGGCCGGGGTTAAATTCCTTAATCTGCTGACCATGGGACGCCCACAGAAAGCGGAACAACGCACCGCTAACAGCTAAGGGATACCGCCATGCTGAACATAAATATTCGCCGGCGTGGATATGAGGAAGCGGAACTCGATATCACCTCGTTTATGAGTTTGATGACCATTTTGGTTCCTGTGCTACTGCTAAATATGGTGTTTTCCCATATCTCCGTGCTCAAGCTGAACCTGCCGGGTATCAGCGATGGAAGTTCCAGCAGTGTGGAGGAAAATCACCAGCTCGAACTCGTTTTGCGCACGCAGTATGTCGATATCAATTATCCCGCTGGGCAGCGGGTTAAACGCATCCCACACGAAGAAAACTCACCGGATTTCGCCACGATATCTATCGTTTTACAGCAGATAAAACGGCAGTTGCGAGAAAAATCTATCGACAAAGATGATCTGGTGATCCTGTCAGAAAAGGGAACGCCTTACAAAACTCTGGTCGCCGCCATGGATACTGCACGCAGCTACCGGGCTGTAGTGGCCGCATCTGTTGTTGATGCAGAACTGTTCCCCCAGATATCTCTCGGCGATGCACCGGAGCAGACAAAATAGCGGGGCCAAACTATGAAGATAAATGCAGCCGCAAAACTGCAAGAGCGCAGGCAAAGGCAAAAAAAGCAGCAGTCAAAACTGAACCTGGTATCACTGATGGATATCTTCACCATCCTGGTATTTTTCCTTCTGGTGAACTCAACCAGTGATGTTCAGGTTCTGCAGACTGATAAAACCATAAAACTGCCCAAGTCCACCTCACAACAGAAACCCGAGGTGACTACTGTAGTGCGGGTCAACAATAAACAGCTGTTTGTCGGGGACCGATTTATCGCCAGCATCGATGACATCGATCCCAGCGCAGAGAATATTGAAGCCCTGGTAACAGAGCTTAAATACCGTGCTGAACGAGCGGGAGAGCTGAGCGAAGCCCAGAAAACTCTGGGCCGAGCAGTGACTATTTTAGGTGATGAACAAGTTCCCTATGAGTTGCTGAAGCAGATCATGCACACCTGCGCAGCCGCAGACTTCCGCGATATGTCTTTCGCCGTAGAACAAACAGCGCCGGAAGATCCCTCGGGGGTGGAATCCTGATATGAGTACAGCAACCATTAGTTACGCCCCCTGGCAACTACAGGAAACAGTGCTTCCCTGGTCCGCCTCAAGAGAGGAGGATCAGCGCTTTATCAAATTGCTGCGCGGTGGCCTGATAGCCCTGGCCATCAGTGGCATTGCCGTTGCACTGGCGCCAGTACCCGAACTCACCCGGGAACAGGCCGAAAGGGTGCCACCACAGCTGGCCAAAGTGATTCTGGAAAAAAAGGAATTGCCAAAACCCAAGCCAAAGCCGAAACCCAAAGAGCAAAAGAAGCCCGAGGAAAAGAAAAAGCCCGAAGAGAAACCCAAAAAGAAAGCGGAAACACCCGACAAGCCCAAGCCTGTGGAGAAGCCGCGCAAGGTTGAAAATCCCCCGGTTGCCAAGGTACAGCAGGCCCGGGAGAAAGCGGCCAATAGCGGTCTGAATGCACTCGCCGATGATCTGCTGGATATGCGCGAGAGTTTTAATACATCGGATATTAGCCGGGGCCAGCTCAGCTCGGGGAATGCTACTGCCACTAAAATAGAACGCAGTATGATCGCGGATAAGTCAAAAGCCTCCAGTGGCGGCGTTGCCGCCGGTAGAGTAAGTCGGGATACCGGTGGTGTCTCACTGGCCGGACGTGAGAACACCCGAGTACAAAGTACCCAGGCAACGGGTTCAGCCAAAGAAGCGGTGGCCAAGGCCCGAGGGCAAAAATCCATACGTACCGACGATTCCATTCGCAGTGTTATGGAAGCCAATAAAGAGGCCATTATTGGAATCTATAATCGCGCGCTGCGCAGGGACCCAACTCTGCAGGGAAGACTCACCGTACAGTTGGTGATCGCACCGAATGGTGCTATCGCGTCGATCAAACTGGTAGAGAGCGAGCTCAATAACCCGGCACTTGAACGCAAGTTGCTGGCGAGAATCCGCATGATCAATTTTGGTTCTGCCAACGTTGAGAGTACTACCAAGAACTACTCAATCGACTTCCTGCCTTCTTAAGTTCCGATAGCTATCTTGTTTGTAGCGTGGCGACACAGGGACGTGCCGCCATTTGAAGGGCGTTAATAGGTGGGCAAGAAGCTGATCCACCCAATCAACTAAAGCAAATCCAGCGCATAGCGACGCAATGTTTGCATAGGAATAATTTCCAGCGCCTTCACATGTGTACTCTGTAAAAATACCCGGGGTGCCATATCCAATTTCTCCGCTTCAAGCCAGCGCGCGGCACAGAGACACCAACGATCCCCTTCCTTTAAACCGGGAAAATTAAACTCCTCTACCGGTGTGCTCAAATCATTGCCGCGACTGCGGGAAAACTCCAGGAACTTATCAGTCACGGCAACGCAGACGGTGTGAGAACCGAGATCCTCTTTACAGGTGTTACAGCAGCCATCGCGAAAGAAGCCTGTCTTCGGGTCCAGGCTACAAGGCACCAGTGGATCACCAAAGACGTTGACTGAATTTTCTATCTCCATTCCTGACTCTCTCCACTTCTATCACCAATTAGCTGAATGTCCACCAGCTGCCAGCGCAGACCATTGCGTTGCATCAACATGCGCAATTCAGGCCGACCATGCTCACCATATTCAACACTCAGATGATTGAGGTCGGTAAAATGCCACCCCATGCGCTGCCAGGAATCTTCATTCTCTTCCGCTGCAGAAGTCTCATTCTCGGAAATATCCGGTGTTTCACCACCCTGTCGATAAATTTCCCGCTGAAATGCCTCCAGATCCTCTCCCCCACGAAGAAGGTCGGCAATGCCCTCAGGAGTAATAAACTGTTGTAAAAGTGGATCCATAAAGAAATTTGCACCAGCACTGAGTAATTCATCAAATTCCTGAGGAATAGAGTTACTTAGAGAATTCCTAAGTTGCTGCTGTAAGCGGATCTTTAAATTGTCACGTAAAACAGGAAAATCGACATAGCGCTCTAACGTGTCGATACTCTCAGCTCTAACCTGCGGCTGATTGGATTTAGCCATTTTCGCCGCACGCTGCAATTGCTCGATGGAATAAAACGGCAAGGCGACATACCCAGCGGTAATCAACACCAAAACCAGGCCGCTCATCCACAGTATTTTTTTCATCAATTCTATTCCTTAGTCACTCCCCGGGGATTTTATGCTGAGAAAGATGTATCACCTAATTTGCCAATGTATTGGCGTGGCATTGTTCGCCACTCCTGCCTATGAGATATTTCCCTCCCAAGACTCTGCACCCCATTAATAATCTAAATCTCAATAAGGACAGCTAACAGGATGAGTGACATCTATACGGCACCAAAAGCCGATTTGGCAAGTACGCGGGAAATGGAGGAATTCGGCTCTGTAGAGAAGGGGATTGCAGGGGACTATTCGTTTTCTCTCGGTGAAGCCCTCAGTGAAGGGTGGCAATTATCACTAAGCAATATGGGAACTATATGGCTTAGTTTTATTCTTTACGCACTGGGCGCATCCGCAATAATGCTCATCCTAGCGGCATTAATGTGGGGTTCTATATCATCGGCTGCTGGTTTATCAGGCATGCTATTCCTAGTCATCTTAGCGCCTATCGCCGTAATAGTGATCGTTGCCCCTCTTATGGCAGGTTCTATGATGGTAAGTATAAAGATTGCCAGAGGAGAAAAAACCAGCGCCACCGAGGTATTCTCCTATTTCGATAAAATCGTGCCCCTTGGCCTGGCAATGTTTTTATTATATTTCCTCGTTTCGATTGGCTTTTACCTGTTACTTATTCCCGGTATCTATCTTTCAGTCGCCTATATGATGGCCCTGCCGCTTATCGTAGATCACAACCTGGGTCCCTGGCAGGCTATGGAGGCTTCACGTAAAGCCATCACCAAAAACTGGTTCGCCTTTTTTGGCCTTTTGCTGGTAATGATGGTCATTTACGTTGCAGGCAGCCTTCTATTCCTCATAGGATTAATATTCGCCCTTCCCTGGATTTTTGCGACTTACGGCGTTGCTTACCGTCAGGTCTTCGGCGCCCCCACTCAAAACACATAATCGGTTCTACCAAACAGGAGCGGTGGCTTGCTGGATACCACCTATAACGTCGAAACACCCGAGGGGATTGATTTGCGCGCGCGGGCCGCTGGGCCCGTGCCACGTATCCTTGCGTATGCAGTGGATGTGTTTTATCGATCATTGATATTGGCTGCGATCGGCTTTGCGCTGCTATTTGCCGGCTTTGCCGGTGCGGGTATCTGGCTCGTCTGCGCCTTTCTTCTCGAGTGGTTTTACCCGGTGTTTTTTGAAGTTTTGCGGAACGGCCAGACACCGGGCAAAAAGGCCTTTGGCCTAATGGTGGTCAACGACAACCTTACGCCGGTATCCTGGGGAGCATCCATCGTTCGCAACCTGCTACGCTTTGCGGATTTTATGCCATTTGCCTACGCCACTGGCGTAATAAGCATGACACTGGGGCGTCACTTCCAGCGCCTTGGCGACCTGGCAGCAGCCACCCTGGTGGTCTATCGCGAAGAGGAAAAGGCACCTGTTGCCCTGCCGGATACCACCCCGCTCCCACCACCACAAAACCTTCGCCAGCAAGACCAACAGGCACTGGTTAGCCTTTTGGAGCGCCACCAGGATTTAAGCGAAGCGCGTCAGCAAGAGCTCGCCAATCTGCTCGAACCGATTACTCGGAAAAGGGACAGCGATGCCTTGAGCTACCTGCGCTCCGTGGGCAGTTGGCTACTCGGTGGCAGGGGATAGGCAGAGGTACCTATGAAGCAGAGAGACTTTGAGAATCGCTACCGCGACAGCTGGGAGCAATTAGAAGCCTGGCTGAAAGCGGATCGGAACAAGTCCGAAGTTGCGGCCCTGGACCTACCCGTCGCCTACCGCAACCTTTGCCAGCAGCTGGCAATGGCAAAGGAGCGGCAATATACCAACCGCCTGATAGACCACCTCAACCAGCTGGTTATGGCGGCACATCACCGTGTCTACCGCCAGGAAACCTTGCGCCGCAAGGGATGGTTGCACTATTTGTTGGCAGGTTTTCCCCAAGCCGTGCGCGCTAATAGCCGCGCAGTACTGCTGGCATCCGCTTTGTTTTTAATACCTGGCCTGATCCTGGGAGTCGGCACTTACAACAACGATGCCCTGGTGTACGCAGTAATGTCACCGGAACAGGTTATGGGTTTTGAATCCATGTATGATCCGGGCAACCGGGTACTGGGCCGCGAGCGCGGCTCTGATACCGACCTGTTCATGTTCGGTTTTTATATCAAAAACAATATTGGCATCGCCTTTCGCACCTTTGCCGGCGGTGTACTGTTTGGCCTGGGCTCAATTTTCTTCCTGGTGTTTAACGGCATCTATATTGGCGCAGCGTTTGGGCATATCACCCGGGTGGGCTTTGTCTCCACCTTCTACCCATTTGTGATTGGCCACGGCGCCTTTGAGTTGACCGCCATAGTACTGGCGGGAGCAGCGGGCCTGATATTGGGACGCTCTCTAGTGGATCCGGGCCAACACCGACGCACGGTCGCACTGCGCCTGGCCGCTGTCGAAGCAATGAAGATTATGTACGGCACTTTCCTGATGCTGGTGATTGCCGCTTTCCTTGAAGCCTTCTGGTCCTCCAGTGCCAGCACACCGATTGCGATCAAGCTCGGGGTAGGCGCCCTGTTTTGGGTACTGGTCTTTGCGTACTTTATCCTGGCGGGACGCAGGGAGGGCGCAACTCATGCAAATTAAGAATCTGGCAGTGCGAGCCCGCTTGCGCTCTCCCTGGGAGTCTGTCGATCTCGGTATCGCCCTGGCACGAAAATACTGGTGGCAACTTTTTATAGTCTACCTGTTGCCTGCAGCACCGCTATTTGCTTTGTGTTATTGGCTGTTTCCAGAGTCACCAACGCTCTCCATCTTATTTATTTGGTGGCTGAAACCCGTATTTGATCGGCTGCCCCTGTTTATGATCAGCCGCGCATTATTTGGCTCACCGGTATCCATTGGTGAGGCATTGAAGCATTTCTTTAGCCAGAATCGTCGCGACTGGTTTATGTGGCTTACCCTCCGTCGGCTGAGCCCCACACGCTCTTTCGATATGCCAGTCACCGTGCTGGAGCAATCCACAGGTAAGGCCCGTACCTCGCGCCTTGGGGTACTGCACCGCAAACACTCTGGGGCCGCCACCTGGCTAACACTAACGCTTTACCATATTGAGATATTTCTACTTGCCGCATTAAGTGTGATGGCATTTCTGTTTATCCCTGAACAGTATTCCGATGGGATCGATTGGATCCCTCTGCTCCAAGGGGATACTCAATGGCTGGAATGGATATATAACGGACTCTACCTGTTTGTTATGGCAGCAGTAGCCCCCTTCTATATCGTTAGCGGATTTTGCCTTTATATTGGCCGTCGTATTGAGTTGGAAGGCTGGGATATAGAAATCCAGTTTCGGGACCTGCTGGAACGCCAGCAGCGTGAACAGGAGTCCCACCGCAGAAGAAAACCAAGCACTGCTGCGCTAATCCTGATCTGCGGGCTCACCTTTGGCTCATTAATTCCAGCGCCCCCCGCCAGCGCCGCATCTTTGGAAACCCCGCAGCAGGCCCAAGAGCATATTGACGAAATCCTCGCTGGCGATGAATTTCATCAAATGAAAGAGATCAGTGGTTGGCGCAAAAAAGACAAATCTGAAACAGAAGCCGTCAAAGAAAAGTTCCCCGAGTGGTTAATTAACTTTATCGAATGGCTTTTTGAGAACTCTAAAGATACGCCTGAAGTTGACGATGAAGTTAAATGGGGCCCAACAATTGCGAAAATCCTGGAGCTGCTGCTTTGGATTGGCTTGGTATTCGGCCTGGGCTATCTGCTTTGGAGACATCACGATAAAATTCTTCAGAGCTTGAAATGGCAGCCTAAGCCAAAGAAAAAGCAGCCCGTCCCCGAAACCCTATTCGGCCTGGATGTACGCCAATCGAGTCTGCCCGATGACGTTTGCGCGGAGGTCATGCGCCTGTGGACAGAGGGAGACAAGCGAGCCAGTTTGGGACTATTGTACCGCGCCACCCTCTCTCACCTGATTGAAGACTTCGAGTTTTATTTTGGCGATCACCTTACCGAAAGTGAATGCGCACAGCTGGTACAAGTAAGGCAACAGGAGCCGAATGAAGTACAGCGCCCAGTAAGTCCCGCCCTGAGTCAATTTGTACAAGAGCTTACTGCAAACTGGCAGCAGCTTGCCTATGCCCACCGGCCGCCAAAAGAGGCTCAGGTAAGCTCACTTTGTAGCCAATGGCAGGAGGAATTTGGCAATGACCGCTAAGAGAATTCTGTTGGCAGCCCTGGTCATAAGTGGCGTGGCACTTGTATGGCTATTCCTCACTTTCTACGAGCGCTACTCCAAGGAGATCGACAGCGGCTGGAGCATGGAAGCCAGACGAAATCCCTACCTGGCAGCAGAAAGATACCTCACCGATATCCAACTGGCGCCGCATCAGGCAGATAATATATCTGTACTCCAAGGCCTTTCCTCCGATGCCACCCTGTTTATCAACAGCTCCAGCCAGGTCTATAACCCCACCAAGGCCCAAGAACTTCTAGAGTGGGTCGAGCGCGGTGGCCACGCCATCGTTGTAGCCTATACCGGCAACTTCGACAGCGACTCCGGGCGCAGTGAAAACCGCGATTGGCTACTTGAGTCCATGGACGTCTCTATCCAAGAGGGACACAGTAAGTTCGAACTGCAAGAAACCCTGGAGCAACTGCTCGGGGAGGATGCCGTACTCGAGCCTGAGCAGAGCCCCGCTGATGCCATGCGGGAGCACAATCGCAAACTGGACGAAGGCGAAACGGAAGATGAGCCGAAGGAACAAGAGGAACCTCGCAACCCCGATGTGTCAGAAGAGGATCTGGTAACCCTGCCTGTTGAGGGCGGCAGCGAAATACAGCTATACCTCGATGCCAGCCACCTGCTCTACCACCCTTCGTTTAATGACGAGACTATCACCGATGGACCTGTCTTCTGGGCAAAAGTACGACGCGGCGATGTCGGCGTACCGTTTATGCAGTTCGAGCGCGGCAATGGTGTGATTACCCTGATGACTGACAGCACCCTGTGGCAGTCCCAGCGTATTGGCCACTTCGATCACGCCTATTTCTTACAATTGCTGGCCGGCGAAGGAGAGTTTGTCTTTCTCACCCGCCCCCGCTTTGAAACCCTTTCTAAGGTTGCTCGTCAATACGCTGCAGAGTTTTTTCTCGCCGGCGCACTGGCCTTACTCGCTTGGCTATTACTACACGGGCGCCGCTTCGGCCCCTTGCAGCCGGAGCCAGAAGTGTCCCGCCGTTCTCTGCTAGAACATATATCCGCCTGCGGCCATTACTACTGGCAGGACGACCAGGGGGAAACCCTGCTGCGCGGCCATCGGGAAGAGCTTCTACGTCGCCTTGGCGCCACCCATATCAACGCCACTAAAAAACGCAAACTGTGCGACAAGCTCTGTGCCTCCACCGGTATGGATGAACGGCTAATAGTTGAAACCTTGTGGGGCAAGCCCCCTACAACCGAAGAAACATTTACTGAACACATGCGTAATCTGCAGCGAATTGAGGCAGTCCTATGAACGAGACCACCCTTCAACCAGAACAACAAACCACGGGCCCGTCACCTGACTGGCAGGCTGCGTCCGCCAAACTTCAGATACTGCGCAACAATATCAACCGGTTGCTGATTGGCCAGGAGCAGGTGGTTGACCAGGTACTCGTAGCTCTGCTGGCTTCTGGCCACGTACTACTCGAAGGTGTACCCGGACTCGGCAAAACCCTTCTGGTGCGCACCCTGGCCAACTGCTTTGGCGGCAATTTCCGCCGCATCCAGTTTACCCCGGATTTGATGCCCGCCGACGTTACCGGCCACGCCATGTACAACATGGGAGAGAGCCGCTTTGAGGTGCGTCGCGGGCCGATATTTACCAACCTGCTGCTGGCGGATGAAATCAACCGCGCCCCCGCCAAGACCCAGGCCGCCCTGCTGGAAGTGATGCAAGAGAAGCAGGTCACTATCGACGGCCAGGCACTGAAAGTACCCAGTCCATTTATGGTACTCGCCACTCAAAACCCCATCGAGCAGGAAGGTACCTACCCGCTGCCAGAGGCGGAACTGGACCGATTCCTGCTGAAAGTCCTCATCGATTACCCCAGCCTCGAAGCGGAACTGAAATTGGCCGCCGCCGCCAGCAGTGGCCGAATTGAGCGCAGCCTGCAGGAAAAGCTGGCCGGGGAAATTACTGTCGAGGGATTGCAGCAACTTCAGGCCCTGGTACCTCAGGTGGGCTTGGACGAGCAGGTATTGAATTACGCTGTGCGCCTGGTACGTGCCACCCGTCAATCCCCCCAGCTGCGCAGCTCCGCCGGCCCGCGCGCCAGTATCGGCCTGCTGCAGGCAGCTCGCGCCAATGCGCTGTTACAGGGACGGGAATTTGTACTGCCGGATGATATCAAGGCCATGGCCATCCCGGTAATGCGCCACCGCATCGGCCTATCTCCAGATATGGAAATTGACGGTGAAACTGCTGATACGGCGCTGGCAATGATTATCGACAGTGTTGAGGCGCCGCGACTGTGACACAGACTGTAGCTGCAACAGAGCAACAGGCAGCACCAGCACAAAGCGGTCGCACCGGCCCGAGTCCGCGCCTGGTCAAACTGCTCGGCTACTGGTGCCTGGCAGCTCTGGCAATTACAGCAGCGCGAATTTGGTTTCCGCAAGCCAGCTCATTTATCGGCAACCTTTGGTGGGGAGCGAGTGCGCTGTTAATCAGCGCCACCCTGCTGGACTATCTCACCGGTTACCGTGTAACCGGTCTGCAGGGGCTGCGGCGATTGCCAGGCAACCTGGCCCTGGGCGTACGCAATACTGCGCGGCTAAAACTTCACAATACCGGCCCACGCCCACTATTACTCCAGGTTTCCGACTCAATCCCACAGCAACTGGGATCGACAGGGCTGCCGCGCTCCGCACAACTTAACCCCGACCAGGAAATCACCATCGAGTACGACCTGGTACCCCGTCGCCGAGGCAGCGCCTCTTTCGGACGAATCGAGGTACTGGCCAACTCTCCCTGGGGACTCTGGCAGACAAGGGTATGGTTGGGACAGGAGCAGACCGTCAAGGTCTACCCCAATTTTCTCGGTATCTCCTCACTGCAATCTCTTTCCACCGAACAGAGCCTGCGCCTGATGGGGTTGCACCAGCAGCAGCGTCGCGGTGAGGGCATGGACTTCCGCCAACTGCGGGAATACCGCCAGGGAGACAGCCAGCGACAGGTGGACTGGCGCGCGAGCTCACGGCTGCGCAAACTGATCAGCCGTGAATACCAGGACGAGCGCGACCAGGAAATTATTTACATGCTGGATTGCGGCCGCAGGATGCGTGCCAAAGACGGCGAGTTGAGCCACTTTGACCACGCACTCAATGGCTTGCTACTTTCAGCTTATGTCGCCATCAAACAGGGGGACGCGGTCGGCTTGCAGGCATTTGCTGCGGCACAGGAGAGCAGTGGTGGACAGCTGCCTCCAGTAAAAGGCGAAAGTGCAATCAACCTACTGCTGAATAATGTCTACGACCTCCACTCTGGCACTAGTAGCGCAGATTACACTAGCGCCGCACAACAGTTGATGGCCCACCACAAGCGACGTGCCCTGGTAATCCTGATTACCAACTTGCGCGATGAAGATAGTGACGAACTCCTAGCAGCAGTCAAATTGCTGTCGCGCAATCACCTGGTGATGATTGCCAGTCTGCGGGAGACTTCTGTGGACAAATTGCTGCAACAGCCGATTCAGAACTTTGATAGTGCAGTAAACAGCGCAGCAGCGAGGGACTTCCTGCGCCGCAGGGAGCAATTACTTCAGCATTTGCAGGCACACAATGTCATAGTGGTTGACTCGAGGCCGGAGCTTTTGCACCAGTCTCTGGTAGAGGCCTATTGGCGCCTAAAGCGCAGCGGCAGAATCTGAATCGTCAAATTCACCGAGTGGGGACTCTCCGAGCCCCCACTATTTAAACCTTCTCTATAACCTTCCCACTACCCGCAATAATCCAGGGCTGTCCGGGAACTCTCCCCAATCCCGGGAATCTCTTATTGAGCGCGCTACCTCCTGGAACCTTTAGCTTCCAGCAAAGTTAGATTTATTTTTAGAATGCGCGGAAGAAAAGAAATTAAATTCCAACAAAACCTGATAAAGCTCAATTTACCTCGTATTAGTTCGCAAAAGTTAACTTGGGGCAGTGGCACTTTGCTGTATCACCCGTTAACCTCTTGTTACTCATCTCCGGGTATTTAAAATGGGCCCGGGCAAAGTACAGACCTTCTTATTTATGAGCGGTAAGCGCACCACCCAATACTGTTCCCGTCTGTCCCAGTGGCAGGCGCTATTGCTATTGCTGGTATTTCTCAGCGCGCGAGGCCTGGTTCCTGCAGGTTTTATGCCGGCAGATTTTGCAGCGGGAACGCCCTATGGGCTCTGCCATGGCGATAGCCGCAGCGCTTTATTGCTCAATACCCTCAAAGCGAACTCTCACAGCGATCATCACGGCGACCACTCTTCAAGCCACAACCACGATACGCTTACCGCTCACTCATTTGCCGATAACCATTGTAATTTTTCCGCCGCTGCCAGTATTGCCAGCGCACCAACTACAGAACTGGAAATAGTCCTACCCGGTTTTACTCAACCGCCCTCTTATCCGGCTTTTTTCCGCGTTATCTCTAACGCTTACAGCCGCCCATTAATTCGCGCCCCCCCGGTTTAATTCCTTTTTTATTCCAACATCATCACTCCGCAGTTCGCTGTGGACCGCAAGTCTCATTGCTGTCTTAACATTTTCAGCGCTTTGAGCCTTGCCAAAATACGACCACTTTTTCAGGTGGGGATATGTCGCGTGCACCAAATATTACTCAGGCCTGCGCGCTCACTGCTGCGTGTTCGAAACGCCAGCGAAAAGGATTGAAAACCATGCATCAGAGCATCAACGCAAAAATTTTTCTGAAAAAACCTCTCAGCCTGGCACTTGCTGCCTGCTGTACCTTTTCAGCACATCTCGCAGCGGAAGAATCCGAAGAGTCAGAACCATTAAAAGATAGTGAAATGGAACAAATGGTGGTTACTGGGGTAAAGACTGAACTCCCCCTCAACCTGGTAACCGACCCGAAAAAACCCCGTCAGCCATTACCTGCCAATGACGGCGCCGACTACCTGAAAACAATTCCGGGATTTTCCGTAGTGCGTAAAGGCGGTACCAGTGGCGATCCGATGCTTCGCGGAATGGGGGGCTCGCGCCTGGGAATGGTAGTGGATGGAGAAACAATGGCGGGTGGTTGTCCCAGCCGAATGGACCCACCTACAGCCTATATTTTTCCCGAGGCAATGGACGAAATTGAAGTTATTAAAGGGCCACAGAGCGTCCTCTATGGCCCGGGAAATTCCGCCGGCGTAGTTGTATTTAATCAGCAGCAGGAGCGCCCCACTGAAAGCGACTGGAATATGAATGCGAGCCTGCTCGGCGCCAGTGCCGAGCGTCGCGATGGTCTATTCGATATATCCTATAGTTCGCCGCACTTTTCTATCCGCAGCTCCTCGACCTCGGCATCTGCGGACAACTACGAAGACGGGGATGGCAATGAGGTAAATTCCAGTTATGAGCGCTGGAGCAGCCAGGTCAATTTGGCCTGGACACCCAGCGACGATACACGGGTCGAGTTTGATACTGCATTTAGCGATGGTGAAGCTGCCTATGCAGATCGGGGAGTCGACGGTTCCAAGTTTGCCCGTGAGAGCCACAAAGCGAAATATGTCCGCAGCAATATCAGTAGCTGGCTCGACTCAATTGAGCTCCAGGCCTACTACAACTATATCGACCACATCATGGATAACTACAGCCTGCGCGAGCTATCCAGCACCGCTACCCCCATGGTCATGAATCTCGATAGTGAGACCACAGGTTTCAAGATGGCTCTGGTGTTTACGCCTATGGACGATGTGGAATTGACCAGTGGAATTGATGCCCAGGAAAATCGTCACACCGGCCGTTCGACCATGAACCAGTCCACCATGGACTACCGGGATATGAAGCGAGAGGCCGATGCCGAATTTAGCCAGCTGGGGTTATTTTCTGAGGTCAGCTGGCAAGTCGCAGCCAATCAACGCTGGATCGCCGGTGCACGAGTGGATGACTGGGAAGTAAAAGACCTTCGCGATGAAGTTGCTCTATCCATGATGTCCTCAGTGGATAACCCCACTGCGGGAGAAACTCGCTCAGAGCTATTGAGCAGCGGCTTCCTGCGCTATGAATATGGTCTCGAGAGTGGCCCCAATAGTTCTGCCACACTCTTTGCCGGGCTCGGCTACACCGAGCGCTTCCCCGATTATTGGGAAATTTTCTCCTACGAGACAGCAGACTCCTACAGCGCACTGGATATCGAATCAGAAAAGACCACCCAGCTGGATATCGGCTATATCTATCGCGGTGAAAAACTCTCCGCCAGTGTCTCCGGATTCGTCAATCAGATTGATGACTACCTGATGATTGAAACGGATTACGAAAAAGCGGCAGTAATGAGTAGCATGGATTCTATGGGTAGTATGAATATGGATGGTATGGACTCCTCCGATATTCGCACTACCTCCATTGTCAGAAACATCCAGGCGCGCTCCTGGGGTTTGGAGTTTGACTCCTCATATCAGCTCAACGAGCAGTGGCGCACTGAATTCACCGTAACATCTGTTCGCGGTGCCAACGAAACCGATGGCACTACCCTTGCACAACTGCCTCCTTTGGAGGGCCGCCTGGGACTCTACTTTGAGCAGGCCCAGTGGTCAGCAGGTGTTTTATGGCGCGCTATCGCAAGCCAGGACCGGGTGGATATCGGCAAAGGCAATATTGTTGGTCAGGATATTGGTGCAACTGACTCTGCCAACGTCGTTTCCATCAATGCAGGCTGGAAACCCAGTAAAAGTGTACTGGTAACTACCGGTATCGATAACCTATTCGATGAGACTTACGCAGAACATATCAGTCGCTCTGGAGCCAATATTATTGGTTTCGATCAGTTGACCCGGGTTAACGAACCGGGACGCACCTTCTGGCTGAAAGCCATTTATCGAATTTAAAAACTATTGGGGCCCCAGGGCCCCTTTTCCATTCTCTAAAAAAATCAGTATTTAATTAAGAAATTTCTACGAATAAATTATTGAGAAAAATAGGTTAAAAGGCGGAGGACCTACTAAAAGCGATAGGAAAAATTCAAACTCAGGGTACGCAGATGCCCGAGGTTAACACGTTCTATTTTGCCAATATTATTGTAGTTATACTCTAATGAAGTATCGAAATCCTGAGTCCACATAATTCGGTAACCCACTCCGGCATTCCAAAAGGTATCACTGCCACTGGCATCAATAATATAGATATATCGATCATCCGGATAAAATGGTGGGTATTCTCGATACCAATAGCCTCTTCTTATAACATTGTTCAAATCCACATCGGCATAATTATATCCCACCATCCAATAGAGACATTGAACGTGACAATTCAGGGTGAAATCAATTTTAAAATTTAAACCTACCTGATCTACTGTGACATGATTATCATCAAAATGTGACGCCCGCAGCTCAACTTGCCAGACTCCTACCGCCGGCGTAATTCCAAGGCTGACATAGCCAAAAGAATCCCTCTGCTTATTTAACTGCTGCTCGCCACTCCCAAAACCAACGGTACCGATAATCCGGTACTCTCCCGTGGCGACACCATCAAAAGGATTATTCGCCTCGAATCCATAACTGGTCGCAGCTATAAAAAAGGAAAGCAGGTAGACGGATAGCTTTATCATCGCCACTCACATCAAAAAGCCAGTCATCAAGTTCAAGCTCAGTAAATTATTTCAAGTTGTTTCTACATCAATAATGGCCCAGACGCCTCCTACAAAAGCCGGGTTTTTCTTCAGGTTGTCTACATCACCTGCTTGCGGCATTGGCTGTCCAGCCTGACGGAGCTCTTCCAACCGCTGAAAAATCGTTTCAGCCATT
Organism: Microbulbifer maximicatervae (SeqCode); assembly: GCF_052468155.1. Lineage (NCBI taxonomy): Bacteria > Pseudomonadati > Pseudomonadota > Gammaproteobacteria > Cellvibrionales > Microbulbiferaceae > Microbulbifer > Microbulbifer maximicatervae (SeqCode). The sequence continues at coordinate 946,660 of NZ_CP174335.1, forward strand.
TTTTGCAGGGTCCCCTCAAGGGTATCGGCATAGCAGTGGCAATGCGGCAGATCCGGTGCAATGGCACCAAATCCGGCATATTCAATATTGTGCACCACAACCGGGTAGCGCATTGAAAAATACTCTTATGTATTAGCTTTCCAAAGCGTAGACTGATTTACATTTTACGGGGGAATTTGGCAAGGAAATTAGCTAATTAGCCGGAAAATAATATTTCGCGCTGGCACAGATTCAACACTATAAGTGACAGCACTGAGCAGGAAGAACTGCCGTATTCAAATTAAAACCTGCAGCACTACAGTTTTTCACACAAGAAAATATTTGGAATTTAGTTAACGGGGCATCCTACCTAATAGGGCCCGGCGGGAAAATAGCATGCTGTTATAGGTGCGCCGCAACGCAATATCATTTGCATCGACTGTATTGGAGAGGGCTTCAAAATGCCGCTGCAACCAGTTTATCTCCTCCTCCAGTTCCCGACGCAAACAGCGAATTTCACCTTTATCCTGGTTAAAGCGCAGATCGGGTCCAGACATCAGTGAGCCTCCTGAATTTGGAAATATCCAGATCCCCTTTAAAGCCTCCACCAGTGGTGGTGGAGGCACAAATATACTCTCTATATGTTTATTGGTGTCACACCCTAAGCAGCGGACTTATCCAGCAGTAGGGATTGCCAATCAAAAGAAGAATCGCCAATTACATAGAAAAAGGGATTTAGCAGAGAGTCTTTGGTGTTGTAGCGCAACAAATTAAACTCTTCGTCCACAACAATACCACCTGCTGCTTCAACTACAGCCTGAGCTGCCGCAGTATCCCACTCGCAAGTAGGAGCCAGACGCGGATACAAATCTGCTGCCCCCTCAGCAACCAGGCATAATTTCAGCGAGGAGCCCATATTTTTGCACTCGACAGCTCCTAGCTCAGACTCGATACGTTGTACCAACTGGTCGACAGTGCCGGTTCCATGGCTGCGGCTGGCCACAAGCTCAACAACTTCACTATTATCCAGGCGCGGCTTCAGTGGACGCACCCGAATTTCAGTTTCGCCATTGGCATCCCGCTTAAAGGCTCCTTCGCCCTTGCAGCCGGCATAAGTGATGTTCAGTACCGGTACGTAAACCACCCCCAAAACGGGCTCGCCATTTTCGATTAACGCGACATTTACGGTAAATTCACCGTTGCGTCGGATAAATTCTTTGGTGCCATCGAGCGGATCGACAATCCAGTAACGCTGCCACTGACTGCGCTCTTCGAACGATGGCATTTCCTGCTCTTCTGATAAAACCGGTACTCCCTCGATAAGCTGTGCTAACGCCGGTTCCAGTACTTTGTGGGCGGCCAGATCTGCGGCAGTTACTGGGGAATCATCTTTCTTTGTCTCGACTTCCAACTCAGCGCTGTTGTGATAAACCTCGAGAATCGCCTCTCCCGCGCGTTTGCAGATCTCTATCACCTGCTCCAAAAGTGCTTTATCCATTACAACTCCATACTCTTTGAATTCACCATTATAAAATCTTAGGCGGAGAAAAGGTCCTGAACGGACAGATAGCGCTCACCAGTGTCATAGCTGAACACCAGTACCCGGCTGCCCGCATCCATCTCCCCCTCGCGCTTTTTCAGGGCCGCAAGGCTGGCACCGGAGGAGATACCCACAAAAATTCCCTCTTTTAATGCGCAACGACGCGCCATTTCAAAACTGTCTTCCTCACTCACCAATACAGTACCGTCGAGCACTTCCGTATTGAGTACCTGGGGTACAAAGCCGGCGCCGATACCCTGCAAACGATGCAGGCCTTTTTCTCCACCGCTAATCACCGGTGATTTCTCCGGCTCTACCGCATAGACCTGTAATTTAGGAAAGTGCTCTTTTAAGACTTCGCCACAGCCTGTGATATGCCCGCCAGTACCCACACCGGTAATCATATAATCCAGCCCTTCAGGAAAGTCTGCCAAGATTTCCTTGGAGGTAACATCCCGGTGCACCTGAGCATTGGCGCGGTTATTAAATTGTTGGGGCATCCAGCTATTCGCATGTGAGGCCAATAACTCTTCCGCCTTAGCAATAGCCCCGCCCATACCGCGCTCTTTAGGTGTAAGGACCAATTCTGCGCCCATTGCCTTCATGACCTGGCGACGCTCTACCGACATAGACTCCGGCATGGTCAGGATCAGGCGATAACCCTTCACCGCAGCAACCATCGCCAGTCCAATACCCGTATTACCAGAGGTCGGTTCGATTATTACCCCACCGGGCTGCAGTGCTCCACGACGCTCTGCATCCTCAATCATCGCCAAGGCAATTCGGTCCTTAATACTGCTGCCCGGATTAAAGCGTTCAACCTTCATCCAAACCTCTATATCGGGGCGAAAGAGGTGATTGATTCTTACGTGAGGGGTATTGCCGATTGTTTCCAGAATATTGGCCGATTTCATCAGTGAGGCTCTCCATGACTAGTGCTCAAGGCAAACAACTGCCGGGCATGTATTTTCGATGCTCCATATTACCCCAGAAATGTCCCGCGGCCGGCACTGGAGAAAACTCAATTGGAATTAGAGAGTACAAGCTATCGATGATGCGGAGGAAAACCGTTAAATTGATGGGGAGGTATACAAAATAAAAATAAGGTAAGTACCTATGTCCGTAGAAAATTCCGCACCCCAGCACAACTTTCGCAATTACCTGGTACCGATGTTCCTGGCCAGTGCCACTTTATTCATCTTTCTGGATACCTGGAAGCTGGATAACTTGTGGATGCCCGCGCTAAAAGCGCTGCCGATACTGTGCCTAATGATGATTGCCAGACTGGAGCTGCGGGGCAAAACCCTGCTTTTCACTTTTCTAGCCCTCAGTTCCTCCGCCATCGGGGATGTACTCCTCGAAATGCAATTCCCCCAACACTTTGTGTTTGGACTGGGTGCTTTTCTTATTGCCCAGCTAATCTACGCGCTGGGCTTCCTGCGTTTTGCGGAGCCCCCCAATCGGCGCAACCTTATTCGGATACTGCCTATAGTGATTGCCGCACTGCTTTTGGCTCAAATTATCCTCCCTGCTGCTGGGGATTTAGCCCCGGCAGTATTAGCGTATCTGCTGGCTATCCTCGCCATGGCGGTCGCAGCCGCAATGCACAAGGGTGACGCCACCTTGCTATTTGCCGGGGCTGTCATCTTTATGGCTTCAGATACATTGATTGCTATTAACAAGTTCATCACCCCACTACCGCTAGCCGATGCCGCCATTATGCTCACCTACTACAGTGCGCAACTGTGTATCCTGTACGGAATCCGCCGCGCCCAGGCATAATGCAAACGATCCGGGAAGGCAGTGGCAAGCCAACTAAACTTGTCTTCCCGCCCCATTTCAAAGAGGTACATAGCTCCCATGCTCGATTGGCGAAGTATCGATACCGTATTGCTGGACATGGACGGCACCCTGCTGGATTTGCATTACGACAATCATTTTTGGCTCACGCACCTGCCCAAGCGCTACGCTGAAGTCCACGGCTTTGACCCACAGGAAGCCCAGCAGAAGCTCGAGGCTGAGATCAATGCCCGCCGCGGTACGCTGGAGTGGTACTGCCTGGACTTCTGGGCGGAAAAACTGGAGCTGGATATCCTCAGCATATTGCGCGAGATCGAGACCCGCATCGCCCTGCGCCCTCACACTGAGGCGTTTCTGAGCGGCCTGCAACAACTGCAAAAGCCCACCTACCTCGTGACCAATGCGCACCGTCAAGGGTTGGATCACAAGCTGGAGATCACCGGTATCGACCGCTGGTTTGACGGCATCATCTCCTCCCATGATTATGGACATGCCAAGGAGAGTGCCAATTTCTGGGACTCTCTGCGAGATAACCTGGAATTTGACCCGGAGAACACCCTGTTTGTCGACGATAACCAATCTGTTCTGAGCGCGGCCCAGGACTACGGTATCGCCCACCTATTGTGTATTCGCCAACCGGATAGCTGCGGGCCCAAACGGGAAATCACCAACTTCCCGGCGATCCATCATTTTGATGAGATCATGGCTTTTAACCGCAGTAGACTGGACACCGGGTCCGCCTGATTTCACAAGGAAACCATGGAAAAAGTACGTATCGATAAGTGGCTCTGGGCCGCGCGCTTCTTTAAGACTCGCAGCATTGCCAAGCAGGCGATCGAAGGTGGAAAAGTCCACGCCGATGGCCAGCGGGTCAAAGCCAGCAAGGAAGTCACTACCGGTGTCAAACTGAGCATCCGCCAGGGCTGGGATTTACTGGAAGTTGAAGTAACCGCTCTATCGGATCAGCGGCGCGGCGCCGAGATTGCGCGCACCTTATACCGCGAGACCGAAGACAGTATCGCCCGCCGGGAAAAAGAGAAAACCGAGCGACAGGCAGCCAATGCCGGGATACAACAGGAGCGACCCAATAAAAAGCAACGCCGCCAGATACACCGCTTCCTGCGGGAACAAGAGTAGACTCAGCAGACAAAAGTGGTGAAATTTCCGCCATTTCCCACTTTAGCTGCTAAACTGCCCCCACTTAACCGGATAGAAAACAGCCATGTTGAAACGACTGATCGCCATTTCCCTGCTGATTTTGCTCGGTACCCAAACCGCCCTAGCAGACAGCCGAGAACACGAGCAGCTCAAGCGCTCAATCATCAAGATTTACACCACCGCCGCCGCCCCGGATTATTTCAATCCCTGGGCCCTGCTCAACCCCAAGCAGCTGTCCGGTTCCGGTGCCGTTATCCGCAACCAGCAAATCCTGACCAACGCACACGTAGTGGCCAACGGCAGCTTCATCCAGGTACAGCGCCACGGCGATGCAAAGAAATTCCGCGCCCGAGTGAAATTTGTCTCCCACGATGCCGACCTCGCCCTGCTGACCGTCGATGACGAAAGCTTTTTCAATGATACCCGCCCCCTGACCCTGGGCAAATTGCCCGATCTGCAGGAAGAGGTCACCGTCTACGGCTACCCCATAGGCGGCAAATCCCTTTCGATTACCCGCGGAGTACTCTCCCGCGTGGAGCACCAGTATTATGCCCATGCGGAAAGCTACCTGATGGCGGGCCAGATAGATGCGGCAATCAACCCGGGCAACAGCGGCGGTCCGGTTATCTCCAATGGCCGCATCGTCGGCGTGGCCATGCAAACCAATCAGAGCGCTGAAAACCTGGGTTACTTTGTCCCCCCCAGCGTGATCGCTCATGTCTTAGAAGATGCCAAGGACAATGTGCACCAAGGGTTCCCCGAACTGGGACTGGTAACCCAGAGCCTGGAAAGCCCATCGATGAAAAAGGCCGCCGGTCTCGAGGAAGACCAGGATGGCGCCATGGTCGTTAAAGTGTTCGACAATTCCCCCGCAGCTGAAGTGTTTAAACCCGGCGATGTCCTGCTTGAAGTCGATGGCTTTAAAGTAGCGGCTGACCGGACTGTGGAGTGGAGGGAAAACCAGCGCACCAACTACCACTACGCCGTGGACCGCCACCATGTCGGTGAACGTTTACCGGTGCGCTTCTCCCGCGATGGTAAAGAGCAGACCGCTGAGGTCACGCTGGCCGCAACACCTCCCTCACGCGCTATGGTGCTGGGAGAGCAATTTGACCGCCAGCCCCGCTACTATATCTACGGCGGTGTTGTCTTTGTGCCCCTGAATATGAACCTGATCAAACGCTGGGGCAAAAACTGGCACTCCAAGGCGCCTATTGACTACCTCTATGCCCGCAATCAATGGAGTGACGAGGAACGCCGCGAGCTGGTCGTCGCCCTGAAAGTACTGCCTGCCAATGTGAACCTCGGTTACCACGACTGGAAGAACTGGATCATCGACTCAGTAAATGGCCACAGCATCAAGGACTTCGACGAGTTCGCTCAATTGATGGAAGGCAACAAGCAGGACTTTGTAGATTTGCGCGACCGCTCCGGATACCGGATGGTCTTGGATTCGGCAGAGGCCCAGGAACAGCAGCCTCTGATACTGCAGACCTACCACATCCCCCAGCGTCATTCACAGGGGTTATTCAGCCAGCTGGCCAATAAAGAAGAATAGAAATATAGAAGGGCATGGAGTAGCCGTGAAATTACTGTGTCTACGTTCCGTAATAGGCGGCCTTATACTGGCCGCTAGTGCAACCGCAAGCAGCGCAGAGATGTACCGCTGGGTCGATGAAAGTGGTCGGGTACACTTTGGCGATCGCCCCCCGACTGACGCCAAAGCCGAGGATGTTTCGGGGGATCTGGCCCCGATCAATTCTATTGGCTCCAATGGCAGTCGGCGGCCTATTTTAACAACCGCAACGAGATCGAGAGTTTCTCAAAAGGTTGATGATGAATACCGCGAGCGCCAATTGCGCGAGAAACAGGAAAAGCAGCAAAAGATGAAGAAAGCCTGCGACAAGGCCCGCAGTGACCTTGAGGCCATTCAAGGGCGGGTTGTGTTTCTCGACAATAACGGCAAAGAAGTGCGTCGCACCGAGCGGGAGAGACAGCAAATAGCTGAAAAGCTCCAGCGGGAAATTAAATACTATTGCGGCTAGTTACTTTCCTACTTGAGCGCTGACCCATTGTGATAAAGGGGTAGCGCTCTACATTCTTCCTCTACTGCACCAGCAATGATCAGCGACAGCTACCATTTAGGCATATCCACCTCTAAAATCCTGCGGTTTTAATACCGAGAGCCCCCGACCTATGTCCGATCAGCTGGAACGCTTTATTTTCTCCAAACACGATATTCGCGGACAGGTGGTGACACTTACTGATTCCTACCGCGATGTACTGGAACACAACCCGCTGCCTACGCCAGTAGCCCGCCTGCTGGGGGAATTCCTCACTGCAGCCAGCCTGCTTTCAACCACACTAAAGTTCGAAGGTGTCCTGAGCCTCCAGGCCCGTGGCGAAGGCGATGTGCCGATGATTATGGCGGAGTGCACTCACCACAGCGACCTGCGCGGCATCGCCCGGGTTGCCGAGGGTGCACAAATCGACGAAACCGCCACCCTGCGCGATATGATCGGCCCCCGTGGAGCCCTGGCCATTACCCTTGAGCCAAAGCGCGGTGAGCGCTATCAAGGTGTGGTTCCCATGGAGCAGGACAACCTGGCCGGCTGCCTGGAAGACTACTTTAAGCAATCGGAACAGCTGGCTACCCGCGTATGGCTGGAAAGCAGTGACAATACCGTCGCCGGTCTTATGTTGCAGATTCTGCCGGGCAATAATGCCGCCACGGAAGAAGAAAATCAGGACGCCTGGGAAACAGCGATTCACTTGGCAGAAACCGTAACTGACGAGGAGTTATTTACCGTTCCCCACCCAGAGCTGATTCACCGCCTATTCCACCAATTGGAGCCGGCGACCCTGGGTACCGACACTATTCGCTTCAAGTGCAGCTGCTCGAGAGAGCGCAGCGCCCGCGCGCTGGTTTCCCTGGGTGCAGAGGATGTCTACCGCCTGCTGGAAGAGCAGCAGGGTGAGATTATCGCGGACTGCCAATTCTGTAACACCCAGTACCGCTTTGACCGGGATCAAATTGAGTCGCTCCTCAACGCTCCCCCCCACACTCTTCACTAATGCGCGCAGGGCTGCGCAACCGCCGAATCCTCAGCGCAGCCCTGCCACCTGTCCCTCTACTCCCCCTATTAAATTCAGAAAAAGAATAATCAAGGCCTCGGCCATAAATTGCCTGAATTTAAGTCGACATTATTTTCCATGACAGCGCTGTCATTGACTACAAAATAGCCATAGTTGGTATCCGCATATTTTGAATTTTGCAATAATGCGCCCCCAAAATTTTCTACGGCTGTCTAAACCTTGGGCAGCCCCATTTTATTTACTGTCCAACTTTCACGGGTATTCCACGAATGGCACAGATCGACGACTCCGCGATGGTCTTCAAGAACCTATCACCGGCACAATTGGTAGAGCAGGCTCTGACGCGCGGCGAGGGCAAGCTGTCAGATACAGGCGCTCTGGTGACTGAAACCGGCGCACGCACCGGTCGCTCCCCGGCTGACCGCTTTGTTGTAGAAGAGCCCTCCACTGCCGACAGCATCGCCTGGGGCAACGTCAACCGTCCTTTCCCGCAGGATAAGTTTGACGCCCTGTGGGATCGTGTAGAGGCTTTTGTTGCTGGTCACGATACTTTTGTTCAGCACCTGCATGTGGGCCAGGATGAAGACCACTACTTGCCAGTGGTAGTGACCACCCAAACTGCATGGCACAACCTGTTCGGCCGCAACATGTTTATCCGCGCCGAAAAGTACAACCCCAAGTCCAAGGAAGAGTGGCAGATCCTGCACGCTCCTCACTTTGTCTGTGAGCCCGAGCGCGATGGCACCAACTCCGAAGGCTGCGTAATTATCAACTTCGGCCAGCGCAAAGTACTGCTGGCCGGCATGCGTTACGCCGGCGAAATGAAGAAGGCCATGTTCTCCGTACAGAACTTCCTGCTGCCAGAAAAAGACGTAATGCCAATGCACTGCGCGGCTAACGTCGGCGAAGATGGCGATACCTGCCTGTTCTTCGGCCTGTCCGGTACCGGCAAGACCACCCTGTCCGCGGATCCCGAGCGCTACCTGATCGGTGACGATGAGCACGGCTGGACCAAGGGTGCAGTCTTCAATATGGAAGGTGGCTGCTACGCGAAAACCATCGACCTGAGCCAGAAAAATGAGCCGGTAATCTGGGATGCCATCCGCTTCGGCGCCATCGTTGAAAACGTGGTAACCAACGATCACGGCACTGCTGACTACTGCGACACCAGCCTGACTGAAAACGGCCGCTGCTCCTATCCGCTGGAACACGTCGAAATGCGTCAGCTGGAAAACCGCGCCGGCGAGCCAAAGAATGTTATCTTCCTGACTTGCGATGTATCCGGCGTACTGCCACCGGTATCCATCCTCTCCAAAGAGGCTGCGGCTTACCACTTCCTGTCTGGCTACACCGCCCGCGTAGGCTCCACCGAACTGGGCGCAGAGGCCGGAATCCACCCGACTTTCTCCACCTGCTTTGGCGCGCCGTTTATGCCCCGTGCACCGCGCGAGTACGCAGACCTGCTGATGAAGCGCATCGAAGAGTTCGGCTCCAAGGTCTACCTGGTAAACACCGGTTGGACCGGCGGCTCCGGCGACAACGGCAAGCGCTTCCCGATTCCGGTAACCCGCGCTGTCGTTGCCGCTATCCAGAGCGGCGCCCTGGAAGGCGTTGCCACTGAGCACCTGGATGCCCTGAACCTGGATATCCCGATGGAAGTGCCCGGCGTGGACAAGTCTTACCTGAACCCTCGTGAAGCCTGGGCTGACAAAGCTGCTTACGATGATCAGGCAGGCAAGCTGGCCAAGCTGTTCGCCGAGAACATTGAGAAGTTCAATGTCAGCGAAGACGTTAAAAATGCAGGCCCTAAAGCCTAAGTAGAGGTTGTCGGGCACAGTGCGCTGTCCGTGACCCAAAAGTCGCTGCTCCCCCGGGACCAGCGGCTTTTTTTGTGGCTGATCCCAAGCCCGCAGCCCGTCGATTTTTGCGGCTATAGTGAGTAAACAGGCGCCGACGATTTTAGCGTCGGAGGAAAAACTCTCTCAGCAGCAGTCGCGAGCACTATGTCCGCAGGTAACTCGTTTACTCGCTTCGAAACTCTGTTCCCACACAGGCCGCCCGGGCAAAGAGTCAATCGGGTGGTCGTCAGTGCCCTCACTTTAATACTCAGTGCCATCCTGTTTACCCTCTGGCTCTATCTATTCCTCTCCTCGCAAGAGAAGCCCTATGTCGAGCAGCGCGGCTATCGCCTCGCCAACGAGGAGTCCTTTAACAAATTCCTGCGAGAGGGCAGTAACCGCTCCAGCGTACAAGCACTCAATCAGTTGCTTCGGGACCGGGGTGTCGCTGAGGTTTTTCCTATTCGTGATCTTCTGCGACAAGGGGGGGACTGGCTGGAACTGGGGGAACCCCCATTCGCCATACCACCCAGGGACCAGTGGTCCAATATTGTGAAAACCCTCACCCTGGTACGAGACCAGGTAATACCGCTAATTGGCCCTGTCACTGTAGTTTCCGCTTACCGCACTGATGCCTACAACCGAAAACTTGCGACCGAAGACCAGCCCCGCCACCGTGACTTTTGCGGGCTGGACTTAATTCCGAATTCCAATATCGGTAAAAACGAACTCGCTGAAGAGCTAAGCACACTGCACGCACGCCTCGGTCCCGATAGCAATGTCGGGATGGGCCTGATTGACAATGTCCTGTTTCATGTCGATACCTGTGGCTATCGCACCTGGTAATTGAGGGAGCTGCCCGATGGTTATGCAAAGTAACAAAGAGTGCGTAGAAATCGGCCAGCGTCAACTGCGCCGGCGGATCATCATCATTGGGGCAATCGCACTGGCAATTCTCACCGGTCTATTTGTTTTTACTTACGAACGAGCGCGCGAGGCTGATGACCGGGTGAAATCCCCTATCGATATCCTACCGCTGCTAATGATCCCGGAGGTTTACGATATCCAGGGCTATCCGGCAGCTTCCGAGAGGGCATTCAGCCGCTTCCTGAGCAAAGGCAATAACCATGCACGCTTTACTCAACTCAAAAAATTCCTGCGCTCCAACCGGGTTGAACAGGTTGTGCAACCCTATGAGCTATTGCGTCAGGGCAGTGACTGGCAGGATTTGGACGAACCCGCATTCGCCATCCCTCCCAAGGAGCTCTGGTGGGGCATCATAAATACTCTGCGGGTAATCGAGCGGGAAATAGTGCCCCGCGTCGGCCCGGTAACAGTGGTCTCCGGGTGGCGCACAGTGGATTACAACCGTAAGGCCGGGGGTTCCAAGGGAAGTAAACATCTGCATTTCTGCGGGCTGGATATAGTTCCGAAAAAGAAGTTCTCCCGAGAGCAATTGGTGCCCGTACTGAGGGATATCCACAAGCGCAACGGCCGCGAGTGGCAAATGGGCCTCGGAATCTATCGGGGCATTCGATTTCACGTGGATACGTGCGGATATAGGCGCTGGTAAAACCCCACTGCATCTGCTTAGATAGAGCAAAAATTAGGCGCCCTACCACTGGGCTGCCGAAAGAGAAGCAGAGGAAGTCGCAGTGCAAGAAAAACTGGAAAGGCGCTCATTTATATTGACCTTGTTATTGGTCAGCGTAGCTTTTTTACTCCTAATAAAACCCTTCTTTACCCCTATTTTTTGGGCTTGTGCCACCGCACTGATTTTCTACCCCGTGTACCGTCTGCTGATGCAGCGCTTTCCCAATTCGCCTAATTTAATGGCTCTGCTAACCCTGTTTATGTGTATCGTTCTATTGGTGATACCCGTATTGGTAGTGGCCACCTCTTTTATTAATGAAGCGGTAACTCTGTATCACCGGATCCAGGAAGGACAAATTGATGTTTCTAAATCTTTTGAACAGATTCGCAGTGCTTTCCCCAGGGTTAACAGCACGCTCGAAAGTATTGGCGTGGATGTCGAGGAGGCCAAGCAGCGCCTGATGGGTGGAGTGATGAATGCCGGTAGCTTCGTCGCAAAAAATGCGATTGAGGTCGGACAGAATACTGTTAACTTTTTCGTTATGTTGGGTTTAATGCTTTACCTCACCTTCTTCCTGATTCGCGATGGCGAAAGGCTGGTAAACCTGATTATCCATGCCCTACCACTGGGTGATGAGCGCGAGCACCTTTTACTGGCAAAGTTTGCTGAAGTCACTCGCGCAACTATTAAAGGAAATCTGGTAGTCGCTATTACCCAGGGCGGCTTGGGCGGAATTATTTTCTGGGTGCTGGGTCTACCGGCACCGGTGCTTTGGGGTGTATTAATGACACTGTTGTCATTGTTGCCCGCCGTCGGTGCCGCATTGATCTGGTTCCCCGCTTCTATTTACCTCTATGCTATTGGCGAACCCATGAAGGCAACGATTTTACTCGCCTATGGTTTCACCGTGATCAGTCTGGTAGATAACCTGTTACGCCCAATATTGGTGGGTCGAGACACAAAACTCCCCGACTATTTAGTGCTTTTCTCCACTGTCGGCGGTCTGTTTATGTTTGGAATCAGTGGCTTTGCGATAGGCCCCCTTCTCGCTGCACTATTCCTCGCCTTCTGGGAAATTTTTATGCGTGAGTTTGTGCATCCCGAAGATGTCTTAATGCCACAAAAACCTGAAGATCTTTAACCTGTTCCCCGGGGCGGAAAAGCCTTAATTCCGCCCCACCCAATTAATATGCAAAGTCAGCTCGCACAACAGCTCAGGGGGCAGCCTCCTGTAGCTCTTTCAGCTGCAAATTGAGATCGCTCATCGGCGACTGATCAACCAACAGTGCTCCCTCATTTGCCCGATCCAAATCCGCCACCAGTAAAATCACTGTTGAGAAAGTCAGGGCCAAAGCTATAACTACCTGGGCAGATCCCCCGCGACTTATACCCAACTGGTATCCAATTGCCAGCATCGCCAAAATGGTCATAAAGTACAGGGAGAGCCAGAGTGGACCCGGTATACGGTATTGCAGCCCAACCACAACCCTGGCACGGTGCAGATCTACCATCCCGTTAACCTGCTCGGCAAACTGGCGTAAATAATCGGCGTTGTAATCCTGTGCGATGTGCGCCTCGATCAAACGCCAAAGAGCCTGGTGAATTTCCTCACTGCGAGCTACATCTTCCGGAGTGACGGCGATTGATGGGTCAATATCCCTGAGATTTGCATATTCAGCTATTAGGTCTCGCGCCTTATTCTGCTTATCCAATTGCAAAAAGCTCGCATTTAAATATGCGGCCTGGATGGTATTGACCTCCTGCAACAGCAATGCCTTGCGTTCATTAAATCGGTCGGCTGTCATATTAAAGGTAAATGCCAAAACGAATGCGACTAGGCCCAAAGTGGCAGCTACCGCACTGCCCAGGGAAGAATCCTCCTTGATACTGGCATTCACTACCCGCCGCCGCCCCAGATAAATCCCCACAGCTAAAGCGCAAAGCACTACGGCAACTGAAATGGTATAGATCAGTGGAAGTGGCAGAGTATAGAAAAGGCTGTCAAAGCGCATTTAAACCCCTGCAAAACGGCAAGTCCATAACGGTGCATTGACGCACCAATATTCTTACTTTGGCGCATAAAGCATAGCAGTTATAGCTGAGCTATTGGCCAGTTAGACCTTAGGGCAGTAGCATAGGCGTATCGGTAAACTACAAGGGAAATATTCGTGAAATACCTGCTGACCTTCTTTATTACTGCGTTTATCAGCCTTCCCAGCCTCGCTCTGGAAGTAGGTGAAATCGCGCCAAATTTCACTCTCAAGGGGTCTGATGGCCAAACCCACACATTGGCGGACCTCCAGGGAAAAAGCGCTGTTGTGATCGCCTGGTTTCCCAAGGCATTCACCCGTGGCTGCACCATAGAATGTAAATCGCTCGCCCAAAACGGTCACTTGATCAAAGATTATGAAGTCACTTACTTTATGGCCAGTACAGATGATCTTGACGATAACACTCGATTTGCTGAAGAGAGCGAAGCGGACTTCCCGTTACTCAGCGACCCCACCGGTGAAACGGCTAAAGCGTACGATGTACTTATTCCCGTAATGAATATCGCCCGTCGCGTTACCATTTATATCGGTAAAGATGGACGAATTAAAAAAATTGACAAGGATATTAAGCCGGCAACCAGCGCAGAGGATATAGCGCGAACGCTTGGTGAATTGGGTGTTAAAAAGGAGTCAGCCTGATAATAAATAGTCCGGAACGACTAAATAAACGATGAAATAGCCCAGTGCTCTATTGGGCTATTGGGAATCAATGACAAAAGATATCCCAAAACAGCAATCCCGCCCTTCAAATTCATCCAACCACTTGCAGACATTCAACGTAACCTCTCCACGGCTGGATTTATCGACATACTCTTGCAGGTGCTCGGGTTTCCCTGAGGAAAAAACCCGATCATCCGCAGCTTTTAATGCATCAGCATTATTTGACCAGGGAAGTTCCCGGTCTGTCTTACCAGTCACTTCACCACCGGCCAATTGACATATTTGGCGATTACCCCATAGATATACGCCTGTTTGATCTTTAATCCAAAATAAAAATGGAACCTCGGCAACTACTTTCAGTTCATCAGCAGTCATATCGTCTCAATCATCTAAATACCAGCAATTAACTCTAACTTTAGCAGGCAATAAAAATATCGCTCAGGATTCTATACATAGCTGCATTTTCAAATTTATTCGCTGAAACACAAAATACCTATCTAAATAAATATTAATAGATGACTGCTAGTAAAAGACTCAATCAGGAACAAAAAAAATTAAGAGCGGCCTGATAATGAGATATGAGTATATTTCAAGTAGGTCTTCCCATGGTGTTTGATAAGACCTCACTGTTATTTACTCTCCACCAATTTCCAATTCTTTTAACTTCCGTGTCAGGGTATTTCTACCCCATCCCAACAGATCAGCTGCATCGCGTTTACGCCCAGCTGTATGCTTTAGCGCAATTTCTATTAACGCTTTTTCAAATGCGGGAACAGCCTCATTTAAAATTTCTCGCTGCCCAGAGGATAGGGCCTGGTCGGCCCACAGACGCAGAGCTTTTTGCCAGTCTGCCGGTGTTTCTGTCGTCGCGCCCTGCTGATGCAACTCCTGTGGCAAATCTTCAATATGTACCTCGCGTCCGGAGGCCATTACGGTAATCCAGCGGCAGGTATTTTCCAGTTGTCGCACATTACCGGGCCAATCCAGCCCAGAGAGATACTCCTCAGTTTCCTTGGTTAGGATCTTTGACTCCACCCCCAGATCTTTTGCCGCAGCATTAAAGAAATGTCTCACCAATCGCGGAATATCCTCACGGCGATCCGCCAGTCTGGGAATATGGATGCGAATAACATTCAGGCGGTGAAACAGGTCCTCGCGAAATTTATGCTGACATACTAACTCTTCCAGATCCTGGTGAGTCGCCGCAATAATACGCACATCCACTTTGACTGGGGTGTGGCCACCGACACGGTAAAATTCACCATCAGCCAACACGCGCAACAACCGGGTTTGAGTATCCGCGGGCATATCACCAATTTCATCCAGAAACAGGGTGCCACCATTGGCCTGTTCAAAACGTCCGGCACGCTGGGAGCTGGCACCGGTAAAGGCCCCTTTTTCATGGCCAAATAATTCGGACTCCATCAGGTCCTTGGGTATAGCCGCCATATTCAATGCAATAAATGGCTTATCCCTGCGCGGACTGTGATTGTGCAGAGCCTGCGCCACCAACTCCTTACCGGTGCCGGATTCACCGTTGATTAAAACGGTGATATTGGAGTGAGACAAACGGCCAATCGCACGGAAGACCTCCTGCATCGCCGGCGCTTCTCCAATGATTTCTTTGTTACCCTGTCCATTTTCCGGCTCAACCCGTTCTTCAGCACTCTGTTCGCTGGCGTGCATCAGTGCGCGCCGAGTTACCGCTACGGCTTCATCAATATCAAATGGCTTGGGCAGGTATTCAAAGGCTCCCCCTTGGTAAGCAGCTACCGCGCTATCCAGGTCCGAGTGCGCAGTCATAATAATTATCGGCAGGCTCGGTCGTTCAGCCTGGAAACGCTGCAACAATTTAAAGCCATCGGAGCCCGGCATGCGGATATCACTGATTACTACATCCGGTGAATCGCTATAGAAATCATCCAGGGCGCGGTCGCCACTCTCGTAGCACTGGGTATCAATTCCCTCACGCGATAGCGCTCTTTCCAGCACCCAGCGGATTGATCTGTCGTCGTCAATAATCCAAACGCGATTACTCATTCTCTAGGTTCCTGTATTTGCTAATTCGGTAGTCAGGGGCAGATAAATTTGGAAAATGCTACGGCCGGGTTGGCTGTCACACTTAATCAACCCCTTGTGCTGATTGATAATGTTCTGGGAAATCGAAAGTCCAAGACCTGAACCCTCGGCGCGGCCGGAGATCATCGGGAAGAATATCCGCTCGCGAATTTCCTCCGGTATGCCCGGTCCGTTATCTTCAATTTCGATACGGCAGACCAATGGGCAATTGCGGCGGCCAATGGTGAATTGGCGCTGGATACGCGTGCGCAGTACCATTTCCCCACTACTGAGACCAATACTTTCATCGATGGCTTGCATGGCGTTGCGGGCAATATTAAGCAGCGCCTGAATCAATTGTTCGCTATCGGCGGGGACATCGGGAATAGACGGATCGTAGTCCCTGCGAATTTGAAGCTCACCGATACACTCAGCATCCAGCAACTGGGCAACCCGCTCCAGAACCTCGTGCACATTAACCGGTTGCAGTACTACCGGCTGGCGTGGTCCCAATAAACGGTCAACCAGATTGCGCAGGCGATCCACTTCCTCGATGATAATCTGTGTATATTCGTCTAACTCCCGGCCCGGCAACTCGCGCTGCAATAGTTGTGCAGCCCCGCGGATACCACCGAGGGGGTTCTTGACCTCATGGGCCATACCGCGAACCAGGTTTCGTGTCGTTTCCTGGGCACTGAGCAGCGCATCTTCCCTGGCAATTCGCAACAGGCGATCCATCGGCTGCACTTCCACAAGCAACACAGAAAACTCGGGGACCGGGCTGACTGAGTAATCCACGGTCCGGGTTTCAAGATTGTTCAACCTCCAGCTGGCCCGGCGCACTGTATACTTCTCATTTTTGCGCAGTGCTTCCCGCATAGCACCATAGGCAGAGGGAGATTCTCGCACCACCTCCTCCAACTTCGAGCCTTTAACCCGGGTACTGGAGGCGGCCAACAAGTCCTCAGCAGCATTGTTCAAATAGCAAAGCGATAAGTTTTCATCCAGCACCAACACTGCGGAAGTCAGGCTATCGAGTAATTGGCGCAACTGGCGATCATTCAGCATTCACAAAATTTCCGATTCATTCCGAGGCTCTGACCAAACTCCATTTGGTCACCCCCAGCAAACTAGCGCTGTATCTAGTCAGTGCAAAAAGCAAACCAAAATGGCGCATAAGCTGGCATTTGTAGGCGGAAGCAGCTTCAACCGGACACAATCAGTGCGCGATTAGCAACAACGGCATTGCGAGTATTCAGTCTCAGAAATAGGATGCCGCCGACCACAGAGAGAATGCACCATTAAGGTGCATAGGTCAAAAAACAGGCAGGCGGACTTTAGAGCGAAGTAAGGGGTAGCGGGAGCTTTGCACTCCCTCAAACATTCACCCCCGAGCTATCGGGCGCTTGACATGAATTGTGATCGTTTGCGACTGGGCCAATACTTGCCCTTTGGGCCCTAGCAGAACCGCCTTGAGCGTATGGGTACCGCGGACCAGGGCGGAGATATCCAGGGAGTTACCAGCCGAACTTCCCTGCCAGCGCTGCCCATCAATAACCGCATAAAAGCTAGCGCCCTCTGGATAATTGGGGGCCACATCCACCTGAAGCGCTATCAGTGTCTGCCCTGGCGGAATAGTCGCCTCATTAATTGGACTCACAATTCGAATCGATACCGGCCCCAACTCTCCATCATCACTTTTGGGCGACAGCTTTCTTGTGGGCAGCTGGCGGGGCAGCGCAATTGGCTGAATATTGATTGGGGCTAAATCCACTTTCTCTGAGTTGCCATTTGCCGGTGGTGTATCGCTAAAACTGACCTGGCCATCGGGCCCAACCACTTTGTAGATCGCGCCAGCCTCTTCATTCTCTTGAGAAGCCGCAACTGCCACCAGAGGCATTGCGAGTAACAGGGCCTTTAATTGCCAAAACCTTGCCATAGTGTTTTCGACCGCAGGGCGGACGCTCCTTTCTTCCCAGATCGGGCCAATGGGATATTCCTGAGCCTCCGCATAGCGGCACTCAATTCACTTCCACTGACAGTGTACTCGCAATAAAAAAGCCCGCACCAGGGTGGCGCGGGCTTTTCGAGAACAGCTCGACGGCATCATCGTGATGCCGGTCGCCATTACACGGAGTAGTACATATCGAACTCAACCGGGTGAGTGGTCATGTTCAGGCGCTCTACTTCTTCACGCTTCAGCTCGATGTAGGCATCGATAGCATCGTTAGTGAATACACCACCGGCTGTCAGGAACTCGCGATCCTGATCCAGAGCATCCAGGGCGCCTTCCAGGCTGGAAGCGACAGTCGGGTACTCAGCCAACTCTTCCGGCGGCAGATCGTACAGGTCCTTGTCCGCAGCATCGCCAGGGTGGATCTTGTTCTTGATACCGTCGAGACCCGCCATCAGCAGTGCGGCGAAAGACAGGTATGGGTTGGCGGTCGGGTCCGGGAAGCGAGTCTCGATGCGCTTGCCTTTCGGGGAGGGCACGAAAGGAATACGGATAGACGCAGAGCGGTTGCGCGCAGAGTAAGCCAGGATTACCGGCGCTTCGAAGCCAGGTACCAGACGCTTGTAAGAGTTGGTGGAAGCGTTGCACAGCGCGTTCAGGGCGCGAGCATGCTTAACGATACCGCCGATGTAGTACAGAGCAGCTTCGGACAGACCAGCGTAGGCGTCACCGGCAAACTGGTTTACGCCATCCTTGCTAAAGGACTGGTGAACGTGCATACCGGAACCGTTATCGCCAACCAGCGGCTTGGGCATAAAGGTCGCGGTCTTGCCGTAGGCGTGGGCAACGTTGTGTACAGCGTACTTGAGGATCTGTACTTCGTCCGCTTTCTTAGTCAGGGTGTTGGCGGCAACGCCGATCTCACACTGGCCAGCAGTACCCACTTCGTGGTGATGCACTTCTACGCGCAGGCCCATCTGTTCCATCGCAGAACACATTGCGGCGCGAACGTCGTGCAGGGAATCCACCGGAGGAACCGGGAAGTAACCGCCTTTAACGCCGGGACGGTGACCAATATTGCCTTCTGCAAAGTTGTGACCTGAGGACCAGGCTGCTTCTTCGGAGTTGATCTTGTAGAAGGCGCCGCCCATTTCGGCACCCCAGGTGATGTCGTCGAATACGAAGAACTCGGGCTCGGGACCGAACAGAGCGGTGTCACCCAGGCCAGTGGACTTCAGGTATTCCTCAGCGCGCAATGCGATGGAGCGAGGATCGCGCTCGTAACCCTGACCAGTAATTGGGTCGACGATGTTACAGCGAATGATAACGGTGCTCTCATCGGTGAAGGGGTCGAGGAAAGCTGTCTCGTCGTCCGGCATCAGGATCATGTCGGATTCGTTGATGCCCTTCCAACCGGCGATGGAAGAACCATCGAACATTTTGCCTTCTTCAAAGAACTCACCGTCAACTTCCGACGCAGGGATGGAAACGTGTTGTTCTTTACCCTTGGTATCGGTAAAGCGCAGGTCTATCCATTTCGCTTCACTTTCATTAATCAAACCGAGCGTTTTCGCTGACATTGCAGTCCTCCAGGTCTTGAAAAGTAATTGGTCGCTATGCCTTGCTGTCGCTGCCGGCATTCACTCTCTACCTGGCGTGAAATAAAGCAAGGAGTGTGCCAAATTAGGGCAATCGCCTCATAGTCCCGGTTGGCGCCGGTGCGAGTCCCAGCAAAGTGCTGACGCAGCCAGGATAGATGTATTGTGGCCGAGCAGCCACATAAATACGCACCAAAATAGAACATACTTGCTCTCGCTTCGCCCGCAAACAGTGCACAACCAACTTGGCTCCGGCTAGTTTATAATGCCGCACCTTCTATCAACATGCGGTACCCCACGGATTCCCATGCACTTTGTCGTCAAGTTTTTTCCAGAGATCACCATCAAGAGCAACCCTGTGCGCAAGCGCATGTCGCGCCAGCTCAAGGACAACCTGCAGCGCCTGCTGCGCCAGCTGGACGACCGTATCCAGGTGCGAAAGGATTGGGAAAAGATCGATGTGATCGCGCCCGATGCTGTGTCCCACCTGGGTGGACGTATCGAAGAGGTGCTCTCTCACACCCCCGGCATCGCCAACTTCTCCCGCGTGCGCCAGTTCCCCCTGGGCGACCTGCATGACATGTACGAGAAAACCCTGTCGGTATGGGGAGACGCCCTGAAGGACAAGACTTTCTGCGTCAGGGTTAAGCGCACCGGCAAACACGACTTCCAATCCCTGGATGTGGAGCAGTACGTGGGCGGCGGCCTCAACAAGAACACCGAGGCATCCGGAGTCAAACTGAAAAACCCCGACATCACCGTTAAGCTGGAGATCCGCCACGATAAGCTCAACGTGATCGAAGAGCAGCATCCCGGCCTGGGCGGCTTCCCCCTGGGCACGCAAGACCCGGTTTTGTCGCTGGTATCCGGTGGCTTCGATTCTACCGTGGCCAGTTACATGACCATGAAGCGCGGTATCCGCACCCACTTCCTGTTCTTCAACCTGGGCGGACGCCAGCACGAGCTGGGCGTGAAAGAAGTCGCCTACTACCTGTGGAACAAATACGGTGCTTCCCATCGGGTGCGCTTTATCACTGTGCCGTTTGACGAAGTCGTGGCAGAGATTCTCGAGCGGGTCGACGACTCCCATATGGGCGTCATTTTGAAACGCATGATGCTGCGCGCCGCCGATGTGATCGCCAAGGAGCTGGAGGTGGACGCCGTAGTCACCGGTGAAGCCATCGCCCAGGTTTCCAGCCAGACCCTGAAAAATCTGTCGGTGATCGACAGTGTTACCAATACCCTGGTATTGCGCCCACTGATCACCACCGACAAGACCGATATTATTCGCACCTCCCGGGCCATCGGCACCGAAGAGTTTGCCGCCAATATGCCGGAGTACTGCGGCGTTATCTCGGTAAAACCCACCACCCGCGCCAAGATAGAAAAAGTGGAGTCCGAGGAAAACCGCTTCGATTTCACCGTCCTCGATCGCGCTATCAGCAATCGGGTGATGCAGAATATTGATCAGGTGATCGAAGAAGTCGATGGCGAAGCGCCGGACGTGGAGATCCGCGAGGAGCCGGGCAGCGCTGTGGTTATCGATATCCGCCACCCGGATGAAGAGGAGCTGGATCCACTGGAGCTTGGCTGTGAGGTGCAGACTATTCCTTTCTACCGTCTCAACAACAACTTTGCCCACCTGGACCAAGAGCGTGAGTACCTCCTGTATTGCTCCAAAGGCGTTATGAGCCGCCTGCACGCCTCACACCTGCTGGATGAAGGTTTTCGCAATGTGGGCGTGCTGCGCCCGCTGATTCCCCACAGACCGGAAACCATTAAGAAGTAACTTCTGCTCAAGGCGCGGGCAATCACCGCCCGCGCGGGTTTTAAAGCGATCAGCGCCCCGGGGCGGTGATTTTTTACTCAAAATCACTCCCAATTGTCATGCGGCCCCCCTATAATCGCCGCCTTTGGCCGGAATGCTGCTGTAGAAACCCCGCAGGCCCCCGCCCCGACTTACCAAGATTTAACGCCCAGAGGCCCCCAGTGATAGAGAATCTGCGCAATATTGCGATTATCGCCCACGTAGACCATGGCAAAACCACCCTTGTGGACAAGCTGTTGTCCCAGTCCGGCACTCTCGACCGCCGCGACGAAGGCGCCGAGCGCGTCATGGACTCCAACGATCAAGAGCGTGAGCGTGGCATCACCATTCTGGCGAAGAACACCGCTATCCGCTGGAATGACTACCGCATCAATATTGTCGACACCCCAGGGCACGCCGACTTCGGCGGCGAGGTAGAGCGCGTACTGTCCATGGTGGATTCAGTTCTGCTGCTCGTAGACGCAGTAGATGGCCCCATGCCGCAGACTCGCTTCGTAACCCAGAAGGCGTTTGAGCAGGGCCTCAACCCGATCGTGGTGATTAACAAGATCGACCGCCCCGGCGCTCGCCCCGACTGGGTGATGGACCAGGTATTCGACCTGTTCGACAGCCTCGGCGCCACCGACGAGCAGTTGGACTTCCCGGTTGTCTACGCCTCCGCCCTGAACGGCATCGCCGGTCTCGACGACACCGACCTGGCCGACGATATGACGCCGCTGTTCCAGATGATTGTGGACAAGGTTGAGCCCCCGAAGGTTGACCCCACCGGCGCCTTCCAGATGCAGGTTTCCGCTCTGGACTACTCCAGCTACGTAGGCGTAATCGGCGTTGGCCGTATCACTCGCGGTACCCTGAAGCCGAACCAGCAAGTGGTAGTTCTCGATCGCGAGGGCAACTCGCGCAAAGCCAAGGTCCTGCAGGTTATGGGTTACCTCGGCCTGGAGCGTGTAGAAGTGGAGCAAGCCAGTGCTGGCGATATCGTGTGTATCACCGGTGTGGGTGAGCTAAATATCTCCGATACCCTGTGCGATCTGGATACTCCAGAAGCCCTGCCCGCCCTGAGCGTGGACGAGCCCACCGTAAGCATGACCTTCCAGGTCAACGACTCCCCCTTTGCTGGCCAGGACGGCAAGTTCGTTACCTCGCGCAACATCAAAGAGCGTCTTGACCAGGAGCTGATTCACAACGTGGCCCTGCGTGTAGAGCAAGGCGACTCTCCTGATAAGTTCAAGGTTTCCGGCCGAGGCGAATTGCACTTGTCTGTCCTGATCGAATCCATGCGCCGAGAAGGTTTCGAGTTGGGCGTTTCCCGCCCCGAAGTGGTGCAGAGAGAGGTCGACGGAGAGATCCACGAGCCTTATGAAGAAGTGGTTATCGATGTTGAGGAACCTCATCAGGGGCCCATTATGGAAGAGCTGGGCCTGCGCAAGGCCGATCTCACCAATATGGAGCCCGATGGCAAAGGTCGCGTGCGCCTAACCTTTATCGTGCCCTCGCGCGGCATGATCGGCTTCCGCTCCCAATTCCTTACCATCACCAGTGGTTCTGGTATTATGACCAGTATCTTCGACCACTACGGTCCGGTGAAGCAGGGTGAGGTGGCCAAGCGCATCAACGGTGTACTGGTTTCCATGGTCAAGGGCAAAACCCTCGCCTATGGTCTGTTCGCACTGCAGGATCGTGGTCGCTTGTTCCTGGGCCACGGCGAAGAGGTCTACGAAGGCCAAATCGTCGGTATTCACTCCCGTGGCAACGACCTGGTAGTAAACCCTACCAAGGCCAAACAGCTCACTAATGTGCGCGCGTCAGGTACTGACGATGCGCTCACTCTGTCACCACCCATTCGTCACACCCTTGAGCAGGCTCTGGAATTCATCGAAGACGATGAATTGGTAGAGGTGACTCCCAACTTTATCCGCCTGCGCAAGAAAATTTTGCAGGAAAATATGCGCAAGCGTGCGAAGAAATAATTAGTATTTTCTTCAACTTTAAAAAGGGCCCTCTGGGCCCTTTTTTGTTTTTGCCATATCATGACATCTTCAATCCCTGAAGAGGGACAATCAAAAACTTCTCCGTAGCAACATTCCATAGTAAAGAGGTGATTGATTAACTCGACAGAAGCCGTGCTGCACTAAACTGCAGGGAGGCTGCCTGCAAGAGGCCGTAAATATCGCTCGCCAGAATCCGGTATTTTTTTCCGATCTCTTACCCCAAAAAGAAAATTTATTTTCTTTTGATATTAAATAATCGACCATTTTTATCGTTGATCTGCTCAAATATTTATTCCTGGAAGGTGCAATTAAATTTATGCCCGCACTTTTTATTGTCCCCATCATAAAATTACAGCGGAAATAAATATAACCACTCAGCCACTACCCTCCGTGGCTTGCACATTTATTCCACATTTCCTCGCGGAACTTTTACCTCTCCACTTATTCAAATTTTTCCACATATAACGACAAATTTCTTTATACATAATTAAGACCTATGGGAGGTCAATCTAATGTTTTCTTTCCTGCAATCTCAGGATCGAACAAGGATGTTGGTGGGCAGCCGCAGTGAACGCGGATCTAAATTTGGGTTTAAATTAAAAGCTGCGGCGGCACTCGCAGCAGCAATCGCCATTAGCGGAAACGTCAGCGCACAAGAAACCTCTAAACGTGTATCTGCCTATTGGGCCGATTGGGAATACTGGGCCGACTCATCCTTCACCCATGACAACGTGGATTTCTCCAAGCTCACTCACGTTCAGTACGCCTTTGCCTGGAATGACGAAGACGGCAACATCTACTTTACAGACCCCTACGTTTTCTACGGCCTGGGCGCCCAATCATTTTCCGGCGGCGCCGGTGATGGTCCCGTAAAATGCTCGCCGCAATTCTGGCACCCCTACAGCCAATACGATTCCAGTATTCAGCCCGCGGTCTGCCAGGGCTGGAATGACCACGAATCAGGTTTTGTAAAATCGGTACATGACGACGGTGCCAAGGCGATCCTGTCTATGGGCGGCTGGACCCTCTCCCACAAAGTCTCTGAGATGATGGAGAGCGACACCGCACGTGCAGCCTTTATCGAAAATGCAGTGACACTGCTTACTGACTGGGATTTCGATGGTCTCGATCTCGATTTCGAATACCCCGGCTATGCACCGAACGGCGGACGCTCGATCGACAAAGAAAACTTCACCACCCTGCTGCAAGAGCTGCGCGCGCGCTTCGATGAGGTTGAAGCGGAGACCGGCAAAAATCTGGAACTGACCGCTGCCGTGGCCTGTGGCCCCTCGATTGCAGAAGAGGGTTATGATTTTGCTGCTGTGGGCGAAGTCCTCGACTATGTCAACCTGATGACTTATGACTTTGGTGGCGACTGGGATACCGTAGCCCAGCATACCTCGCCGCTGTACCCCTATGAAGGCCAGGTCAACGAAGGCTTCGACGCAGACAGCTGCCGCAATATGTGGATGACTGAGGGCAATATTCCTGCTGAGAAAATCACCCTGGGTATGTCCCACTACGGCCGCAGCGTGGCTGGCGCCACCGCAATCGGTGAAGCCGCCTCCGGACAAGACGTCGCTCACTGGGGCTCTGACACCGAGACGCGCTACTACCAGATCGTTGAGAAAATGCAGAGCGACTCTTCATTCCAGACCGCTTACGATCCCGAGGCCGTCACCCACTATGGTTGGTTTGAGGATGGCGGTTTTATCTCTTTCGAAGATACGACTTCTATCGCCGCACGCGCCCAATATGTGCTCGACCAGGGCCTTGGTGGCGTGATGATCTGGCAGCTACGCGGTGGAATGCTATTGGAGAACAATGAATACCAGTATCCACTACTCGATGCCGCACTCGAAGTTTTCGGACAGGGTGGCTCCAGTGATAGCGATACCGGAGATACTGGCGATACCGGAGATACCGGAGACACCGGAGACACCGGAGACACCGGAGACACCGGAGACACCGGAGACACCGGAGACACCGGAGACACCGGAGATACCGGAGATACCGGAGACACTGGAGACACTGGAGACACTGGAGACACTGGAGACACTGGAGACACTGGAGACACTGGAGACACTGGAGACACTGGAGACACCGGAGATACTGGCGACACCGGAAGTGGCGGTGGCAATAATAATGGCGGAAGCAGCGCCTGCGTCGCGTTTGAGCAGCCCTATGCCGGCGACCCAGGTTATTCAGTCGGTGACGTTGTTGTCTTTGAAGGAGTCGCCTACGAGTCCACCCACGAGCCAAACTGGTGGTCTCCAGGTTCCGCGCCATCGCTGTGGACCGAAACCACCTGTCAAACTGAGGGCGAAGGCTCCGACAATGGTTCCGACAGCGGCTCTGACGATAGCAACAACAATGGCTCCGATAGCGGTTCTGACGACAACGCCAATAACGGTTCCGATGACAACACCGACAGCGATCAAGGTTCAGGTGAGACCGCTTCCTGCCCCGAATTCCAGCAGCCATATGCTGGTGACGAAGGCTATCAAGTTGGCGACCTAGTAACCTTTGAAGGCCAGGTTTATGTGTCTACCTTTGGTCCCAACTGGTGGTCCCCGGCTAGCGCCCCCCAGTACTGGGAAGCGAGTTCCTGCCAGTAACCTGGATACACTTTGACCGTCTTCTCAAGGAAGGCGGCTCAATATTTCAATAAAAGGGCCCTTATCGGGTCCTTTCCATTTATTATTTAGTCCGCCCTTAAAATAATTATTACGGCGTATCTTGTAAGATATGCATCACTTCACCAAAGTTATCCTTTGACAAAATATATCTCAGCCAACGAATACCATTATCTGTCAAACTTTGCTCATACTTAATGTGCTTTTGATCTCGCAGATAAATTCTGAGTCTGGGGT
This sequence comes from Microbulbifer maximicatervae (SeqCode), assembly GCF_052468155.1. Classification (NCBI taxonomy): domain Bacteria; kingdom Pseudomonadati; phylum Pseudomonadota; class Gammaproteobacteria; order Cellvibrionales; family Microbulbiferaceae; genus Microbulbifer; species Microbulbifer maximicatervae (SeqCode). Next base: position 972,678 of record NZ_CP174335.1, read on the forward strand.
AAGAGGCAATAAATCTCTAAAACTTACAATCAATTAAATTAATTTTTTATTATCCATTCTTAAAATGTATTTTGGAATTCATCGGCTAGGTGCCGGACCAGTGCCATTAGCTGTTTCAACCGCCTGAATTTGGCTCCAATTATACTCTTTAGGAAAAAGGGAAAATAATGAGTTAAATTTCACTCTATTGGAGCTGGCAACAAAATAACTATTTATCCCCAAGACTATCAAAGTTAAAAAAACGATAAGATTCTAAAATTTTTACGAATTGATTGCCTCAACCTATAGTCTCCCAATATCTTAGACTTAACTCTTTATCAAGTTCTATTTTTCCGTAGGGATTAAGTATGCAAGCAGCTTAAAGAAGGTCGCAAACAATATTATAGAAACAAACATTACTGGCCGCATTGATAAAATATATCCCTCAGTAGTAAGGCCTGCCAAGATAGCGTTCTCAGATAAAGACTGTTCTCGCTGAGATACTAAAAATTTTAAATAAGAAGTAACTATAAGAGCCACTAATGAAAGTGGTAAGCAGAATGACAATCCAGTCCTACTTACAGTGAATAATAACGCGCTGGCTATTCATAGGCGGCATGGGAAACTGTAAAAAAGAGGATTTCTTTTTCATTTTAGGGGACACTCACCCCCGACACAAAGCACATCTATGCCCTATGCCTTCATAGATATTTTGTTCTTGTATGCAGACTTTGCAGTGGTCCATAGTTACTAAAAATTTTTAGGCTTAAAAAATACATATAAAAATAATGCATATTTATTAAGTTATTGACAACTATCTTTAGCGAATAGATGACTCATTACAACTAACGATTTCAATATTTAGTACGTTAGAACTAAATAGTTAGGTGGAGACATAGCACTTAATAATCAACGGAAGAGTTAGAAAAGACTGTATAGCACCTGAATAACTCTCAATTCATGAGATCAGAAGACGACTTGGTAAGTTATTGCTTGTTAGACTGACATGCCGTGGTTCGATCTGCCTGCACCGCAGAACTACTTTATATACGCCACATTAGGTTATTGAAGGAACCATTAACTGCATGGAATCAATAGTGCTTAACTAAATAATTAACACAATAGGCTGTATCCCATTCAATTACCCGTGACACATCAATTATGGCCATAAAAGCGCTGCTCAACTTTCTGCCACTGCGCCAATGCAGTTTGTGAGTGCAAACAAACTGTGAGTCTCTCGAACCTTGAGGCATAAGCGCGTAAAACGGCCAATCCCTGGTGTGCCGCAATCTCGTGAGGGAAGCGGTTAGTGCCAGCTCCCAATGCCGGAAACAGTATCGTTTTGCAGCCGCGCTCTATCGCCAACTCTAAAACACTTTCATAGCAGTGTCTCAACAGCACTATGGCCTGGCTCCCCCATTGATCGCCACTGCTCCACTGGGGCGTAACAGTATGCAATAAGTAATCGACCGGTAAATCATAGGCTCGAGTCACGCGAGCTTCACCAACTGGGCATGCTCTTTGATTGGCACATTGGGGGGTTAACCGAGTCCCGCACTGGGCATAAATCTGCGCTGAAAGCCCCCGCCCCCGAATAAGATGCTTGTGTGCCGGACACACCAGAGCATCTCCACGCATCGTCAAGATATCGCCAGAAGTCAGTTGAATTTGTGTCACGATTTCTCAGTTCTAAAGTTTGAGTTACTGATACTGTAGCTTGCTACTTTGGTCGGTGACAGATTCCCCCTATACTCACCATTGCTTCACTCCGGCAGTGGCTACCAGCATAGTTGTATGATGCAGGACGGTCCCGAGCAAGCGGAAGGTTGCAGTCGGTATAGCAACGGGAATGACTATGAGCTCAGGGTATAACAATCAAAACCCCGCGATATCCACCTCTATTGATGAAGTGCAGCGCATAGATCTGCGCAGACGGATATTGGCCTCCTCTTATATGCTGATATTCGCTATGGCTATCACCGGAGCCATGGCGATCATCGCCCTTACTGCAACTAATATCCTGCAGGCATCGACGCTTTTTATCGTCGCGGTGGTTATTTTATTTGCATATATCACTGTCAACATTATCGGTCCTACCGAGAAAACGCCATTATTGGTGGGAATTCTTTTATTGGCGCTGTATTTCTACTTACTAATGACTGGTGGTGTAAACAATACCGGATTGATGTGGGCAGTTATGCTGGTCCCCGGATTTATCAACCTTTACGGCTATAAAACCGGCACCACTGCACTGCTCGGCATAGGTCTCGCTACGGCAGCAATCCTGTTTTATCCGGATTTCCCAGGGCTCACGGCCAAATATGATACGGCCTATCGTGCGCGTTTTATTGCAGTATTTGGTGCACTCACGGCTCTAACTGCATTACTTGACAGTAGCCGTCACCAAACTCAACAGCTCCTCCAGCGATTAACAGGTGAATTGGAGACCTATGCTGCCACGGACACATTGACCGGATTAGCGAATCGCAGAGAAGCATTTCGCGCCATTCATGAATTAGAGCGTCGGAATGATGAGCTGAAAGATCAATATGTCATCCTTATCGGAGACTTAGATAACTTCAAGACGATCAACGATACCTATGGGCACTCCTTTGGCGACCGCGTATTACAAGATGTTGCCAAGATACTGAAAAGTAACACCCGATCTGAGGATATTGTGGCGCGCTGGGGCGGCGAAGAATTTTTATTGCTATTGCCGAATACTGACTTGAAAGGCGGCAGTGTCCTTGCAGAAAAACTTCGTCGCAGAGTATCCACCCTCAGTCGCCGCTATACACGCCCGGTAAAAATCTCAATCAGTCTCGGAGTCGTCGAAGGCAGCACCAATGGCAAGCCACTCAATCAGCTATTGGCCGAAGCAGATAAACGTATGTATCGAGCCAAGAATGGCGGGCGCAACAAAGTGGTAGCCGCATAAATATTAAGTCACCAAGTGGCGCAGTAGATAGCCAACGGCGAGTGCCAGGGCCGCTGCGCTACTGCCAAAAAACAGAGTTTTTAAGCCCGCCACCAGCAGGTGGTGGGAAAACACCAATCCTTTGCACAAGCCAATAGCAAAAAAAGCGCAGACCGAAAGAACGGCGCTCGCATAAAATTGTTCGGCGGGATTAAGGCTGTGGAAAAGGTAGGGCAACAGGGGAATAGCACCTACACACAAAAAAGCGGTGAAGGTTATCAGTGCCGCCCCCAGAGGCTTATGCTCTAAGCGGCTTATACCGTACTCTTCCGCCAGCATTGTCTCTATCCACAGCTTTTGATTCGCGGTGATAGTGGCAACAATATTATCGAGAACTTCACCTCGAAATCCCTTTCGATAGAAAATCTGCCTGATCTCTTCCCGCTCTCCCTCGGGAATTAAAGCAATATGCTGACGCTCTGTACGCATAGCCGCGGCTCGTTGCTCACGCTCCACACTGGCAGCTTCATAATTGCTTACCGCCATGCTGAAACCATCAGCGATAAGGTTGGCAAAGCCCATCACGAGCACAACCGCTTCGGAGAAGCCTGCACCAAAAGCGCCTGCAACAATGGCAAAGGTAGTTACGCAGCCATCTATCGCTCCCAAAACAAAATCAGAGAGCCACTGTGACTGTGGACGACTTCGCAAGCGCGCCTCAATACGCTCCGGTCGATGCTCCTCAATTAGCGCTTCCCGGCTTTCCTGTTGGTGTTTTGGGGTTTGCCGGTCCATAACCAGGCGAGCTACTGTAAAAACCGCTGCATAACATAAGCATCTTGCAACCTTCCCAAAGGGTCGGTAAATGCTCTATCTAGCGTTTTGATAATAGTGAAGCCCAGCTCGGTATAAAGGGTAATTGCGGATTCATTGTCGCTGGGAACGTAGTTGAACTGCATTTCCAAATAGCCGGCGTCCTGGGCTCTGGCGATTGCATGCTGGACCAGTGCACGATCTACACCGCGATCGCGCACATCCGTGTGCACGAGAAAGTTGGCTGTCGCGACATGGCTATGAATACCAGGGAAATTAACCCCTAATTTATACACCCCCAGCAGGTGAGGTAACTCTTCGGCAACATAAGTCTGTAAGTCGTCATTAAGCCATTGAGCAGAAAACACTTCTCGACGGATCTTATGCGAGAAAGGCAGATCCCCTCTGATTCGCACAACACTAAAGAGGCTCCACATGCCTTCGAGGTCACTCTCTTTAGCCTGCCGAATATCCATAGAAATCCATATCTCAGACGGCTTGCCGCACTTGCCTAGCGCACAATGAAGCTCCCCCGATCCACACCGGTATTTCCAGTCTTGGGATCATAGGCATATAGCACAATTTCATAAACACCTGGCAAATCCGTCGCAAAGGGCGCACTAAAGGTATTCATAGTCTCCTGTATCTCTAGCGGCACTCGAGCAAATGATTTGCCATCTCTTTTAACCAATGCCACAACTTCTATCTTACTGCCATCCCAAAGCCCACCATCGGTAAGTGAACATCCGCACATCATTACCACATTAGCGCGAATCTCAAAGGGACTCTGGTCCAAGCCTGTATAGAGATGGGTCTGTGGGCTGAGTAAATCTACCAACATTCCCGGAATTTCCACAATCAGCCCATCACCAGAAATAGGCCTTCCCGGAACCAGCCATGTCTGTGTCTGCGCCACCACTCGGGCCTGTTTTTTGATATACGGCGCAAGAACTTCCACCGTCAGAAACACCGGCTCACTGATATTCAGTGTAGCGGTAAAATGTGCAGCGCCATCGGCGATAGATTGGAACCTCTCTCGGGGCGTTTTCATAATTCTGGTGGTGTCACCGGTGCTCCCTTGGGTAAGCCCCTTGGCAAGAATTTCCCCAGAATCTGCATCGCGAATAATAACCATGGCACCACCGATGGAGGAGCCAATAAACTTGGCATCCATGGCCTTGGCGCGCACGGTAATTTCAGTGGGTGTTGGCTCCGCCCATAAAGCGGAAGGAAACAGTTGTAATAGCAGAGCTACGATAATAAATCCTGAACGTCTCATAGATACTCCTCTCTTATACATTGCCCAGCAGATAATAAGCCCCAAAAATACCCACTCCCCAAAACACAGCCCCTACAGCCAACCAAACAAAATTCCAGGGAGTAAATCTCGAGTTAGCCTGTCCTGAAATATCTCCATTAACCATATTGGCAGCTTTCTGTCCCTCGTAAAGTGGCCACAATGTAAAGGGTAAGAGGAGTATGCTTACTATATCGATCAATGAAATTACATCGGAGTAATAGGAAATCCTGTCGACAATAGCCCCGGCAATCGCAAAAACCACATATAACGTAGCCCAAAGTGCCGGCACCCAGCGGTAATCCACCTTATCAATCTCGATACGGCTTTGAATCCTGGAAAAAAGGGAGTGAGTAAAAAAGATAGAGAATATCGCCCGCATAACCGGCCACATATTCTCTCCACTAGCACGCTGATATTCTGCCCAATGACGGTAAAACCAATAAACTGAATAGATACCCACTGTACCTAGGCTCATTACCCAGAATTTGGTTGGTGAAACTATATAAAACTGCGCTTCATCTTCTGAAACAGTATCTAATTCAGCCTCTGGGGCAGAGTAAATATTTGAATCCATTGGGACTTTTCCATAAACAAGTATTTTAGGGAAAACCAGCTTTCCTCTATACACAGACGATATTCACAGAAATAAGCCCAATAAAAAAGCCGGGCTATGCCCGGCTTTTTAAAAGAGTCAGCTAAAAAGCTTATGATTGCTTCACTGATTCCACCCAAGAGGCTACGCGGCTCTCCAATACGGGCACTGGCAAAGCACCGCCACCCAGTACAGTATCGTGGAATCCGCGAATATCGAATTTATCACCCAACTGATCTTCAGCCTGCTTACGCAGCTCCTGAATCTTCAGCATACCGATCTTGTAAGCGGTTGCCTGGCCCGGCCACGCCAGGTAACGACGCACTTCGGAACGTACTGCAGTCTCGGGGATTGCAGAGTTTTGCAGGAAGTACTCCACCGCTTGCTCTTCACTCCAGCCTTTGGCGTGCAGGCCGGTATCAACAACAAGGCGAATGGCTCGCCACATTTCAGCCGTCAGGTGGCCAAACAGGTTATAGGGATCTTCGAAGGCCCCCATTTCTTTAGCAAGCTTCTCAGAGTACAGCGCCCAGCCCTCTACATAGACAGTAAAGTGAGCCTGAGTGCGGAACTGCGGGATACCTTCCAATTCCTGAGCAATTGAGATCTGCATATGGTGACCGGGGTTGCCTTCGTGGTAGGCCACAGTTTCCATATCAGTCGTGGAATAGGCACTCATATCGGACAGGTGCGCATAGTAAATACCCGGGCGGGAACCGTCGGGAGTGCCGGGGTAGTAATGCTGGGCACCGCCATCCTGCTCGCGGAAGGACTCAACCCGCTTTACGACCAACTCAGCTTTCGGCAGAAGGCCAAAGTATTCCGGCAATTTCTTGGTAATGTTGTCCAGGAACGCGGTTGAGTCATCCAGGTAGCCCTGGCGACCTTCATCGGTATTCGGATAGTAGAATTGACCATCTTCGCGAATAAACTTGAAGAAGTCCTGCAGGCTACCTTCGAAACCAACCTGCTTCTTGATAGTTTCCATCTCACCACGGATACGCGCCACTTCTTCCAGGCCGATATTGTGGATCTGGTCGGCAGTCAGGTCCGTAGTTGTGGTGTTGGCCAGGCGCTGATTGTAGTAGGCCATACCATTGGGCAGGCTACTAGCACCTTGAGGCTCTGCTGAGGCCTTCTGCATATCCGCTTTGAGCCAGGTAACCAGCCCTTGATATGCGGGGAAGAACTCAGTCTCTAATGCCTTGCGCGCTTCCGCAGTCAGCTTGTCTGCCTGCTTCTGATCAATAGTACCGGCTTCGAGCAGCTCAGCGATTTTCCCTTTGGCACCGGCCCACAGAGGCGCGTCTTCACCATCGGTAAACGGCGCGCCTTCAATCAATTTACTGGACTGATCAATCGCACCCTCATAGGCAAAGCGCGGGGGGCGGATACCTTCTTTGGACGACAGCTTGGCGCGGTCAAGCAACTGGTTGATCGCGCGGGAGATACCACCGATACGGGTGATATACGCCTGCATATCTTCAACGTTGTCGACCTTGTGGAAGTTCAGCAGGAAGTTGGGCAACTGCGATTGTGCACCTCCCATCTGCTCAAAGATGTAGCCGTGACGGATAAACGGCGCAGCGGCCTTGGCCTGTTCAAACTGATAAATCCAGATATCGTAGGAGGTTTTCCCTTCCTGGGTCAGCTTGCTGTAGTCGAAATTCTTCTTGAGCTCTTCAACACTTTTCTCTTGCCAAACCAAGCGGCGAGCCTCTGCGGCTTCACTCATATCGTCGATTTGGTCGTAGTGGTCTTTGCGACCCAGGTAGGACAGCTGAATCGGACTGAACTGCAGCTGTTCCTCATAACGCTCATCCAGCCACTCAGTCAGGCGCTTGGTTTCGGCAACCGCATCTACAGTTACTGAGGCCTCGGCAACCGCATTTTGGGGCTTATCTGCGTTGGCTACAGTCTGGGTACTCTTGTCACCCTGACAGCCCGCAAGGATAGCGACAGCCAGCAGGCTGGGGATCAGTGGGTTGTTCAGCTTTATCGGCATCTTCCTATCTCGATCAAAAGTTGTACAAAAAAACGCCGCTAACTTTGACACGAATTCGGTGAGGTGTCGATTCATGCCCCCCAGAACGCCATATGTTTGCGTTGAGTTGAGGCAAATCGGAGATTTTGGACTAGGTGGGCCCAATACCTGGAGCAAGATATTGCCACAAGTGACCCTGTGGTAATGGACTAACGCCGGCTTGTGACCCGGTCCACGATATGTAGCTCTCGCTGGGGAAAGGGTACCGTCAAGCCTTCTGCCTCCAGTGCAGGCTTAAGCTTTTGCATCAGGGACCAGTAAACATCCCAGTACTGGTCATTGGCAGCCCAGGCCCGCAACTGTAAATTGACCGCGCTGTCAGCAAGCGCCTTAACAGCGAAACTTGGCTCTGGCTCAGCGAGAATACGGGGTTCCTGTTCTACCAGGCGACGTAATACTGTTAGGCCGCGATCAATGTCATCGCCATAGGCGATACTCGCCACAATCTCGATACGGCGAGTCTTATTGCGGCTAAAGTTGGTGAGCACTTGCCCCCAGATAGCACTGTTGGGTGCGGTAATACGCAGCCCATCCGTGGTATCCAGCTCCGTAGTAAACAGCCCCACCTCGCGAACGGTGCCCATTATGGTACCGAACTGAATCACATCCCCAACGCGGAACGGCCGCAATCCCAGCAATAGGAACCCCGAAGCAATATTTTGCAGGGTATCTTTCAATGCTAAGGCTACTGCCACACCAGTAGCGCCGAGTAGAGCAATTAAGCTGGTAGTGTTAATACCAAATACATCCAATACCAGCAGTGCGCCAACAATATAAACCGCCCAGCTCGAAATACTGCGCATTACCGGGCGCAAGGTAACATCAAACCGGTCCGGCAGACGATCAACCGCTCGGCGAGCAAGATGGGCCACAAACAGCGTCACCAAAACTACCAGTAGTGCGGCCGCCAACTTTAGGGATAATGCAGTTACTTGGGGCCAATACTCATTGAGTAAGCTATTAATATTCATCGATCCCCAAAAATAAATCTCTATTTTAAATTCAAGCCAAACCTAAATTCTGTGCATCATCGACACAACGCTGATGAGCCGGACAAGTTTCCAAGTGATCATTGACCATTCCAGTTGCCTGCATATGTGCGTACATAATGGTTGATCCCACAAAACTAAAACCCGCTTTCTTTAACGCCTTACTCATCGCATCAGATTCTGCTGTAGTGGCCGGCACCTGCTTCATGGAGCGGGGGCGATTAACAATCACTCTTCCATCGGTGAACTGCCAGAGAAACTCCTTTAAGGATATACCGCGATCGCGCAACTCGAGGGTTGCCCGTGCATTCTTGATGGCCGATTCAACCTTGAGCCGGTTGCGAATAATTCCCGGGTTGAGAAGTAATTTCTCTACCTTTTTAGGGGTGTACCGAGCAATTTTTTCAGCATCGAAATTATTAAACAGTTTACGATAATTCTCCCGCTTATTGAGCACTGTAATCCAGGATAAGCCCGCCTGGGCCCCCTCCAGCAACAAAAACTCAAACAGGATCTGGTCATCGGTAACCGGCCTACCCCACTCCTCATCATGGTAATTTTGATAAAGTGGTGTAGACAGGCACCAGTCACAGCGCTTTTCCGCCATCATTACTTCCTTTTTATGATTAGCTTGCGCCGGAGAAAAAGTAATACTGAATAAGCTGTAAAACCAAAAGCAAGGCAACTAACCCAAAAATAATATTATTACGATTCACTTCGACTCCAACAAATTGTTCTGTACTAACCAATCGCGACATTCGCATAACATAGTATCCAAAGCCACCCCCGATTGATAACCGAGTTCACGTTCAGCCTTAGCACTACTAGCAACGACTCTCCGCGTTACCAACGTGGCCTTTTCAGGAGTAATAACCGGCTCTTGCCCACTCACACGAGACCAGAGATCGGAAAACCAGGCGATAGATTGAATTAGAAATGCCGGTGTGGTGCGTTTTGGTACAGGTTTATGCAATAACTCAGCGATCTTTCCAAAAAATTCTAAAAAACTGGCATCCGTTCCGGCCAAGATATAATTTTCACCACACCGCCCCTTTTCAACCGCATCGATGTGGGCTCGCGCTACTGCACCGGCATGGCAAAAAGAACCCCAGCCCGGTGGAACACCTGGTAATTGATTTTTATCAATCAGAAAAAAGGTCTGCGCCCAGCTGGTGGTGTCGTATTTACCAACAATTGCACAAGGGTTTAGAAATACCGCATCCAGGCCCCGTTCAACTTCCTTGCGAACGGCAATTTCCTCTCTTTTTTTCGTGTACAGATAGTGATGATGAGGGTCATCTGCCAGCTTATCACTTTCTTCAGTAATTCTTTCCTTATGGTAGCCATAAGCAGAAATTGAGCTGGTCACCACCATACGCCTTACATTTTTCTCTCTGGCAACTTTGGCAATATTCGCTGCCCCCTCAACATTATCTTTCCACTGCTGGGCATTACCGCCACGCCACATACTGGTATTAGCCGCCATATGGAAAAGCGCATCGACATTATTTGGGATTGCAGCTTGAAGGGACTGAGGGTCATTCAGAGAGGCCTCAACCAGATTAACGCCCAGAGAGCGCAACATATCGGTATTAGAGGTGCGCCGATGCATGGCGGTAACTTTCCATCCATCACCAACCAATTGCTCTACCAAATTAGCGCCGAGAAAACCGGTTCCCCCGGTTACAAATGCGTGTTTCATAAATCCACCGGATGAGTTGTTATCGTTATTCATACCCAGTGATTAGCTCTATCGAAGCCACCTCCTTCCGGAAGGGCAGACCGGTTGGTGATACCACCACTCCGACAGAGTGGGCGGCACACTAACTTCATTAGTGACACCGCCGCAAAACTAAACCCCTTTGCAATCGTCCTACCGGGAGTTTTATTGATTGATCCCGCTATTACTTTTGTTGGGTTAGTTGGAAAGGCTACTCGATTTTCATGCCCAGCTGGTAGGCAAGGAAGCTCCACTGATTGGCGAAGTCTTCCACCTGCATCCATACCGGCTTGCCTGCACCGTGCCCAGCCCGAGTCTCTACGGCAAGCCAGACTGGTTTGTCACAGCCCTGATCTTTTTGTAGGGCTGCCGCAAATTTGTAGCTGTGCCAGGGAACCACTCGATCATCGCGATCGGCAGTGGTGATTAGCGTGGCCGGATAGCAGGTGCCCTCACGGGTGTTGTGGACCGGAGAATAGGCATGCAGCGCTTTGAACTCATCGCGATTTTCACTAAGCCCATAATCGCTCGACCACTGCCGGGCATTAGCGGAAGCGGTATGATATCGCAGCATATCCAGGACACCGACTACCGGTAATGCCGCCGCAAACAAATCCGGTCGTTGTACCAGCGTTGCCCCCGCCAATAGTCCACCATTGGAGCGACCACTAATAGCAAGCTTTTCAGGAGAAGTGACTTTCTCCTCGATCAGCCACTCAGCTGCAGCGATAAAATCATCGAAGACATTTTGCTTTTGCGTCTTGGTACCCGCCTGGTGCCAAGCATTGCCGTACTCGCTACCACCGCGCAAGTTGGCCAGTGCCAGGGTGCCGCCCATATCCAACCAACCGACAAAGCGGTTGTAGAAGCGCGGTAACTGAGCGGAGTTAAAACCACCATATCCATAAAGCAGCGTCGGGTTGGAGCCATCTCGCTTCATTCCCTTCTTATGCACGAGGAATAGAGGCACCCGGGTACCGTCCTTACTCTTATAGAAATGCTGACTCACAGTCAGATCGGAAAAGTCTGCTGCATATTTTGGCTGCTTGAACAGTTTGGTTTCACCAGTCAGTACATTCAGGTGGTAGATACTCGGCGGGGTAATAAAATTAGAGAAAGCGTAGAAGGTCTCAACTTCATTCGGCTCACCATAAAACCCCTTCACTGAGCCCACCCCTGGCAGCTTCAGCTCGTACTGTTTCTTACCGTTAGTATCGGTCACCAGCACTCGCGATTTCGCATCCTCCAGGTAGTGAAGCACAAAGCGATCACCGATATAACTGGCACTCTGCAGGGCACTAGTCGTCTCCGGCACCAGATCGCGCCAGTGTTTGCGTTGCGGCTTATTCAGATCAATAGCGATTACACGGCCCAGCGGCGCCCCCGCACTGGTCTCAAAGTAAAAGGTGCTCCCTTTATTTCCGAGGTACTGGTATAGGCCATCCCAGTCATCCAGAAGCTTAATTACCTTGCCGCTTTCATCCCGTAAATCGCGATAGTAAAAGCCGTTCGAGTCATAGCCGTCGAAGATGCCAAACAGGAGATAGTTGCCATCGTCACTCACCGTCGCGCCTGGATTGCGGGTGGGATGATCAGTAATTTCATAGACCAGTTGATCACTTTCCTGGGCATCTCCCAGTCGGTGAAAATATACGGCTACCTGTTTGCTATCATCCGCCGTGCCATCTCTGTTAAACGGGTACCGGCTATAGTAAAAACCGGACTCATCCGGCGCCCAACTGGCATCACTAAACTTGATACCGGTCAGTTGTTCCTTCAGATCCTTGCCTGTCTTTAGGTCGCGAATACGATAGTCGGTCCAGTCAGTGCCACCATCCGAGATACCGTAAGCCAGATAGCGGCCCTTTGGACTGACTTTGAGGCGCTTGGCAGCAATAGTGCCATCTTCACTTAGGGTGCGTGGATCTAAAACCGTATCGCCCTCAGCAGACAGGCTAGAGGCCTTATAGAAAACATTCTGATCCCAATCACCGGTGTTGTAGCTGTAGTAATAGCTATCGCCCTTCTTGTACGGAACACCGTAGCGCTCGTAGCGCCATAGTTCTGCAAGCCGGTCATTGATTTTCTGCCACCCGGGCAGGTCCTTCAAACGCGGTAATGAATGATCATTCTGTTTGGCCACCCAACTCTTTACCTCATCGCTGGACATTTTTTCCATCCAGCGATAGGGGTCAGCCACCTTTTGACCAAAATATTCATCAATTTGAGCACCCGGTTTACTATCCGGATAGCTATCAGCTGCGTGAACACTCACCGCAGCAAGTGCACCGGCAACCAGTGCCACTAGCTGTCTCTTCATACCGTTATTCTCGGTTTCTCTACTGGGAACAGTCCGCTAATCTAGGCGATTTAGACGATCGGTTCCAGAGCAGCAGAGAGAAGTGAGATGAAAGGATTGATCCAAAGGGTAAGCCATGCCCAGGTTAATGTAGCGGGAGAGGCCGTTGGGGCCATAGATAAGGGTATCCTCCTGCTGCTAGGTATCGAAGCCCAGGACACTACCGATAGTGCAGATAAGCTGCTGCACAAAGTCCTGAATTACCGTATTTTTCCCGATGGTAAAGGGCGTATGAATCTCAACCTCAAAAAGGCGGGAGGTGGGCTCCTGATTGTCAGTCAGTTCACACTAGTTGCCGAAACTGATAGAGGTTTACGCCCGAGCTTTAGTCGCGGCGCATCACCAGAATACGCGGAGGAGCTCTACAACTATTTCGTTAAAAGTTCCAAAGCCCAATTTACGCCAGTGGCCACTGGAATATTTGCAGCGGATATGCAGGTTTCACTAGTCAATGACGGCCCGGTAACTTTTATGCTGGAAACCTAGAGACCTTCCACAGGCTCTTTCTGTTGTTTCACCTAATCAGGAAAACTCTACCAGTTAGTTAGGTTGCTAATGACTAAAAATATCGCTAAAAAATGGAGAGGCAAAAGGATGACTAAAAAGCCTATAGTAGTAAACAGTGATATCAAACTCGATCCACTTTTGGATAGTGACACAGAAATCATCTTTGCCTTAATTGAAAATAACAGACCACTGCTAGAGAAATATCTCTATTGGGCAAAGCTTGTTATCGACCTCCCGACCACTGAAAAATATATTACCGATAGAATATTCAGTAATAGCTTCGGAGCATCCTGGTACAAGATCCACTATTCAGGCAAGGTAGTCGGGATCTTTGGTATCAAGGAAATTGATCTTAAAAAACAAAATGCAGAAATAGGATATTGGCTATGTAAAAGCTGCCACGGCAATGGAATCGTGACTCGAATCGTAAATAGAATATCTAGCTACTTGAAAGATCTGCACGATATTCAAGCGTTGAAAATTCAATGCTTATCTGAAAATAGTGCCAGCATAGCCGTAGCAGAACGCGTAGGTGGAGTGCATAGTGAAACTATTCCAAATTATTATTCGATTGATGGAATATTTCAGGACTTAAAAATCTACACAGTTCCTACCTGATTCATTATTTTAACAGTGGAGTGCAGGAATATTTATTGCTGAATATTTACTGGGCTCCACTCAATACCATCTGACCCTTGTCCCGCATTAAATATACGCTTAACTTTCCAAGTTGCGGTATCTATTTCAACAACTTTTCCGTCTCTCTGAGAACCGGCAAACAAAAACTTTCCGTCCGGAGAGAAAAATAGCGATGCTGGCTGTCTGGCCCCTGCGCTGCCGACATCAATCTCATGTAACTGTTTACGGGTCTTGGCGTCATACACGAGTATACGATTACCATTTAAGTCTGCTACAGCTACCACTTCGCCTTCGGGGTGAAACCTGATTCGGATAGGCAGAAAACCAACATCTATCGTTTCTTTTTGCTTTAACGTTTCAGTATCGAAAATAAAGATGTTTTCTGACTGATTATTTCCTATCCATAGCTCGCTATTATCGGGGCTTACCCACACCGCCTCCGGCCCATCCCCTGCCGGTATTGTAGATTTCAACTCCATAGTCTCTGTATCAATTACACTAAACGTATCCGACCCCCGGTTAGTAACGTAGGCGGTCTTCAGATCAGGGGATAGTGCAAGCATATGGCTACCTACTTGATCAGTACGGGCAACACCCAATACTTTTCCTTCAGTCACATCCACCTTTATCACGTCGCTGGTTTCTTCTGTTGTAACAATCACATTATTGCTATCGCCCAGCCAAGCGATACCGTGAGGGCCTTTGTGCGGACTGATATCAATTCTTTTCAGGCGCTTACCGCTCGCGATATCGAATACATTCAGCTCTTCTCCCACGTAGCCATCTTCAAGGTAAGAAACTACCACCACTTTAGATTTATCCGGCGACACTATTAATTCATGGGGCGAACCTCCAGTTTCCGGTTTCTTAACCTCTTGGCCGGAAGCTAGGTCAATAAAACTCACTGTGCCCTCATATTTATTTCCTACTACCAACGTCTGCGCCCTTAGCGATCCAGCGGCTAAAAGTACTAATGACATGGAAATTAAAAGTAGAACTCTCATTAGCAAGCCTCCCGGAGGAATTTGTCGTTAATAGAATGCTTCCTTAACAGCATACCCCAGCGAGCTTTTTAGAACTGCAAAGTCAGTCCTGGTTATCCACTGCAACACTGGATAATAGATCGTAAAAATGGAACTTTTTAGATGTTTTCTTCATTACAGGGATGTTACTAACAGAATTCTTGGATAGTACTGTGCATAACTTTTGGATAGAGGTCTGGAAGCCTTTAATTTCGTGCAATGAAATAATTCGATTAAAAAACCAACGGAAAAAGTGTCAGGTTATCCACTAAAAGTAGGATCAGAACGTTACTAACAGAAAGTCTGGATAGAGTTGTGCATAACTTTAATAAACGGGCTACAGGCCCCGTGGTTACAGGGGATTACTGCAGAGACTAAAAAATCACCGATATTTTTATGGGCTAATTTTAATTTTTGGCGGGAGTGGTATGGGTACTTTTCTGGTATTTACGAGGGTTATTTTTGTTGGATTATTTTTTGAGTGAACGCAAAGGCGTTTGCTACGGAGGTCGGTAAAGACCTATTTTTATAGGCTTTTTAGGAGAGCGTCTGTTTAAGGTACTCAGGTAATTTTAGCTTTTTCTTTTTTATTTACTGACTGACTTTTTAAGAGAAAGTGGAGCATTAAAGTTTTTCAGAATTACTTTTATTTTTTCTATTTAATTTTTACTAAGTATTTTCTACTTTCTCTCTCTTATTTTTTTAGCTTTTGTTTTTGTTTTTTTAAATATTTTCAGCCATAAAAAAAGGGCCACCCTATTGGGTGGCCCTTTTCGGATTAGAAGCCTGACGATGACCTACTCTCACATGGGGAAGCCCCACACTACCATCGGCGATGTTGCGTTTCACTTCTGAGTTCGGCAAGGGATCAGGTGGTTCCACAACTCTATTGTCGTCAGGCAAACTGGCTTGGGTTGGCATTGGTCTTATAAGCAAAGTGCTTGGCCTGCCGTGTTATCGCTGTTTGCCTTGGTCATTATTGACCGGCGATAACCCCAAATAAGTCGGTAAAACAATCTGTAGTAATACACCGCAAGGGATCGTATGTCTCTAACTCACAATCCGCTAGCTTAGCTAGTCGTTAGTAACCATCTCTGTTGTATGGTCAAGCCGCACGGGCAATTAGTACTGGTTAGCTCAACGCCTCACAACGCTTCCACACCCAGCCTATCAACGTGGTAGTCTTCCACGGCCCTTCAGGAGGCTCAAGGCCTCAGGGAGATCTTATCTTGAAGGAGGCTTCCCGCTTAGATGCTTTCAGCGGTTATCCCGTCCGAACATAGCTACCCGGCAATGCCACTGGCGTGACAACCGGAACACCAGAGGTTCGTTCACTCCGGTCCTCTCGTACTAGGAGCAACTCTTCTCAAATCTCCAACGCCCACGGCAGATAGGGACCGAACTGTCTCACGACGTTCTAAACCCAGCTCGCGTACCACTTTAAATGGCGAACAGCCATACCCTTGGGACCGGCTTCAGCCCCAGGATGTGATGAGCCGACATCGAGGTGCCAAACACCGCCGTCGATGTGAACTCTTGGGCGGTATCAGCCTGTTATCCCCGGAGTACCTTTTATCCGTTGAGCGATGGCCCTTCCATACAGAACCACCGGATCACTATGACCTACTTTCGTACCTGCTCGACATGTCTGTCTCGCAGTCAAGCGCACTTATACCATTATGCTCATTGCATGATTTCCGACCATGCTGAGTGCACCTTCGTACTCCTCCGTTACTCTTTGGGAGGAGACCGCCCCAGTCAAACTACCCACCATACACTGTCCTCGATCCGGATAACGGACCAGAGTTAGAACCTCAAACATACCAGGGTGGTATTTCAAGGACGGCTCCACAACAACTAGCGTCGCTGCTTCAAAGCCTCCCACCTATCCTACACAAATAGGCTCAAAGTTCAGTGCAAAGCTGTAGTAAAGGTTCACGGGGTCTTTCCGTCTAGCCGCGGGTACACTGCATCTTAACAGCGATTTCAATTTCACTGAGTCTCTGGTGGAGACAGCGTGGCCATCGTTACGCCATTCGTGCAGGTCGGAACTTACCCGACAAGGAATTTCGCTACCTTAGGACCGTTATAGTTACGGCCGCCGTTTACCGGGGCTTCGATCAAGAGCTTCGCCGAAGCTAACCCCATCAATTAACCTTCCGGCACCGGGCAGGCGTCACACCCTATACGTCCTCTTACGAGTTTGCAGAGTGCTATGTTTTTAATAAACAGTCGCAGCCACCTGGTCACTTCGACCGGCCTCAGCTTAGGGAGCAAGTCCCATCACCAAAACCGGCGTACCTTCTCCCGAAGTTACGGTACCATTTTGCCTAGTTCCTTCACCAGAGTTCTCTCAAGCGCCTTGGTATTCTCTACCTGACCACCTGTGTCGGTTTAGAGTACGATTCACTATTACCTGAAGCTTAGAAGTTTTTCCTGGAA
>NZ_CP174335.1:995000-997500 GCF_052468155.1 Microbulbifer maximicatervae (SeqCode)
CCACACCCAGCCTATCAACGTGGTAGTCTTCCACGGCCCTTCAGGAGGCTCAAGGCCTCAGGGAGATCTTATCTTGAAGGAGGCTTCCCGCTTAGATGCTTTCAGCGGTTATCCCGTCCGAACATAGCTACCCGGCAATGCCACTGGCGTGACAACCGGAACACCAGAGGTTCGTTCACTCCGGTCCTCTCGTACTAGGAGCAACTCTTCTCAAATCTCCAACGCCCACGGCAGATAGGGACCGAACTGTCTCACGACGTTCTAAACCCAGCTCGCGTACCACTTTAAATGGCGAACAGCCATACCCTTGGGACCGGCTTCAGCCCCAGGATGTGATGAGCCGACATCGAGGTGCCAAACACCGCCGTCGATGTGAACTCTTGGGCGGTATCAGCCTGTTATCCCCGGAGTACCTTTTATCCGTTGAGCGATGGCCCTTCCATACAGAACCACCGGATCACTATGACCTACTTTCGTACCTGCTCGACATGTCTGTCTCGCAGTCAAGCGCACTTATACCATTATGCTCATTGCATGATTTCCGACCATGCTGAGTGCACCTTCGTACTCCTCCGTTACTCTTTGGGAGGAGACCGCCCCAGTCAAACTACCCACCATACACTGTCCTCGATCCGGATAACGGACCAGAGTTAGAACCTCAAACATACCAGGGTGGTATTTCAAGGACGGCTCCACAACAACTAGCGTCGCTGCTTCAAAGCCTCCCACCTATCCTACACAAATAGGCTCAAAGTTCAGTGCAAAGCTGTAGTAAAGGTTCACGGGGTCTTTCCGTCTAGCCGCGGGTACACTGCATCTTAACAGCGATTTCAATTTCACTGAGTCTCTGGTGGAGACAGCGTGGCCATCGTTACGCCATTCGTGCAGGTCGGAACTTACCCGACAAGGAATTTCGCTACCTTAGGACCGTTATAGTTACGGCCGCCGTTTACCGGGGCTTCGATCAAGAGCTTCGCCGAAGCTAACCCCATCAATTAACCTTCCGGCACCGGGCAGGCGTCACACCCTATACGTCCTCTTACGAGTTTGCAGAGTGCTATGTTTTTAATAAACAGTCGCAGCCACCTGGTCACTTCGACCGGCCTCAGCTTAGGGAGCAAGTCCCATCACCAAAACCGGCGTACCTTCTCCCGAAGTTACGGTACCATTTTGCCTAGTTCCTTCACCAGAGTTCTCTCAAGCGCCTTGGTATTCTCTACCTGACCACCTGTGTCGGTTTAGAGTACGATTCACTATTACCTGAAGCTTAGAAGTTTTTCCTGGAAGCAGGGCATCAACCACTTCACCCACTAAGTGGGCTTCGTCATCAGTTCTCAGCCTTAGGGACCCGGATTTGCCTAAGTCCCCAGCCTACAACCTTAAACATGGACAACCAATCGCCATGCTGGCCTAGCCTTCTCCGTCACTCCGTCGCAGTAATAGCGAGTACAGGAATATTAACCTGTTTCCCATCGACTACGGCTTTCGCCCTCGCCTTAGGGGTCGACTAACCCTGTCCCGATTAGCGTTGGACAGGAACCCTTGGTCTTCCGGCGGGGAGGTTTTTCACCTCCCTTATCGTTACTCATGTCAGCATTCGCACTTGTGATACCTCCAGCAGACCTCCCGATCCACCTTCAACGGCTTACACAACGCTCCTCTACCATGCTCCTAAGAGCATCCGCAGCTTCGGTTATCAGTTTGAGCCCCGGTATATCTTCCGCGCAGGCCGACTCGACTAGTGAGCTATTACGCTTTCTTTAAAGGATGGCTGCTTCTAAGCCAACCTCCTAGCTGTCTGGGCCTTCCCACATCGTTTCCCACTTAACTGATATTTGGGACCTTAGCTGGCGGTCTGGGTTGTTTCCCTTTCCACGACGGACGTTAGCACCCGCCGTGTGTCTCCCGCGATTGCACTCCTCGGTATTCGGAGTTTGCATGGGGTTGGTAAGTCGGGATGACCCCCTAGCCCAAACAGTGCTCTACCCCCGAGGGTGAGACGCGAGGCGCTACCTAAATAGCTTTCGAGGAGAACCAGCTATCTCCCGGCTTGATTAGCCTTTCACTCCGATCCACAGGTCATCCCCTAATTTTTCAACATTAGTGGGTTCGGTCCTCCAGTTGATGTTACTCAACCTTCAACCTGCCCATGGATAGATCGCCGGGTTTCGGGTCTATTGCCTGCAACTAAACGCCCTATTAAGACTCGATTTCTCTACGGCTCCCCTAAGCGGTTAACCTTGCTACAGACAATAAGTCGCTGACCCATTATACAAAAGGTACGCAGTCACCCCGAAGGGCTCCTACTGCTTGTACGTATACGGTTTCAGGTTCTATTTCACTCCCCTCTCCGGGGTTCTTTTCGCCTTTCCCTCACGGTACTGGTTCACTATCGGTCAGCTGGGAGTATTTAGCCTTGGAGGATGGTCCCCCCATATTCAGTCAAGATAACACGTGTCCCGACCTACTCGATTTCACTCTAAATGCCTTTTCGTGTACG
>NZ_CP174335.1:1002500-1787500 GCF_052468155.1 Microbulbifer maximicatervae (SeqCode)
TAAGGGTGCCCTAACGCCAGTTATCAAACGACTGGAGAATCAAAAGCTGATCAACCGCCACCGAGATCCGGAGGACGAGCGTCGAGTCATTATCGAGCTGACTGATGCCGGTAGGTCGATGCAAAAAGAGGCTTCTTCAATTCCCACTCAGGTGCTGAATGCCTGTGGCTTGAATCCTCAGTCTGCACGGGCGCTAAAGACGCAAATAGAGGCGCTTCGCCAATATTTAGCGAACCCCTAATCTTTCCCTCTTTTATCGCCCCGCCATTAGCGGGGCCCCGCTTTGACTCCATTTGTTATAGCTATCACCCTTATAGAGATATTTAATTATCGCAATAATAGTTATTGCAATAACTTTATCTGGCGCCCAAGCTGACGCGCTGTTTAGAAGCTGACTTAGAAATCCGGACTACTACCCCCAGCTCAATAAATCCAGCGGGAAAAGGACTGGACTCCATTCCAGGCGGCTTCTGACAGACAAACACACATCAATGAGGACAGGTTAATGCAAACAGTTTACACCGCAGTAGCAACCGCAAATGGCAGCCGTGATGGCGAAGCTCAATCATCAGATGGAAAGTTAAGCGTCAAGCTCAGTATTCCCAAAGAGCTTGGCGGCCCCGGTGGCGATGGCACCAACCCAGAGCAACTGTTTGCTGCGGGTTACTCTGCCTGCTTTATTGGCGCTCTTAAGTTTGTCGCCGGTAAAGAGAAAGTAAAAGTCCCGGAAGAAACCACTGTGCGCGCTGAAGTTGGAATCGGTCCCCAGGGTAAGGGGTTCGGTCTGGATATTGACCTCTACATCGATCTTCCTGGCCTGGATCAGGCGACGGCAGAAAAAATTGCCAACACCGCTCACGAAGAAGTTTGCCCTTATTCCAATGCAACCCGAGGCAATGTTGATGTGCGCCTGCACATATCCGCTTAAGCAACCGGTAGAGAGTTGAAGGTATCCGTTATGAATGGCTTAAAAATTTCCAAGCTGGCACTACCCCTTTTCTTTGCTCTTGGTATGGCTTCTGCATCTGCTTCTATTTCCCCTGGTGTGGAGAAAAATACCCAGGGGTTCCTTCAAGCACTGGCGCAAGGTGGCGGCAAACCCATTGAGCAACTATCACCAAAAGATGCCCGCGCCGTCCTGGTCGGAGCCCAAGAGGGTGCGCAATTGCCGCCCGCTGAAGTCAGCAAGAAAACCATTAGGGTTAATGGCGAAAAGCTGGAACTGACTATCGTTAAACCGAAAAACACCCGGGGCCAGATTCCCGCCTTTATGTATTTCCACGGCGGAGGCTGGGTCTTGGGTGACTACCCAACCCACGAACGCTTGATCCGCGATCTGGTTCAACGCTCCGGCGCCGCTGCGGTATATGTGGATTACACCCCATCTCCAGAGGCCAAGTACCCGACTGCAATTAACCAGGCTTATGCGGCTACCCAGTGGGTCGCGGAGAATGGCGAAAAGATCGGTGTCGACGGGTCCCGTCTTGCCGTGGCCGGTAACAGTGTTGGTGGCAATATGGCAGCCGTGGTTGCCTTGATGGCGAAAGAGAAAGGAACACCGGATCTGCAATTCCAACTGCTGCTCTGGCCGGTTACCGATGCCAACTTCAACAACGCTTCTTACAAGCAGTTCGCCCAGGATCACTTCCTGACACGGGGTATGATGAAGTGGTTCTGGGATAACTACACTACCGACCCCAAACAGCGCAACGAGATCTATGCTTCACCTCTGCGCGCAAGCAAATCCCAGTTGGTCGGCTTGCCTCCCGCTCTGGTGCAGACTGCTGAGATGGATGTGCTGAGAGATGAAGGCGAAGCTTACGCCCGCAAACTTAACGAAGCTGGTGTGACCGTAACTGCTGTTCGTTATAACGGCATGATTCACGACTACGGCCTACTAAATGCCCTGAGTGACGTGCCCGCAGTGCAGGATGCCCTTGATCAAGCAGGCTCCGAGCTTAAGGAACACCTCAAGTAAAACTTAAAAGCCCTGCAATGCGGGGCTTTTTTATTCAGGTACTTAAAGCAGCGTTTTAGCCACTGCCTCAATTTCTATCAATGTCTCTGGCGACGCCAGGGATGTGACTCCCACTCCCGTGATTGCCGGGCGAGTAGTACCCAAATATTTAGATAGCACGGGGACTATTTCCCCCAGATGCTCACTAACTTCTCCACGCACATAGATACGTAACTGCAAAAGGTTCTCTACCGACGATCCGGCCTCATCCAATACTGTCAATAAGTTTTGCATGGCGCTTTCCGCCTGAGCACCAACCCCTATGTTTTTAACTTCACAATTACTATCCCAATCCACCTGACCCGATACAAATACCAAGCCTGTTTTGGTATCGACTCGGGCGTGGGATAGGCAGGAAGAACTGCCATCATAAAGTGAAGAAGGATTAATATTCAGAATACTCATAACAGACCTGTACGCTTTCTAGCTTTTGAAAAAATCATAGTAGAAAGGCAGCTTTGCCAAAGCTATGGAGTAAAGCTTGTTACGGATACAATCAGGAAGCCATTGACTTAGAAAACCGCTGGTGCAGATCATTGAGAATCCAACTTACCAATGGATCATTTTCCACTCGGGGGTGAAAGGCGGCTACAACTTCGTAGCCAGGTGGATACTTGTCCAAGGTAATTTCAACCAAGCCCTCACAAGGCATCAACCTAGAGGGAATAAAGGCCAGGGTTTCCGTCCTTTTCAAGAACTCCTGGGCTATATAAAAAGAGGGCGCCGAAACAACAATCTCTCTTTTTAGACCTTGCCCCTCTAGCCAACGATCGGCTGAACCGCGCAAGCCTCCAACCCCTGGCGATGTAATCACAAAATCAGATTGCATCAACTGATCAATAGGGACCAACTCATCTAAACTGTACATAGGATTAGCCGATACACAGACATAACGCTCATTAAAGAGCACCTGTGTATTAATTCCATGAGGCACATACCCCACTGATGTGAAAGCTAAGTCAATTTCTCCCTGATGCATTTTCTGGGTGAGCGAGACGCTTTCAATATTAGTGACAATAAATTTCACTTTCGGCGCATATTGCCTGACCCTTTGGATCAACTCGGCAACAACCACTTTTTGCGCGTAATCTGTAGCAGAGATCACCAGGGTCCGGGAAGTCTGGCTTGAATCAAGAGAACCCGGGGCGGGAATCTCACTGAGTAACGTCAGCACCTGTCGAATCTGTGGCTCTATAAATTTTGCATAACTGGTGGGAGCCATCCCATGCCCAGTGCGCACAAATAGATCATCCCCAACTATTTTTCTAATCTTCTTCAGCTGCAAACTGACAGCTTGCTGCGAAACCTGCAGATACTCTGCGGCAAGGGAGATACTTTCAACCCTGAATAGTATTTCCAGGGTTTTCAAGTGATTAATTTCAAGATCTTTGATCATATCAACTACAAAAGCGGAGCTTTCTGCCAGTCACTTACGGCTGTAGATAAAGATTAAAATAGTGGTTTCTAATACTGAAGTTAACGCGACCTCCAAAGCCATAGTGGCCGCGCTGTATTATTAAAAATACTCAGGGGATTTTTCTGGCCGCACGATTTGCAATTTGAAATCCCAGGCGGGCCGCGGTACGCGCACCATGATCCTCAATATCGAAATAAGGATTAAATTCAGCGATATCCGCCAAACAAACTTTATTGGATTCCAAAACGGTATCCAGCAAGACTTCCAGAAACTCCATGGAAACCCCCCTGCCAGAGGGGGCACTCACCGCTGGCATAACTGCCGCCGGCAATACATCCAGACATACCGTTAAATAGACAAAATCCACCTTTTCGATAAAGTCGCGGATTCGCGCCTGAACAGTATTCAGATTCCAACTACTGATTTCACGATCCCGAATAACCTGGGCACCCAGCTCATCAGCTCTCTGGTAGAGAGCAGGCGTGTTGGCGTTATCCGCTGCGCCTACACAGAGATAATTAAATTCGCGGCCATTTATCCTGCACTGCTCTGCAATCTGGAAAAATGGCGTACCCGATGACCCCTTTGGCGCAGGTGTGCGTAAATCCAAATGCGCATCAAAATTGATAATACCCAGACTGCTCTCGCGGTGATGCTCACGCATCCAGCGGGCAATTCCCTGATAACTGCCAAAAGCAATTTCATGGCCGCCTCCCAATACCAGTGGAAAGTGACCGGCACCGAGCAACTCATTGATACGGGCACCCAATAGCGATTGGGCAGACTCCAAGTCTTCCCGTTCGACTCTGACGTTACCCGCATCGTATAAGGGCGCATCAAAAGTTGCCGGCAGGTTAGCCATAGCCAGACGCAGGATTCTCGGACCTTTCGCTGCACCGATACGCCCTTTATTTCGGCGTACCCCTTCATCTGAAGCAAAACCTAGAATTGTGAGGCCAGGAGCATCATCTAACTGCAAAGGAGAAATCCGCTGGTGCCAACGCTCACCCGCTCGCCCATCCTCAGAATCAGTGCGACCGCTCCATAATTGCATATCAGCAAGTTGTAACATCGCGACCTCCCAAGAAAATTTTTGCAGGCTTTAGCGCACCCACTTCATAAGCGAGTTGATCCGGGGTATCCATCGGCCAAAGAACAATATCTGCTCGAAGCCCCTCCCGCAGTACACCGCGAGAACAGCACAAACCCAATGCCCGAGCGGCTGCACGGGTAACGCCTGCGAGAGCTTCTGCCGGAGTTAAGCCAAACAGCTGACAACCCATATTCATCATCAAACGTAGGGAAGCGATTGGACAACTCCCGGGATTAAGGTCTGTAGCCAATGCCATACAAACCCCCGCCTCGCGTAATTTTTCAATGGGCGGAACCTGGGTTTCGTGCAGCGTATAGAAAGCACCCGGCAGGAGGACGGCCACGGTGCCGCTTTCCGCCATGGCCCGGACATCCGCATCGCTGATGTATTCAATATGATCTACCGATAATGCCCCGGACTTTGCCGCCATTTCAGTAGCCCCTGTACGCGCCAACTGCTCGGCGTGCACTTTTACTGGCAGGTCCAGTTTTTTCGCTGCATCGATAACTCTCTGGCACTGATCGACAGTAAATCCAATCGTCTCGCAAAACATATCCACGGCATCGGCCAGTTGCTCGCGGGCTACAGCGGGCAATATCTGCTCGCAGATAAGGTCGATATATTCATCGGCACGACCGTCGTATTCCGGTGGCAGAGCGTGAGCTGCCAGACAGGTCGTTACTATTTCCACTGAGTTGTGTTGCGCCAGGCGTCTCGCGGTGCGCAATTGCTTTAGTTCAGTATCCAGGTCCAGGCCATAACCGGATTTAATTTCCACGGTTGTAACGCCTTCGGCCATCAGGGCGTGCAGACGGGGCTCAGCCAACTTATACAGGTTCTCGGCACTGGCACCCCGTGTCGCCCGCACGGTAGAAATAATACCTCCGCCAGAGCGAGCCACTTCTTCGTAACTCTCTCCCCCCAGGCGACGGGCAAACTCCCCTGCGCGATGGCCTCCATATACGAGATGCGTGTGGCAATCGATCAGGCCCGGAGTTGCCCATTGACCTTCGCCATCAACAATGCGGTCTGGGGTGCACTCGGGCAGGTCCCGGCGGGGACCAATCCATACAATCCGACCTTTGGTTACCGCAATTGCAGCATCCTCGATAACACCGTAACCACCGGCAATGGATGGGTCCATTGTGGCGGCATTCAAATTGGTAATCAGCAAATCACAGCGTTCTGACATAAGCTTTTAGCGGCACGCTTTTCCTTTTAAACCATAGATGCTCGGCCCGATGACCGACAACCCAGTAACGGGCAGGATACAGCTCCCCTCTTCGACTTGACAGCCCGCAGCAGGGAAACCATAGTAGCCGTAACTATTCTTGTATATACAACAATATACAAGCCACGGAAGCACTGTACCTGAGTCTATGAATACTGCAAGTGAACCCCGATACGCGGCCATCAAGCGCCATATCCGCCAACAAATTGAGTCTGGCGAGTGGCCAATTCATTCCCAGGTGCCCTCGGAGAACCAACTGGCGCAGCAATTCAGTGTGAGCCGGATGACCGCAAGGCGGGCACTTACCGAGTTAACCGATGAGCGCGTTCTGATGCGCTCCCAGGGGCTGGGTACTTTTGTCGCCGAGCCGGTGCCCGCCAGCTCACTGTTGGAAGTGCGCAATATCGCCGACGAGATCTCGGCCCGGGGGCACAGTTACAGCAACCGCATTCTGTTAGCTCAACCCTGTGTCGCCAGCGCCGATGTAGCCCTGGCATTGGAAGTGCCCGAACAGGCAAAAGTTTTTCACTCCATTATTGTGCACTGTGACAACGGCTTGCCGGTGCAGTGGGAAGAGCGGTTTACCAATCCAGCCCTGGCTCCAGATTACCTGGACCAGGACTTCGCCCACACCACCCCCAACGCCTATCTTTCCAAAGTCGCACCGCTGACCGAGGCCGATACAACCGTCGAGGCCATAGCTGCGGAAGCCGCTATCGCCCACGCTCTGGAAATTGCCCCCGGAGATGCGTGCCTCCAGGTTTGGCGGCGCACTAAATGCAGTGCCGGCACCGTGAGCTTCGCGCGCCTGGTTCACCCAGGCAATCGATACCGCCTCGGTGCACAACTGAGATTCTAGTTATTGATTTATCCCGCGCGCCCTGGGAAAAGAAGCAATCAAATCCGGGACGTGTGAATTTTTTTACGAGAAAAATTGACGAGGAAGCTATGTCTACCGACAAACGCCACGATCCCAGCCGCAAAATCCGCGCGCCTCGCGGCAGTGAGCTCAATGCCAAAAGCTGGCTCACCGAAGCTCCCCTGCGCATGTTGATGAACAACCTGGACGCCGAGGTAGCTGAACGCCCGGAGGACCTGGTGGTGTACGGTGGTATCGGCCGCGCCGCGCGGGATTGGGAGTGCTACGACAAGATTGTCGAAGTGCTGAAGCGCCTGGAAGACGACGAAACCCTGCTGGTGCAGTCCGGCAAGCCTGTCGGAGTCTTTAAAACCCACGCCGATGCACCCCGGGTATTAATTGCCAACTCCAACTTGGTACCCCACTGGGCCAACTGGGAACACTTTAACGAGCTGGATAAAAAAGGCCTGGCCATGTACGGCCAGATGACTGCCGGCTCTTGGATTTATATCGGCTCCCAAGGCATCGTCCAGGGTACCTATGAAACCTTTGCCGCCGTCGCACGCAAACACTTTAATGGCGAAGCGAAAGGCAAATGGATTCTTACCGGCGGCCTCGGCGGCATGGGTGGCGCTCAGCCACTGGCGGCGACCATGGCCGGTTTCTGCATGATCGCAGTAGAGTGCGACGAAACCCGTATCGATTTCCGTCTGCGCACTGGCTATGTAGACAAAAAAGCCACCAGCCTCGACGAAGCCCTGCAAATGATTGAAGCCGCGATGGAAAAAGGCGAAGCCATTTCCGTTGGCCTGCTGGGCAACGCAGCAGATATCTTCCCGGAAATTGTAAAACGCAATATTCTGCCGGATTCGGTTACCGACCAGACTTCCGCACACGATCCTTTAAATGGCTACCTGCCCCAGGGCTGGACCATGGAGTACGCTGCGGAGATGCGCAAGAAAGATGAAGCCGCAGTAGTTAAGGCTGCCAAACAATCTATGGCGGTTCAGGTTGAAGCCATGCTGGAGCTGCAAAAGCGCGGCGCCGCAACCCTCGACTACGGCAACAATATTCGTCAGATGGCTCTCGAGGAAGGTGTGGAAAATGCCTTTGATTTCCCCGGCTTTGTACCCGCTTATATTCGCCCGCTGTTCTGCGAAGGTGTCGGTCCTTTCCGCTGGGCGGCCTTGTCCGGCGACCCGGAAGATATCTACAAGACCGATGCCAAGGTTAAAGAACTGATTCCCGATAATCCGCAGCTGCACAACTGGCTCGATATGGCCCGCGAGCGGATTCACTTCCAGGGACTGCCCGCACGTATCTGCTGGGTAGGTCTGAAAGATCGCGCGCGCCTGGCACTGGCATTTAACGAGATGGTAGCCAACGGTGAATTGGAAGCACCAGTAGTGATCGGCCGCGACCACCTCGACAGCGGCTCTGTAGCCAGCCCCAACCGCGAAACTGAAGCCATGATGGATGGTTCCGACGCTGTCTCCGACTGGCCGCTGATGAATGCCCTGCTGAACACTGCCTCCGGCGCTACCTGGGTATCCCTGCATCACGGTGGTGGCGTAGGCATGGGCTTCTCCCAGCACTCTGGGGTGGTCATTGTCTGTGACGGTACCGAAGCTGCGCGCAAACGTATCGAACGGGTTCTCTGGAATGATCCCGCCACCGGCGTAATGCGCCACGCCGATGCCGGTTATGAGATCGCAAAAAAATGCGCAAAAGAGCAGGGCCTAGACCTGCCCATGCTGAACGACTGATTTTTTACCGCAATAAAAATACCGCCGGCGGAAATCTTTTACAGCCCGAATAACTTTGATCGGGCTGCGCCGCCGGCACCTAACTGGGTGTTGAAAAAGCCAACAAGCGACTTTTTCAAGCCATCTTTGCGGCACATGTCCACAAAGATGGGCACTCAAATAAAGCATTTGCAGTGCTTGATTTTGCGGCAGGCGCTTTCGCACCGCCCACGCAGGCTGTTTTTCAACAGCCTGCTAAGCAGTAAATATTTTTTGGTGAATGAATTTATGTATCAATTGGAAATCGATCCCGGTCAATTGAGCCTTGCGCAACTGCGCCGGGTAGCCCGCGAGTCGGTGCAGCTGTCCCTAGCGAAAAGCGCCTACCCCGCTATTGAAGCCTCTGCCCACACTGTTGCCCAGGTTATTACCGAGGGGCGCACGGTTTACGGAATTAATACCGGTTTTGGTTTATTGGCCAACACCCGCATTGAAAAGCACGACCTGGAAAACCTGCAGCGCGCTATTGTACTGAGCCATGCCGCCGGTACCGGCAACTTTATGAGTGAAGCCACCGTGCGTCTGCTGATGGTGTTAAAAATCAACTCGCTCGCGCGCGGCTTCTCCGGTGTGCGCCCACAGGTTATCGAAGCCTTAATGCAACTGGTCAATGCCGGTGTATACCCCGCTATCCCTGAGAAAGGTTCTGTCGGCGCTTCTGGCGATTTGGCGCCACTGGCTCATATGAGCGTGGTACTTCTCGGTGAAGGGGAAGTATTTATCAAGGGCGAGCGCAAGAGTGCTCACGAAGGCCTCAAAACGGCAGGGCTAGAGCCTATTACCCTGGCCCCCAAAGAAGGCCTCGCCCTGCTAAACGGCACCCAGGCGTCTACCGCCTTTGCCCTGCTCGGCCTGTTCGCCAGTGAAGACCTGTTCGCCGGCGCCCTGGTAACCGGTGCTATTACCCTGGAAGCCGCCAAGGGCTCACGCCGCCCCTTCGATGATCGTATTCACAACGCCCGCGGCCAACAGGCTCAGCGCGACGTAGCGGCAATTTATCGGGACCTGCTCGGTGAGACCAGCCAGATCGGTGATTCCCACCAGTTCTGTGAAAAAGTGCAGGACCCCTACTCCCTGCGCTGTCAGCCCCAGGTAATGGGTGCCTGTCTGCAGCAGATGCGCTTCGCTGCCGAAGTATTGTTGGCCGAGGCAAATGGTGTTTCTGATAACCCGCTGGTATTTACCGACGAGGAAAATCCGGATAACTCCGACATTATTTCCGGCGGTAACTTCCACGCGGAGCCTGTTGCTATGGTCGCCGACAACCTGGCGCTGGCATTGGCAGAAATCGGCTCCCTATCCGAGCGTCGCATGGCCCTGTTGATAGACAGCAACCTATCGGGCCTGCCTCCTTTCCTGGTGGAAAATGGCGGGGTGAACTCCGGCTTTATGATCGCCCAGGTCACCTCAGCGGCGCTTGCCAGTGAGAACAAATCCATGGCGCACCCAGCCTGCGTGGACTCACTGCCCACCTCCGCCAATCAGGAAGACCATGTATCCATGGCCACCTTTGCCGGCCGTCGCCTGCGGGATATGGCCGACAATACCTGTGGCATCCTGGCGGTGGAGATACTCGCTGCCTGCCAGGGACTGGATTTCCGCGCGCCATTAAAATCCACGGAAAAACTGGAGGCCGCCAAGGCAAAACTGCGCGCCCGAGTACCTTTCTATGACAAGGACCGCTACTTTGCCCCGGATATTGAAGAGGCGAAACAATTACTGAGCAGCGGCGCCTACTTAGAATCAATAGACCCCAATCTCCTGCCAAGTAGTCACTAAGTTAAAGAGCCTTCAGGGCTTAATTCGCACGTTGTGAGAGAACCTTTTTTCTCACAATGTGCGAATTTTTAGTGGTTTCACCCGCCTGCCGACCTTACCTTTTTTGACTCCGAACAAGTGGGTCTATCAAATTGAAACTGAAGAGTTTCCATCAACCAATACAGACCTGCCTCGGTATTCAGCTTTGCTAGAACATTTACTCTGCCCCGTGATGATTCACGCGCCAAAAATGCTAGGCTGAATGTAGAAGTGTTACCCGCCAATAGGTGTGGAGGTCTTGATGAAACCGCTGCCCACTAGATTGCTGCGAGGCTCAGGTTGTGCGCTCGCCATCGCAGCAGGACTGGCTCTATCGGCCTGTAATGGAACATCCGGCTATCCCTGCGGAGGCAACGATTGTTCCGCCAGTTATTACGGATACAGCCCTTATTACAACAAGACGTATTACAACCTGCGTGGCCGCTATGCCCACTGCCACCCGGATGGCACCTGTCACAATATGCAGCACTGTAACTTCTACTGGGACGGCAACTTTTATCGCCTGAGACCGCCTGCGGTTGTAAATACCCAGTATCAAATTGTCGATCCACCGCCGCGCGCAAGACCTTACTAAGTCTGAGATTCTGTGCTCGCCTAGTTGGCGCGCCTAGGGGCTTGGCCCCTGCCGGGCCTCTCCGGGGGGAAATTCCACTTACCGGAGAAAGCACTATGAATAGAGCTGTAAAAACGGTGATTCTCACCGCCACGGTGTGCACAGCCCTAGCCCTGGGTGCCTGTGCCACCGATGGTTACTACACCACCTACACCAGTTACGGTGGCCCAAGTGGAGGGCAAGTCGCTTACACCTCCTCCTACGCTTATCCCTATGCCACGCCCAACTATTACGCTTCGAGTAATGTCTATTTAACTTCCTACAGGACACCGGTTTACCAAACCGTTGGTTTCACACCGGTGAATACCTATTATTACCGCGGTGGCTACGCCAGTTACCGATCCGCATCATTCCGCGGCCACCCTCGCTACCGGGCTCGCTATTACTATCGCGGAATGCCCTACTACAACCGTTTCTATTACCCTCGGTCGCCCCATGCCCGCTACCGGGCCCATCACCGAGGCTATAGAAGTTATCACCGCGGCGGTTATCGCGGCTACCGGGGCCATAGAGGCCACTATCGTGTTCGCGGTGGACACCATCGCGGTAGACGCTAACTCCAAGCTTTATTAGGTAACTAACCCCGCTGTAGCAAACCATCAAAAAACGCAGCGGGGTTAGTTAATCGCCAACCTCAATACAACCGTCCGTTTAATTAGCCTTCTCCCTCCAATATCACTGTCGCCACTTTTAACAAATTGGCGCGCTATGCATCTCAATGACGGCTATTACCTCTACCCTGAATAAACAAGTTATTCGGGAATGCGTCACTCACACTACTCAAAGAGGTAACTGCGGTGCAGAAAATACTACTTATTCTGCTTGCCGTGGCCCTGGCGACAGGAGTTGCCGGTTGTTCGACAACCGCGCCCCAGGGAAGCCCAAAGTCATTAACCCTTGACGGGCAGAAGTTTCGCTGTGTTGAGCAGGAATTGGAGACCAAGGTACTAGTTAGATGTGTTCGTGCGGGGTAAGTTATTTGCACTGTGAAAATTTTTAATTTAATCGTTTGTATCAGGGCACGCGGACAATACGCAGGGTATCGGTGTGACCACCAATATCCTGTTGATAGCCCCGGGATATCAACACGAAGTCCCCTGAAATTAGCAGTTCCTGATCCAATAAATAAGAAATTGCTTTTTGATCTCGCAGCGGGCCGTCCATGTTGGATACATCCATTAATACGGGGTCAACGCCGCTGTAGAGGGCTACACGATTGCAGCACTTTTGGTGCCGACAAAAAGCGTAAATAGGAATTAATGCACATACTCTCGACATCAATAACGCAGTATTTCCAGTTTCGGTCTGGCAAATAATGGCTTTAATTTCTCGGCAATGATTCGCGATGATCATGGCGGCCATGGCGATACACGCATCACCCGCAGGGTAATCGCCGCGAAGGCTTTCCGGCGTGGAATAAATTTTACGGTGTTTTTCTGCCCCAAGAATCACTTCAGCCATATGCTTAACGGTTTCAATAGGATATTCACCTGCCGCTGTCTCAGCAGATAACATTACCGCATCAGTACCATCCAGTACTGCATTCGCCACATCGCAGACTTCTGCTCGAGTAGGTACCGGACTCGAAATCATCGACTCCATCATTTGTGTCGCAGTAATAACTACCCGATTGAGATAGCGGGCATAGCTGATTAAATGTTTTTGTACCCCCATTAATTCTGCATCACCAATCTCCACGGCGAGATCACCGCGCGCTACCATAATGGCATCACTGGCCAAGATGAGCTTCTCCAGGCGAGCATCATTGGATACCGCTTCAGCCCTTTCAATTTTGGCAATAATATGTGCTGTGCCACCCGCCTCTCTGAGTAACTTTCTCGCTTTGTGAATATCGCGAGCATCGCGAGGGAAAGAAACGGCTAAATAATCTACCTGTAACTCGGCGGCAACTTTGATATCCCGGTGGTCTTTTTCTGTCAGTGCCGGCGCAGTAAGGCCACCTCCCTGCTTATTTATTCCCTTTCTATCAGATAACCAGCCACCATTTTCAACTTCAGTTTTTAACGACAGACCAATAATTTTTTTGATGCACAAACTCAATCGGCCGTCATCCAGTAACAGGCGGTCTCCCTCATTACAGTCTTCTGCGAGTGCTTCATAATCAACCCAGACACCTTCAGGACTGCCACTATCTTTATCCCAATCCGGGTCCAAAATAAATTCTTCACCTTTGCGCAGATATATACGCCCATCAGTGAATTTTCCGACACGAATTTTGGGCCCCTGCAAATCTCCCAGCAGGGCAATATGTCTGCACTGACGCTCGGCTTCCTCGCGGACAAATTTTGCCCGGCGCCTGTGATCATCAATTTTTCCATGAGAGAAGTTCAGGCGAACCATATCCACACCGGCCTTGATTAATTGCCGAAGTGTTTCTTCTTTATCGGTAGCTGGACCCAGGGTGGCAACAATTTTGGTGCGCCTGATCATATCGACGACCGTCCTTTAATCGATGGCCAAATACTATTTTTTTACATCAGTGCAAGCATAGCTTGTCACTGCTGTCGTCTCGTCACGGCAGCCAACAACTAAGCTTTTGTGAAAGCCGAAAAGTGGCTGGCTTGGGTGTGGGCTGGAGAAGGGTTTGTGTTTGGGAGTTATTCTTCGATGAGTAGGTTGGTACAAATATGGCTTCTGGGAGCCCTATTAGTTGTCGGCGGATGTCTAACAAACCGAATAGAAGAAGCCCAAGTTGTTCAATCCTCAGGCAGTATGGGAGCAGTCTGTGGTAAGAAGTGGCAGCTGGTGCGCCTGCGCGTCAATGGTGGGGTGGTCGACATCCAGAGGCCTGCGGACTTTACCTTTGTGTGCAATCTCCAAGGCAATGTCATGGGGAGGAGTGGCATAAACACCTATCGGGGAGAGGTGCAGGTAACCGATAACGGGCAGTTACTTTGGGATACCTCCAGCTTTGTCTCTACCAAGATGGGCGGCCCCGAACCCTTGCTGCGGCAAGAGCATGCCTACCTCGGTGCCCTCGCCGCCACTCGCCAGGCATTTACCAAATCGCGCGGGAATCGTTTGATACTTCGTGACCCCTCCGGTGATATCTATATAGAATACGTAAAGGCCGGACCTTGAACGCCGCCACAGAAGACCTGTAAATTTTTAGGTTAAATGTCGCAAAATCAATGAGAACGACATCATGCCACGTCGTGCTTTTTACTTACTACTGAGTATTATCGTATGCAACCTGGTGCTTGCAGGCTGCAGCACCCCCAATCCCCCTATTCCCCAACTCCAACGATCGGCTTGGTCTGCCTGTGAGCACGAGTGGGTGCTATCGAGCTTGTACTACTCCGGGCGCACTTATGATTCAACCCTGAGCTGGAGCAGGTTTTGGCGGGATAGACCCTTTTTCAAATGCGATCAATTTGGTTACGTTAGGGGCAACAGTGGCACCAATCCGTACTTGGGGCGATTTTCTCTCACTAGCAGCGGTGCTTTCACCTGGGAGCGGATTCCCGCTATTGCGCGCATGGGGGGAGCACACCCCAGCGATGAACTGGAGATCGATTACCTCAATGCCCTGAGAAAGTCTGATTTGATTGTTATCGTGGGTAACAAGATGATGATCAGCAATACCGATGGCAGTGCCTATATTGAGTTTGAACAAGTAGACCGCAGCTACCGCCAGGCCCAACCCTATAAAAAAGGCGACCCATTGGGTCGCCAGAATGACAATCAAGAAGAATCAAAAAGATGAGCTTTAGGAGTCTAAAAAAGCACTCTTGAGGGGAAAGCCTCAGCGGCGCATCTTAATTTGCATAAGTGACAGAAAAGTTACAAAAGAACCTTAACGGCGTCTTTGATGTATCTCCAGATTCTCCTGCCGCTTGCGTTCACTCTTTCTCAGCAGCAGATAAGTCGCTCCCAAGCCCCCGTGTTGGGGTTGCGCACTGTGAAAAGCCAGTACTTCGTGCAGCTGCGGCAACCAGTGATTGATACAGCTTTTCAATAACGCCGGCTGCTTACGCCCCTCACCCTTACCGTGGGTAATCAGGGCACAGCGCACATCCGCTTCAACACAATCACGGATAAATTCCATCACGGCCCTGCGCGCCATCTCCACAGAGTGGCGATGTAAATCCAGGCGCGCATCTATGCTGTATTTGCCTAGGCGCAAATTGCGATAGACCCCGTTTTGCACACCATCGCGCTTGAATTCCAACGGATCCCATGGCTCTACCAGATCAATATATTCACCGGACAGGGGGTTCATTTCCCGCTCTGTCAGTCGTGTGGCAGCGGCGCGGCGCTCCCGCAACATAGACTCAGATTGCTTCGGCTCCTTGCGCAAATTGACGCGGCGCTCCTGCGCCAGCGGTTTAACGTCTCCCATTTCACCGAGAGCGTCTTTAAATAATTTGCTGTCGCTGCTCACAAATACCCCCTGCCAGCGTCAGTCGAGAAATAAATCCTTGGTTAAATTGTCTGCATTGGCTGGATTGTGGGCATAACCGGTGAAATCCTTCACACCGCGCTCTGCCAACAGCTCTTCATCGATTAGCTGGCGACCGCTCAAGGCGACATCTTTAGTCGTCAGTATCTCGTAGGCCGCATCGGCCATAATTGAGGGCTTGCGGCTCTGCTCAAACATATCGCGACTACCCACCGCAAACTCAATCGCAGCGGTGGCCACCAGCGTGCGCGGCCACAAGGTGTTCACGCTGATCCCCGCCTCACGCAGCTCTTCCGCCAAACCCAGGCTGAGAATGGTCATACCAAACTTTGACAGGGCGTAAGGAGCGAAGGGCCCCAACCACTTGGGCTGGATATTCAGCGGTGGGCACAGGCTGAGGATATGGGCGTTGTCAGCTTTTTTCAGGTAGGGAGTCGCCAAGTGGGCGGTGAGATACACCGCGCGACTGTTGATACTCTGCATCAGGTCGTAGCGCTTGGGTGGTGTCGACTCAACATTGGTCAGGTTGATCGCGCCCGCATTATTAATCACAGCGTCGATGCCGCCAAATTTTTCGGCAGCCTCCGACATAGCCTGCTCTACTCGCTGCTCATCGCGCACATCCACCTGCAGGGCCAGGGCATTGCCGCCGGCTTTCTCCACTTCCTCCGCCACCGAGAAGATGGTTCCCGGAAGCTTGGGATGTGGCTCTGCCGACTTAGCGGCAATCACGATATTGGCAC
Source organism: Microbulbifer maximicatervae (SeqCode) (assembly GCF_052468155.1). NCBI lineage: Bacteria > Pseudomonadati > Pseudomonadota > Gammaproteobacteria > Cellvibrionales > Microbulbiferaceae > Microbulbifer > Microbulbifer maximicatervae (SeqCode). Next base: position 1,018,520 of record NZ_CP174335.1, read on the forward strand.
CATCCGCCGCGCATTTGAGGGCAATCGCCCGGCCGATGCCGCGACTGGCACCAGTGATAAAGATGGTCTTGTCCTTAAGCGCCCCTGAATTGTTGGTCAGGGATACAAACTCTTCACTCATTTTTTTCAGCCTCCGGGGCAGTCACTGCCGGACTGTAAATTTCCTTGAAGATCGCCGGCATACGTTTTGGCTTGCCAGTGGAAAGCTCAATGCACACCATCCGCCATTCGGCCCGCAATACCAATGCCTTATCGGCGGCGCGAAACACCTGAAAGCGGCGAGTCATATTCAGACGCCCGTCCACCTCAGTGAGCCAGGTGCCAAACAGCAATTCCTCCCCCTCTCTGGCCGCCAGTATATAGTCATACTCGCCATGACGAATTGCCATTCCCCGGTCAAGCTGCTGATAATTCGTGACATCCAGACCCAGGGCTGCGCTGTGCGCCCAGGCGGTAGCCTCACACCAACGCACATATTCCGCATTGTTGGCATGACTCAGACCATCCACATGTTCGGCGCCAACCGTCACTTTGGTGATAAATGGGTTTGGCAGATCCCACTGCATAAGCGGCTCCAGGTTTGTGCTGCGGTTGCGGAGGGATAGTCAGTAAAATGGACGCTATCCCCGGGGAGATTACAGATATAAAAAAAGGCCCCGCTAAGGGACCTTTTTATCGTGCCAGCTGGGCTAAAACGAATTAAGCGTTCGCTTGAGCGCCTTCTGCTTCTTTCTGTGCCTTATCGAGGGCAGCAGCGAACAGAGCGTCGAAGTTCACAGGCGGCAACATCAGTGCCGGGAAAGAACCTTTAACTACTGCGTTATCGATCACTTCGCGAGCGTAGGGGAACAGAATTTGCGGGCAGGCAGTATTCAGGGCCTGGGCCAGCTGTTGACCTTCCAGACCTTTGATACCGAATAGGCCAGCTTGTTTTACTTCCACCAGGAAAGCGGTGTCTTCTTCCAGCTTTACGGTGATAGTCAGGGTCAGAGCCACTTCGTACAGATCGTCTTCGATCTTCGCGGTCTTGGTGTTCAGCTCCTGATTAACCTGGGGCTTCCACTGCTTTTTGAAGACCTCGGCACCCATCGGGGTTTCGAAGGAGAGGTCTTTCAGGTAGATGCGTTGCATCGCAAATTGTACTTGTGGAGCCTCTGCGTTTGCCGCTGCGCCATTTAATTCTTCAGCCATGTTACAGCCTGTTCATTATAAAAAGTTTATTGATGCCTTCCGTGAGAAAGACTCCGGTAATAACTCAACAGTTGGGGCCTCGATAAAACGTTTCAAGGCCCAGACCGGATAAATAGCAAAAATTGGGGACCGCATGTTGGCGGCCGCGTCAGTTTTCCGCTTATCCCGCTGCTTTCAGCAATTTGTCGAGTCGGCCACCGCGCTCCAACGCCATCAGGTCGTCGCAACCACCTACATGCTTATCGCCAATCCAAATCTGCGGCACCGAGCGGCGCCCCGCCTTGTCAGCCATTTCTGCGCGCAAGCCGGGATTATTGTCCACAGGGATTTCGCGATAAGCGACACCCTTGCTATCCAGTAGCTGCTTGGCGCGAATACAGTAGGGGCAGAAACGGGTGGTATAAATGACAACATTCTGCATGACAAAACTCCGTCAAACTTATACTTCAGGTTAACCTTTGCCTTTAACGACAGGCAGGTTCTGGTTAGCCCACTCGCTCATTCCGCCCTGCAGGCGACGCACTTGGAAACCTTTCTGTTTCAGCATGCGCCCCACCGGACCTGCGTGCTGCCCCATCTTGTCAGCGACAATAATGGTCTTGTCTTTAAACGGTTCCAGCTCGGCAATGCGCTCAGCCACATCCCCGTGGGGAATATGCAGGGAGTCGACAATATGACCGGCAGTGAACTCGCTGCGATCGCGAATATCCAGCACCTTGGCCCCGTCGCTATTGATCAGCTTGGTCACTTCATGAAGTGATGCCGGCTCGCCAGACTTGAATCGCTCAGTCAAAACAAATGCGTAAAGCAATGCCACAAGCAGGCCGACCAACAGCCACTGCTCAGCTAAAAAGTCGAGAAAATCCACTTCGCCCCCAAAATCCTCAAGTGGTAATCAATAGGGCACTACGGCGCCCAATGCCGGCGGGAGTATACACGATCATGGCGAAATTCTAATCAACCAAATCCCTCCGCCCCAGCCTCTTTGTAATCCGGCTTAAGCTAAATAACATGGTGAAATACCAGCCCCACAGGTTAAAATCCGCGTCCGCAATTTAACCCTTGGAAGAGGAATACTGTCGCTATGGCCGCTACGCAAGCCCCGCAAAAACGCCCCCTGGTCCTGCTGATTCTGGACGGCTTCGGCCACAGCGACAATCCCGAGCACAATGCGATTCACGCAGCCAAGTCTCCGGTTTGGGACAATATCTGGGCAACCCGCCCAAAAACCCTGATCCAGACATCCGGGATGGCGGTGGGCCTGCCCGATGGACAAATGGGCAACTCGGAAGTCGGCCATATGACACTGGGCGCCGGTCGAGTGGTCTACCAGAACTTCACCCGGATCAACAAAGCCATTCAGGACGGCGACTTCTTCCGCAATACCGCTTACACCACTGCGGTCGATAAGGCTATCGCCAACAACGGCGCCGTCCATATTATGGGACTCCTGTCCGAAGGCGGCGTACACAGCCACGAAGATCATATTGTCGCCATGATAACCCTGGCGGCACAGCGCGGCGCCCGCGCTATTTATGTACACGCATTTCTCGATGGCCGCGACACCCCACCGCGCAGTGCCGAACCCTCCCTGGCGCGCCTGATGCAGGTGTGTGACTCCGTCGGCAATGCCCATATGGCTACCCTGGCCGGGCGCTACTTCGCCATGGATCGCGACCAGCGCTGGGAGCGCACCGAGTCCGTTTACGACATGCTGACCCTGGGTACAGCAGAGCACAGTGCCAGTGATGCCCTGGCAGGGCTGGCCTCGGCCTATGAGCGCGGTGAAAACGATGAATTTGTCGCGCCAACGGTGATTGGCGAGCCCGCTCCGATCCAGGACGGCGATGCCCTTATCTTTATGAATTTCCGCCCGGATCGCGCGCGCCAGTTAACCCGCGCTTTTACCGAGCAGGACTTCAGCGGCTTCGAGCGCAAAGCCAAGCCGCAGCTGGCGGACTTTGTCATGACGACCGAATACGCTGCCGATATCCACGCCAGCTGTGCCTTCCCACCAGAAAACCTGGTCAACTCCCTCGGCGAGTACTTGTCTGCAGAGGGCAAAACCCAGCTGCGCATCGCCGAGACAGAAAAGTACGCCCACGTTACCTTCTTCTTCAGCGGCGGCCGCGAAGAGCCCTACAACGGCGAAACCCGCGAACTGATCAAGTCACCGGATGTGGCCACCTACGACCTGCAACCGGAAATGAATGCACCAATCGTCACTGACAAACTGGTAGCGGCGATTGAGAGCGGCGAGTACGACGCCATTATCTGCAACTACGCCAACGGCGATATGGTCGGCCATACCGGTGTTTTCGAGGCGGCAGTAAAAGCCGTCGAAGCCCTGGACCAGTGTGTAGAGCGCGTCGTAAACGCCGCTCTGGCTGCCGGCGGCGAAGTGCTGATAACTGCCGACCACGGCAATGTGGAAGAGATGTTCGACGCCAACTCCGGCCAAGTTAGCACCCAGCACTCCACTCTGCCGGTGCCTTTTGTTTATATCGGCGAGCGCAATGTGCAAATGTGTGACGGAGGTAGTCTGGCGGATGTAGCACCAACCATGTTAGCGTTGATGGATCTGCCACAACCGGCGGAAATGACCGGCCAAAGTTTGGTAAAAATGGACTGATGAAAACTCTCGTACTCTTCCTGATCGCCCTGATTTCCCTGCCCGCCTGGAGCCAGGCAGAGGGAGATGAGCAGGCGCGCCTGGCGCAAATCAAGCAACGCATTGAGTCCCTGCAACAGGAACTCAACCAGGTGCGGGGCCAGCGCGACCAATTGCTCAAGGATTTGGAAGAGAACGAGAAAGATATTTCTGGGCTGCACCAGCGCATAGACAAGATCAAACAGGATATGCGCAGCCGCTCGGACAAGCTGCACGAACTCCAGCAGGAACAACAGCAACTGCAAGAGTCGCGACGAAGTATGCAGCGGCGGGTCGAGCAGGAGATCGCCGCCGCATACCGACTAGGCCGACAGGAGCAGATCAAGCTCCTGCTCAACCAGCAAGATCCACAGAACGTCGCCCGCCATCTCCGCTACCACGATTACTTCCTCCAAGAACGCAGCCGCATCATAGACACTTACCTGGAAACCCTCATCTCACTGGAAACCGTATCCGCCTCCATTGAGCGCGAGCGCGAGACCCTGAAAGCGGAGCGAGAGCAGCTGCAGAAACGCCAGAGCAAACTGCGCGTCGCTCAGCAGAATCGCAAGGACACGCTGGATAAACTGGCGGCGCGGCTCTCCGATGGCAGCGGTGAACTCAAGCAGCTCCAAGGAGATCGCACACGCCTGCAAAAATTGATCGACGAAGTAGGCCGCGCCATCGCCTCACTGGTAAACCCCAGCGAGCAAAAGCCCTTTGCGCGCCAGCGGGGCAAGATGCAGTGGCCTGTTGATGGCCGCCGCGCCAATGCCTATGGACAGCGCCGCGCCAATGGCATCACCTGGAAAGGTGTCACCTTGCGCGCCAATGAAGGAGAGCCGGTGCGGGCAATCCACCGCGGCCGTGTGGTTTTCTCCGATTACCTGCGCGGCCACGGCATGCTGGTTATCCTGGATCATGGAGAGGAGTACATGAGTCTCTACGCCCACAACCAGTCCCTCACCCGCAATATTGGCGAGTGGGTGGAAAGTGGTGACACCATCGCTCGGGTTGGCAATAGCGGTGGACTCAGCCATAGCGGTGTTTACTTCGAAATTCGCCACCGGGGTAAAGCGCAGGACCCTACGGTTTGGTGCAGCTCCTGATCGGAGCTGGCACAGAGGGCATAATACGAGGCGTAAAATCCCGGGCATTTTCCACGCACCCGTTATAGAGCTCCCTCGCAAATCACAGCGATCGGGATTACACACCCGCCTAATGCTCTCCACTTCATCTCACGACTCCCGCCGCTGAGCTAATTAAATGAGAAAGCACCACGACGAAAAGCTGCGGAGTAGCGGCTTTTTTATCGCCAAAAGAGAATAAGAGCGGGAGCCAACCCAGGTGTAAGACCCCTGGGCTTATGACGACTAAGATCGTGACACTGTAGAATTTGGCGTCCGCTTAGAATCCCTGCCAATCTCTGCGGTCTACACTTTCGCAAAGCAGCGAAGAAATAAGGCAGAGGTCACAACAACATGTTTATCCCCAAGGCGCTGACAACCTTGATCGGCGCAGCCGCTCTGACAGCCCTGCCTTTAATGGGTTTGACCGACGGCGATAGCCATTCCCAGGTGGCTGTAGACACTGAAGCCCGCCTGCCGCTGGAAGATCTGCGCAGCTTTGCCAAAGTTTTCGAGCAAATTCGCCAGGGCTATATCGAGGAAGTGGACGACCGCACCCTGCTGGAATACGCCATCAAGGGCATGCTGCAAGGCCTAGACCCGCACTCCTCCTATCTTGATCGCCGATCCTTTGACGATTTACAAGCCAACACCACCGGTGAGTTTGCCGGCCTAGGGATCGAGGTGGGCATCGAAAACGACCATATCACCGTCGTCACCCCCATGGACGACACCCCCGCCTCCCGCGCTGGCCTCAAGGCCGGCGATGTCATACTGCGCTTGTCGGGCAAATCCATGAAGGGCGTGAGCCTGGATGAAGCGGTGGAGTGGATGCGCGGGCCCAAAGGAAGCAGTGTCACCCTGACCATCGCTCGCAAAGGTTTTAAAGAGCCTTTCGATGTCACCCTCAAGCGAGACACCGTGCGCGTGCGCAGTGTGCGCAGCAAAGTCCTCGATGATGGCTACGGTTATCTGCGCATCAGCCAGTTTCAGCTGGACACCGGCGCCGATGTGGCCGACGAGCTGATCAAGTTGCAGAAGAAAGGCGCACTTAAAGGGCTGGTTATCGACCTGCGCAACAATCCCGGTGGCGTGCTGCAATCCTCGGTGGAAGTAGCGGATGCATTTTTGGAAGAGGGCCTGGTGGTCTACACCGAAGGCCGCAATGAAGCCGCCAACCTGAGCTATTCCGCCGAGCCGGGCGATTTAACCGAAGGCGCTCCGCTGGTTGTATTAATCAACGCGGGCTCCGCCTCTGCAGCGGAAATTGTCGCCGGCGCCCTACAGGACCACCGCCGCGCAGTGGTGATGGGCACCGACAGCTTCGGCAAGGGATCGGTACAAACAGTAATCCCTATCAATAATGAACGCGCCATCAAGCTGACAACCGCGCTCTACTTCACTCCCAATGGCCGCTCAATCCAGGCCCAGGGCATCACACCGGATATCGTGGTAGAGCGGGTGAAAGTTACCCGCTTGGACGACTCTCCCAGACCCACTGAAGCGGATTTGGCCGGGCATCTGGACAACGGTAACGGTGGTGCCGACCGGACTTCTGAAGACCGCTCGAGAGAACAGGAAGAACGGGAAGACTGGATGGATCGCGACAATCAAATCTTCGAAGCCCTCAATGTACTCAAGGGCCTCAATCTCTACGCTCACAGGGACAGGGGTTTGCGCGAGCGCCTTGCCCGCGCAGACGAACAGCAGTAAGCAGAGTGCGGCGGGCCCAAGGCCCGCCGTGCAAGACCTACACCTTCCTACAAGCGCATTTCAATCCCCGCGCTGTGCATAAACGCTTTCGCCTCGGCAATGGTGTATTCGCCGAAGTGAAAAATACTCGCAGCCAATACCGCATCCGCACCGCCGTACAATACGCCATCCGCCAGGTGCTGTAGATCTCCCACACCACCGGAAGCAATGACTGGCACTTGAACCGCCTCAGTAACCGCCCGGGTCAGGGCCAGGTCAAAACCGTTCTTGGTGCCGTCGCGATCCATACTGGTCAGCAGGATTTCGCCGGCACCGTATTCGGCCATCTGCCGGGCCCAGGCCACTGCATCAATGCCAGTGGGCTGGCGCCCGCCATGAGTGAAGATCTCCCAGCGGCCCTCTCCCACCTGTTTAGCATCAATGGCCACCACAATACACTGGCTGCCAAAGCGTTCGGCGGCCTCGCGTACAAACTCGGGATTTTTCACCGCCGCTGAATTGATTGCAGTCTTGTCCGCACCGGCATTCAGCAGATTGCGGATATCTTGCAAGGTGCGCACACCGCCGCCAACAGTGAGGGGGATAAACACCTCGTGGGCCATTTTCTCCACGGTGTGCAGGATGGTATCGCGCTGCTCGTGGGTGGCGGTGATATCGAGGAAAGTGACTTCATCCGCGCCCGCTTCGTTGTAGCGGCGGGCAATTTCCACCGGGTCGCCGGCATCGCGAATATCGACAAAGTTAACACCCTTCACCACACGGCCGTTGTCCACATCGAGACAGGGAATAATACGTTTCGCCAGAGCCATTATTTGTTCCGTTGGTCGCAAAGCTGCTGCGCTTCGCGCAGGTTCAACTTGTCTTCGTAGATCGCCCGGCCGGTAATCGCACCGTAGATTTCACCGGCATCCAACAGCTGTTCAATGTCCTCAATGCTGCTAACACCGCCGGAGGCAATAATAGGCACCTGCACTGCGCGGGCCATTTCCAGGGTCGCCTCAATATTGACGCCCTGCATCATGCCGTCGCGGGCAATATCTGTATAAACAATAGAGCTGACACCACAATCGGCAAAGCGCTTGGCCAGTTCTGTCGCCTTCAGCTCGGAGACCTCAGCCCAGCCCTCGGTAGCCACCAAGCCATCTTTGGCATCGAGCCCGACAATAATATGGCCCTCGAACTCGCGACACGCCTCTTCCACCAGCTTGGGATTTTTTACTGCCGCAGTGCCGATAATCCCCCACTGCACACCGGCATCCAGATAGCGCTCGATAGTGTGCAAATCGCGAATGCCTCCGCCAATTTGCACCGGTAAATCGGGAAACTGTTTGGCGATAGCAGTTACCGCTTCACCGTTCACCGGGTTGCCGGCGAAGGCACCATTCAGGTCCACCAGGTGCAGGCGCTTGGCTCCCTCGTTCACCCAATGCTGGGCTGTCGCCAGGGGATCATCGGAAAATACAGTGGCGTCATCCATCTCGCCCTGGCGCAGGCGCACGCATTGGCCGTCTTTTAAATCAATCGCGGGAATTACAATCATGTTTTTTCTTACGTCGGCAGTAATTTCAGTGTGATCGGTGAGCTGGGCCTATTGGGCCCGGCCGTTCCAGTGGACAAAGTTCTTTAGCAGCTGCAAGCCAGCCTCGGCACTCTTCTCCGGGTGGAACTGGGTGGCGAAGATATTCTCCCTGGCAACTGCGGCAGCCAGGGGAATGCCGTATTCGGCTTGCCCGGCAATATCCGGATTTTCAGCAGCCGGCACATAGTAGCTGTGGACAAAGTAGAAACGGCTGCCATCGGCAATATCGGCCCACAGGGGGTGCGGCTGACGCTGCTGAACACTGTTCCAGCCCATATGGGGCACCTTGAGCCGTTCAGCACTCTGCGCCGGGGGAATGTTGTCGCCGAAGAACTTCACCGGCTCCGGGAAAATCCCCAGGCAATCAACGCCATTATTCTCCTCGCTGTGGTGCATCATAATCTGCATACCCACACAGATACCCAGCACCGGGGTACCCACACTGATAGCCTCGCGAAGCAGCGGCGAAAAACCCGCCTCGACAAACCCTGCCATACAATCCCGAATGGCACCCACACCGGGCACCACCAGGCGCTCTGCGCCCTCGGCCTGCTCCGGAGTTTGTGCCAGCACCACCTCGGCCTCCGGCGCCACCTTGTTCAGGGCGCTGGCCACCGAGTGCAGGTTGCCCATACCGTAATCGAGTACCGCAATCTTACCCATCACAAGACTCCTTTGGTGGAGGGCATGGTGCCGGCCATACGGGGGTCCGGGGTCAACGCCATACGCAGGGCGCGGCCAAAGGCTTTAAATACAGTTTCCACCTGATGGTGAGCGTTGTGGCCACGCAGGCAGTCAATATGTACGGTTACCAGCGCGTGATTGACGAAGCCCTGGAAGAACTCAAAAAACAGTTCAGTATCAAAGTTGCCGATCCTCTTCTGGGTGAAAGGCACATCCATAACCAGGCCGGGCCGCCCGGAGAAGTCGATTACGACCCGGGAAAGCGCCTCATCCAATGGGACATAGCTGTGGCCGTAACGGGTCATCCCCTTTTTATCTCCCAGCGCTTCGGTAATGGCTTTGCCCAGGGTAATGCCGATATCTTCCACCGTATGATGGTCATCGATATGAATATCGCCATCGCAGCTAATGTCCATGTCGATCATGCCGTGGCGGGCAATTTGATCGAGCATATGCTCCAGGAAAGGAACCCCAGTCGCGAACTTGCCATGACCTTGGCCGTCCAGGTTAACGCTGACTTGAATCTTGGTTTCCAGGGTGTCACGGGTGACGCTAGCTGTACGCATCGAAAGCGATCCTTATTTGCACGATAAGACAGAGGGCGCAAATTATAGGATGAATGACATCTCCTGTGGCTCTCTAGTGTCAGATGAAACTTGATTCGTAATTGTTTAGCCCTATCATGCTCCGCATGGTTACTCTAAAGCGCCGAAAATCCCATTACTGGGCCAGCCTGTTCCTGTTACTCGCCGTAGTAGCAGCTCAGCCGCTGTGGGCGGAGCACTTTCACCTGGGCAATACCCAGGTAGAGATGTGTGACCTGTGTTGCATGCATTCACCTGCAGCACTCGGCAGCGAGCCATTGCTCGTACAGGCTGAGCCCCAAAGTCACTATGAACGGCCCTCTGCGCCAACCGCGCGCGATTGCCAGCCAGAGCGCCAGAGTGCGCGCGCCCCTCCCTTCTTCCTGTCACTCAGCTAACACCCAAAAACCGATATTTTTTTAATGAATGCCCGCGCTGGAGCGCGTATGGCATTGTCCGCCTGTGACAGGAATAAAAAACAATGACTAAGTTCAATACTTTGGCCCTGGCTATTGCCAGCTTGGCCGTGCCCGCTATTTGCGCCGCAGAAGACAGCAACAAACTGGAAGAAGTTAACGTCACCGTATCTCCCCTGGATAAGCCCGCCGACGCAGTAGCTGCGCCGGTATCGGTGCTCTCCGGCGAGACCCTGCGCAAAGCCGCTTCCGCCACCCTGGGCGAAACCCTGAAGAACCAGCCGGGAGTGGCCAACGCCTCCTTCGGCAGTGGCGTGGGCCTGCCGGTTATTCGCGGCCAGAGCGCCAACCGGGTGAAGATCCTGAACGACAACCTGGATGTCTCTGACGCCTCCAACACCAGCGCCGATCACGCTGCCAGTATCGAACCTCTACTGGCGGAGCGCATCGAAATACTGCGCGGACCGGCGGCACTGCGCTACGGCAGCGGCGCTATCGGTGGGGTGGTAAATATTATCGACGGTCGCATCCCCACTGAGGTACCCGAGGAAGTTGAAGGCGCGGTTGAGATGCGCCACGACACTGCCAACAGCCAGGATGCCTCGGTATTCCGCTTTACCGGCGGTGCCGGGCAGCTGGCCTGGTACTTCGACGGTGTCTATCGCGAAAATGACGATACCGAAATCCCCGGCCTCGCTATTGTCGAGCACGAGGAACACGAAGAGCACGGCGAGGACGAAGGCGAGGACGAAGGCGAGCACGAGGAAGAATTCAACACCGACGGCTACGTCGGCAACACCAACGCCCGCGCCCACAGCTACAGCGGTGGAGTTTCCTGGATTACTGAAAGTGGCTATATCGGTCTGTCAGTAAACAAGCTTGAGAACAACTACGGCATTCCCCTCGGCACTCACGAGCACCACCATGAAGAGGAGGAGCACGACGAGGACGATCACGAGGAACACGAAGAGCATGAGGAGGAGAGCGAAGTCGAAGCTGTGCGTATCGATATGGCGCAGACTCGCTACGACCTCAAAGGCGAGCACCGCTTCAACAGCAACTATTGGGACAAGCTGCGCCTGCGTATCGGCTATAACGACTATGAGCACGTAGAGCTGGAAGAAGGTGAACCCGGTACCCGCTTTACCAATGAAGCCTGGGAAAGTCGCTTGGAGATCACCCACGACAACGATAGTGAGTGGCGTGGTGCCTACGGCCTGCAATTGTCCGACAAAGACTTTGCTGCAGTGGGCGACGAAGCCTTTATCCAGCCCTCCCGCACCCGCAGCGCCGGCCTCTTCACCATGAAAGAGCGCGAATGGGGCAACTGGCACCTGGACCTGGGCGCGCGTATTGAGCGTGTCGATATCGATCCGGAGACCGCAGAGGATCGTGACTTCAATCTGTTCAGCACCAGTGCCACTCTGCAGTACTTCCTGCAAGAGCACCAGCATATCAGCGTTGGCGCCACCCACTCCGAGCGCGCCCCGGTAGCCGAAGAGCTGTTCGCCGACGGTGAGCACCTGGCCGAGTCGCGCTACCTGATCGGTAACAGCGACCTGGACAAAGAACGCTCTTTAAACCTGGAACTGGGCTATCACCACCACAACGAAGCAGCCAGCGGCTGGCATGCAGCGCAGATTGAAGCCAGCGTCTTCTACAACCGCATCGGCGACTACATCTATTCGCAGAATACCGGTCTTGAGTACGAAGAAGAGCTGCCCATCTACGCCTATGCCAATCGCGATGCCACCTTCTACGGTGCTGAAGCCTCGGTGAAATTTCCCCTGCGCAGCAACTTCTATCTGACTCTGTTTGGCGATGTTGTACGCGCGAGCTTCGACGAAGATATCGCCGGTGAGAGTTCCGATGTGCCGCGCATGCCTCCCCTGCGCCTGGGCCTCGCCCTGGGAGCAGAGTACGACCAGTGGGGTTGGGAATGGCGCACAGTCGAAGCTGCAGACCAGGATCGCGCCGGCGCCTACGAAGAGGAAACCGACGGCTATACCCGTATGGACCTGAGTGCCCACTACAACTTCAACATCGGCAGCAGCGACGCGGTGATCTTCGCCAGCGCCCGCAACCTGCTCGACGAAGAAATTCGCAACTCCACCTCACTACTACGCGACTACGCTCCTGAAGCTGGTCGCAGCGTCGAAGCTGGTGTGCGGTTTATTTTCTAATAAACACCTGCTTCAATGGCCCCGCAGCGCTTTCCCAGCCTCGCGGGGCTGTATCTCCTACAATTCCGGCATACCCTCTACGTAGAAGTGCGCGGGAACATCTAGCCGCGCTGTGACGTCTGACATGTAGTATTACATGACTCACTTTCTGTAAATAAACAGGGACAATGCACTCCATGGCCTGGATCAAGCGCACTTTTATCGCTCTTTTGATCGTCTTCCTGCTTCTCGCCGGCGCCGTCGCTTGGCTACTCGCAGGGCTCGATATCAACCAGTACAAACCGCAGCTGGAAGAGCTCGCCGCCAAGCAGGGCATCTCCCTGCAGCTCGAAGGCGATATCGGCTGGCAGCTGTGGCCCAAGCTCGGCCTGCAACTGGAAGACGTTCAACTTGCACCGCTAAAACTGCCAAAGCAGACTCTGGTCAAGGCGGATAAAATTGCCATCGGTGTCGCTCTCAAACCTCTTCTACAGCGCAAAGTGGAAGCTGAAGAAATCGTCCTGGTGGCTCCGCAAATTGAGCTCACCGTTGACAAGGAGGGACGCGGTAACTGGGAACTGATCAGCGAGGCCCTGGAAGCGCAGAGCAAGCAACCTCCCAAACTCTCCATCCCCAAGGAACAGGAAGAGCCTTCACAACAACAGGTCGACCTGAGTCTGCAAAAGCTGCGTATCGAGAAGGGCGTGGTGCTCTACAGCGATGCCCAGACCAACAAAGAGTACAAAGTCCAAGACCTGCAGGTAAGCGTTATCAACCTGGTGCCGGGTGGCGAGCCGGGCAAACTCACTGCCGCAGCAGACCTTACCGGCAGCGACCTCAAACACCCGCTGAAGCTTAAAATTGATAGCACCCTCGCCCTGGATGAGGGCCTCAATGGGCTGCGCCTGCAACCGCTACAAGTAGACCTCACCTCTGAGAACAGCGCCAAGGCCAGCCTGCATATGCGCGGCTACCTGCGCAGGGACAGCAACACCCAGCCCTGGCGTATACAACTAAACGTCAACGCCAATGCCGACCCTCTGCGCCCCTGGTTTGAACTGACGGGCACCGAAATCGATACCCGCGATAAAGCGGCACTGCAAAAGCTGAGTATCGAAGCGAGTGTGGAAGGTACAGAGCAAAAGCTCGACCTAACACCGCTGCAATTGAAACTGGACGACGTCACCTTTAGCGGCAACGCCCAGTTGCGCAACGCAGAAATGCCCGGGCTGGACCTGAACCTGCGCGGCGGCGCCTTTAATCTGGATAACTATCTGCCCCCTTCGAACGAAGATGAGGCTGGAGCCGCTTCGGCGGAACAAACCGAGGGAGTGGAAGCACAGAGTGCGCAAGCTCCTGCCGCTGAAAGCAAAAAGCCGGGAGAGCAGGCGACACAGAGTGATCAAACTGAAACCGCAGAAAAACCAAAGAGAACAGTAGCAGCCAAGCCGCCCGCGGCAGAACCCCTGCCACTGAGCGACCTGCGCGGCTTCAACGCCAATATCAGCCTGGCACTGGACCAACTGCAAGCCGCTGACCTGCAAATGGACAGCCCGGAAATCCAACTCACCGTGGATAACGGCCTCTACCGCCTGCAAAAATTGAGCGCCGATATCTATGGTGGCCAGCTGAACACGAATGGCCAGCTCAACGCTCGCGCCCAGTCCGCCGAGGCGCAGATGCGCGGCGGTCTCACCAATGTCGATATCGGCAAGGTCCAAGCTGCCCTCTTCCCCAGTGAAGACGTCCAGCTGGCTGGGGAAGCCAGCGTTAACTGGAGTGCCAGCACCAAAGGTAAAACATCCACAGCCTTAGAGAAAAACCTGCGCGCCTCCGTTGAGGTTTCCAGCAAGGAAATGTCGATTTCTCCATTCAATCTGGAGAAAAACATGTGCCAGCTGTTCAGCTACGCGGAAAATACCGAAATGCCCACCCGGGACTGGCCCAATAGCACCGGACTGCAGGACCTTCGCGCCACCATCGCGGTGAAAGGCGACCAGGTAGATGTGAGCGAAATTCTCGCCGGTATCGAAAATATCGCCCTGACCGGTGACGGAGAGGTGGACCTGAAGAAACAGGACTTCGATTTCAAGCTCGGCCTGGCCCTGGTGGGCGAAAGCACCTCCGCCGACGGCTGTACCGTGCGCAACAAGCGCTGGCGCAACCGCCCGCTGCCACTGCGCTGCAAGGGCGACTTCGACGATGTGAACATCAGCACCTGTAAACCCGACAGCCGCCGCCTCGACGACTTGCTGCGGGAAGAACTGAAGCACAAAGCCGAAAAGAAATATGGCGATAAAGTTGAAGAAAAGGTCGACGAACTGAAAGAAAAATTGAAAAATCTCTTCGGCCGCTAAGGCCCCGCTAAAGTGCACCGGGGTCTACCCGGTGCACAACTCCAGCGTTCAACCACAGATTCCAGCCCGCAGTATCCCCATGACCCCAAAGCAGTTCCAAAATGCCGTCCTGAAATGGTTCGACAAACACGGGCGCAAAGACCTGCCCTGGCAGCAGGACATCAACCCCTATCGGGTTTGGGTGTCCGAAATCATGCTGCAACAGACCCAGGTCACCACGGTGATTCCCTACTTTGAGCGCTTTATGCAGAGCTTCCCCACCCTGGAAAGCCTCGCCCGCGCGCCTCAGGACAAAGTCCTGGCTCACTGGAGCGGCCTCGGCTACTACGCCCGCGCCCGCAACCTGCACAAGTGCGCCCAGACGGTGCTAGAGGAATACGGAGGGGAGTTTCCCCAGGACGTAGAGGAACTGACCGAATTAAGCGGCATAGGCCGCTCCACCGCTGGCGCTATTGCCAGTATCAGTATGCGACTCAGGGCGCCGATCCTCGATGGCAACGTCAAACGGGTGCTGGCTCGCTTTCACGCCGTGGAGGGCTGGCCCGGACAGACCGCAGTTGCCAATCAACTGTGGCAACTGGCCGAGACCTACACCCCAAACCAACGCGTTAACGACTACACCCAGGTGATGATGGACCTGGGTGCCACCCTGTGCACCCGCTCGAAACCACGCTGCGAGGAGTGCCCGGTGAAAAAATCCTGTGTGGCTCACGCCCAGGGCAACCCACAGGATTACCCCGGCAAGAAACCGCGCAAGGAAAAGCCGGTGCGCAGCGCCACCCTGCTCTTGCTTGAACACAAAGGTGAAATCTACCTAGAACAGCGCCCGCCCAGCGGAATCTGGGGCGGACTCTGGAGCCCGCCTGAAGCCGACAATAGCAGCGACTGGCTCAAGGCAAAGCGCTGGCGTGCCAGTGACGTCCAAAGCCTGCCGACCCTGCGACACACCTTCACTCACTTTCACCTGGATATTTCCCCGGTGTGGGTACAACTGAGCAAAGTCCCAGCACAGGTGGCGGAGAGCGGCGCTGGCTGGTATAAACTGCGGCGTTTAAACCGCCCTCGTGCGGCCCAGGAACTGGGGCTACCCGCCCCTATCGTCAAGCTGGCAAAACAACTACTGGCGCTGCAGGCTCCCCTGCTCACGCCGACCACTGCCGACTAAAACCAGGAGGAGTCCATGTCCAGAACCGTATTCTGCCGCAAGTACCAAGAGGAATTGGAAGGTCTGGATGCACCGCCCTTCCCCGGCCCCAAAGGCATGGATATCTTCGAGAACGTTTCCAAAAAAGCCTGGCTGGAGTGGATGTCCCACCAGACCATGCTGATTAACGAAAAGCACCTGAACATGATGGAACCCTCAAGCCGCGCCTACTTGAGCGAGCAGATGATGAAGTTCTTAAGCGGCGAGGAATACGACGCAGCCGACGGTTACGTTCCGCCGGAACAGCAGTAACACAAGGCCCCGAAGCTTTCCCGGCAAAGAAAAAAAACTTTTTTATAATCAAGGGGTTGACTCTGACCCGGGGAAGGGCTTTAATACGCGCCTCGCGACGCAGGGGAAGCCCAGCAAGATCGCAAAGCCCGGATAGCTCAGTCGGTAGAGCAGGGGATTGAAAATCCCCGTGTCGGTGGTTCGATTCCGCCTCCGGGCACCACCATATCCAAAAGCCTCATCCGCAAGGATGGGGCTTTTTTTATACCCCTAAAGCAACCCCTCAGCCAACGCCATGTCTCCCACTAAAGCCCAACCCTTAAGGGTATCCTAGCGTTAAACTACATTGGCACTTCAACCGATACAAAGCCAAAACTTGCGCTAGGGACTAGCAGAAAAAGCAGCCCGATAATCGGAGCAGCTTTAAGACACTAAAAGAAAGCAGCTTCCTATAGATAGCCTTTAATAGTGCTGCCCCAGTTAGCACCCTTACCTTCAATTCACATTAGCGGCAACATCTAAGAAGTGAACTATAGGCAAACTTAACTCTTTACACTCAAGGGTTTTGAGCAACGAAAAACATACCAGGCTTGAGCGGCCCAGGAAGAGCCGAGGAGATAATATTAAAAATCTTCCGCTTATCATTTTTTAAGAGGACATTTTTATTTGAGTGCTCTGAAAATCTATAATCAAAATGGTTTTCATATCTAAACTTTAGCAGACTAAAGCCTAGCTCTGCCAAATAAAAAATCAATTCCTTTTTGGTATACTCACGGAAATGCCCTGGGTTGTTATGATTTTCTCGGATCAACTCATATGGATTTCTACCAAATATAATCTTCAGCCTTTTATGTAGAGCAACGGCATTGGGCGTTTGTATTATAATAACGCCTCCTTTATTTAGAAGAGTCTTAAGAAAGCCTAAAACCTGACCTGGGGAAGTATATAAATGCTCAACAACTTCAGAAAATATTATTATATCGTATTTAGGGACATCCCTTCTCCACAATGACCTATCTCTACAATCATTTAAATTAAAATTAAAGTGACGGGAGATAGAATTATCACTTTCGCGCTCAAGACCTAATGTGTCTACATTTTGAAACTTACTGATCAGGACTTCAGTAAAATCAGACCTACCAATATCTAAGATTCGAAATCCATCTTCATGATAATGACTAACGGTATCAAATAAAATTTCAAATCTAGGGAAGTGATATCTCAAGTATCCACTAAGAGCTCGCCTTTCGAGCAAACCATATAATTCTTCAGCCATAAATATCCGTTTTAACATAACATACAATTTATCATAGTATCAGATTATTTCTAGCGATAAAGCTAACTCTGCCATATTAGTGGCAGCTATTAATGACGCACAAATGATACGATCGAATCACTTGGATGCATATTTTTATTATTTACTCTACACCATTACCGAGTCATTCTTTATTTAAACCATACAGGCAAGATAAAATCTTTCCCCACCTTCCATATTTGTTTGTGATGATAAAAATCAAATAAAATTAAAATGATCGCAAGCTACGCCACCCAAGAAAGGCAGGATCATGAGTTGAAAGTAGCAGCCGATATGCACTTGCACTCAGCATAAGGCACAAAAAAATTTTACCTGCTTTCAAAAAAATGTCTCTAATGAAACTAAAAAAGAAATAATATAGGACAACTTTTGAGGACAAAGCAAAATTCAATCTTAATTTTAAAAATAATAATCCCCTATATACGGCAAGTTAAAATCTAGACTACTACAATAACCGACACACATGATGATAACGAAGAAGACCAATTGACTATATACCAGGCAAATTCCACACCAACAAGCCAGGAATTTCATGGAAACTCATTCCCGCCACCTGCCATGAAAGAACGATACCAGATCGTAGCTCCCCACGAATAAAGTTATTCAGCTCAGTCGTTTTTACTATAATTTTGTGAGAATACTTATCTCTCGCTATTGTATCTGCGGCATGGGGTTCAGATTAATTTCGTCATGAAGGTACTTGATCGTGAACTGAAAAGCGCTGACTCTAAATAAACTACTAAACGAATGAAACTTAAGAAATATAAAAACCGCTCAGTTGCTAAATAATTTACCACTGAGGGCTTCCAAGGAAAATGTTTAAGTACTTGCGTTCGCTGAAGTTTCGAGCGAGTATGTTTGCATCAATTATACTGACAATCTAAGTATTACTTCCCGTATGGCCCACTAGTTCAGCATAAATATACCTGAAACCCGAAGGTCTCAGGTTTCAAGTAATCAAATGGAGATACACCTATATAGAAAATTGGGATTCAGAAAAGTAGCCAGCTCTTTTACGATAACGTGAAGTGCCGGATGAAAAACCAATTTTGTAAGGTCTCTTTAGTTATTAAAAACACCTGATTTGCTACTGATATCAGATTCTGACATGTTATATTTTTTGACTACATCGCCCTCAAACATAACTACGAGTTGTTTTTGTGTTCCTGATGTAGAACCCCCAAACCAACCTACAACTGGAACATAGCTCACTGCGTCAACTTGGCTTTCCGTCAAAAAATAGTGCCAAATTTCTTTCCCACTATCAGTGTAGCTGGTACTATTCGGAGATCCAAACATAGACTTAATATCAGATTTAGTGGTTACACCTTCTGTAATTTTTTCTTGAACACTAGTTTCGCTTTCCTCTTTTAGAGCCTGATTACCACCAGAAGAAGCACATCCACCAATAAATATTGAAAGAAATGAAGCTAATACTACATTTTTTTTATTTATCATTTTTAATTTCCAACTTGAGGTTTAAGAAGGCACGAATCTTAAAACAAACAAAAATCGAAGAACAGATGATTAAAAAGCACAGCTGTGCCACCTAAATAGAAAATGGAGCTTTCGCCCCACTTACAGCATTTTTTTGACTACAAAAAAGCCAAATTGCATAAAATTATAAGGAATAAGCTATACGTAAGTACCAAGCCTGTAAGATTTTGTAATTCAATACACCATAAGAGCGCCTACCGAATAGTTATTCTAGATTTAGCGCATCTCTAAAAATTAGACAATTTAAAATATTCTGAACTAGATAGAACTACTATTAAAGAGTTTTTAACATCTGGCGAAATACATTCGCCTTATGAAAAGCCTATTTTTATAAAAACTTTATATCTACATCTAGCTTAATATACAACACACTCAACACGCGAAAATAACCTGTCTACTTTTGGAATAACTAATACGGGTAAGAATCATGAAATACCCACTTTCGGACATCAATTCCATCTTAAAACCTAAATATATAGTGCTCAGAAGTACAAATAATTTATGCCAACTTTATCAATATACCGAAATACTGAGGTAGTCGAGAAGAAAATGAGTAAGTTAGGTATATAAGATTTTAAAGTAAGCAGGCAAAACCTAAAAACCAAGCAACAGTAAGACTTTGATACTCACTAGACCAAGAAAAGCAATGAGAGATGCTACAGATAAAAGAATTAAATCTGCATGGACAACAAATATAAACTGATACGTGAATATGAGGTAACCACAGCTGATATGCATACTTCATAGGAGTTTGCATTACTGTATGACTATACTCGAAAAATTTTGTACGGACAGCTCTTTTACATCGATAAGTTAAAGAGCACACTGGAGGCGATGAACTACCTTAGTTTAGTTCTTTGGAAAGAGGGATAAAAAATCAATCGCTAAATATCTAGGAGAGCATTGTGCATGTACTTGGATTCATGGGAGGTAACCAGGGCAGAGTTCTCGCTCGAACCATTGGGCTTGTGCGTGACTGCATTAAGATTGATATGGTGAATTTAGTTTTCGGCAGACGCCGATTTGTCGAGTTATTCAGCCTAATTTCGCTAGCCTTATAAATAAAGGAATAAAATAACTGTGAATCTTTATCTAGGGTGACTGAAAAGTGCAATGGCTCCCATTAGCTCAGAAATCCCCTGCAACCCTTTACCACAGCCTGAGCCTAAGTATTTAGTGGGGTTCGATTGTAATTCCAGTCTATCGGGCTACCTCTCAGGCCCAGGCCGGTGGCACTAATAAATATATACACCACATTCACTGTCTAGACTCACAATTAAATTTTTCAACATGCGCTTTTTGTAGTAAAATATTCTACTGATTGCTTTCTTCTGCATCAAGTGCAGGCTCAACAAAGCCATCAATAATAGAAAAATTCTTGCTTTATATCAGAGGTGTATAGATGTCAGCGGGAAAGCCCAATAGAAATATTCATATTATCTACGGGAGTATTCTCGTTTTAATTGTGTTGAGTTTTTGCTTTTTTCTATATAAGAGTGAAAAAATTGGCTCTTTACGCATCAAAGTGGGAAATAGCGAGCTAGAACTACAAGTGGATGGTAACAACAGTGCAGTTTCCATTAGATCTGTACTGGGCAAACTATTCCAGGACGAAGAAGCCCGGCGTGAATCTAAGGCATTACTTAAAGAGTTTGGCAATTTCTATTTACCCACAGATCCTGAATTAATTGGAGAAATTGAAAAGCAACCTATTAAATCTGATGTATCTCAACGTTTGCGCGAGCTTCTCTATGGATTGAAAGGGCCTTTTGATCGAAAGGCTCACAGCTACTACGATATCAAAAGCGTGCAGGTTGTCGATGCGATTAGAGGTTTGGAATTTAATCATCCAGTATCTAAAGGCCTACGAGAGATGCTAATTTACAGACGTGGCCCCTTTGAAGAAAGATCCAAAGAAGTACTGCTAAGCGTTCCCGCAGGAAATAGTATTCCATCAGGAAGAGCGGCATCCTGTCGCGGCAATGATTTTTTCAGGCGGGAAATTCGTATTTTTAATACTCAGCGAACAAATTCAATTTCCGTCTTTGTCAGCGGTAGTTTTCCTTGTACTGCTGACACTTCCAATGACATACATCGGCTAATTCAACTTTCCTATGCCGATATGAAGAACCTATTGGGAGATTCTCCTGTGGGAGCCAAGGAGCCCGCCCTTGCTGAGATCATGATGAATATCAATTAATTGGTGGAAGTTCAGCCGTCAGGCAGTTCATCCTCTCGCATTCATCCTTATTGCTGCTAACCTTGGGCCTGCAAAGGAATAAGAATAAAGGGAATCAAAGCATGGCCCAACCATTTCACCTTGAGCGTTTTGTGACGGCGCAAGAAAGCTCTTATGAAAGTGCCCTGAGTGAGTTACATAGCGGCCATAAACGCTCCCACTGGATGTGGTATATATTCCCCCAGATCTCCGGCCTGGGGCACAGCGCGACATCCGAACATTTTGCAATTAAAAACCTGGATGAAGCCCGGGCTTACCTGGAGCACCCTGTGCTCGGCCCCAGGCTCAAAGAGTGCTGCAAGGAGTTATTGCAACTGAATAATTACTCCGCTTACCAGATATTCGGCTCACCGGATGATGTAAAACTTAAGTCATCCATGACGCTATTTTCTATCGCCGATCCCAAAGACAAGCTATTTGAAGAGGTGCTGGAAAAATACTATGAAGGACAGAAGGACCTTCGTACTTTCGAGATACTGAAAGTTCCTGTCCAACATTAGTTACCTGCAAGGGTGGAGCTTTATGATCGGAAGGCTGGATGGCAATCATGATCTGAACCATTATATTGGCGTACAAGCTGTAGTATCCATACTCACAGAATCCACCACTCTACCCATATTAAATTTTCCCCACCATTTTAGGCCGAACCGATCAGCACCTCTTTCCCCCCAAAGAGACTGTAAATTTGCTACCCACCTTAGAACTCTCTCCATTCGATTTCTAATTGTTTTTTAACAAGGCTATTCCTACTCCAGCCTTGGACTCTCAACTTTTCGAAATCAAGATTTGATACTAATGCATACAACTTGGACCTAGTCGATGTCTATAATGGTAACGGTAAATAAAATCCAAAGTTCAGCCAAATTAGTGACTTTCTATGGCACGAAGAGTCCCCAAAAAAATTGTCTTTATTGGCTCCAGTTCTATCTATGGAAAAGGTGATACAGAACTAGGCGGATTTGTTCAACGATTCCGGTTTCGGTTCGAAACTTTAGATCCCCATAATATAGTTTACGCTCTGGGAATATTCGGAGAGAACGCGAACTCTTTAGCCATAAGACTTTCCCGAGAACTGCCTCCAAGAAGGCCACACTTAATCGGGATATATCCTGGTTTCAATGATATTTGCCGTATCGGGGGACCAAAGGCTGAGAACTCTGTATCGCTGGACTCTTTCCGTCAAACAGTGCGACAGCTGTTACAAACGTCTAAAACCATCGCGCCGTCCTTCCTAATGACAGGCATTCCGTTCGATGAGCAACGAACTACTCCCTTTCGGAATAGTGATAGCTATTTCTATCAGGCTGATGCGGACCTTTATAACCAAGCTATGAGAGAATCTGCCACTACCGAAATGATCCCCATACTGGAGTTTGGCAATTTATGGCGAGCTCAGGAATTTATTACCCTTCTCTCAGAGGATGGCCTCCATGCAAATCCCAAGGGACATCAATTACTGTATGAACAGATTTGGGATTTTATCTCTAAAAATTACTTTTAGTATTTATACATATTTTTCAATCAAATATATTATAAAAATATAAAGACTGGAACGATATTAAATAATTTATATTTGTTTTTTCATATTATAAAGATCACCCATACTTTACATATGCCACTTTTTTCTATTTCAAGCTTCCTTTAGATACACTATAAGTAATTAAGATTTTAAGATGCAATCTTCTATGGCCTTATTCCCATTGGTAGAAGAGGGCAGAACTTTATTTGATGCAGTCCTGGAGAAATACTACGAAGGTCAAAAAGACCCTCGTACTCTGGAAATTCTAGTTATGCCGCAATAGAAACCGGGAACCCTCATTCAAGCCATCACTTTGACAGTCAGGCCGTTTGGGCAGCTTCCTCCTCCAGGTTGTCGCTGCCCAACAAGCGGTCCATCACCAGACAGGCTGTCAGATCCCCGGTCACATTGACTGCTGTACGACACATATCGAGAATCCGATCCACCCCCAGAATCAACGCAATACCTTCCGGCGGTACTCCAATACCGGCCAGAATTGTCGCCAGGATTACGATACCGACGCCCGGCGTACTGGGAGAGCCAATTGAAGCGCCAACGGTAGTTACGGTCAGCCCCACTAGCTGCGCGGTTGTCAGGTCAATGCCATATACCTGGGTTAGGAACACCGCAGCGATTACCTGATAGAGCGCCGTGCCATCCATATTCACAGTAGCGCCCAGGGGCACAATAAATTTGGCGATGGGTGGTTTTACTCCCAGGGGACTTTCTGCAACTTTCATTGACAGCGGCATTACCGCGGCAGAGCTGGATGTGGAGAATGCCAGCAGCTGCACTCCGCTAATTCTCTGCAAAAATGTGATCGGGCCGACGGAGGTCACCAGGGAAACAATTATCAGGTAAAAACTGAGAAGAATAAGTAGTCCCAAAATCACGGTGCCCACATACACAGACATTCCCAGAATTGCAGTGAGACCCACGCGAATAGCAATATCTGCCAGGAGGCCAAATACGGCCAGGGGCGCAAACAGCATGGCCCAGCCAACCACTTTAAGTGCCACCTCCTGAATAATGCCAAAAGCGTATACCGCGGTTTCCCGCTGCTTTTGCGGCAACAGCATCACTGCAACACCAATAAAAATCGCGTAGACCACCAGCTGCAACATATTGCGCATGGCGATACTTTCGTTGAGGTTGGCGGGAATCAATTCAGCAATACGCTCGGGAAGCGGTTTGGACTCCATCACCTGGGGGGCGCTCGCAACCTGTAACTCAGTGGCGGCGCTGAGCAGGGACTCATCGATATAGTCACCGGGTTGGATCAACTGGACCAAGATAATGCCGATAATCACCGCAACAGTGGTAGTGCCGACAAAGTAGGGAGCGATGCGCAGTCCGACACGTTTAAGCTGACTGACGTTCCCGCTGCCACTGAGCCCCAGGATGATTGAGGACATAATCAGCGGTATCACCACCATCTGGATCATATTCAGAAAGATGGAGCCCGGCAGCTTAAACCAGCTGGCCAATGCCGTACTGAGATCCTGGCTCACCAGCGCGGCCCCTTCAGGAGATAGCAGCAGGCCGACAGTTAGCCCCAGGATCATGGCGACCACTATCTGCATCCACAGGCGAGTGCGCACCAGCACACCGAGGGATTCCACCATTCGGATCAGATAGAAATTTGTACCATTGCTCATTGTTGGTATTCCGGATTACCTGAAATAGTTAGAGGCATTATCTCCCAGGGCCATTAAGGAAACCTGACGGTCAGATCAAGTCCTGGGCTTATAAGACAGTTATTCGACGCCATTTATTGATATCAATACCAAAAAGAGCGCTGAGGCTCTCTTCGTCTTTCACTATTTGAAGCAGCAATCGGGCCTGAGTTAACGCCTGGGTGGTCCGGGAGGTCCCCGATGGGAGAAATCGCACTGGCTTTGATTGCCGGCCAGGGCACAACCTCTCTCCCCTTTTAGGCAATGCAGAATATCGTTTTCTGCAGCGAGGTTGGCGTGGTAGTGGTAGCCCAGGTCGGCAAACTCATGGCCACGGCATTCGTCCAGGTCATCGGGCTCGCGGCCATCGGCATTCTCCCGCGCATAGATCAGGTAGCCATCTATGGCGACACCGACAATCGCTGCATGGCTTGCGGCAGACGGGTAGGCTTGGCTGCAACCCAGGGCAGCGTGGTAGTGATAGCCCACATGGGGGTTTACATGACCACCACAGGCATCCACTGGCGCTAAGGTGTGTGCACCTAAAATTGCGCCGATAGGCGCGGCGATATCAAATTTAACCCCATTAAAAGCGACTCCATAACCGGAAAAACCATCGGGATTCTGCTTTGACTTGGCCTTCTCAGGCTGTACGGGGATCAGGTAGCGGGTATGAAAATCCGGGCCCATATAGCTGGCCAGGCACTCCACGCAGTAATTGTTGTATTGCGGTGCCACATCAGGCCGCGCGGCCATCTCGCAGGCTTGCTTCGAATCGGTAACCTTTATCGCCCCGGTTTTGGGATCGTATAGGCTCCATTTTGGATCAGAGAAAAAGGTCGCGGCATTTTTAACGAAAGGTCCATCAATCGGCACTATCTGCTGCTTGATAAACATCATGCCGCCAGACGTAATTGGGTCGACAACATTGCGTGGACACCAGGGCCCCATTTTATGTTTGGGTTCTGCCTTTACCACAATCATCCAGCATTGGGTCTTGCGTCCCTCGGAGAGGGTGCAATCCACCTTTTTAATTTCCTCAACCAGTGCGTCCTTGGCAAATAAGTGGGGGATGCCCATTTGCTCGGTAAAATCGGAATGAGCGTAAACAGAAGAGTTCAAAAATATCAGCAGAAAAAATGCTACACGCATGGCGACCACTACCTGAACACTTGGAATGCTCAAGTTTAGCAGCGCTACCTCCCTCGCTAAGGAGCCTCTGAACAACT
This sequence comes from Microbulbifer maximicatervae (SeqCode), assembly GCF_052468155.1. Classification (NCBI taxonomy): domain Bacteria; kingdom Pseudomonadati; phylum Pseudomonadota; class Gammaproteobacteria; order Cellvibrionales; family Microbulbiferaceae; genus Microbulbifer; species Microbulbifer maximicatervae (SeqCode). The sequence continues at coordinate 1,043,893 of NZ_CP174335.1, forward strand.
CCGTAATGCCTCTGCGGGTCTTGAAGGCTGCAGATGTTAGGCGCAGCTTGCTGCGAATGGCTCTAGCCCTTTGCAAGGGCTGCAACGCAGCAGCTGTGGCCTTCAAGGCTCGCCCTTCGGGGCTTGCAGAGCGATTCACACTCCGCGTTGCGACTTCTTGAAAGGTCTAGACATTCCTGCGAAGCCGCGCCTTGATTGTGAACCGCTCTGCATGCCAGAGGTATCACGAAGTTATTCAGAGGCTCCTTAATTACTGGGAAATTGTTGTGCTAACAGGGCGCGAATCCACTTGTGCAAAGGGTCCTGACTGCTGCGGGTATGCCAGGCGGCAATCACATCAAACCCCGGGGGCTGTTCGACAATAGGCAGTGTTTTTAGTCGGGGATCAGGCAACAGTCGCGAGGGCAAAAAGGCAACGGTATTGGTAGAGGCAATGCACTCGGCTGCAGCAGCAAAAGAGGGGACAGACAGCACCACATTGCGCTCCAAACCAAACTGCTCAAACCAACTATCCGCCATGCCCCGCAGATCTCCCCTGGAAGGTGATACCACCAGCTGTGGCAAAGCCGCCAACTCTTCCATTTCCAAAGGCTGATTGGCGCTGTGCAGCATATCGGTGTGCTGACAACATACACAGACGTAGTGCTCTCGATACAACAACATGCTGGGACTGTTATCCGGCACAAATCCCGGCGTGCTAAACACCAGATCCACTTCACCGGTTTGCAGTTGCTGGGCCATGCGATCAATTTCCAGCTTAAGCACCACGACTTTTATATCTGGAGCCTGCTGACGCAATTGCTTGAGGAGAACCGGCAGTACCACCCGCTGCTCAAAGTCCGTTGCACTAATGGTAAAGATGCCCCGATGCTGTGCCGGATCAAATTCATCCGTACGCAGCAGCGCCGCGACATTATTCAGGATCTCATCCAATTTGGGAGCCAGGCGCTCGGCCAGGGGGGTGGGAATAACACCGTTGCTGGTGCGAATAAACAGCCGGTCATCGAAGATTTCCCGCAGGCGTTTCAATTGTTCACTGACCGTTTGCTGGCTCACACCCAGCTGGTCAGCCACCCGGGATAAGTTCAGTTCCCGCAAGATAGCGTTCATTAAGCGAAGTTGACGAAACTCCAGCCTCTCCAGTGGGTTCGCCCGATGATTTCTGCTCAAACCTGTATCACTCACAACTGTTACTTGGTTTTCATTGTATCCACGTAACCCTAGCATTGTGAGTAGATTGGCCCGTATGGCATCCACTTCGGTGGGGGGAGAGTTCACTATGCAAACCGCAGCCCGATCCTCCTTTCAGGATCAATTAGTTACAGCAATTATTCACTACGCTGATCCCAGTAGCGATCTGGTGTACGACAAGCGTTCAGAGGGCCCCGGGCCCGCCAATCTGGTCGAGAATGTTATTTCCCAGCAGGTTCACATCTACGATGGTCGCGCCCTGAAAACCGCCGGGGAGCGTTTTCGTCTCGATACCCAGGGATTTGAGCTTGTACGCCCTATGCTCGGCATAAACCTGCGCCAGCTGGATGATGCGCTACACGCGCTGGACCAACCCTCAGGGAGTAGCCCCAGCCCTGAGGAGCGCGACCAGTTGATTCGCACCCAATGGTATCCAGCTATTGAATCCTGGATAGGCGCTCACCTGGGTGCAGCAAAGGTACTGACCTTTGACCACACGTTACGAGCCCAACCATCGACTGATGCGGCACCGGAGCTGAGTCGCAGTCGCCGATCCCCGGTGAAATTGGTGCACAACGACTACACACCCTGGTCCGCAGAGCGCCAGCTAAAGGAAACCCTGGAGGCCCGGGGGTACAAGCCATCAGATTATCCGCGCTACCAGTTTATTAATCTCTGGCTGCCCCTATTGCGCCCGGTGCAGGAGTCACCGTTGGCAATGGTGGACCTGCGCACTGTCGCCGCCAGTGATTTCCACAATATGCGATTAATTTACCCAGAGCGAAAAGGGCAGATTTCGGTGTTGAGTTTCAACCCGGTTCACCGCTGGATTTGGTTTAGCGATATGCAGCCCGGCGAAGGCATTTTACTGCGGGTCTTCGATAGCCAGCACCGAGGCGATGTAACTGGTGTTCCCCACTGCGCTTTCGACCTGCCGGGAAGTGCAGGGGCACCACGCAGAACCAGCCTGGAAATTCGCACTATTGTCCTGTTTGACCAATAACACCAACGCTTTTAAGAAAACACCCGGCCACTCAATAAAGTGGCCGGATTGAGTGGGACCTCATTATGGAAAATATACTTCAATCGATTGATCCACTAACCGGAGAGGCCATCGGATCGCTACCTGTCAGCAAGCCCCAAGATATTCAGGACATGGTGGAGAAAGCCCACAAAGCGCAGCGAGTGTGGTCGAGTAAATCTCTTCAGGAGCGGGTACAACTACTTCAGCAGGCTTACACAAAACTGAATGCGGAAGAGAGAGAGCTGACACAACTTATCAGCCGTGAAATGGGCAAAGATGCCCGGCGTGCACAGTATGAAGCCGGCGGCGTAGTCCAAGGCGGTGCCTGGTTAGCGGGGGATGCCGGAGAGGCCCTGCGGGCAAAACGCAGTGGCGGTAGCGAAATTCAATATCGACCACTGGGCGTTGTTGCGGTTATCTCCCCCTGGAATTATCCACTTGCCATGGCCAATAACCTGGTTGTTCCCGCCCTGGTCGCCGGCAACGCTGTGATTTTAAAACCTTCAGAAGAATCGCCATTGGTCGCTGACTTATTGGTGAAAACACTCAATCAAACCTTGCCCCAGGACATTTTACAAATTGCTCACGGCGATGGCGCAACCGGTGAAGCCCTGGTGAAATCCCCCATCAATATGGTCGCCTTTACTGGATCGCGAACAACGGGCCAAAAAATTATGGCCAATGCCGCTCCGGCATTGAAACGCCTGGTTATGGAGTTGGGTGGCAATGACCCAATGATCGTGTTGCAGAGCGCCAATATTCCCCAGGCGGCACAATTTGCCGTTGGCTCCAGTTTTGAGAATTCAGGCCAGATGTGTACCTCCACAGAGCGTATTTATGTGGACGAAAAAATTGCCGATAAATTCGAGAATGCCGTGGTGGCATTGGCGAAGCAGTATCGTGTCGGCGGGTGGCAGGAGCCACAGGTGGATATCGGCCCCTTGGTTAATCACCGCCAACATCAAAAGGTAGTGGAGCATATCCACGATGCCCTGAATAAAGGCGCAAAGCTTCTTCTAGGGGAGCGCGATCCACAGGTGCCGTTTATTCCGCCCACAGTTATCAGCGGTATTCGACCGGGCATGCTGGTGGAAGATGATGAGACTTTTGGGCCTATCGTAGCCATCGACCGCTTTAGCTCAGTAGACGATGTGGTCGAGCGGGCCAATAACTCTGTTTACGGTCTTGGTGCGGTTGTGTTTGGTGAAAGCAAACAGGCCGAGCAAGTCGCCAGCCAGCTGCAAGCGGGAATGATTGGCATCAACCAGGGCGCCGGCGGCTCACCTTGGGTGGGCGCCAAGCAAAGTGGCTTTGGCTTCCACGGTGGAGCTGAAGGGCACCGGCAGTTTGCCCAAATTACCGTTTTAAACCGCTAAGTTTTTGAAAAATTTTCCAATAGAAGTACAGCAGATGTCCACGACTGAAAGTATTGATACTGTCACCCACTTGGATGACTTCTTTGTTATCGCTCGCGAACCCGGAGCAGAACACCCGGCTCTACCCACCTGGGCTACACGCAGTAAAAACCCGGCGGCCCTGGCCGAACAAGCACCGCAACCGGTTTCACGACGAGATATCGCCGAGGTACCCGGAGCCTTCCAATTGCTCAATGTCTTTTCCAAAGACGAATGCCAAGGGCTGATTGATATCACTGAAGCGGTGGGTTATTTACCGGATGCAGCCGTCTCCCTGCCCCGGGAGGTCCGCCATAACGACAACCTGACCTGGGTGGTTGACGAGGTTACAGAGCGGCAGATCTGGCAGCGATGCCGAGACCTGGCGCAGGACTTAAATGGTTACTTTGGTGGAAGAGAGGCTGTTGGCATAAATCGGCGTTTTCGCTTTTATCGCTATGGTGAGGGAGATTTCTTCCAGTTCCACACCGATGGCGCCTGGCCCGGTAGCCGCATTGACAACAACCAGTTGATCACCAATGGCTACCCCGATCGCTATAGTGAAATGACGTTTTTAGTACTGCTGAGTGAAGATTTTGAAGGTGGTGCAACCCGATTCAGGGTGAATGCAGATGACCCCCTAAAACAACCCAGTCGGGACTCTTTATTAGACATCGATGTCCGCACACCTGCCGGAGCCGTACTGTGCTTCCCCCATGGAATGCATCCCTTACACAGAATTCACAGCTCTACTCCAATCACCCGAGGAATCAAATATATTATTAGAACGGATATTCTCTTCCTGCAGGAATAAATTCTCCAAGACTTGTTAAAAGGGAAAAGATGCTTCGGCTCACATCGAAGTATTAAGTGCTCCAGGCGCTAGAATTCCATTCGATTTCTACCTCGGAGCACATTCAGTGAAATTGCTTAATTATCTGGATAAACACTTCCTGACCAAAGAACAGCTTATTCAGGCTACTCAAATCAGCGAACTACAATTGCAGCGCTACCAGGATGAGGGTGTTATGCCAAAGCCCTCTTATAAGCTTAATATTCAATGGGACTGTGAATCCTTTTTTGGACCCCACTCCGAAAAACAGGCAGTTGAGTACTTTGCAAAAGGCTACGCCAGCTGGATTGGTATCATAGAGGCTAAGCAAGACTTTAACTCTATTTATCAATGCTTTGCTAATCGATATATGGCTAAAATAGCTCAATTGCAAAATTTAAGATACGAATCAAGAAACCCAAAATTTTCATCCGGAATTTCTCAACATATCGAAGAGGAATGGCAACACTTTATTGAGGGGACTTATGGATTATGTACTCGCAGTGGCCTGCCAGAAGATATAGCAGCAAAGGAGCTGGCTAGCACAGAAATCAATGCACTTCTTGCTCAAGATAATTTAAACCAAAAACAAATACATCGGCTTAATCGCTTTGTAGATCTTCTAGATGAAACCAGCGCATATTTTGCACCTCACGAAAGAAGTACAAGCTCAAGAACGAAGCTAATTGATATACCACGCCAGGAGTACAATTTAGGTTGTGCAATATAAATTTTTCTATACACCAATATCCCAGGGCAAATAATTATTCAATTACGGGGATAGGGTCCCCGATATACTCCGTAGAAGTTGCCCTCAGCAAAGGATGAGCTGTAAGTATTTTCCCCGAATACTCAACGGACGGTTTCAGGAATGGGCCAAAATCTTCTGTCAACTCCGTACAATTTAACCAGGACTCTACAAAATCTGGGCGATTGGGCGCAATCATGGGAAGTGACTTTTCATGGTAGCGCTTAGTGGCTGGGTGGGAGTCCAAAGTAATGATTGAGCAACTGAGTAAATTTCCCCAGATTTTATACAAACCACAAAAGAAAAAAGGTTCACCATAACTGAATTCTACCGGGTACTTGCCACCTTGGCTTTCCACCCAGGCGGTAGCGGGTATTAAGCAACGGGACTTGCGATATTCCGGTCTGGAGTCCAGTTTCTTCCAATTACTGTTGATGGACCAGTATTTTTTATGGGGCCGCCAAGTATCACCATGCCTTTCAAGATAGAGATGCCAAATGGCATTTTCTATTTCAGCAGAACCCTTCCGAGTAGTTACAATAGACACCTGCTGGGTGGGCCTCCGGCGTCTACCGTAAATCATATGTCCGGCACCCCGAATGTCATAGGTATCGAGAAAACGCTCCATACCCGCATGATCACTGACATCAAAGACACTACACACCCAGAGCCTCCCACTTATCCCGCTGAACTGGTTTTTTCAGTATATTCGGACAGCCACCTTAAATTACTCTCGATCCCTCTCATCTGGCACAAGGTTAACTCCAATTCCTTGCGCAAATCCACTCCCACAGCAACAGAAAACCGACGTACGTACTTTTCATAGTTCAAAATACTAATCGCGTACATAGGGCGATTGTCATAACTGGACCTATAGCGGCAGATACGAATCGGTTCACTATCAAAAACTATAACTCTGGGGCGCATAATTAAACACCTACAATACTGTACAAAAATACAGTATATCTTCATTTGACGTGAACCTGTCAAGGAAACAGAAGACTGAAGTCACTGTCACCATTACACGAACGCAATACTTTCCTTAGGAATTCGACATAAATAATTGGCGCGCCAGCCACCAAACAAAAAAATAAATAAATCTAAAATTCTGATATAAAACAGAAAATAGATTCCAATTATATATTACAAAATTGGGATTAATTCCTATAAATTCGCAATTGGAACATAACGAATGTCATAGGAATACTCTCCACTTAAAAGGTACACATAATGAAAATACGTAACATTTACGCAACAGTTTTATTTTCAGGATTATTGAGTCCATTTTCTGTTTGGGCTATTGACTGTGGAGATATTATTACAACACCAACCACTCTGGATAGGGATTTGCTCTGTGTGATAACGGAACAAAATGAAGTCGCTTTAACCATAGAGGGTCCTAGTGGAAGCCTGAATATGGACGGCTTTCAGCTTACCTGTGATGATGAAGAGGCAACGGGGCAGGCCGGAATACTGTTAACTGGTATTGGAGCCCAGGTATATGGTGGGATCATTGCGGCCTGTCGAGACGGGGTCAATGCGGAAGGGGAAGGCTCACACAGTATTTATTCTATGGAAATCATTGATACGATATTCGATGCCATCTACATAGAATCCAATAACAGTATTGCCAGGGATAATATTATCACCAACAGCGATCGCGGCGATGGCATAGAATTAAATGGTAACACTAATACCGTAACTCGAAATACCATAACGGGTATTGATAACTCGGGCATTGAATTAAGAGGATCCTTTAACAATATTAGTTTTAATGAGATAAGTGGAAGTGGCAATCAGGGAATCGAAGTAAATGGGCAATTTACCAATGTCTTCTCTAATATAGTGACCAACGGATTAAATGATGGTATTGCCGTAGGGGAAGGAGATGAATCTGACAATGCTGATTTTTCTACCATCTCACTAAATAACGTCTCAGGAAATTCTGGTTTAGGTATTCCGATTAGGCTTTCCTCAAATACTCTAGTAACTCAAAATACCGTAGAGAGTAATGGCGAAGGAGGTATCGGTATCTTTGTTGAGGGTAGTGAATTTAACAAGATTGTTCGAAATACCTCTCTCAATAACTCACCTTACGATTTGGAAGATGATACCGATCCGGGCGATTGCAGCGGCACCAATACTTGGGTCTTTAACACGTTTACCGCAGCAGAACCTGCATGCCTGGATTAAAATATCTATTGAAAACAGTGGGTAGCGAAAATGTAAAGTGTCTCGCTACCCATTGCTATCTACCTAACGATCACTAATTGGCCGCTATTTAATCTTAGAAGATCGCTCTTCATCCCTAAGCGTTAACACTTCATAGCCGTCACCGGTTACCAAAATCGTATGCTCCCATTGAGCCGATAGCTTTTTATCCTTAGTTACTACAGTCCAGCCATCTTTCTTAAGTTTAGTTTTACGATTTCCCTGATTGATCATGGGCTCAATGGTAAATGTCATTCCCTCCTGCAAAACTTCACCGGAACCAGGCCGCCCAAAGTGAAGAACCTGCGGGGCCTCGTGCATTTCCCGGCCAATACCATGACCACAATATTCCCGTACGACACTGAATCCGTTGCGCTCGGTATGGCGCTGGATTGCATTGCCGATATCACCAAAAGTAACTCCCGGCTTTACCGTGGCAATACCGGCCCACATAGCTTCATAGCAGGTGGTTACCAGTTTTCTGGCAATAGGGGTCACGGTACCGATGCTATACATTTTGCTGGAATCCGCAATATAGCCAGATTTCTCCAGGGTAATATCCACATTGATGATATCTCCCTCCCGCAGTAGCTGCTTATCGCTCGGCATGCCGTGACAGACTACTTCATTGACTGAGGTGTTCAGGGCGTAGGGATAATCATATTGCCCCTTGCTGGCGGGGCGAGCATTGAGTTCATTGACAATAAATTCTTCTACCCGCTCATTAATTTGCATTGTCGAGACCCCCGGTTCAATAAAGGAGTCCAGCATGGCAAATACACGGCTCAACAATTGACCCGATTGGCGCATTAACTCCTGCTCATCAGGAGTCTTTATTTTTATTTCACTCACGTGTCAGCTCTTCCAGGGTTAATGCCTGATTGCGCAGCAACTTCTTACACAAGTCGCTGTAGCTTAATTCCGGGTTCAGCTCCGCCAGCATCCCAATCTTGATCCAGTACTCCGCCTGGGAATTAATTGAACGGGCCATCACCGTACTGGCCTTGCGAATCTCATCGTGTAGCTCATCGGATATCTTGACGATGCCCATAACTATTACCTTGATATGCTTTATATGCAAATTGTATACGCGATATATAAAGGTGCACAATAGATATACAGAATATTAATATGCAACTTATTGCATAGCTCGATAGGGGGCGCTATGGTTGAGGAATAAAAACAATAGTGGCGAGGCCATCATGACAGAGACCCCTGAGAAGAAGCGCAGTGCCCCAAAACCAAGCCGGCTGCGTATTGGTCGGCGCTATCGCCCGAGCCGCCTAGAAGGCAATTACGACGCCATTATCATTGGCTCAGGCATTGGCGGTCTGACTTGTGCTGCGATGCTCAGTGCCATGGGCAAGAAAGCACTTGTCCTTGAGCAACACTACACTGCCGGGGGATACACCCACGCCTATGACCGCAATGGTTATGAGTGGGATGTCGGCGTCCACTATATCGGCGATGTGGGCGAACACCCCACCATGACCCGCAAGATCTTCGACTTTATTTCCAATAACCAGTTGCACTGGGCGCCAATGGACAGCACCTATGACCGCATCTGTATTGGCGATAAACAATACGACCTGAAAGCCGGCCGCCAGCAATTTATCGATGAGTTGGTCAGCCACTTCCCCGATGAGCGCGCGAATATCGAGGAGTACCTGCAACGGCTGAATGTGGTTGCCAAAGCCATGCAGCGACTGGCAATGGAAAAAATGCTGCCCTCCTGGTGTGGGCCTTTTATTCGCCTGTGGAGAAAGCTGCGCGAACCCGCCTGGCTCAATAAAACCACCCGCGAAGTTCTCAGTGGAATCACCAGCAATGAAAAGCTGATCTCTGTACTGACAGGGCAGTGGGGTGATAATGGCATGACCCCATCCGAGGGCAGCTTTATTATTCACGCCCTGATCGCCAAACATTATCTCTATGGCGGTTACTATCCTGTCGGTGGCGCCAGCAAAATCTCCGAAACGATTATTCCCCAAATCCAGGCCAGTGGTGGAGATGTATTTACCTATGCCAAGGTGGAAACCATCCTGATGAATGGGGATCAGGTTCGCGGTGTAAGAATGTCCGACGGACATGAAATCGAAGCGCCATTAGTTGTCTCCGGCGCAGGGGTATTTAATACCTTCGAGAAGCTGTTACCGCGCAGTACCAGTGAGCGTATGGGGTATATCCGTGACCTGGACACAGTAAACCGCTCTATGTCTCACCTGTGTCTGTATATTGGCTTGGAAAAAACTGCAGAAGAATTAAACCTGCCCAAGACCAATTACTGGATCTATTCCAGCGATCAGTACGAAGAGGATATGCAGGCCTTTATCGACGATCAGGATAAGGAAATACCGCTAGTCTATATTTCTTTCCCGTCTGCGAAAGACCCCACCTTTACCCAGCGCTACCCGGGCCGCGCCACCATCGAAATTGTGGCACCGGCCAACTACGACTGGTTTGCCCAGTGGCACGACAAGCCTTGGGGCAAGCGGGGAGATGATTACGAGGACCTAAAGGAGGCATTTAGCCAGCGCCTGCTGGAGCATTTGTATAAGCATATGCCGCAGTTGCGTGGGGAAATCGATTACTACGAGCTTTCAACCCCGTTATCCACGGATTATTTCTGCTTCTACCCACGGGGAGAAATCTACGGACTGGATCACGATCCCAACCGCTTTGAGCAATCCTGGCTGAGACCCAAAAGCCGGGTCAAAGGGCTCTACCTTACAGGGCAGGATGTGATGAGCTGCGGCGTAGCCGGTGCAATGATCTCCGGTATGCTCACAGCGCAGAGTATTATTGGATTGCGTCAAACTGGAAAGTTGATGAAGAAAATATTTTCCAACCAAGCCCCAAAGGCGCCGGTAAATTCCAGTGAGGAATTGGGTAATGCCTCTAGCTGAGACACTATCCTAAGCTAGCTCTTCACCTGCAAGCTGTTCGGGGTTAGCGCCTCGGCAGTTTGCTGGGAACACGATCAAAATTTAGTACCCGGATCATCAGGCGGCGGTTCTCCCGCTTGCCTTTCTCTGTCTCATTATCCGCAATCGGATCAGTATCGCCGTAGCCCTGGGCTTCCATACGATCAGCGGAGACGCCTCGCTCTATCAGGAAATGCTTTACCCAATCCGCTCTGCGCTGGGACAGGCTGAGATTCTTCTTCGCATCGCCGCCACTGTCTGTATGCCCCTCAATGGAGATTCGCATCTCTGAAAAATCGCGCATGATCACCAGCAAGGCTTCCAGGTCGGCAATGGTTTCTATGCGGGGGGCAAAACCGCCGGGATCGAACTCCAGGCGCAGGCGGAACGTGTCCCCGATGGACCGATTATTTCCCCGTAAAAACCTCACCAGCTCATCGGCAAAGGGGGCCGCTTTTCGGGCAGTCTTCTCACTGTCACCTGACTGTATTCCATCGACAGGCTCGAGCGTATATTTCTTTGGGGATTCGGACTGGTCACAGCCCACCAGAGTAAAGGCCAATAAGAATAGGCAATTGGCAGACAAGAATTTACCCGCCATAGGTACAGCTTCCGGTTTCTCGACGTCAAATTCAGTGTAGAACAGCAAAAGCGCTGATCAACCGGAAGCCCCGGCCGCTGTGGCCATTAAATAAAGTTGAGAACTGCCATCATATCTGTGACTACCCGGGCACCCTGCTGTTCCAGCTGGGGGCCCCGCACTGGGTGAGCGCTGTAGCCAACCACGCGCATACCTGCAGAGACGGCCGCAGAGACACCGGCAATGGAGTCCTCCACCACTAGACAGCGCTCCGGTGCCACCCCCATGGCATCTGCCGCGTGCAGGAACAGCTCTGGCCAGGGCTTGCCCCGGGATACATCGTCGGCACTGAAAATACGCCCGTCGAAATAATCGTACAAGCCGGTCTTATTCAGTGTCAGCTGCATTTTCTGGTGAGAGCCCGAGGAGGCCACGCAGCTGCGCAGACCCAGCTGTTGCAGTTGGTCGAGCAGGCCTTCAATACCCACAACCGGCTGTAATTCCTGCTGGAACGCCTCGCGGATACGCCGCTCCGTATTGCCAAAATAATTATCCGGTAGTGGTCCGCCAAAGCGCTTCTCGATTTCCACCAAGCAGTCCCTGGCCGGGCGACCGCTGAATTGCTCGTCCAGCTCCTCGGCGGTGGTCTGCAAGCCCAGGCGATTCATTTCTTCTGCCAATATGCGACAGACGATGCTCTCGCTGTCTACCAGCACACCATCACAGTCAAAAATAATTAAATCGGTAGAAGACATGGGAACCTACATCGTTAACGCGCAGAGAGCAGCATCAGGCCGAGGATGACACCGATGACGCCGCTAATACGCAGGAAATTTTCATTACCACGGGAAATTTTAACCGCTAATTCTTTGCCCCGCTCAAAACCAATTTGCAGCATATAGGCACCACTCAATAGCACCAGTACGCCGAGGGCATTGAACAAAATATACCAGTGGCGAGTGTCTGCAATTAGTAAAAGGATCAGGCCAATAATAATTCGCGCCCAGGCGGAGAGGGCATAGCCGGTTTCGTTAAGCCGTTCGCTGAGGCTTTGTGCCAGTTTCGGCTTGGCAATAATCGCCAGTGATAACACAACGATGACAATGCCCAACAACCAGATAAATGCTTTTATCATGCTCTTCTCTCCCTGAATACTCTCGAGTCCATTCCTTCAGCGACTACAAGTCACCCCATTGAAATTGCAATACCGACAATGCTGCTATCGGCGCTGTCTCAGTGCGCATCACCCTTGGTCCCAAGCGCAGAGGCATAAAATCCTGCGCCAGTGCCGCATCGATTTCCACCTGCGATAGCCCGCCTTCTGGACCTACCAGTAGCAGGGCGGACTCCGGTGTACCGCGCTCCGCCTGCCATTGGCGCAGATCCAGCTCGGTGCGGTGATGCAGTACCAACTTGGCTTGGGGCTCAGCTTCAGCAGATTCACTCTGTAAATACTGCGCCAGCTTTATCGGTTCGGCAATCTCCGGCACCCGGTTGCGCTCACACTGCTCACAAGCACTGATAGCAATCTGGCGCCAGTGACCCAGTTTTTTCTGTAAGCGGTCCCCGGACAGCTTCACTTCACAACGTTCGGTAAACAGCGGCTGTATCGCCGCCACCCCCAGCTCAGTGGCTTTCTGTATCACCCAATCGAAGCGATCGCCACGGGAAATACCGATCGCCAGGGTCAGTGCCAACGGTGACTGGCGATCCTCTGCACAGTATTCTCCCGTGCGCGCGCGCGCGCGTTTGCCGATCTCGATCAACTCCGCCGTGTACTCACCGCCATTGCCGTCAAAAAGAACTAAAGGGTGGCCCGCATTCAAGCGAAGTACTTTTACCAGGTGACGGGAAGCCAGCTCATCCAGGTCTACTTCTTGATCGGAAGCCAGAGGCTGCTTGGAAAAAATACGCGGGATGCGCATGGGAGAATCCTATTCAAACACCATAAAAAAGCCGACAGGAATGTCGGCATTTTGCTGGCAGTTAGTTTAGGCATTTATACCCCAAAGGCGCAATGGTGAAGGCGATCCACCACTGCGCCTGAATACCTGCGCTACACAGTCTCCAATGAGACCGGGGTATCGTCTTCTACTGCAACTTTGTGCTTCGGGCGTAACTTCTCAATAACTTTGTACAGGTTGGGAACCAAGATCAAAGTCACTGCCGTTGCAAACAGTACACCGAATGCCAGGCTGATCACCATCGGGATCAGGAACTGGGCCTGGATTGAACGCTCGAACATAATCGGTACCAGACCGATAAAGGTAGTAATCGAGGTCAGGATAATCGGGCGGAAACGATCCCGGCCCGCGTGTACTACCGCATCCATAACCGCCATACCCTGAGCGCGCAGCTGATTAATACGATCCATCAATACCAGATTGTCGTTCACAACCACGCCCGCCGCTGCGAGGAAACCGAGCATCGACATAATGCTGATGTTGTGCCCCATCAACAGGTGGCCAACTAAAGCACCGAAGAATCCAAAAGGTACAGCAGTGAGGATCAGCAACGGCTGAGAGTAGGAGCGGAAAGCAATCGCCAGCAGCGCATAAATGCCGAACAGGGACAATACGAAGAAGGCCAGGATAGCACCGTTAAACTCTTCCTCTTCCTGCATTTCCCCAGCGGTTCTCAGGGAGAAACCGGGGAACTGGCGCTCCAGCTCAGGTACCAGGGTCTCGCGCATATCCTTAAGGATATCTTGCGCGCTGGAAGTATTCGGCGTTATTTCGGCAAATACCCGCACGGTGCGCTCGCGATCGTTGCGGCGAATCGTGGTATAGCCCGGCACGTAAACTGCCTCGGCCACCGCTGAGAAGGGTACCTCCCCATCGTTGGTGCGAATACGGATGCGGTCCATCTGCTCTTCGCTAGCGCGCTCCTCCATGGGGTAGCGAACCATTACGCGAACATCCTCACGACCACGTGGGATACGTTGAACCTCCTCACCGTAGAAACCCTGACGAACCTGCCTGGCCACGTCTGCCAAGTTAATACCCATCGTAGTGGCATAGGGTTTCAGCTGGATCTCAATATCGCGACGGGCACTGGTCAGGTTATCCCGCACATCATAAACACCGACATAACTATCCAGTTTTTCCTTAACCAAATCAGCAGCAGCGCGCAGTTCACCCATATCCCCTGAGGCAGTGCTCAGGTTCAGGCTCATACCATTACTGCTATTGTTGATGCTCGCATCAATATTCATGTCCTCGACGCTAGCCGGCAGCTCGCCAATCAATTCGCGCCAGCGCAACGCTAGAGACTCGGAGGTGACATCGCGCATCTCTCCATCGGTAAGCTGCAAGGTTACATAAATATTGCCACGCCAATTGAAAACCAGGGAGTTTTGCAAGAAAGACTCACCCTTGTTCTGCTCCAGCATTCCCTCATCGGTTTCCAACTTATCAGCGGCAGTGAGTACCTGCTTCATTACCCGTTCAGCTTCACTGAAGGGTTCACCTGAGGCCATAGAAATTCGCAATTGCAATAAATCAGAGGGGACCTGGGGTGAGAATGAAGAGCCCACATAACCACTCTGGAAAACAGCGATCGACAAACCCAGTGCCAACATAAAGCTCATCACTGTGGTGCGGCTATTGCTAAGGGACTTTTCCAGCAAAGGTAGGTAGTACTTATCTCCGGCCGTCTTCATCGCACCGGCAAAACTTCTACGTACGTTTTGTAATTTAATTCCCAAAGTCGATTTGGCAGGTTTCTCTGGCTTCATGCCCACCAAGTGAGCCGGCAGGATCAACAGGGATTCCACCAGGGAGAAGACCAGACACAACAGTACCACCACCGGCAGGGCCAGCATCATCTGTGCGGTAATGCCGGGTAGAAACAGCATGGGGATAAAGAACACCATGGTGGAGGTCACGGCGAAAATTACCGGGGAAGCTACCTGCTTCACCCCTTGCTCAGCTGCAGCTAAGCCAGATTCACCTCTATCGTGGGCAGCATGCACTGCCTCCCCCACAATGATGGCATCGTCCACCACAATCCCGAGTATTAACAGGAAGGCGAACAGTGACAGCATATTCAGGCTGACGCCGGTCACCGGCAACAGCCAGAAAGCACCCAGGAAAGCGACAACAATGCCCACGGTTACCCACATGGCCAGTGCCGGGCGCAGGAACAGCATCAGCATGACAAACACCATGGCAAAACCGCTCAGGGCATTAGTAGTCAGCAGATTCATGCGGCCTTCAAATGCCTTGGAGAAGTCGAACCAGACATCCAGTTCCATGCCCGGTGGCAATTGCTCGCGAGTCTCCTCCAGGAACGCTTTGATTCGCTCAGCGGTTTTCACCACATCCAGGGGCTCGCCCTGAATAATGCGAAGGTTCATGGCTGGATTGCCATTAAAGCGGATGACGTTGTTGTATTCCTCAAAGCCATCGCGCACTGTCGCTACATCGCGCAGCAACAATACAGAGCCATCGGCACGGCTAACTACGGGGATACGCTCGAAGTCTTCAGCGGTATAGGCCTGGCCACGAGTTTGCACCTGAATATCACCGCGGTCCGAGCGCACCATGCCGGCAGGCAAATCCAGGGAGGAGCGGCGCACCGCGTCGGCAACCTGATTAAAGCTCAGGTTGTAGCGACGTAAATCCAGCTCGGAAACTTCAATGGATAACTCGTCTGGTCGATCACCCCAAACATCAACTCTGCGCACACCGGAAATCAGGTTGAGCTTATCGCGCAAATCCAGGGTGGTTTCCTTGAGCTGACGCTCAGAAACTGGCCCACCGATGGCGATCATCATTAACTCAGCGTTGGCTTCAATCAAGCGAATAACGGGACGCTCAATACCGTCGGGAAAGGTGTTGATACTATCCACCTGAACCTTAATATCGTTGAGCAATCGCAGCTCGTCGTAGCCATCCATCGCCTGGATTTCAATAGAGGCACTACCCCGTCGGGAAGCAGAATTTACCTCCTTAATACCCTTTACTTCGGAGATAGCCTCCTCAACCCGAACGGTTACCTGCTGCTCCACCTCTGCCGGACCGGCGCCGGGGTAAGAGATATTAACCTCTACAATCCCCAGCTGCAGCGTGGGAAACACCTCCCGGTCGATACTCATAAGGCCAAAGATTCCGCCGATGATTATCATAATCATCAGCAGGTTTGCGGCTTTGCTATTGCGCGCAAACCACGGGATGATTCCGCTCATTACTTGCCTCCCTGGGAAGCATTGCTAACACCACCGGCATCACCAGCAGCGGATACTGTAGAGGGATCTGCTGAATCCTCAGGAAGACTCCCCAGGCCCGCTGGCCGCTCATTGAGGGGATTAGCGGTAAGTACCATACCCTCACGGGAGTAGCCCAAGCTTGAAACAATCACTCGGTCACCCATAGCGATATCCCCGCGGAGCCAGATTCTGTCACCGATGGTTTGTAACAGCTCAACAGTTTTGTAGATCAGCTGACTTTCGTCATTCAGAACCAACAGGTGATCTCCTTCATGTAGTGCCTGACGGGGCAGCTCCACAACATCATCAAAGGTTCTACCGGCAATATCTGCCTCAACAAACAGGCCATTCATCAGCGGTACATCCCCTTCATAGGGCTTCTGCACCTGGGCAACAGCAAAAATAAAGCGGCTGTTGGGATCAATACTCGCTTCGGTTCGCACCAATTGCGCACGCCACTCGTGTTCACGTCCAGCCACAACAGCTTTCAGACGCACAGCGGGGCCATTCTCAATAGTTTTCCCCAGGGGAAGATCGAGCAACGCCAGTTGCTGGTCGGTCAGAGGGAGGCGGACTTCAGCGATACCGGTGCTGTGAATTTTTGCCAGAGGGGTGCCGGGGGTAATGTACTGTCCCAGGTCGACAAAAGTCTCAACTACACGACCTGCAAAGGGTGCTTTGAGTGATGTGCGCTCCAAATCCAGCTTGGCCTGGTCGCGGTCAGCTCTCGCGGCTTCCACTGCAGCCTGGGCAGCTTCGAGATGGGGTTTGCGTAGGAACAGGGCATTGGCAGCTTCAGATCCCAGGTCACGCCACTCGCGCTTAGCTTGCTTGGCATGGCCCTGCTCCTGAGCCAGGGCGGACTTGGCATTTGCCAGTTGCGATTCTGCGCGAGTGACCTGGTAGCGATAGTCTGCTTGCTCAAGCTGTAATAAACGGGCGTCTTTATTGAAGAAGCCACCGGGAACAAATGCCTCATCCACGCTTTCGATCACACCGCCAACTCGCGCGATCACATCGATTTCATGGCGGGCATGAACGGTTCCCTGGCTGGGTACCAATAGTGTCTGGCGACGGGGTTCTATATAGAGAACATCGGCCATTGGCGGTACCACCACCTCTGGCGGTTTTTCCTCCGGCTTCGGCTTCAATACAACCACCGCAGCAATAACAGCCACCCCGACTAACAATACAATGAATAACAGCTTGTTTTTACTCGAGACTTTCACAGGTACCCTCTACCCCGTTCCCTGACCTGAATTGGTCAAATTTTAGTTAGTACGCATTCTACTGGAGTTCGACGCACATAAGAGGCAATTTGGATGCAGACTGCCGCACAACTTTGTGTCCTGCCGCAAACCTTCCTCGCTGCGCTCGGGTAACGCATAATGCCGACCCAAAATTACTCCTGTAAGGGCCCTCTCGTTTACCCGCCAAATACCACGGAAACTGAAAGGCTACTTACTGGTCCAACATCGCCCTTAACGGTACGAAATTTCCCGGAAAACGGATGTAAACATCAAATGCTGGATATCAACGTTCGCATCGCCGAAGAACTCAATGTCAGACCACAACAGGTTACCGCCGCAGTATCCCTGCTCGATGAAGGAGCCACAGTCCCATTTATTGCGCGCTACCGGAAAGAGGTAACAGGGGCCCTGGACGACACCCAGCTGCGCACCCTGGAAGATCGGCTGCGCTATCTGCGCGAACTGGAAGAGCGCCGCGCTGCCATCCTGAAAAGTATCGATGAGCAGGGCAAGCTTACCCCGGAGTTGTCACAACAAATCAACAGTGCCGACACCAAGAACCGCCTCGAAGACCTCTACCTCCCCTACAAACCCAAGCGCCGCACCAAAGGACAAATCGCCATCGAGGCTGGACTGGAGCCACTGGCCAATGCACTGATCAACAACCCCTCCCTAGACCCCGCAGCCGAAGCAGAGCAATACCTCAACACCGACAACGAAGACGCCTCCCTTCACGTCAAAGACATCAAAGCCGCTCTGGATGGAGCCAAATTTATCCTGATGGAACGCTTTGCCGAAGACGCCGAGCTGCTGGGCAAGCTACGTGAATTCCTCAAGCGCGATGGACAGGTGAAATCCAAACTGCTCGAAGGCAAAGAAGAAGAAGGGGCCAAGTTCCGCGACTATTTTGAATACGCCGAAGACTGGTCCAAGGTTCCCTCGCACCGTGCCCTGGCTATTTTCCGTGGCCGCAACGAAGGCGTGCTCGCTATCAGTGTCGGCCTTGCCGAAGAGGAGGGGGCTTCCCCAACCGCCAGCCACCCCTGCGAAGCCATGATTGCCCGCCATGTGGATATCACCGATGAAGGTCGTCCTGCAGACAAATGGCTCGGCGAAGTGGTGCGCTGGACCTGGCGAATCAAACTGCTGACCGCACTGGAAACTGACCTGATGGGTGAGCTGCGCGAGAAAGCAGAAGAGGAGGCCATCAAGGTATTCTCCCGCAACCTGAAAGACCTGCTGCTAGCAGCTCCGGCCGGGCAAAAAGCCACCATCGGCCTGGACCCGGGCCTGCGCACCGGGGTCAAGGTCGCCGTGGTCGATGCCACTGGCAAGATACTCGATCACACCGCCATATTCCCCAACCCGCCACAGAATCGTCACCAGGAGTCTGCAGCAGTTATTGCCGCCCTGTGTAATAAATACAATGTGGGCCTGATCGCCATTGGTAACGGCACCGCCAGCCGTGAGACCGACAAATTTGTCGGGGAAACCATTAAACAATACAAGCTGACGGCTCAAAAAGTAGTGGTTAACGAAGCCGGTGCTTCCGTTTACTCCGCCTCTGAATTTGCTGCGCGGGAATTCCCGGATCTTGACGTGACTATCCGTGGAGCCATCTCCATCGCCCGCCGTCTGCAGGACCCGCTGGCAGAATTGGTGAAAATCGAGCCCAAATCCATTGGTGTTGGCCAGTATCAGCACGACGTTTCCCAGACTCAACTGGCCCGCTCATTGGACGCAGTGGTTGAGGACTGTGTAAACGGTGTCGGCGCTGAGCTGAACTCCGCCTCTGCACCGCTGCTGGCTCGGGTTTCCGGCCTGACTGCATCTATTGCCAACAATATCGTCAGCTACCGCGACCAGAACGGCGCTTTCAAAAATCGCAAGCAACTGATGGAAGTTCCGCGTTTAGGGCCCAAGGCATTTGAACAGGCCGCCGGCTTCCTGCGTATTAATAACGGTGAAAACCCGCTGGATAAATCCGGTGTGCACCCCGAGTCCTATATCGTGGTTAAACGCATTGCCGAGAAAAATAGCCGTGAAATTAACAGCCTTATCGGCGACTCCGGCTTCCTCCGCCGACTGAACCCAGCAGACTATACCGACGAAAAATTCGGTGTACCTACCGTTACCGATATTATCGCCGAACTGGAAAAACCCGGTCGCGACCCGCGCCCGGAATTCCGCACGGCCAAATTTGAAGAGGGCGTAGAGGAAATTAAAGATCTGCGCCCGGCAATGGTACTCGAGGGGACCGTTACCAACGTCACCAACTTTGGTGCCTTTGTGGATATCGGTGTTCACCAGGATGGCCTGGTACATATCTCTGCACTCTCAGAGAAGTTCGTTAAAGACCCTCACGAAGTCGTAAAAGCCGGTGATATTGTCAAAGTTAAAGTGATGGAAGTGGACGTTGCCCGCAAGCGTATCGGCCTTTCCATGCGTTTATCTGATGAGCCCGGTGAGCAGGGTAGTGGCGGTATCAAAAAGGGTGACCAACGCGAAAACCGCCAAGCCCAGCGCTACAATAAGCAACAGGGCAACCGCTCCCAGAAAGGGGGCCAAGGTAATGGCCGTGGCAGCATGGGTGATATTTTGATGGCGGCGATGAAGAATAAAAAATAAATATAGCAAGTTAAGGGCGACAATGTCGCCCTTAACTTGCCACATCAAAATTAGCCACTTAAATACAAAGTAAACCAATAAAATAATAGCTGGCAAATAGGCAATTGATAGTTGTCTGACTTATGGCTAGGCTAAACTCACTATAACCTATACGAGAAATAAAAAATTGCCTTCTAGAACCACCCAAATAAAGATCATGACGCTTAAGAAAATATTTTTCTAAATAGCCCCCTAAAATATATTGAAATATAATTTCACCCTAAAAGAGGGTACATGGAAAAATAAAGTACAAATCAACACACTCGATATACTTTTCTTTCCAGAAAAAAAGTTACAAGCCAACCCCACCATCCCCAGAAAAAAATATCCAAATAAAGTAAAGCCTTAAAAATTGAGATCGGTCATAATACAAATGTAGAGGTGAACTCCAAAAGAGAGCTTCTTGGCTGCTCAGAATAATATTTCAAGAAAATTTAAGTGAGATAAGCACTAGAAACATTTTCATCCCAAAATCATCGAAAGAGCCGATTAAGTTTCAACACTTAACTCAAAAAAACGCGATTAAATGGACCTTGAAGAAGTATAAAATACTGAGATCTATTAAATATTAGGGGGTCAGAAACACCACAGATTTAATCCAACTTTAGCACTTGCTCCCGATCTGCGGGTAAGCAGAGCAAATGGATCGTGCATATACTCATGAGTACAGTATAGCTTCCAACCTACAGTCAGCAGCTTATGATTTAGGAGTAACTAAACAGCCAACAAAGGGGTAACGCAAATATTGTTAAAGTCAATTTGATCTTACCCCCCTCAGAAAGTCACAAGTGTCATAAAATTCACTTTCGGCATATTGTTTTAAATAAAACACTCGTTAAAACATGATTTTTAATCATGCTAGATTAGCGCATCTACATAAATATTGGCCACAACACTAAAAAAGCAACTTACTTTGCAATCTACCCAGAACTAAACATCCCCAAAAAACCGAATTATCCACAAAAACAACACACTAAAAACAAATTCTCGGCAATAAATAACCAACAAATATCAAAAAAACATGATAGACACTCCATTTTTCTTGAGGATCTCGAGACTCACAGAGGATAGCGTTATTATCACCTATATCCTGCAATCATATTGATGCAATAAAAACATGCAGGAATACAAAATTACAATTACACACTGGATCCTTGGAGGAATTTATGGAACAGAAGTTCAAACTGAACTTTCTGAGTGCGGCAATTATTTTTGCCGTCGGTGGGGCACCCGCTTTCGCACAAGAAAATAAAATCGATACTGATATTAGTGAATCTGAGGCCCTAGAAGAGGTTGTAGTTACGGGTTCTCGTATCAAGAAGATGAACCTCGAAACTGCTAGCCCCATTACTTCCGTATCGATTGAAGATATCAAAAATAGTGGAGCTATCAGCCTTGGGGATTTTCTGAACGAACTCCCCGCACTGCGTTCTACTTTCAGCAATAGTAATGCTGGCCGCTATATCGGCACCTCAGGCCTAAGCTTGCTGGATTTACGTGGAATGGGCACTTCACGTACCCTAGTATTACAAGATGGCCGCCGCCACGTCGGTTCCAGTATCGGAACCTCTGCAGTCGATATTAATACAATCCCCGAAGATCTTTTAGCAAGAGTCGATACAGTTACTGGAGGCCAATCAGCTGTTTACGGTGCCGATGCTGTAACAGGGGTTGTTAACTTTATTACCCGTGATGACTTTGAAGGCCTTAAAGTCAGTGTACATCATATGCAGCCAGAACTGGACGGCGGTGAGGCGAGTGAATATAGCGTAACCTGGGGTAGCAACTTTGCCGATGGGCGCGGTAATGTGGCCCTAAGCTTCCAACACTCAGAGACCGCTGAAGTTTTCGGCAAAGACAGACCCTGGGTGGCGCGATCTCCCGGCTGGCAGGATGACCCTAATGCAGAGCCCAATGACGGTATCCCGGACTCAGTTCTTGTCTATAACACCACCAACAATTTTCTGAGCGATACCGGAGTAATTTGGGGAGCCCATCCAATTACAACTGTTTGGCAATTTCCTGACAGCTATATACCTATTATGGGCATGGAATCAGGGCCTTATACCTTTACTGAGGACGGGCAATTTGTTGCCTTTAACCCGGGGGAAGCGCCTCTAGGAGAATCAACTTCTATTGGAGGAGATGGCTCTAATTTCACAAACAGTACGCAAATGTACCCAGAGCTTGAGTCGCAAAACTTCTTCTCAAAAGCGCATTTTGATATCAATGAGAGTATGCGTGTTTTTGCTGAAGCGAAATACAGCTTCAGTAAAGCCATCACATTTAGTACAGCTTCCTTCGATTACCTTGGCGATTTAGTTATCTCCGCTGATAACGCCTTTATTCCAACTGAGCTTAAAGGCCTTCTGGATGAGGCCGGTATGGACAGCTTCTGGTACAACCGCCACAATGTCGATTTAGGCTTGCGCGGTGACGTTGCTGAACGGGAAGTACAGCGCTATGTGCTGGGCCTTGAGGGGGACTTCGCCGGAGACTGGCACTATGAATTATCCGCAATTTATGGCCGTTACGATGCAGAGGTCGACTACTCCAACAACCGCCATAATGAGCGCTATTTTGACGCCGTTGATGCTGTCGTAGATCCCGCAACTGGTGAAGTGGTTTGCCGCAGTGAGGAGGCCCAGGCCAACGGCTGTATACCGATCAATCTCTTCGGCTCCGGATTAAACAGCCAAGAAGCAATCGATTACTTTATGCTGCAAGATACCGGCTCAACAGAGGAAATGACGCAAACTATCTACTCCGCCAATATCACCGGAGATCTGTTTGAATTACCGGCCGGCGCATTTTCCACGGCTTTCGGTGCAGAATATCGAGAGGAGACCTCGAAAGTAGATTACGACCAAGTAATCAAGGATGGCGAGACTTTCATGAATGCCCTCTCTGCTACCTCTGGCGATTATGATGTCACCGAGGTCTATGGCGAGTTTTCTGCCCCTCTGATATCGGATGTACCACTAGTAGAAAGCCTGGTGCTGAATGGCTCGGCGCGTTTCTCCGACTACAGCACTGTTGGGACCACTACCACCTGGGGGTCATCACTTGACTGGACAATCACGGAAGATGTGCGCCTCCGTGCGACAATCTCTGAGTCTGTAAGAGCCCCTGGTATCGAAGAACTGTATTCTCCACTGGGCCAGAACTTCTTCCCTGTCGAAGATCCCTGTAGCTACGACAAGATCGATAATGCGAGCGACCCAACCCAAAGGGCCGCGCGCTGCGCGGACCTAGGGCTTGCAGCCGATTATCACTCAGCGACAGATTCCGCACGCCTCCCAGGCTATTCGGGTGGTAACACGGAACTGACCGAGGAAACCGCAGATACTTACACCTATGGAGTGGTGTTAACCCCGCGCTTTATTCCCGGCCTATCCCTGACCTTCGACTACTGGGATATGGAGATTACTGATGCTATTTCCTACATTTCCGGTCAAGACATTGTGGACCGCTGTGTCGATAGCGCTAGCATCAACAATGTGTACTGCTCACTGGCCCCTCGCGATCCAGAGACCGGCGAAATTATTTCTATCACTTCTACCGGGCTGAATATCGCCAGCTTAACCGCTCGAGGAATTGACTATCAGCTTGATTATAGCTTTGACTTAGCCGCACCTTTCTCTGCCGATGCAAACTGGGGCTCCGTAGACTTTAGCCTGGTGGGCACGAAGTTATTGGATCGGGATGATTACCCATTCCAGGAAGACCCAAGCACCGCCGATAAAGTAGATGGTGAATTAGGCGACCCTCGTCAATCTTACATCACGAACCTCACCTACAACTATGGTGAGCTCCAGGTAAATTGGCGCAGTCGCTATATCGCCGATATGCTACTGATTCAAACGGATGATCGTACCGACCTTCAAGGTCCATACAAGACCCCAAGTATGCGGTATCACGATATTCAGGCCCGCTACACCTTCTCAGATCTTGAAGTATATGGTGGTGTGAATAATCTCACTGATAAAGAGCCACCCTCGGGCCTCTCTGGAACTGGTGAAGGCTCAGGCATGTATGACACCTTAGGTCGCAGCTTCTATGTCGGGTTTAATTATTCAATACAATAAAACCTAGAGGATTTAGGGGTCCTAAGTAATTCACTTAGGACCTCTCTCGATAATACTTAAATCAGTCGTCAAGCAAAGTCGAAAGGTTCCCGATCACGATTTAGCTAACCTAGATCTTTCTCCACTATTCAAATCAGTTTTTTTTAGGTTTCTCTCAAAAACCTCACCTAACTCACTCTTAAAGCTAATTAACTTGCCGATAATGGGGTGGAAAAAATCAAGATTACTAGCATGTAAAAGTAATCTCGGCGCCGATAATAATGCCTCTGAATGAGCATAAAACCGATCTCCCAGTATAGGATGCCCTATAGCCTTCATGTGCACCCGGATTTGGTGTGAACGACCAGTAACTGGCTTTACCTGAATTAAACTGCTGTTACCTGAACTTGAAACTTTTTTCCAGCGAGTCAGCGACGGTTTTCCCTCCTTAAAGTCTACTTTTTGCCTTGGTCTATTTGGCCAGTCACAAATGAGGGGTAAATCCACTTCGCCGCTAACACTTTTTGGTACACCCCATACTCGAGCATAATAAGTTTTATCAACCCGGCGAGTTTGGAACAGTGCGCTAAGAGATTTATGCACTTCAGCATTGCGCGCCATTACAATTAACCCCGAAGTATCCATATCCAAGCGGTGTACTGTAAGTGCTTCCGGGTAACGCTCCTGAACCCTGCTTGCCAAACTATCCCTATTGGCAGGATCCCGGCCAGGTACACTGAGGAGCCCGCTTGGCTTGTCCATTACCAGTAGGTAAGAATCTTCATAAACCACGGAAAGGTAAGGCTCCGTGGGAGGGTTATACTTACGCATTAATAATGCCCTGAAAATATATCTATAAGTTTTAGCCCCTCCCTACGGCAAAAAATCTTCCTATTTCAAGTCAAATCTATCTGGGCACTAAACCAAGGGCGTTCAAAATATGTGTAGAAGTTTCAACCTGATTCATCGTATAAAAATGTAAGCCCGGTGCGCCACCCTCTAATAAGGTCTCACAGAGGTCGGTTACAACCTCTAACCCAAGCTTCCTAACATCCTCTGGGTCACGATAACTTTCCATGCGCTTAACCAACCATCTTGGGATTTCCGCACCACAATTGCGAGAGAAACGCACAAGGTTGGCAAAATTAGCTATCGGCATAATGCCTGGATAAATGGGCGCATCGATACCCGCCTTTTCACACTGATCAATAAAGTAAAAATAGGAATCCGGGTTATAAAAATATTGAGTCAGTGCGCTATTAGCACCTGCCTCAAATTTACCTTTTAAATAGCGAATATCGTCATCATAGCTGTTCGACTCCGGGTGGATCTCTGGATAGGCAGCTACTTCAAGATGAAATTGATCACCGGTATGTCGACGAATAAAGGCGACTAATTCATTCGCATAAACCAGTTGCGCCACTGCACCCATGCCCGACGGCATATCACCACGCAGTGCAACTATTCGATTAATCCCCGCCTCTTTATATTCATTTAACAAACCCAGTATTGTCTCTTCATTATCACCACCAAACGATAAATGAGGGGCAATTGAAATACCATCTCGCCGCATATTGGTCACAATACTCGACGTTGTCTCTCTCGTGGTACCACCGGCACCATAGGTAACAGAAAAGAATTCAGGATTAAATGCCTGGAGCGCTTCGCGAGTTTTGTATAGCTTCTCGCGACCCTCCGGCGTTTTGGGAGGGAAAAATTCGAAACTTATGCGAATGGAGTCTTTCATTATATTTCTCCAACCCCGCACAATTCAGGCGCCGGCGATGCCGGCACCTTTTAGTTAGGGGCTATTAGTACTTATAACTTTCAGGTTTGAACGGACCTTCAACTGAAACACCGATATAGTTTGCTTGTTGCTCGGTCATACGGGTGATAACACCACTAAAACCCTCAACCATATAGCGTGCAACTTCTTCATCCAGGTGCTTGGGCAGTACTTTTACATACAGCGCTGAAGTTTTTTGATCTGCCGGTAAGTCAGCAAACTTTTCTTTGAACAAATGGATCTGGGCGAGAACCTGGTTGGCAAAAGAGCCATCCATGATGCGGCTCGGATGGCCAGTAGCATTGCCGAGGTTTACCAGGCGGCCTTCAGACAGCAGCAACAAGTGATCGTTGGTTTCGCTATTGCGAACCACCTTATGTACCTGCGGCTTAACTTCCTGCCACTCCCAGTTTTCACGCATAAAGGCGGTGTCGATTTCATTATCGAAGTGACCAATGTTACAAACCACCGCACCACTCTTCAGGGCGGAAAGCATGTGGGCATCGCAAACGTTTACGTTGCCAGTTGTAGTAACAATCAGGTCTGTATTGGCTAGCAGCTGCTTGTTAATACCCTCAGCGGTACCAGTATTAACGCCGTCGATGTAGGGGGAAACCAGCTCGAAGCCGTCCATACAAGCCTGCATCGCACAGATCGGGTCCACTTCAGAAACCCGTACGATCATACCTTCCTGGCGCAGGGATGCTGCGGAACCTTTACCTACGTCGCCGTAGCCAATAACCAGCGCTCGCTTACCAGAGAGCAGGTGGTCAGTGGCGCGCTTGATGGCGTCGTTGAGGCTGTGGCGGCAGCCGTATTTATTGTCGTTCTTGCTCTTGGTCACAGCGTCATTGACGTTGATCGCAGGAATCTTCAGGGTGCCTTCGCGCAGCATATCCTGCAGGCGGTGTACGCCGGTGGTGGTCTCTTCACTCACACCGTGGCAAGCATCCAGAAGTTGCGGGTATTCGCGGTGCAGCAGCTCGGTGAGGTCGCCACCGTCGTCCAGAATAATATTGGGTTGCCAGCCGGCAACATCGGCACCAATAGTGCGCTCAAGGCACCACTCATACTCTTCTTCAGTTTCACCTTTCCAGGCAAATACGGGGATTCCGCGCGCAGCAATAGCGGCAGCGGCGTGGTCCTGAGTGGAGAAAATATTACAGGAGGACCAGCGAACTTCAGCACCCAGTGCGACCAGAGTTTCGATCAGCACTGCAGTCTGGATCGTCATGTGAATACAGCCCATGATACGGGCACCCGCCAGCGGCTGCTCTGCGCGGTATTTCTCACGCAGAGTCATCAGTGCCGGCATTTCACCTTCTGCAATTTCAATTTCACGGCGCCCCCACTCGGCCAGGGAAATATCCGCGATTTTGTAATCTTTAAATTCAGTGCTCATTTGATTCATCGTTTTTGAGTCCAAAAATTATCAGCTTGCCGAGTGGTACCCAGCATATTTTGTGTGCCCGCGCTTTTGGCGCAGGCATGAATATTTATTTCTGAAACTTAGAGGCCGGCTTGGGAGCGAAGCGCATCCGCCTTGTCGGTTTTTTCCCATGGGAAAGCAGTAAAGCTCTCACTGCGTTCCTGGCCATTGCTGTCGATCCAATTGTAAGTGTGGGTAAACGGATCGCGACCAAAGTGACCATAAGCTGCGGTCAACTGATACATCGGGTGCAACAGGTCGAGGGATTTGGAGATGGCGTAAGGGCGCAGGTCAAAGTTTTCGCGCACCAGCTCTACCAGCTTATCCTCTGGTACCAAACCGGTTCCAAAAGTATTAATTGCTACGGAAGTCGGCTCGGCGACACCGATGGCGTAGGAAACCTGAATCTCACAGCGCTTGGCCAAGCCTGCAGCGACAATGTTCTTAGCCACATAGCGACCTGCGTAAGCGGCAGAGCGGTCAACCTTAGAGGGGTCCTTACCGGAAAACGCACCGCCGCCATGGCGAGCGGAGCCACCGTAAGTATCGACGATAATCTTGCGCCCGGTGAGACCGCAGTCCCCAACTGGCCCGCCAATAACAAAGTTGCCCGTCGGGTTGATATGGAACTTGGTGTCTTTATGCAGCCATTCCAGCGGCAAGGTGTTGTGAACAATCAACTCCATCACTGCATCGCGCAGATCTTTTTGGCTGACATCCGGGTTGTGCTGAGTTGAAAGAACAACCGCATCGATCGCACAGGGGCGACCCTGTTCGTCGTAACGGAAGGTCAGCTGGCTTTTTGCATCGGGACGCAACCAGGGAAGCAGACCGGATTTACGCACTTCAGCCTGACGCTCAACCAGACGGTGGGAATAGTAGATCGGTGCAGGCATAAAGGTGGGGGTTTCGTTGGTCGCATAACCAAACATTAACCCCTGGTCCCCAGCACCCTGGTCTTCCGGCTTAGCGCGGTCTACACCCTGTGCGATATCCACAGATTGTTTACCGATCACATTGATAACACCACAGGTCTCACCGTCATAACCCACGTCAGAAGAGGTGTAGCCGATATCGGTGATAACTTTACGCACCAGCTCTTCCAGGTCTACCCAGGCAGAGGTGGAAATCTCGCCGGCAATAACTGCAATACCGGTTTTCACCAGGGTTTCACAGGCTACCCGCGCCTGCTTGTCACGGGCCAGTAGAGCATCCAATACAGCATCGGAAATCTGGTCGGCAATTTTATCCGGGTGTCCCTCAGATACGGATTCTGAGGTAAACAGTCTGTATTCACTCATTTTGAGGTCTCCATTGTCCCGCCGCAGCGGTTGAATATCTTTTAACTTCAGGCTGTGCCTGACAAACCCCCGTCAGGGCTTAATAAACTCTCTTATCTGGATCTGAAAGCCGTTGCGCAAGGCACTGTAAATACTGCGCCCATCTTGCAGGCCGGCAGTCGCGGCCCAGTCACTCAACTGCTCTGGAGCAAAACCCAGCCATAAATCTCCGCAGGCCTCTCTGGCCCAGTCCTGGCTGTGTTCTTGCAATTCTGCGATTAAAAGCTGCCCGCCCTTTTTTAGGGCGCCGTGCAAATCATGAAAAATTTGTGCCGGGTCAGGAGTGTGGTGCAGCACCATGTTCACCACGATAGTATCGGCACTCGCCGGCCGTGCCGCAGCAGCGCGAGTATCGCTACAGACAAACTCGATATTTTTAATACCCTGTTCATCGGCAAAAGATTGAGCCCGCTCCAACATTGCAGAAGACAGATCCAGTGCTGTCACTGTCGCGAAACGCTGAGCCAACTCCTGTAGAAATTCACCTTCTCCAGGCCCAACTTCCAAGGCATGGCGACCAGGTTTGAGCAGCTGAGCCACTTGTGGTCCGTATACGTCATAGCTGGCGATCAATTCCTGCTGCTCGCGAAAGCGGTTGCCGTAATCGGCAAAGAAACGTCGCGATGCTTCCGCTCTCTCCTCAGAAATCCGGTATACCGCCTGCACACGCACATCGGCCAGAGGCAAATGATCCAGGTTGGTAAAAAGCTGTGCCAGCAGTGGAGTAGCTGCAGTGCGCCGGTAGAAAAGGTTATTACCTTCGCGGTGCTTGTTTACCAGACCTGCCTGGGCGAGCACTTTCAAGTGATGACTCAAGGCAGGTTGGCGCAAATCGAAGATTCGGCACAGCTCTAAAACACTGTAAGAATCCTGGCTGAGCAGGCGCAATATTTCGAGCCGCAGGGGATCTCCGGCGGCTTTCAAGGTCAAGGCCAGCTGAGGAATTGCCTCGGCTGGACTCAGTTCGGGTGCTGGCTCATTTTCAGACATGGGGCGAAGTCTAGCAGGGGAGCACACCTATATCAAAATGTTTTGATATAGCTTTATTAAATATTTTTGATATAGATGTTAATGGCGCCGCCTAATGCATAGAATTGGAAGTTTGTTGCTGCACTCAACAACAAATCCCCAACCAAAGCTTTGCGCGGGGCCGTCCTTTACGGGAAAATACGCCACCATTTTGTTGTTGCGGGAATCTGCCGGCAGAGCAGCGCCGCACCCTAGCTAAGAAACCAGAGAGCTCTTCTTATGTCTTCTACTCCCTCTCGCGCTGAAAAGGCCAACGCCATTCGCGCCCTGTCCATGGACGCGGTCCAGAAAGCCAAAAGCGGCCACCCCGGTGCGCCCATGGGTATGGCGGATATCGCCGAGGTGCTGTGGAATGACTACTTAAAGCACAACCCGGCCAACCCCAGCTGGGCCGATCGCGACCGCTTTGTACTGTCCAATGGTCACGGCTCCATGCTGCTTTATTCCCTGCTGCACCTGTCCGGCTATGACCTGCCGATTGAAGAGCTGCAGAACTTCCGCCAACTGCATTCCAAAACTCCGGGCCACCCCGAATACGGTTATGCCCCTGGTGTAGAAACCACCACCGGCCCACTGGGCCAAGGCATCACCAACGCTGTTGGTATGGCAATGGCAGAAAAGATAATGGCTGCCCAGTTCAATCGCCCCGGCTATGAGCTGGTAGACCATCACACCTATGTATTCCTGGGCGATGGCTGCCTGATGGAAGGTATCTCCCACGAAGCCTGCTCCCTGGCCGGCACTCTGGGCCTGGGCAAGCTGGTCGCCTTCTATGACGACAACGGCATCTCCATCGATGGTGAAGTGGAAGGCTGGTTCACCGACGACACGCCCAAGCGCTTTGAATCCTACGGCTGGCACGTAATTCCCAATGTGGATGGCCACGATTCCGCCGCTATCAAAGCCGCTATTGAAGAAGCTCGCTCTGTTACCGATAAGCCCACCATTATTTGCTGCAAAACCGTAATCGGCTTCGGCTCCCCGAACAAACAGGGGCGCGAAGAGTGTCACGGTGCACCGCTGGGTGACGAAGAGATTGCCCTGGTTCGCGAAACCCTCGGTTGGGCCCACGGCCCATTTGAAATCCCCGAAGATATCTACGCTGGCTGGGATGCCAAAGCCAAAGGTGAAGCCCAGGAAGACGAGTGGAAAGATATCCTCGCCGATTACCGCGAAGAATTCCCGGAGCTGGCAGCCGAATTTGAGCGCCGCATGAGCGGTGAATTGCCCGCAGATTTCCTCAGCAAAGCAGATGAGTACATCAAAGCCTGCCAGGAAAATGCAGAGAAGATCGCCTCCCGTAAAGCCAGCCAAAACGCTCTGAACGCTTACGGCCCGCTGCTGCCCGAATTCCTCGGCGGCTCCGCCGACCTGGCTGGCTCCAACCTCACTATCTGGTCAGGCTCCAAAGGTGTCAGCGCCGAGGATGCCTCCGGCAACTACATCTATTACGGTGTGCGCGAATTCGGTATGAGCGCCATTATGAATGGTATCGCTCTCCACGGTGGCTTCGTGCCCTACGGCGCTACCTTCCTGATGTTTATGGAATACGCCCGCAACGCTGTGCGCATGGCTGCACTGATGAAGCAGCGTGTGGTCTTTGTCTACACCCACGACTCTATTGGCCTCGGCGAAGACGGCCCGACTCACCAGCCGGTAGAACAGCTCAGCGCCTTGCGCGCCACTCCGAACCTGCACACTTGGCGCCCCTGTGACGCCACTGAATCTGCAGTGAGCTGGAAGATGGCTATCGCGCGCAAAGAGGGCCCCAGCACCATGGTCTTTAGCCGCCAGGGCCTGGCTCCTCAAGATCGCGACAGCGCACAGCTGGCTCAGATTGAGCGCGGTGGATACGTACTGTCCGACTGCGAAGGTGCTCCTGAAGCCATTATTATTGCCACTGGCTCCGAGGTAGAGCTGGCGATGGCGGCCCAGGAAAAACTGGTTGGCAAGAAAGTTCGCGTTGTTTCCATGCCCTGTGCCGAGTTGTTTATGGAGCAGGAAGAGGCTTATCGTGAGTCCGTACTGCCTTCTTCTGTACGTGCACGAGTAGCGGTAGAAGCGAGCCACAAAGACTACTGGTATAAGTTTGTCGGTTTCGATGGCGCTATTATCGGTATGGAAACCTTTGGCGAATCTGCCCCTGCCGGCGACTTGATGCGCTACTTTGGTTTCACTGTGGACAATGTGGCTGAAGCGGTAGAAAAACTGCTGAAGTAATACTGTTCTCTCCACTGAATATCATTTAGGTATCAACCCCGTGCGGCACTGGCTCAGCGCCGCACGGGGACGCTTAGCTGACATTTTTTCTCCTGCCTAAAGTTGTGCTATGACCACTAGAATTGCCATCAATGGCTACGGCCGTATCGGCCGCTCCGTTTTACGCGCACTCTATGAGTCTGGCGCCCGCGATAGCTTACAAATAGTCGCCATCAATGAACTGGCTGACTGCGACACCATTGCACACCTGACAAAGTACGACTCTGTCCACGGCCGCTTCTCAGGTGAAGTTTCCGTGCATAAAGATGTCCTTGTGGTTAACGGAGATTCTATTTCCGTAACTCATTACGAGCAGTTAGAAGACCTAGATTGGCAACGGGATCAAGTAGATATCGTACTGGAATGCACCGGCAGCTTTAAGCAGCGACAAGGCGCGGAGTTACACCTTGCCACAGGAGCCAAGAAAGTACTGTTTTCTCAACCCGCCAGCCGCGATGTCGATGCCACGATTGTTTACGGGGTGAACGACCATATTTTGACAGGCAAGGAACGGGTAATTTCGGCAGCCTCCTGCACGACTAATTGCAGTGTTCCAGTTATCGCCGCACTGGATAAAGCCTTCGGTATTGAGGCAGGAGTCATTACCACCATTCATTCTGCAATGAATGATCAACCGGTAAGTGATGCCTACCATCATACTGACTTGAGAAAAACACGTTCGGCAATAACCTCTGTTATCCCGGTTGATACTGCTTTGGCAAGAGGTATTGAGAGAATACTACCCAACCTGGCAGGTAAATTTGAGGCGCAGGCCCTACGAGTTCCCACTGTCAATGTTTCTGCTATCGATTTATCAGTCTCACTACAAAAAGAAGTGAGCCGGGAAGATATTAATGCCCTATTAAAATCAGCTTCTGAGTCTGAGTTTAATGGTGTACTTGGCTTCACCCAAGAACCCCTCGCATCCTGTGATTTTAATCACGACCCCCGATCGGGGATTATTGATGCAGGCCAAACTCGTGTAGCGGGGAATCGCTTAGCCAAGATTTTGATTTGGTTTGATAATGAATGGGGATTTGCGAATCGGATGCTGGATGTGACAAAAGCCCTGCTTTAGCAGATAAGGTGCATTTATCTTAAATCAAAAGGTGCCATATTCTAATAAGCAGGCTGGTAAAACCTGCCCGTAGAAATAAGCCTGAAGTGTTTTTACTAGCTCTCGATAACGTATTTTTTAATCCCTAAAAATATTTTTATAAATCAGGCGGTGCTTCAAGTGCCTCATCCTTTCTATAATACATAATTCTTTATCTTTAAGTTTAGTCTTTCTCAGCTTTCCTCACCTCTATAGTCAGAGTTCCCCGGGCTCACTCCTCTTTTACATGAAGAAATATACCTAATACAGCAATATCATATCGGCTTCCCACTGTTGTGCAGAGACTATTGGATAGTCCAAAATTGTCATCGGTATCGATATACAACTTCATAGCAAAATACAACTGACTACTCCTTTAGTTTGGTGTACTCCTGGAATGTCCCCTTTTTTTAATTCTTAGTACAAGACCGTATTTCGCGTATTCTATAAAAGCACCAAAAGTGACAAGTTAAAGTCTATTCCAGGGATCCTACTTTTTTTAATTCAACTAAAATAAATTCGTTGCCATACAGGTCCTCAAAGTGAGCAAACTCCGCATCTGCGTCAGAGGTGGGGGGCTTGCTAAAGTGGACGCCATTGTTTACAAGCCTCTTATATTCTCGGTCAAAGCTCTCAGTGTAAATAACGGCGCAAGGCTGCCCAGCAGTTTGTGCTCCAACTTTCTTCAGCTGATTCTCAGAATCTGCCTTAAGTAACCATATGCCCATATCTCTTTGTTCCGGAAGCCGAATGTGAACGAATCGGTGTGGTTTTGCTTGATAGTCTATAAAAATTTCAAACCCCAATTTATCACAATAAAAGGTAATAGCTTCTTCGTAGCTGTTGACAAGAATTACCAGTCTGCCAATTGAGTTCATTAGAAGTTTCCCTGGCTAATACACGATTTATAGC
Organism: Microbulbifer maximicatervae (SeqCode); assembly: GCF_052468155.1. Classification (NCBI taxonomy): domain Bacteria; kingdom Pseudomonadati; phylum Pseudomonadota; class Gammaproteobacteria; order Cellvibrionales; family Microbulbiferaceae; genus Microbulbifer; species Microbulbifer maximicatervae (SeqCode). The sequence goes on from NZ_CP174335.1 coordinate 1,077,841, forward strand.
CACCTTTGAGAGCGGGGCTATATATTTTTTAAGAAATCAAGTAGTGCATGAAGATGAAGCGGGCCGTAAATACGGCCCTTAATTGTGGCAACTACCACTCCTTAAAATTTATGGCTCAGCCTCAGGTAGTAGCCTCGCCCAAATGTGCGGTAAACCGAAGGGTCCGTTTTTGCATTGAAACCAATATCAATAAATGGGGGAGCCTCGTTAGTAAGGTTAGTGATTCCGCCCGAAATAGCCATACCATTACTAAAATTATATGAAGCAACAAGGTCATGATAGAGCTGAGCTTTTATAGTTTGCTTATAGTCTCGCCATATTTCATCCATGTAAGTTCCATAGTTAAGATCTCCTTTCACCTCACCTATATATTCACCTCGGTAACTTAAATTGAAGTCATTCCAATTCCAGGATAGGGAATAGTTTATTTTGTTTTCTGCGTAAGTCCCTCCATCTTGTGCCGTGCTATCAGTGGTACGTCCTTCTAAATGGATAGCCTCCGCCCCTGAATAAGCAATTTTGGTACGCTCAATCAAGTGGGTCCATAGTAAGACTGCATCCCATTGTCCAAATTCGGTATCTAATGAGTATCGAGTTTCAAAATCAACTCCGGCCGCTCCCTGTTCGGCAACATTTTGATTAATATCCAATATATTTTGAATCGTATAGTCACTAGTTCTGGTGATGAGGTCACAGTAGCTGGCTACCTGCTCTATGTAACATTGATCCATAATGTACTGAGCACCATAAGAACTAATACCTGAATCAATTTCTGCTTTCCAGTAGTCCAGGGTGAGGCTTAAATCCGAACTTCCGATAAAGTCCGGTGTCCAGACAAGGCCTAGGGTAAATGTATTCCCTGACTCCGGTAGGAGCTCTTCGTTGCCACCGACTGTTGCAGGAAGTTGAGTATCCTCCTGCTCCGATATTTGAATGCAACCAGCAGGAAGCTGGCTAATACTGTCGACATAACACGGGTCAATAGCTGATGGAGCACTATCATTTCGCCCCCCGAATAAGTTAGTAATTGTCGGGGCACGGAAAACCGTTCCATAAGTGCTACGCAATTTAAGCTCTTCAAACACCTGCATATCCAAACCCAATTGCCAAGTGTTATCGCTGCCAAAGATATTATAGGAGTCATAGCGTAATCCACCTTTAATATCGATAGATTGAATACCGTTATTAAATATCGGAAGATGCACCTCGGCAAGTAGATTGGTATTGTACAAAGAGCCTTCTGTACCCGTCCCCACAGACCCGGTAACATCACCGGTTGCTTTACCCGAGTCTGGAGAGAGGGTAAATGAACGCGCCCAATACCCTCCACCTAGGGCCCACGTCATTGCTCCCCCAGGAAGTTCAAATCCATTGCCACTAATATTAAGGTCGATAACTTCTTGGGTAGTAACCCTATGATCTGTGAGATCTGAACTCACATAAGCAAGCATTTCTTCGGTAATTGTGCCCGCCCCATCAACCATATTGATTGGTACACAATCACTTATCAATGTACTTTGATCACTAATATCGGCATAACATTCGGGAACACCATTACCATCAAGATCTGCTGATGGACCAAGTGCTTTTGCCAGCCTCGCCCCAAGAAATTGTCCAGTATTAATGTCCGTTCGAGTACGATAGCCTCGGTTGTAGCTGATTTTCCAGTCGTAATCGTTAATATTACCTTCGAAGCCAAACACTCCCTGTACTTGGAGGACCCTTTGTTCCATTCTGCGGCGATCCTCTACCACACGCCGACGTACATCGATAGCCGGCTGGTGATCAATTCCTGCATCTGCCAATGCCCTAGATAAATAATAATTGTCTTGGTGAATGCCATTGTAAGCCTCCAAAACACCATCACCATCGAAGTCGAAATAACCGTTGTAGGCCGGATCAAAACCAGGGCGACTGTCATAGGGAATCGGTGCCAATTCTTGGGCCGACTCGCGATAATTTACACGGACCTCGGAAATAAATCGCACATTGTTTGTAATTTCAGCATTACTTTCAGCAAAGACGTTGTACCGTTCAAACGGAGTCTGAATATAGTTAGAGGGTGCATAGTTATAGGTGCGATCATCATCTTCAACTAAGCCATCTCCCAAGTTGATGTATTTAGAACCGCCAATATTGAGTCGACCCTCGGGTATACGTGAGGAGCCTTCGGAATAGCAACTAACCGGATTACTTTCGCAACCACCTTCCGGAAAAATATGATAAGTATTCTGAAAGATACCCCATGGAGTGTCAGATTGGTAAGCACCCTCTTGAGATATATACTCTGTACCAAAAACAAAATTTCCGCTATCAAACTCTCGACCAGCGATAAAACTCACACTATTTTGGCTAATCGAGTCTACATCCATAAAGTCGGCATTCTGAAGCTCAACCTCAACTCCTTCAAAATCCTTTCGCGTTATGATATTTACAACCCCAGCAACAGCATCAGCACCATAAGTTGCAGAAGCTCCATCTTTGAGTATCTCAATCCGCTCAATCATAACTGAAGGAATGGATTGATAGTCCCCCATATCTACTGAGCGATGCCCGTTTACTAAATTTAGTGTCCGGTTAGCACCCAGTCCACGCAAGTTAATTTGTACAGCCCCATTACCGCCGTTATTGATAGTTGTTCCCAACGGCGAACCTGACATTGAAGGCAAGCTTTGAATTAAAGCTCCCACATCAGTTTTGCCAGATATTTTCATATCTTCTCGCCCGAGTACAGTTACCGGGCTTGGACTATCCAAATCTGCACGCTTAATACGTGACCCGGTTACAACGATTTCTTCAACCAATTCTGCATCTTCTTGAGCGAGCACAGGTATAGAAGGGAATATTATTGCTGCACCTGTCAAGCTAATAACACTCTTAACGGCAATAGATATTAGATTATTTTTCATTGTTAACCCTTTTACTATTTTATTATCACTTTAAATTTATCTACTAAGAATTCTTAAAATTGCCTCCATTAGAAAAAAAGAAACTCACCCGGCAATTTTTTAAAAGCAACTATTTCATTGTGACTTAAGGCCTTAAGTATCTATTTTTCCGCGTACGACGCTAAAGCCGAATAGACATGAATAAACTATTAAAGATTTATTTTAAGTAAATAAAAATTATAACTTCACTTCCATAACATATTAATAGCCAACTGATTTGGTCGGAAAAGTTGCTTGTGTTATCGCACAAAAAAGCATAAGAATAAAATACAAACCTTTAAGGTATGTCCATATTATTCTTGTAGGCCAAATAGATATTTGGTTAATTTTTAAATGGTCTTTCTGGCACTTTCGTTAGCCGTATATTATCGATATCTCCATACTTTAATAATATCTCCCGAGTTTTTATACTATTTGCATAGGAACCAAATGGCTTATAGAAGCTATTTTCAGTTTGCCTAACACCAAAACTATCGATGTTATAAATCTGGTACAGATCCCAACTTATTTCATCAGTTAATGTACAAATACTATCAGTGATATCCAAAGCCTCAGGCAAACAGTATCCCTCCGCTCCTTGATAAACTCTTATTGTAAGATGTCCCCCATCATCAATATTCCAATAAGCAGGTACCTCGCTGTACTCTCCATCGTCAATATTCCCGTTTAAATTAAGATCTTGGACAGATACAATTTCTAGGGTTCCATTTGATGAAAAGTCGTAGAAGTAATTACTGAGATTATCCAACAAGCTCAATGGAAGAGTGTATATTCCTGGTATATCTATATCTGACCAGCTAACTCCCTCTTTTTCTAAAACATATGAAGAATAAGTGCTTTTCTCTCCTTGTTCCGACTGATAAATAACGTGAATTTTAGCAAAGCCATGACTAGATAAACTAAGAATTGAATATTCAAGACTTGAACCATCAGGGAAGTCTAAATCTATTCTATTATTATCTAGCTGCCAAGTAGCAGATATCTCAGTATAGAGAGCTTCTCCGGAAGCTGAGATTGAAGGTACTTTTATACTGGCGGTTCCACCATTCGAGAAGTCTCCAGAAAAACTTATTTCCACCGCCTTAAAACTAAATCGTGGGGTTTCGCTATCAACACTACCAGCGATTTCCCCGCGACTATTTGGTATAGGCATGCTATACACTTTACCAATGCTTATTAAATCTTTCGGGTCTACTAAATTACTCGCTCGAGCGCCTGAAACAGCTTCATACCCATTTTCCATGTAATCCTGAAGCTCTCCACTAGGGTAATGAAATCTGTCATTTACCTCAAAAACAAACATCGATTGAGCAGTAGAGTTGAACATCCATGAAATTCTATTAATCTGTCTGTGTCGCTCAAACTCAATCTTTTGGCCTTCAACTAAAATCGTATCGGTAAAAACAATGCTACTGTCTGATTCCAAGTCAACGCCTTGTTGTGTTTTCTCCCAGGTAAGATCAACCACTTCACCGTTTTCAATGTACTCTCCAGTACCGTCTACATTAAGTGTTAATATTCCACTATCAACATAATAAGTATCCGCTATTAAATTTTCATCTATTACATGCAAATACTTTCCACTCTCATATATATCTGCCTGTACTTCCTGATAAATATCTTTAACCGCCTTTCTAAAGAGGCTAATGTATTTCGAAGAGAGATTAAAATCTGATGCTAGCTGGAAAGTATCTTGAATATCTGAAGGTATTGCCATTCCTTTCTGTGAATGCTCTACTAACATTTTAATCATAGTGGCTTTAGCAAAAACTTCACTTGCCTCTATAGGCCTAGTAATGTTATTCCAGCCTGACGACTCATTAGTTGAATTATCTAATGTCGCTGAAATTGCTGTTGATATTCCACTAATTTGGACAAATTTATTTTCGGAATAAACAAGTGTTTTATCAGAACCTGCATCCTCCTGAAGCGCATGTAAGAATCCCAATGTACTTACAAGTTTAATTCTCTCATTAGTCTCGGAAGTGGCAATAAGCTTTACCAAACCATCAGAGTTGCTCTTATCCAAATTGATTTCAACTGAATATCTATCACGATCTATAATTGTGGTATAGACCAAATTATCACCAACAAGAACTTCAAGTTTTGTACCTGTTGGCAGTCCATCAATCACTTCCCCCTGGATGTATAAGTAATTATCAGACGTTGGAATATTACTATCCCTATAATTACTATCCTCACCTTTATTCCAACATCCAGATAGAGCAAGAGCAGTAATAAATCCCATCACTTTGGTACATCTATATTCGAACATATATTGGATACTCTCTCAAACAGTCATGACGAAAAAATTAGACTTATATATACTCTAAAAACCTTGCACGATTTCTTGTGGGCATCCACAAGCATGTTTTTCATATTTTATTTCACTTTCCAGCAGTTTTGGCCAGCAATAAAATACAAACTCCAAAGTGCCAATTATTTTTGGCTCCGAGTAATACAACCACCCTACAAATAGGAATATAAAAATACCTGAAATAAAACATAATTTTCCTAAAAAAACATAAAATTCTATAAATCACACTGTCTTACAGCCAATAACATACTCTAGTTTTCTGGTACTTTTTTAGATATGTTAGATACCGCGATAGGATCTAATTAAAATGAGCAGACGATATAGCACTGAATTGCCACTCTCCATATACAATGGCCCACTCTGCCTAGCTTGAACTTTTAATAGTCAGCAACTAATTGTTATTATAAAAATTAACTATTGCTTTAAACGTACTCTCTAAGGACGTATTTTCTAGTAAAATCCTGCTAGTCTAGAATTTAATAAGATCGATTTATCTCTCAATTATTTCTGGGGTAGAGATATTATTACGTAAAACCTATTATTATCATCCACTCACCACAGATGAAAATCATCTGACATGATATATTAGTTTTTATTTATAAGATCATATGAATTTATTGCACAGCCTTTTTATCAGGTGTTTAATAAAAAAAACCAGCTCATTAATTGAACTGGCTAGTCAATGGACTATCAAGAGAGGTTCAGAGGCGTGATTAGATATAACCCTATGTATATCTATAGCTGGTAGAAAAACTTGAGCGATTAATAGTTCTTAGATTATTTTATAATGGTGCTAACTTGTATATTAATGAGTAATTTCTATATGTGGGTTTAATGCATAAATATGACCTTTAGCACTCCCCAAATAAAGGGTGTTATCACTGTATGTCATACTCAGGAGTGAATCAGCCATGTCAACCATAAATTCAACATTCCTAGCCATACCGTCGGCAGAGGTATCATTTATATATTTCATCCCCCCGCTTGGCTTAATCAAACTTTCACATTTTTTTAAACAATCTGGTGTAGAAAAAAGTAGCTGTCCTTTACTACTCTTCTTATCTACTGCAAAAACTTGACCAGCCATTGTGGCAACAAAAACCTGAGTATCGGTCATTTGAGGTTTAGCAAAGATAAAAAAATTGGCATTAAAATTCATACTCTGATTTCCATTTTTTGCATTTAATCTTATCAGTGTTAAACCATCCGACATACCAAAATAAAGCTCTCCATCCTCTTCAATTGCTGGAGAACCAATCCAAGAAGTAGGGTGTTTATAACTCCACTTTTGCTTCCCCGTCTCAGCATCAACGGCATAAAAATAGGTATCGCGATTACCTATATATACAGTACCATCATAAATCACCGGAGACTGATTGAATCCCTCATATATGACCTGGCCGTACGGTTGCTTTCCTTTAAAAGTCCAAATAATAGATCCACTAATTATATCTATGCCATAAAGCTTATTATTCCACGACCCAACAACTAGCATCCCTTTGTATATAGCCGGAGTAGTATGCGTAACTCCAGTACTAAGGTGCCACAATTGCTTACCAGTCTTAGCATCCAAAGCAAACGTACCTCGCTGATTACCAAAGTAAACTTTACCACCAGCTACTATTGGAGAAGATCTATAAAAGCTCCAAGAATCTGGAACAAATATCTTTCCCCACCCCATAGGACGGCCATCAATAAGATTTTCATTGTCCTCACTTTTAAAATACCACAAGGGCTCCCCATCTAGACTTAATGCATGAAGGCCATTATCTGCATTAATAAATAGATATTCTCCATCTGTAGCTGCCGATGCAGCGGTGGTAGAGCCTAGATTCCATTGCCAAAGGAGCTTTCCTTCCTTATTAAGGCCCACTACAAGTGATCCACCAGTGGCGATAATTTGATCATCTAAAACAAGTGGAGCTCCTGCAACTGGACCGGGCATTTTATATCGCCAAGTACTATGCGCATGTAGATCAAAAGAAAATAAAAGTAAAACTATACATACACACAACTTAATTTTATTTATACGATCCATACTAATACTCCAAATTATCAACTTGGAATTTAAAAGATGATTGACAAAAATACCTGAAAAATATCTAAGAAATCCTTAAATTTTCTAATTAAGGTGGCCTAACTAACACATTAGCACCAATTAACTATTAGCTTATCGCTTCAAGCTAAAGGTCATATCTATATAAATACTATTTCATACCTTCTTAAACATGTATCATAGGATCCAAAGTCCCAAATAATTTATAGCGGGTCTGTGGAATAACAGTTAGTTTTTATGTGGCACGAGAATCAACTAATACAGGATATATTAGGGGATGAACTATCAGCTGTTCCAAAAGGCGGAACTTGCTTCAATTAATTGTATATAATATGTTAGCTTTACTTATATCCTATTAAACTCTTAGAAGTTTACTCAGACAGCCCGACTTTTCTCATTAATTTGATATAAGCAGGAAGAGATCTTACTAACTCGTACTTCGGGTCAGTGTTAACCCACAACACTTCCAACTGTCTTTCTTCAATAGCCTGCTGCAAATAGTATAGGGTTCTCTCTATATCTCCCGCTGTAGCAGCATATCGCGCATAAGCTAATGGAGGTCTATACTGGCCAATATCAGCTGCCTCTTGCTTTATATCTAATAGCCACTTATTTACTGCTGCAAGGCCGCCCACCTGGAATTTTTCTTCTACTGTTCTCAAGTCATCATTGTTGTAGCCAACATGAGACAAGATAGCCTTTAAATGAATAAATGCATCAGCATCTCGCCCCATATTCTCAAGCGTCGAGTGCGCTGATACGTGATACGCTATTGAGCGTGGAGCGATTTTGGCAATTTTAATTAGCTCTTCATTTGCTTCCTTATACTTTCCCGACATATTATATATCCAGGCAACCATTGGCTTGGAATAAGCTGAGGGATCTGAGTCTATATACTTGTAAACATGTTGCAGCGCTTCAGGGTAATCTCGCCTAGCTAACAAGAACTGTGAATAATCATGGTGAACTTTCCCATTCATCGGCTCCAGTGATAAAGCTTTTTGGTAATACTTATCTGCCATATCAAAGTTCCATTCGATGTGAAAAGCAATACGAGCTTTAAGTAGGTAAGCATCCACGTTAGATGGCGATAGATCAATCGCCTTATCAACTAATTTATTCAAACTTTTACAATTATTAAAAAGTTTTTGAGTATTTCCTTGATCAATTAATAACTTGCTCTCTACTAAAGCTAGGTAAGCAGGAGAGAATTCCTCAGACTCTATTATTATTTGCTCAAATAAAGTTTGAGCTTGTCGCCACTTAGCGTAATCTTGTAGCGTTAAGAGATAGCGTCCCTTTTGGAATTTCTCATTCTGAGAAATGGATAATGATGGAATAGGGTCTGCATGGAAAGAAAACCATAGTAGAGGCCCAATAAGTAAAAAAATGCTAGCAATCAATCCTACAATATATTTTTGACTGAACCACCAAGAGCTATCTACAGCATCCGCTTTATTGTTTGACTCTATATCCTCCACTGTACAAATTAGGCGATAACCCTGACCTGAAATAGTTTTAATGTATTCCGGTTGCTTCGCTCTGTCTCCTAGAGCTTTTCTAATTTGACTAATAGCCACAGTAAGTACTTCATCCCCTACGACCTTATTAGCCCAAACTGTAGTTAACAGATGCTTCTTAGTCACCAGACAGCCTTGATGATTGACTAACTCTAATAAGACTTGAAGTGGTATATGGTCCAGCTGATTTTTATTCTCACCACATAGCAAATAACCTTGCTCTTCATTTAAAATCCACCTTCCCAATTTAATATTTCTTGTTACTTTCATAAACTTCTACACTGAAAACTTACAAATAAGTAATTTTTAACGACCAGACTAGTTTCAAATATTAAAATAAAATTAAATATACGCCTAAAAATAAAAATTGTTAAGTAAAAGGTGGGGTTTCTACGTTATTTTTATTTCTAAGCATGTACCATGTTGAGTTAGATTATGCTTTTTAAAATAGGAGATTAAAATTGAAAATTAGTATAATTTTTAGAGCTAGCTAATTATAGAACTTCCCCCCCTGTCGCATACAAAACTGAGAGTCAAATTTAGCCATTGTCGGCGCCTTGTTCCTCTTTTTTCTGTATCCATTAGCTAATTCCAATAAATATTGCTCTCGCTCTTGGCGGTCAAGCTCACCCAATCTTTCAGCCGCATTATAAAAATCTTCCCAACCATTACTATCAATATAAAGCTGACGAAAAGCTGGAACTAAAGATTCATATTCTGCAGCCAAAGCCAAAGTAGCATTATTGGTTTTCTCTATATAAGCCTGGTAGCGCGCGGGATAAGACCACTCTGCTGCCATACGCCAATAGCAACGCCTCAATCGACTCAGAATTTCCTCCTTTTCTTGGCGCTTTTCCTCGTCCGGCAAGTTGGATTGGTAGACTGGCTGAAGCTCTTTACGCGTCGCTGTCATTAACTGTCGTACCGCCAGTGCCTGAGCCTTAGTCTCCTCAGCAGAACTCGAGAGACCCTGGCTACGAAGCCAATCAGGTAAAGCAATTTCGGACACTGCTGTAGCAAAGCTCTCATTAAAGCGGGTATCACCCGGCACATAAACTCTTCTGTGGGCCAACTCATGAAATAAGAGCCCCGCTAGCCTCTCCGGTGTCCAATTCACAAAGCTTGATAACACAGGATCGTTAAACCAACCCAGGGTGCTATAGGCCGGAACGGCTCCCAGATAGACATCATAACCCTGGTTCCGCAGGCTATTTGCTTTGGCAATAGCCGCTGATTTGCGGAAGTAGCCCCTATAGCTAGCGCAACCGGCTATGGGGTAACACCATCGTTTGGGGCTCAGGGAAAACTCTGGTGCGGCCAAGACATTCCATATAGGGTACTCATCATCGAGCTGAACATAGGAGCTATAGGCTTGCCCCACTGGTAGTTTTAACTCCTGTGCTGCATAGGCACGGATCTCCTGAACGAGCTGTAATTGCTTCTGGAGTTGATCACTGGCATTGCCGTCTTGAACCAGCTCTTCAATCGGCTGCCGGGCAGAGAGTATCCGCAATTGACCGCTTGCAGCCTGGAAGTAATAGCCCGCAGTCTCGCACCCGTAGAGCCCTAACAATACTAATACGAGCAGCCAAACTCTGGGGCGCGCTAAAAACCTAAGATCAGAAATACTGATATACACTCTTTTTCCTATTAGTATTTTTCTTAGAGAAACCCACCAGTCAAACGATTCCATGTGCAAAAGGTTATTCCATGTCACCAGTGGCAGCCGTCTTAACAGTATTTGCGCTGGTTTTAGGTGCTGTTGCCTGGTTGCGACTGCTATTTATTGGTTTTAGTCGTGACCCCTTGTCGGGGCTGATAGCACTATTTATACCACCTTTGGCGCTTTTGCTGCTTCTGCCTGACAGGCGAGAAAATAGTGATCTTTATTCTTTATGTGGCGCGTCCTTACTCTGCCTGCTAGCAGCCTTGACCCTGCGTTGACCAACCCGTCGTTCTTACAATAAGTTGATCCAGCTTGATTTAGGTCAAGAGATTTCCATTACAGCTCCCTAGACTGCATAGGTGAAGCATTAGCCTATCTGGAGAGAAAAATGGATGCTTTAATTGACCTGTTTACCAGCTTTTCTGGCCTTCTCAGCTTGGCCGTTATTGCCTTTATATTCCTGATGGCAGCGTTTTTCGTTCGCTTGGTTCGCAACAATGTTGAAAAAGCTGTTGCCGAGCAGGAACGCATCGCAGCACAAGCAACCGGTTCCAATAAATAGCTAGGCTTCCATCGTTGTTGTAAGCAACCAAGCACAAGCTAGTTTAGCGTTTATCTCTCGATCTGGTATCTAATAGCGGGCTTTCTACAGCCGGTAGGGTGGTCAACCTCCCTGCAGCTGGGAAATAACCGTGTAATAAAGCTTCTTGTCATGGAAGAGGTGGAGTTGATGCTACTGAGAAGAGAGTGCGGCGTTGTACCCGTATAGCTAGCGCTCTCAGGTGAGTAACCCTATCGAGAGCGCAACTGCAATACCTCAAGCGCTGCCTGTGAAGCTAACCGCTGAAAGCCCAGTGGTGACTTTTTATCTCAGGTAGCAGGCTTATCTTTGGGTGAAGACTTCATCCAACGCCCAAATAAAATGCCAATCTCAAACAATAGCCACATGGGGAAGGCCAATAAGGATTGGGAAATTATATCCGGCGGTGTCAGTAGCATCCCAATTAAAAAGCATCCCACAATCACATAAGGGCGCTTACTTGCCAGGGTCTTGGCATCCACTACCCCACTCCAGATCAGTAGGACTGTCGCAATAGGGATTTCAAAAGCAAAACCAAAAGCAAAAAAAAGCTTCAGCACCAGATCCAGATAACTGCGCATATCTGGCATTACCTTAATATCTTCTGGAGCAGTTCCAACAAAGAAATCAAAAAGAAGGGGAAAGACCACAAAATACGCAAATGCAATGCCGATATAAAAAAGTGCGACGCTACTAATTAATAATGGAATAGCAATACGTTTTTCATTTTTATACAGCCCCGGGGCAATAAATGACCAAACTTGGTAAAGCACAAAAGGGATTGCAATAAAAAAAGAAACTATAAAGGTCGTTTTGAACGGAGTAAGGAACGTGGAAGTCACCTCTGTAGCGATCATTCCAACATCACCCGCCAAACGCTCCTGTAGTGGGTGGGCAATAAAATTATAAATTTCAGACGCAAACGGCATCAAGCAGACAAATAAGACCAATACGACCAAAAGGATTCGCAATAGGCGATCACGCAGTTCGATCAGGTGGTCGATAAAAGGCTGATGCTTATCTTGGGACTGATCGCTCATGACTGGCTGTCTTTCTCCTGTTGCGATGTTTTCTTCTCGCTTTGTTTTTCTTCTTCATCTTCATCGATGTTTTCAGGATGGTCCGGGTTTAGGTCCGGGTCCCCAAAGTCATGCCAATGCTCCGGGTATTCGGGGTCCTGTAACTCCTCGGCAGTTTCATCCTGTTCTGGCAAATAATCCTCCTGCTCTGCACGAGGATGAGCAGGTTCCTCTATCGCCTTTTCAGGTTTTGGTGCCTCAGGATGGTTGACTCCAGCTGCCTGTTTTTCTACTGGTGTCCCTGCAACTTGTGGTTTTTCAGGCTGATTAAGTGCGTCGTGAACTTCCTTATTGGCTTCGCTAAAGGTTTGCTCCATCTCACGACGACTCTCCTCAATCTCACGCATAATGCGCTCGTTGTGAAGTTCACGCCGTATATCATCGGCTCCAACCTCTCGCTCCAATTCTTCGCGAGCACTATGTAAGGTCCGCTTCAAACCGGACCACCAGCGGGAAGTGGTACGCACCGCATCGGGCAGTCGCTCAGGGCCAACCACCAACAGGGCCACGGCAGCAACTACCAATAGTTCTAAAAAGCCGATATCAAACACAGAGTGACACTCGCCTTAGTCGTTGCCGATTATTTGTCCTGAGACTGTTTATCTTTATTTTTGACAGTACTGTCTTGGCCTGGCTTCTCTTCCTCATCGTGCTTGAGACGCTCGACATCTTTGTCTTCATCAGCATCCTTGGATTTGTCTTCATCCTTAACCGCTTTTCGGAAACCCTTAATTGCGCCACCCAGATCGCCTCCGAGGTTTTTCAAACGCTTGGTTCCGAACAGTAGTAAGACTATGACCAGGACAATCAACAACTGCCAGATACTAATTCCACCGAATCCCATAATTGTCTCCATTACATTCAATAGGATGGCTTGAGTTTCTTACCGGGCACTCCCGCCATCAGGGGTGGTGCCACAAGTGATTCAAATTTTACTTAGTTCGCGCAGCTTTCTCTTCCAGGCCAGAAAGACCAAATCGGCGCCCAAGCTCTCGAACCACGTCCTGAGAATCAGCGCCCAAGTGAGATAGCATGACCAGCGAGTGAAACCATAGGTCCGCTGTCTCGGCAACCAGGTCTCGATTATCGCCACTACTCTGTGCGTCTTTTGCTGCAAGAATAGCTTCAGTGGCTTCTTCACCGACTTTTTCCAAAATCTTGTTCAGGCCTTTGCTATGTAGACTGGCCACATAGGATTCAGAAGCATCACTGCTATTTTTACGGCTTTCCAACACCGCATCGAGCTGTTGCAGCACATCTTTCATAATTGTTTCACTTATAAATGGACTTCGGGTCCTGAATCACCGGCTGATTCACCTGCCACTCTTCATCTTGAAGGAGGTGATAGAAACAACTACTGCGTCCGGTATGACAGGCGATTCCACCTTCCTGCTCGACCAACATTAATACGGTGTCCCCGTCACAATCCAGACGCAATTCACGCACCTTCTGCAGGAAGCCGGAGGTTTCTCCTTTGCGCCACAGGCCCTTGCGGGATCGGGACCAATAGACTGCGTAACCCTCACTGGCAGTGAGCGCCAGCGATTCCCGGTTCATCCAGGCCATCATCAACACCCGCCCGGTTTTGAAATCCTGCGCAATCGCAGGAACCAGGCCATCACTGTTCCAGCTGACTTTATCGAGAAAACCGGCCTTTGCTTGAATTTGAGTCAATGTCTAACAATCCTTAGAAGTTCCAGTGTAGGCCGAAGCGCCCTAGGGCCACAGCAGTAGCACTAGTGCAGCAACGCCCAGTACCCAACCAGTCGGCGGCAACTGAGCCAGCCATTCCGGCTTACTGACAGCGATGGCGCCAATGCCCAACACAACTCCGGCGACCCGCCGAATATATTGGCGCAAGCCTCGGCGTTGTGAGCCCGCCAACTGCTCGCCAATTACCTCTAACTGGGGCGCCAGTTCCCGCGACTGCTCCAGAGCTGAGTACACCAGCTGTGGCATCTGCGGGAATTTCTCAAGCCACTCTGGACCGTAGCGCTTTATCTCACCCACAATTGTTTTGGGGTGGATTCGATCGCGCATCCAGCGCTCTAAAAATGGATGAGCAGTCTTCCACAGATCCAGCTGCGGATAAAGCTGTCGACCCAAACCTTCGATATTCAACAGGGTCTTTTGTAACAGTACCAGCTGCGGCTGTACCGCCATATCGAATCGGCGCGCAGTCTGGAACAGACTGATCAACACCCGAGCGAAGGAAATCTCTCCCAGGGGTTTTTCAAAAATGGGCTCACAGACCGAGCGAATAGCGGACTCAAAGGCATTGATCGGCGTGTCGGAGCGAACCCAACCACTTTGCACGTGCAGCTCCGCCACCATACGGTAATCGCGGCGGAACATCGCCAGGAGATTGCGCGCCAAATAGTACTGGTCTTCCCGTGTCAGGCTACCGACGATTGCGGTATCAATCGCAATATATTGCGGGCGTTGCGGGTGCTCCCTGGAAACGAAAATGTTGCCCGGGTGCATATCCGCATGGAAGAAGTTGTACTCGAATACCTGCTTAAAGAAGATCTCAACACCGCGCTCAGCTAGCAGCTGCATATTGGTGTCCTGGGCGCGAAGCTGGGCCAGGTCGGTGACGGGGATACCGTCGATACGCTCCAACACCAGGACATTTTCGCGGGTGTAATCCCAGTGCACTTCGGGGATATACAACAGCGGGGAGTTGGTAAAGTTGCGGCGGAGCTGGGTGCCGTTGGCCGCTTCACGAGTTAGGTCCAATTCACCTTCAATCGTGTGCCGATAGTCCTCAACCACCTCCACCGGGCGCATGCGGCGCCCTTCGGGCACAAAGCGTTCAATTCCACGGGCGATCACCCCCAGGAGTTTCAAATCTTCCTGGATTACCTCATCAATGCCCGGGCGCAGTACTTTGACGACCACTGATTCGCCGCTCTTTAATTCAGCCGCATGCACCTGTGCAACTGAAGCCGCTGCCAGTGGCTGCTGATCAAATTTGGCGAAGACCTCCTCCACCTTGGCACCAAGGGCTTCTTCGATCAGAGCCGTGCACTGGTCACTGGGGAAGGGCGGCACCTTGTCCTGTAAATAATCTAATTGCTCGACAATATCTGGCGGTAGCAGGTCGGGACGAGTGGAGAGAAGTTGGCCGAATTTAACGAAAATGGGGCCCAGCTCTTCCAAGGCTCGGCGCAGCCTTTCGCCCCGTGGCATCTTGGACTGCGGCAGCAACTTCACCGGAAGTAGCAATCCCCGCAACCACAGTGGGCGCTCCTCGGCAGGCAATAATTGATCGAGACGATAGCGCAGAAAAACCCGCGCAATTGTGAGACTTCGACGAACAGGCAAAGCTACTCGGCCTCCCTGCGGGAAAACTTTTCTTCCAGCAAGCGTACGCGTGCCTCGAGCCGTTCAGCAGCTAGAGAGGCCTCGGCCAGGTCTTCGACAAATGCTTCGAACTGGGCCTGGGGTGGAGTCAGCTGCCACTCCTCACTAATAGCCTCTGCCGCCACTTCAGGCGCTCGATTCAGGTTGCCTCCCAACCAGCGGGCAGCATCGCGCAGGACATTGCCAATTGAGTGGGCGGGAATATCGCCAACCACTTGCGCCAGCGGCGCTTCCCAATCGATATCCAGGTCACTCAAGATCCATTGCAGTTCTGCCAGCAGGGCACTGGAGCCGCTCACTGACACCCCCAATCCGGCAGGAGTTGCATCCGGGTCTTTGATCAGGCGTACAAAAGACAGCGCTGAACCGCTTAACTGGGTGGTAACTTCCCCCTCCCAGTGCTGGCGCACCCGCACCTGGTCACCCTCGATACACAGGCAAAACTGTAGTTGCGGGGCGGTTAAATCCAGCGCCATGGTTTTCCCATCCAGTGCGGAAAGGCGCTCGCGTGTCGCCGGGTCATACTGGAGGGCAGCATTAATTGTGGTTTCCAGCGCGGCATCAAAGCCCGCGCGAAAAGTGGGGTCGCTCATGGCGGATTACGGCCTCGTGCCTGCGCTCAGAGAAAAAATAGGCTTATGCAGTTTTTCAGGGCTTGATGCCCCGGTGCAAAGCGACAATTCCGCCGGTCATATTGTGGAATTCACAATCGACAAAACCGGCATCCGCCATCATCCCCTTGAGGGTTTCCTGATCTGGATGCATGCGGATACTCTCCGCCAGGTAGCGATAGCTGTCCGCATCATTGGCAACCAGTTTGCCCATAAATGGCAACAGGCGGAAAGAGTACTGATCGTAGACTTTCTCCAACAGCTTCGACTGGGGCTTGGAAAACTCCAGCACTAACAGTCGGCCACCGGGTTTCAACACGCGCAACATGGAGCGCAGTGCCAGGTCCTTATCGGTGACATTGCGCAGGCCGAAAGCGATCGTGATGCAATCAAAGGTATTGTCTGGGAAGGGCAGGTACTGGGCATCCGCCTGCACCGGCACCACGTTGCCGGCGATTCCCCGGTCGAGCAGGCGATCGCGACCCACTCGCAACATCGATTCATTGATGTCCGCCAATACTACCTGGCCGCTGGCACCCACAATACGGGAGAAGCGCGCGGTGAGGTCACCGGTACCCCCGGCGATATCGAGAATACTTTGGCCCCGTCGGGCCCCGGACAATTCGATGGTGAAACGCTTCCAGAGGCGGTGAACACCTCCAGACATCAAGTCGTTCATTACATCGTAACGGGCTGCTACAGAGTGGAACACTTCTGCCACACGACCGGCCTTTTCTTCCACCGGCACTTCCTGGTAGCCGAAGTGGGTGGTCTTGCGATCCTTCATGCTATGCCTGCTGAGCGAAAACTTTAAAAGGCCATTGTACATTGCCGGAGCCAGTGGGGCACCGCTTGAAATCAAGCAGAGCGGAAACCACTAAAATTTAGTGAGATCACCCGGGACTGTTCTATGAGCTATCAATTCCAATGTGACTCTCCTTTTCCCGAGCAAATCAAATCTATCGCCCAGGCAGAAGTAACGGCGGCAAACGGATACTTGCTCCGCAACGGAGGGGAAACTGCTGTCCACGAACTGCGCAAACGCTGCAAGAAAATTCGCGCGCTACTGCGCCTGGTCCGCCCACAAATCATTAGCACTTTTCAGCGTGAAAATACCCACTACAGAAAATTGGCAAACACTCTCGCCCACACCCGCGACCTCACAGCACTACGCATCGCTTTACTGGGATTGGCACCGCTACATCACTTTCACCGGTTACACCATCTCCTCGACGAACTGATCCAGGCAGAGCAAAACCACTCAGCGGTTCAAGCGGCATTGAAACTCCTCGATAAAGGTCAAATAAGAATTCCATCATGGCCGCTTGAACAGCTCGGCTGGCATGATGCGGACGCCGGTTACCTGCGCGGCTACCGAAAAGCCGCAAGCGCATGGCGTAAAGTGCGCAGGCACAAAAATGCAAACTGCCTGCATCTATTGCGTAAAAGAGCCAAGGATCACTGGTACCAGAGCCGCTTATTGAGGAAGCGTTATCCGCTCACTGTGGGCGAGCGCTGCAAGTCACTAAAGGAGTTGGGAGAAGTTCTGGGTGACTGGCGTGATCTCCATTTGCTGGCACGGCTGGTAATCACTCAGGGAGACAAGCTGCAAAGTGAGTTTGGCACGGTGCTAAAAATTATCCGGCACCGACAAAGCCTACTAATGAAAAAGACCGAAGCACTCTGTGAGGCGCTCTTCTCCAAGCCTCAATTCAAGATCTGACCGGGGAAAGTGATGGTGTGGATGAACATGCCATCCACACCGACAGCTGATGGAATTACTGTTCCAATAATCCGCCAGCGCGCGCCATTACGTGAAACAGGAAGTTTTGTTCGTTGGTGCCACTCACCAGGTGCGCACCCGGTCCGCGCGCCCAAACACCCACATCCTCACCCGCGTGGGATTCACTGCTCATGGGAATCAAGGCATCCTGCTGGTAATCCAGGGCGGCAGTATCTGTGCTCACCAGGCTCGGACGCGCTCCGCTATCACCGGCACTGTAACCCGGGCCATTGGCATAGCTCAGAGTCGTATAGGGCAGGCCATCTTCCGCCAGGGCATGGGAGGTTTCCGCTTCGCCATTGCCGTCATTGCCAATCACTTTTCCGAGAATGGGGTTACCGCGAGTGGGGTAGCCGGCGATAGTCATCACGTGGCTGTGGTCCGCAGTAACAACAATCAGGGTGTCTTCTGCACTGGTATTATCCATGGCGTACTGAATCGCTTCGGCAAATTCCACCGCATCGGTCAGCGCGCGATAGGCGTTGCCGGCGTGGTGACCGTGGTCGATACGACCGGATTCCACCATCAGGAAGTAGCCGTCCTCATTTTTCTGCAGCATCTCGAGACCTTTGGCGGTCATCTCTGACAGGGAGGGCTCACCGGCTTTATCGTCCTCGCGAACGGCTTCATATTCCATGTGTGAGGAATTAAACAGGCCGAACAACTTGTCAGTTGCGGAGGCGTCTACGGCTTCAAAAGCAGTGGTATCTTCAACGTAGGCAATATTGTTTACACCGTCGTCGTAACGGGCCTTCCATTCATCCACCAGGTTGCGCCCATCTTCACGGCGCCCCGCTTCACCTTCAATATCGGTAATATCGGTGGGCAGGAAGTTGCGACGACCACCGCCCATTACCACATCGATACCATCACCGGCTTCAAACTCTATCAGTTGAGCGGCGATATCGGTGCAGCCATCCGGGGCTGCTTCCTCCCAGCCGCGCTCAGGCACCTTGGCATAAGTAGCCGCCGGGGTAGCGTGGGTGATACGCGCGGTGCTGATAATACCGGTGCTCTTGCCCAGGTCTTCAGCCAGCTCAATTGCCGTCGTCAGCGGGTACTCGAGGCTGGCGGCACAATCGCCGCGCGCAACATTTTCGGCAACACTCAATACACCGGCCTTGGTTTTAACACCGGTTACCAGCGCGGTCATGGTGCCGGCAGAGTCCGGGGTTTGCTGGTTGGTGTTGTAGGTTTTGACCAGACCGGCAAATGGCATCTTCTCAAAGCTCAGCTGGTATTCCTCACCATCGAGGCCCTGCTGCTGACCCGCCAGGATACGGGCGGCGGTCACTGTGGAGATACCCATACCATCGCCAACGAACAGGATAATGTTCTTGGCGGCACCGGGGGTGTTGTTGATTTCTACAGCGCTCGCTTCTTCGATCGCCTGCTGAGCTTCCTGGAACCAGCTGCTGTTGCTCTGCGCAGAGGAAACACCGACATGCTCCTCTTCGGGTAATTCCACTACGTCGTCAGAGTTTGAGTTGTCGTCGCTACAGGCGGTGGCCAGTAGGGCGACAGAGAAAGCCAGTACTGTTTTCTTAAAATGTCTCATGGTGAATTACCCCCAGTTATTCTTCTGTCAGCGACAGGTCGGTCGCAGCAGTCATCACGTGGAAGACTGCACTCTGCTCCAGGCTACCTTGTACCCGCTCGGCGCCGGCGCCGATAGCGTGCAAGCTGATATCCTCGCCCGCATGGCTCTCAGACTCCAGGTGCACCATTGCTTCCTGGTGGAAGCCCGGCGCCTCGGTATCCACGCCGGAGAGATCTTTGCGTCCGGTATCGGCGGCGATATCGTAGCGCTCATCCGCGTCGGTATTTTCACCTAAATCGGCATAACCCAGGCCATTGGCATAGCTCAGGGTGGTGTAAGGTTTACCGTCCGCAGCGAGACCTTCTTCCGCTTCTGCGGCACCGCTGCTGTCATTCTCAACCACTTTACCGAGTATCGGGTTACCGCGAGTCGGATAGCCGGCGATAGTCATCACATGGCTGTGGTCGGCGGTCACCAGGATCAAGGTGTCCTCAAGATCCACTTTATCCAAAGCAACCTGTACCGCATCCGCAAAGGCGATGGCATCGTGCAAGGCGTTATAGGCATTACCGGCATGGTGGCCGTGGTCGATACGCCCGGACTCTACCATCAGGAAGTAGCCATCGCTGTCTTTTTCCAACAGCTCGATGGCGGTATCAGTCATCTCGGCAATGCTCGGCTCATCGCTGTCCTTGGCGATGCGATCCGCATCGTAACTCATGTGGCTGCTGGTGAAGAGCCCCAATAACTTATCGGTGGAGGCAATATCGACGCCTTCCAGCTCGGACCCACTCTCCACGTACACAGCAGTCTGCTCGCCGTCATAGCGCTCCAGCCATTCACTGGTCAGGTCGCGGCCATCTTCTCGCTTGCCATCGTTGTCGGTGGTAACAAAGTTGCGGCGGCCACCGCCGAGCATGACATCGATACCGTCGCCGGCAGACATCTCAACCATCTGCGAGGCGATATCGGAACAATCACCCTCGGCGGAATACTCCCAGTTGCGCTCCGGGCTGCGCGAGTAAGTGGCTGCGGGCGTGGCGTGAGTCAGGCGCGCAGTGGAAACAATGCCGGTGGCCTTGCCACGGCTCTCCACCATTTCCAGGAAGGTGTTTAATTCCTTACCCTCAGTGCTGGCGCAATCAGCTCGCAGTGCATCGCCGTCGATATTAATTACACCGGCGCGGGTTTTTACACCGGTCATCATAGCGGTCATGGTACCGGCAGAATCCGGAGTCTGCTGATTGGTGTTGTAGGTTTTGATCAGTGCGGTATACGGAAATTCTTCAAAAGAGAGCGCATTTTCTTCGCCGCTCTCACCGACTAGCTGGCCTTCAAGGATACGGGCGGCGGTTAGTGTGGAAATGCCCATTCCATCACCGACGAACAGAATTACATTCTTCGCAGTTTTTGCCTCGCGGGAAAGCGAAGCGCGCTCTTCCAATCGGTCAGCACTTTCCGTGTACCAGGCACTATTGGTTTGGTAGTCGGGCAGGGTTGCCGCTGAAACAGCGGAAGCGAGAGGAATCAGACAAAAGGCGCTCAGTGCGCGGACAATTGTTTTTGCCATGGGGGCCTCCGAAACTCGTTAATTTGGCGAGCATTAGAGTTCCAAAATGTGACAAAAGAATTACGCGCCGGTTACGTTGTTAATATCTTTGCTCTGAAAATCAATGAATATCAAAGAATTACGTAAACTTGGCAATATTTGGCAAAGACGTACCAAAAATTAATTATTTCGGTAATAAATTATTGAGAAGAGTGGGGAGGTATTAAGAGAGAGAAGGGTGGAACCGCCCCCTAGGGAGCGGTTGTCATTCCCGATCAATTTGCCACTAGCCGATAAACTTCACCACACTCTCATCCGGGTCGCGGCCCTGGCCGGCATCGCGCAGGCGCTGTAGGTAAGCCTCCCAGTTGGACGAATAGTTTTCAGCTAGTTCGTGCAAATACTCCCAGGTAAAAATACCGGTGTCGTGGCCATCGTCGAAATCGATTTTTAGCGCATAGCGGCCAGCCGCCTCCACCGTATCGATACCCACATGCATTTTGCCACTGACCAGCACCGGTTCGCTGGCACCGTGGCCACGCACTTCGGCGCTGGGGGAGTAGACACGCAGGTACTCTGCCGGCAAGGTAAATTCAGCATCGCCAAATACCAGATGCAGGCTTTTCTCTGCGCGATTTAATCGGATTTTTTGCGGTTTCATTATATTTACAAAATAAAACGCGACAGGTCTTCGTTCTGGCTCAACTCGCCCAGATGGCTGTCCACATAGGCGGCATCAATGTTCAGCGAAGTATTGCCATCGCCCGCATCAAAGGAAATTTCCTCCAGCAAGCGCTCCAATACCGTGTGCAGACGGCGCGCACCGATATTCTCGGTGCGCTCATTCACCTCGAAGGCCACTTCCGCGATGCGGCGAATACCATCTTCACTAAATTGCAGTTCCAGCCCCTCAGTGGCCAGCAATGCTTTTTGCTGCTCAGTGAGGGAAGCGGACGGCTCGGTGAGGATACGCTCGAAATCTGCGGAGCTCAGCGAATTCAATTCCACACGAATGGGCAGGCGACCCTGCAACTCGGGAATCAGGTCCGAGGGCTTGGACAGGTGGAAGGCACCGGAGGCAATAAACAGGATGTGATCGGTTTTGATCATGCCGTACTTGGTGTTAACCGTGCTGCCTTCAATCAGTGGCAGCAGGTCGCGCTGTACCCCTTCGCGGGAAACATCGGCACCGCCGCTCTCCTGACGCTTGGCAACCTTATCGATTTCGTCGATAAATACGATGCCATTCTGCTCAGCAGCGCGGATCGCACGGGTCTTAACATCTTCGTCGTTGACCAGCTTGGCCGCTTCCTCGTCGGTAAGCTGCTTGAGGGCCTGTTTCACCGGCAGCTTGCTCTTGCGGGTCTTGCCCTGGGACATATTGGAGAACATGCCCTGGAGCTGGTTGGTCATCTCCTCCATACCGGGAGGGGCCATAATTTCTACGCCCATGGGCGCAGCGGCCAGATCCACCTCAACCTCTTTGTCATCGAGATCACCTTCGCGCAACTTCTTGCGGAACAGCTGGCGAGTGCTGGAATCCTTATCGGTGGGCTCGGTGGAGCGCGCCGGAGGCAACAGGGCATCGAGGATGCGCTCCTCTGCGGCATCCATAGCGCGCTGCTCAACACCAGCCATGGCCTGCTCGCGTTCCTGCTTCACTGCCATCTCAACAAGATCGCGGACAATCGACTCTACATCCCGACCGACATAGCCCACTTCGGTAAATTTAGTCGCCTCTACCTTGATAAAGGGCGCGTTCGCCAGTTTGGCCAGGCGGCGGGCAATTTCCGTCTTGCCCACGCCGGTAGGGCCGATCATCAAAATATTTTTCGGCGTGATCTCGGCGCGCAGGTCTTCACTAACCTGCATACGGCGCCAGCGGTTGCGCAGCGCAATGGCTACCGCACGCTTGGCCTCCTGCTGGCCAACAATATGGCGGTCGAGTTCGTGGACAATTTCTCTGGGTGTCATCTGGGACATACAAATTCCTGCAAAAATTCTTGCGGGGGCTTAAACAGCCCGCCAGCCGGTCACTCTAAGGTGTACCCGGTAATCAATAAGCCAGTTCTTCGATGGTGTGGTTCTGGTTGGTGTAAACACAGATATCACCGGCGATCTTCAGTCCCTGCTCCACAATAGAGCGAGCATCCATATCGGTATTGTCCAGCAGCGCACGGGCTGCCGACTGGGCGAAGGGGCCACCGGAACCGATAGCAATCAGGTCGTCTTCCGGCTGAATCACGTCGCCATTACCGGTCACAATCAAACTGGCAGTGGAATCAGCAACCGCCAGCAGGGCCTCCAAGCGGCGCAGGGCGCGGTCGGTACGCCAATCTTTGGCCAACTCCACAGCGGCGCGGGTCAGCTGGCCACCGTGGGCCTCAAGCTTGGCTTCAAAACGTTCGAACAGGGTGAAAGCGTCTGCAGTACCACCGGCAAAACCGGCAATAACCTTATCTTTGTACAGGCGACGCACCTTGCGTGCATTGCCTTTCATAACGGTGTTGCCCATGGACACCTGGCCGTCGCCGCCAATCACAACTTTGCCGTTGCGGCGACAGGATAAAATAGTAGTTCCGCGATACTGTTCCAATGGAGACCTCTCGGATTGCGCGTGTACTCTGGCAGCGGGCATCGAAGTGCCCGCGCCGGGGAATTATCTTCAGACTAGGTAAGTGAGGACGGTTCGCGCCGATTTCAATAAGAGAGGTCACAATTACTGAGTGGGGCAACACACCTTAATAAACGGAATTGATGGTCACTGGGTCGCCGGGCGTTTTAGCACCAGCGGCATCAGGCGATGCTCAGCCAGTGTCTGGCGCGCTTTGGCCATCCGGGAGCGGTTGCTATAAGGGCCCACCAGTACCCGATGCCAGGTTCCCCGGTTATCGGTGGCCGATTCCACTTTGACATCCAGGTTGGCCAGGGTCAGCTCAACGCGCAGGCGCTCCGCTTCAGAGGCATCGCGAAACGATGCCGCCTGCAGGATATATACCTGTGCCGGGGTGCTGCGATCGGGTTCCGACGAGCTACTACTCTGGGAATTGTTGGTGGAGTCACTGCGGCGCGCCGGTTGTGCCACTTTGGGCGGGGGTACCGTGACTTCGTTTTCTTTTAATTTTGTATAAAAATCAAAACGCGGTTGAGGCGATGTTTCCTCTCGCTGCTGTACCGCCTTTGGCTTAATGCTGCTTATTCCCCGGCTGTCCTTGGCCATGCCCTGAAGAAACAGTACGGCCACCGCAAAGCCACCGACAAAATTCCCCAGGACAAACCAAACCCATGCGGGTTTGCCTGCGGCTTTTTTACTGCGGCGATTACTGGTGCGACGGCTCATCGAAAATTTCTTCCCTGCAAGGTTTTAGCGGTTTGTGAATTGTACCGCCAATTTAGTGCCAGGCGCGTAACCCAGCGCATATTCACGATAATTCCTGCGCATCCATATCCACAGCCCAGCGCAGGCGGCGATTTTTATTGCCCTCCGCCCAAGCACACACTCGCGCCAGCAGCGGCTGTAAGTGGGCTCGGTTTTGTGCAGTGACCTGAATATAAAATCGGAAGCGCCCGGATTTGCGTTCCAGTAGTGCCGGCACCGGCCCCAGATATTGGATCTGCGGCGATGGGGGTGCCAGGGACTGCATAAAGAGTCGCGCATTTTGTAGAAACTCTTCGGCCCAACCGGGCTCTTCACACTCCGCCCTCACCAGTGCCATAGCACTCGCGGGAGGCAACTGTGCAACCGTGCGGTCCCTCAGCAACTGGCGCGCAAAAGCGCCATAGCCTTTTTCCAGCAGCAATTGTAAAAGCGGGTGCTCGGGAAAGCGGCTCTGAACCAATACCCGCCCACTGAGACTGCCGCGCCCCGCACGGCCCGCCACCTGTTCCAGTAACTGGCCGGTACGCTCTGGCGCGCGGAAATCTGCACTGAACAAGCCGCCATCGGCATCCTGGATCACTACCAAAGTGACCTTGGGCAAATGGTGCCCCTTGGCCAGCATCTGGGTTCCTAACAACAGGCAGGGCTCGCCCTCTCGCGCCGGTGCTAACAATTTATCCAGCGCCTGTTTGCTCGCCGTGGTATCCCGGTCCACACGTATCACTGGGTAGTCGGCAAAGCGACGGGCCAACAGTTCCTCGCTGCGTTCCGTGCCGGCACCCAGGGCTGAGATCGAACGGCTGTGACATTGTGGGCAGCTATCAACCAGCGGGCGGCGGTAATCACAGTGGTGGCAGCGCAACTGGCGCTGGCGCCGGTGCATAGTCAGCTTGCTCGAGCAGTGCGGGCAATCCGCCAACCAGCCGCAATCATCACAAGTCAGCGCGGGGGCAAAGCCGCGCCGGTTGATAAACACCAGAGCCTGCTCACCTCGCGCGAGGGTATCACCGATATGGCGAAGCACCTGGGGAGAAAATCCCTCTTCCAACGGCTCCCGCAGTGTCGGTACTACGTGAATTTGCGGCGGCTTGGCATCACCGGCGCGATAGCGCATACGCAGGTGTTGATAGCGCCCATTCAGAGCGTTGTGCAAGGTTTCCAGAGAGGGCGTGGCCGAACCCAAAACCACCGGCACATTATTATTGCGCCCCAAAACCACGGCCAAGTCCCGGGCCGAATAGCGCACACCGTCCTGCTGTTTAAAAGAAGCATCGTGTTCTTCATCGACAATCACAACGCCGAGCCTGGGCAGGGGGGTCATAATGGCTGAACGGGTGCCGATCACAATATCTGCCTGCCCACCCGCTGCCGCCAACCAGGATTGAGCGCGCTCGCCGTCGGCCAAGCCAGAGTGCAGCGCTGCAATACTGTGCTTGGGAAATCGTGCGGCAATACGCCTCAGCGTTTGCGGCGTAAGTCCAATCTCCGGCACCAGTAACAATGCCTGGCGACCGCTATCCAGAACCCGCTGCATCAGGCGCAGATAAACTTCGGTCTTGCCACTGCCGGTGGTGCCCTCCAGTAATGAAGCAGAGAAGCCGCTGCAATCGATACTGTCGAGCACCTGTTGCTGTTCGCTATTCAGCTCCGGAGCCGGTGTACTCTCTGCTGCGGGTAGCGGCGCAGGTACGGTAGGGCCTGGAATCCACTCCACCAGGCCGCGATCCTGTAAGGCGCGAATCACGGGGGTATTGTGGCCGAGGGTCTTAAGATGGGTTCGGCTCTGCTTGCCATCACTCAACAGCAACTGGAACAGAGCCTGCTGCTTGAGGGCGCGTGCCAGTGCAGTTTTCGGTAAGCCCTTTCCCTCTGTCGTGAGCTGAAGCCACTGCTCCGCCCAATGATCAGACGGCTTACCTTTGCGCAGTGCCACGGGCAGGGCAGCGGCGTAGACCTCGCCGAGGGGCGCCTGGTAATAGTCGGCAATCCAGGACAGCAGCTTGCGGCTGCCATCACCAAACAGAACCTCCGAATCCACCAGTTCCAGCGCTGGCTTCAAACTGCTGTGCGGCGACTCCTGCACTATATCCAATAGTACTGCCACTAACTTACGCCCGGCAAAGGGCACCCAGAGGCGCTGGCCGGGCCGCAGTGACTCCGGCGACAGTCCCTCTGGCGGCAAATAGTCAAACAAGCGCCTCAGGGGCACGGGCACTGCCAGCCTTAAAATGACTCTTTGTTGGACTGACTCCTGCACCTGGCCCCCACTCACTCAAACAAAAGGCGCTAGTGTAATAGCAGATGTGGCAAGTTGCAGGGCTTCGTCGGGGATAATGGTTGTTATGACCGAATTGGCGACTTAGGCGTCACAGAGGAATTAGTGAAGTCAATTGTTATCAAAGCTGTTGTGCAATGCTAACAAGTGGCCATCCTCAGTTATTTCGCCACCCAATTGTGCTTGAACCGCGACATTAATCTGATAGTATGCGCCGACTTTTTAAACAGCCTGGAACCATACTGGTTCCTGCACCAATGACGATGCCGTGCTCGGCAAAAGATCGAGTGGCGGTTTCGAAAAGAGGCAATCATGAAAGCAGATATCCATCCTAACTACACCGACATCTCCGCTACCTGTTCCTGCGGCAATGTTGTAAAAACCCGTTCCACTCTGGGCAAAGACCTGCAAATCGACGTTTGCTCCCAGTGCCACCCTTTCTACACTGGCAAGCAGAAGCAGGCTACCACTGGTGGTCGTGTTGACCGTTTCAAGAAGCGTTTCGGCAGCCGTATCGGCAAATAATCCGGGCTCTTCGCTCGAATGGACCCGCCGCTTGCGGCAGGATCCATTCCAAAAAGGCACCTCGCACTGCGATGGTGCCTTTTTTGTATCTATTCTCAGCGTTTCATACCCCGCTGCTGTAATCCTCTGTATGTAAAATCAAAATCGACTTGAATCGCTTAACCTTTCCGCCAATGGCGATAACTTTATCCTTATAAATCAGAATACTGCGGCTATTTATCCTGAAAATCGTCGATAGGCACGATAAAAATAGAAGTCCGTACCACTTATTGCAGATTTTCACGCTTGTAGCGCCAAGCTTCCCTCGGTTATTCTCTGGTCCCCGCAGTAACCGGGATAACACTTAAGTGTTGCCCACAGTATTCGAGAGATAAGCCCCCAAATGACGGATTCATTGCGCCAGGCAGCGCTCGATTACCACGCGCTCCCCAGTCCCGGCAAACTTTCAGTAGAGCTGACGACCCCTGCCGAAACCCAGGAAGACCTGTCCCTGGCTTACAGTCCCGGCGTCGCCGAACCGGTGCGAGAAATTGCCAAGGACCCAGAAACAGCCTATCGATACACCGGCAAAGGTAATCTGGTAGCAGTCATTTCCAATGGCAGTGCCATTCTCGGTCTCGGCAATCTGGGCCCGCTGGCCTCAAAACCCGTGATGGAAGGCAAGTCACTGCTGTTTAAACGCTTTGCCGATATCAACTCCGTAGATATCGAAGTTGATGCCAGCAGCCCGGAGCAGTTTATTCAGACCGTGGCCTCAATCGCCAACACCTTCGGCGGTATCAACCTCGAAGATATTAAGGCGCCAGAGTGTTTCCATATTGAAGAGACCCTAATCGAGCGCTGCCCGGTACCGGTTTTTCACGACGATCAGCACGGCACCGCCATTGTGACCGTTGCCGGTATGCTCAATGCTCTGGAGATTCAGGGTAAGAAAATTAGTGAAGTGCATATGGTCTGCCTGGGCGCAGGTGCCGCTGCGACGGCCTGCTGCAAACTGCTGCTGGCTGCCGGAGCGCGCAAAGAGCAGATCACCATGCTCGACAGCCGTGGGGTTATCCACTCGGGTCGAACGGATATCAACGCCTACAAAGGTGAGTGGGCACGGGATACCGATATGCGCACCCTCGACGATGCCATCGCCGGTGCGGATGTATTCCTCGGGGTATCCGGCCCGGACCTGCTCTCCGCCGAGCAGCTACAGCGCATGGCCCCAAAACCGGTGGTCTTCGCCTGCTCTAACCCCAACCCGGAGATTAAGCCCGAGTTGGCTCACAGTGTGCGCGACGACCTGATTATGGCCACAGGCCGTTCCGACTACCCAAACCAGGTTAACAACGTCCTCTGCTTTCCGTTTATTTTCCGGGGTGCCCTGGATGTTCGCGCTGCGCGCATTAATGAAGAGATGAAGCTGGCAGCGATCGAGGCGATCCGCAAAATTGCCCACCTGCCGGTACCGGATTCAGTGCGCGAAGGTTATGGCGGTATCGAGCTCAGCTTCGGGCCCAACTATATCCTGCCCAAGCCAACCGACCCGCGTTTACTGCCTGAGGTGGCTTCGGCCGTAGCTCGAGCAGCCGTAGACAGTGGCTGTGCGCGCCTGCCCTACCCGGACAACTATCCCCTGGAACCCCTGTAAAGATCACAGATTTCCTCACTTAACCCGTTAGAGCAGGCATTTACCGCTTTCGCTCTAACGGAGTTCTTGAGCCATAAAGCCCCCGTCGCTAAACTGCCTTTCTGTCACAGCATCAAAGTTGCCCAACATAATGAGTCATGTGTACGTGCTGACCAATCAGCACCAGCAGTTCCTGAGTAAAAGCGGCGAATGGACCGATGGCCGCGAGCCGAACAAACTGTTTCGCAGCGAGCATAAAGACGTCGCTATCAACCAGATGTTCGAGGCTAATACTCGCAATGTGAGCCTACGCATTGAATTGCTACTGTGCGAACTCAGCATTAAGGGGCAGCCCCAGATCCCCGAGGAAGCTCTGGCACCGGTATCCAGTGATGTGAGTCAGGGTGACCCTGAAATCACCCCCTCAACACCTGAGGAACTGCCAGAGCAGGCCAACCCGGAGATAGAACCCCAGCCTACGCCTGAAGTCGCACCGGAAGAAGCGCCTGAGGTTGCCCCGGAACCAGCGCCCGCTGAAACGCCCGCACAGCCTGACGAAAACAAATCTGAATCCGCCGCCTGAGCGCCAGAACATTCAGCACCGGCACAGAGAGTCGCCCGAGATGGCAGCGATAAAGAAGCGTTCCGGTAGTACCAAGGAGATTCGAGTGCCCATTTCCCACCTGGCCGCGCTATCGCAAGCCAAACCAGCCCAACTGCTCAAAGGCATCCTCCGCGGTGTCGAGAAAGAGAGCCTGCGTGTCGCTCCCGATGGCGCCCTTGCGCAAACGCCGCATACCACAGCACTGGGCTCCGCACTTACCCATGAAAGTATTACTACCGACTTCTCTGAGGCCCTACTGGAATTTATTACGCCGCCAGTAGCGACCCCAGAGGAAGCGTTACAGGTCTTGGACCGTATCCACCGCTACACCTACAACCAGATCGGTGACGAGCGCCTGTGGGTTAACAGCATGCCCTGTGCGATTGGCGAAGATAAAGATATTCCGGTTGCCCGCTACGGCAGCTCTCACAGCGGCACAATGAAAACTATTTACCGGCTGGGCCTGGGGCTGCGCTACGGCCGAGCCATGCAGACCATCGCCGGTATCCACTACAACTTTTCGCTTCCTGAAGAGTTCTGGCTGTGGCTGCATGAAATCGAAGGCAGCAGTGAGGATTTAAAGAGTTTTAAAACCCGTCGCTACTTCGATCTAATTCGCAATTTCCGCCGCAATTACTGGTTGCTGATTTACCTGTTTGGCGCCGCACCTGCGGTATGCGCTTCTTTTGTCGATGGCCGCGAGCACAGTCTTGAGCCCTTCAATGGGGATGACCACACTCTGCACGTGCCCCACGCTACGTCCCTGCGTATGGGCGACCTGGGCTACAACAGCAACGTGCAGCAGTCACTAGTGGTTTGCTACAACGACCTGCGCAGCTATTTATCGACGCTCTGTTCAGCGATCAGCAGTTCCTACGGCCCCTACCAGGAAATGGGGGTTAAAAATGAAGGCGGCGACTACCAGCAATTGTCCACAGGCATACTGCAAATCGAGAATGAGTTTTACTCACCGATCCGCCCCAAAAACCCCGCCAAACGCGGCGAAACAGCGCTGTCTGCCCTTGATAATCGCGGTGTTGAATATGTTGAAGTGCGCTGTCTCGACCTGAACCCCTTCGCCCCCCTGGGAATTGACGCCCAGCAGATGCGCTTTCTCGATAGCTTCCTGCTGCACTGCCTGCTCACTGACAGCCCCAAAACCAGTGATGCCGATTACCGCAGTACCCAGGAGAACCAACAGCGTATCGTCTACCGGGGTCACGAACCGGAACTAACACTGCTGGATAACGGTGGCGAGCGTAAACTG
The DNA here is from genome assembly GCF_052468155.1 of Microbulbifer maximicatervae (SeqCode). Taxonomy (NCBI): domain Bacteria; kingdom Pseudomonadati; phylum Pseudomonadota; class Gammaproteobacteria; order Cellvibrionales; family Microbulbiferaceae; genus Microbulbifer; species Microbulbifer maximicatervae (SeqCode). The sequence continues at coordinate 1,108,521 of NZ_CP174335.1, forward strand.
AGCGACTGGGCCACCCAGTTATTGGAAGAGGTCGACTCAGTGGCAGAACTGCTGGATAACGCCTGGGGCGGCTCGCAATACCGCGGCTCAGTGGGCGTGCAGAAGGCCAAGGTGAAAGGGGATATCCTCACACCGGCACAACAGATACTGGCAGAGATGCGCGAACAAAACATTACCTTTTCCCAGTGGGCTATGGATAAAGCCGAACAGCACCGCCGCTACTTCCTGGAGCGCCCTCTGGACAGCGACTATCTGCAAGACTTCTTACAACAGGCAGAAACCTCACTGCTCAAGCAAAAAGAAATTGAAGCGCAGGATAGCGGTACTTTTGAAACATTCCTGAGCCGTTACTATGCCCAATACAACTGCTGCCAGGACTAGCGGCTGATACAGTGCCGCAGCCTGAGCGAGGCTTATGAACTATCTGGCACACCTGTTACTGTCCGGGCCCAATCCGCGCTGGCGACTGGGCGGGCTCCTGGGGGACTTTGTTAAAGGTCCCCTGGATGACAGTTGGCCAACGGATATTGAGCATGGTATTCGCCTGCACCGTCGCATCGATGCCATCACCGATGCTCACCCGGCCTACCGGGATGCCCTGTCAGAACTGGACCCGCGCTGGCGTCGCTATGCCGGTATCGCACTGGATATATGGTTTGATCACCTGTTGGCAGAAAACTGGCAGCAGTGGCACCCTGAAGCGCTGGATGAGTTTTGCCGGCGCTGTTGGAGAGACTTTCATTTCGACAGCCGGTATATTCCGCCACGCGCAATGGCATTTATTGAGCGCGCCGAGCAAATTAAACTGCTGCAAAGTTACCGCGAGGAGCGGGTAATCGAGCTGACCCTGGAGCGGGTTGGACAGCGGTTGCGCCGCCCGGTAGCACTGCAGGAGCTACTGCCTGAACTTATCGCCGGGCGGAACAAACTGGAAAGCAATTTCAATAAACTATTAACCGACTTGAATCTCGAAGCGAACCGCTTTCGACAGCACTATTCAGGACCCGAATTACCATGACCTTACCCAACCCGCGCATCACTTTTCTTCTGGTCTTCCTAATGGTGGCCTTTTTACTCGGCTCCGCCTTTTATCTCGAGTACGTGCAGGGGCTGGAGCCTTGCAAATTGTGTATTACCCAGCGGGTAATGCTATTGGGTGTTGGTGTAGTTTCGTTGATCGCATTCCTGCACAACCCTGCCACCATTGGCCGTCGTGTCTACGGCCTGCTGGTATCCCTGTGGGCAATGGGCGGTCTCTACTTTGCCGGTCGCCAACTGTGGCTGCAAAGCCTGCCGGAAGACCAAGTGCCGGCCTGTGGTCCAAGCGTCAGCTATATGATTGAAGTTTTCCCGATGGCCGATGTGCTCAAGGCACTGCTGAGCGGCGATGGCAATTGTGCTGAAGTACAGTGGACCATGATGGGCCTGAGTATCCCCGGTTGGGCCGCTATCGGTTTTGCCGGTCTGATCCTGTTCGGTGGCTGGCAAGCATTCCGCAGAGCTTAACAATCTCCGGCGGCTTTACCGGCCGCCATCTCCTACATGTCAAAATCCACGCTGCACAACATACTCCGCTGGCTGGGGGGAGCTGCCATTCTGGTTGCCTGTACCTGGCTGGGCAATTTCACCAGCTCAAGCCTGTCACTACCCATTCCGGGATCTGTCATAGGGATGCTGATGCTACTGGTGATTCTCGTGTTCAATGGTGGGGCTCCCGCAGGCCTTGCCAAAGTCAGCTCACAACTGCTTTACCTATTGCCGCTGTTATTGCTACCGGCGGCTGTCGGGGTATTTTTTTTCCAGGGCCTGACTCTATCCGACTGGCTAGCCTTAATCGCCGCTATTGTGATTGGCACACTGATCAGTATCGCTATTTGCGCACAGCTACTAAAGAAATTGCTGATTCGCTCTGGGGGTAATAGAGAGTGAATGAATTTCTGGCGAGCCCAATCTTTGTATTGCCCTTGAATGTCATCGCTTTTCTTGTCGGCGTTACCCTTTACCGGCGCTACAAGACTGTTCTGCTGCACCCTATCATCAGCGCTAGCATTTTGACCGCAATAACATTGAGTGTTCTCCATATCCCCTATGAGAGTTACCAGGGCTCCAGTGCATTACTGTACAGCTTGCTAGGGCCAGCAGTTGTTGCCCTGGCTGTCCCTCTCAAACAAAATCTAGTGATTATCCGCAAAGCCGGCTGGCCGCTACTTGTCACTATTTTTGTGGGTGCGATTTTGGCCCCAGTTATAGCGGTATTAATCGCCTTGGTATTTGGCGCGGGCAAGTCAGTACTACTGGCGTTGAGCGGCAAATCTATTACCACACCCATCGCATTGGCCCTGGCTGAAACAATCCACGCTTCTCTCAGCCTCACTGCAGCTATTGTGGTCTTGACCGGGGTGGTCGGTGCTATCGCTGGCCCAGCTCTAATGAGTAGGCTCAATATTCACGATGAGCGCATTGTCGGTATCGTACTCGGCATCAATGCCCACGCGGTGGGGACCGCACGAGCATTAGAAATCAGCGCCCTGTGCGGCGCCTGTGCAGCATTGGCCATGGGTACCTGCGGTGCGCTCACCGCGCTGATTTTGCCGCTCATTATCAGAGGATAAAACACCCTAGATTTGCTCCACCAAAGATCGCCGCAGGCATCGTTGTATTCTGGCGTAGATCACACTCTGCACCTTGCCGTCGGCGGGGGAATCTCCTATCTTCTTAGGGCCTTCGGGATCAGCAATAAAGCTGGCTATCACGGCAACAGTAACCAAAGGATTCTTGGAGATGCTGGAAAATTGTAAATCTGCGCGCGAGCGCTGGGGTGGCGTCAGTGAAATCATTGACCGCTGGCTACAGTCCCGACAAATCCTGCTGGTAAGTTACTACCATCTATCTGAGAAGAAAGAATTTAACGATGGGGATTCGGAGACCGAGAACGGTGTTCGTCATCTTTGCCAGTTGCTAGTGGACTACGTCTCTGCGGGACACTTTGAGGTATACGAACAGCTCATACTGGAAGGCCAGGCTTTTGATGATAAACAGGGGCTGCAACAAGCGCGGGAACTCTATCGGGATATTGATGTGACCACTGATGTCGCTGTCGATTTCAATGATAAGTACCAGGAAACCGACGATCTATCCAGCCTGAACCCAGATTTGTCACAGCTGGGGGAAGCACTGGAAACCCGCTTTAGTTCCGAGGATCGAATGATCGCACTTTTGCACACAGCCCATAAAAACCAGCTGGTCTAAAAAACTGAATTCATCACTGTAAAGGCGATGGGAAGCCGGCGCCTTTAATCGAATATTTTTGCTGTTGATTTTTCAAGGTAAAAAATAAAGGCGCCCATTGGGCGCCTTTATTGAATCCAAAGTAGTAAATTTAATTACTCGCTTTTGGGCTCTTCTTTTTTCTCTTCTTTTTTCTCTTCTTTTTTCTCGGCGCCATCTTCCTTGCCAACATTGGCTTTGTGCAGCTCCACTTCAAAAATCAGCGTTGCGTTAGGGCCGATCTTACCGCCTGCACCACCCGGGCCATATGCCAGCTCGGAGGGGATGTAAAGCTCCCACTTGGAACCCTCTTTCATCAGTTGCAACGCTTCGGTCCAACCTTTGATAACACCATTAACCGGGAACTGGACCGGCTCACCACGGGCGTAAGAGCTATCAAACTCTTCACCATTAATCAGGGTACCCTTGTAGTCCACTTCAACAGTGCTGTTCTCACTGGGCTGGCCGCCGGAACCCTCAGTAATCACTTTGTACTGCAGGCCGGAATCAGTGGTAACAACACCATCTTTCTTGGCATTCTCTTCGAGGAAGGCTTTTCCTTCCTGCAGGTTTTTATCAGCAGTCTCTTTGAATTCTTTCTCTTGCTGAGCCAGCATTTCCTGCTGCTTCTTCTGCATTTGCTCTTGGAAGGCAGCGATAGTTTGCTGCTTTTCTTCTTCAGTCAAACGGGATTCATGGCCGCTGGAGACATCCTTAAGAGCCATCATCACCACTTGGGGATCTAATTTCACATCCTGAGCTTCAAGGCGCTTCGCCATATCTTCGGCAATGATGTAGCTGACCTTCTTCTCCTGGGTGTCCAGGGCAACTTCTTTTTCCTGCTTAGATCCCTGTTCGTTACAGCCGGTCAGCGCCAGGCCAAGGGCAATTGCTGCAGCCAAAGGGTATTTATTCATGGGTGTTGTCTCTTTGTCCGTATTGCGTTGAATGATTCGCGCTTGACCCAGGGTCAATGCCTGCGGCGGCTTATCAAGTAATCCTGATTCGGCCCTTAGCCTCCAGGCGCACCTTTTCCGCCAGTCCGGTCAAGTCTAACCTAAGGCGACTGCAAGTGCATACCGATGACGCGCACACTGTGCAGGACACCACATTCCACCTTAAGGTTCCAGGGACCAGCGAGAAAAAAATACATTTACAGCACTATTTTCGCTGCTTACGGCATACATTTTTTTTAAAAACAGCGCTATTATCGACCAGTCGCCGGTTATTGTTCCGGACTGTTTGAGGTGCTTTTCAGTTTCAGAACAATTTACAGTGTTCAGATCCCCGATTTAAATATGTCTATTACATATAGATCTGATCCGTACACTGTCCGGATGTTCCAATTGATAATAAACGTCAGGACATTTACTCATGGCTGCCAAACAAAGAGCTGTCAATTCAGTCGCAGAACTGGAAGCACAAATTTCCAAGCTAACCGTCAAGCTGGACAAAGCCCGCAACAAGAAAGTTACCGATGCCGGCAAAAGTGTTTTAAAAGCCGGAAAAGCACTGACTTCCGCAAAAGAAAAATTAGCTAAAGCGAAAACCAAACTAGTAGACGCTAGAACTGCAGCCAAGACACGAAAGACAGCTGCCACTCAAAAGCGTGTAGAAACCGCCAAGGCCAATGTAGAAAAGCATAACGAAGTACTCCAGCAAGCAAAGGCATCACACGCCGAAGCAAAGGGTACTGAGTCCCAGGCAAAAGCCGAGCTGAAAGCTGCCGAAGCTGTACGTAAGGCCGGTGTAAAAGCAGAAAAACTGCTGAACAAATCCAAGCCAAAAGCCCGTAAAGCTACCACCTCAAAAAAAGTAGCCGCTCCTAAAGCAACCGCAGCAAAGAGCCGCACTAAAGCAAGCACTACCAACACCACCAAAACAGCGAAAAAGACAGTGGCAAAAAAAGCCACAGAAAAGAAAACTAGTGCCAAGAAAGCGCCGGCAAAAACCGCCGCTGCCACTAAAGCAGTAAAGAAAACTCCCGCAAAGAAAGCCTCCACTGCTGCGAAAAAAGCGCCAGCCAAGAAAGCTTCTGCTGCCGAGAAAAAAACTTCAGCGAAGAAAGCTCCAGCTAAAACTACTGCTGCCAAAAAACCAGCGGCGAGCAAACCCTCTACGGAAGCCAAGCCTGCAACAGTCAAGCCAAGCGCGGAAACTCCGAAGGTGAAGGCTGCCAGCAAGCCAGAAACCGTAGAGAAGCCCAAAGACGATTCAAAAACCATGGCTCCAGCTGAACAGCAGAAACCGATGGATACTCCACGCCCAGCAGCAACGATTACTCCTAGCACTCCGGCAAACAGCCTGTTTTCTTCGGAGCAACCCAGCGGCGAGTAGTCTCGGGACTCCTCGCAGCCAAATACGGTGCTGCTTAATTGAGCTCTGTACTTTTCACGACTGTATTACCGGCGACCCCAGAAAAGTACAGTGCCCAGAGGGGTGTAACAGTGGCTTAACCCGCTGCCCCCCTGTGAGCCAAGTAGCTTTCGATCAGGCCCGCCCAGCGGGCCTGATCTTTTTGCTGCAAACCATATTGCTGGGATGCTAGCTCCAGTGCAGAACGATCCCCCGGCCAGTCCTCAGCATAAATTTTCCACAGCGCAGCCAACTGCAACTGCTCCAGCTTCAATTCATAGCGTTTACACAGTGCGTAGGCCCGCTGGGTATGGGGGCGCAAACTCCCCAACCAACGACGCAGGTGTCGCACACTGCGAATCATTCGCCTGCGCGGCGCAACGCCTCGATCTGCGACTCTCCATCCCTCTTCACTGATTTCCTTGCCACAAACGGCTGTATAGCTCGCCCACAGCAGAAGACACACGTCAGCGCCATTTCTGTCTTGGCAGTCGAGTAGGAACTTCTCAACATCCTGGTAGGCATAAAAGTCCAAGCTGAACTGCCAGAGGGGGTTTTCCTTGGGGGAAGATGGAGGTGAAGTATTTGTCACGTTAAAATCCCGACCCTTTGCTGATCGGCATAGTGCCCCAGTCTCTGTGGAGTCCGGGTCTGTTCAATAGCCTAGCATTCATCGGCCTATTCATATGAGGTTTTTCCAGTGATCAATTTACAAGGGGTTTCTCTGCACCGAGGTGAGCGCGACTTGCTTGACAGCGCAGATTGCAGAATATTCCCCGGCCACAAAGTGGGAATTATCGGTGCCAACGGCTGTGGCAAGTCAACTCTGTTCAAACTGCTGCTTGGACAACTGGAAACCGATGCAGGGCGGGTGGACCTCCCCAGCACCTGGCGTATCTCCCATATGGCTCAAGAGGTAGAAGCTAGTGAGCAGTCAGCACTGGATTACGTTTTAGACGGCGATAGCGAGTTGCGGCTATTGCAAAAGCAACTGGCAGAGGCTGAAGCGAGCGGCGATACCGACGGTCACAAACTGGCAGAACTGCACGAGCGCATGGCCAGTATTGATGGCTATAGTGGCCCGGCGCGCGCCGCGCAACTCCTCGACGGGCTCGGCTTTTCCCACGAAGAGCAACAGCGCCCCGTTCGCAGCTTCTCAGGTGGCTGGCGTATTCGCCTCAATTTGGGCCGTGCCCTGATGTGCCCCGCAGATCTTATGCTATTGGACGAGCCCACCAACCACTTGGATCTGGATGCCACCCTTTGGCTGGAACAGTGGCTGCAACGCTTCCCCGGTACCCTGCTGATTATTTCCCACGACCGCGACTTTCTCGATGCAGTGGTCGACGGCATTGTCAGTTTTGAACAGCAAAAACTGGTCTTGTACAGCGGCAATTACAGTGCCTTCGAGCGCGCTCGCGCTGAGCGCCTGGCCCAGCAGCAAATACAGTTTGAAAAACAGCAAGCCGAACGCGCACATATGGAAGACTTTGTGCGGCGCTTTCGCGCCAAAGCGAGCAAGGCCAAGCAGGCACAAAGCCGCCTGAAAGCCCTGGACCGGATGGCTCTGATTGCCCCAGCCCATGTGGATTCCCCTTTTCATTTTACTTTGCCATCCTCAGAGAAAACCTCTAATCCGTTAATCGACCTGCGCGAGGCGGATATTGGCTATGCCGAAAAAATAGTGGTGAAGAACGTTCAGCTGGGCATTCAACCGGGACGCCGTATCGGCCTGCTCGGCCCCAATGGTGCGGGCAAGTCCTCTCTAATCAAAACCCTGGCTGGCACACTCGCCCCCCTCAGAGGCGAGCGCCAATGTGGCGAACACTTGGCCATCGGCTACTTCGCCCAGCATCAGCTGGAAGCACTGGATAGCAACGGTTCCCCGTTGCTGCACCTGCAAAGGCTGAGCCCCGATGCCTCGGAGCAATCGCTGCGGGATTTTCTCGGCGGCTACGGTTTTATCGGCGATCGGGTTTTCGAAACGGTAGGGGGCTTTTCCGGCGGTGAAAAAGCCCGTTTAGCCCTGGCACTACTGGCCTGGCAAAAACCTAACCTGTTGCTTCTCGATGAACCGACAAACCACCTTGATTTGGAAATGCGCCACGCCCTGACCCTGGCGCTGGCGGAGTTTCCCGGTGCCGTCATATTGGTTTCCCACGATCGTCATCTACTGGCCAATACTGCCGACGAATTTATTCTGGTGGCCAATGGCCGCGCCGAACCCTATAGCGGTGACCTTGATGACTACAAACAGTGGCTGCTCGGCTTTAACCGGGAAAAGAAACGCAAAGAAGAGAGCGCCTCCACTGTTACAAGCACAGAGGAAAAAGCCCCTGAGGATAAGAAGGCCCAAAGGCGCGCCGCCGCCGCTCTACGCGAACAACTGAAACCCCTGACCAACAAACTCAAGAATATTGAGCGACAGATGGCTTCGGCAGAAAAGGCATTGGTCGCAGTACAGGAAAAACTTGCCGATGAAGCGCTATATAGCGGTGGCCAGCAGGAGGAAATAGCTCGACTTAATAAAGAGCAGTCGGAGCAGCAGGAATTAATGGAAGAACTGGAAATGGAATGGCTGGAAATTTCTGAGAAGCTCGAAGAAATTCGCAGCGAGTAATTTTATAGAAAATCATTTTAAACAATATCTTCAGCGGGCTTCAGAACTTTTCTGCCGCCCGCTGAAGAAATCGATTTTAGTTGCCCTTAACGAATACAACCGTATTCATCCACTGCAATACCAATCGGTGTATTTGGGCATTGATCGATATAGCTGGGTACACCATCAAAATCTGTATCCAGCGGGCAGCCATCTAATTGCACATCGATTCCCACTGGGGTCTGCGGACATTGATCAGTGGCATCAATAACACCATCGGCATCTTCGTCATACCAAAAATCCGGATATTCAAGCCATTGATAGCCGACCGCCAAGCTGGCAAAACCATCGACACCACCTTCTTCGACCCCCTGGAAAAGACGTATATCTGCGCGGGCCTGCCAACGGGGCCCCAGGTGATATTTAATTCCCATTCCCACATTCACCATATTTTGCCGGTCATGCCAGTCACAATGGTAAGGCGGGTAGGGATAATGGTGGCCGTCTGGCCGATCCTCAGGGACATAGAATTTCTTACGACAATCCCAAGGATAGGGATAGTATGGGTCGTAGGGATGATCCGGATCATAGACATACTTTGGGTCATCTGGATGCCAGTGTTTTTTACGGTAACGCCGGTCGTAATTAATACGCATTTCACCCAGGCCAAACGCGACATAGGGCTGCCAACAAAAATTACCGCAGAACTGCCCTCCAAATTGATATAGGAGATCTATGCGGTAGTTATACACATCTACTTTCTCGGGCGTATCCGCAACACTCACGACGAAATAGTCGACAACCCCTTCCATCGCCCAATGATTTGTCATGTTAAAGCCAAAACCGGCACCGACACCTGAGGTATCTCGCATTTCAAAACCGCGAAATGGCGTGCCTTGTAGGCGGTCACCATCAAACCAATGCTTACCCCCATTAACATAGAGGTTTAAAGTTCCAACAAAATCAGCACGGACTTCAGAAACTGTAAAGAGTAAGATAAACGGCAGGCTATAGAGAAATGAAAGCAGAGGGTCACGCCTTCTCATTAGAAACACCAAGATTCCTTCCTTGATCAACCCCCCAAATTATTATTAACATCAATATCTATTAATAAAAATAATTCGGTTTTGTTTTCGCGATGCTTCCTGAATCCGGTTCTTATTGGAAATAAAATTCGATAATCACAGCACCACTAGAAGCATAGACGGCTAGTGGCGAAAAACAGTAATAAAGACAGGAGAGTTAACCCTTGCTGGCACCCAATATCGATAACTATGTTAGGAACTTGGTTCACCCACAAAACATACAAACCACCTGCTATGTCCCCAAAAGTATCCGTGAGTACGCACAGGACTTCCAAAATAATTCCAATAGCAACAGTAAGTGGTATCACAAGCGCAGTAGTGATGGACTAACCCGGATCGACCAATTAGTGAGCCAGGCAGTACAAATTCAAACAAATGATTACGGAAGGATTACCCGTGTCGCCAAAGTACTAGTGGAAACCCTATATACCTGGCTTACTGGATTTGATCCCTCCACACCCACCAAGCTACTCGATAGCGATGGAATAACACGCCGTAAAGATGCCGTTTTAGCTTTACTCGGTGGAGCTTACTGCTGGTATCGACAAGCCAGTGAAGCTTTCAGCTCTGAGAGGAGAGCAATATCCAACATCGAAGCCCATTTGGACGTCCCTTTCTCACTATTTAATTACCGATTTAGCCGCAGTGGTTTTAATCTGCACACAGTGACAACGCTGTTATACCGTGGCGATACCCGCCCACCACAGAAGCTGTGGCAAGTCGGGGGATTCTTTCCCTGGATGAATCAAAATGGCCGCTTTGATCCGCACCTGGGTACCGGAGCATCTAACCAAGTCATCTCAACCACTACCAATGCAAATATTGTTGCGCGCTTTGCCTGGCACAATAAAACTTATTGCCCAAAAAGGTATTATTTTGTGCATGGAACAAATGAGGGTGATTTAGCCACTACCGGTTTTATCTATGAGCTCGATAAAAGAAACCACCAATGTGTAGAGGTTTCCACTGTCACCCAGGGACGTGAAGTTGCCTTTATGGCTATTCCCAACCAATTTATTCGCCGCTTTCGCATGCGTTATTTTGCGGGCACCCAAAATAATATTGAACTGTCGGACTGGATGTCTTATGACAGTAACACCATCCGCAACCTGAATGTTGTCGAAGATAAACGCCGATGGGAAGCCGCCAAGAAAAACTGGAATGAGTTTTTCTAGCAATAGAGGTGGGCTATTGCATGCCACTGGTGCCATGTTAGCACCGGTGGCAAGCATCGATCGTCAGTGCGAATTATTCGCCTTTGGACTCTTCAACAGTTGACGCATCTACGTCAGTGGTAGTTAGCGGCAGCGCTTCACCAGGTAACCTGCGGTATACCAGATCCCAAACACCGTGCCCCAGTCTCTGCCCTCGACGCTCAAACTTGGTCTCTGGGCGCCATTCTGGCCGGGCAACATAATCACCCTCACTGGCGGTATTTTCTAGCAGGTTTTCACCTTGCAATACTTCCAGCATATGCTCGGCATAATTCTCCCAATCTGTCGCCATATGCATAAGGCCGCCAGTTTTTAACTTGCTGCAAATCAGGCGAACAAATTCCGGCTGCACTATCCGGCGTTTGTGGTGTTTCTTCTTGTGCCAGGGATCAGGGAAGTACAGCTGGAAACGATCCAGGCTCCCATCGGCAATACAATCGTTTAGGACATCGACCGCATCGGCCATGTAAACACGCAGGTTTTTGATACCTGCCTTGCCGGCATTATTGATCAACCGGCCAACCCCCGGCGGGTGTACTTCAATACCAATAAAATCCTTATCTGGCTCGGCTTCAGCCATGGCCAGCAGGGAATCCCCCATACCGAAACCGATCTCTAACGCCAGTGGCGCCTCGCGGCCAAAAACCTGTTGGCGATCCAAAGGTCCGTCAAATAGGGAGAGCCCATACTGTCCCCAATAATTGTCAAAGGCATTGCGCTGCCCCTCTGTCATTCGCCCCGCGCGAATCACATAGCTGCGGATAGATTTCTTCTTAAATTCTGTGCGGTAGGGAAAATCTTCCGCAGATTCGTCTTGCATTGTTCGCGACCTCTTATGCGAAACGGTTTATATCTTGATATTCTGTTCGGGCTCGGTATCAGCGTCTAAGCCCAGTAAAGCTGGCTACTTAGAGAAATTAAATGCGGCAAAAAACAGGACTACCCAACCGGCTATCATCATCAGCCCGCCGAGAGGGGTGATTGGACCTAGCCATCGGGGGCCTCCCAGTGCCAGGGCATAGAGACTGCCGGAGAAGAAGATAATACCGAAAGTAAAAAGAGCACCGCTCAGGGTCAGCGATAAACGGTTTCCCCAGTTTTGCATTAGCAGCACCACACCAAACAGCGCCAGGGCATGAATCATCTGGTACTGGACTCCGGTTTTATAGGCCTCTAGCAGGTTCTCTGCCACTTTACCGCGCAGGCCGTGAGCCCCAAACGCCCCCAGAGCCACACCACTAGCGCCAAAGAGTGCACACAGTAGCAGATAGAGTTTGGCCATTACCTTCCCTTTTTGTTTTACCCTGTGGTGACAGGTATACCTGTAACAGGCGGGACAAAAAAAACCGCGCTACTGCGCGGTTTTCTACCCGTGTACCAGAACGCCGATTTAGGCTTCCATAGCAGCACGCACTTTCTTCATGGCATTTTTTTCCAGCTGGCGAATTCGCTCAGCGGAAACACCATACTTATCAGCCAACTCATGCAATGTGGATTTCTCCTCACTGAGCCAGCGGGCCTGAATAATATCGCGGCTGCGATCATCCAGTTGTGCCATAGCACTGGCGAGGCTGGTCAAGTTGGTTTCCTGCCAGTTATCCCGCTCAAGCTGGGCGGCCGGATCAAAACTGCGGTCTTCCAGGTAGTGAGCCGGTGCCTGCCAGGCGGTATCGTCATCGTCATCGACACCTGCATCAAAAGCCGCATCGTGTGCAGCCAGGCGGCCTTCCATTTCATGGACCTGGGTGACATCCACATTCAAGTCTTTGGCGACGGCTTTAGCTTCTGCATTGGTCAACCAGGCGAGTTTTTTCTTCTGACCGCGCAGGTTGAAGAATAATTTGCGCTGCGCCTTGGTGGTGGCAATTTTGACAATACGCCAGTTGCGCAGAATAAATTCGTGGATTTCAGCTTTAATCCAATGTACCGCAAAGGATACCAGGCGCACTCCCTTTTCGGGATTGAAGCGTTTGACGGCCTTCATCAAACCGACATTACCTTCCTGAATCAGGTCGGCTTCATTGAGCCCGTAGCCGGAATAAGATTTGGCGATATGCACTACAAAGCGCAGGTGTGACATGACCAGCTGGCGTGCAGCATCGAGATTTTCGCGGTAATAGAGGTCTTCTGCCAGGTGCTTTTCCTGTTCAGCGGTCAGTACGTCAAAACCACTGACGGTCTGGATATAAGCTCCCAGGTTGGCGCCCGGAGACAGCGTATGCACTGGCTGTAGGCTGGTTCCCATTCAGGTCTCTCCTGTCATTATTAGTCGGCCGATCTTACCGGCCGCTGCCGTCGGATACTGTATCCGGCGACAAGCTGGACTCAGTGTAGCACTTGCACGGGCAGATAAGAAAGCCCGCCAACAACTACCGTATTCTGTTGTATTTCGCGGAATTAGAGGGGCTTTTTACGCCTCAGGTTCCCTTTGCCAGAACACTTTACCCTTCTTGATCAGACTGAACGGTCAGCGGGGTTCTATCTTGCGAGTGTGTCGCGCTACCGCAAGCCAGGCTCCTAATAGGCCCAGCGAGGAGGCCCCCAGCGTTAATTGAAAGAAGTAACTGGCTCCCGGCCCTCTCAATTCGAAGCTGCTGCCATAACTTGATGACAGACTCTCAACTGGTCCAGACAACATAGCCACACCACCTGCAAGCAACAGCCACGCCAACAGCCCGCCAAATAGTCCATAGCAAATGCCACTGTAAAGGAACGGCCGCCGCACAAACGCGTTAGTGCCGCCGACGAGCTTTACTACCAGGATCTCCTCCCGGCGACTTTCGATATGCAGCCGTATGGTATTGATCACCACCAATACCACCCCCAGCGCCAATAACAGGGCTAGACCTGCGGAGAGACGCTGTCCCAGTTCGGTGATCTGGGCGAGGCGCTGGACCCAGGCGAGATCCAAGACCACTGAATCCGTCAGTGCCTGGGCTCTCAGGTTCTCCACCAAAGCCTGAAGTTTATCGCCGTCCTTCGCATCCCTTGGCCGCAGCAACAGCACTGCCGGCAGGGGGTTGGCATCCAGGCCAACCAATACATCCCCAAGCCCCGAGGCCTGTTCAAACTCTGCCAGGGCATCTTCCGGGGAGACATAAGTTACCTCCGCGATAGCGGGATCACTGCGCAATTTGTCGGCCAGGGAATTAACCGCAGCCTGTCTCGCATCTTTGTGTAGAAAAACTGAAATTTGTGGCTGCCCATCCCAACCGGCCACCACCCGCTGGAAATTCAACAATCCCAATTGCAATGCCGCCGGCAGGGCCAGGGCAATAGCAATCACCAGCGCCGTCATTGCACTGGCCATGGGTGCGCTAAAAAATCGACTGACGGAGTCGGCGGCCATCTCACGGTGGTGCCCCAACCAGCTATTCCATCGATCGCCCAACCCTGTTTGTGCAACAACAGCGCCGGTGCTGCGCACACGTTTGTCTGCGGCAGGGTTGGCCTGTCGTTGCGCTTTAGCTTGGGTGTACTTCACGGCTCGGAACTCCGTCGTATATCAGTTGGCCAGCCTGTAGGGTCAATACCCGTCGGCGCATCCGTGCAATCAGTTCCAAGTCGTGGCTCGCCACCAGCACCGTAACTCCCACTGCGTTAAAGTCGGCGAACAACTGCATAATTTCCTGAGAGAGTGTTGGGTCCAGGTTGCCGGTGGGCTCATCGGCAACCAGTATCGCGGGCTTGTTAACGACTGCGCGGGCAATCCCAACCCGCTGCTGCTCACCACCAGACAACATAATGGGATTTTGCTTTTCCTTGTGCAGCAAGCCGACCTTATCCAGGGCTGCGCGAACCCGACGCCCCACCTCGCGCTTATTGCAACCAGCAACAGACAAGGGCAGGGCAATATTGTCAAAAACGCTGCGGTCAAATAGCAGCTGGTGATTCTGGAAGACAATACCCAGATTGCGGCGGTAGTAGGGGATCTGGCCATTGCGCAGACGGTTGAGATTCTGTCCGGCGACAAGAATACTGCCCTTCGTAGGGCGTTCAATCGCGGTCAGGAGTCTCAGCAAAGTACTTTTACCCGCACCGGAGTGACCGGTGAGAAACACCATATCGCCACGGGGGATTTCCAGACTGACTCGCACCAGGGCATCCTGCCCCGATGCGTAACGCTTGTTCACATTATCGAAAGTGATCACGGCTTCTGTTGTTCTTGTTATTTCCTAGGCGAATTATCAGGCCTTATCGCGGCCAAACAGGGCGGATACGAACTCACGAGCGCGGAATGGCTGTAGATCTTCCGCCTGCTCACCCACACCGATAAAACGCACCGGGATGCCAAAGCGACGAGCCAGGGCAAAGATAACGCCGCCTTTGGCAGTACCATCCAACTTGGTCAGCACCAGGCCAGTAACGCCGGCCGCCTCACGGAACTGAGAGGCCTGGTTAATCGCATTTTGGCCAGTGCCAGCATCCAGTACCAACAGCACCTCGTGGGGCGCGCTGGGGTCCAGCTTGCCCATCACCCGGCGCACCTTGGACAACTCCTCCATCAAGTTGGATTTGGTGTGCAGGCGCCCGGCGGTATCGGCAATTACCACATCGACGCCGCGCGCCTGGGCAGACTGAACCGCATCGAAAATAACTGACGCACTATCGGCACCGGTATGCTGCGCTACAACCGGTACATCGTGGCGCTGCCCCCAAACCTGTAGCTGCTCAACTGCTGCGGCACGGAATGTATCACCGGCAGCCAACATCACCGACTTACCTTCACCGAGAAAGCGGTGGGCCAGCTTGCCTATTGTTGTGGTTTTACCCACACCGTTTACGCCCACTACCAGAATGACGTAAGGCTTCTTGCTAATATCGATTTCCAGGGGAGCATCAACACTATCGAGTAAGTCAGCCAGCTCCTGCTGCAGTGCCTTGTAAAGTGCATCGCCATCGGCCAATTCCCGACGGGATACCCGTTCGGTCAGGCGCTCGACGATCTCGCTGGTGGCCTCAACTCCCACATCTGCCATCAACAGCTGTGTCTCAAGTTCTTCCAGCAGATCTTCATCGATTTCCTTGGCCCCTAGGAACAGGTTTCCCATCCCCTCGACAAACTGGTTGCTGGTGCGGCTGAGGCCGCGACGAATACGCGCAAAGAAGCCCTCTTTCTTTTTGGCTTCCGGTTTCGGCTGCTCTTTAGCTCTGGGTTTTGGAGCTGGCTCGGGTTGAATCGGGGCTGGCTTCTCGGCCTCTTCTTTTATTACAGGCTCTGCTGCAACCACCTGGGGGGCTTCGACAACGGCCTCCGGCTCGCCCGCCGCATCAGCATGCTGCGCCCAGCCGGCACTTTCCTCTTGGGGGACAGAAGCTGGGGCAGTGGGTTTATCGATAGGGGCCTTTGCCTCCTCCAGTGCGGAGGTTTCTCCCTGGGCAGACGACTTTTCCTCTATGTCTGAGGGCATTTTGTCCAGCGCCGAGGGCTCTTTATCTAGCGCTGAAGGCTCTGGGCTCTGCGCCGATGATTCCTCTTCAGACGCAGCAGTGACCTCCGCCTGGGATTGCTGGGGCTCACTTTGTTCGGGCTTGCGCTTCTTCTTTTTGCGCAGGAAGTCAAAAATCATTCGTATGTCCGGATGTACCGCTTGCAGAAAGACGCTAATCTTAGCATCGCTAAGCCCCCAGTAGAGAGTTACCTTGGCCAGAAGTTCATCCCGAAAGCAAAGCCCGCAAAACCTTTCACAGTTACGCATCATTGGCGGACAGTGGCGCGGGCGAAAATTACAGTTTGCCCCAGTGGAGGGCTTGAGACCTACCGGCGACCGACTGCGGGAGGTTCTGTTTAACTGGTTGCAGTTCTACCTGCCCGACGCCCGCTGCCTGGACCTCTTTGCCGGTTCAGGTGCCCTGGGTCTGGAGGCGCTATCCCGAGGCGCCGGCTCGGTAGATTTTGTCGAGCTGAATACTCGCGCTGCGCGAACCCTGGCGGAACAGTTAAAACAGTTAAACGCCCGGGAAGCCAAAGTCCATAACTGTAGTGCAGAAGAGTTCCTCGGAAGTAATGGAAGTAAATACGACCTCGTATTTATCGATCCCCCTTTTGCCGACAATCTTTGGCAGGCAACTCTAGGCGCCCTGTCCGGCCATCTTTCGCAGGATGCATTAATCTATGTGGAAACACCGCGAGACACAGTGGTCGCATCAGTACCTGGCTGGGAACAGGAAAAAGAAAAACGTGCGGGACAGGTGTGTATGCGCTTGTTTCGCCGTGCTGGCCCGGCAGGTTAGGAAAGAATAAAAAGATTCGGTTTTGACCTTAGCCGTAAATTGTTTACCATTCGCATCCCATTCGGCCCGCATTTAAGCCCTGGCGTATGAAAAAAGTCGTCTATCCCGGAACCTTCGATCCCATCACCAATGGTCACTTGGACTTGGTGGAGCGCGCATGCCGCTTGTTTGACCACGTTATCGTGGCTGTGGCTGCCAGCAACCGCAAAAACCCCCTGTTCACCTTAGAGGAGCGGGTAGAACTTTCACAAAAAGTTCTCGGCCACCTGCCCAATGTCGAAGTCATTGGATTCGATATCCTGCTCGCCGACCTGGTGCGCCAGGTAGATGCTTATGGCGTACTGCGCGGTCTGCGCGCGGTGTCCGACTTTGAATACGAGTTCCAGCTGGCCAATATGAACCGCCAGTTAGCGCCCAATATGGAAAGCCTATTTCTGACACCGGCAGAACATTTGTCCTACATTTCATCCTCTTTAGTGCGTGAAATTGCCTCCCTGGGCGGCGATGTCACCAAGTTTGTTCCGGCTGCTGTACAGAGCGCGCTGGAAGAGAAATTTCGTTAAGCCGGAATCTGGCTATTTCTGATACACTCGAGCGGATTTATCCACAATCCGCGGAGTGTTACGTGCGCAACTTTCTCGCCGCCTTTGCACTGGTTCTGAGTCCCGCTTTCGCTTTTGCCGATGAACCTCAACCAGAGCTTGATACCGGTCGCACAGCCGTTAAGTCCTCAACGGCCAACTTCTATATGGCAGTCACTGCCAACCCCCACGCCAGCCGGGCTGCCGAGCAGATTCTCGCCCGGGGCGGCAGCGCTGTGGATGCCGCCATTGCCGCTCAGATGGTATTGGGATTGGTAGAACCACAATCCTCCGGGATTGGTGGCGGAGCATTTATGCTCAGCTATGACGCTGCGGCAAAGAAGCTCAAGTACTACGACGGGCGCGAGACAGCCCCCTCTCAGGTAGACGAAAATTACTTTATCCGCGACAACAAGCCGCGTTCATTTTTTGAGTCTGTAATCGGCGGCTACTCGGTCGGCGTTCCCGGTGTTGTGCGAATGCTGGAAATGGCTCACGAGCGCGATGGCAAGTTACCCTGGGAGCAGTTATTTCAGCCGGCCATACACCTGGCCAAATCCGGCTTTCAGATATCACCGCGCCTTCACCAGCTGTTACTGCGCATGCCGAAGGTGGCTGCTCGACCGGAAATTGCCAGCTACTTCTTCAACAGTAACGGCAAGCCCCTTCCGGTGGGTCACAACTTGAAGAATCCAGCTTACGCGGAAACCCTGGAGGCCATTGCCCAGGGCGGTGCGGATGCCTTCTATCACGGCGACATTGCCAAGGCTATCGTCAAAGCTGTGCGCTATGACAGTGCCAACCCAGGGCTCCTGAGCCTCGAAGATATGGTTAGCTACCGGGCCAAGGAGCGCCAGCCCCTGTGTTCGGAGTTTCTCGAATATCGTGTGTGCGGTGCGGATGCCCCGTCGTCCGGAGGTACCACAGTAGGCGGCATTCTGGGCATGCTGCAACAATTTCCACTGGAGCGCTTCGAGCCTGGCAGTGATCTGCTCACCCACTTATTTATCGAAGCTTCGGAACTGGCATTTGCCGATCGCAACACCTACTCCGGTGATTCCGACTTTGTCCAAGTACCCAGTAAATCACTGGTGTCCAGGGATTATTTAGCTCGCCGCGCGCAGTTAATCGACCCGGACTCCGCCACAGCTGCGACTCCGGGTACCCCAGCCGAACTCGGGGTGAAGCGGGTGATGGCCCAGTCGCCAGAGTTGCCCAACACCAGTCATTTAGTGATTGTCGACCGCTACGGTAATGGTGTCAGTATGACGACCAGTATTGAAACCGGCTTCGGGTCGCGCCTGATGGTGAAGGGCTTCCTGCTCAACAACCAGCTCACCGATTTTTCCTTCACTCCAAAAAACAGTAGTGGGGAGCGGGTGGCCAACCGCATTCAAGCGCGCAAGAGACCACGCTCTTCCATGTCCCCCACCATCGTTTTCAACAAAGATGGCAGCATGCGCCTTCTGGTGGGTTCCCCCGGCGGTTCACGAATTATTGACTACACCGCGCGCACCATTCTCTACCATCTGGGCTTGAATATGCCGATTGCCGAAGCGATTTCTGCGGGAAATATCGGCGCTATTGGTAAGAGAGTCGAATTGGAGCCCGGCTTTTTCAGCCCCGATACTATCGAGAAACTCGAAGCCCGTGGACACGAGGTTGTCGAAAGGGGCCTCAACAGTGGTATCCATGCCATCGCTTTGCAAAATAACAAGCTGTACGGTGGAGCCGACCCCCGCCGCGAGGGCAGCGCAGTGGGCCGCTAAATGGCCCACCCTCGTGGTGATTAGCCTGCCCACTCACGCTCCCAAGCAAAAACCATTGATCCCCCGCCAACCCTGCCATTAACCGAGTCCACCTTAGTCCATACTTCTTTTTGCTTAATCGAGTAAGAGAGCTTGGCAAGTGAAAAAACCAAAAACCGAGTTGGGGGGACTCAGACTCCTACACAACCCGATAACCAACAAAGGCACAGCCTTTACTGCAGCAGAACGACAAAAATTTGGTCTCACAGGCTTAATTCCAGATGCGGTTGAAACCATAGAAACCCAAGTAGAACGGGTAATGATGCAGTTGAATCACAAGCATTCAGACATTGATCGCTTTGTTTACCTCACTGGGCTATTGGACACCAATGAAACGCTTTTCTACCGCGTGGTTATGTCCGACCCAGAGCGCTTTTTACCTATTATTTATGACCCTACCATCGGTGAAGCTTGCGTTAAATTTAGCCATATCATACGCCGGGTTAGGGGCGTTTACCTTTGCACTAACCACCGGGGCAAAGTCGCCGAATACCTGCACCATTGGCCGGATCAGGAAATCCGTTTTATCTGCGTAACTAACGGTGGACGAATTCTAGGACTGGGCGATATCGGAGCCAATGGCATGGCCATTCCCATTGGAAAATTACAGCTATATACCGTGGCGGCAGCTATACCACCAGAACATTTACTGCCGCTCTTTTTAGATGCGGGGACGAATAACGAGGCTATTCTCAGTGACCCCTTATATATCGGCTTACGAGAAAAACGTCCCACCAGTGAAGTCCTATATCCCTTTGTCGATGAGTTTGTTGCTGCTGTTCAGGAGCAATATCCCAACTGTTGTTTGCACTTCGAGGACTGGACTGGCAGTGATGCTGTACACCTGCTGAAACGCTACCGGGACAAAGCTTGCTGTTATAACGATGATATTCAGGGAACCGCCGGAATAGTTCTCGCAGGCATGCTCAATGCACTGAAAATCAAAGGTAGTACGCTAAAAAATGAGCGAATATTTTTTGCCGGAGCAGGGTCGGCAGGCATAGGTATAGCTGACTTACTCGTCAGTAAAATGATCGAGGATGGGCTAAATGAAAAAGATGCCCGAGCTAGAATTATTATGTTTGACCAAAATGGCCTATTGGTTAAAGGTCGGACAGATTTATATGATTTTCAGCAACCCTATGCGCATGATTTACCCCCTACCAATGACCTGTTTACCGCTGTAAATACACATAAGCCAACTACTCTTATCGGCGTCAGTACTGTTGGGCAGCTATTTACGCGGCAAGTAGTAGAGACTATGGCAAAATTTAATCAAAAACCAATAATTTTTGCCTTATCCAATCCAACCGAGCACGCTGAATGTACAGCGGAGCAAGCTTATCAGTGGTCTCAAGGCACAGCTATTTACGCTGCTGGAGTTCAGTTTCCAAATTACAACTTTAATGGGAAAAATTATTTACCTGGACAGGCAAATAATTTCTACATCTTCCCTGCAGTTGCTCTTGCAATCTATGCGACCAAAGCAAAAAGAATCCCAGATGAGCTATTTATAGAGGCGGCTATTGGTGTTGCAGAACAGGTCGCAAACGAACTTCTTGATCAAGGCTGCTTATTTCCACCACAAGCGGACATACTTAAAGTGTCATTGCACACTGCTGTCAGGGTAAGTGAAAAAATATTCAAGCTTGGTCTGGCCGAAATACAAGAGCCCAAGAATCTATATAAATTCATTGAAGAGTTAAGCTATAAAGCAGAATATAGGACATTCACATAAGCTTCATATTTTACTCTAAAGTGCAACCACCAATTTATTAATGGATTTTTTAGTATACCTGCCTACCTTTATAGTAGGTATTTAACACTCTAACTTTATCAATTTCGGCTGATTTTATTTTCAATAAATTTCCATCCAGAACGATAAAATCAGCCCACTTTCCCACCTCTAAGCTTCCTACTTCATTCTCCAGATGAATAGCATAAGCCCCCCTAATTGTGAGCAACCTTATCATAAGGTCAACTGGAACCTTATGCTTAGCTCCTGTGTGTATAATGGAAATCGGATCTCGTATCACATTTAGGCTATTCATCTGCCCTTCTAGCTTCCCATCACCTGCAAAAAATAAAATTTTATCCCCCATATAAGAACCTGTGCCTTCTGTTAATTTATCGACATTAAAGGTTGGCAACTTACCCTCATAAACAATTGCTGCCGCATTATTTTTCTCCAACAAATCAACCAGTAAGAATTCTGGAATATTTGATACGATATTACGGACCCCTTGATACTCCGCATTAATTAACTTTTCAACTTGGCCCCTTAATATGCCACTTTCATAACTCCCTTCAGGAAGGCTAAAATGCACCTGAAACTTATATAAATTTGCCTGATGAAAAAGATCGACAAGCCATGCAGAAGTATCTTTTACACTTTCTCCCAGCTCGTCTTGAATTAGATAATTATAATTTGAAATAGAGTCTGGAATTACGAAACTAATAGCAATCACTTTAAAATCATCTGAAGAAATTTTATCCGCATAATTCCTAAGGGATATAAATCGATCAGAAGGCATGTTCATAGGAACCGTTAAAAACGCTCTAATACGAACATCACGATTTTCCAAAGAATTTGATTTTTTAAATTTTTCAGCTTTATTTTCACTTTCAAAAAAAGGAATATGAAATGAATGTAAAGTCGTGACCCCCATGGAAAGGGCTACATCCTTTAGCTCACTGAGATTATGAAACTCTTTGCTCACCTTGTCTTCAGGAATTAGACTACTAAAAACACTTACTGCTCCCCTACCTTGAAATAGGCCAATAGGAATTCCATCATCACTTCTTTTAATAAAATTCTCAGTCGAACTATTGGTGCTCATATCTATTCCAGCCGCCGCTATAGCTTCAGAATTAGTCCACACATATGAGTGATCCGCTGAGAACATAATAATTGGTACTAGATCATTAATCTGATCAAGCATTGCTTTATGGGGCTCGTCGTCACCAAATACTTCCATTTTCCAGCCACGGCCGACGACAATTTGGGCCTCAGGATTATTGAGAATGTAATCTTGAATCTTATTTTGATAGGCTTCAACTGATTGAAACAAAGACAAATCCAGACCGCTATAATCGGTATTGTTTGAAATTGACTGGATGAAACCGGGAAGTACTAACCTTCCTTTCAAATCATTAACCTGAGTGTGAACTCCGACATACCTATTCACTCCATTTTCATTCCCCAAATAGACTATGCGCCCATCGCGAATTGCCATTGCCGAGGCAATACTACGGGCCGGGTCGACGGTATAGATATACGCATTCCTTAAAACGTGCTGGGCGGGTTCAACACTGGCGGCCGGCAAGGGGGATTCAGCTCGTTCACAAGCAATTAACAATAGTGAAATGAGCAGGCAGGCCAGACGCATAGGGACTCCTCACAGTTTTCCGTAATTCCCCGGGACTCGGGTCTTATCAGGAAAAGTGTAGAAAGCTCGGACACATTTGTGTGCCTAACCTCGAGACCACAACCAGTGATACCCAAATGACCCACTGGTGCAGGGACCCAGACCGCACTCGAGGAGAACCGCGACTAAATTGGCCAACACGACAGTGAAGAAAGAGATGGCAATGCACTTTTCAATCAAAGTTAACTCTCTAGTGGCAAAACTTCGTCGCTTAAAGCCAAACATTAATGCAACGCCACAGTAGATCAGTAAGACAAAGAAAATCAGTGCAGACCAAGTGTATAAATGCAAGCCCAAGACTGGGCTGCCAAACCCTGGATCGCCAGGGGTGATATGCAGCAATACCTGCCTTACAGCAGCAGCCAGACCGGCTAGACACGAAAGAATAACAACGCCGTAATGCTCTGCACGAATACTAAAGCGCAGGTTCAACATCAATCCCATGCCAATCATGGCAAAGGCAACACGTTGTAAGAGACAGAGAGGGCAGGGGTGTTGGTGGGATGCCAACTCCATGATCAAGGCAATCCATAGGATTATGCTTACCGCTAACAGCGCCAAGCTATCCAGCCTTCTGACCATAAACACCATCATGGGCACGGCCCCTAGAAAGACAGCGACAGTGCTCGCGTCATATGATATCCACACCACATAATGAAGATCAGCAAGGTCAACAACCACCAGCCCATTGCAGAGCGGCGACGACCATTCCAAACGGCCCAAATCGACAGGGTGACCGTAAGAAAAGGCAATATCATGACCACTAAGCAGCTCCTTATCGACAATACGATGATATTAGTATTGTCTAAAGCTGCCAGAAGGATGCGATTTAACGTTGGCAGCTAGAGCAGAAAAAGGTATTTCTCTGGCCCAAAACCATATCTTTGACTGCTCGGCCACAAGAGGGACAGGACTCACCCGCACGGCCATAAACATTTAGCTGTTGGGCGAAATAGCCAGGTTTTCCATCACCGCCAATAAAGTCCCGCAAGGTAGTCCCACCTTGGGCGATTGCCTGACTGAGAACCTGCTTTATGGACTCAGCCAAGCGCTGGTGTCGGGCTTTGGAAATAGAACCGGCCTGTCGATCTGGGCGAATGCCCGCCAGAAAAAGAGATTCACTGGCGTAAATATTACCCACCCCCACAACGATACGGCCATCCATGATGAAGGTTTTGACCGATTGCTTACGTTTGCGCGAGGTTTCAAACAGATACTCACCACTAAATTCTTCCGAGAGAGGCTCTGGGCCCAGATGGCTGAGTAAGTCGTGGGCCAGTGGGTCCGCCACTGTCCACAGTAGGGCACCAAAGCGGCGCGGGTCGCGGTAACGCAGTGTGAGACCACTATCCAGGCGCCAGTCGATATGATCATGCTTTTCCGGTGCCTGTGCAGCCTCGACCATACGCAGGCTGCCAGACATTCCCAGGTGCCAAATAGCGCAGCCCTTGTCAGTATGTACCAGTAGGTATTTAGCCCGACGCTCCAGTTTCAGTATCCGGGCATTGCGGACACGGCGCTCAAAGTCTGCTTCCACGGGCCAGCGCAACTGATGCTGGCGCACTTTTGCGGAGCGAATTTTATGCCCCTCCAGGTGAGGTTGCAGGCCTCTGAGAGTGGTTTCTACTTCTGGGAGCTCTGGCATCGTCTGGAGTTACCCTGTGTAAACTGGCTGCTCAATTTCCAATACGCACAAAAAAGCCCGGTTAAAACCGGGCTTTCTGTACAGTAGCGGTAGGCAATTACTTAATTTTGCCTTCCTTGTACATTACATGCTTGCGTACAACGGGATCGTACTTTTTGATCTCCATTTTCTCAGGCATGTTGCGCTTGTTTTTGGTAGTGGTGTAGAAGTGGCCAGTACCGGCGCTGGAATTCAGACGAATCTTCTCACGCATTGCTCTATCTCCAATCTATTAGCTGGGCTACAGCCGTTACACTTTTTCGCCGCGGGCGCGCAGCTCAGTCAGGACAGCGTCGATACCTTTCTTATCGATAACGCGCATGCCTTTCGCGGAAACACGCAGCTTCACAAAACGCTTCTCGGATTCAACCCAGAAACGGTGGCTGTGCAGGTTCGGCACGAAGCGACGCTTGGTGCGGTTCTTAGCGTGGGATACATTGTTTCCGGTGACCGGACGCTTACCGGTTACCTGACATACCTTGGACATCTGTTGGCCTCTTCAAAACGCTTGTGCCCGCATGGCGCCAATCCTGAAGAGGAAAAGGTAGTGCGGGAACATAAAAATAGGGATTCTAATCCGGTTCCTGGATGGCGGCGGAACCTGTGCAGAATCTGGCCCGGCCGCAAAGAGCGGCGTTTTATACCAAAAGAGCCCGTAGGGAGCAAGTTTTGTACAACATTTCAACGCCGGGAACGACACCTTTACATCAATCCCTGCTCTGCAAAGGATAGCGCCTTGCCCTCACCGACGATCAAATGGTCCAGAACCTTGATATCCACCAGCTCTAGTGCCTGGGTCAACCGCTCGGTAATCCAGATATCTGCCTGGCTGGGCTCACTGACACCAGAAGGGTGGTTGTGCGCCAAAATAACCGCCGCAGCCCCCTTCAACAGCGCTTGCTGTACTACTTCGCGCGGGTAGACATTCGCTGCATTCAGAGTCCCCTCGAACAGCTCCTCAAAAGCGATCACCCGGTGTTGATTATCCAGGTAGAGGCAGCAGAACACTTCCCTGCGCCGGTGCCTGAGCTGGATTGCCAGGTAATCCCTGACCGCCCCGGGACTGCACAGTGCGCTGCCGTGCTGTATCGTCTCCGCCAAGTGCCGCTTGGCCATTTCCAGCGCCGCTTGCAACTGAGCAAACTTGGCGTCGCCGAGCCCTCGCGCGCGGCAAAAGTCATCTCGCTCGGCCTCTAATAGAGGGCGCAAGCCACCAAAATCATTGAGTAGTCCCCTGGCCAGATCCACTGCTGAGAGGCCGGGTAGCCCCACGCGCA
Organism: Microbulbifer maximicatervae (SeqCode); assembly: GCF_052468155.1. Classification (NCBI taxonomy): domain Bacteria; kingdom Pseudomonadati; phylum Pseudomonadota; class Gammaproteobacteria; order Cellvibrionales; family Microbulbiferaceae; genus Microbulbifer; species Microbulbifer maximicatervae (SeqCode). Next base: position 1,134,053 of record NZ_CP174335.1, read on the forward strand.
GAAAAATTGCCAACAGCTCTGCATCCGACAGAGCCTCAGCCCCTCTCTCCAACAGCTTTTCCCGGGGCCTCTCACCTGCCGGCCAGTCCTTTATTTTCATTTGTAGCCCAGTTAGTCAGTGTCTTATCTATCGCACATCTACTGAACACCTCTTCCATGCTGCGCCTTTGAAGCACTACTGCAGTCTTATAAGAAACGACACAGAAATGCTAATCTTACCGGCTCGCACCAAATCGGAAACAGCATTTATGTCCTCTCTGGCCGACAAACGCATACTTTTAGGTATCAGCGGTGGAATTGCCGCCTATAAGAGTGCCGACCTGGTTCGCCGGCTCAAAGAGCGCGGTGCCGATGTCCGAGTGGTAATGAGCGCCGGAGCACAGGAGTTTGTACAGCCACTGACCTTTCAGGCGCTATCCGCTAACCCGGTGCATACAGACTTGTTGGATCCCTCGGCAGAAGCCGCTATGGGTCATATCGAACTGGCGAAATGGGCTGATCTTATCCTGATTGCTCCAGCCAGTGCCCAGGTAATGGCAAAGTTGGCTGCCGGTATGGCTGATGACCTCTTAACCACCCTTTGTTTGGCCAGCGAAGCCCCCCTGGCCCTGGCACCAGCCATGAACCAAGCCATGTGGCGCCACGCAGCTACCTCAGCCAATGCTCAGACCCTAAAGGAGCGCGGAGTCATATTCTGGGGCCCAGGCGCGGGTAGCCAGGCCTGTGGCGACGTGGGCCCCGGCCGTATGTTGGAACCAGAAAACCTGGCGGAACACACTGAATCCCTGTTTCACACAAGCCACTCACTGCAGGGCCGTAAAGTAGTAATCACTGCCGGCCCTACCAGGGAAGCCATTGACCCAGTGAGATTCCTCAGCAACCACAGCTCTGGAAAAATGGGCTTCGCCCTAGCTGCAGCGGCGCAGAGTGCCGGTGCCGAAGTGACATTGATTGCCGGCCCCGTAAATTTGGATACGCCGCCAAAGGTCAATCGTATTGATGTTATCAGCGCCCAGGATATGTATGAGGCCGCCAAAAGTGCCGCCGATCACTGCGATATCTTTATCAGTGCAGCAGCCGTTGCTGATTTCCGCCCGGCCCAAGTCGCTGAGCAGAAAATCAAAAAGAAAGACGGGCAAGATGATGATGCAATTGCCCTCATCAAAAATCCCGATATTGTTGCAGCCATAGCCACGCGTACTGAGCTACGGCCTTTCACTATCGGGTTCGCCGCAGAGACAGAACAGGTTCTCGCCCACGCCCAGAGCAAGCTGCAGCGGAAAAACCTCGATATGATCATTGCCAACGATGTGAGCCAATCGGACTCGGGATTTAACAGCGATCACAACGCTGTCACTGTGATAGATGCGGATGGTCAGAGCCGACTGGCTCCCGCATTAAAGACCGACCTAGCCCGACAGCTCATTGAACTCATCGCCTCCAAGGCTCAGTGACAACATTTACGCTCAAATCAGGGATATCTGTGGGCTCCAACAACAAAAAGAAACCAGGCGGTACCATGCAGAAAGGGTTATTTTTACCGTTATTATTAGTAGTTGTCGCTTGGCTGGGCGGTGCCTATCTGTTAATCCAGTATCTTGTAATACCCCACAATCATTCGCAGATTGAGCTAGCCGCCAAGCAAAAAACTGCCGAACTAGCTGAAGTCGTGCAGTCTTACGTCGCAGACTATTCGAAGCGCCTGCAGGCCCTTGGATCAAGGAAGCTCCCTGCAGCAACACTGATTGAATCTACCAAACTACCTGAGCAGGTATCCCTCCAGGCCTTTTCTACCGAACAGGTTCGAGTGGGCTCAGGGCAAAATCCCTCCCTGAACTTTGCCTTGGTCGATCTGTTAAAGCGCAGTCAGGAAACACCTGTGCAACCGATGGAAGTACTGCGTACAGGTGTGGAAAATAGCTGGCAACTGCATAGTGTTATCACCCTGGAAAATGAACAACTACTGGCCACCCAACCCTTTTCCGTACTGGAAAATATTTTAAAAAGTCTGGGCGGTAGTCATGGACAAGTTCAGTTAATGCAGAAGTTTCCCGATGCCCACCGACAAACACTGTGGCGCGCAGGCACAGGAAAAGGCTACAACACTGTAGAGCAACTTGAGGACAGCTATTTAAGCCTCCACTTCAGTCCCTCCGAAACCTTTGTCGAACAGCACAGTCTGCCCACATCCTGGATTTACATCGGAGCCGGCATTGGAATATTGGTGAGCCTATTCGCCCTACTGAAATTCCTACCTCGCGATTCGAGAGCCCCATGGGAAAGAAGTAAGGATGCTAGTGGCAGCGAGCTTAATAAGGCGCACCCACAAGCCTCTGATGGAGGAACTACACAGGCTTCCAATACAGATTTTCTGCCGCAGAGCCTGGCCTCAGCACCCAGTATCTCGAACTCTGATTCGGAGAACTCAGAAAGCGAAGAAAAAGAAAATAGTTCAAAGGACTTGCCAGAAAGTGACGATGACAAGCCCGAGCTGCCTCTGACCTCTGAGTATCCCCAGCATGTTTTCCGCGCCTACGATATCCGTGGAATCGCCGGGCAGGAAATCAATGAACCTTTTGCCTATCAGCTAGGCAGAGCGCTCGGCACCCTGGCACAGCACGCTGGAGAACATCTCTTACTAGTTGGCCGAGATGGACGCAATAGCAGTGAAACACTTAGCCAGTGCCTGATTGAGGGAATTCTAGATAGTGGCTGCAACTCTATTAATCTCGGCCTGATTCCATCACCACTTCTCTATTACGCTTGTGCGAAAGGAAAAAATACCAGTAGTGGGGTCATTGTTACCGCAAGCCACAACCCTGCGGAATACAACGGCTTTAAGATCGTACTGAAAGGTCGCGCCCTGGCGGAAGACAAACTGCAGGGGCTCTACCAGTTGATGAAAAAAGGCCCATTCAAAAGTGGGGAAGGCGCCAATCGGGAGCAAGAAATCACCGATAAATATATCGATGAAGTTTTCAATAATGTCGCCCTCGCCGGGCAACCGCACTTGGTTATCGATGCTGGCAATGGCGCCACCTCTAACCTGGCTCCCCGCCTCTTTGAGCAGCTCGGCTGTGCGGTAACACCGATCTATTGTGAGGTGGATGGCAACTTCCCCAATCACGCACCGGACCCCTCCAGACCAGAAAACCTCGAAGCCTTGACTGAAAAGGTTCTGGCTACAGGAGCAGATCTGGGCGTGGCCCTGGATGGTGATGGTGATCGTGTTACCCTGATTTCAAGCAGCGGCCGTATCGCTTGGGCAGACCAACTGGTTATGTTGCTGGCAAGGGATATCCTCGCGCGCAATCCGGGAGAAAATATTGTCTTCGACGTTAAGAGCAGTCGCAGTTTATCCCAGCTAATCAGCCAGTATGGGGGCCGCCCCATTATGTGGAAGACCGGACACTCTCCGATGAAAGCCAAGATGTTGGAGACCAAAGCCATTTTGGGCGGCGAGCTTTCCGGACATATCTTTATTAAGGACCGCTGGTTTGGTTTCGACGATGGTATCTACGCTGCTGCGCGGGTACTAGAAATTATGGCACTGCGAGAACAAAGTCTTGATGAGCTTCTCGACACCTTGCCGAAAATGCACAGCACCCCTGAGATCCTGCTACCAGTAGAGGAAACTGAGAAGTTTTCACTGATAGACCAGCTGCGCGATAAGGGGAATTTTGGCAATGCCGATATCAATACTATCGACGGCTTGCGTATAGAGTTTCCCGATGGCTGGGGGCTTGTACGTGCCTCCAATACCACTAGCGCACTAACCCTGCGCTTTGAGGCTGAAAATGAACAGGCCCTGGAGCGCATCCGTACAGAGGTGATGGGACAGCTCAGAAAGATTGCTCCCGCAATTACTGTACCAGACTGGCAGCTGCTCGATTAAGATTAAACGGCGGAATAGACTGCGCCGCCATCGGGCCACTGCCTCTATTGCTTAGAAAACAACCCACCACATTTGCTTTAAATCGTTGGCGACTCAAGTCAGGACCCCAAACCTAATTGCCTGTCGCCCTGTGTAAGGAACTGCCCATGTCCCTAGATCTAAACTCTGCGCTGAAAAGTGCCCAGGTCCTCAATGAAGCACTGCCCTATATCCAGCGCTTTACGGGCAAAACTATTGTGGTCAAGTTCGGTGGCAACGCCATGGTGGATGAGCAACTACAAAACAGTTTCGCTCGAGACATTATCCTGATGAAGCTGGTAGGTATGAACCCAGTGGTGGTGCACGGCGGCGGACCTCAAATCGGGCAGCTGCTAAATAAGCTCAGTATTGAGTCCCGCTTCGTAGACGGAATGAGAGTCACCGATAGCGAAACCATGGATGTTGTGGAGATGGTGTTAGGGGGCACCGTCAACAAACAGATCGTCAATTTGATTAACAAAAATGGGGGCCGCGCGGTAGGTATCACCGGTAAAGACGGATTACTGGTTAAAGCGCGAAAGTTGACCCGAAAAAATGAGAGCGCGGGACTACATGCCTCTGAAATCATTGATATTGGCCAGGTTGGGGAAGTCGAGAAAGTTAATATTGATGTGATCAATATGCTGGTCCACAGTGACTTTATCCCGGTTATTGCGCCCATCGGAGTCGACGGCAATGGGGTTTCATACAATATTAATGCCGATCTCGTCGCTGGAAAAATCGCTGAGGAATTGAAAGCAGAAAAGCTGATGTTACTTACCAACGTCGCCGGTCTGCAGGATAAGGAGGGGGAGGTTCTCACCGGACTGACTACCAATGAAGTAGAGGGCTTAATTCAGGATGGCACCATCTATGGCGGCATGCTGCCAAAAATCACCTGCGCTCTGGACGCTGTTCAGGATGGGGTAAATTCCGCTCACATCATCGACGGCCGTGTGCCCCACGCCATATTGCTCGAAATATTTACAGATCGAGGCGTGGGTACCCTGATTACCAACATCGAAGCGCAAACTGTGGACCACTAGGCCCTTGGCAATTGAAGACAGCCCGGCGAATCGGTAGGATTCCGCCGCCGTCAAAATAAGACGACAAGAGCAAAACTAAATTCCGCCCCCCAAGCGGACCAAAGGCAGTCAATGAGCAGCGAAAAAATCAATCGGCGTCAACAAATCCTGGAAGCTCTAGCACATATGCTGGAAGTCAGTCCCGGCGCACGTATTACAACAGCAGCACTGGCCAAGGAAGTTGGTTTCTCTGAAGCCGCGCTATATCGTCACTTCCCCAGTAAATCCAAGATGTTTGAAGGGCTGATCGAATTTATTGAGGAGACCATTTTCAGCCGTATCGCAATGATCCTGCAGGAGGAGCCCTCGGCTCTCAATCGCTGCCAGAAAATTCTGCAGCTTCTTCTGGCGTTCTGTGAACGCAATCCAGGAATCACTCGCCTGCTTACAGGCGACGCGCTTACCGGTGAAACTGAGAGGCTGCATGGACGAATCCTGCAGTTGTTTGATCGACTGGAAACCCAAATTAGACAGATCTTGCGCGAAGCCGAATTGCGCGAACACCTGCGCCCGACTCTTCCTCTCGGTGGTGCTGCCAACCTGCTTTTGGCGAGCGCGGAGGGGCGCATCGTCCAATACGTGCGCAGCGGTTTTAAGCGTAAGCCTACAGAGTACTGGGCAGAACAGTGGCCCGTATTAACGGCTGGTTTCTTCCGTGAGACAGTGGCTGCAGCCAGATAACCATTTCCTCATGAGGGCTGTTTAGCGGCAGCCCTCCGAAATTATTCAGGCATTGAGAAATTAGCTAGCTCTCAGCATTAAGTTCGGTATAGCGGGCTACCGCCTTATCGAAATCAACCCCTATGGTATCCGCTTCAGCCGCACGCCGGCTGAGGCGCTCCTCAAGCACTTCCATTTCTTTTTGTAGATCAGCAATTCTCTGCAACAATTCGGGAGCCACCTCACGGCCGCCCCGCTGCGTGCGCGCAGCAGAGGCTTCTTCCTGGGCAATTTGCCGGCGTAGACTGCTGATATTTGACCGCATGATAGCCATATCCTGCTCTACGACAGCCAACTTGCGCGACCGAGCACTCTCAATATCCGCAATACTGTTATAGCGCTTGAGCAACTTACGATCCGCTTCCCGCTGGGCCTCTAGCTGAAGTTCGGCTTGGTACTCTTCGGGACTGAGCTGCGGTGCAACTACTTCAACTACACGACCGGTAAGAGTGAGAATCTCATATCCATTTGGAACAAATTCCGGTGGAATAGCATCGTTGATCACCAGGACTCCCTGGTGATCAGTGTATCGATACAAAACCCGGCTATTGTTGCCATAAGCCTCTACAGCCAGCATCAAAAGGGTGCTGACCAATAGAGGTACTAAAGGGGCGACTCGCATCGCTCTTCTCTCTAAATTAACCGGCCCACGGCTAGGAGGGACAAAATTTATTGACCCGCGACACCGTAGCGCTGCCGGTAGTCCACAATTTTCTGCAGAGTATCGCTGTCATTCGACTCCTGCTCGAGAAAGCTAATCACATCGTCTAACTGCACGATGCCGACCACAGGAATATTGTACTGTCTCTCAACTTGCTGAATAGCGGAGAATTCACAATCTTCGCTAGCCTTTTCCTGGCGGTTGAGACCAATCACAACTCCCGCCGCCTCTGCGCCATGAGATTCGATAATTTGCATCACTTCGCGCACGGCTGTGCCCGCAGTAATAACATCATCGATAATCAAAACCTTGCCATTAAGCGGCGCACCCACTAAGGTTCCGCCTTCACCGTGATCCTTGGCTTCTTTTCGGTTGTAACAGAAAGGCTTATCGATCCCCTTTTGGGCTAGAGCCACAGCAGTCACCGCACCCAGCGGGATACCTTTGTAGGCCGGCCCAAAAATGACATCGAACTCCACTCCCGAAGCGATTATCGCCTCGGCATAGGCCTGTCCCAGCGCTGCCAGTGCAGCACCGGTGTGGAAACGGCCGGCATTGAAAAAGTAGGGGCTTTGACGGCCCGACTTCAATGTGAAGTCGCCGAAACACAAAACCTGATGATCCAGGGCAAGTTGGATAAAATCGCGCTGATATTGCTGCATGGAAAATTGTTAACTATTGGCTAAGGTGAAGGGAGACCTCCCCGTAGCATTCCCGGGGGTAGGCATGCATATAATGTTTCTAATGATACACAGTCCGCTGGTAAGGGGCTAATAATGCGAATAGTAAGCTTGTCGGTAGACGGCGTTCATCAGGCCGCCCAACGCGGTCTCTACGATTGGTTGGCGGAGCAGGACGCAGATATTATCTGCCTTCAGGACCTGCGCTCTCTCGAGCCTGAATTGGACCACCCAATATTTCACCCCGACGGTTATTACAGTTACTTTTTCGACTCGGGAACTCCCCACGAAAACGGTGTGGCTATCTACACCCGAAGCCAGCCCAAAGCCATCATATTCGGCATGGGCTTCGCCAATGGTGAGGATATGTACGGCCGCTATCTACAGGCGGATTTCGAGCGACTGAGTGTTGGCTCCCTGCTCGCGCCAGTCGCCTCAGATGAGACGTCGTTAGAGAAAAAAGTCCAATTCTTTGAGGACATGCAGGCGCACTTGCTAAAAATAAGCCGCAAACGCCGCGACTTTATTTTCTGTGGTAACTGGGGCATGGCTCACCGTCGTGCAGACGTACAGAATTGGCAAGATCACCAGGATTCTCCCGGCTTTATGCGTCACGAACAGCGCTGGCTGGACCAGCTGTTTAATGATGTTGGCTATGTCGATGCTTTTCGCCGTGTAGTAAAAGATACCGACGAATTTAGCTGGTGGCCCAGCGGTACTGTCGGAGAAGGAGATGGCTGGCGTACTGATATGCAGATCGTTTCTCACGGTCTGAAAAATCGCATTGAGTACGGTGCAATCAATAAGAATGTGAAATTCTCCAGCCACTTGCCGGTAATCATGGACTACGAAATCGAAGTCTGAATCGCATGGAGTTCCGGCCCCTTCCCTATTGGGAGAGGGCCGGATACAAACCAAGGGGCGGCTGCTTTACTCGTCCAGCGCCCGCTTTTGCAAAGCGATCAATTCATCAATACCCGCCTTGCCCAACCCCAGCATCTGAGCGAACTGCTTTTCGGTAAATGGCTCACCCTCTGCAGTGCCTTGAACCTCGATCATGCCGCCATCTTCGGCCATCACCAAATTCATATCGGTATCCGCTGAACTGTCTTCCGGGTAATCCAGGTCCAGTAACGGCTCCCCCTCATAAATTCCCACTGATACCGCCGCTACCATATTCTTGAGCGGATCATCGGCTATGATTTTCTCTCGCTGCATATGACGCAGGGCATCAACCAATGCCACACAGGCACCAGTTATTGCTGCAGTTCGGGTACCACCATCGGCCTGGATAACATCGCAATCGACGGTGATTTGATTCTCACCCAGCTTCTCCAGGTCTACCGCCGCTCGCAGTGAGCGCCCGATCAAGCGCTGAATTTCCACGGTGCGCCCACTCTGCTTGCCCTTGGCCGCTTCCCTGAGCATACGAGAGCCTGTGGAGCGTGGCAGCATGCCGTACTCTGCAGTAATCCAACCGCTGCCCTGGCCGCGTAAAAACCTTGGGACTTCACTGGATAGAGAGGCATTACACAAAACCTTGGTATCACCAAACTCCACCAACACAGACCCCTCCGCATGACGGGTATAGTTGCGGGTAATTTTTACCGGGCGCAATTGCGCAGGGGCGCGGCCACTGGGACGCTGCATAGTCCACCTCAAATATTGAATGAAAGCCCCGCATTATATACCCCAGCATGGCGATCCAAACGCTGTGTTATTATGCCGGGCCGATTAATACGCCTGTAGGGGATCAGCTATGGCCAGTCAACGGGAACAGAACAAAGTGCGCAGCATGACAGCCTTTGGACGCGCCGAGGCCAATTACGCAAACGGCACCGCTATCTGGGAACTGCGCTCGGTCAACCATCGCTACCTGGAACCACATTTCCGTTTGCCCGAAGCGGCTCGCTCCCTGGAAACACAACTGCGCGATACGCTACGCAAAACACTGTCCCGCGGCAAAATTGAACTGACCCTGAGCCTGAAGACCAATAGCGCCGAAGACACTGGGCTGGAAATCAATCAACCCCTCGCCCAGGCACTGATTCAAGCGGCAAAACAGGTAGCGGGTGGCGAGGATGTTCAACCACTCAATCCCTTGCAAATTCTCCAATGGCCCGGTGTTATCAGTGAACCGGAGGCGGATACCGATCAACAGTCGGCAACGATATTGGAGGCTTTTCGCGAGGCACTGGGACAGCTGCGCGCAAACCGTGAACGAGAAGGCGCTGAGCTAGCCAAATTTATTGAGGCCCGACTCAAGGGAATCGAAGAGCAGGTGGCCAAGGTTCGAGAACTGCTTCCCCAAATTCTTGAGGCACAGCGAGACAAGCTGCGCAGCCGCCTGGAAGAGTTGCAAGTGGAGCTGGACAAGGACCGGCTCGAGCAGGAGATCGTCCTGTTGGCCCAGAAGGCTGATGTGGATGAAGAGCTCGATCGCCTCAGTGCGCACACTTCTGAAACACGTCGGGTTTTAGCCGGCGGTGGATCAATCGGCCGGCGGCTGGATTTCCTGATGCAGGAGTTTAATCGCGAAGCCAACACCCTCTCCTCAAAGTCTGTGGTTACCGACACAACCCAGGCTGCGGTAGAGCTCAAAGTATTGATCGAGCAGATGCGCGAGCAAGTACAAAACATCGAGTAACCCTCTGGGGCATTCTCACCGAGACTGCGGATGCCCCTCTACCACCAGACAGAGGGATTTGTGATAGCTCACCCTTTAAGGAATATTTATGCGACAAAACCTGAAGTGGGTCGGCGCTATTTTTTTAGTGCTTGCTGCAATTGAGATTATTAATATTCTGAGCGGCCGATCGCTTAATTACTTTGGTATTGTTCCCCGCTCAATCAACCACCTCCCCCATATCTTTTCTGCACCATTACTGCATGGAAATAGCTGGCACTTCTTCTCGAATATATTCACTCTGTGCATCTTCAGTTTCTTAGTGCTGCAGTACGGGGTAAAAACTTACCTGAAAGTGACCCTGTTCGTTGTGATCACCACCGGAGTGGCCGTTTGGCTTTTTGCTGGCAGGGGTAATCATTTGGGAGCTAGCTCAGTTATCTATGGCTATTTCGGCTTTTTGCTTCTTGCGGGATTTATCAGCAGGAAATTTAGCCGTTTATTAATATCTATTGTGGTAGCCGTCCTTTATGGAGGGCTTATTTTCGGTGTCTTACCACGGGGTGGTTTTATCTCCTGGGAGTCCCACCTATTTGGATTTATCTTTGGGTTGCTGGCTGCAAAGCTGTGGGCCAAAGTTCCCAGTTATAGCAAGGCCAGATAAACACAAGTCCTAACACCAACCTTTCAACCTCAAACCCCAGTAGTAGCCAGCAAAGGTTTTCATTACTGGGGTACCCTCAGGAAACAGGCCCCAAAGCCAAGCTACGTAAATGCTACGTACACGTCACTAAGAAGCGTTTAGCAATTCACCTTTTCTACGCACGATAATTCTTTTATCTGAAAATATTCGTTTATTATCCAATTTCCCTCCTGTGAACCCCTCCACGTCTCTCCCGTAGATAAATTCTCACTATCAGATTTTTTTCCCAAAACTTATAAATTTGTCGCCAAAAGCCACACAAATTTAAAGGCCTAAGCTGAGGATAATAATTTCACGAACGTTATAAAGAAGTACCATTTTGAAACTTTGGTACCAATTTTGGTCAAACTGACTTACCGACTGTGAGAAAGACAGTTTCTAGGCCTATCCGTTAAGCAAACTTATTTTGTTAGTGCGGAGTTTTTCAGGAGTCTCCGGCCTATCGGAATACTGATAGCCGGATTTAAAATATCTCGGAGATATAACAATAATGAAATCATCATTGAAAAGTCTTTTGCAAAAGACGACTCTGGCGAGTGCGTTTTCGTTACTGTGTGCTACCCCTTTCGCTACTCACGCAGCGGACGCGGAAAAAACACTGCTAACCGACCGCATCATCGTAAAGTACAAGGAGAGCGCTAAAGTTGGGAGGGCGGCCACCATGGCCACAGAGACGGTCGAAAAAGCTTCCCGTCGCGCCGGCCACAAGATGCGCCACCTCCGCCGTATGGCCACTGGCGCTCAGGTAATGCGCCTGGAAGGCCGTAAAAGTAGAGCTGAAGTAAACGCGATCATCGATAGCCTGAAACAGGATCCGGATGTGGAATACGCAGAGCCGGACCTGATTATGAAAGCGATGGCCGAGCCCAATGACCCGAGCTATCTCAGCCAGTGGCATTACTACGAGTCCACCGGCGGCTTGAACCTGCCCTCAGCTTGGGACGTTACCCAGGGCGATGGCGTAGTGGTTGCCGTACTCGATACCGGTTATCTCCCCCACGCCGATCTGGTAGACAATATCCTACCAGGCTACGATATGATTTCTGACACTTTCGTCTCCGTAGATGGAGATGGACGTGATGACGATCCCACTGACCCAGGGGATTGGTATACAGATAAAGCCTGCGGTGACGACCCGAGCATCCCCTCCGAGAGCGACAGCAGCTGGCACGGCACCCATGTAGCCGGCACCATTGCCGGGGTTACTAACAACAACATGGGTATCGCCGGTGTAGCCTATGATGCGAAGATAGTGCCCGTTCGTGTGCTTGGACGCTGTGGTGGCTATACCTCTGATATTGCCGACGGCATTATCTGGGGTGCCGGTGGTTCTGTCAGCGGATTACCGAGCAACCAAAACCCAGCCCAAGTATTGAACCTGAGCCTCGGCGGTGGCGGTAGCTGTGACACTACCACGCAAAGCGCTATCGACACTGCGCGCAGCCTCGGCGCTACCGTGGTTGTCGCCGCTGGTAACAGTGGTGCCAACGCAAGCCAATACTCGCCCGCCAGCTGTGATGGGGTTATTACCGTTGCGGCAACTGACCGTACCGGCGGCCGCTCTTATTACTCCAACTATGGCAATGTGGTTGATGTCGCTGCACCCGGTGGCGCACAGAGCTTCGCAAACGATTCCGACGGTATCCTTTCCACCTACAACAACGGCTCTACCGATGCGGGCAGCGATAGCTACTATTACAGCCAGGGCACCAGTATGGCAGCCCCCCATGTCGCCGGCGCAGCAGCGCTGATTTATTCGGTTAACCCCGACGTTACTCCGGATGAAGTTGAATCGATCCTCACCAGCACCGCTCGCAGCTTCCCCTCTTCTTGCAACAACTGCGGCTCCGGTATTGTGGACGCGGCAGCAGCTGTAGCTATGGCGAGCGGCGACGATAGTGGTAATGGCGGCGACGACGATGACGACAGTGGCAGCAATGGTTCAGGTTGGACAGAAACTAACCTTTCTGGCAGCCAGGGCAGCTGGAATGACTTCACCATTGATGTTGAGTCGGGGACTTCCACCCTTACTATAGAGATGTCCGGTGGCTCTGGCGAAGTTGATCTCTACGTGCGCCACGGTAACTATCCTACTCTGCGTCGATATGACTGTCGTCCATACCTCTGGGGTAACGAGGAGAGCTGCACCATTAGCAACCCGGATTCCGGCACCTGGTACATCAGTGTCTATGGGTATGAATCCTACAGCGGTGTGACTTTGGAAGCGGAAGCTAGCGAGTAAATAACGACCCGTTCAGAGTAAAAAAAGACCGGCATTTGCCGGTCTTTCTATTTATAAACTCCAAAGAAAATCCTTTCACGAAGAAAACCATGCCTAAACATCAAAAGTCACACCTAGCCGTGGTACCAATTCGACGTATCGCATGCTCTTGCCAATCTTTTGATTAGTGCCAATCAGGCACCACTTTTGTAAACCTGAAAGTTAATTACGTCAAAATCCCTTTAGCGAATACTGACTGATTTCAGAATCCATGCTTCACTGGCATATGCGGCCCAGTAGCCGTGTGGCAGAGTTCGATAGATACGCTATCTAATAATAAAAATATGGGGTTTCTGTGGACCTGCTTACTTTCTCCATTCCATTTTTTCTGACCGCCATGCTTATGGAGTTCGCCCTGGATCGCTGGAAAGGCTGGGGGCTCTACAGGCTGAATGACACTATTGGCAATCTCAGCACGGGGATTCTCAATCGTATTATCGGGCTTACCTATAAAAGCTTATTCCTCGTTATCTATATCCCGCTGTTTACGTTGCTACAACCCTACTATCAATGGGTTGGTTTCAACTGGTCTATCGACAATGTCTGGCACCTGGCCCTGGCGGTTCTCGCATACGACTTCTGCTACTACTGGAAGCACCGTATCTGTCACGAGGTAAACATCTTTTGGGCAGAACACCTGGTGCACCACCAGAGTGAGGACTACAACCTGAGCACAGCATTGCGCCAGTCTTCGGGGGGGCTACAGCTGGATTGGATATTTTATCTACCGCTTCTATTGATTGGCTTGCCGGCAGAAATTGTTATTGTCGCCGGCGCAATTGATCTTATTTACCAGTTTTGGGTTCACACACAAAAAATACCCAAGATCCGCTGGTTGGAGTGGTTTGTCATTACCCCCTCGAATCACCGGGTACACCACGCCCAGAACGCTGTCTACGTAGATAAAAACTACGGCGGAATACTAATACTTTGGGATCGCTTATTTGGCACCTACCAGCAGGAACTCGAAACTGAGCCCTGTCTTTACGGTGTGCGTAAGCCCCTGAATACCTTTGATCCTGTAGCAGCCAATTTACAACACTTAAAGCGCATGGCCATTGATGCCTGGCACACGAAAAGCTGGTGGGACAAGTGCACTCTTTGGTTCCGCCCCACCGGCTACAGGCCCGCAGATGTAGAAAAATCCATGCCAGTAGCCTCTACCGATCTGACAAACTTTAAACGTTTCAACCCTGAAATTAGCCCTGGTTTGCGCAACTACGCATTCGCACAGCACCTCTGTTACACCGCCACAACCTTATCTCTCCTCTGGTTCACCAGCGTATTGAGTTTCTGGCAACTTATGGGCTCGGTTATTGCCTTGATTATTTGCCTGGCAATTAATGGAAGGATACTGGATGGTCATCCTATTTCAGGGCGCCTCGAAACTTTGAGACTCGCAGCACTCATCTGCGCTATTCCGCTACTAAACAATACATATGTACCACTCTTCATATCCTACTTGCTCGCAAGCTCTTTGGTATGGTGGTGGTTGGCAACCCGGCGCAAAGAGGATAGAGTCACTTTCGTTAGCGATTAACAACAGGGAGGTCCCCTTAATCACAGGTGGTTGGCGGTGATTGAGAAACTCCCGCGAGGCTATCCCGGCCGGGCCCAGGCGCGCAGGTGGTAACGCGCCCTGAATCTCCCAACAGATACCCCCACTCCGGTCGGGGGCTAGCCTTGTCCCTTCATGACACTCTTTCATCTCCAGACGCAAGCTTCGGTTATAATGGACTCTTTGCTCGCGAACAGGATCAGTTGTGCAAACAGGAACCCTCTACACCGTCTCCGCTCCCTCCGGTGCAGGAAAAACCAGCTTGGTCAAAGCGCTGGTAGACAGCGACAGCCAGGTTACCGTATCGGTTTCCCATACCACTCGTGCCATGCGCCCAGGCGAAACTCACGGCGTTGACTATCACTTTGTCGAGCGAGAAGAATTTTTGGCAATGTTGGAGCGTGATGCTTTTTTTGAGCACGCCCAAGTTTATGGCGATAATTATTACGGCACCGCCAAAGCTGAGATCGAAGAGACTCTTGCCAGTGGTCGCGATGTTATCCTGGAAATCGATTGGCAGGGGGCCGAACAGGTTCGTCGTCTGCGCCCTGATGCAGTGGGTATTTTTATTTTGCCTCCGTCCCAGGAAGCCCTGCGCGAGCGCCTCACCGGACGCGGTCAGGACGATCAAGCGGTCATTGATCGCCGTATGGACCAGGCCATCGACGAAATGACCCATTATGTCGCCGCAGATTACCTGGTAATCAACGACAAGTTCGACCAAGCGTTAACAGAGCTGCGTGCCATTATCGTTGCCCAGCGACAGCGCTTAGAGCTGCAGCAACTGCGCCACGGCGACCTACTTCAGTCACTGTTGCGCCACTGAACCAATTGATCGAATTGCATACATTTCCCGGTCCGGTAAAATAGCCGGTCCCCTGTACAGAATTTGCCTTCGGGCACAGCAAATGGAAACGAAAGTTTATGGCACGTATTACCGTTGAAGATTGCCTTGAGCATGTGGACAACCGCTTCGAGCTCGTTATCGTCGGCAGCAAACGCGCCCGTCAGATCGCTACAGGCGGCAGGGATCCATTGGTTCCCGAAGAAAACGATAAGCCCACGGTAATTGCCCTGCGCGAAATCGAAGAGGGCCTGGTGGATGCCGCCATCCTCGACGAGCCGGAACGCGAAGAGGCACCTGCTCCTATCGTTGCCCCCAACTACCTAACAGATCAGCAAGTCTGATCAGGTCTCTTACTAGGTACTTTTTGAGTTTTACGAGAGGCGCGCGCGGCATTGCACACCATAGATAGTTTGGCCCACCGCCTCTCCTCATACCTTCCTCCCGACCAGATCCAAATCGTCCGCCGCGCCTATTTTTACGCGGAGCAGGCTCACGATGGTCAGCAGCGCCGTTCCGGCGAGCCCTATGTCACCCACCCGCTGGCAGTTGCCACTATTCTCGCGGGCATGCATATGGATCACGAGAGCCTGGCGGCAGCCATGTTGCACGATGTGATCGAGGATACGGGTATCCCCAAGGCAGCTCTGGCTGAGCAGTTTGGTGGAGAGGTTGCCGACCTGGTCGATGGGGTCTCCAAACTAACCCAGTTCGAGACCGACAGCCCGGCAGAAAAGCAGGCGGAAAACTTCCAGAAGATGGCGCTAGCCATGGCCCGCGATATCCGCGTGATTCTGGTCAAACTGGCCGACCGCCTGCACAACATGCGCACTCTCGGCGCATTGAAACCGCAGAAGCGTGCCCGTATTGCCCGCGAGACGCTGGAGATCTACGCACCCATCGCCCACCGACTGGGTATGAACGACGTTCGTATCGAGTTCGAGGATCGCGCTTTTTTTGCCATCTACCCACTGCGTGCCAGCCGCTTGCGCGCCGCCCTGGTCGCCGCCCGCGGCAATCGCAAAGAGCTGCTGGAACAGATTCAGAATGCTATAGAACTGCGCTTGCAGCGGGAGGGCATCAGCTCTCTGGTGATTGGTCGGGAAAAGCACCTATTTAGCATCTACCAAAAGATGCGCGCCAAGAAGAAGTCCTTCAAGGAGATAATGGATGTCTACGCTTTCCGCATCATTGTGGACAGTGTGGATACCTGTTACCGGGTTCTAGGTGTTATGCACAGCCTGTACAAGCCGGTAATCTCCGAGTTTAAAGATTACGTCGCTATCCCCAAATCCAATGGCTACCAGTCACTGCACACAGTGCTGCTGGGTATGCACGGGGTGCCCATTGAAGTTCAGGTCCGCACCAAGGAAATGGATGAAATGGCCAACAGTGGCATTGCCGCCCACTGGCTGTACAAAGCCTCCGGCGATGAGGTGATCAATACCGGTGGCACCAGCCAAGTGCGCGCACGGCGCTGGGTCCAGGGACTGCTGGAGATGCAGCAGCGCGCCGGCGACTCGTTAGAGTTTATTGAAAACGTAAAAATTGACCTATTCCCGGATGAAGTTTACGTCTTTACCCCTAAAGGGCAGATCGTCGACCTCCCCGCAGGAGCCACTGCTGTGGACTTCGCCTATTCCGTACACACGGATATCGGCAACTCCTGTGTTGCCGTGCGTATCAATCAGCGCCTGGCCCCTTTGTCCCAACCTCTGGAGAGCGGGCAAAAAGTTGAGATTCTCACGCGCAAAACTGCACAGCCAAACCCTAACTGGCTCAATTTTGTAGTAACCGCCAAAGCGCGCAGTGCTATCCGTCACTTCCTCAAACACCAGCGTCACCACGATTCCATTACCCTTGGCCGGCGCCTGCTGGAAAAAGCACTCAGTAAGTTCGACACGAGCCTAGACGCGCTATCGCCAGAGCAATTAGAAGCAGGCCTCAAAGAAGCGAAATGCGCAACTTTGGACAAGCTGCTGGAAGAGATAGGTATGGGCAGTAAAGTGGCCTTCTCTGCCGCTAAATTACTCGCGCCCGTCACCAGTGAAGAGACTGAAGCTAGCAATATCTCTTCACCCTTAACGATCGATGCCCAAGAGGGCATGATGATCAGTTTTGCCCGCTGTTGCCGCCCCATTCCCGGGGATGCCATTATCGGCCATATCAGCTCGGGCAAAGGCGTAGTAGTACATCGCGACACCTGCCGCAATACCGGTGATTTTCGCGAGCACCCGGAAAACATCATGCTGGTGAACTGGTCACCGGATGTGACAGGAGAGTTCCTCGGTGATGTGCGGGTAGAAGTCGAGTCAGAGAGAGGGATTATTGCCCGACTGGCTACTCGTATTACGGAAGAGGGCGCCAGCATCGAGCAGATCAATGTGGATGAGAAGGATGCTCACAACAGCGTGATCTCCCTGACCCTGGAAGTCAGTGGCCGTGTACATTTGGCTCGGGTTATGAAGCGCCTGCGCAACCTCCCTTCTGTCATACGCATCGCCCGCCCTTGAGGAACACAAGGGAATCCCATTGGGAACTGCCATTAGGCTTCAAAGCGCGATATATTTAACCGACTTCTGAAAGCCCCGCAAATAAGTAAGGGATTAATCGGAAGTTCCGTATAGGTCTTCCTTTTCAACAATATTGATAAGTAATGGAGTACCCCATGCCCAATCGAGCCGTTATTAAAACCGACCGGGCACCCGCCGCAGCTGGTACCTATTCCCAGGCAGTAAAAGTGGATAATACTGTTTACCTGTCGGGACAAATCGCTCTGGACCCAGAGACACAACAGATGATTAGCGGAGGTTTTAGCGATGAAGTCCACCAGGTCTTTCGCAACCTCAGCGCAGTCTGTGAGGCCTCTGACGGATCGCTTCAGCATATTGTGAAACTCAATCTCTACATTACCGACAGCAGCAACTTTGCCGCTGTAAATGAGATAATGGCAGAGTTTTTCGAAGAGCCTTATCCCGCCAGGGCAACCGTCGTCGTCAAGGAGTTGCCGCGGGGAGCCCTTTTTGAAGCCGAAGCGATTATGGTGACCTGAGGCAAGAAGTTCTCGCCGATGCTGTGGCAATAATTGAGGAGGGCAGCTCAGCCCTCCGACTCCAACAGAGCGCTATAGCCCACCTTGTAATCTGGATATTTCAATTCGTAACCACTGGACAGCATCAACTGATTGCTGAGCTTTTTCGAGCGGCGCTCGCTCGTTTGCACAATCTCGCGCAGGTGGGCACTGGTATATCCCATCGCTTTTACCAACCACTGTTGCAGCTCGTACATCGGCACAGGCTGGCTATCGGCGCCTATATAAAGGGGCTCCGGGACCCACCCCTGTTTGTGCCTTTCAATAAGGTGCAATAAAAAACCAATACAATCATCGACATGGATGCGATTGCTATATTGCGGTGGCTGGGGAGGAGCGCAGCGACCAGCGCGAACCTGCGACAACAAGCGATCTCGACCAGGCCCATAAATTCCCGCAAAGCGCACAATGCAACTGTTGGGAATTGCGTTGCGAATGATCTCTTCAGCTGCCAGCAAACTATCTCCCTGAAAACCACTGGGCAGGGGTAAGGTTTGCTCATCGATAAAGTCGTCACCGCTTTGGCCATAAACACGAGTAGATGAAACCCAAATAACCAAGCGCGGTGGGGATGGAAGGTGCGGAACAACTTCAGCGACTGCCTTTGCCGTTTCCACATAGGCGCGGTGATAGCCGGTTGGTGTGTGCTCAGTGGGGGTAAATGTCGCGAGAATGACATCCGCCCCCGTAGACAACAAGCGTTCAATATCTTCTTTCTTAGTGGCATCCCCCCGGCGCCAATTCACCACATCTGCCCGGCGCTTACTCGCCAGAGCTACCAGGGGATTGCGCCGCATTCCATAAACCGCGTATTGCTTTCGGTCTATATGCAGTGCCAGTCTCGCCCCGAGGTCACCACACCCAAGGATCCAAAGCTTTTCTTGTTGTGTCATATAGTTCCCGGTGAACAATCTTTGCTGCTCACCTTATTCCCTTGATTCAGTGCTATTCAGTCCTAAGGTGCTGGGGTCATTTGGGCAAATTCAAATTCGGAATGCTTATAGTTCGCCGCCGAGGCTCTCCCCAAAGGCGGACTAGTTGCCACGCCTTTTGAACATGCGATAGATCGCAAGAAAAATTATCGCACCAATCGTAGCCGTTATTATGTCGCCAATTCCGAAACCAGTCACTGGACCACCGAACCCAATCAGGGCACCCAGCCAGCCTCCAATAAAGGCACCGACAATGCCGATGACCATAGTGACTATCCAACCACCAGGATCTCTCCCGGGCATAATCCACTTTGCCAAAGCGCCGGCAATCAACCCGAGAATGACCCAGGACAGAACTCCCATGACGTATCTCCGTTCGGTGTGCCCCTTACAGATATAGCAAAATTTTGCGCCTCAATCCCACCTGAATTCCCAAAACTAGTAAATTTTCCCAATATTCGCTCTCAGCTTACAGATTGAGACAGGGTATTGGCCAGCGGCGATTATTTATGAATAATTACTATTACTAATGGCCATCTAATTGCCTCGACCATGACTCTCAATGAACTGCGCTATATCGTAACTCTCGCCCAGGAACAGCATTTTGGCCGTGCCGCCGAGCGCTGTTACGTCAGCCAACCGACACTCTCTATCGCAGTAAAGAAACTGGAGAAAGAGCTCGGTGTCGCTCTGTTTGAGCGCTCAAAAACTCGAGTGCAGGCAACACCATTGGGCGAGAGAATTGTCGCCCAGGCCCAGCTGGTTCTGGAACAATCAGCAGCTATCAAAGACATTGCCAGCGCCGGCAAGGACCAGCTGGCGAGCCCCCTGTCAGTTGGCGCCATCTTTACTATTGGGCCCTACCTGTTCCCACACTTTATTCCCCAACTACAGCATTTAGCACCAGAAATGCCACTCTATGTTGAGGAGGGATATACCGCCACGCTGAGACAGAGGCTACGCAAGGGCGAACTGGATGCCATCATTATTGCGCTTCCCTTTACCGAGCCCGACGTTGTCACCCAACCCCTGTACGACGAGCCATTTGTTGTATTGATGCCCGCGGGGCACCCACTTACAAAGCAGGAGGTTATCTCCCCGGATCAACTCACTGAAGACAATGTGCTTCTGCTGGGTGAAGGCCACTGCTTCCGTGATCAGGTACTGGAAGCTTGTCCGCACCTGCAACTAACCATGGAAAAAGAAGCGGGCGGCGGCAGCATACGCACAGCGGCCGATGGCAGCTCACTGGAAACACTCCGCCATATGGTGGCCTCAGGGCTTGGAATTACCGTATTGCCACTCTCAGCCGCCACCGCATCACAGTATGCCAGTGGCCTGTTGGAGACCCGCCCCTTTACCGCACCGGGCCCACGCCGCACCGTAGCACTGGCCTGGCGGGCAAGCTTCCCCCGACACCGCGCAATCGACATACTGCGAGAGGCCATCAGCCAGTGTCACCTGACCGTGGGATAGATAACAACCTGGCCGAGCTGCCCGTTACCACCCTCAAAGGCGTGGGGGATAAATTTGCCCAGGTGTTGGGCAAACTCCATATCAACTCCCTACAGGATTTGGTTTTCCACTTGCCCCTACGCTACCAGGACCGCACCCGGGTGGTGCCTATTGCCGGCCTCACCGCTGGTATGGATGTGGTAATCGAAGGGGAGGTCAGTGCCGCCGATGTCGTATTCGGCCGCCGTCGCAGCCTGGTGGTCAGATTACAGGATGGCAGCGGCACCTTAACCCTGCGCTTTTTTCATTTTTCCGCCGCACAGAAAAGCCGCTTTGCCCGAGGAACCCGAATACGCTGCTTTGGGGAGGCCCGTCGCGGTGCCAACGGCCTGGAGCTCTACCACCCGGAAACGGAAATCGTCGGTATCAAAAACGCGGAGACCGCAGATACCCTTACGCCGGTTTACCCGCTAACAGAAGGTGTGAGCCAGGCCCGTATGCGAGGATTGGTGGAACAGGCACTGGTTCTACTGAAAAACGGCGCTGTTACCGAGTTCTTGCCGGCAGAGCTGTTACCCAAATCTCTGCGCTACCCCCTCAGAGACGCCTTGCTTTATTTGCACGCCCCTCCGGCTGGCACCCAGCTAGATCAACTGGCAGCAGGTACTCACCCCGCCCAGCAGCGTCTGGCCCTGGAAGAGTTACTGGCACACCATCTGAGTCTGCTGGAGTTGAGACGCAATAGCGCTAGGGTAGCGGCACCACCTCTGTCCGTTAACCGATCCCTGGAGCGAGACTTTTTATCGCGTCTGCCATTTTCCCTCACCGGCGCACAGCAGAGAGTTTGCGAGGAAATCGCTGAGGATCTGGCTCAGCAAACCCCGATGATGCGCTTATTGCAAGGAGATGTGGGCGCGGGAAAGACCCTGGTCGCCGCTATGGCTGCCCTCAAAGGCATTGGGACCGGTGCTCAAGTAGCAGTCATGGCACCGACAGAAATCCTGGCAGAGCAGCACCGGATCAATTTTTGTAATTGGCTGGAACCTTTGGGTATTGAAGTTGCTCAGCTAACGGGCAGCTTAAAGGCTGCCGAGCGGCGTAAGCAGCTGAGCAAGATCGCCAGTGGCGATGCCCAGTTAGTGGTGGGCACCCACGCACTTTTTCAGGAAGAGGTGGCTTTCCACAACCTGGTGTTAGTGATTATCGATGAGCAACACCGCTTTGGCGTACAGCAACGTCTGGAGCTGCGTGAGAAAGGGGCGGCAAGTGGAGCTACCGGCAGGCTGCAACCCCACCAGCTGATTATGACCGCTACACCGATTCCCAGGACCCTGGCGATGTCCGCCTTCGCTGACCTGGATTGCTCAATCATCGATGAGCTGCCGCCGGGGCGACAACCCATCAACACCGTTGCCATTGCCAATGATCGGCGGGACCAGGTTATGGAACGGGTGCAAAGCGCTATCGCCGAGGGCCGCCAGGCCTACTGGGTTTGCACCCTTATCGAGGAGTCGGAAAGCCTGCAGGCCCAGGCGGCAGAATCGACCGCCGAAGAGCTCGCCGAAATGCTCGAAGGCGTTCGCGTAGCCTTGGTACACGGCCGCCTGAAGCCAGAGCAAAAAGAGCAGGTGATGAGCGCCTTCAAGGCCGGGGAAGTGGATTTGCTGGTGGCCACCACGGTCATTGAAGTGGGCGTCGACGTTCCCAATGCCAGCCTGATGATTATCGAAAACCCCGAACGCCTGGGCCTGGCCCAATTGCACCAGTTGCGCGGCAGGGTCGGGCGCGGCTCCATCGCCAGCCACTGCGTGCTGCTGTACGGCACACCGCTATCGCAGAATGGCCGCGCCCGCTTGCAAGCGCTGCGTCAACACAGTGATGGTTTTGCTATTGCAGAGGAAGACCTGCGTCTGCGAGGTCCCGGGGAAATCCTCGGCACCCGCCAGACAGGGGAGATCCAGCACCGTATCGCAGACTTGCAGAGAGATGCTGAGCTGCTGCCGCAAGTGCAAAAAATTGCTATTTCCCCTCAATTGACAGAGGGCATGCGACAACAGTTGATTAAACGCTGGTTACAGAACAAGCCCCGATTTGCCGAGGCTTGAGGAAAGCGCCCTAGTGGGCTCCTACTGTGTTGTTGTCGTTAATGCTGACACTTTTGTAATTGGCATCGTAGTAAGTCTCTTCGTCCAGCGCACCTTCACTCTTCGCCACCACACTACTTACTACCGCATCACCGGTAATATTGACCGCCGTGCGCACCATATCCAGCAGGCGGTCTACGCCGATCACAATGGCAATCCCCTCGAGTGGCAGACCCACCTGCTGCAATACCATACCCAACATAATCAGGCCGACGCCGGGCACCCCAGCAGTACCAATAGACGCCAGAGTTGCTGTCAGGATCACCGTCAGAAAGCCGGTCAGGCCGATCTCAATTCCAAAGAACTGGGCAATAAAGACCGTAGCCACACCCTGCATAATCGCGGTGCCATCCATATTGATAGTCGCACCTAGGGGAACTGTGAATGCAGCAATTTTATTATCCACACCCAGGCGCTTCTCTACCGTCGACAAAGTCACCGGGATAGTGGCAGCAGAGGAAGCGGTACTGAAGGCAAATAACATGGTCGACCACATTTTCTTCAGTAGCTCTAGGGGATTGAGCCCACTCAGCAGCTTCAGAATCACCGAGTAAGTACCCAATGCATGCAGAAGCAGGGCACAGACCACGACCAGGAAATACTTTCCGAGTTGTATCAAGCCTCCTAACCCAAGACCGGCAAAGGTTTTCGCCAGCAACGCAAAAACGCCATAGGGGGCAAAAACCATCAGTACACCGACCATGCGCAAAACAACGGTATTGAGGTCATTAAAGAAAGCGGCAATACGTTGACCCGGCTCCCCGCAACGAGAGATCGCATAGCCCATCAACAGGGCAAAAACGATAATCTGCAGCATATTTCCCTCAGCCATAGCGGCAACAGGGTTGGTCGGGAATATATTGACCAGTACCTCTGAAAGAGGTGGGGACTCCTTCGGCACAAATGTTGAAGCGGCTTCAGCTGCAGCTTCATTAACACCAACTCCAGGCTGGAAGATTAATGCCAGACACAGTGCCAGAGTAATGGCAATGGCCGTTGTCGCCATATAAAGCAGGACGGTTTTACCCGCCAGCGGCCCAATTCGGCTGCCTTCCGATAGGGCACAGGCGCCACTGATCAGCGAGACCAGAACCAAAGGTACCACCATCAACTTTAGTGACGCGATAAAGATACGGCCGATAACATCGAACAGGCCTTCGGTCAGGTAAAGATTAATAGCACTGTTCACGCCAGCACCGAGCAGCTGGGTCTCATTCAAGGAGTTGATTAACCCCCCAACGGTAATGCCCGCAAACATCCCCACTAAGATTTTGGTAGTAAGCCCCATAACAAGCTTCTCTTTATGAATCGTTGTTTTCATTGCAGTGAGCACTATATCCATTGCCGTGCTGGGGAGCAAAAATGCAACAGGGAGAGACCTGCTGCACCGGCCGGGATACAATGGGGCCTTTATCCAGACTGCGGAGTTATCGTTGCACCAATCACCATTTGTGCCCTCTGGCGATTGGCAGAGTTTGCCTCTTGAAACCCAGCAGCAACCACCCAGAAATCTGGTGCCCTGGCTGACCTATTCCGGATCACTCACCGCCGCTCTCAAGCAGCAAAGTGACGGGGACTTTTATGTTCGCGTGCTGTATCAGGGTTGGCAGACACCCCGCCCTGAAGAATGCCTTGTACTGGGATTGCACAATGGTAACCGGGCCCTGATTCGGGAAGTTTTGCTCTACGGTTGCGGACAGCCCTGGGTGTATGCCCGCAGCGTTTTACCCGAGCGCAGCCTGCAAGGAAAATCTCGCAATCTGCGCAGCCTGGATACCCGCCCGCTGGGGGAGTTGCTGTTTAGTGAGCCGGGCATTCGCAGGGGGGAGATCACCCTAAATTTGCTGCAGAAATCCCCTGGCTGCGCCGATCGTGAACTTGGGGAAAAGGATTCTGAAGTCTGGGGTCGCCGCTCGGTATTCTGGCTGCGGGACAAGCCTTTACTGGTGTCAGAGGCTTTTCTTCCCAACTTCACACCGACAGGTGACCCCATAGCGCAAGAATCAGCCAAAACTATCGCAACTGAGGATTCACTGTGATCAGCCAACAGATCGCACAACGCTGGCCCACCGCGCTGCCCTACTGGCAATTGGCGAGGATGGACAAGCCCATAGGTTCACTGCTGTTACTCTGGCCCACTTGGTGCGCACTATGGCTAGCCGCTGAGGGGTGGCCGGGCTTTCACTTGTTTATCGTATTTACACTCGGTGTGATCCTGATGCGAGCGGCTGGCTGCGCAGTCAATGATTTCGCCGATCGCAAAATTGACGCCCATGTAAAGCGCACTGCGGAGCGTCCTCTGGCCACCGGCGCACTGACGCCAAAGTCTGCATTGGCGCTTTTCGCCGGCCTCAGCGCTGCCGCCTTCCTTCTGGTACTCACCACCAACACACTCACGATTCTCCTCTCGTTTTTAGCTCTGGCTCTGGCATTCGGCTATCCCTTTGCAAAGCGCCACACACACCTACCCCAGATGGTCCTGGCCGCCGCCTTTAGTATGGGAATCCCCATGTCTTTTGCAGCGTTTACAGGAGAAGTACCAGCAGAGGCCTGGTTGCTCTATACCGCCAACCTGGTTTGGACCCTGTGCTATGACACTTTCTATGCGATGGTGGACCGCGATGACGATCTTCAGATCGGCGTTAAATCCACCGCCATTTTGTTTGGGGAAATGGACAAAGTGATCACCGGAACCTTACAACTTTTAGTTCTAATTGCCCTACTGCTTATTGGATCAAGGTTCTCACTCGGTATTTTTTACTACTTGGCGCTATTGCCGGTTTGCAGTTTATTCGTTTATCAGCAGTGGCTAATTCGGGACCGAGGGCGAGAGGGCTGTTTTCAGGCTTTTATCAACAATAATTGGGTAGGTTTTGCCATTTTCGCCGGCATATCGCTGCATTTTCTGCTGAATTGAAAGATGATTGGGCCCAAGAAGTGGAGCGTCATATATTTGTCATATAAATCCCGTTTAATCCTCGGCCATAACTGGGGAAACCCTGACAACAGAGCGGGTATGGCAGGCAAATGCACAGTAAAACGATCCTGATTGTCGATGACGAATCCGCAGTGCGCGATATGCTGCGGGTCGCACTGGAAATGGCGGATTACCGCTGCCTTGAGGCGGAAAACGCCCAGGAAGCTCACGCCCTGATTATCGACGAGAAGCCAGACTTAGTGCTGCTCGACTGGATGCTGCCGGATGTTTCCGGGGTAGAGCTGGCAAGGCGCCTCAAGCGCGATGAACTCACCACCTCATTGCCGATCATCATGCTCACAGCAAAAGGTGAAGAAGACAATAAAATCAAAGGGTTAGAGACCGGGGCCGACGATTACATCACCAAGCCTTTCTCCCCCCGGGAGCTGGTTGCACGCTTAAAGGCCGTACTGCGCCGCGCGGGCCCGGCAACCCCGGAAGAACCGCTCAGTGCCGGCGCACTGATATTGGACCCACTGAGTCACCGAGTCACTATCAAAGGGCAGCCAGTGGATATGGGGCCAACAGAATTTCGCCTGCTTACCTTCTTCCTCTCCCACCAGGAGCGCGCCTATACACGCACCCAACTCCTCGATCATGTATGGGGTGGGAATGTCTATGTAGAGGAGCGCACCGTGGATGTCCATATTCGCCGTCTGCGCAAAGCCCTGGCCATTGATGGCCACGACCGCTATATCCAGACAGTTCGCGGCACCGGGTATCGGTTTTCTGTGCAAACCGCAGAAAAAGTGTGACAATCCTCTCTGGATCGGTACCGATCCCTGCAGAATCAAACCTCCGCACTTAACGGGTGCGGGCCTGGTTCCATGAGGTATTGAATGTGGGCGGAAGAGGCTGTGCCACTGCCGCCATCTATCAGGCAACACGGCAACTCTATGTTGGATCGCAGTATTGGCGAGTTCTCGCGTTTCGTAATTATCGCCCTGGGGTGCACCATTCTCGGTGTCACCTCCGGCAGCTGGTCTCTCGCCCTGATTGCGGGATTGGCCAGCTACCTAATCTCAGTGCTGTGGCAACAGCAACGTTTCAACCGCTGGCTGGCAAACGGCAGACGCGGCCCAGCCCCAACCGCCTTTGGAATTTGGGGCGAAATCTACGACGACTTTTACCGTATGCAGCGGCGCCACCGCCGCGAGAAGCAGAAGCTGCATGTGATGTTGCGCCGGGTACAGGACAGTACCAGCGCACTGCGCGAGGGCATTGTAGCCCTGGAAGACGGCGATAACCTGGCCTGGTGGAACCCTGCTGCCGGTGAACTGCTCGGGTTACAGGCCAGTGACTCCGGCCAGTCATTAGTCAACTTTGTCCGCGACCCTGGCTTTGTCAGCTATATGCACAGTGACAACAACGGGGAACCCCTCACTCTGCCCGCACCTGGCAATGAAGCCCGCATGTTACAGCTGGAAGTCACCCGCTACGGTAAAGATGAGGCATTGGTCATTGTTCGCGACATCACCCGTTTACACAATCTCGAGCAGATGCGTCGGGATTTTGTCGCCAATGTTTCCCATGAGCTGCGCACCCCCCTCACGGTAATTGCCGGCTACCTGGAAACACTGCAAAGCAGTGATATGGCACCACCTCCCTGGAGGAAACCCCTGGCTCAAATGGAGGAGCAGACTGGCCGCATGAGTACGCTGGTCAATGACCTGCTGCTATTGGCTCGCTTGGAGACCTCTGAGCGCAAAAGCGGGGATATGGCTGTGGCAGTGCCAGAACTGATTGAGAGGGTGGCCCAGGAAGCGCGCAGCTTCAGTGGCGATCGACATCATCATATCGAAGTTGATTGCGAGGGGGATTGCTACCTCAATGGAGACCCCGGCGAATTACACAGTGCTTTTGCCAACTTAGTTTTAAATGCCGTGAAATACACTCCTGAAGAAGGCGAGATTCAATTGCGCTGGTGGCAGGATGACAAAGGCGGGCACTTTTCCGTAGAGGACAACGGTATCGGTATCGATTCGATCCATATTCCCCGCCTGACTGAGCGCTTCTATCGAGTTGATCCAGGCCGCTCACGGGACAGTGGCGGCACAGGTCTCGGGTTGGCGATCGTTAAGCATGTGTTGCTGCGACACAATGGAGAAATGAGTGTAGAAAGTACGCCCGGGCAGGGCAGTCTCTTCACGCTTCACTTTCCGCCAGCAAAGCTGGCTCAAAAGCCAGCATCCAGGTTGAGTTCTGAAGCCGCTAATTAAAGCGGCTTTCGATTACTCCAGTTCCTGCAGCTCTACTTCTTTACCGTCTTTAATATAGCTGGCCGTGCCTTCTTTACCCAGAGCGTTTGCTTCCCGGCGCAAAACCAAATGGTGCAACTGCAAATCCCCATCGCGCAGCAGTAGGTGCTCATTGCCCTCATCGTCGGTAGGCAGGGCCTTAACACCGATGAGGGCATCTCGCAGAGCGCGCAGCTTGGGCACATCGCGATAGCGATTCAAGTCATTCGACAAACGGGCTTTCATGCGCTCGCTCTCATGCAGTGCCGCCGCTGTCTCTCGGTATTTAGCAAAAAAGAATACCGCTCCTATGGCAAAAGCCACAATTACCACTATTTCCAACCACTCAGGCATAGTTACTCCTTATTATCACTTTTCCGCCAGACCATTAATTGGTTATTGGCTGGCAGGTAATTTAGTTCTACGCGACAGAACCCCGCACTTTCCGCCACCTGATCGAGCCATTCGAGATCGCGAATCCCCCGCTTGGGATCACGCTCCTTCAACTGAATGTCAAAATCAGCATTAGTAGGGCCAATAAACTCTCCTGCAATTTTCACCGGACCATAAACGATCAACAAACCTTCCAGCTCCAGAACATCGGCACTGTGCAGAAAGAACTTTTGCACCAGTTCAGCCGACATAATATGCAAGGTGTTTGCAGTGAAAATAGCATCAACCGAAATCTCGGGCCAAGAATCACCAACATCGAGCGCTAGCGGTTGCGGCAGGTTGCTACTGGGTACCTCCGCCAGCCAGGACTTTACTGCCTCCAGCTGTTGCGATCGCTCTGAAGTTTGCCATTCAAGATGCGGTAAATGCGGAGCAAAATATACTGCGTGCTGACCTGTACCACTGCCAACCTCAAGCACTTTACGACTTGAAGCCAACAGGCGAGTCAGTTGTTGGAGAATCGGCTCGCGATTGCGCCCGCAGGAGGGCGCATCCGGCAACTCTGTACTACTCACTGCGGCTCATCCCGGGTAAATACCCAATCCCACTCAGTGGACATCTTCTGGTTATAGCCGTAACCAGCCACATCAAACCCTTTCAGCTCTTCCGCCTTCTTCACCCTCTGATCAATCGCCCAGCGACTCATCATGCCTCTGGCTTTCTTAGCGAAGAAACTAATCATCTTATACTGACCATTTTTCAGGTCCTTAAAATGCGGGGTGATCACCTGAGCATCAAGCTGCTTGGTTTTGACTGATTTGAAATATTCATTGGATGCCAGGTTTACCAACTCGCGACTCTTCACGCCCTGCAACTGCGCATTCAATGCTTCGGTAATCTTATCTCCCCAAAATTCATAGAGATTCTTACCCTTGGCATTTTCAAATTTAGTGCCCATCTCGAGGCGATAGGGTTGCATCAAGTCCAATGGGCGCAGCAAACCATACAGGCCAGAGAGCATACGTAAGTGCTTTTGCGCATAGGCAAAGTCCCGCTTACCCATAGTCTCCGCCTCCAATCCGGTATAAACATCACCTTTAAAGGCGAGCAGGGCGGGGCGGGCGTTGTTATCGGTAAACGGGCGCTTCCAAGTGTGGAAGCGATCGTAATTCAAGACTCCCAACTTATCTGAAATCTTCATCAAGCTGGAAACCTGCTGCGGGCTCAGTTCACGCAGCTCTTTGATCAGGGCTGCTGACTCTTTCAAAAAGTCCGGCTGGGTGGTTTCCAGTGAGGGAATATCACTTTCATAGTCCAGGGTTTTCGCCGGTGAAATAACTATTAACATCGGGTGCCTTCTCGCTTCGCTATCGCCTCAACCACACACTACCAAGCTATTGTGGCTGACCCAAATATATCGCGGATGTTTACTCTGGCTTTAGGACGTCCTGCCACCAGTTGAGCGGTGTCTGCCCATCTTTGGGGTCATAAACATTGCCGTAATACCAAACGCTATTAGCCCCATCGCAGGCACTGTTGAGGATTTCCTCAATCTTATCGAATCCACAGCTGACATGAATGCTGTAGACCAATACGCGCGGTGCCTCGAGATCCAACTCACCCCCGAGCTTTTCCAGCTGTGGGGTCAACTTATCAGACAGCTCCGTGCTATCGCCACGACAAAAAATACGCACCGCCAAATTGCCCGAGCGCTTTACCAACTCAAATTGCTGGGTGTCTTTATCGACCTTAATGTAATCCCCACTGGCGATTCCCTTAATAAAGACAGGGGATCGCACCAGTTGGCAGCTATCATCCTCGCTCACACGAACCTGTAGCCGTTCCACAACAGGCTCACCTTCGGGGTTGTTGCCCGCAAATAACTCAATGACTTGAAGTGCCGTCATAAACCTCAGTTCCTGTACTGTGTACAATGAGTAACCATTCTAATGACTCAACATTATACAGGGAGGGAGGCAATGATCTCGCGTACCCAAGCGCTTACGGCATGTGTCGCGTTTTGGACGACCACGATTCTCGGAGGATGCGTTGTCAATCCAGTCACCGGTGAGAAACAGGTTTCGCTGATATCTCCGCAGCAGGAAATTCAACTGGGGCAACAGCACTACACTGCCAACCAACAACAGCAGGGCGGCCAATACACCATTGATCCGGCCCTGCAAAACTACGTCAGCCAGGTTGGCCAAAAGCTGGCACGGGTCTCTGACCGCCCCCAGCTACCTTACGAGTTTGTGGTTCTGAACAACTCGGTTCCCAACGCCTGGGCCCTGCCCGGCGGCAAAATCGCCATCAATCGAGGCCTACTGGTGTTACTCGATGACGAAGCTGAGCTCGCCGCCGTACTGAGCCATGAGATAGTTCACGCCGCTGCGCGCCACTCCGCAACTGCGATGTCCCAACAACAATTATTGGGCGCAGGCCTGGCAATCGTGGGAGCTGCCACCCAGGACTCTGGCTACTCTGACTTGATTGCCACCGGGACTCAACTGGGGGGCTCCGCCTATATTGCCCGCTACAGTCGCGGCAATGAGTTAGATTCAGATCAATACGGTATGAAATATATGGCCGCTGCGGGATATGATCCCCAGGGGGCCGTACGCCTGCAAAGAAAATTTGTTGAACTGTCGGAGGGGCGTCAAACTGGTGGACTGGAAGCGCTCTTTGCCAGCCATCCCCCTTCCCAATCTCGTGTCAGCGCTAATATCAAGCACAGTCAATCTCTACCCAAAGGGGGAATCACCAACCGGGCCGCCTACCAAAAAGCCATAGCGCAATTAAAGCGCGATGCCGATGCTTACAAGAATTACGACGATGCGGTTGCCGCGGCCAATAATAAAAAGTTTGACTCTGCACTAAAGCTGGTGAGAAAAGCTCAAAAACAGCAACCCAAAGAAGCTGCCTTTTTTGCGCTAGAAGGAGATTTACTCAGCCAAAAGAAACAATATAAAAATGCCCGAAAGGCATACGATAGTGCCATTCAAAAGAATCCAGCGCTATTTTCGTATTGGCTAAAGCGGGGAATCACTAATATCCAATTAAAAAATTATAGCTCTGCAGAGGGCGACCTAACCAGATCACTACGCTATCTGGATACCGCTTACGCACACTACTACCTTGGCCAGACCTATGAGAGGCAGGGAAATAAGCAAAGTGCTTACAAGCACTATCAGGAGGCTGCCGGGGCTGGAGGGGAAATTGGCACCATGGCTCAAAATAGAATTAAGGCGATAGCCGGCAAAGGTTAAATTTTAAGCAAAAAATTTTATTTGCCTATTTTTTCAGAAACCTATGGACACAAAAAGGGCTATCGACGATAGCCCTTTTCTATGCCAAATTACAGCTGAACTGTCAAACCCAGCTCAAACTTGTCTACATCAATATCTGCATTACCACCTACACCGTAGGTATTTAAACCAAAGCTACGGATATTCAGACCATCTGCAAACATAGTGCTGTAACCAGCTTCAACAGCAACATTGCGGCTAAAGAAGTGCGAGAATCCAACTTTTACATCTTCATTCTCGTCAATCTTCGCACCAAAAGAAGTATTCTGGGAGAAGAAGTAGTCTGCACCCAGCTGCCAGTAGTCGCCACCATCGTCATAATCGGCATAAGCAAATTCTGCGGTCACATATTGATCGCCACCCAAGTTAGCAAAGTACTTGGTTGAAAAAACACCTGCATCATCGCCAGCGATAAAATCAAAACCGATGTAATCGGAACCACTCAATTGGTGGTTATAGCGAAGCTCAACAAAAGTCTCGTCAGTGCCATCAAAATCTGTATGGGACAGCTCTACCAAGAAATTTGGAGTAAACAAGTATCCGATAGAAGCTGTATTAACACCTTCATCATCAGTTTCAGTTAGGCTCGCACCTAAAACCAGACCAAAGCTAGTGAAGTATTCACCTGCGATGGCAATGTTATCTAAATCTTCGCTAGATACATCGTAGTGAGTGTAAGCAGCAGATATATTGCTAGCCTTATTGATATATTCAAACTCTTTTAGAGGACCTAGTGCCTCTTTACCGGAGAAGTAATAGGTGGTTTCAGCAGAAAACTGATTGCCATCAGCTCCATCGAAATCCAGGTTTGAATAATCCAAAGTAGTGATGGAATTATACTCCTCGGCACCAGCAGTTGCGGCAAGAAGCATTAAGGGAAGAGCAGCAAGCTTGAATCTCATTGAATAAATCCTTCGTTAACGTAGCGATCCAAATTGGGCTGCGGATTGTAACAAAAGTTTTTAAGTGCGCAACAACAGCAAATTACACGGTAAGCAATTAAGGTCAAATTTGCGGCAAAGTGAATATTATTTTTCGACGAATAACTTTTTTAAAACAAAAAATAAAAACTGTAATCACCTGTAATACATGAAACGCAAACATATCTATTAAAAGCATTAAAATAAAAAATTTTATTTTAATTATAATAAGCAAACTTATTCAGGCTTCATTCAGGTTCAACTGATTAACATCAATCCTCTATATTTTTTACGACCCATTGCGGGTCATAAAATTCCCCTACTAGATTAATTTTTACAAAAGGGGCCACGCTGGCAATGATTTCATCAATTTTTTTACTGTGTTCAGTTTGCATAGCATCCCGATCTTTTTTACATCGCCAGCTAGCAATGGCTATCAACACATTGGGGTCATCAATTTTTCGATGAAGTTCTGTGCCCATCGCTCCCGGGGAGCGCTGTATGATCTCGGAAGCACGCACCCAGGCATCGGCATAATCCTCAGCTTTAAACCCATCTTGTAGATGAACTTCGAAGATAAATTTCATTCCCTGTACTACCTGACGACTAAGAATTAGATTCCAACAAAAAAAAGGCCGCGCTAGGCGACCTTTTTAAATTAGCAAAGCCCTTTAGGACTTGCGCAGATTTTCCTGGTGCCCATGCCGGATATCAGCACCTTCCACCAAGTAAACAACCTGCTCACAAATATTCTTCGCATGGTCACCGATCCGCTCCAGTGAGCGCAGGGTCCACAACACATTAATGACCCGGGAAATACTACGCGGGTCTTCCATCATGTAAGTCACCAGCTCACGTACGGCCGTACGGTAGTCCATATCAACCTGCTGGTCCTCAGCAAGAGTTTGCAGAGCCGACTGCACATCGAAACGAGTATAGGCATCCAGGGCGTCATTGAGCATTTTCCGCACGGCATTGGCAATATGACGGATTTCGGTATACCCGCGCGGCGACGTACCTTCATCCGTCAGTGCTATGGCCATCTTGGCAATCTTGCTCGCCTCATCCCCAATGCGCTCCAGGTCTCGGGCAATTCGAATGACAGATAGCACCATGCGGAGGTCGGATGCGGCCGGTTGGCGCTTGGCAATAATTAGCGTGGCGTGCTCATCCAGGGCCATCTCACTTTTATCGATGACTTCTTCAATACGCAGCACTTCCTCGGCCAGCTCACTGTCCGCATTGGCCAGGGCATCAACCGCATCGGCAACCTGGCGGGCGACCATACCGCCCATTTCCAGCATCTCTGTCTTTAAGCTTTCCAGGTCTTCATTAAATTGGCGTGAGATATGTTGATCGAAATGCATTTCCATAGTTTTCCCTCCGAGCAGGAACCTTAGCCGAAGCGGCCGGTGATATAGGCTTCAGTGAGTTCGTGCTCGGGGTTGGTGAACACCGTTTCAGTATCATTAACTTCCACCAAATGCCCCAAATGGAAGTAAGCCGTACGCTGACTCACCCGCGCAGCCTGCTGCATCGAGTGAGTAACGATTGCGATAGTGTAGTTCTGGCGCAGCTCATCGATCAGCTCTTCGATTCGCGCCGTTGCAATCGGGTCCAGGGCAGAGCAGGGCTCATCCATTAGGATTACTTCCGGGCTCACCGCAATAGCGCGGGCGATACACAGGCGCTGCTGCTGACCACCGGACAGACCCGTACCCGGCTTATCCAAACGATCTTTAACCTCATTCCACAGACCGGCGCGGCGCAGGCTGTTTTCTACGATCTCATCCAGATCGGCACGGCGGCTGGCAATGCCGTGGATTTTTGGGCCGTAGGCCACATTCTCGTAAATGGACTTGGGAAAAGGGTTTGGTTTCTGGAATACCATACCGACGCGGGCGCGCAGGGGTACCACGTCCACTTTGGGGCCGTAGATGGGGTCACCATCCAGACTTAACTCGCCCTCGACGCGACAACCTTCAATAGTGTCATTCATGCGGTTGAGGCAACGCAAAAACGTCGACTTACCACAGCCGGAGGGACCGATCATGGCAACCACTTCATTTTTTCCGATATCGAGACCGACCGAGTGGATCGCCTGGGTTTCACCATAGAAAACATTCACATTGCGCATACGCAACTTGGCGGTGTCACAGAAGGGTTGGCCAACTGTTTCTCTAACATCAGCCCGATCATTCATCATTTGCCTACCCGCAACATCGGATTGCGCCGCATCAGTTTGGCTGGCGGCATCCAGGGTCATGGTACTCATATAATATCCCGCTTTCTGATAATCCGCGCTCTGTTACCAGCGGCGCTCAAGTTTCTTGCGCAGCAATACCGCGCTGGTATTCATCACAATCAGCACACTCAGCAACACCATAATGGCTGCGGAGGTGCGCTCGACAAAGGCGCGCTCCGGGCTGTCTGCCCACAGGAAAATCTGCACAGGCAGCACGGTGGCCGGGTCGGTTACCCCAGCAGGTACGTCGACAATAAAAGCGACCATACCAATCATCAATAGGGGCGCCGTCTCACCGAGGGCCTGGGCCATACCGATAATCGCGCCAGTCAACATTCCCGGCATGGCCAGGGGCAGCACATGGTGGAAAACCACCTGCATACGCGAAGCCCCCATACCCATTGCCGCCTCGCGAATTGAGGGTGGCACCGCCTTCAAAGCCGCGCGGCTGGAAATAATAATCGTGGGCAAGGTCATCAGTGTCAGTACCAAGCCCCCTACCAGAGGTGCCGAACGCGGCAACTCAAAGAAATTAATAAATATCGCCAGGCCCAGAAGGCCGAAAACAATAGAAGGCACTGCCGCGAGGTTATTGATATTCACCTCAATCAAATCGGTCCAACGGTTTTTGGGTGCATACTCTTCCAGGTAAATCGCCGCCGCCACACCGATAGGAAATGACAGTGCCAGAGTTACCAACAGGGTAAACAGGGACCCCATCAAGGCTGCGCGGATGCCCGCCTGCTCTGGTTCACGGGAGTCGCCATTAGTAAAGAAGATGGTATTGAACCGCTTCTTCAGTTCACCGCTGTCCAACAGCTGCTCAATCCAACCAGCCTTCTGGTCCGAGGTACGACCACGGAAACCCTCTTTGGAATCCTTCAGGCTTTTGACGAAAGTATCCACATCGTCATCGACTGACAGCCAGACTTTCTCGGATTTACCCAACAGTTCCGGATTCGCAGCTAAGCGATCGCGCAGGGTAAAAGGTGCTCCGGAGGAAACCAGGCTGTAGAGTTCACGCTTGTCACTGCGACCAGTCACAGTGGGAAAGCGCTCGCGCAGGGACTGGCGAATAACACCGGTGAAGTTTGCCCAGGTCAGACTTTCATCATCGACCTTATCGATGCCCAAAACCTGTTCGTCGTAGTGCACTTCCAGCTGGATAGCTGTCTGCACAAAGGCACCACTGCCTTTGCTGATAATGTCAGTGAACAGAATCAGTACAGCGAGTACACCAAAGGCGATACTGCCAATACCCAGCCCACGAAACAGCTTTTCTTTGCGGTGACGGCTGGCGAGGCTTTTCTCTATGCGCTCGCGAACTTGCGCCTGAGTAAGATCAGTCATACTGCTCCCGGTATTTTTTCACTACGTGCAAGGCAATAAAGTTCAGCACCAAAGTGGAGATAAACAACATCAGGCCCAAAGCAAAAGCGGCGAGGGTCTTTGGACTGTCAAATTCCTGGTCGCCAACCAACAGAGTCACAATCTGCACCGTCACAGTCGTGACCGATTCAAGCGGGTTGGCGGTGAGGTTTGCCGCGAGTCCGGCGGCCATCACCACAATCATGGTTTCACCAATTGCGCGGGAAACCGCCAACAATACACCGCCGACGATGCCGGGTAGTGCCGCAGGAATCACAACTTTGCGCACCGTCTCAGACTGGGTGGACCCCAAGCCCAGGGCACCATCGCGCAGAGACTGGGGCACCGCATTGATCACGTCATCGGACAGAGAGGAAACAAAGGGAATGATCATGATTCCCATCACCAGGCCAGCAGCCAGTGCGCTTTCACTGGAGGCCTGTAGGCCCATAGAGGTGGCCAACTCGCGAATAAATGGAGCAACGGTTAAGGCAGCAAAAAATCCGTATACCACGGTGGGTACACCGGCGAGAATTTCGAGTACCGGCTTGGCCAGGGAACGCACGCGCTTACTGGCGTACTCGGCCAGATAAATAGCCGCCATCAATCCCACAGGTACCGCCACAAACATGGCGATCGCGGACACCATCAGGGTTCCGGTAAACAGCGGGACAGCACCAAAAGCACCGCTCGATCCCACCTGGTCTGCGCGCAGGGCCATCTGTGGGCTCCAGTGCAATCCAAACAGGAATTCACTCACCGGCACGGACTGGAAGAAGCGCAGGGATTCAAACAGTACCGATAGCAAAATTCCGACAGTGGTTAGAATCGCAGCGCTGGCACAGGCAATCAGCACCGTGCGCAGCACTTTTTCAACTTTTTCGCGAGCGCGCAGCTTCGGAGAAAAGCGCAGCAGTGCAAAAGCGGCAAGGCCGCTGGCCAACACCAAACTCAGGAAGGCCTGTAAATTATTGGAGCTGGAACGCAACTGACTGAGGTAGTCCGCAGCACTCTGCAATTGCTGGGACTTTTCCCCTATCAGGTGGCCCGCCGCGAGATTCTGGATCTGCGCGTAGAGAAGGTTCTGCCCGGAGATGCTCTCCGGCTTATCGGCAATACTATTCATGACCATCGCACGGATGATCGAATCGTCAAACACCAACCAGCCACAGAGTAATACCAGTGCTGGCAAACCACACCAAAGGGCGGTGAGTAATCCGTAGTAACTGGGCAGGGCGGCCAGATTGCGAACGCCGCCAAGACTGCGAGCAGCGTTCACTGCACGGCGAAAGCCAGTGCCGTAGGCCACTAATATCAGGAGCAGCAAAAGTGCGAACAGTGTGGGGGTTTGCATTGAATTACCGTACTAAAAATATCGTCGCTGGCATTATCCAGACTTTATCCCCGCGTTCCATCACAGGGGGGGCGACAATTTGTGAGTCTTCTTATAAAGAACGGCCAAGCCCTTTCGAGCTTGGCCGTCAATTCCCTTTGACAGTACAACTCCAGAATTTTTTTACTTGGCTGCGAGATTACTCAGTGCGTTCAGCTTGCGCACATCAGTAGCAATCTTTTGACGCTTCTCGGTGGGCAGAGGAATCATACCTTTGTCAGCCAGGTAGCCATCTTCACCCCAAGCGCGCTCATTGGTGAATTCAGCCAGGAACTGCTTAACACCGGGAACCACGTCAGCGTGCTGCTTCTTGACGTAGATAAACAGCGGACGGGAAACCGGGTAGCTCTGGTCAGCGATGGAGTCGAAAGTAGGAGCCTGATCTTCGATTAGAGAGCCCTGTACCTTGTCAGCATTCTGGTCGAGGAAACTAAAGCCGAAGATACCCAGAGCGTTCGGGTTGGCAACCAGCTTGTTCACGATCAGGTTGTCGTTCTCACCGGCCTCAACATAAGCGCCGTCTTCGCGAACGTTGTGACAGATCGCTTTGTAAGCGCTCTTGTCTGTTTTCTTCATGGCTTTGATCCAGCCAAACTTCTTACAGCCACCTTCCATTGCCAGCTCGGCAAAAGCATCGCGGGTACCGGAAGTGGGGGGCGGACCCAAAACTTCGATTTTGGTGTTGGGCAGAGCTGGGTTTACGTCCTTCCAGGTCTTGTAGGGGTTGGCTACCAGAGTTTCAGAACCGTCTGGGTTAGGTACTTCCTTAGCCAGAGCCAGAAAGATGTCTTTACGAGTCAGCTTAAAGGGAGCCGCTTTCTTAGCATTCGCAAGAACAATGCCGTCGTAACCGATCTGTACTTCAACAACATCAACACCGTTGCTGTTACACATTTCCAATTCGGATTGCTTAATGCGACGGGAGGCACCGGTGATATCCGCAGTGCTTTCTCCAACACCCTGGCAGAACAACTTCATGCCACCACCAGTACCAGTGGACTCAACGACTGGAGTTTTAAACTGGGTTGCGCGGCTAAAACGCTCCGCCACAGTCGTAGTAAACGGGTAAACAGTAGAGGAACCTACAACACTAATGTAATCGCGCGCTGCCATAGCAACCTGTGAAGTTGCCAGGGTCAGGGCTGCCAGAGAAGTCGCCAGAATTTGCTTGTTCATTGTGTAACTCCGATGAGTGTTTTTATTTCACGCGGCGATGCTAGGAACAACGGGTGACGATTCTATGAATAAAAGATTACAAAAAGGTTACAGCTGTATTTTTACCCTGCTGGCATGAGAGCGGGCAAAGGGTTAACCTTCGAGCAACATAAATAACAATAAGATGTAAAGAGAGAAGCCCCCATGCGTTTTCTGCTGTGCAGCGCGCAGGCACTCGAGCGCCTGACCAGTCATACCGGGCAACTGCTGTCCTGGTTCACCTGGGCCATGGTCCTGTTACAAAGCTGTGTTGTGGTGATGCGCCACGGCTTCAATACCGGTTCTATCGCCCTACAGGAATCTGTGATTTACCTGCACGGTGCCGTCTTTATGCTGGGGCTGGCCTATGCGTTGCAGACCGAAGCCCATGTGCGGGTGGATGTCTTCTACCGCAGGATGAGCGCCAGGGCCAAAGCCTGGGTCAATGCAATTGGCTATCTGATATTCCTCTTACCGCTTTGCGTCTTTCTATTTATAAGCAGCTGGCACTTTGTACTGAATAGCTGGTCAGTTTTTGAAGACAGTGCGAACGCCGGCGGCCTGCCTGGAGTATTTTTACTGAAGAGCCTGATTCCTCTGTCCGCCGTCACCCTGGCTCTGGCGGGGCTGGCCCAGTTTATTCGCGCGCTGATGCAATTGATGCTGCCCCAACAACAGTCCATTCCAATGTCGTCGTCAAAAGCAGTACTGAAGCAGGTAGAAGGGGCCGAAGTGTGATTGAGCTAATCCCCTTTCTGATGTTTGCAGTCGTCTGCGCTCTGCTTATGTTCGGCTACCCAGTAGCTTTTACCCTCGCGGGTACCGCCCTGCTATCAGCGGGCCTGGGTATTGTGTATGGCGTATTTGATGCTGAGTTGCTGCGCGCTTTCCCCGATCGCCTCTACGGCATTATGCAAAACGGCACTCTGGTTGCCGTTCCGCTATTTGTGCTGATGGGGGTAATACTGGAGCGAGCCAAGATTGCTGAGGATTTATTGGTTAATCTGAGCAAAGCCTTTATGGGGGCTCCCTCGGGACTTGCCATTTCCGTAGTGGTAGTAGGCGCGCTGCTCGCCGCCAGTACTGGCATCGTCGGTGCAACTGTAGTCACCATGGGGCTGATGTCACTGCCCACCATGTTAAAAAATGGCTACTCCCCCAAACTGGCTACCGGCACTATCTGCGCCACCGGTACCCTCGGGCAAATTATCCCACCCTCTATTGCCTTGGTTCTGTTGGGTGACACCCTCTCCAATGCCTATCAACAGGCACAACTATCTGCAGGCATTTTCAATCCCAAGCCAGTCAGCGTAGGGGATCTGTTTGTAGGGGCAATTATTCCCGGCTTACTGCTGGTGGCCGCCTATATCATTTATCTATTATTTATTGCCCGTCGCCCCAAACCCACGGAGAGCAGCGAGCCTCCAGAAGTGGATAAGGCCCAGCTGCTTCGCAGTCTTTTACCCCCGATTGCCTTAATGCTGATTGTGCTCGGATCAATCATCGTTGGCGCTGCCACCCCTACAGAAGCGGCCGCCGTCGGCGCACTGGGGGCGGCGTTACTGGCGTCCAGTCGCGGAGCACTGAGCTTTAAGCGCGCCGGGGAAATAGGCCGCAGTACACTTCAGGTCTCGGCCATGGTTTTCGCCATATTGATTGGCGCCTCATTGTTTTCTCTGGTATTTCGCGGTTACAACGGCGAAGAGCTGGTGACAGGATTTTTCCACAGCCTGCCCGGAGGGGTAATCGGCGCGACCCTGTTGGTGATGCTGGTAATATTCCTGCTGGGCTTTATCCTCGACTTTATCGAGATCACCTTTGTAGTGGTACCAATTGTGGGCCCGGTACTGCTGGCAATGGGCGTCGATCCGGTGTGGCTCGGCATTATGATTGCCATCAATTTGCAAACCTCTTTCCTAACGCCTCCATTTGGGTTTGCTCTCTTTTACCTGCGCGGGGTGGCCCCCAGTTCTGTCGCCACATCGGCCATCTATCGCGGGGTAGCGCCTTTTATTGCCATCCAACTTTTACTGCTGTGCCTGCTGGCGATATGGCCGGCCCTGGCCACTTGGCTGCCGGGGGTGGTTCAGCAACAGTGATCTGCGCATGTGGAGAGCCATCCATAGACTGAGAGGCAGTACCAACGGCCAAAAACGCGCCTACGGTCGACTAAAGGCCGAAATTTATTCTGGTCAATTACTGGCCAAATTGTGCTAGAATGCGCCACCATTCCAGTAGTGGAAACCAATAACTCTAACAATCTGTGAGTACCCGATGTCCGCACTGTCAGCTCTCGATGAAGATCCGCAACCCACAGGCACGCTAACCCTGCAAACCCTGGCTATGCCCCGCGATACCAATCCGCAGGGGGATGTTTTTGCCGGTTGGCTGATGTCGCAGATGGACCTCGCTGGCGCCATTCTCGCACAAACCATGGCACGCGGCCGTGTCACAACCGTTGCAGTGGGCAGCATGGTTTTCCTGCGCCCGGTTCCGGTTGGCTCAACAGTCAGCTGCTATGCGGAGGCTATCGAAGAAGGGCGCTCCTCGATTCGCACCATGGTAGAGGTTTGGCTGACGCGGGTGGATTCCGGTGAGCAGGTCAAGGTCACCGAGGGTGAGTTTGTATTTGTCGCTATCGACGATGCCGGCCGTACCAGGCCGCTGCCCTGATTGTAGGTTTCGAGTTCGCCGGCTGTAGAGCAACACAGCCGGCAATATCATCGGCCCAGTAGTTGGGCGCTAATCTTCCTTTAACTCTCTCGCCTGGTAGTAAGCCTCTTCACTGATCTCGTGGTAGGGCTTCACATCCCGTTCAAATTCTTTAAAGGCTTTGTAAACACGGGCAAACTCCGGGTCCTGCTGCGCCGTCTCCTGCATAATTTCGTTGTTGATCTTCTTCAGGTGAGACAGAACATCCTCCGGCAAGCGCTCCACTTTTACCCCGTGCTCTTCTACCAGCTCCTTGAGGGCCCGGTTATTGCGTGCCGTGTATTCGTCCAGCATATCCTGGTTAGCTTCACGGGCGGCGACCCGCACTATTTCCTGCAAATCAGCAGGCAATTTTTTGAACGCCTTTTTATTAACGATAAATTCCAGGATAGAGCCCGGCTCATGCCACCCGGGGTAGTAGTAATACTCAGCGACCTGGTGGAAACCAAAAGCGAGATCGTTGTAGGGCCCCACCCATTCGGTAGCATCGATCACTCCAGTCTGGAGGGCGGTATAGAGTTCTCCACCGGGAATGGTCACCGCAGTGCCGCCTGCGCGGTTTAAAACCTCACCACCCAGGCCGGGAATACGCATCTTTAGGCCCTTTAAATCCTTCACCGACTCAATCGGTTTGTTAAACCAGCCCGCCATCTGCACACCGGTGGAGCCCCCCGCAAGTGGAATTAGGTTAAAGGGCTCGTAGATCTCCTCCCAGAGTTCGAGACCACCACCGTGGTGTAACCAACCATTCATTTCCTGGGCATTCAAGCCAAAAGGCACCGCAGTAAAAAACTGGGCAGCGGGCACCTTGCCTTTCCAGTAATAGGCAGCACCGTGTCCCATCTGCGCGGCGCCTTCCGATACAGCACCAAATACGCCCAGGGCAGGTACCAACTCACCGGCACCGTACACTTTGATCCTGAGACGCCCGGCTGACATCGCCTCGACTTTCTTGGCAAAACGCTCCGGCGCACTGCCGAGGCCAGGGAAATTCTTGGGCCAGGTAGTAACTAATTTCCACTCGAACAACTCTTTATTGCCCTCTGCGGAAAAGTGCTGGGCAGGGCCCATCGCTGCACGGGAAGCTACCAGGGCGGCGAAGGTAATGGCGAGCAGGGCTAAGAGCCCGAGAATGATAGCCGGGTACCAATTGAGTTTTTTCATTGCTACTAATTTATCGTTATTTTTGTATTGTACAAATTATCGGCAGACGCTTTGGTCGCCAACTTAGGTCTTCAGGGGAAGTCCTCTGTGATCTGACCCTGGTATTTTGAATGGATTCCCGCTATCGCTGGAATCCATTCACCACTATCTAACTTTCAATTCTGCATGCTTCTCAGTACCGACATGCTCTGGCACTCAGTATTTAATGCTTAGTGCCAGCTCAAGCCATCACTTAAAGCGGCTGCAACTTGGCCATTGAAAGTATCAGCCTCTTGTCGCCAACATCGTCAAAATTAACCAGCACCCGCATTCGAGGACCCGTTCCCTCAAACTCAATGACAGTTCCTTCACCAAACTTGGCATGGTCCACTCGCCCGCCCAGGACCAGCGGGGGTAAATCATCGAAGTCTGGCGCCGGGTCGGAAAACTGGCCTACCTTGCCGTAGTCCGCCTGATAGAGAGGACGGGAAATTTCGGTCTTCAGGCGCACTTCTTGCACCAAATTAGGTGGAATTTCGCCGATAAAGCGGGAAGGGCTGTTATAGGTTTCGCTGCCAAACAGACGCCGGTTTTCCGCGTAGGTAATGTATAGCTTGCGCATGGCGCGGGTGATACCCACGTAGCAGAGGCGTCTCTCCTCCTCCATGCGGCCGGGCTCCTGCGCCGACATCTTGTGGGGGAACAGGTTTTCCTCCACACCCGCCATAAATACCAGGGGAAACTCCAAGCCTTTGGCGGAGTGCAGGGTCATCAGCTGGACGGCATCCTCAAACTCATCCGCCTGACCTTCACCGGCATCGAGGGCAGCGCTGTCGAGGAACTGGTTAAGAAGCGGAATTTCCTCTTCATCTTCCTCTCCTTCGGGCAGGCCTGCACCGGTAAAGCCGCGACAGGCAGTGACCAGTTCCTGCAAGTTCTCCACCCGTGTTTGGCCTTTCTCGCCTTTCTCTTTGCCGTGAAACTCCAGCAAACCGCTGTTTTCGATCACATCCTCAGCAATAGCATCCAACTCTTTATCTTCTGCATTTGCTGCCAGCTGGTTAATCAGGTCCAGGAAGCTCTGCAGGGCATTGCCGGCGCGAGCAGCCAATACCCGTTGCTGCAACATCAGCTTGGCCGCCTGCCACAGGGAGCAGCCCTGCTCCCGGGCATAAGAACGCACCATCTCTACAGTGCGCGCACCGATGCCACGGGTGGGTGTATTCACCACCCGTTCAAACGCAGTATCATCATCGCGGTTGGTAATCAGGCGTAAATAAGACAGGGCATTCTTGATTTCCAGGCGCTCGTAGAAGCGCTGGCCGCCATAGATACGGTAGGGCACCTGCTCGCGCAAAAGCCCCTCTTCAAGTACCCGGGATTGGGCATTGGAGCGGTAGAGGATGGCGATGCTGTCGCGGCGATTACCGTCGCGCACCCAGTCATTGATGCGCTCGACAATAAAGCGCGATTCATCCTGTTCGTTGTAGGCCGCGTAGACGGCGATGGGCTCACCCTCTTCACCCTTGGTCCACAACTCCTTGCCCAAGCGGCCACTGTTATTAGCGATCACCGCA
Source organism: Microbulbifer maximicatervae (SeqCode) (assembly GCF_052468155.1). Classification (NCBI taxonomy): domain Bacteria; kingdom Pseudomonadati; phylum Pseudomonadota; class Gammaproteobacteria; order Cellvibrionales; family Microbulbiferaceae; genus Microbulbifer; species Microbulbifer maximicatervae (SeqCode). Next base: position 1,178,210 of record NZ_CP174335.1, read on the forward strand.
TTAGCCGCGTTCAGAATGGTGGAGGTGGATCTGTAGTTCTGCTCCAGTCGCACCGTCTGCACTTCTCGTAAATCTGTGGAAAAGTGCTGGATATTCTCGATCTTGGCACCGCGCCAACCGTAGATGGACTGATCATCGTCACCCACGGCGGTGATATGGCACTGCTCACCGGCGAGTAAGCGCAGCCAGGCATATTGAATCGTGTTGGTGTCCTGGAACTCATCCACCAGAATATGGGGGAAGCGCCGGCGGTAGTGGGCCAGAATAGCGTCGTTATTCAGCCAGAGCTCGTGGGCCCGCAGCAGCAGCTCGCCGAAATCCACCAATCCACCGCGCTGACAGGCCTCTTCATAGGCGAAATAGATTCGCACCATGGTCTGCAACCAGGGATCGGCGCCGGCATTGATATATTGCGGGCGCAGACCTTCATCTTTCTGCGCACCAATCCACCACTGGGTTTCACGCGGTGACCACTTTTTATCATCCAGCCCCAGATCTGCCTGTACCCGCTTGATCAGACGCAGCTGGTCATCGGAATCCAGAATCTGGAAGTTCTGCGGCAACTTGGCTTCTTGCCAGTGAGCCTTGAGCAGGCGGTGAGCCAGGCCGTGGAAGGTGCCCACCCACATGCCAAAGGTATTCACCCCCAGCAGCTCTTCGATACGGGCGCGCATCTCGCGGGCCGCCTTGTTGGTAAAGGTTACCGCCATAATGGAGTAGGGCGAGGCGCCCTCCACCTGCATCAGCCAGGCGATGCGGTGTACCAGCACCCGGGTCTTGCCCGAGCCGGCACCGGCCAGAACCAATTGATTGCCGGGCGCGGCAGCTACTGCTTCGCGCTGGGCGTCGTTGAGGGGGTCTAAAATCTGAGATACGTCCATGGGCGAAGATTGTACCAGAGCTGATGCACAAGACCTGTGTAAATAAACAGGATTTTGTCCCGCCTGACAATGTAATGTGATGTCGCTCGCCAGCAGAGGGCACAGCGGCTAAACTGCGCCATCTGGCATAGAGAAGGAAGTCCTGTGAAACCGGCGGAAGTAACGCAACGAATCAGTGAACAACTGTCATCCATGCGCAAATCAGAGCGCAAGGTGGCGGAGTATATTCTCGCCAACCCCGATGAAATCATTCATATGCGCATCGTCGACCTGGCTACTGAAGCCCAGGTGAGTGAACCTACCGTGGTGCGCTTTTGTCGCGCCGTGGGCTGCTCCGGATTCCAGGAGTTCAAGCTGAACCTGGCGCAGCAGCTGGCTTCCAGCCCCAGCTTCGGCCAGATTGCGGTTACGGAAACGGATACCATTGCCGAGTACAAGCGCAAGGTTTTCGACTCCACGGTGGATACCCTGCTGAAAGTCCGCGATAGAATTGACGACCGTGCCCTCGAGGCCGCTGTCACTGCGATGGCCGCTTCCAAGCGGGTGGAATTCTTCGGTTTTGGCGCCTCCGGTGCCGTCGCTGCCGATGCCCAGCACAAGTTCTTCCGCCTACAGTTGGCCACCGCTGCTCACTCAGACCACCACATCCAGAATATGTCGGCCATGTCCATGCAAGCGGGGGATGTAGTAGTAGCTATCTCCCAGAGCGGTCGCACCAAGGCGTTACTTCGCTCCATGAGCATGGCAAAAGAGCAGGGCGCTCTGGTGGTTGGTTTGGCACCCAGCGGCTCGCCGGTGGCACAACAAGCCAGCATCCCACTGGAAGTGGATGTAGAAGAGGATATTGAGATCTATACGCCGCTGTCCTCGCGCATCGCCCACCTGGTGGTAATCGATGTCCTCGCTATCGGCGTAGCCCAGCGCAAAGGTCCTCAGCTACAGGAGCACCTGTTGAAACTGAAACAGGGACTGTACACATTGCGGGAAGACAAGCACTAAACTCCCTGATATCCAAAGCGGGCAAGGGACAATGTGCCCGCCCGTTTCTACCAAAGCCATTTCCCGCCAATTGGGCTTTGCCGGGAAGATCCTTCCAGGCTGTACCTGAGCAACATAATGACATCCATCGCTTCTAACTCGGACGAGAAAGCCCCGCGCTGGCTAGTGGTGTGGCTGGCCGCACTCGTTTCTCTGACACCTTTTTCCATCGACAGCTACCTGCCGGCCATTCCGGCGATGGCGGCGGCCCTGGATACAGAAGTCGAGCGGATGCAGTACTCAGTGTCCAGTTTTCTGCTGGGCTTTGCCCTCGGACAACTGTTTGGCGGACCATTATCAGATCGCTGGGGACGGCGCCTTGTAGGAACTATCGGCCTCAGTATCTATATAGCCAGCTCCCTGTTAGTCCTGTTTACCGACCATGTAGACCAACTGATTATTCTGCGATTCTGCCAGGCAGTTGGCGGCGGCTTTGCCACAGTAATATGTGCTGCAATTGTGCGCGACTTACACAGTGGCCGTGAGGCGGCAAAAATTATTTCCCTGATTAGCACCATCATGCTGATTGCACCGCTAATCGCCCCGGTGATCGGCTCAGCACTACTAGCCGTTGGCGGCTGGCAAAGTATTTTCGTCTTTTTGTTACTGTATGCTCTTGCAATGCTCGTACTAGTACAGTTACTGCTACCGGAGACCGTCTCCCGCTTTACCCGCGCACGCCGCCAGATGATGCCGCTAAAGTCTCTCGTGGGCAGCTACGGCCAGGTTTTGCGCAATCCCCGCGCTATTGGGTTCCTGATTGCACAGGCCTGTGTCAGCGGTTCGATGTTTATCTACATCACCACCGCGCCCTTTGTGTTTATGGATTACTTCGGTGTTAGCGCGAATCAGTTCCCACTGTTTTTTGGTATCTGCGTACTCGGGCTAATTTGCATGGTTCAGGTGAATATCCGCCTACTTAACTTTTTTGAGCCGCGCAATATCCTGCTGGCGGGTATTGTGTTGCAGCTATTGGGTTGCGGCCTGCTGCTGCTGGGAACTATGACAGGAGTCAAAGAACTTACCCTGTGGATGATTCCCCTGGTACTGGTGATGAGCTGTATCGGTATTACCGGCCCCAATGCCGCCGCCTGTTATTTGGAGTTCTTCCCCAAAATCAGCGGTAGTGCCAACGCGCTATACGGCGCCGCTCTGTTTATTACCGGGGGGATACTGGGTGGACTGGCAAGCAGCCTGCACACCGGAACCCTGACACCTATTGCAGGATCTATGGCGGGCTGTGCTTTTGTGGCACTACTCTCTGCACTATTTGTCGCGAAGGTTCGCCAACCGATCGAGTCCGATATCCCTGCAACCCGGCGCTTTACCCCGCGTTAACGGCAGCTCTTTACACCGGCTCTAAACTTTCCTCCTGAAGCGCCCGCTGCACTGCGGGCCTTTCTTCCATTCTCTTTTGGAATGCTTGAAGCCGGGGCCACCGGGGCATATCAAACTGCTGATGTTTCAGCCAGCGAGAGAGAACATACAGGTAGGCATCGGCAACCGTGAAATCGTCTCCCATTAAGTAGTCTTTATCAAGCTGCCCTTCGATATAGTCAAACCAGCGGATAAGCCTAACCCGGGAATCCTCCTGTTCTTCTTCTGTACCATGCCAAAACAGTGGTTTGAATAGCTTGTGGACTTCAGCACTGAGGAAGTTGAGCCATTCGAGAAGCCGGTAATGGGCCAGGGTGCCCACTGGTGGCGCCAGTTGCGCGTCGGGCTTTTGCTCCGCCAAAAACTGGACGATTGCCGGACCTTCTGTCAGTACTTCTCCGCCTTCCAGTTGCAGTGCCGGCACGTACCCTTTAGGACTAATCCTTGTAAAGTCGTCGCCGTTTTCCAGCTCATGGGTTTTTAGATTGACCTTTTGCAGGCCCAGATTGATCCCTGCTTCACAAGCGACAATATGAGGCGATAGAGAGCAAACACCCGGTGCATAAAAAAGCTTCATGGTAATCCTGTAGAGTCATTACCTATATCCAGGCAGTATAGGCCCGGCTAATTTCTCCCCACTGAAGCTCGACTGAAACTGGCTTCAATTCCTCTCAACAACTGTTGCTGAAATCTACTTACCGCGTATCCAATGGTCCAGGCTAAAGCGACCGGCACCGGCACAGGTCAGAATCAGGAAACCACCGGCAATCGTGATATTTTTCATAAAGCTGGTCATTTCTGTTGCATCACCAGGGGACAGGTGTACCAGGAAGGCCGAAGCGAGACAGAACAGGAAAAGGACAAAAGCAGAAATCCGGGTGAATATCCCCAGTAACACCGCGAGTCCTCCCACCAACTCAATAACGATGACTAGGGGCAAAATGAAGCCGGGTATCCCCATGGAAACCATAAAGGCCTCTGTCATTTCGTAGCCGCCAATTTTATTCCAGCCGGCAAATATAAAGATCAGCGACATCAGTACCCGACCGATCAGCTTTGAGGTGTCGCACAACATCGAATGCTTCACTACTACTTCCTCAATTGCGCATTTATGGGTATGGACTATCAACCAGTGTAGACACTGTCGTGAAAATTCATGAGATAGTCGGTAGCTGCCTTTACTCAGGAGGAATAAAAACCACTAGACTGGCGTGATAATCATCCTTTTTATTTTCAATAGTCAGTAGGAATCTACTAATTGGCAGTTAGAAAGTAATGAAGTAATGTTTAAAAAGCTAAGGCATTAATGAATTTTAGTGGGTAGGGGAAGTCGATCCGTTTGAGCGCAAAACTGAAAAATGCAGTTGTGTGGCGCCCTAGAGCCGCTACAATTGCGCGCCCATATAAAAGGGAGTTGGCCGCTTGTGCCTGCGCGGCCCGCCCCGGTGTAATCCTGTTGCCCTAGATCCACTCCAAGGGAAATCGAGCAGCCTCTGCACGACTACAATAACGGCACACTCACCATCATATAAATTGCCGCCGGGGCGCTCCCCAAAATGGCATTAAACCATCCGAGAATATTTCAGCGCTGGAGTCCACACACGGCATGGAAGTTTATTACACCTTTTGTTTTCTTGCCGCCGTATCAGTTTTTCTGGGCTTCTTGAACCAATACGTATTGCGCGCCCAAACCACAATCGCTATTACCGCCGGTGCCCTGGCCCTATCACTATTGGTCACCGCCCTGGGCAAGTTGGGGGTGGTGGAGTTGCGCACCTGGGCAGATCAGCTTCTGCCGCTGCTCAACCTTGAGGATATTCTGCTCAAGGGAATGCTCGGGTTTCTGCTTTTTGCCGGCAGTTTACATATCGATCTGTTGGAACTGCGCAACCAGAAACTGGAGATCGGTCTTCTCGCCATTGTCGGTACCCTCATTTCCACCTTTGTGGTCGGGGCCCTTCTTTACTGGTTCCTGATGCTGATCAATATGCCGGTGGCTTTTGTTTACTGCCTGTTATTTGGTGCATTGATCTCTCCCACCGACCCTATCGCCGTACTGGCAATTATGAAAAACCTGAAGGCCCCGGAGCAGGTTTCCATTCAGGTGGAAGGTGAGTCCCTGTTCAACGATGGCTTCGGTATCGTGATCTTCGCGGTGATTTACGCACTCGCTTTCGAAGGCGGCCAACCTACGGTACCGGCAGTGGCTGAGCTATTCGCCATCGAGGCACTGGGGGGCATATTGCTGGGACTGATCATTGGTGGCGTTTTCCACTGGGCCATTTGTTGTACCAATGATCACAGCCTGGAATTGATGCTGACCATGGTTATTCCCACTGCCGGTTTTTCCCTGGCCAATGTGCTCGGGGTCTCCGGCGCCCTGGCAATGGTGGTGAGTGGCATTATTATTGGCAACTTTACCCGCGAGCGCGGCTTTTCCCGGGTGAGCCAACACGAGCTGGATAATTTCTGGAGCATCACCGAGGACTTCCTCAACGGTTTGCTCTTCCTGCTGGTGGGCCTGTTCCTGATTACTATCGACCTGCGCCCCTCCGACTACCTACTGATGGCAGTGGGCATTGTCATTGTTCTCACCGCCCGAGTTTTCGCTGTCGGCATACCCTTCCTGTATTTAAAAAGTCGCCGCAAGTACCACCCCTATACCAACCGGATTTTGATCTGGGGAGGGTTGAAAGGTGGTCTGGCATTGGCGCTGGCGATGTCGATTCCCGCCGGCAGTGCCTTCGTCCAGGGACAGGACCTTCGCTACCTGTGGGTGGTCATGACCTATGGAGTGGTGCTCTTTTCTATCGTCGTACAGGGCTCTACCATAGCGCCATTGATTCGTCGCAGCCGGGAGTTTTCTGAGCCCGAACGCGACGAGCCCCAGCAACCGACAGCCAAATAGCGATAACGATTAAATGGAACACTCCGGCTTCCTTATTGAGGCAGTAATTTTCATGGCTGCTGCAGTGATTGCGGTACCCATTGCCACCCGCCTGGGCCTGGGCTCAGTCCTCGGTTACTTACTCGCCGGTGTGGCCATTGGCCCAAGTGCCCTAGGCCTGGTCGGCGATGCCAGCGATGAAATGCACGTTGCCGAGTTTGGTGTTGCACTCATGCTGTTCCTGATCGGCCTGGAACTGCAGCCGAAGAAGTTGTGGAAAATGCGCGGTGCTATCCTAGGCACCGGTAGTGCCCAACTACTGTTTTCCGCTGCGGCCATCGCTGGGTTGGTTCTCGCCTTTTCCGAGATGGATTGGCGCTCTTCGGTGGCTATCGGGCTGATCCTGGCACTGTCCTCAACTGCGATCGTATTGCAATCCCTCAGTGAAAAGGGCCTGCTGAAAAGCCAGGGCGGGCGTGCTGCATTTGCGGTACTTTTGTTCCAGGATATCGCTGTTATTCCCATCCTCGCGCTATTGCCACTGCTGGCAGGTACCGCTGCCAGCCCCCATGAAAGTGGCTTGAGTGGTTGGTATTACGCATCGGCAGTTATCGGCACCATGTTGGCTTTTATTTTTGCCGGACGTTACCTGCTCGGTCCCTTGCTGCGTCTAATGGCAGGCAGCCAAGTTCGCGAACTGTTTACCGTGAGCGCGCTACTGATCGTATTTGCCGCAGCTGCGGTAATGACTTGGCTGGACCTATCGCCGGCACTGGGTACTTTCCTCGCCGGGGTACTGCTGGCCGAGAGCGAGTTCCGCCATGAGCTGGAAGCGGATATACAGCCTTTTAAGGGCCTGCTGTTGGGTCTCTTCTTTATCGCCGTGGGTGCCAGCCTGAATTTCTCCCTGATCGCGGACAACCCGCTGATGCTAATCGGATTAGCATTGGCGTTGGTGCTGGTAAAATTTACCGTGCTGTTTGCCCTGGCGCGCACCTTGCGAATGTCAAAGGGCGAGGATTGGTTGTTCGCGCTGTCATTGGCGCAAGCCGGTGAATTCGGTTTTGTATTGGTAGCGTTCTCTACCCAGCTTCAGGTCCTGAGTGCGGACATCGGCAATCTGTTAGTAGCTCAAATTGCTCTGACCATGGCCCTGACACCAGTGCTGCTGCTGATCTACGAACAGTTTATCCAGCCGCGGTTTGTCACCGGCCCAGAGGTTCCCGCCAACATAGATACATCACCGCCTGTGGATTCCGGCTCACCGGTAATCATTATTGGCTACGGGCGCTTCGGGCAGATCGCCGGGCGACTTCTAAATGCCTGCGGTTTCAATACCACTTTGCTCGAACGCAATGCAGAACAGCTGGATCTGGTGCGCCGCTATGGTATCAAGGCTTACTACGGGGATGCCTCGCGAGAGGATCTGCTGCGCGCCGCCGGAGCCCAAAATGCGAAGCTGGTTATCCTAACCTTAAGCGACCAGGCCGCCTGTCTGGAAATTGTGGCCCAGCTGCAAAAACACTTCCCCAATGTGACCATCCTCGCCCGGGCCCGTAACCGTATGCACCAATATGCTTTGATGGAAGCCGGGGTCCGCTATATCTTCCGCGAGACCGTGGACTCGGCCCTGACCATCGGCGAAAAGGCGCTGGAACTATTGGGACTCAGTCCCATACAGGCGCGCCGCGCCGCCTTGAAATTCAAGCAGCACGACCAGCGTATGCTGGAGGCACTTTTCCCCTACTGGCGCGATGAGTCCCAGCATATTGCGCAAAGCCGAATCTATCGCGAGCAGCTTTTACAGGCGTTACAACAAGACCGCCGCGATAAGGACCTGCATCTGGATCACTACTGGGAAGAAGCCAAGCCCGAGATGGAAAAACAGTAAGCCGGTTATTGGCCCTAGGGGTTGTCATTAAGCACGACAATGGCAGCCCTGCCAGGACTCAGACTCTCGCTGATATGCCCCTTTCCGTGTAAATCATTGGCTAATAAGATATCTCCGGGAGCAAAGATATATTGTTCACCGGAGCTGGTTGTGAGCTTCACCCTGCCTTCAAGATAAAGAATAAACTGCGCCTGCGGGGCACAGTGCCAATCAAAACGCTGCCCCTCGCTAAACTCCCGGAACTGCACCTGCTTGGCGGGATAGGGGATTGAGTAATTACCCAGGGGCTCGCGCTGGGGACTGTCTATTTTTCTTTTCTGAAAAAGGGAAACCCCATTAACTGAACACAGCTCTACAAACTCCATATCAAGTTTTCACCAATTTAAGCGTGTCTATTAAAAGAGAAAATTTATTCTTTGTTAATTAAGCTCGCCTCTACCAGATCGACCTCCAAAACCAATTTGCGGTGGAGTTCATCATCAATCTTCCTGGAGACACGCAATTCCAGCAGTTGTTCGCGCTCAGCGGAAAGTGCAGCAAGGTGGTAATGACGCTCAACCCTGGAACGCATCCAGATAATATCCTCGCTTTCATCTTCTCCTAGGGTTATGCGCCGCCGATAAATAGCCAAAAGGTGATCCACCGCCTCAAAAGCAAGATCGCGATCTTTTTCGCCTCGATCAATATCATGACGCATATTCATTAGCTGATTCACTGCCGCTGTGGCAGCAGATATTCGCGCACCTTTTTCATCACCGATAGCGGCAAAATTGGGAGCTTCGGGTAAACGGCGCAATAGAACGGGCAATAAAAAACTTGCCAGCAATAAGGAGAGCAAGATAACGCCCATTGCAATAATCAGGGCTAAATCACGACCGGGCAACGGCTTTCCGTCTGTCATAGCGAGGGGAAGGGAAAAGGCTCCCGCCAATGTAATCGCCCCTCTTACCCCGGCGATGGTCAACACGCTAACCAATAAAAAATGGGTACCAAAAGATTCTACTTTCTGCCCAAAACGTGAGAGATATAGGGAGACCCATACCCACACAAATCTCAGGAGAAGTAGTACAACAAATATTGCCAGGACATAAAAAATAATTGTTAAGTCACCAGTGTGGCGCGCACCGGAGAAATCCGCTCCAGTAATTCGAACCAATTGCTCTCCCAACAAAACAAAAATAATACCGTCAAGAACTGCTTGTACTGTTTTCCATACTGCACGGCGGTCCATCCGTGTAGTCGACATTTCTGCGCCGTGTAAGGTGGTATAGTGAGTCGCAATTCCAGCACTGGCAGCTGCCAAAATACCCGATACCTGTAAAGTATGGGCGGCAATATATGCCGCAAAGGGCACTAATAAGCTCACTAGAACTTGTACAGTAGTGTCCTCACCGCCAATTCTGACCAGCAGACGCAAAATATATCCACAGGCAAATGCCGCTCCAGCACCAATAACCACACCGCCGATAGCGACCCAGAAAAAACCAGCCAGTGCGTGGGGAAATGAAAAGGTCCCGGTGAGGGCAGCAATCACTGCAAAACGGAAAATATCCAATCCCGAGGCATCATTAAACAGGGACTCTCCGGCGAGGATATGCTCCAGCCGTGGTGGCATAGACGTTCCACCGTGGACCACCGATACCGCCACGGGATCGGTCGGTGCCAAAATTGCCGCTACTGCAAAAGCCACCGCCAGTGGCATGACAGGCACCAACCAGGAAATAAAATACCCCATACCCACAACGGTAAAAAGCACCAATCCAATAGCCAAGGTAACAATGGCACCGATATCTCGAAACAGGGCGCCTTTCGGTATTCGCCAACCGGCAATAAACAATAAGGGCGGAACAAACAGCAGGAAAAAAATTTCTGGCTCGAGGGGTATTTCTATTCCCAAAAAGCTACCCAGTATTGCTCCCGCAGCAATTTGCAATAGAGGCAGTGGAATAGGTAAAGGCAACAGGCGCGCAATAACCAGGGTAATGGCCACAACTAACAACAGCACCAGCGCAATAACCAGATAGTGCATTACTCGCTACAGTTCCCTGTGACGCCTTATTGAAATAGATCTCTCTCGAGTAACTAGGGAGCCTCTGAATAACTCCGTAATGCCTCTGCGGGTCTTGAAGGCTGCAGATGTTAGGCGCAGCTCGCCGCGAATGGCCGTAGCCCTTTGCAAGAGCTGCAACGCAGCAGATGTGGCCTTCAAGGCCCGCCCTTCGGGGCTTACAGAGCGATTCACACTCCGCGTTGCGACTTCTTGAAAGGTCTAGACATTCCTGCGAAGCCGCGCCTTGATTGTGAACCGCTCTGCATGCCAGAGGTATCATGGAGTTATTCAGAGGCTCCCTAGTGCTGCTCACTCAATATCAGGAAGTTTATGCGAGAATAGAAAACAGGGAATAAATTCTGAGAAAAAGTGCCGGCGCTTTGCAGCGCTCCAAAAAATTACTCTGCAAATTTGGCAGAGTTTTTGGAACTTCTTTACTCAAACATATCCGGCTGTTCTTTTGCAATTACATTGTAGAGGGGCTGAAAGCTAAATAATCCCGCCAGTTCAGTTCCCACAACCGCCCGGGTTCGTATTGCCACCTCTGGATCAATTAAAATAGGCTGCCCAGCTGCTTCCGCCAGTAATTGAGCCTGGCAGCTTTTTTCCATAGTGATATACCACCAGGCAGCTTCATCGACGGATTTACCCACCGTTAGTAATCCGTGATTCTGCAATATCAGTGCTTTGTGGTTACCCAAGGCTTTAGCAAGGGCTGCGCCTTCTCCCATTTCCAATACCACGCCGGAAAAAGTATTCAGCAAACCGTGATCCCGATAAAAGGCACAAGCATCCTGGGTAATGGGATCTAGAAGGCGTCCGAGAGTAGACCAACTTTTCCCATAAAGGGAATGAGCGTGCGCAGCGGCTACCACATCTGGGCGGGTTTTATGGATGTGAGAATGAATAGTAAAGGCTGCGCCATTAAGGTAACCATCCCCCTCAACCACCTCTCCTTGATGATTGACCAGCAATAGTTGTGACATCGTCATCTGTTTAAAGGAAACCCCCATGGGGTTGACCCAAAAATGATCGTCATATTCCGGGTCGCGGACAGTGATATGACCGGCTACACCTTCATCAAATCCAAATTTTCCAAACAGGCGAAAAGCCGCCGTCAGCTTCCTCTTGCGCTCTTCACGAACTTGTTCTGGCGGCTGGGTTGGCTCGCCAAGCAACATATTGATGTCGCCATTCATAACAGCAGCATCAATACCGGTTTTTGTTTTATTTTTTTCTGTTGTAGCCACCTAGCGGCCCTCTCATCTTTGGAAAATGCCGAGGCATGGTTATAGCATGACTTTTATTTTCTATGCGAGGATTAATAACTTAATAAAATGGTGACTGTTTAATGCGGAAAAATATAAAAGTGACTTTGATGTCTTTTCTATCAGTTTATTTTCGCCCGGTAGAAATATAAGCAAAAATTTACTGCCAAATAATGAAAAATAAGTATCTTGCACTTAGTTTTTTTTATCAAATAGTTAGGACTGCTTACTCAAAGTAAATTCCCACCCAGATGTCATAGATATGACTCTGAGTAGGAGAGAGTTTACTCTATCAAAAACCTTCCAGGACTATCTTTCCTTTTGCAGCCTGGGATTCGATAAGCTGATGCGCTTTTAAAAGATTATTTGCGTTTATTTTCCCAAAATTCTGCCCCATAGTGGTTTTAATTAATCCCTGGTCAATTAATTCCGCAAGTTCATTCAACAAAACATGCTGGGCAACCATATCCTCGGTAGAAAACAGCGCGCGAGTAAACATAAACTCCCAGTGCAGGGACACACTCTTCTGCTTCAGTGCCATAACATCCAAGGAGGCGGGGTCGTCAATCAAACCAAACTTCCCTTGAGGTCTGATACTTTTGATAATTTCCGCCAAGTGCTCTTCGGTATTAGTGAGGCTAACGACATAGTCGACGCCATCGATGCCTTCGCGGCTCAACTGCTCGCTAAGAGACTGACGATGATTGATCACATGGTGGCTTCCAAGCTCCTCAAGCCAGCTTTTGGTTTCGGGGCGGGAGGCAGTACCTATCACAGTCAAATTGGTCAGACGACGGGCCAACTGGACCATAATCGAACCCACGCCACCAGCGGCACCAATGATCAGCAGTGTCTTGTTGTTTGCCCCTTTACCCACCGCAACTTGCAGGCGGTCGAAAAGCATTTCCCAAGCGGTAATCGCAGTGAGAGGCAGCGCCGCCGCCTCGGCACAGCCAACCGTCTTGGGGGCAGTACCAACGATTCTCTCATCCACCAGCTGGTACTGGGCATTGCTGCCGGAACGGGAGATATCGCCCGCATACCAAACCCGATCGCCAACCTTAAAGAGTCCCGCTTCCGGGCCTACCGCTTTCACTATGCCCACAGCATCCCAGCCAAGTACCTTCCACTGACCGGTATCCGGGCTGGCCCGCTGCCTCACTTTAGTATCTACCGGGTTAACTGAAACGGCCTGTACTTCTACCAGCAGATCCCGGCCGGAGACTTGCGGTATGGGGAGGGTTATATCCTGTAGCGCTTCTTTATCACTGCTTGGCAGAGACTGTTGATAACCGACGGCCTTCATCATCAGTTTTATCCTTTTCCAATGGGGTAACGGGTGTGAAGGTATCTTAAAAAGGAATATCCACAGGAAAAACTGCCTTCTCGCAGAAGTTGTTTCAATTATTTTTTTAAATTCCAGTAACTATGGATAACTCTATCCACAGTTATCCACAAAGCTGAACTAGGGCACGGGGAAATGGCTATCTGTGGAAAACTTGAGAAGAAATTTACTCACCAAGGCATTAAATCTTTGCGCTGCTTCCAGAAATAGGAAATGGCTTCCTCCTTCCGCCACATCAAAGATCTCAAGCCTGGAACCCTCAACTTGCTGGTGAATCCACTGCTGGCACTCTATTGGGTGTGGACTGGCACGACCGAAAGCCACTAGCGTCGGCTTATCAATCCTGGGGATAAAATCCCGCCAGTCCTTTGTTACGTTATCCACAAAAAGCTTTGCAGCCCAGCGACGGGGACACTGCAGATTAACCGCAACCAGCTCATCCCGTTGGGTTTTCCCCATTAAAGGCGTGACCATAGACATAAGAATTTGGCGGGTGGCCTCAACACCTTTTTTTCCAACCAAGTTATCCACAAACTGGAAGAGGCTCTCCGGGGTCAGTATGCCTCCAGCGGCCAATCGCTCCGCTTCACTCCAGGCGGGATCAGCCAGTAGACAGGGTGGTTCATCGATTAGCACTAGTGCACTGACCCTATCCCCACCAAACATTTCCAGGTAGCTCCATATCACCGAGCAGCCGGCGGAGTGGCCGAGTAAATGAAGGGGTTCCTGTTGCAGACTTGAGATCAGCTCTTGCAAATCCTTGGCGAGGCGGGAAATTCGATATCCATGATTGGGCTTGTCAGACTGACCATGACCACGCATATCCAGCGCGATCACACGAAACTGATCGCTGAGCCCAGCGAGCTGATGTTTATACAACACCGCCCCCTGGGACCAGCCGTGTAGCATCAATAATATGGGGCCGTTGCCGGCCTCCAGATAGCGCAGGGTGACGCTATCAGAGGTAGTAAATTCACACAGCTTTACTCGCTTGTGCATAAACCTTTTGCGGCAGGTAAACGGTTATTCAACCGTGACTGATTTAGCCAGGTTTCTGGGTTGGTCCACATCAGTACCTTTTAGCAGCGCCACATGGTAACTCAATAGCTGCAGCGGCACGGTGTAGAGAATCGGCGCCAGACTCTCTGGGGAATCTGGAACTTCCACCACGGTAACACCTTCTTCACTGGTAAATCCGGCCTTGGGGCTGGCGAAAACAAACAGTTGCCCACCCCGCGCACGCACTTCCTGCAAATTGGATTTGAGTTTTTCCAGCAGCTCATCATTGGGGGCAACAACAACCACGGGCATATCGCCGTCCACCAGTGCCAGGGGACCGTGCTTCAATTCGCCGGCGGGATAGGCCTCCGCGTGGATATAGGAAATTTCCTTCAGCTTTAGAGCGCCTTCAAGGGCAATAGGGAATTCGACACCGCGCCCCAAGAAAAGCGCGTGATGCTTCTCTGCAAAGGCCTCACTGGTATTTTTAACCACCTTATCCAGACCAGTAAAACTCTCCATCAGCTCAGGTAACTGGTGCAGGGCGCTGACCAGTTCAGCTTCACGCTCTGCCGATAGGCCATTAACCTTGGCGAGGGCGATACAGAACAGTTGTAATGCTACCAATTGGGTCGTAAAGGCTTTGGTCGAGGCCACACCAATCTCAGGGCCCGCCTCGGTCATTAGCGATAGCTCAGACTCTCGCACTAATGAGCTATTGGGCACATTGCAGATGGTCATAGAGGCCAGGTAGCCCAGGTCCTTGCCCTGACGCAGGGCGGCGAGGGTATCGGCCGTTTCCCCGGATTGGGAAATACTCACAAACAGGGTTCCCGGGCGCACAACTTTCTTACGGTAGCGCAGTTCACTGGCCACCTCCACCGAACAGGGAATACCGGCCCAGTCCTCCAGCCAATAGCGGGCTACCATGCCCGCATGGTAACTGGTGCCACAGGCCACTATCTGTACCTGCTCTACATTTGGCAAAATCGCCTGGGCGCGGGCACCGAGGGCCTGGGCCAATACCGAGCGCTCACCGATACGGCCCGCCAAAGTGGCCGCGACAACTTGAGGCTGCTCGAATATTTCTTTTTGCATATAGTGGCGATAGCGCCCTTTATCAGTGGCTTCGTGGCCCCCTGTCAGTTTATGTACCGCACGGCTGACTTCCTCTCCCAACTTGTCTCGGACTGCAATGCCGCTGCGACGCACTTCCGCCACATCGCCCTCTTCGAGGAAAATAAAACGATCGGTCACCTGTCTCAGCGCCATAGGGTCAGAAGCAATAAAGTTTTCTTCAATGCCAACACCTAAGACCAAGGGACTCCCAGAGCGGGCACAAGCCAATACTTCGGGCTCTTCATGACTAACAACTGCCAGAGCGTAAGCACCTTCCAATATATGCGTGGCCTCAGTCACTGAGTCGACCAGGCTGCGGCCCTCAGAACTTAATGAGTGAATAAGGTGAACCACAACTTCAGTATCGGTTTCAGACTCAAACTCATAACCTTTTCCCTGAAGCTCTGAACGCAATTCCTGATGGTTTTCGATAATGCCGTTGTGAACCAGAGCGATATGGCCTGACAGATGGGGATGGGCATTTTCATCGGAGGGAACACCGTGAGTAGCCCAACGGGTATGGGCAATGCCAATATGACCCTCGGCGCTCTCCTCACTTAATTTGGCTTCCAAATCTGCGACCTTGCCCAGGCTTTTGCGCAATTGCAGCTGGCCATCTCCACTGCTTAAGCAGACTCCGGCTGAGTCGTAACCGCGATACTCCAAGCGGCGCAGCCCTTCCAGAAGAATCCCCGTCACATTGCGCTGTGCCAGCGCACCTACGATTCCGCACATAATTATTTCCTCATTAACCCGGGAGTCTCGCCGCCCATTAACATTTCAGGCTGAGCGCCTCTGCTCCTATCTTCAGCGGCACAAATGAGCTGGATACCCAGCTGCTCCAGTTTTTGGCCCACGGCATCCGCCAGGCCATCATCAGTTACCAGGATATCGACCTGCTCCCAGGACAATTCCAGATTGGGAATCCGCTTCCCCACTTTACTGGACTCCGCCAGTACAACCACTTCCCGCGCAACTTCCGCCATTACGCGGGAGAGGCCAATTTGTTCATTAAAAGTACAGGTACCGCGTTGCAAATCGATTCCATCGGCACCAATAAAAGCGCGATCGAAGTCGTATCCCCTCAGTACCTGTTCTGCAACCTGCCCCTGGAAGGCCTCAAAGTGTGGGTCCCAGGTGCCTCCGGTCATCAACAGCGTCGGTTCGTTTTCAAGTTCGCGCAGTGCATTGGCCACATGCAGCGAGTTGGTCATCACCACCAGGCCGCGCTTGCTTTCAAGCTCAGGAATCATTGCCGCCGTGGTGCGACCGTAATCGATCACAATTCGATGGTGATCCGGTATCAGTTCAGCAGCGGCTCGACCAATGGCCCGCTTGCTCCCTGAGGGCCCTTCTTCATTGACCAACTCCCTCGGCACTGGGATAGCACCACCGTGGCGACGCAGCAACAAGCCGTGATTTTCCATTGCCGTCAGATCCTTTCGAATCGTAACTTCCGAAGTTCCGAACTGCCGCGCCAATTGCTCGACACTGGTCTCTCCTACTTCATTTAGCAAGTGGAGAATGCCGTGGCGGCGCTGTTGGGTGTTACGTTTGGACATAGGTATACAAGTTTCGTTTCGAAACTTAAAGATAGCAAAACGAAACTAAAGTTCCCACAAATTTTATCAATAACCATTACTCAACTGATTAGATACCGGTATAGGACCCACTCAGACTGTCTGCTAGAGAGACAAAGTTTCCAACATTGTCTGAAGAAAGCGCGCCAACTCTCCACCGGTAACGGCCCGGTGATCGGCACTGATAGAGAGAGGGAGTAGGGGGCGAAGTGCCGGCCATCGATTGACCACCACAACTCCCTGGCACACCCGCCCGGCACCGACAATGGCAACAGTGGGCGGCATGACTACCGGAGTGGCATAGCGACCGGCTATGGAGCCGAAGTTGGAGAGAAGTATGCTTGCCCCCTGAAGGTCTCGCTGGGCGATCCCGGCCTCGCGGGCCTGGTGTTTAAAGTCCGCCACCTGCTGGAGCAGATCTTCATCAGTACGCTGGGCGACATCCCTGAGTACCGGCACATAGAGCCCTCGTGGAGAGTCCACTGCCAAGCCAATATTGATACTGCCTTGCGGCGCCAGCTTCTCATCCTGATACAGGGCATTGAGGGTAGGTTCCGCCTCACAAGCTTCCTGTACTGCACGAATCAATCGCAGCAGCGCCGGAGCACTACCCCACCAGTTGGAAATATCCGCATCGTCACACAGCGTTATCTGCTTTACTTCATCCCGCGCTCGGCTCATGGACAAACCCATAGCGCGACGTGCAGGCGTCATGACTTCAGACTCATAATCGAATTGGGGGGCAACGGCTGTAGTTTGTTCGGCAGAAGCGCGGGCAGGTGATGGATGCTGCCCCTTCGCCACAGTTTTGGCCTTTGTTCCCGGCCCCGCCGCAGTGCGTACCTGAGCTTCCGTTACCATTGCACCCGCAGGTGATATTGACTGTAAATCTACCCCCAAACGCCTGGCCAGGGCCCGTACTCTCGGGGTGGCCAGTCGCTTCAAGCCCACCTCCGGCCCCCGCTCAGCCCCCAACACACCTTGCCCTTGCTCTATTTTTCCCACCACCGTGCCGCTGTCGGCCCGAGGACTAATCTCTTGTTCCGATTCTTCAGCTTTAGTGGGCGGGCTTTCAACTGCGACTTCTCCCTCGGCCATAAATCCCACCAGGGGATCGCCAACATTCACAGTCTCATCCACTGCCGCAAATAGCTTCTCAATAGTGCCGCCCCAAGGAGCCGGCACTTCCACCAAGGCCTTAGCGGTTTCCACTGTCACCAGAGTTTCATGGGCGGCTATGGTGTCTCCCTCTTTGACATGCCACTCCCGCACTACCGCATCGGGCAGACCTTCGCCGAGATCCGGAAGGGTAAAAGTCTTCATTGTGGCCCTCCGTTGGCGTAGTCCAGCACTTCCTGTACGGCCGACAAAATACGCGGCACTCCGGGTAGATACTCATCCTCCAGTTGATAGTAGGGCATCACCGTATCGAAACCGGTCACCCTCTGTACCGGTGCCTTTAAAAGATCGAAGGCATACTCATTAATCTGTGCGACCAACTCGGCACCCAGGCCACAGAACCTGGCCGCCTCGTGCACAACGACACAGCACCCGGTTTTCTCCAGGGAGTCTATTACCGTGTGGATATCCAGGGGTTTCAGAGTGGCCGGGTCGATAACCTCAGCCTCTACCCCTTCCTCTGCGAGCTGCTCTGCGGCTTGCAGGGTCTCTTTGAGGGAAGCGCCCCAGGCAATAAGCGTAATATCGCAGCCCTCCCGCAACACAAAGGCGCGATCCAGCGGTAGAGCTTCACCAGAGTCGGGCACTTCCTGACGAACTGCTCGGTAAATACGTTTAGGCTCCAGGAAAATTACCGGGTCTGGGTCTCTAATCGCCGCCAATAGTAAACCGTAGGCCCGTGCAGGAGAGGAGGGCACCACAAGGCGCAGACCTGGAATATGGGCGAACAGGGCCTCGGTGCTCTCAGAGTGATGCTCCGGTGCATGGATTCCACCTCCATAGGGGGCCCGGTAGACAATCGGACAGGAGAGGCGGCCGCGAGTGCGATTGCGATAGCGCGAGGCGTGGCTGAGGATCTGATCGAGACCGGGATAGATAAAACCCATAAACTGGAATTCGGCCACCGGTCGCAGGCCCTGCACCGCCATACCGACAGCCATTCCGGCAATCATGGTCTCGGCTAAGGGGGTATCCATCACCCGGTCCCGGCCAAACCTGGCCTGCAACCCCTCGGTAGAGCGAAATACGCCACCGTTCAGACCAACATCTTCACCAAATAGAACCACCATCGGGTCTGCTTGCATCTCGTAAGCCAGAGCCTGGGTGACAGCTTCGACCAAAGTTATCTCAGCCATTAGCTATCTCCCTGCAACTGTTGATACTGCTCCAGAAAAGGCTCCGGCAACTTTGCATAGAGGTGATCGAATATTGCCGTGGCGGCATCTCTGGGGGTTTCCCGGTAGATATGGACCGCTCTCTCCAGCTTCTGGGTCAGCTCCCGTTGCAGCTCTTCTTCCTGCGCATCATCCCAGGCACCGCAGTTTTCCAGGTAGGATCGCAGGCGCCGCAGAGGCTCTCGGGACCAGGCTTCACTGACATCTTTTTTGGGCTGGTAGCGACTGGCATCATCGGCGGTGGTGTGGTCACACAGGCGATAGCTGATCGCTTCGATCAGAGCTGGGCCAGCACCACTGCGCGCCCGCTCCACGGCATCACCCACCGCCTCACGAACGGCAATCACATCGTTGCCGTCTACCTGCAAGCCGGGTATTCCGGCGGCAATAGCCTTCTGTGCCAAGGTCTTACAGGCAGTTTGCTCATCTCGCGGTAGGGAAATAGCCCATTGATTGTTGTTGATAACGATCACCAAAGGCAGGTGCCAATCCCCAGCCAGGTTTATCGCCTCGTAAAAGTCTCCCCGCGAAGTAGATCCATCGCCCCCGGTCGAGACAGCGACGCGCATGGGTTCACCGAAATGCTCATGTTTATATTTCAGGGCAAAGGCTACACCGGCACCGTGCAGCATCTGGGTGGCTATAGGCACACTCAAGGGCAAGTCTTCGCGGCTATGGCGAAAGTTCTGCCCCCGCTCATCGCCCCCCCAGATTGCGTAGATCTCCTCGATAGTGACGCCTCGCTCCAGAAGAGCACCTGTCTCTCGGTAATTGGGGCAGTAGATATCCTCTTTGGCCATGGCGGCTGCGAGACCAACACCAATAGCTTCCTGGCCGAGGCTGGAGGGATAGGTGCCAAGTTGACCGGTACGCTGCATTTTTACCGCGCGATCATCCACCATACGAGCCAACGTCATCTGGCGGTAGTAAGCAATCAGGGTATCCGGGGTGGCAAATTCCGGTAGGGCTTGGGTCGTCTGTCCCTGTTCATCCAAATATTGCAGCGAAGCAATATCAAAACTGGCAAGCAGCTGTAATCTGGGCTTGTGCATCGGGCCATTCCTTTTGTTCCCGAAGCGCAAGTTTAATGGATAGGGTGGCTATCAACAGTTGTAGAGAGGGAATGCCCGCCGGAATTATAGTTTCCGAAGGGCAACCCAATTACGGTAAGGGTTATTTAGCTTTTCTTGGTAGGGCGCTGCCAGCCGGTAATATTGCGCTGCTTGCTGCGCGCTACCGCCAACTCTTCGCTCCCGACAGCCTGGGTGATGGTGGAGCCAGCCCCCACTGTGGCTCCGGCGCCCACAGTTACTGGGGCTACCAGAGCCGTGTTAGAGCCAATGAAGGCTTTATCGCCGATCTCGGTCAGAGACTTATTCACACCATCGTAATTACAGGTAATGGTGCCAGCACCGATATTGACCGCTTCGCCCACCAGGGCATCACCGACATAAGAGAGATGATTAACCTTACTGCCCTCACCAATTTTGGCTTTTTTGGTTTCGACAAAATTACCGACCTTGGCACCGGTGGCCAGCTCTGTGCCCGGACGCAAACGTGCAAAGGGACCGATAGTGCAAGCCTCACCAATCTCAGCGCCTTCGATGATGGAATTGGCCTCTACCTTGGTGCCATCTGCCAGACGACAGTTTTTTAGCAGGCAATTAGGTCCAATTTGTACCCCCTTACCCAGTGAAACTGTCCCTTCGAAAATGCAATTGATATCAATAGAGACATCGGTATCGCACTCCAGGCTGCCGCGAACATCTATACGCATGGGGTCCAATAAAGTCACCCCCGCATTCATAAGACTGGTCGCATGGTTATGCTGCAAAGCGCGCTCCATCTGTGCCTGCTGCGCACGGCTATTTACTCCCGCCACTTCCAGTGGATCACTGGCAATTACGCCCGTTACAGGAATACCCTCACTGACCGAACGACCGATAATATCGGTCAGGTAGTACTCACCTTGAGCATTGTCACAGGACAACTCCGGCAACCAGCGAGCCAACAGTGCTCCAGGAGTCGCCAAAATGCCGGTATTAACCTCACGGATAGCCAGGGTATCCGCATCGGCATCCTTTTCCTCAACGATCGACTGCACACAGCCGCTGTTATCCCTCACGATGCGCCCGTAACCCGCGGGATTTGCCATTTCAACTGACAGCAGGGCAGGTCCGTGATCCGCTGCCGATAGCAGTGATTGCAAACTGCCGGCCCTGACCAGAGGCACATCGCCATAGAGCACCAAAACGGTAGCTCCCTCGCGGAAATGGGGCACCGCCTGGGCCACTGCATGTCCGGTACCCAATTGCTGCTCCTGCTCCACAAACCTGACACCACGATCAGCGAAGCGGTCACGTATCAGGTCTGCACCATGCCCGATTACTACAGTAATCTGCACCTCTCCCAACAACATGGCGGTATCAATTACCCGCTCAAGCATGGGAATACCGCCAATAGGATGCAGCACTTTAGGCAGGTCAGAGTGCATGCGGGTGCCTTTTCCGGCGGCCAAAATCACAACATCGATAGTCATAACGGGTCGATATTCCAATCGTCTACAAAATTTGAGTGCATTGTGGCCACTAGACCCGGTTTACTCAAGCAAACAACAGTTCGCCCCGGGGCCCTGGTATTCAACGCATTAAGATTGCTGCGCCGCTTTGATCCCGGTAATTTACCCCCTGTGAAATCAACCGGTTACTCAACCCAACAAAACAAATATAGCCGCCAAACACAGAATCGGGCGGAGGGATATTTCAATGAATACCACCAAGCAGAACAAGCCGCGCCGCCATCTGTTGGCTCTGGCTGTCCTGGCACTGACCCTGCCGATGGGTGCTGTGGCAGAAGCCGAAAGCGCTCTCGAAGCCACCAAAGAAAAGAAAGTAGAAAAGGCGGAAGCCCAACCCTGGGATATCAACAAGCCACCCTACGAATTCAAACCGATCCAGTTGGACACCCGCGAGACCACCTGGAGCAACCTGGATATCAGCCCAGATGGCAAAACCATCCTGTTCGATATGCTCGGCGATATCTACACAGTACCGGTAGCAGGCGGCGAGGCGGTAGCCCTGACCAATGAAATCGCCTGGAATATGCAGCCGCGCTTCAGCCCGGATGGCAAGACCATCGTATTTATCAGCGACCGTGACGGCGCCGACAACATCTGGTTGATGGATCGCAATGGCGACAACCTTCGCCAGCTCACGACAGAGAAGGAAAACTTGCTGCACTCGCCCAACTGGAGTCCCGATGGCCAGTACCTGGTAGCGCGTAAAGGCTTTATGTCTGGCCGCAGTATCCCCGCTGGTGAAATCTGGATGTACCACTACGGTGGGGGTGAAGGTCGCCAACTGAAAGAGCGCATCGGTGGCGATATCGCCCAGAAAAATATTGCCGATCCAGCTTTCTCTCCAGATGGACGCTATGTCTATTACTCCATCGATACCACCCCCGGCACCGTGTGGAAGTACAACAAAAACTCCACCCAGGAAATTTTTGCCATCAACCGCTATGACCTCCAGGATGGTGAAGAGGAGACCTTTGTCTCCGGTCCCGGTGGCGCAGTGGCACCTGTACCATCCCCGGATGGCAGTAAACTGGCCTTTATTCGCCGCCAGGACAACCAGACCTCCCTATTCCTGAAAGATTTGGACACAGGACTGGAAACACCGGTTTACTCCGGCCTCGAACGCGACCTGCAGGAAATCTTTGGCCCCCATGGCAACTACGTTCAATACGACTGGATGCCCGATGGTGAGTCATTGGTCGTTTGGACTGGCGGTAAATTCCTGCGCATCTCCATCAACGGCGACAGCGTCGCACCGATTGCGGCCCATGTGAAAGTTGAGAAACAGGTAGCGGATGCGGTGCGCTTCCCTGTAGACGTAGCGCCGGAAACCTTCGATGTGAAGATGATTCGCTGGGCGCAGAAATCCCCCAACGGCAAGCAGGTCGCTTTCCAGGCATTGGGCAAGATTTATATTCAGGATGTCGCCAGTGGTGAGCGTCGTCGTCTGACCCGCCAGGACGACCACTTTGAGTTCTATCCCAGCTGGTCCCGCGATGGTCGCGAGATCACCTATGTCTCTTGGGACGACCAAAACCTGGGCCATGTGAGGGTAGTTTCCGCTCGCAACGGTCGCGGTAAAAACATCACCAAGCAGCCGGGCCTATACGTTGAACCAAGCTTTTCTCCAAGTGGTGACGCAGTGGCCTACCGTCGCTTTACCGGCGGCTATCTGCTCAGCCCCGAGTACTCCCTGGAACCGGGCATTTACCTGGCAGACGCCGACGGCGACTGGCAGCGCCGGGTCGTGAAGTCTGGCTATGAGCCTCATTTCGGCGCCAGCGAAGATCGTATCTACTTCTCCGAGTACCAAAACGCAGACGGCGGAAAGCGTGTGCTGAAGAGCACCAACCTGGAAGGCAAAGATGAGCGGGAGCACCTGCACGGCGCTGAGATTACTTCCTTCCGCCTGTCTCCGGACGGCAAGTGGGTTGCCTTCACCCAGGACTTCAAAGCCTTTGTCGCGCCCTTTATGCATACTGGCAAATCCGAGGTTATCGGCCCCGATAGCAAAGCAGTCAAAGTCACCCAGGTATCCAAGCGCGCCGGTGAAAACCTGCATTGGTCTGCCGATAGCGACACTTTGGGCTGGGCACACGGCCCCAAACTGTTCGAGCGTGAACTGAAGGACGCCTTCGAATTTGTCGCCGGCGCTCCGGAGGAACTGCCAGAGCCAGTTTCTGAAGGCATCGACCTGAGCTTTGAACAGTCCTTCGACAATCGCGCAGGCCTCGTTGCCCTCACCGGCGGCAAGGTTGTCACTATGCGTGATGCGGAAAACACCCGTGAAATTATCGACAATGGTGTGGTTCTGTTCCGGGGCAACCGCATTGTCGCCGTGGGACCCGCAGCGGAAGTAGAGATTCCCACCGAAGCGAAGCGTATCGATATCACCGGCAAAACCGTTTTACCGGGGCTTATTGACGCTCATGCCCACGGTGCTCAGGGTCGCGAAGAAATTATCCCGCAGCAGAACTGGAACCTGTTCTCCAGCCTGGCATTTGGAGTGACTACTATTCACGACCCCTCCAATGACAGCAGCGAGATCTTCTCCGCCGCTGAAATGCAAAAGGCCGGCCTGATTACTGGGCCGCGTATTTTCTCCACCGGCACCATCCTCTATGGCGCCAAAGGTCCAGGCTACAAAGCCAAGATCAACTCCCTGGAGGACGCTCAGTTCCACGTGAACCGCCTCAAGGAAATGGGCGCCATCTCGGTGAAGAGCTACAACCAGCCCCGCCGCGACCAGCGCCAGCAAGTGCTGCAGGCAGCCCGCGAAGCCGGCATTATGGTAGTGCCCGAGGGCGGCGGTAAGTACCAGCACAATATGAACATGATTGTGGACGGGCACACCGGTATCGAGCACTCACTGCCGATCGCCAATGTCTACGGCGATGTGGAGCAGCTGTGGAGCCAAACCCAAGTGGGTTATACACCGACCTTCGTCGTGGCCTACGGCGGTCTCTGGGGTGAGGAGTACTGGTATGACCGCACCGAGGTATGGAAGAACGAGCGCCTGACCCGCTTTACCCCCGATTTTATCGTTAACCCCCGCTCTATCCGTCGCCCCACTGCGCCGGATGCCCACTACAACCACTTTAATGTGGCCCGTCAGGCCAAGCAGCTGCGCGACGAAGGTGTCACCGTACATATCGGCGCCCACGGCCAGCGCGAAGGACTTGGAGCCCACTGGGAGATGTGGATGATGGAGCAGGGTGGTTTTACTCCTTGGGAAGCCTTCCGTGCCGGTACTATCGATGGTGCCCGCTACTTGGGTATGGACGGTGATATCGGCAGCATTGAAGCTGGTAAGCTGGCTGACCTGATCGTGGTTGACGGCAACCCCTTGGATAACCTCCGCCTATCAGAGAACATTACTTACACGGTAATTAATGGCCGTGTGTTTGAGGCGGAAACCATGAACGAAGTAGGGGCTGGCGAACGCTTGGCATTCTTCCACGAACGCCTGCCTATCAGCGCTATGCCCGCTCCTACGGCAGAAGCGGTACAGGAGAAGATGGAACGCCACCACTGGGTACACTAACCTCAGGCACAAACTGAGATGTAAACAAAAGGCCGGGGACAAACTTCCCCGGCCGTTTTTGTATAAAGCCCTACTTGGTCCGGCGACGTCCTCCCAGCTTATGCCAGAGAATGGCGCGATAGATAGCGACAGGCAGTCTAAAGATTCCCGTAACCAGCCACCAAAATGACTCATAGATGGCAATCGTCTGATCCACTAATGGATGATCCTGATCGAGCCTTTCTGGATAGTGATCGTGTCGCAATATGCCCCTGTGAAACAGAAATCTGCGTAAAGGCCGGCTCAGCCGCCAACTAAAAGACTTGGTTATACGGTTTAAGTTATCGACGAGAAAGCTCTCCGAGGCTATCTTTTGCTGTGTGAGCAGTTCGAAATAGTGGCTTTTGGACTTATTTTCATTCTGCCAATCAGTATCAAAATCCATCTTTGTTAGCCAATCGCTTTCCCCGAATCCACCTATCTTACGCAGATCCGATGTGTACTGAGGGATAGTTATCTGATTTTTAATGATGGCCTTAGAAATGCGATATACATCAGCATTCATCCGGTCAGGGTTCTGCAATTCCCGACTAAGCCTTTGCTGAAAGCCGGATCGGAATTTGAAATGGAGAAGATGAGCGCAATTTTTACTGAGAGGAACCGGCGTACATGAGTGGGTTGAACGTAAATATTGAAAACCCGTCCGCCAATAAACCAGCGGAATTTTATAGGATTTAACAAAGTAATCAGAAATACCAGATATTTGCGCTCTGGCTTTGGAGCGAATTTCAAAAAAAGGAAAAGCTAATATGCTTTTTTTCTTAAAGCTTTTATAAGATACATAGTTAGGCGTTAATTCCATTAACTCGGAAAGATTTCTTATATCATATGTATTCCCTTGAAGGTTGTCGCTAAAGAAATCTATTAGTGGAGTATATAGAGCAAAAGCTAATTCACCCTGCATAAGCTGAGTCATAACTTTCAGGGAAGTTTTACCTGAAATTTCAGGTAACCAGAGAAACTCATCAGCATCAACCACAAGAGTCCATTTTCCCTGGCAATAATTCCGGGCAATTCGGTTAACCCAATCTACACCTGCGTTTGCCTGGGGGTAGCCACAATCAACTTCGTATAGCTGGACATCATTCTGCTTTAGTAGATAGCTTACCGAGTTATCACTACTTCCCGTATCCACCAAATGGAAACATGTCACACCTAAAGACCGGTAATGGTCAAGAAAAGCTGGGAGAATATCCAATTCATCTCGGAAGATACAAATAAGAGGGAAGCGTGTTTCACTAGCACTTTCAATGTACTTAACTACTTTCAAACTTTCACCCTAGCGAATTTACGCAGCCTTCGAATCGTTCGCTTTAAAAACCCTGGCTTATATTTTTCCCCTTTATTTTTTTTCGCTTCTTTTTGCTGTTTTCTTAGTAGTAGGAGGCTTTTCTCTTCCGAGTCGAGCCCTTCAAGGTAAGGACTTATTTGCCTGAAATCTCCTTCTTCTTGAAGGTGATTTCTGGCTTTCATAGAGTTGTCACCGGTGCGATAGTAATATAAAGGATCAGGATAATAGGATACATTTTCCTTTGCTAAAATTAGCTTGCTATAGAATTCAATATCATCCTTACCTGTTCTATATCTCTCTGTATAACCTCCGTGATCTCTAAACTTAGAAGCTTTTATCAGACACGTCGCATCACCGACTATATTTACCTTCGTTGCCCAAGCTCTAGCTGGACCCATAAAACGAATTTGAGTTCCGAGCTTACCTTCTGGAGTATTAGGTGCCCCTTTACCGCTGAATCGGATAGAGCTACAAGTCAGGCAATCAATATCTGCAAAAGTTGCAGCGCTAACCAACTTATCTACCATTTCCGGCATCATGACATTGTCATCGTCAAAAAAAAGTAGATAATCTCCACTTGCATTTTGTGCTGCAGTATTTCTAGCAGCCCCTACATATCGGTTTTCCTGGTATACAAACTGCCAGCCATTCTTCTGATAGTGACTTTCTAAAATTTCCAGCGCGTGTAGCGCTTCTTGTGAATGGCTACCATCATCAACCACAATAACTTCTATGTTCTTATAAGTCTGATCTTCAATGCTTTTTAACGCTTGATAGAGAAAGTCTGGACGCTCAAAATGAGTTACGCATATAGAAACTAAGGGATCATGTCTATTGGAAGATCGGGCGTTTTTAATAATTGAATGCTCTTGGCCATGCCATTTACTCCATACATCTAACGACTTCTTAAGCCTCTGGTGTTTTATACCCGGCGCAGGCAGTTTCTTTGCATGTAATTCTAACTTTCTCGCTAAAGCAATATGATTTGGCTTGAAGAGGATTTTTTTTCCATTTTCGTCATCAAGTAACTCTCGAGTACCACCAGTATCAGCAGCAATAAATGGTACTTTAGTTGCAAGGCATTCGTAGACAGAAATCGGGGAATTCTCTAACAAAGCTGGGATCACAGCCAAACGTCCTTCTCCACTCAAATACTCTACAGCCTGTATAGCATTACAATCACTTATAAATGAGACTTCTGTACTCCAATGCTTCTGGTTTTCCTCTATGAATTTTCGCGCATCAAATCGATAAGAGTGTCCTCCCAAAAAAGTAATCGATGGTAATCTAACCCCTCTTTTAGCAAGAGTGTTTAATGCATTCACAAAAAGAATGACCCCCTTGCGAGGCTCAAGCCGCCCAAAAAACACCCATTCTTTTGTCTCTAAATTACTATTTTTTATGGCTTCATTATCAGGTAATAGATCATCCAAAAATACATTTGGCCAATAGTAACTGCGGTCAGGCAGGCGGTATTTATTATTTTCCATCCAGCAGACTAAATGCTGACTTCCACAGATCAGAGTATCTGCCATCTCGGCACTTCTGCGCTCCATAAATACCCACCCCAATTGCCGTTCCTCTTTAAGGAATTGTTGATTACCTTCGGCAGACCAGAGTGTTGGGGAAGAACCTTTAACAGCAAAATGTATATCTTGGAATGCAATACCAAGACTCTTGGCAAGTAACACTATATAACCCATTCCACGCCATTCTGAAACATGGACAATATCAAAGCGATCATTTCGCTTGAGCCATTCATAGGCTGCATAGGGCATTGCCATAGTACGAGCCATTGTCGTTTTGGCTAGCGCTTGGGGTGCAACACCATGAAATTCAACATTAAGTTTTGCAAAAAATTTTTTTGTGATTTTCATTTTAACAGGATTTTTTGCTAAACCATTAACGAAACAGATGGTGACTATGTGACCAGATCTCTGCAGAAAAATAGCCAAATGAAAGTAAGCCGTTCCAATACCACCATTTTTTATTGGACCAAATATATCCTCCGTTAGGATGCAAATACGTTTAGATTTCTGAACAGCTTCAAGGCGTATATCCTCGTGAAGCTCTTTCATTATTCAAGCCACCTTAGATCGCGACTAACATTTGTTTAAGATAACGCAATCGGCCATTTCGTAAGACAAGTCCATTTTCCTTAACACGTACGGTAATCTCTGAGTTTTCCTGCTTTATTTCAGGGGTTAATGAGAACCGGAATCCATACCAAGCTAGTTTCGGGTTTCGAGTACCGAAACGCTCCACATAACGATTCGCCGTGGCTTCAGCTACAATGTTTCCGTTCACCTCTAAGACAATCACTAAATTTTTAGCTATATTGCTTCTATCCCATGCCCATCCCTCAAGAACCCGTGGATCGAGTGCAAAAAGCTCTCGTGGTGGAATTGACCCCTTAATAGGTGAGCCAGTATATCCCTTAAATATACGTTGCAAGGTAGTACCTGATTTTTGAATCACAGCCTGAAAACTAAACTTGGGTTTAAATTCAGTTTCATTGATTTTTCCCTGCTCATGGATAATTTTTGCAATATCATGTTCAGGCTCATCCTTACCTTCTACTGTATAATCCTTGTCTACAAACTCTCCTGCCTCTGCGTGATCTTGCCCATATAAAGTGGTATCTTCAGTATCTATCTCTTGAATATTTTCAGGTGTGTTATTTTCCGATTTAGAGAAGAAACTCCAGGTATATTTTTGGTTAAATATCTCCTCAACAGCTACCTCATTAAGTATTGGACTCCCAGAGATAGCTGCAAATACATTTTTAGAAAGTTTTATAACCCTTATAAAACGGGTATAAGTCATTTCTTGATCTTCTAACAGAAACTTAATATTAAATTTTTCACCTTCTTCCCATTTATCTGGAATTGGGAATCTATGTAAAGTAAGTTCATTATCTTGTAGCTCCAAAGAAATTGACTGGGGCTCGCCATTAACGATTAATTGCCTATTTCCCGAACCTTTGGCTACACAGAGCAAATGGGAATTTCTCTCGTCCAAACCTACAACCACCCTCGGATTACGGTTTTTCATTTTACGAGGCCGGTCGGCATGTAAAAGCCACACAGGTTCCTCATCCAAACGATTCTTATCCCGATAAAGTGCTGGTCTTAATTTAGCTCCAATAGGCTGAGCTGAAGGAAGAAGGGCTAGTTTACGATAGGCAATATTATCATTTTCAATCAACGGCATTGAGCGAAGATAGACGGAGTTAGCGTTATTTCGAGATTCTTCCAGTTCTTCTAAATAGTAATCGCTTCGAAGATGGCACTCAGGAATAACCATCAATTCAAACCCAAATTCTTTGTTCGCCCTTAAAATATATTCTTGTACCAAACCGTAGCGAATATCATAAGGGAGTATTGACCCCACCTTGCTTGATACCAGTTTTGGAATACAAATAATATTTGTGCCTATAGCATTTCCAAAGCTGATCTCAGACACGATATCTACACCTATCGGCATTACCACCTTGTTTTCAGGTAGAGATAAAAAGCTAGTGATTATGAATTCATGATTTATTTGAAGAGTTTTGCGTAACTCACCACAAAATTTTCCACCTAACCGAGAGGATGTACCGTCACAGAGAATGCAAGCATCTAGAGTACTTTCAGAAAGACTTTTTGCCAGTGCAATCCCTGCTGGAAATCCAATGAAATCCACCAAACTACAATTGAGACCGGCTTCCAATAGAAAGTTAGAAGCTCTCTCAGCAATATTTTCAAGATAGGGATCAATTAATAAAAATTTGATGGAGTCGGGTCTATCAACTAAAAGTGCCTCAGAAAACTCCATAACACTCTCAGTATCCCGCAATAGAACAACCACTTCTAGGGTCGGTAACTCCATCTCATTAGAAGTTGTTAAGGTGGGAGAGCCTGTAATCTTGGTGATCGCTTCAGCGCCACTATACTGCTTAAAAAGATCTGCTAAGTAGGCATGAAAACCATACCAAACTTGAAGGTTATAATTGTTATCAAAACTGGAATGTGCAATCCTATGCCCACTCTTCAGTACCTCTTCTAGCCTTTTCGCAAGCTCAAATGCGTAGGGTGCGATAAGACAACTTTCATGGTCTTCTTTTGCGATAAGCTCTGGAGTTCCCCCTACTCGCGTTGCAATAAAAGGAATATTATTCTCTAGTGTTTCATATACTGCCATGGTGGAGTTTTCAATCAGGGAGGGCATTACCGCTATCATATCCCTGGAACATAAAAACGAGAGAGCTTCCGGCTGGTTATAATCTGTGATGCAATTGACTTCAAAACTCCAAGTAGATGCTTTTCTCTCAATATAGTCCGCAACCTTCTCATTGTTTTGATTAGGTAAGGCTTCACCATATTTACCTAGGAAATTAACTCTGGTAGGACAATTCCCCGTCCGCTCAAGTAAATCCAGAGCGGTACAAAAGAGCTCCAATCCCTTCCGCATTTCCAAACGACCAAAGAAGGTCAATTCGTTAGTGCGAACTACATCACCAGGCTGTCGATTAATGCGTTTATCATCAACGGGAACTTCGGAAAAATCGAGAATATTTGGCTGAACATAAGTTGATGTTGGCAGCTTATAGCCGACATAGCGCATAAAGCAAAGTAGATGTGCGCTACCACCAATTACCATATCGGCAAATTCAACACATTTCTGCTCAGCAAAACTCGCTGGTAACAGCTCCCTTTTTACCAATGGCTGCATTTGATAATGACGATTCCAGAGGTGCGGGGACGATGTCTTTACAATAAATAATGTATCTTTGAACGCCAAACCCAACTTCTTAACCATCAACGCATAAATTAATCCACCTCGCCATTCGGAAGTGTGGATAACATCAAAACGTCTCTGTCCAATTAACCAGCGGTATGCCGCACTATATCGTCGCTGCCAACTCTGTGAGGGGCCAATTATTGTTTCATCCGTGTGCACCAAATAGTGCAGTGAAACACCAAAATTGGAATATTCCTCAACCCAATACTCAGGTGTTTCATTCTCAACTGTTTCACCTTTTAAGTAGAGCACATGTACTTCATGCCCATGTCCTGCCAGTCCTTTCGCTAGGTGATAGTAGGTTGAAGCAATCCCTCCATTTCTCACCGGACCTAGGATTTCTTCTGTGGCTATACAAACTCTGAGCTTCTGGTCCGACTCAAAACCTGCATAAGTATTTAAATCAGGGAATGATTCTACTGAAAATTTGTCAATCTGCATTCTGTAGGGCCCTCTGCGAGAGGCTAGGCTTCAGAACATCCTCCTTATTGACAAAGTAATCCCATGTAATTTGAATACCGTCCCTTAATGATACCTCAGGCCTAAAGCCCAAGTACTGTTTTGCTTTAGTAATATCCGTATAGTTATGGCGCACTTCACCTGCCCTGAAAGGGTGGTTAGCTATTTCAAGATCTTCATGGCAGCCCGAGACATCCCTTAGTAAACTAATTACTTCGTTAATTGACGTCGGCTGGCCGCTACCCAGCTGAAATACCCCATTTTCTCTCTTTTCCAGAGCCCTAATTATTCCCTGGCAGAGATCGCCTACAAAAATAAAGTCTCTAGTCTGATAGCCATCTCCGTAGACATCACAGACCTGTCCTTTCAGAATATTTTTAATAAAGGCTGCTATCACACTTCCTTTGTGAAAGGAAAGCGGACCATAAACATTAGAGAATCGTAAAGAAGTTATTGATAATCCATAACTTTGAGAATATGCAGAACAGTAGGCCTCTGCTGCAGCCTTAGACGCACCATAAGCCGATGCGGGATTCACTGGCATTAATTCGTGTACTGGTGGATCAGCTTCTCCAATGATCGCCCCACCTGTAGAAGCATTAATGAGATGTTTAACCTCATACCTTCGCATTGCTTCCAGAAGATTGACAGTCCCCTGTACATTTACTTCAAAATTATAGACGGGGTTATTTATTGAATTAATAACACGTGTATCTGCAGCTAAATGTATAACAGCATCAGCTTGCTTTACAGCTTCATCTATATCCCGTTGATTTCTAACATCTCCTCTAATAAATTGGTGAGGTATTCCGGCTAATGCTGCGGTAGTGCCAGTGACCTCATTATCTAAAACTAAAATTTCGTCATATAAACTCAAAGTACTGAGATATTTGACTAAATTTGAACCTATAAATCCACATCCACCAGTAATAAGGATTCGCGTAGACATAGCTAAAGCTACCCACTAGGAAATGGTTTCAGTAACTTCACTAGTTTTTTCCCGATAGGAAATATCGGCAAGTTTATTACCCTTTGTCCAATAAGAAACGCAAGGTATTTTTGTATGATCAGCCCGATCTTGATATTGCATTGTTATATCTGTAATTTCTTGTAGAAGACTATCTTTAATAAGAATCGGCTGCCATCCAAATGAACGAAGTAAATCATTTTTTACATTGAGATCATTTCTCTCTGCCTCCTTCCTCGGGTTTGGCAGATAACTTATTTCACAGTCTGTCAGTGATTGAACTAATTGTGCAAGATCAGAAAGTGATTGCGTTTCCGCCATCTGATTGAGAATCAGTGGCCGTTCACCGAGCTCCGGTGGATGTAAAAGTGCCTGCTCAATACATTTGCAAGTATCAGAGATATGGATAAATGCGCGAGTTTGACCACCTGTGCCATGAACAGTCAGTGGGAAACCGACAGTCGCTTGCATTAGAAATCTATTTAGGACTGTGCCGTAGTCCCCGTCATAATCAAAACGATTTATCAAACGCTCATCCAAACTAGAGAGTTCAGTCTGCGTTCCCCAAACAATCCCCTGGTGAAGGTCAGTAATACGAAGCCTGTCATTTTTCGCATAATACTGAAACATCTGCGAATCCATCGTCTTGGTCATATGGTAAATGGAGCCGGGATTAGGCGGATAAACGATAGAGTCTGAAATTTGACGATTATCAACTGTCTCTATTTTTACATCCAAGTAACCTTCAGGTATTGGTATGGGCTCCTCATGGCCGTAACCATACACTCCCATTGTACCGAGGTGAACCAAGTGAATATCAAGCTGCGTCTCTACAATCGCATTGAGAATATTATGGGTACCACAAATATTATTAGCGATCGTATAATTTTTAGTAGCGCTGCTTTTCATCGAATAGGGCGCAGCGCGCTGCTCACCAAAATGGACTATACTATCTGGCTTTTCCTCCTCTAGGAGATTTACAAGATCGTTAAATTTCTGGGAAACATCCAACTCGACAAAGCGAATAACCTTTCCCGTTAATTCAAACCAGGTATCAATACGCTCTTTCAGTTCTCGAATCGGTGTTAATGATTCTACATTGAGCTCACTATCAATTTTTCTTCTAGAAAAATTGTCAATAATAATAACTTCATGACCTAAATTACTCAGATGTAATGAGGTTGGCCATCCACAAAAGCCATCGCCACCGACTATTATCAGTTTCAAAGAGCCACCTCCACAAGTTTTGCCAACCAGGCCGTTGGCAGATCAATTTATTCAGGGTTGAGGTGTTATCGTCTGCTGCTTAATTGGATAACGTGAATCTTACAAAATCCAATTTATAACACAGGCTTTCCACCTTTACCGATTATACGAGTTAGCATCCGCGCCAACTTTTATAGATTGCACCTTGAATAGTTTTCTCAGAGAAAATAAATTTATTATTTGACAGCTCCAACTTTCACATTTATGAATATTTCCATAGCTTAAGAAAATCAGTGCTAGCTGCGAGCATGTACTCAATAATAAGCAATCTTATTATATTTGATTTAAATCGAGCGCAACTGCACCTATTTGCAGCATGCAAGTCAATATCCACGCCAAAAAACCTGGTTACCATTACTTGGAAAATTAAATGTCTACTTTAGAAATCAATCAGCTGGATAACTTTGAACAAGGGAAGCAAGCTGCATTAGCTGGAGAAATAGACCTGGCGAGAGAGTTATTGCGTCCAATTGCCGATCTCAACCCTTTTCATCCGGCTACTTATTTTCTGTGCTATGCCGAATCAAAAAATGGTTCGATTCTAAATTGTGATAAGTATGCGCTGACCTTCATCTCAAGACATCCACACCATGTAGGCATGAGAATAATCTCCGCTATGCTAAATATAGCTAAAGGAGATATAGATCAAGCTGAAAAAGATATAAAAATAGCAATCAAGTGTAACCCAGAACATAAACGAGCTCTGAAAGTCTTTGACCAAGTCAAACTAATACGAATCGAAAATAATGCCAGAGAAGCGATTGAAATTTTAGACACTTCCCGGTCTCACCCTGCATTTTCAAAACTTTCCCGCTCAAAGGCAGCAAAACAACTGAAGAAAATAGAACCTTTAGAAGATTGGGACAATCATGAATTACAGGCTAAAATCGCATTTTTCCACAACTGCACTAATATACGCCACGCACTAAAGAATTTTGATTCGGATCTCATCACTAGTGCCGTTGAACTCGGCTACTGCTCATGGCCAAGAAAATTACATAAATATGTACAAGGGTGCAATGTTTTAGATGTCGGTTGTGGTTTTGGCGGCTATGCCATGGGCTACCTCTGTGCTGGGGCAAATAGTTATACCGGTGTAGACCCTGCAATGTCTTTAGACTCCAGGAGAGTTCGCAATAAAAGGATAAGAAAGTGGGTTAACGCTCCAATGTCCGGCCAGGACATCATGGATTTGATCCCGGATATTGATCTACGCCAGTGCTCTACCCGCGATCTCGTCGGTATAAAAACCTTTGATACGGTTTGCCTACACAATGTCACTGAGCACCTATTGGAAATAGAAGGTGTGTTTGAAGATATTGCGGGGTTGTTAACCAAAGGAGGGAAAATTATATTTCTGCATCACAACTTTTATGGCTGGAGTGGGCACCATATGCCTCCTCATAATCCATCAGTCTTGGATGAAGGGAATCCAGATCATCTTAAGTTTTGTGATTGGAACCATATTAATATTGTTCGCCATTTGCCACACGACCACTATTTACACACACATCTAAATCGCATTCGAATCGATGAATTACGCGCATTAACACGTAAGTATTTTAATATCGATACCTGGGAACTACAGCCTTCACATAGTAATGTTTTAGAACGTTTAACTCCGGAAATAGAGACCAGAGTAAGAGAAGAAATTCCTGATATTACACTGGATGAAATGAAGACAAATGTTGTTTTTTGTGTAGCTTACGCTAAGTAATTAATTTTCTTTCCGGAGCAAAATAATGTACGAAATTGAAGATGCGGAAATTGCAAGGGGTTGTTATGTACACCCAGAAATATCATTCTCTAAAACTGAAGTCCCCCAGAGCGTATTTGAGACGCCAGGAATGGTTTCGATTGCGGAACGCAAATTACTCTATTCATTGGCGTCAAAAAATTTCCAGCAAAAAGGATATATTGTTGATGCAGGAAGCTTTATGGGAGCTTCTGTAGTTTCTCTCGCGCATGGATTGATGAGTAATTCAAATTTTTCAAACAACGTAAATTCAAATATATTGAATAGTAAGCCTATTAGTAGTTATGAATTGGGTTTTCTACCTAAACCTGCAAATGGTTCGGATCGTGTTTGGGAGTGTGACTCACTGACCTATAAGTTTGGTGAATCTTTTGTTCCAATATTAGAAAATAGTATTTCTCCATTTCAGTCATTGATTGAACTAAATATCGGTGATTTTAATGAGTTTTCCTGGCCTGATAATCCAATTGAAATTTGTTTTATTGATGTATGTAAAACTCAGGACCTAAATAAACATGTTTCAGCAGAGTTTATGCCAAAGCTTATTGAGCGCGAATCATTTTTCATTAATCAGGATTTTTTCTTTGATCGTTTACCATGGATTAAAGTAACCATGGGATATCTTGAAGATTATTTCGACTGGTATGGGCAAGTATTTTCAAGCTCAATCTATAAGTGTAAAAAACCAATTCCTAAGGAAGTAGCTGAATACGACCCATTCACCGAAGCTAGCCTAGAGGAATGCTTGAAGCTCCACGATAATCATCCTAAAGAACATCTAACAGATGCTCACAAATTAAGAATGTGCTTATCTCGCTCATATCTTATTGCAATGAAGGGGGATAAAGATGAAGCACTAGATTATCTCAAAGTAGTTGAAAGTGATTATGAGCATATGATGGATGAAAATACTTCTATAGACAGAAATGATCGTTTTCGATTCAACAGAGCTGTTCGGCAAATAAAAAGCGGAATTTTTAGTTGAAAACTAGTATT
This sequence comes from Microbulbifer maximicatervae (SeqCode), assembly GCF_052468155.1. NCBI lineage: Bacteria > Pseudomonadati > Pseudomonadota > Gammaproteobacteria > Cellvibrionales > Microbulbiferaceae > Microbulbifer > Microbulbifer maximicatervae (SeqCode). The sequence continues at coordinate 1,214,674 of NZ_CP174335.1, forward strand.
TGGGATAAATTAGAAAGGTCAGAAGTATAATTTCTGACCTTTTAGTTCAAACTATACTTAAATTTAAGCGGGACTTATATTCATGTCTTTTTCCAAAGCTGCATCAAGTTCATGAGCTCGTTGAAATGCTTTACGCTGAGATAAACGAGTTACATACTCCTGATACTCTTCACGCTTATCTATAGTTCCAAACTGTAACCCCCACCCCAGCTGTGCACCAATATATACATCTGCTGCTGTAAAACGTTCTCCAACAATATACGGGTTTGATTTAATTGCACTAGAAAGCGTATCTAGTGCCAATTTATAATTACCGTAACCCAACATTTGCTGTTTATCTTTAGCCACATCTTCATCAAAGATATATTTATTCACAATGGCGGACTCCAGAGGTCCAGCCGAATAAAACATCCATCGGTAATAATTGGCACGCTCTTCGTTATTTATCGGAGACAAACCTGAATCAGAAAATACATCTGCCAAGTAGACACATATTGCTGCTGCTTCAGTTATTATTTTGTTGTCGTGCACTAGTGTTGGAACTTTCCCCATGGGATTCAAAGCAAGATACTCTTGCGATTTCATGTCTTCGCCATATTCAAGTACTTTGGTTTGATAGGGTACTGATATCTCCTCTAACATCCATCGAACAATACAGCCTCTCGACTGAGGATTCGTATAAAAGATGATTTCATTTGCCATGTCAATATCTCGAAATTATGTGGAGACATAAATTTTAGCTAGGCAAGTATCATTTCTTCGAGAGATTTACATGTCAAGTTATTAAGTAAAAGTACTATCTATTTACTTGGATAATTCACTCGGCTAATTCAACAGTTATATTCTCTGGCCCCAAGAGAAAAGCTAATTTTTTATCTTGATACTCCAATATTCCGCTTCTTGTACTAATTCCTTGCTTCGATAAATACTCTAAAGCTTCATTCAAATTATCTACCTTTAAACACAGATGGTTATAACCGGGCCTTGCCAAGTCAATTAGTGATGGATTAGTTTTAACCACTGGATTTCGGTAGTGAAGTAGCTGTATCTCAAATTTCGGAGATGACTGCTTTAGTACCATCGTAAAGTGATCTGCTTCTACATTATCCACCTGGAGATACCGTGACGCTTTCTCGCCAGTTAGATAATTTTTGAGTAGAAGCTCAAAACCCAGCAATTCAAAAAAACTGACACTTTCCTCTAATTTCGTAACAACTACTGTTACGTGATCTGGGTGTTTAAACATGGATTGAGAGCCTTCAATCTGGATTTAAGTACAAGTTTAGATGTAATTACTTAAGTTTTTTCCAAATACAAAATATACAAATCAAATTTTTGTATTTTCAAGCAGGTTATTACTCAATATATAAGTTAATTTGTTGTTTTGTATTCCAGTTCTTCTAGAGAGTACCGAAATAAATTTGTCACATTATCTTTCAAATGCTAAATATATAGGTTTGCTTATTGTTTTAACGGAGTGAAATGGTGGTCGAAACTTTATCCCTAAGCAGCAGTATAAAGTCCAACATAGTTAAATTATTTTTATTACTCTCAGCTTCTAGCAACTTTGTTTATGCAGAGACAACTATATTTCAAGGTGACATACTTCATTTTACAGCCGACCCGGCGAAGACCAATAAAGCTTATGAATATATTGAGGATGGCGGATTAATTGTCAAAGATGGAATAATTGCAGGGATAATTTCTGAACAACAAATTTCGGAAAAACAAAAAGAAGCAGAGATTGTAGATTATCGCGGCAAGTTAATACTTCCCGGTTTTATTGATTCTCATATTCACTATCCACAGACGGGGATGATTGCGGCTCATGGCGAGCAATTATTAGAGTGGCTTAAAGAATACACCTTTCCAACTGAAAGTAAATTTTCCGACAAAGAACACGCGAAGGAAGTTGCAGAGTTCTTTATTAGTCAGTTGCTAAAGAATGGCACAACATCAGCACTTGTATTTGGTACCGTTCACCCAGAGTCTATAGATGCTCTCTTTGAAATTGCTCAACGGGAAAACATGCGACTAATTGCAGGCAAGGTACTGATGGATCGCAATGCTCCAGAATACCTGCAAGATACGCCCGAAAGTGCATATTCCGATAGCAAGAAGCTAATCGAACGTTGGCATAATAAGGATCGATTGAGCTATGCCATTACTCCAAGATTTGCCCCGACAAGTACTCCTGAACAGCTTAAGCAGGCAGCTAAGTTACTAGATGAATATCCCGATGTGTATATGCATACCCATGTTTCCGAAAATAAGGATGAAATTAATTGGGTAAAATCATTGTTCCCAGAAGCAAACAGTTATCTTGATGTTTATAACATATATGGATTAAATCGGGACCACTCAGTGTTTGCTCATGGTATTTATCTGGATGACCAAGAGATGGAAAGTATGGCTTCAGTAGGTAGCGCTATAGCTTTTTGCCCAACGTCTAATCTGTTTCTAGGGAGCGGATTATTCCCGCTTAATAGAGCTGAAGAAATCAATGTTAGTGTGGACCTGGGAACCGATGTAGGAGCTGGCACCAGTTTCTCGATGTTAGAGACTATGGATGAGGCCTATAAGGTGATTCAGCTACAAAAATCCATCGGCAATAACACCGGAGTGAAAACCCTCTCTCCATTAAAAGCACTTTACCTTGCTACGTTGGGATCTGCCAAGGCATTAGATATTGATGACAAAGTCGGGAGTTTTGAGAAGGGTAAGGAAGCTGATTTTATCGTAATTGATTTAAAATCCACCGATTTAATGAAATTTAGAATGAAGTCGGCTAGAACCCTCGAAGAGAAATTATTTGCACTTCAGGTACTCGGTGATGACAGGGCTATACATAGCACATATATAATGGGAAATAGAAAATAGTTCATCTAGAACTTGATATCGCGTTACCTATTTTTCGGTATTCTTCTTGTATTCGATTTAGGTTATCAACCCCAAGGTAGTACTCTTCACCATCGCCAAACATACTCTCCCAAACAAAAGGGTATATGGCAATTACCTTGGGGTTTCCTATCGCAAAGTCATAAGCTTGCCTAGCCTGGCTAATTAATTGTGGCTCTGTAATGCTACCGAAGGCTCTATTCGATGTTTTAAAAGCTCTCGGGATAAGATAATAATTTACATCTAAATGTGATGTTCTTGTCATTAGTTTTTCGACTATCTTATTTTGAAAACTTACTCCCACGTAATAATTTACAGCAAATAGATTATATTTTTTTGGTACCATTTCCTCAAAACGTGATTTTCTGACCGTTTCATTCATAAATGTAATTGCTCTTTTTGCTTTTGGAAAACTATCTTTAACTAGTTGAGCGATCTCTTCAAGATAGAGCTTAAGCGTTATGTTACTTAATTTTGAGCGATAAAATGGTTCATCTAGCGGGTCAAAGGCCATTATAATATCGCTAAATGGCTCTAACTGCCTCTTTGCTCTTTCCCAGCGTTCAAGATAATCCTCTCTTTTCCTATAGGTAGGATAACCATCAAAAAATATAGGTGCTAGTTGTATCCAAAGCTTTAATCCATGACTTCTGGCTTCTTTCATTATATCTATGTCATAGTAATATACGTCTACAAAAGTGGTGAATGACGCAACTTGAGCAATTTCATCTATTGTCCAACCGGAATGAAAGAATCCAAAATCCGTTAGGTGCTCTGGCACGATATTACCCGGATTTATAGTTGTCGATGACACAATGTTTCCATGCAAAAAAATGCGTTCTGTTTGCTTCAAGTTAGCGCCCAAAGTAGGGGGGCTACCCTCAGCATGTGTATTTTTAGAAAGAGCATATAAAACAACAAAAGTGAAAATCAATACGCCAAATGCCAAGTGCTTCATCGTTGAAAACATCTTTAATATGAATCCATAAAGTTTCATTAGTTAGTGTAGCAACAAGGTACTCTATATAGCTTTTTATTTTATATGTGAACTTAACTATCAAGTGAGACAGTTATTTTATTTATCGTCCTTTGTATGCAGGTATTAGCTCATATAGCTTATACCTGCTAAATAAATTATTGTGACACCATTAGATACTGTTTTGTTTCAATATCAAAAACAGCAACGCCTCGATTTGGCATAGAGACATACAGAACATTTTTAGCTTGATCTACTGCTGGAGTAAGCAGCATATCCTCCCACTCTTGTTGTATGACACTTAAAAGCAGGGTTCTATTTCCAGTTTCTCTATCTATAGCCAAAAGCTCGATGTTAATTGGTTCATCATCGCTTTCTGTGTGATTGTAATCTTCTACATATATTAGATTACCTTCACTGCTATACGCCAATTCCCCTAATTCATAAACACTTTCTCCAGCACCAATTTCATTACTTGATATGATTTTTGTTATTTCATTTTCCAGATTAAACCCAACAACTTTCCCATGAATATCTGAAATATATATTTCTGTGGATTCTAAATTTATTGATATATGGTTTGGATACCATAACCCCATATCGGGGAAAGAACTAATTTCAGTTCGATCTCCAGACTGCAAATCTATCGATATCAGTGAGCTACTAGAAATAGCGAGTATTCTATCTCGAGTAGTATCTATAGATAGTCCTGTAAGGCCAGTAAAATTCTCTCCAACACCGATACCAGGACCAGAAATAACCGATCTTTCTCCTGTTGCTGGATCTACTTTAATTATACTTTGAGAATTTATTTCTTGGACGTAGATATTTCCGTTTCGACTATCTACTGCCAAATCTTGAAAGTGTCCCTCGACTAGCCCTTCTCCATTATTAGGCCCAGATATAATCTCCCGATCACCAGTTTGTGGATCTATCGCTATTACTTGGTGAATATCATCATATTCAAATTTAGAGTATCTGGATTCTGCATAGCTATGATTGAGTAGAATAAGTCTTTGATTGTACTCATCATATATAAGGCCCGAGTTTGTTGAGAGTAGGGGACCTTTTCCTCTTATTTTTTTTGATATTAGTATTCGGCTTCCATTTTGCTTATTAACCAAAAGAATATGCCCTGTTGAGCATGCGCTAATTAGAATTGAATCACCCGTATCAATGATACCATTCTTCGCTTCATCAAAATTGAGGTTTTCATCGCCGATGTCTAATTCTGACGACACTAGCTTTCGATCACCACTAATTAGGTCGATCTCAATCAATCTGCTATGGGTATCAGTGGCATAGGCTAAGTTGACTTCTAGATCAATCGTTAAGCCTGTCAAGTTTTGTAGAGACTCTCCCGAGCCTACACTCACTCCTGATAATTCGGTTGCCTGCCAGGTAGCAGGATTTAACTCCAGTAATCCATCTTCACTTACAACAAAAAATCGTCCGTCGACAATTTCGAACCCCTGATTGAAATAGCCTACTGAACTTCCGTCTTCATAATTAAAAGAGGATATTTTTTCACGCTCACCGGTAATGGGATCTACTTTTACTAAATAACTTGGAAAATAATTTAGCACATAGATATCACCAGAACTGATATCAATAGTAATTTGTGGTCTTTTCCCAAATGACATTGAATCATCTCCTGACTCGGAAATGATATTTAAGGTATTAAATTCACGATCGACAGAAATTAATTGGTCATTTTGGATGATTAAGAAATTACCCGTTCTATCATCAAATTCAGCTCCGACCACATCGGAGAGCTCTGAGGAAATATAATCTTCCTGCATACTTTCCAGATTTAATACCCTAGTAGGGTTAAAGGCATACGCTAGATTTCTATCGCTATCAAATGCCAACGGACCGCAAAATCTGTAGCTATTAAACCCGTCATAGCTATTAACACTCACTGAGGCAGCATCTGGGGAGGTATTCCCATTAACATCTGTTACCTCAATATTAATACTAGTTGTAGAGCCTTCCTCAAGCGTTATTTCAGCTTGCCAGGTTGCAAAATTATCATCCGATGTTGCGTCAATTCCATTTACTGATACCCTGGCAACACCAACATTATCATTTGCACTACCACGCACAACCAGCTGCTCTTTATCACTCCATAGCCCGTCGCTAGCGGGAAAGATAATACTTGCGCTTGGGTATTCACTATCGGTTTCCTCTTTCGGTATCGAAGAGTCGTTGCCCCCTGAAGAAGAACCCCCTCCGCATCCAACCATTAAGTACATCAGGAAGGTTATTAATAAGTAGTTTCTAATAGAGGTTTTCAACATTAATGCTCTTTGATGTAGAGGAGTAATGGCACATATATAGACGGGAAAGCTAACCTCCCTTCACTTAATAAGAGCCACTCGAAAAAATAGATATAAAAAAAGCAGCCGAAGCTGCTTTTTTGTCGCCTGGAAACAGGCCTTACGAGAAAGTAAGAACTGTTTATTTACCGGCCGCCTTGCGAATTGCCTGCAGGGTACGCAGACGCGCTTCGGCTTCGGCCAGCTGGGCTGAGATGCGCGCGTAGTCGACTTCAGACGGCGCCTTGTGCAGGGCGTGTTCCGCTTCTTCGCGGGCCTTCTGCGCGGCGTCTTCATCAATCTCACGTTCGGCTACATCGGCGAGGATAGTCACCATATTAGGTTGTACCTCGGCGTAGCCACCGCTGACGAACAGTACTTCCTCTTCACCACCGGGCTTGATGATGCGCACCGGACCGGCTTTCAGAGCGGTGAGCAACTGGGCGTGACCGTAGGAGAGACCCAGCTCACCCTCGATACCGCTCACAATCACCATCTCTACCAGCCCGGAGAAGAGAGACTGCTCGGCGCTGACAATGTCACAATGTACTGTCATGGCCATAGTATATGCCTCTCTCGATTAGCCCTTGGCTTTGTTGGCTTTTTCCACAGCTTCGTCGATGGTTCCCACCATGTAGAAGGCCTGTTCCGGCATGTGGTCATATTCACCGTTCAGGATGCCCTGGAAGCCACGGATGGTTTCTTTCAGGGAAACGTATTTACCTGGTGCACCGGTGAAGATTTCCGCAACGTGGAACGGCTGGGACAGGAAGCGTTCGATCTTACGGGCGCGGGCTACGGTCTGCTTGTCTTCTTCAGACAGCTCGTCCATACCCAGGATCGCGATGATGTCCTTCAGCTCTTTGTAGCGCTGCAGTACAGACTGTACGCCGCGAGCCACTTCGTAGTGCTCCTGACCGATTACCTGTGGGTCCAGCTGACGAGAGGTAGAGTCCAGCGGGTCAACAGCCGGGTAGATACCTTTAGCGGCGATATCACGGCTCAGTACTACAGTGGAGTCCAAGTGCGCGAAGGTGGTCGCCGGAGACGGGTCAGTCAAGTCATCCGCCGGTACGTATACCGCCTGGATAGAGGTGATAGAGCCAGTCTTGGTGGAGGTAATACGCTCCTGCAGAACGCCCATCTCTTCCGCCAGGGTCGGCTGGTAACCTACCGCAGAAGGCATACGGCCCAGCAGTGCGGATACTTCGGTACCGGCCAGGGTGTAGCGGTAGATGTTGTCGACGAACAACAGTACGTCTTTACCTTCATCACGGAATTTCTCCGCCATGGTCAGGCCGGTCAGGGCTACGCGCAGACGGTTGCCGGGCGGCTCATTCATCTGGCCGTAAACCATCGCCACTTTGGAGTTGGCTTTATTTTCCAGGTCAACAACGCCGGATTCAGCCATCTCGTAGTAGAAGTCGTTACCTTCACGGGTACGCTCACCAACACCTGCGAACACGGACAGACCGGAGTGCTCGGTAGCGATGTTGTTGATCAGTTCCATCATGTTTACGGTTTTACCTACACCGGCACCACCGAACAGACCAACCTTACCACCCTTGGCGAACGGGCAAACCAGGTCGATTACCTTGATGCCGGTTTCCAGCAGTTCGGTAGAGCTGGACTGCTCTTCGTAGGTCGGCGCAGCGCGGTGGATAGAGGAGCGCTCTTTCTCACCGATAGGGCCACACTCGTCAATCGGGTTGCCGAGCACGTCCATGATGCGACCGAGGGTTTCCAGGCCAACCGGTACAGAAACCGGAGCGCCGGTATTGCGCACGGACAGACCGCGGCTGACACCTTCGGATGAACCCATGGCAATAGCGCGTACCACGCCGTCACCCAACTGCTGCTGCACTTCCATGGTGAGGTTCTTGTCCTCAACCACCAGTGCGTCGTATACATTCGGAACAGAATCGCGTGGGAATTCCACGTCGATGACCGCTCCGATCACTTGCACAATTTGCCCGTTACTCATTTCCGGATCCTCAGCTTTAAATTCTTTCTAGGCTGACCATTACTGACAGCGGATTAAACCGCCGCCGCACCGCCGACAATTTCGGACAGTTCCTGGGTAATGGCCGCCTGGCGCGCCTTGTTGTAGACAAGCTGCAACTGATCGATCAGCTCACCGGCGTTATCGGTGGCGCTCTTCATCGCGATCATACGCGCTGCCTGTTCACAGGCTTTGTTTTCAACTACTGCCTGGTATACCTGGGACTCGATGTAGCGAGCCAGCAATCCATCCAGCAATTCAACCGGATCCGGCTCGTAGAGGTAGTCCCACTCGTGCATGAGTTTTTCATCTTCGTCCTTCGGCAGCGGCAGCAATTGCTCAACCTGCGGCTTCTGGGACATGGTGTTGATAAACTCATTGGATACCAGGAACAGGCGATCGATATCGCCTTCTGCGTAACGGTCCAGCATTACCTTAACTGAGCCAATCAGCTGGTTGGCCTGGGGCGCATCGCCCAGATCGCGCACCGCTGCGACAACCTTGCTGCCGATGGCATTAAAGAAACTGGCCGCCTTGTTACCTACCGCGCAGACTTCGACGTCGACACCCTGCTCGGACCACGCCTGCATCTCGCGAATAGCGGCTTTGAACATATTGACGTTCAAGCCACCACAGAGTCCGCGGTCAGTGGATACCAGGATAAAACCGACCCGCTTGGCCTCGCGCTCTTGCAGGTAAATATGCTGGTACTCGGCCGAAGCGTTGGCGACGTGGCCGATCACTGCGCGTATGCGCTGGGCGTAGGGACGCCCCAGTGCCATGCGATCCTGAGCCCTACGCATCTTACTGGCTGCAACCATTTCCATTGCGGCAGTAATTTTCTGCGTGCTCTTGATGCTGGCAATTTTTGTGCGTACTTCTTTTCCGCCTGCCATAGTGATTTACCTTGTTCGCTGGAAGTTAGATTCCGAAAGAGCGGACACGCCGCTCTTTCGCGCTCTCCAGGGAGTTCTTACCAGCTGCTAGTAGCGACGAACTTCTCGATAGCGGCTTTGAAAGCTGCGTCGATTTCGTCGTTGTAGTTACCAGTGCTGTTCACTTTCTCCATCAGCTCTGCGTGTTCGCTGTTCATATAAGCGAGCAGGGCGGCTTCGAAATCGAGAACCTTGGCAACTTCTACTTCTTTCAGGTAACCCTTGTCGGCGGCGTAAACGGAAACAGCCATGTCCGCGATAGACAGCGGAGAGTACTGTTTCTGCTTCATCAGCTCGGTTACGCGCTCACCGTGATCCAGCTGGGCTTTGGTAGCTTCGTCCAGGTCAGAGGCAAACTGGGAGAATGCCGCCAGTTCGCGGTACTGAGCCAGAGCGGTACGGATACCACCGGACAGCTTCTTGATCACCTTGGTCTGCGCTGCACCACCTACACGGGATACAGAGATACCCGGGTTGATCGCTGGGCGGATACCGGAGTTGAACAGATCGGTCTCGAGGAAGATCTGGCCGTCGGTAATGGAAATCACGTTGGTCGGTACGAACGCAGATACGTCACCGGCCTGGGTTTCGATGATCGGCAGGGCGGTCAGAGAGCCGGTCTTGCCTTTCACTTCACCGTTGGTGAACTTCTCTACGTAGTCGGCATTTACACGCGCGGCGCGCTCCAGCAGACGGGAGTGCAAGTAGAAAACGTCACCGGGGTAGGCTTCACGTCCAGGCGGACGCTTCAGCAACAGGGAGATCTGACGGTAGGCCCAAGCCTGCTTGGTCAGGTCATCGTATACGATCAGGGCGTCTTCACCGCGGTCGCGGAAGTACTCACCCATGGTACAGCCGACGTAGGGAGCCAGGAACTGCATCGCTGCCGGATCGGCGGCGCCAGCGGCTACTACGATGGTGTGATCCATAGCGCCGTGCTCTTCGAGCTTGCGCACTACGTTGGCAATAGAGGACTGCTTCTGGCCCACGGCAACGTAGACACACTTAACGCCGGTGCCTTTCTGGTTGATGATGGCGTCGATCGCCACAGCAGTCTTACCAATCTGACGGTCACCGATGATCAGTTCACGCTGGCCACGGCCAATCGGGATCATGGTATCAACCGCTTTCAAACCGGTTTGTACAGGCTGGTCAACGGACTGACGGGCAATAACGCCAGGCGCTACTTTTTCTACCGCGTCGGTCAGCTTGTTGTTCAGCGGGCCCTTGCCGTCGATCGGGTTACCCAGCGCGTCTACAACGCGGCCGAGCAGTTCTGGACCAACCGGGGTTTCCAGGATACGGCCGGTACAACGACACTTCTGGCCTTCAGCCAGCGCCTTGTAGTCGCCCAGGATTACAGCACCAACGGAGTCGCGCTCCAGGTTCAGCGCCATACCGTAAACGCCGCCTTCGAACTCGATCATCTCGCCGTACATCACATCGGCCAGGCCGTGGATGCGGATGATGCCGTCGGATACGGAAACAATGGTGCCCTCATTTTGGGCTTCAGTGCTCACATCGAGATTTTCGATGCGGCTCTTGATGATTTCACTGATCTCAGAGGGATTCAGTTGCTGCATGCTCTGTTCCTCAAGTCCCCGCTGGCTAACACCAACGGGGAGAGTAATTTAGGAGTTCATCGCCTCGGCGAGCTTGGCCAGACGGCCGCGTACGGTACCGTCGATGACTGTATCACCGGCGCGGATGATCGCGCCGCCCAGCAGGCTCTCGTCCACCGAGCTGTGCAGATGTATTTCGCGTTCAAACTTCGCGCTGAGCTTTTGGCCCAGTGCTTGCGCCTGTGCATCGCTCAAGGCGTGCGCGGAAACAACTTCCACCTCGAGGGTGGCTTCCGCTTGCGCTTTCAGCTCTTCGAACAGTTCGGAAATTTCCGGCAGCAGCTGCAGGCGGTTGTTTTCCGCCAGCAACCGGATGAAGTTCCTTCCGTGCTCGCCGAGTTCGTCTGAACAGATCGACAGGAATTTATCTGCGCGCTCTTCACTGGTGAGCTGGGGATTATCCAGCAGCTCACGCACTTTTTCGTTCTGGCTGACCGCTGCCGCAGTGCTCAGCGCAGTGCTCCAACCACCTAAGTGGGAGGCTTCCTGCGCATAAGAGAATGCAGCTTTAGCGTAGGGCCGGGCCAGTGTGCTGAGTTCCGCCATTGGGTTCCTCGCTTACAGCTCGGCTGCCAGTTTATCGATCAGGTCGTCGTGCGCCTTAGCGTCGATATTGACCGCGAGAATCTTCTCCGCACCCAGGACAGACAGGTCTGCCACACGGCTGCGCAGTTGCTCTTTAGCGCGATTCACTTCCTGGTCGATCTCAGCTTTGGCCGCAGTTTTCAGGCGATCGCCTTCAGACTGAGCCGCTTGCTTGGCTTCATCGAGAATCTGGTTGGCGCGCTTGTTGGCACCATCAATGATCTCGTTAGCCTGATCTTTGGCTTCCTTCAACTGCTCGGCAGCTTTGCGCTTGGCCAGTTCCAAATCTTTCTGTGCGTGTTCGGCGTCAGCGAGACCATCTGCGATCTTCTGCTCACGCTCTTTCATCACGCCCAAAAGCGGCGGCCAAACAAACTTCCAGCAAAACCAGACGAAAAACAGGAAAGTAATCGACTGGCCGATTAGAGTCAGGTTGATATTCACTCCGACACCTCTTGCTCTTTAAATAGGGTTAAGGGCAATTGGAACGGCGTAATTAAACCAGACCAGGAGCTACGGCGAAGATCAGGTACATAGCGATACCAACACCGATCATCGGAACCGCGTCAAGCAGACCAGCCATCAGGAACATCTTGCCCTGCAGAGCCGGAGCCTGTTCAGGCTGACGAGCGGAACCTTCCAGCAGCTTGCCACCCAGAGTACCGAAACCGATTGCGGTGCCCAGGGCGCCCAGACCGATCAGCAGTGCACTTGCGATGTAAACCAGACCTAATGCTTCCATTGTGTTCTCCAAATCAAAGTTAAAGAGTTGTTGTAAAGATCGAAAAAAGGGTTAAAAACTTATTGATCGTGCTCGTGCTCATCGTCGCGATGGTGTGCCATCGCCATGTACACGGTGCTCAATACCATAAATACGAACGCCTGCAGCACGATTACCAGTACGTGGAAAATCGCCCAGCCCATGTGCAGGAGGCCCGCACCAATAAAGCCGAGAACACCAACGCCAAACACAATCGCGATCAGGATAAAGATCATTTCACCGGCGTAGAGGTTTCCGAACAGACGCAGGCCCAGGGAGATCGGTTTGGCGATCAAGGATACTGCTTCCAGCAGGAAGTTCACCGGGATCAGCAGGATGTCAAAGAACAACTTGCCGGTATGGAAAGGGTGCAGAGTCAGCTCTTTAAGGAAGCCGATGGCACCTTTTTCGCGAATACTGAAGAAAATCATCAGCGCAAACACCGCCAGGGCCATACCCAGGGTGGCGTTCGGGTCGGTAGTCGGGACCACTTTAAAGAAGAGGTGATCGTTGCCGGAGATCTTGGCGGCAGCCATCGGCAGCCAGTCTACCGGTACCAGGTCCATCAGGTTCATCAGGAACACCCACACAAAGATGGTCAGAGCCATCGGGGCAACCATAGTGTTGCGGTGGGGGAAGGTTTCCTTAACCAGCTTGTCGATAAAGTCGGTAACCAGCTCCACAAAGCTCTGGAAGCCTGTGGGCTTGTCCACACTAGCCTTCTTGGCTGCGCGGGCAAACAGGAAGCAAAAAATCAGACCGAGGCCGATAGACCAGCCCAGGGTATCTACGTGCAGGGCCCAAAAGCCCATATCCGCAGCTTCCTGGGAGGAATGCGCCATAGTCCAAGTAGACTCATTCAGCACAGAGCCATCGGCGCGGGTATACCCGGCCGGCAGCTTGCCGTAAGTCATGTTTTGCAGGTGGTGTTGGATATACCCCGTCGCGGTTTGAGCTTCGCCTGCCATAGTTCCTCAACAATCGTAAAAGTAAGAATTCTTTTTTCTTATCCACCGGCTAGCGGACCATGCGCGCTACCAAAATCCACTGCACGATTACACAGAGGGCGTAGCTGATAAAAAGCGCCGCGGCATTCAGTGGTCTGACGGTGGCAAACACCGCTGCAAAACCTGCCATGGTCAATATAAATTTGCCGGTTTCCGCGCGGTAGAAATTGCCTACCACGCGATGGGCCGCGCGCGCTCCGCTATCGCGATAGGCGCGCCAGCCAAAATATGCTCCGGGTAGCGCACACAAAGCGCCACCGATAAATACGGAGAGCGCCGTCACCGGTTTGCCACTCAAGTGCAGTACCGCACTGGTCAGCGATATCAGCAGAAGCTGTACCGCGGCAATTCGTAATACCGGGAGTTTTGTCATAGACGGGATAAGCCGACTTTTTTGCGCTGTCCGCCCAAAATTTGGGCGTGCGAATTATGCGGCAACAGCATCGCCGATTCAACCGGCAAATGTCGTCAACTTATTTGATTTTCAGGAGGTTTTGCACGGAATTACTCGCCGCAGTGAGTATTTGCCAACAGTTATTGCGCGCGCCACTAGGACGCGCATTTCCCTGTGGCCTCAGTCCTCGGCGTAACCCAGGTGGGCCAGGATTCCATCCAGCTCTTCCAGAGTGGTGTATTTGAGTACCAGGCGGCCATTGCCTTTATCGTTGTGATCGATAGATACGGGCACTCCGACTTTTTCTGCCAGGCGCTCAGTTAGGCGACGGATATTGGGGTCGGGCTTCGGTTTTTCCGGTGCGGGGGCAGCCGGCTGTTGTAAACGGCGCACCAGCGCCTCAGTCTGGCGCACGGTAAGGCTGCGCTCGACCACTTGGCGCGCAGCAGAGCGCTGGGTGGCACCGGATAGACCGAGCAGGGCTTTGGCGTGCCCCAACTCCAGATCGCCACGCTCCAGGAAAGTCCGTACCTCTTCACTGAGACTCAACAGTCGCAAAAGGTTGGTTACTGCGGTACGGGATTTGCCCACCGCATCGGCCACTTCCTGCTGGGTCAGCTTGAACTCATCCTGTAAACGCTTGAGGGCTACAGCTTCCTCTACCGGATTCAGGTCTTCACGCTGGATATTTTCAATCAGCGCCATAGCGATGGCAGCTTCATCGGAAACGCTGCGCACCAGTGCCGGCACTTTCTCCAGTCCCGCCAATTGGGCCGCGCGCCAGCGCCGTTCACCGGCGATGATTTCATAGCTCTGCTCACCGATACCGCGCACGACGATCGGCTGCATAATGCCCTGGGCGCGTATCGAGTCCGCCAGCTCCTGCAAGGATTCCTGTGGAAAATCCCGGCGTGGCTGGTAGCGGCCGCGCTGCAAAAACTCTATCGGCAACTCCTTCAGCTCACCGTCGACCACGGCGGTTTCGGTTTCAGCTTCACCGGTAGCCTCGGCGATCGCGGTGCTGTTTTTATTGCTGATCAGGTGGGATAAACCCCGGCCCAGTCCTTTGCGTTTGGCGGCCATAGTAATTACCCCTTATACGGCTTCCGCCACAGGGCGGCTTTTCTTATTGGAAGATTGATTGGCGGGATGGCGGCGATTGATTTCGCAAGCCAGTGCCAGGTAGGCAATAGCCCCTTTCGAATGGCGGTCGTAATCCAGCGCCGGCTTGCCGAAGCTGGGAGCCTCTGCCAAACGGACATTGCGCGGGATACAGGTTCGATACAGGCGATCGCCGAAAAACTCCTGCAACTGCGCCGACACTTCGCTGGTGAGGCTGTTGCGCGGATCGTACATGGTGCGCAAGATACCCTCGATTTTCAGGTCCGGATTGGCGGCCTGCTGGATCTGGGTGATGGTATCCACCAGTGCTGACAACCCCTCCAGGGCATAGTATTCACACTGCATGGGAATCAATACGCCGTGAGCTGCACAGAGGGCGTTTACCGTCAGCATATTCAGCGACGGCGGACAGTCGATAATCACGTAGTCGTAACGATTACTCACCGCAGCCAGGGCGCGGCGCAGGCGGGATTCGCGGCCCTCCAGATTCAGCAACTCCACCTCTGCCGCAGACAGGTCACCGTTGCCCGGGATCAAATCAAAACCGCTCTCTGTGGATACAATGGCCCGCTCAACGGGTAATTCAGCGGCCAGCACATCGTAACCGGACACCTCCAGGTCACTTTTATCCACACCACTGCCCATGGTGGCATTACCCTGGGGGTCCAGGTCGATCAGCAATACGCGCCGCTTGTTGGCAACCAAAGATGCGGCCAGGTTGACGCAGGTAGTGGTCTTGCCAACCCCGCCTTTCTGGTTGGCCACAGCAAATATCTTGCTCAAGATTCTTGTCCTTTGTTGTTTCCGGGTGCGTTTGCCCCGACGCCGGCTCGGCTTCGGGCGGCGGCTGTTGTGCCCCACGATAGGGGAGCAGGATTAGGCGGGCGACAAACCCGCCAAACTATCATCTTATTCTGTGCGACAGAGCTGAATCATATGTCGCTCACCGTCGCAGCCGGGCACCGACAACCGGTGCACCTGCTCGACCTTAATGCCTTTTGGCAGAGCGCTCAACTCATCCTCAGGCAGCTTGCCCTTCATGGCATAAAAACGACCCTTGGGTGCCAACATGTGCTCACTGCCATTGACCATATCTTCGATGGAGGCAAAGGCGCGGGACACCACACCGGCAAAAGGCTGTTCTGGCACAAAGGCTTCTACCCGCTCATTGACTACCGTGATATTGGGCAGGGGCAGGGTGCTGGCCACTTGGAACAGGAAGCGGGTCTTCTTGCCATTGCTGTCGAGCAGGGTGATGGCGCGCTCCGGATGCACAATTGCCAGGGGAATTCCAGGCAGGCCGCCACCGCTACCCACATCGATTAAAGAGCCTTCGCCACAGAGATTTACCACACTGAGGCTGTCGATAATATGGCGCTCCAGCATCTGCTCTGGGTCGCGTATGGCGGACAGGTTGTAGGCACTATTCCAGCGGGCAAAAAGCGCCAGGTATTCCAGTAGCTGATTCTGCTGCCGGTCACTGAGTACCACCGACATCTGTGCCGCCGCCTCTAACAGGCGCGGACGAAACTGTTCCATTGAGTGAGAAATGGGTCTATCCCCCAGTAGTCCCGCGAAACTCAAACCCCGCAGGGCCTCGCGGGATACCCTGTGGAAAACCGATTTATACCGCTTTTTTGCGCTTCAGCAGCCCGCGCTTTTTCAACTGGATCAACAGCAGGGATATGGATGCGGGCGTCACACCCGGTATCCGCGAGGCCCGCGCCAGGGTATCCGGGCGGGTCTCTCCCAGCTTTTGCTTAACCTCATTGGACAGACCAGAAATATCGCTGTAGTCGAAGTCCGCCGGGATCGGGGTATCTTCGTAGGCCTGCAAGCGCTCAATTTCCTCGCGCTGGCGATCGATATAGCCGGCGTACTTGGCCGAGATTTCCACCTGTTCGGCAACCTGCTCGTCGGTTACCGCTTCCCCTTTGAGGCCCGCCACATCCTGATAGCCCAGTTCCGGACGGCGCAGCAGGTCCATCAGGCTGTATTCCCGCGCCAATGGCTGCGGCAGCTTAGTCTCTACAGAGGCGGCCTGGGGCGTCTTTGGGTGCACCCAGGTATCTTGTAGTCGCTGGGTCTCCCGAGCGATCTCCTCGCGCTTTTCACTGAACGCTGCCCAGCGGGTATCGTCGACCAGGCCCAATTCGCGACCTTTTTCGGTCAGGCGCAGGTCAGCATTGTCCTCACGGAGCAGCAAGCGATATTCCGCGCGGCTGGTAAACATGCGGTAGGGCTCTTTAGTGCCGCTGGTGATCAAATCATCCACAAGCACGCCCAGGTAGGCTTCATCCCGACGCGGGGCCCAGGCTTCGCGCTCCTGGGCCTGTAGGGCGGCATTGGCGCCAGCCAGGAGTCCCTGGGCAGCCGCTTCCTCGTAGCCGGTGGTGCCATTGATCTGGCCGGCAAAGTAGAGCCCCTGGATAAATTTGGTTTGCAGGGACGGCAAAAGGTCGCGCGGGTCGAAGAAATCGTACTCAATTGCATAGCCAGGGCGGGTGATATGCGCCTTTTCAAAGCCTTTGATGGAGTGCACCAGCTCAATCTGTACATCGAAGGGCAGGCTGGTGGAAATACCATTGGGGTACAGCTCGTTGGTGGTCAACCCTTCAGGCTCGATAAACACCTGGTGGCTATCTTTGTCCGCAAAGCGGTGCACCTTGTCTTCGATGGAGGGACAGTAGCGCGGGCCAATCCCTTCAATCACGCCGGAATACATGGGCGAGCGATCGAGCCCCCCCTGGATAATTTCATGGGTGCGGGCATTGGTGTGGGTAATCCAGCAGCAGACTTGGCGCGGGTGCTGATCGCGGCTGCCCAAATAGGACATCACCGGTGTGGGGCTATCTCCCCACTGTTCCTCCAGCTCGCTGAAATCTACCGAGCGGGCATCAATACGGGGAGGGGTGCCAGTTTTGAGGCGATCGACGCGGAAAGGCAGTTCGCGCAGACGATCTGCAAGGGCAATCGAGGGCGGGTCTCCAGCGCGGCCGCCGGCGTGGTTATCCAAGCCGATATGTATACGCCCACCGAGGAAAGTCCCTGCGGTCAGTACCACTGTCTTGGCGCGAAAGCGCACCCCCGCATTGGTGACAACGCCCACAACCCGTTCACCTTCGACAATCAGGTCATCCGCCGCTTGTTGGAAGATCTCCAGGTTTTCCTGTGCTTCCAGGATTGAACGGATAGCGGCGCGATACAGGGCTCTATCGGCCTGGGCACGAGTTGCCCTTACTGCGGGGCCTTTGCGGGCATTGAGGACCCGGAACTGAATTCCGCCCAGGTCTGTTGCCGTTGCCATAGCGCCACCGAGGGCATCGACTTCCTTCACGAGATGACTCTTGCCGATACCGCCGATCGCCGGGTTGCAGGACATTTGTCCAAGGGTCTCGATATTGTGGGTCAGCAGCAGAGTGGAAGCTCCCATACGTGCCGCTGCCAGTGAGGCTTCGGTACCTGCGTGGCCTCCGCCGATCACGATCACATCATAGGTCTTAGGGAATTCCATAGTGGCTGCTACTGGTTACAACTGGGGGCGCACATTTTATAGGCAGTAGGTATGAGTCAGCAATTGGCTACAAGCATATTCCTGCACTCTAGTTGGTAGACCCTTGTAAAGCTGTAAAAACGGAGACTATCCAGTTCCCTGCATATCGAGCTCTTTCTCTAAGGAAATCATTTTTTTGGACTCTCTTAAGTTTATATAAATGAATAAATGTATTTCTTAGAGAGAGGTTTTTGATTTAGTTGTTTTTATTAGTGCCCGGCAAATCATGTATAAGCAAAAAAAAACCTTATAAATCAATAGGATACATTAATGAAAACATGGGCAATAACCCCTTGGCTGAAGGGGGGGCAACCCCGGTAGATGATTGTGGAAAGCCGGGACAACTTTGCGCGCCTCGTGCTGGCGGGAAAGTTATCATCATAGCATTCGTTGCTTACGCAGGTGTTTATCCCCTTTTTTACTCACACCTGGCAATTTCAGGTTTTAGCTTGTGCGTAGAGGGTGATAAGACTTGGGGGTTAATTGTGCGTAAGAGTGAATATTGTATAAGTCTGTGAGTTTTGTTGCTGTATCTATGTGATTTATAGGTGATTGAAGCAAGTGAAAAGATATCCACGGGAAATCCCCGTGGACATGTATAACTCGATCAGCGCCATATCTTATTTTGCAGAGTTTTTTGCCAGATTTTTTCGCGAATCTATTTAATAAGATCGGGAAAAATTGGGGATTTAATTTACCCGCCCTGAAAGTCGGGGTTAAGCCTGTGTAAAAGAAGTGAGAAATATGTTGGGAAGCTGGAAGGAGAGAAGCGAGGGAGGATAAAGTAGCCTCCCCCTTGGGATAACTTGGAAGTTGGGATGGAGCGTTTACTTACCGATACAAAAACTGCCGAAGATCTTGCCGAGTAATTCATCGGCACTGACGGTGCCTGTAATTTCTCCCAGAGCCTGCTGGGCTTGGCGTAAGTCTTCGGCGAGCAGTTCGCCTGCACCGCTAGTGTGAAGTTGCCGCTGGCCCTGATGTATAAAAGCTTGTGCCCGGCCCAGTGCGTCCAGGTGTCGGCGCCTGGCACTGAATGTTCCCTCTCCAGCGCCGCTGAAACCAATACTCTGTTTTAAATGCTCTTTTAACGCATCGAGCCCGGCACCTGTTTTTGCACTGATGGCAATCACTGGCACGCCTTCAGTATGTGCCTGAAGTCCAGCGCTGTAGTCGGTGAGGTCAATCTTATTCAGTACTAATGTTAGTTTATCGAGATCTCTCAGCTGACTGGTAAATTCTGGCCAAACTTGTGTGGGATCCAGGGAGTGGAGCTGCTCTGCATCCATGACTAGAAGTACCCTATCTGCGCCGTGGATTTCCTCCCAGGCGCGTTCGATACCAATTTGCTCGACTCTATCCGGGGCATCCCTTAATCCCGCAGTATCGGCAAACTGGAGGGGCATACCGTCGATATGAATATGTTCGCGCAGGATATCCCGAGTGGTACCGGCGATATCGGTGACAATAGCGGCGTCGTGTCCGGCCAGTGTGTTGAGCAGGCTGGATTTCCCTGCATTGGGGCGTCCTGCGATAGCAACTCGCATTCCCTCGCGCATTATCGCGCCCTGGCGCGCCTGGGTTTCCACACCCACCATTTGTGCCAGTAGGGTTTCTATATCAGCTGCCACTTTGCCATCGGCGAGGAAGTCGATTTCCTCTTCGGGGAAATCAATGGCGGCCTCCACGTAGATACGCAAGTGGGTAAGGTTTTCCACCAGGTCTTCGATTTTCTCGGAAAACGCGCCCTGCAGTGAACGCATGGCATTGCGCGCTGCCTGGGCACTGCCGGCGTCGATTAAATCGGCGATCGCTTCGGCCTGAGTTAAATCCATTTTGTCGTTGAGGAAAGCCCTCTCGGAAAATTCTCCGGGTCGGGCTTGTCGAGCGCCCAACTCGATAGTTGCTTGAAGTAACTGATCGAGAATCACTGGGCCGCCGTGTCCCTGGAGTTCCACCACATCCTCCCCGGTAAAGGAGTTGGGACCGGGGAAAAAGAGTGCCAATCCCTGATCGATTAACTGCTCTTTGTGGGTAAAGTTCCGGTAGTGGGCAGAGCGGGGCTGGAGGGATTTTTCCCCGCAGATTTGTTGGGCAATTTGCAGGGCTCTTGCGCCCGACAGTCGGATAACGCCGATGCCGCCGCGCCCGGGCGCGGTGGCAACAGCGGCAATAGTGTCGCGATTGAGGCTTTCTTGTGTCATCGGCTGAGTTTACTCGACAGAACGGAAAAGGGCCGCATTAGCGGCCCTTGTTTATTGTGTTGCTGCAGATCGGTACTGGTTAGTACTTACCGGCATCCACCTGTTTATTGATATACCAGGTTTGCGCAATGGTAATCAGGTTGTTGGCGATCCAGTACAGAACCAGACCCGCTGGGAACCACAGGAAGAATACAGTCATCATTACCGGCATCAGCTGCATGATGCGGGCTTGGGTTGGATCAGTCGGCGCCGGGTTCAGCTTTTGCATAAACCACATTGACAGGCCCATCAATACCGGCAGGATAAAGTAGGGGTCCTTCGCCGACAGATCGTGAATCCAGAAAATCCAGGGCGCGTGGCGCAGCTCAACGGTTTCGGTGAGCATCCAGTAGAGCGCGATAAATACCGGCATCTGCAACAGGATCGGCAGGCAGCCACCCATCGGATTGATCTTCTCGCGGCGGTAGAGCTTCATGGTCTCTTCCGCCAGCTTTTGCCGGTTATCCTTGTACTGTTCCTGCAGCTTTTTCATCTGCGGCGCAAACTTGCGCATACGCGCCATGGACTTGGTGCCAGCGGCGGACAGAGGCAGAAGCAGCGTCTTGATAAATACGGTGAGCAGGATGATCGCCCAGCCCCAGTTGCTGACAATATGCTCCTGGATAAAGTGCAGGACACCGAACAGCGGTTTTGCGATCCACCAGAGCCAGCCGTAGTCGACGGTCAGGTCGAGGCCGGGGGAGATTTCTTCCAAACGGTAAACATCTTTCGGGCCAGCGTAGAAAGAAGCGCTCAGCTCGCCTTGGGTGGCAGCGGGGATTTGCACTTGAGGTGCGGTAAAGCCCATGCGGAAGAGGCCGTTGGATAGCTCCTTCAATTCAAAGGTATTGCGCTCGTCCTGGGGG
Source organism: Microbulbifer maximicatervae (SeqCode) (assembly GCF_052468155.1). Lineage (NCBI taxonomy): Bacteria > Pseudomonadati > Pseudomonadota > Gammaproteobacteria > Cellvibrionales > Microbulbiferaceae > Microbulbifer > Microbulbifer maximicatervae (SeqCode). Next base: position 1,235,955 of record NZ_CP174335.1, read on the forward strand.
GGAATCCAGGCACTGATAAAGTAGTGCTGAACCATAGCTACCCAACCACCTTCGATGGTTTCGCGGGTGGGGCTTTCAGCAATCTCCTCGAAGTCCTGCTTGAAGTAGTTCTTTTCGTTGGTGCGGATGGCGGCGCCGAGGAAAGGCGACATGCCGAAACCGGTGTCGGTTGCGGGTTCACTGGCATCGCGCTTAATCTGACCAAACATGGCCGCGGACCAGGGCTTGTCACTGGTGTTATCCACCAGGTAGGCCACTTGGATCAGGTAGTCTCCACGCTTGAAGGTGAAGCGCTTGGTGATATTGGCGCCTTCCTGTTGCAGAGTCAGGTCTACTATCAGGGTATCGTCGCCCTCAACCATCGCATATTCGGTTTTTGCCACCTTGAAAACCGGGCGGCCAGCGGCGCTGTCGGTCCCGTTTTTACCGATAAGGCCACTTTGGGCAATATAGGTATGGTTGCGGGTCTGGTTTAACAGGATCAAGGGTTGGTCCGGGGTATCCAACTTCTCTTGTTGTTTGCGCAGCGCCACTTTGACAATATCGCCGCCACGAGGATTGATGAGCAGATCAAAAACGTCGGTGGTGACACTGATCAGCTTGCTCTCGATACTGCTGCCTTCATCGGATGCGGGCACCTGGGAGCGAAGTTGGGGAACATCACTGTCGCCGGTGCTCGGGGGTGTTTCGGCGGGTATTTGGCTTACAGTGTCGCCGCCTGTTTGCACGACAGTTTCGCGGTCGAGTTCAGGAGTGTGTTGCTCTTGAAATGCGTTCCACTGGAAGATAAGTGCCAGGAGAACCGCGAGAATTCCGCCGAGCAGCGTATAGCGTTGCCAATCCATCTTATTACCTAGAGCGTGTTCTTGTGTCTGGTAGGGGGAACCGGGTCCAATCCACCAGGGTGCCAGGGGTGGCATTTTATAAGGCGGCGCAGAGTTAAATAACCCCCTTTTATCGCTCCATGAGTTTCAATGGCCTCTTCAGAGTACCGGGAGCAGGTGGGGTAGAAGCGACATTGGTTGCCTACCCAGGGGCTGGCCAGGTAGCGGTATACATGAATCAGCTTGATCAGTATCCACTTCATGGTCGGGGTTGCGGCTGTCGAGCCCGCTTGGCCAGTTTACGCCAGAGTTTATTCAGTAGTTTCGCCAACTCGGCCTTATCCAGATCTGCGACCCCAGGGCGCGCGAGCACCACGGCATCCAGCGGCGGCAAATCATATTGCTGCAGGCGGAAGGTTTCCCGGGTTATACGCTTGATTTGATTGCGGTCGGAGGCGTTGCGTACATGCTTTTTAGCAATAACGAGGCCGAGACGCGGGTGTTCCAAGGAGTTGGGACGGGCGAGGATCAACAGATGAGGGTGTGCGGCGCGCACCTGGTTTTCATTGAATACCAAGCGATACTGCGCCGCATTGAGCAGGCGCAGCGTCTTGGCAAATCCGAAGCTGCTGCGCACCTGCTGCATAAAGAGATATCTCTAAAAGGGAAGAGATCTTATGCAGACAGTACTTTGCGGCCTTTAGCGCGACGGCGGGCCAGAATCTTACGGCCGTTTTTGGTTGCCATGCGAGCGCGGAAACCGTGAGTGCGCTTGCGCTTCAAGTTGCTTGGTTGAAATGTGCGTTTCATAGTCTTGCTACCTGAGACTTTGTGTTCAAAATTTCTCGGGACCTTTCCCGGCCGCGGCCTGGACTCCGGTCCGGCACAAAGCCGGTGCAGACGGAGCTACGCGCTGCGAAGGCCGCGGATTGTATAGAAACCCAGCAGTGAAAGCAACGCGCTAATCAGGGAAATTCTTTTTGTTGGTGTGCGAGTTCACTGTAATTTTTTACGCCAACTAAACAAGTCGTTGAGTCATCAGGGGTATCTCTGAATGCCCACTGATTGACCCCAAGATATCCACAGCTTACTGTGGATATCTTTCAGAGGGTTCCCACCTCAATTGTCTAATTGTTGTGCAAATCCTTGATTGTGTGGATCTTTTTGCGCAGTTTTTTCAACAGATGCAGTCTTTCTTGTGGATAACCTAAAGGTGGAAAGGTATACTGCGCCGATCTTATTTGATGGCCCCGGGTGATTCCTAATCCGGCCTTGCCGTCTCTCCTTGGTCTTACCATTTTGGGGTTTTTTGGGGGGTTTCTTGACTGAATCCGTATGGAAGCAGTGCGCGAGCTGTTTACAGGACGAGCTGCCGTCTCAGCAGTTCAATACCTGGATCAGACCGTTGCGCGTCAATCCCGTTAGTGCGGAGGGCGAGTTGCGCCTGATCGCACCGAACCGCTTTGTGCTGGACTGGGTTGGCAATAAATTCCTGAACCGCATTCGCGAGTTGGTGCAACAGTTTGCACCGGGACGCCCTCTGCAAGTGGCGCTCGAGATTACCGCTCGCCGGCCGGCTCGCTTCCAGCGCGGCCATGTAACAAATAATGCCCCTCCGACACCGGTACCGACACCCGTGCCATCGGCACCAGCTCCGCCACCACCTCCGGTGCAGCCGGCAGTGGCACCGCCACCGGTATCTGTGCCGCCTGTTGCCACTGCGCCACCTCCGGTGACTTCACCGCTGGGATCTGGGTTTGGTGCCAGCAGGCCGGTGCCTCATCCCGCTATGGCTGAGGAGGTGACTGCCGAACAGATGACGACAGGCGAACTGGCCCTGACAGATCTGCGACCACCGGCTATGAATGGTATGGCTCGCTCCATACCGGAGCAGCCGGCCAGGCAGGTCGAGGTGGAGGGGGCTATCAAGCACGGCAGCTCACTCAATCGCAACTTTACTTTCAAATCCTTTGTTGAAGGTAAGTCCAACCAGCTGGGCCTCGCTGCGGCACAACAGATTTCTGACAATCCTGGCGGCGCCTACAATCCCCTCTTTATATATGGGGGCGTGGGTCTGGGGAAAACTCACTTGATGCACGCGGTTGGCAACGCGCTGTTGGAGCGCAACCCCAATGCTAAGGTAGTGTATTTGCACTCCGAGCGCTTTGTTGCAGATATGGTGAAAGCGCTACAGCTGAATGCAATCAGCGACTTTAAGCGCTACTACCGGTCTGTTGACGCACTGTTGATTGATGATATCCAGTTTTTTGCCGGTAAGGAGCGCTCTCAGGAGGAGTTTTTCCATACCTTTAATGCTCTGCTGGAGGGTGGTCAACAGATTATCCTAACCTGTGATCGCTATCCGAAAGAGATCGACGGCTTGGAAGAGCGCTTGAAATCCCGCTTTGGTTGGGGATTAACGGTGGCTGTAGAGCCTCCGGAGCTCGAGACCCGGGTAGCTATTTTGATGAAGAAGGCCGAGCAGGTGGGTGTGGACTTACCTCACGACTCCGCTTTCTTTATTGCGCAGCGTATTCGCTCCAATGTGCGAGAGCTCGAGGGTGCACTGCGCCGCGTAATTGCCAATTCGCAGTTTACCGGCCGCGCTATTGACGATGTCCTTGTGCGCGAAGCACTAAAAGACCTGTTGGCCCTACAAGATCGACTGGTCAGTGTGGATAATATCCAGCGGGTTGTCGCTGAATACTACAAAATTAAGGTGGCGGATTTGCTCTCCAAGCGGCGCAGTCGCTCGGTGGCCCGTCCCCGCCAAGTCGCTATGTCCCTGGCCAAGGAGCTGACCAATCACAGCTTGCCGGAGATCGGCGATGCCTTCGGTGGTCGCGACCACACAACAGTACTGCATGCCTGCCGCAAAATACGTGAGTTGCAGGAGTCCGACGCGGATATTCGCGAGGACGTTAAATTGCTGACACGGTCGCTGACCACTTAATCGAATAACTGACAAAACAAGGCGAAACTACCGATGAAATTCAATGTGAGCCGGGACGCCCTTCTGAAGCCGTTACAACTGGTGGCCGGTGTTGTTGAGAAACGCCAAACACTGCCAGTCCTGGCCAATGTGTTGATGCAGTTACAGGGCCAGGAACTCTCCCTGACCGGTACTGACCTGGAAGTGGAAATTGTCGGGCGTCTCGGTGTAGACGGTGTAGAAATGGAAGGTGAGGTGACCGTTCCCGCACGCAAGCTGCTGGATATCTGTCGCTCTCTGCCCGATGGTGCTGAACTAAAGTTTGAGCGCGATGGTGAGCGCCTGATACTGCGCAGTGGCCGCAGCCGTTTTCAGCTGTCGACTCTGCCCGCAGCGGACTTCCCGAATCAGGAAGAGGCCAGTGCACAGACCCGTTTCGATATCTCCCAGCGCGAGATCCGCCGCCTGATAGAAGCCACTAGTTTTGCTATGGCTCAGCAGGATGTGCGCTATTACCTGAATGGTTTACTGCTTGAATGCCGCCCGCAGCAGCTGCGCGCGGTTGCTACTGATGGCCACCGCTTGGCACTCTGCGATCGCGATGCCCCCGGCCTGGATGTCTCCACGCCTATCCAGGCTATTGTGCCGCGCAAAGGCGTACTCGAGCTGGGTCGTTTGCTTGAGGACAGCGATGCACAGGCACAGGTGGTGCTGGGTAACAACCATATTCGTGTGGTTAGTGGTCAGTTTACTTTCACCTCTAAATTGGTAGACGGCAAATTCCCTGACTATGAGCGCGTGTTGCCGCGAGGCGCGGGCAATGTGGTTTATGCGGATCGCCAGGGATTGCGCCAGGCCTTCTCCCGAGCGGCGATTCTCTCCAACGAGAAATACCGCGGGGTGCGCCTTCAGGTTTCTGAGGGGCTGCTGCAGATTGTTGCCAACAACCCGGAGCAAGAAGAGGCGGAAGAGCAGATGATGGTGGATTACGTGGGTGAGCCAATGGAGATTGGCTTTAACGTTTCCTATCTGCTGGATGTCACTGGTGCTATTCACAGTGACCAGATCCGTATCAGTCTGGCGGATGCCAATAGCAGTGCTCTGCTGCAGCAACCTGAAGAAGGTGATGCACTGTACGTGATTATGCCTATGCGCCTGTAAGGCAGCCCACCCATTGCTCTTTTCTGAATGGATTGAGGCTACCTCCCCGCTCGGTGGGGTAGCCGATAAACAAACCGATGCCTGTGCATCGCGCTCTTCACTCTGGGGGAGGTGTCTGTGGCGCTGACCCGTCTTCTCTTATCTAATTTTCGAAATATCTGCTCTGCGGATCTCAAGCTGGGTCCTGGCGTTAATGTGTTTTGTGGTGCGAATGGCAGTGGCAAGACTTCACTGTTAGAGGCGGTACATATGCTGGCAACCGGTCGTTCCTTTCGCTCTCGCCTGCATAAGTCGGTTATTCAGCGTGATACTGGTGGGCTTACGGTTTTTGCCCAGCTCGATACAGGTTTTAACTTGGGGGTAGAGCGCCTCGCAGATGGCTCGGGCAGAATCAGGGTAAACCAGGCTCCAGCGGAATCCAGCTCACAGCTTGCTAGTTGCCTGCCCCTTCAACTGATAAACAGTGAAAGTTTTTCTGCACTTGATGGTGGCCCCGGCGTTCGGCGTCGGTTACTGGATTGGACAGTGTTCCACGTGGAACATTTATTTGCCCAAGAGTGGAAAAATTATCAAATCGCACTGCGGCAGCGAAATGCTCTCCTGCGTCGTGGTAAAATCGATGAGGCCAGCATCGGCATATGGGAAGAGCAGTTGGCCCTTAGTGGCGAGCGTGTAAACGATCTGCGATTAGCTCAGTTTTCTCAATTACAGACCGCTGTTTCACAACTTCTCGATGAGTTACCACAGAGCTTATTGAGCCGTGTTGATATGAGTTACCGTCGTGGCTGGCGTAAAGAAGTTGACCTGCGTGGTGCTCTATCTGAATCACGGGAATCAGATGTTTCACAGGGGCATACGCGTATTGGTCCCCATAGGGCGGATATTCGTTTTACCGTAGCCGGTGAGTCGGCCCACAATATCCTATCTCGAGGCCAACAGAAGATGTTGGTGTGTGCGGTGCGCACGGCCATGGCAGAGGTAGTCTGTAGGCAGGGGGATATGCCAGTATTCCTGGTAGATGACTTGCCGGCAGAGCTGGATGACAGTAACCAACAGATTTTTGCGCATTGGGTTGGGCGTTGTGCCAGCCAGGTGCTTGTAACCGGAATTGAGGAGGGCACTACAAGCCGCCCCTGGCGGCAACTAGATGCCCCTTGGAATTGCCCGAAAGTGTTCCACGTGGAACATGGGAAGATCAGTGCCGAAGCTTCGGCCGCACAATAAGTTTAATGGAGCGAATAAATGTCAGAGCAGCAAAGCTATGACTCAAGCAGTATCAAGGTATTAAAAGGCCTGGATGCGGTGCGCAAGCGCCCCGGAATGTATATTGGTGATACCGACGATGGCACCGGTCTGCACCACATGGTATTCGAGGTGGTCGACAACTCCATCGATGAAGCGCTGGCCGGCCACTGTGATGAGATCCGTGTAACCATTCACCCGGATGAGTCCATTTCCGTATCGGACAATGGCCGTGGTATCCCGACAGAGATTCACCCGGAAGAAGGGGTTTCTGCAGCAGAAGTGATTATGACCGTCCTTCACGCGGGCGGTAAATTTGATGACAACACCTACAAGGTCTCCGGCGGTCTGCACGGGGTAGGGGTATCGGTGGTAAACGCTCTGTCCAAGGAGCTGAAGCTGACTATCCGTCGCGGTGGCAAGATCCACGAGCAGACCTACCACCACGGTGTGCCCCAGGCACCCCTGGAAGTTGTGGGTGATAGCGATACCACCGGCACCACAGTGCACTTTAAACCCTCAGAGGACACCTTCAGCAATATCGAATTCCATTTCGACGTGCTGGCCAAGCGCCTGCGCGAGCTGTCCTTCCTGAACTCCGGTGTGCGTATCGTCCTGAAGGACGAACGCAGTGGTAAGGAAGAGGTCTATGAATACGAAGGTGGTTTGAGTGCCTTCGTGGAGTTCCTCAACCAGAACAAAACCCCGATTAACAAGGTTCTACACTTCCAAAGCCAACGTGAAGACGGCATAGCAGTAGAGGTGGCATTACAGTGGAACGATAGCTTCCAGGAAAGCATCTTCTGCTACACCAACAATATTCCCCAGCGCGACGGCGGTACCCACCTGGCGGGCTTTCGTGCAGCCTTGACCCGTGGCCTGAACAGCTATATCGAGCGGGAAGGCCTGGGCAAGAAAGACAAGGTGAACACCACTGGCGATGACGCAAGGGAAGGTCTCACCGCGATTATCTCTGTGAAGGTACCGGACCCGAAATTCTCCTCCCAGACCAAGGACAAGCTGGTTTCATCCGAAGTGAAACCCGCTGTAGAGCAGGAGATGGGCCACCACTTTACAGACTACCTGATGGAGAACCCACAGGAAGCCAAATCTGTCGTCACCAAGATGATCGACGCGGCCAAAGCCCGTGAGGCGGCCCGCAAGGCCCGCGAAATGACTCGCCGCAAGGGAGCGTTGGATATTGCCGGCCTGCCCGGGAAACTGGCGGACTGCCAGCAAAAAGACCCGGCACTATCTGAAATTTACCTGGTGGAGGGTGACTCCGCCGGTGGTTCAGCCAAGCAGGGCCGCGATCGCCGCACCCAGGCGATCCTGCCGTTGAAAGGTAAGATCCTCAATGTGGAAAAAGCGCGCTTCGACAAAATGCTCTCCAGTGCCGAAGTGGGTACCCTGATTACCGCACTGGGCTGTGGCATCGGCAAGAGCGAGTTCAACCCGGACAAACTGCGTTACCACAGCATCATCATCATGACCGATGCTGACGTGGATGGAGCCCATATCCGTACCCTGTTGCTCACCTTCTTCTTCCGTCAGATGCCGGAGCTGATCGAGCGGGGTCACATCTACATCGCCCAGCCGCCGCTGTATAAGATCTCCAAAGGCAAACAGGAACAGTACCTGAAGGATGAGGGCGCTCTAACCCAGTTTCTCACCAACGCCGCCCTGGAAGGCGCCACTCTGTTTGTGAACCCGGATGCCCCTGGGCTTTCTGGTGCCTCCCTGGAGAGCCTGGTAGGCGAATACCGCAGCGTACTGGCGACAATCGACCGCCTTTCGCGTCTGTACCCCGAGGAAGTGCTGCGCAGCATGATCTACCTGCCCAACTTTTCTCAGGAAGACCTGCAGTCCCAGGAGAAAGTCGCAGCTTGGAGTGAGAAGCTTCAGGAGAAACTCGGTGACGAAGAGAGTGGTGGAACCCGTCGTCACGAAGTGACGGTTCAGGAGAACACCGAGCGCGGCCTATTCCTGCCCCATATCCATATCGTGGCCCACGGTGTTGGCAGTGACTACCTGATTAACCACGAGTTCTTCGATTCCGCCGAGTACGCGTCTATCTGCGCTCTGGGTGAGAAAATGGTGGGTCTATTGGAAGAGGGTGCCTTTATCCAGCGCGGCGAGAAGCAGCACCCTGTTGGCAGCTTCCCTGAAGTGATGGACTGGCTGATGGGCGAGAGTCGCAGAGGTTACGGTATCCAGCGCTATAAAGGACTGGGAGAAATGAACCCAGAGCAGCTTTGGGAAACCACCATGGACCCAGAGAGCCGCCGTATGCTGCAGGTAACCGTTGAAGATGCCATTGCCGCGGACCAGATCTTTACAACTCTGATGGGTGATCAGGTAGAGCCACGCCGTGACTTTATCGAGACCAACGCCTTGGCAGTAGAAAACCTCGACGTCTAATTGCCATTTTTCTGAAAATCCCACAGTAATTTCCCAAAAGGGGAATTACTGTGGGATTTTTTCCGTATAAAAATAACTTGCGACAAATTCGGTCTTTTTTTCTCCCCTATCAAAAGCGTCACGCTGATCGGGTACCTACCCTTCCTTTAAAGCCTGAAATTACTGACAAACAATTAAAGTGAACAGTAAAATTTTTAGTAAACTCTGGCTAAGCAATAATTTTGTTGTATTTTTAAAAAGAAAAAAATTATAGGTAACCTTTCTACTTATCTATTTCTACGAAATAATAAAATTAAACGGACCATAAGGCTTATGGGGAACCTAATCTCTTCTATTCTCGGCGATGCTCGTCGTTTGATAGTTACTAGTGGTGTGATTGCACTGGCTTTATACGGTTGCACAAGCACGCAGAAATTAGTGAATTCCGAATGGTATGAGATCGAAACCGAGCATTTTCGGATCGTTACCAATGACAACCCCAAGCAAGTTGAAAAACTGGCAATAGACTTGGAACGATTTCGAATTTTCGCAAAACGATACATCAGGTATTCAGCAGATCAACAAAAGTTGACGATATACGCCCTGGATGATCGGCTCAGCTTTAAAGGAGTCAGCGGTAGTGAGTCGTCTAGAACTGTCATTGGACAATTCCATAATACTGCGTATGGGAGTTTTGCATTATTAAACCTAAACGGAAATCGGGTCCTTCCTGACAACCCGGCCCGTCAGACGTTGTTTCATGAATATACGCATTTTTTGACCTATAGCGGAAGCCAGCATCTCTACCCCTACTGGTTTAGTGAAGGTATTGCTGAAGTATTTTCCACGGTAGATTTTGAGGAAAATAAAAAGTACAGCTTCGGAAAAATACCTGTTGATCGAGCGATTAGTCTTACTCGAGCGAGAGAGTTACCACTGGATAAGCTGCTTTCAGCCACTCCTGGTTCACTGAATTCAAGGGATACCGGGGCACTTTATGCCAGTGGATGGATGTTAGCTCACTGGATGATTTTCGATAAAGCTAGAAATAAAGCCTTAAATGAATATTTGGAGGCTTTCAATGCTGGCGATGATCCAATTGCGGGCCTACCTGAAGCTCTGGGAATGACTTTTGAAGAACTCAATGAGCAGTATAAGAAATTGCCGAAAAGTCATTTCAATTATTACGAGGGAGAGCTTACCGATAATGGTGTTGTTGAGTCCCCCACCGTTAACCTGATGGAAAGTAGTACCGCAGTCGCAGAACTGGCCTACTTTATGGCAATTTCAGAGCAGGGTTCCGAAGCATTAGAGAGATATATTGCCTATGCAGATAAAAAGCAGGCTTCTAGCCCATCGTTAAAGTCCGCACTGGCCATTGCTCTGACAGGCGAAGGAAATTATTCCCAAGCTGAGGAAGTCTTAAACTCTATTCCGGCGCAGTACCACGAAGAAACCTGGTATCTTGAAGCCCAGGCAAAAAATGATCTATCGGCTGCCTTGGCGGAGGAGGGGTTCCCCAACCCTGGAAATATGAAACGTATCCGGGATAAATATGTTCAACTAGTTCATGCCAGTGGGGAAGTACCCGCGTACTGGCATGAACTGGCGATCACAATGCAAGTTTTAGGGTATCCCCGCCAGAAGTATACGGAAATACTAGAGCAGGCGTATTTACGTGCACCGAGAGAAACAGGAATCGCTTGGTGGTATGTGCTGGAGCTTTACCTAGACCGAGATAAAGATCTCTTCGTAAAAGTCTCCCAACCGTTATTCATGCAAATTACAGAGGAGGGCTCGCGGGCGCAGTTGCAGTCGATGCTGGATGAGTTGGAGAAGGAAGAGGGGTTGGAGTTCGAGCCTGAGATCAGTGGTTTGGGTCAATTAATGTCAACTTACAGGAAGTACTCAGGAAACAAAGCCCTGGCAATGGCTGCGGACTATCGTGGCGCATTTGTGGCAGGTTTTAACGAAGATGGCGGAGGCACCCAAGCTGAGGCGAATCGAAGTGCTCTTCTAGCCTGTGAGGAACAGCGAAAGCAGTACCAGATAAGGGACCGTTGTGAACTCTACGCGGAAGGTGAGGTGTTGGTGAATTCAACTACAAGGATGTAACTATCTAGTAGAAGTTAGGGAAGACGCAAAGTAGGTAGTAATAGAGCTTACTTTGCGACAATATAAAGCTTGGTGATGAGAGTGGATGAACCGATTACCCCATTACCAAGTATCCACTCTGACAATTAGCTCCCAGAACATTGGGGAGTGGCCAGCACAAATTATGGCCAAAAAGCGTGTAAATCAGTATTGAGCCATCACTAAAGTCACAATACATCCCATCACTTTTAGAAAAATATCAATCGATATAGTTAAGCCTTGCCTATTAACTTATCATTCAGACGGCCAAACAATTCCACGATAAACTCTCTAAAAACCTTAAAACGCATAACATTGCGATGCTCTGGGTTGGAGACTAGCCACAGTTCATGCAGGCTGGATGGGGCTGCCCCAGGGACCCGAATGACTCCTTCAGCACCATCTGCAAGAAAGCAGGGCAGCCTGGCCAGCCCCAGTCCACTCTTAACTGCCTCTAGCTGTATCAAGCCGTGATTAATCTGGTGCTGATAAGGCATCTGTGGATAGGGCGTGTCTTTGGCCCAATTCAATGTGGCGTCATCGCCACTCCAGCCTAGCCAGTGGCCATCGTCAGGTACAGATTTCTCGATATACCCCGGAGAACCGTAACAGCAACTGGGTAGGTCGGCGAGCTTGCGAGCAACAAGTCGATCCGAAACATCGACGTCGCCTTTGGGGAGAATACGAAGTGCTATGTCGGCTTGGTGACTTTCCAAATCGAGAACGTGGCTAGTAACCAGTAGCTGTACGTTGATCTCTGGATACGTACGTGAGAAGTCATTTAGGTAGGGGATAATTAAGTGCGATGCGACTACATCCGGCATAGTGATGCGAACTTCCCCGGAGAGCTGGTTACTCCCCCCCTGTAAATGCTTCTGCGCGGCATTTAGATACTGCTCTGCCGATTGGGCGTAGTCGAGCATCGCTTTGCCATCCTCCGTCAGCTGATAGCCTTTGGAGCTGCGATAAAACAGCTTGGCCTGGAGCTTTTCTTCCAGGGCATCAATACGGCGAGAAACTGTGGAATGGCTGACTTTAAAGTCGTCAGCAACGCTGCGAGCGCTCTTACTCCTGGCTACCGCGATAAAGAACTGGATATCTCCCCAATCTATGGACTCTTTATGCAACACACTGTCCTATTTTGCTGTATTCCGTTGCATATAGTGTCCAGTTAATCTGTCTCCCGTCAATAGCACTCCCGTAGAGAAACCCAGGAGATCAGAGATGAAAGAAGCCCAAGTAAACCGAGAAATCGCAATTAACCGCCCAATTGATGAGGTCTGGAAAGTCCTCGCCGTTGATTTTGATACAGCTTACGAGTGGATGACGTTAATCCCTCACTCCTTCGCTAAGGAAGGAAAACCTGTTGAAAATGCGAGTGTAGAAGGCCGGGTTTGTGTGCTGACAAACAAGGGACCGTCGGGTCTTGTCGCAGATGAAACTATTACAAGGTTTGATGAGAAAAACTATGAACTGGATGTCTCGGTTGAAATCAAAAATACGCCACCGGGATTCCCCGTTAAAAAGAGTTTATCTCAATTTAAATTAAGCCCCTCTGTTGGTGGAGGCACAACAGTGAATTTCACTGCAAATATGGAGTTAAATGCTTTAGGAGGCGTGTTGAGTCCTGTGGTGAAGAAGATGACTGGATCTCAATTTGAGCAAATGCTGAAGGACCTGAAAATTTACATGGAAAAAGGCGGTCATCTTGCAAAAGGGGCAGTCGCCTAGCCTATCGCATGATAAGTAATCTAAGGACTCTCCTGGATTTACGCGGAAGTAAATAGAAGAGTCTCCTTTTTGAAAAAATACAGCGAGTCGAGACTCGCCTTTTGTAATAGATTTTTTTATTCGGTAAATACGCAAAAAGTATTCACTTTATAAACGGCTGGGATAGAAGGCCTTGTTAAAGAAATAGGCGAAGTACGCTAGTCCTCGCCGAGTATTCCACTCTATTTTTCCAACAGCAATCCGCACTCCCGGTGCTCCTCACCTTTAGTCGGATCAAAGTAAATATCGTTATCGGGGAGATCATTCTCATAAACATACTCTTCCACATCGATTTCCTTCAGGTGGAACATCGGTGCCACTCGAATAGTACCGTGGTTGCCCTGGGTGAAAATATCCAGGTTTTTGCGGTGCGAATTCTGATCGTGGCGGATACCGTTTAGCCATACATCCGGCTGCAATTCCTGCATAGCGCGGTTAAACGGCTCCAATTTAACGGTCCTGGAGAAGAAGTCATGCTCTGGGGTGTCCAGCTGCGGGATTCCCCCGTACACAGCGTTGTAGTGGGCCGCGGACATCTTCGGTGAGTAGGTGCGCAGGTTCAACTCGAGAGATTTGACCACGTTTTCGATATGGCGATAGGTTTCCGGGGTGTTATAGCCATGATCCACCCAAATTACCGGGATATCCGGTTTGGCGCGGGTAACCAAGTGGAGAAAGGCTATCGCCAATGGGCGGAAATTAGTAAAAACCACCGGGTTCTGAGCGTGTTCCATGGTGAACTGCATAATTTCACTAGGCTTGGCGCCAGCGAAACGCAGGTTCATGGACTCCAGATCCGCATCGTGATGAAAGGTGCGTTCTAGAATAGGCTGTAAAGTTTGGCTGGAAGCGTTGCGTCCCATAAAAATTCAGCGCTCAGGAAAATTATGATGGGAGGCATGCTACCCGGTTCAAGAGTCGCGTAGAAACAATAAAAAGAAGTGATTCAATAAGCTTCAGTTATAAGGGAAAGACTATTCAATGGGCATAGTGCGGCAAATTTTATCTTGCAGATGCCCTGGGGCACTGCATGGAGATTGAATGCTGGCCATACTCCACGTTATAGCTGCGCTCCACCTCCACAAAACCATGCTTTTGTAGAAAGTATCGAGTGCGAAGATTCTCACGAAGTACTTCAGCCTTTAGTGGGTAACGCCGGTCACGAATTGAAGAAATGAGGTTAGTGCCGATTCCACAACCGCTAAATAAAGGACTGACACAGAGGTGGGTGACGGTACCGTCACCAAGCAGCGTGATAAAGGCTTCCGCAACAGCATTGTTGCGATCGGTATAAACCAGGCATTGAGTGGCATTATGGCAGTCTCTACGAAATTGAGCTATACGGTCCACCCAAAACTGGCGGGGTATGGAGGGGTGGGAGTTCGCTGATGCATGTAGCCAAAGTTGCTCCAACCTGTCCAGCTCTTTGAGTTTTGCCTTTCTAATCATGGGCACACCCGAAGCGGATACGTGAGCCCAATGCTAGTCAGATCGAAGAGTAGATCCTAGAAAACATCTGCTTATAAGCAAAACCTTAAAGTTGCAGGCACACCAGCGAAGTTCGTGACGCTAAACAGCAAAAAGAAGAGTGTAAATAAAGTGAAATGGGAATGTTAAAATACAATCATTCGTATTTATAAAAACAATGACTCAAGGTTACTAATAATCCTTGGAGGGTTCATGAAGCACATTCCATTTACACCCCTGGTCTTTACGATAGCCACTCTTATTGCTGCGCCGACTTTAGCCGAGCAACAGCTGGAGAGCGTAACAGTAATCGGCGACTCCTCATCTATTTCCAAGTTGCCTGGCTCTGCACACTTGGTTGATGCTGATGAGTTAGCCGAGTTCGAGTTTGTAGATATCAATCGCATGATGCGCTCAGTTCCTGGGGTCTACATTCTTGAAGAAGATGGCTACGGATTGCGTCCGAATATCGGGATTCGCGGTGCCCAAGGGGGACGCTCCGCCAAAATTTCCTTGATGGAAGATGGAGTGTTAGTGGCTCCGGCTCCTTACTCTGCACCAGAAGCTTATTATTTCCCCAGTGCGGGCCGCATGAATGCAATTGAGGTGTTGAAAGGCCCCGGATCTCTGCAATATGGCCCGTTCACCGTGGGTGGTGCAGTCAATATGTTGAGCACACCTATTCCCACTGCCAGTGAAGGTATGGTGCAACTAGAGGCTGGAGAATTCGGTGAGACCCGTTTGCATGCTCATTATGGCGCCAGTACAGAAAATACTGGCTGGTTGTTGGAAACACAGCAGCAGTATGCAGATGGATTCAGACAAATCGATAGTGCCGGCAGCGCAGATATTACTAAAGAAGACTATCTATTAAAGGGTCGTATCAGTTCCGATAGAGACGCAACTTATCGCCAGCAGTTGGATATCAAGCTTCAGTACTCCGAAGAGGAGTCTGGCATGAGTTATCTGGGCCTAACGGATGCCGACTTTAAGAAAGATCCGAACCGTCGATATGGTATCAGCGCCCTGGATGAAATGCAGAATCGCCACAGCACTATCCAGCTGAACCACAGTATCGAACTGAGTGACAGCTTTACCCTGCATACCCAGGCTTACTACAACAAGTTTAAACGCGACTGGTTTAAGGTCAGCGAGGGTGAATTGATAGATGCTGTTAATACCGGCGGCAGTGTTGATGGAGTTTTAGACCCTCAAGCGGTTTTGGATGGCACTGAAGATTACACCTTTGGTGTTAAGCACAACAATCGTGAGTACGAGGCCAAGGGCCTGCAGATCAGTGCCGATTGGCGATTTAATACTGCTTCCGTTAGTCATGAGCTGTCCTTTGGAGTGCGCCAGCATCGAGATGAGGTGGATAGATTCCAGCCTGTGGAAAACTATGAGCAGGTTAATGGCAAATTGGTGTATCTGAGCACAGATATTCCCGATACCGCTGAAGAAAGCAGCAATAACCGTGTTGAAGAAGCGGATGCAACTTCGTTCTTTATCTACGACGATATCCAGCTGAACGATAAGCTGACTCTCACTGCTGTTCTTCGTTACGAGGATATAGAGACCGAGCAGCAGCGTTATAACGACGCCGAGCGTACCGAGAAGGGCAGTTATCGCACCAATCAGGTGGATGAATGGCTGCCAGGTTTGGGACTTGTTTACCAGGCAAGCGAACAGTGGAGCCTGCTGGCAGGTGTGCACCGTGGCTTCGCCCCTCCCGGCGCAGGTGCAGCCGATGGCCAGGGGCCGGAGTTATCCACAAACTATGAATGGGGTGCTCGCTTCGATAACGGAAGCCTGAATGCTGAATTGATCGCCTTCTACAGTGACTATGAAAATGCTGTGCAAAACTGTTCGGTGGCGGTGAAATGTCCCAATGGTGCCGAGAGTGGTACCTACCAGTTGGGTGAAACAGAAATCAAAGGGCTGGAAGCTACGTTTGGAAGTGAGTGGATGCTCACAAACGGTTGGATACTACCGGTGCGGGCAACCTATACCTTTACTGATGCAGAAATCAGTGAAGATAGTGACGGTAATGACCTGCTTGCCGGCGACAACCTCGAATACCTCCCAGAAAATGTCTTTGCGATATCTGCGGGTCTGGATAGCGGCGCTGCTTGGCGTTTGTACCTGACTGCAGCTTATCAGGACGAGATGTGTGTTAATACCCAATGCAACCGGGGAGATACCGACCAATTTGATTATACCGAGTCACTTTGGGTTGTAGATGCTGCTGCGCATTATGATTTCATGGATGACCTGACCGGTTACCTGAAAGTGGATAATCTGTTGGATGAGCAGGTTATTATTAGTCGCAGTCCAGATGGCGCCCGTGCAAACAGACCCCGCACTGCTACTTTAGGCATGAAGTATGTCTTTTGACCTGAAGTAGGCTCATCGATCTGAGAACAAGGCCCCGGTCATTACCGGGGCCTTGTGGGGTTCATGAGCACCTACTTATTGGTGTTTCCCCCGAGATGTACAAAATGAGCTTTTAGGTAGTTGGTTTCCGGAATTGCTGGATGCACAGGGTGATCGGCCCCTTGACCACCACTGGCCAGAATTGAGGCTGGACGTCCCAAGCGGTGAGCGGCGCCACGGATACAGTCGAGAAGCTCATCGGATTGCAGATGCATAGAGCAGGAAGCGCTTACTAACAGCCCATCCTTTGCCAACAAACGCATTGCGAGTTCATTGATATGGCGATAAGCCGCCAAGCCGGCTTTATGATCTTTCCTCCGCTTAATAAAAGCGGGTGGGTCGAGCACAATCGCATCAAACCTCTCCCCCTCTGCGACCAACCCTTTGAGGACATCCAGTGCTTTACCCTGGATGGTTTTGAGCTTGTCGGCGAATCCATTGTGATCCGCATTGAGCAAACACCAGTCCAAGGCCTGCTGTGAGGCGTCTACGCACACTACCTCTGCCGCACCATTGGCCAGTGCCTGAATACCCCAACCGCCCGCGTAGGAAAACAGATCTAATACTTTTTTGCCGTTGACCCAGCGATTCAATAGCCTGCGGTTTTCCCGGTGATCGTAAAACCAACCGGTTTTCTGCCCCTGGTGTACCGGAGCCAGAAGTGGAACGCCGTTCTCCTCGAACGGGACCATCTCGGGTACATCTCCAAAGGCTACGGTGTGTACCAGCGGCATATCTTCAACTGCGCGCCCCTGATGATCATTGCGCAGCAGGATGCCTTTAGGGTTAACCATCTCCACCAACTTATCCACAATCGTTTGTTGGTAGCGCTCCATTCCCCAATTGCTGACCTGGACTACTAAATAATCCCCAAACCTATCCACTACCAAGCCCGGAAGCCAGTCAGAGTCACCGTATACCATCCGGTAGCTGGGGTGGGAAAAGTACCGCTGGCGCTGTTCAAATGCAGTTTGTATGCGCTCACAAACAGTATCTGTGGAAAAGTCAGAATTGCGGCTGACTATTCGTCCACAAATAAGTTGGCTCGGATTTACAAAGGCTGTGCCGAGCAGCTTGCCCTGGCTATCGTGAACTTGGCACTGACTACCCGCATCAATTCCCTTTAATGGAGAGCGCTTAGTGTCCACCTCATTGCTGTAAATCCATAGGTGGCCACGCTTGAGTCGGCGCTCTGCGCCTCGATTCAGTATTAACTCCACCAAAAGGGGATCTCCGTTGATGTGTACAAATTAGGGGCCAATTGTGCGGACAGCTAAGTGAAGGTCAAGCCTGCAAGCTGATGTATGGCTCGTTCGGAGCTTTAAGAACCAATAGTCACCCGAGGGTTACTCATATCCGTCAAAGTTTATACGTCAGTACCGGAGAAAATGACTATCAATTTGGGGTAACAGGGTGTCTAAGCTGGCTATAACTGGCAGAATCTGGCGCCTGTAAGTCATTCTTATCCCCAGCCGTTGTGGAAAACTGCCGAGATGAATAAGCACCAACAAACACAAAATGGAGCTAGGAAAGTCGCCATGGTGGTCTGCCCGGGTGCAACCAGCCTGGATATCACAGGTCCCCTAGAGGTTTTTGCCTTGGCAAATGACCAGTTGCGCAAACAAGGGCGTTCCAACCAGGATTTCTATGATATTCAGTTGGTGGGACTTGAGTCTGGTCCGGTTACGACTTCGACAGGGGTTAAGGTTTTTATAGACCTCCCGTTTCATGAAGCTGAGGGGATTCACACACTGTTGGTGAGCGGCATGCCACCGGACTCCTGTCAGCGCGCATGTGCCAATAGTTCTGTTCTGGAGTGGCTGGCTGAGCAGCAGAAAAAAGTTGCTCGTATTGGTTCAATCTGTAGTGGGGCCTTGATGCTCGCCAACGCAGGCATTCTCAATGGACGGCGTGCTACAACGCATTGGGCGGATGTTCCTGAGTTGCAGGGGTTCCCCCAGGTAGAAGTGGATCCAGATGCCATCTTTGTCCGCGACGATAATGTTTATACGTCGGCCGGAATTACTGCTGGAATTGATTTGGCTTTATCGATGATCGAGGAGGACCATGGGAGGGGCTTGGCACTCAACCTGGCTCGAATTCTTGTTCTCTACTTAAAGAGAGATGGAGGACAGCAGCAATTTAGTGTGCGATTGGAAAATCAGATAAACAGCGATCGTTTTGCAACTTTGATTGAATGGATGTACCAGAATATTAGGAAACCTATAACGGTGGAGAGGCTGGCTCAGGAAGCGGCTATGAGCCCACGGAATTTTGCCCGGAGCTTTGTACGAGAACTTGGTGTAACGCCTGCTCGTTTTCTAGAGCAAATAAGAGTGGAACGAGCTTGCCAATTATTTTCCGAACAAAATCAGTCACAGGATAAAGTGGCAAAACTCTGTGGGTTTCAATCCCAAGAGCAATTGAGAAGAGCCTTTAAAAAGCATAAGGGTATTTTGCCGAGTGAATATCGAAAGCGTTTTTACTAAAAATATAATTATTAATTACTTGCAGCCAATTGTTAATATTTAATTTGGGAGATTTATATTTAGCCTAGTTAAAAAGTAAATGATTCTTTAAATCTCTCCCAAACGGAATTTTTAATAATTGTTTATTGAAGGTTAGTTTTCAACTTTAGAGAAAATTTACTGAGTTGGAGGTAAACCTATGAATACCCTAATGGCGCTAGAGTTTATTAGTTTGCCAATGAAATACTTCTTTTTGGAAAAATCTAAAAATAAATTTCGATATTGTTCACCGCTTAGGAAACATGGGAATAGAATAAAATTTGAGACCTAGGGCCGACCTAAAATCGTGTCGGAATTGGTCGTAAATGTGTCTCCTGCGACACTTTTAATTGTGTCAAGCTTGCTTTTAAATCGGGCAACAGACCTAAAGTTTAATTCGGAGGGGGTATGAGAGGTAAGCTCATATTGATGAGCGTGGCCACACTTCTGTGTGGTTTTACTTATATGTTGTGGCCAGTTTATCAATTCTATGCCTGGTCACTAAATGCAGTGCCGTTAAGTCCATTTGGGTGGCAGGCTCTACCTACAAAGGCGCCGTCCACTCAAGAGCTCTCCGATAGTGGATTGCAGCTTGCCGCAGGGCAATCGCTTAAAGCAATTGAAAATCATCGTGAGAAAATCGGTGCTCCGGCAATTTCTGCGGCAGTATCTGCTTGTGGTGCAGTAGTTTGGGCTGGGGCTGCCGGCTGGGCTGATTTAGAGGAGCAAGTACCTGTTTCTACAGAGACACGCTTTCGTATTGGTAGCACCTCTAAGGCTTTAACAGGAACCGCATTGGCGCGTTTGGTGCAGAGGGGGGCTATTGATCTGGATAAATCTATCTCAAATTATTTGGAACCCTTACCAAACACCGATTGGGCGTCAATGACCCCGCGCCAATTGGCTTCCCATATGTCTGGCTTGCCACATTATAAAAAGAACTCCGATTGGCTGGGGTTGTATCAAACTCTGGCACTGGATGTTCACTATGAGGATATGTATCGGGCTCTGGGAATTTTTGATGCTAGTGAATTACTTTTCGAACCGGGTACCGATTTTTATTACAGTACTTTGGGCACAGTGCTTCTGGGAGCCGTTTTGGCTGGTGCTGAGGACAAACCTTATCTGGAAGTGATGCATGATGAGGTATTTACGCTTAGCGGAATGAACAGCACAGAGGTATCGCCACTGAATGGTGATATAGAACGTAATATTGCTCGTTTCTACAAAAGTAATGGCTTGTCTGGCAGTGCCCTTCGCCTGCGGGAATGGCGTCCAGTGGATTTAAGTCATCGCCTGCCGGGGGGAGGCTTTATTTCCACACCCAGTGACTTGGTGAGACTGGGGGCTCAGTTCCTGAAAGCAGACTACTTGTCCCCAGGAGTCCGTGAGATATTTTGGGCGCCACAAAAATTGGCCAATGGTGAAGTGAATGAACAAAACTATGCCTTGGGTTGGCGGGTGACTGAAGTAGAAATCCCTGAGGTAGGATTAACAAAAGTGGCCAATCACGGCGGAGTTAGTCGTGGCAGTCAGAGTTGGTTAATGATATTACCGGAATATCAGCTTTCTGTTGCTGTGAATATCAATCGAAAGACAAAAGATTTTTGGGACTTTGGTCGAGTATCCCTAGACATAGCGAGCGCTTTTATTCATCAGCAGAATACACTCAATTGCGAATAAAAAACCGGCCAAACTCCGGCCGGTTTTGACTTTCACTTCTTACCATCAATTATTAGCGTGTGAGGCCTATTGAGTATTAATCATGACCTGAGTTTCGGAAAATTCTTTTTCTCCGTCACCATGAGCCAAAATACCAAGATGGCGGGTATTGGGAGTAATGTTCATCCACTCCAAAGAAACTACCCCAGTTCCGCCAATCTGTGCTTGAGCCGGCGCATCCACTGCGGTATTTCCATTGTCCCCGTTCAGATTAAAATTGAATAAGCTGAAATTGGTGGGGCCGGCGGATGTCGCATAATCGACAACAACGGCTGCATATTGACCGGGAGAGGGGTTAGCCAGGGAAACTGACTCTGCGGAAGTGGCGCTGCCGCTGGTACCGACTTCGGGATAGTTTGGCGCTGGGCCATAAACTTCCAGGTCCAGGTCGTCACTTCCGCTACCGTCGCCCACATCGGCATCATACATAGCGATATGCGCAAGCTCTGTTCCTTCAGGTATATCAAAGAAAATTACTTGAACATCGCCATCTTCAACAGTGGTTGTAGTGGCCTCACCCTCTGCCAGGCCAGTGACATTCACCTGGAAATCACCGTTGTAGCCGAAGCCCACATTGAGTTCGAGGTTGCCATCGGTGCCGCTGCCAGTTAATTGCTGTGGTGCAGCTAGAGGAACAGGCCGAATAGCAATTGGGCTGCGCACACTGATCTGGGAGCCTACGGATTGCCAGGTGAGGTCACCAAAGACCCAAGTATTCATTTCGGCGGACTCTGTGGCGGTGAAGGTCACCTCAAACTCAGCACTCTCTCCCTCCCTGAGGCGCAGTACTTTCGGGTTGATATCTACATCGATACCGAGTGGCGCGTTGATGGATGCCCAGTACCAACGCTGTCCGGGAGCGACGCTAGTAACCCGGCGTTTGATGGTCTGGCTGCCGAGGAGGTCGGCGACCCCCATAGAAGCGAGGTTCAGGTCGCTGGAATCGCTAGAGTATCCCAGGGACGTCAAAGCATCACAGGTTGTGCTATCGACCATCTCGGGCTGGAGTTCAGCGCCACATAGGAAGGCGAGATAATCATTGAAGCCCGCATCGTAAACCAGACCCGGTTTAAAGGCGTCACGGGGCACTATGGCACCGGCACCAATATCAAATGGTGTTGCATCTGCTAGTCCGTAAGACTTGCGCAGGTCATTGCGTGCACTCGTCATCAATGCGGACTTGGCCATTGCCGGGCTCCAGTGGGGGTTGGCCTGTTTCAGCATGGCCATTACACCGGCGACATGGGGACTGGCCATAGAAGTTCCACTGAGGGCTCCGAATAGTTCTCCTCCGCTTAACACTGGAGAAATCCCCGCGATAATGCCAACTCCCGGGGCACTGATATCCGGCTTGATAATATCCGGAAGCTCCGCCGTTCTGGCCGCGAGATGAAAAGTTTGCGACGCGGTCTTCCCTGGGGATCAATTGAGATGGATCGATAACCCCAGAAACTTCGCTACTGGCTGCGAGAGTTTCGCCCTCGTAGTACGAGATCATCATTCCGGGGATACGGGTATCAGGGGCTGACATGGAAATCGGGTTGATGCGATCGTCTGCAGTACCATCGTTGTAAACGACGATAGCCAAGGCTCCGGCATCGGCAGCATTGTTATATTTATCGGTAAAGGAGCAACCCCCACGTCTTACCAGAGCAATACTGCCCTCCAAAGACTCGCTGTTAGTGACTTCGCTACAAGCTTCTAACGGCTCGCTGAGAACAACCTCAGCAGAGACTGCTCCAACCTCCTCCAGACTTACTGTGCCGTTACCCTCGCGTCCTTCGTAAGTGCCGGAAACCGACTCTGGTGAGGATACTTGTAGGGCTAAGCCGAAGCTCTGGTCATCTTCAGAGGCGCCGACTGCGGTTATCCAAGGAACCCCTGAAGGGGTTCCCATGGTCTCTGGGCCTGGTCCGTTATTACCGGCAGATGTGGCGACGAAAACGCCGGCATCGGCGGCAAATAAAAATGCGATGTCATCGGCACCACTAAAGGTGGTACTGGCGCCACCTATCGAGAAGTTAATAACATCCACACCATCGGCCACGGCTTCATCAATTGCCGCCATGGAGTCGGCGGACGAGCAACCACTATCGTCGGGGTCTGGAGCATCCCAGCACACTTTATACACCGCGATGCGGGCTCGTGGCGCCATGCCAGTAAGGGTTTTTCCATCCGGGGTGGTAACGCCATAGTTACCGGCGGCAGTAGTCGCGGTGTGAGTACCGTGCCCGTCTGCATCCCTGGCTGACAGGAATTCGTAATCTGCCAATTCGTTGTTGGTCAGGAAGGCATCGGAAAATGACTTGGCCTTAACCAGCTTATTGTTACAGGTAAACGCAGCGTCGTTGGGGTTTTGGTCACTGTTACCAAATTCACAACCGTCACCAGTAAAGCTGTCGGGTATTGAACCGTAGGGAACTTGGGGCCCCAGGTTGCCCTGTAACGGTGTAGCTATATCTGCGACACTCTGGTGTTCAGGGTGGATCCCCGTGTCGATAACACCTACAACAATATCCTCACCTGTAATCCCCCAAAGCCATGGACTGGGCATATCTGTGATGCCGAGGAAGTCCGCAGTGGAGTCAGTATGGGGCTTTAGTAATTCATCTTCCCAAACACCTTTAACGTCGGCGCGACCGCGCAGAGCTGCCGCTTCCTTTTCACTCATTACGGCGGCGAAGCCATTAAAAGCGGTGTCGTATTCATGAATAGTGTGTGCGCTGGGAACGGTGGATAGAACTTGTTCCCGCCGCGACCGGAGGAAATTGGAATAGTGTTGGTAGCTACTGCTTTGGGGGTCAATTTTGCCACGCTTAGTCGGTTTGGTGGCCGATAAGCCGGGGATGGTACCGCTATAGGAGGACAGAGGTTCGCTGTCCAGTTGAACAATGTAAACTTTTTTTGGTTTTTCCTGACTGGGGGCAAACTTACTTGTGGCTGATTCAGCAAATACACTGTTGGATAACAACATACCGGCTGTCAGGGCAGTAAGAATTTTTCTTTTCATTGAAGTATCCCTTTTATTGTTTTGTGCAGGCGGCAACAAAAGGCTTAAAAGAGCTCGTCGCCGGGGGCATTACTCCTTTTCCCCCGACAGGAATGTTCAGAGCGTCATTCAAGCCTTACCCATCCCTGGCTTGGCACGAATCATTGATACAACAATGGGCTCGCCCTCCCGCTAGTTGCTTTTAAAGGAATGCGCCATACAGCTCAACATATTGGCGCCTAGCTGAACAACAGATCGCAAAAATGGTGCGCCAGGTTAGATATTGGTCGCTTGAATCATCTAGCGAAAAGAGAGAGGGAGCGGTTTAGGGGGATAATAAAAACTGAGAAAAATGCGAAAGATCAACAAATACTGAAGTATTAGCGAGGCGGGGTTCCGGCTGCTCGATTAGTCGCTGTAACGTCTGATCACCTGCACCGGTTTTTACCAGAATGGGTTTACACCCCTTCTCCAACGCCAGATAAAGATCTGCCAGCTTGTCTCCGACCAAAAAACAGTCGTGCAGGCTGGTATCAAATTCAGCCTCGATGGCATCCAGCAGACCCGCCAAGGGTTTGCGGCAGCGGCAATTATCTTCAGGGCCGTGTGGACAGTAGAAAATAGCGGCGATTTCGCCACCGGCATCTTCCACCTGAGCACGCATTTTAGCGTGCATTTCTTCCAGGTCATCCAGATCAAATTGGCCCAGCGCCAGGCCGCTCTGATTGGTGGCTACTACCAGTTGATGGCCGGCCTGGCTGAGCGCTGCCAGCGCTTCAATACTGCCGGGCAGGGGCTGCCATTCGTCGGCGGATTTGACGAATTTATCGGGGTTTTCGTTGATCACCCCGTCGCGGCCGAGAATGATAATTGCCATATTCGTATCTCCCTGATTTGCGAGGCGGGGGCTTAATGCCCCGCCTCTGCAAGTCATTACTTGGCAGGAACCAGCAGGGAAATATCGGCAACTTCGAGGAACAGTGCGCGCAGCTGGGCCAATAGGGCCAAGCGGTTGTTGCGCAGTTGCTCGTCGTCACTCATTACCATCACGTGGTCGAAGAAGCTGTCTACGGTTTCACGCAGGCCTGCAAGGCCTGCGAGACCCTCGGCGAAGAGCGCATCGCTATACAGAGGCTCGACTTCTGTGCGGGCAACCTGTACTGCGGCGAACAGAGCCTTTTCAGCCTCTTCCTGCAACAGAGTTTCATCGACACTGTTGGGTACAGCACTGTCTAACTTGGCGAGGATATTGGAAACGCGCTTGTTGGCGGCGGCCAAAGCACCGGACTCCGGCAGCTGGCTAAACGCGTTGACCGCGTGCACGCGGTTGTCGATATCCAGCGGGCGCGACAGCTTGCGTGCGGCAACGGACATAAATACTTCGGTGGCGATACCCTGGTCTTCGTAGCGGGCGCGGAAGCGCTCCAGTACATATTGCAGAGTCTGTTCCACCACCTTGTCATATTCACCCAGGGCGGTGCGCGGGTAGTTGTCACGGGCCAATTCCAGTAACTCGCGCAGGTCCAGGTCGAGACGCTTCTCTATGAGGATGCGGATGATCCCCAGGCTGGCGCGGCGCAGGGCAAAGGGGTCGCGAGAGCCGCTGGGGGGTTGGCCTATGCCGAAGATGCCGACCAAAGTATCCAGGCGATCTGCCAGCGCGATTACAGTGCCGGTGTCGCTGGCGGGCAGCTCGTCGCCGGCAAACTTGGGCATGTACTGCTCGTACATGGCCTTGGCTACATCCAACGGCTCACCGTCGTTTTCGGCGTAGTAGTAGCCGGCGATGCCCTGCATATCGGCAAACTCGAACACCATCTCGGTAACCAGGTCCGACTTGCACAGGCGGCCGGCGCGCTCGGCCCAGTCGCCGTTGCTTCCGGTTTTCTCAGCGATGGTGCGGGCCAGGGCAGCTACCCGTTCAGTCTTGTCGTAGACGCTACCCAGGTGCTGCTGGAATACGATTTGGCGCAGTTTCTCGCGGCGCGATTCCAGGCTGGTCTTTTTGTCGGTCTCAAAGAAGAAGGCAGCATCCGCCAGGCGCGGACGGATTACGCGCTCATTGCCGTGGATAACCTGAGCGGCATCCTGGCTCTCGATATTGGACACGGTGATAAAGAAAGGCAGCAATTGGCCATCTTCATCTACCACATGGAAATATTTCTGGTGCTCCTTCATGGAGGAGATCAGGGCTTCAGCGGGGACTTCCAGGAAGCGCTCTTCGAAGCGACCGGTGAGGGCGACAGGCCATTCAACCAGTGCAGTCACTTCGTCGAGCAGATCGTCATCGATGACCGCTTCACCATTGACGTTGTTGGCTTCGGCGATCACCTGGGCGCGAATGGTTTCGCGGCGCTCGGCGAAGTCAGCCATTACGTAGCCGGGTTCGCGCAGAACCTGTGCATAGTCGTGGGCGGAGTGGATCTCCAGCTCGCGATTGCAGTGGAAGCGGTGGCCGCGGCTGGTGTTACCGGCTTTTAAGCCGAGTACTTCACCGTTGACTACCTTGTTGCCAAACAGCATGACGAGCCAGTGCACCGGGCGCACGAACTCCTCGCGGCGCGCACCCCAGCGCATACGCTTGGGAATTGGAAGTTGCGCCAATGCCTTCTCGACAATGCCCGCTAACAGGGATTCGGTTTCAGCGCCTTTTTGCTCGCTGATAAAGGCCAGGCGCTCGCCTTTGTCGGTCTCTTTGCGTCCCAGCTCTTCAACAGTTACACCGTTGCTGCGGGCGAACCCCTCAGCGGCTTTACTGGGCTTACCCTCTTTATCAAAAGCGGCTTTGACAGCCGGGCCCAGCTTTTCAATTTGTTTGTCTTGCTGCTTATCTGCCAAACCGAATACTGCTACGGCCAGGCGACGGGGGGCTGCGTAGGCTTTAACTTCGCCAAAAGACAACTCGGCGCCTTTGAGGCCCTGGGTAATACCATCGGCGAAAGCGCTCATTAATTTGTGTAACGCCTTGGGCGGCAGCTCTTCGGTGCCCAGCTCTACCAGAAAATCCTGAGCCATTACTGCTTCTCCTCTTGCTCGATGTCTTCCGCCAAAATATCTGCCCGCAGTGCTTCATCTGCCATGGGGAAGTCTAAGGCGCGGCGCGCATCGTAGTAAGCCTGTGCGACGGCGCGGGCCAGGGTTCGTACGCGCAGGATATAGCGCTGGCGCTCAGTCACTGAGATGGCGTGGCGCGCATCCAGAAGGTTGAAGGCGTGGGAGGCCTTCATAACTTGCTCGTAAGCGGGGAGCGGCAGGCCCAGCTCAATCAGGCGTGTGCTCTCGCGCTCGCAGTGATCGAAGGTCGCGAACAGGAACTCCACATCGGCGTGTTCAAAGTTGTAGTGGGACATTTCCACTTCGTTCTGATGGAAAACGTCGCCGTAGGTGACGGGGCTGCCATCCGGGTTGCGGGTCCACACTAAATCGTAGATAGACTCGACACCTTGCAGATACATGGCGATACGCTCAAGACCGTAGGTGATCTCGCCGGTAACTGGGTAGCACTCGAGGCCGCCAACCTGCTGGAAGTAGGTGAACTGGGTAACTTCCATACCATTCAGCCAAACTTCCCAGCCGAGGCCCCAGGCACCCAGGGTTGGGGATTCCCAGTTGTCCTCAACAAAGCGAATATCGTGGACAGCGGGATCTACGCCCATGGCGCGAAGGCTATCGAGGTACAATTCCTGGATATTGTCCGGGGATGGTTTCATTACTACCTGGTATTGGTAGTAGTGCTGAAGGCGGTTGGGGTTCTCGCCGTAGCGGCCATCGGTGGGGCGGCGGCAGGGCTGTACATAGGCCGCATTCCAGTTTTCCGGGCCTATGGCACGGAGGAAGGTCGCTGGATGAAAGGTGCCGGCGCCCACTTCCATATCCAGAGGCTGTAGAATGACGCACCCTTGGCGCGCCCAATAATCCTGCAGGGCAAAAATGAGTCCCTGAAAGGTACTGAGATCGTATTGCTTGGACACCGCTATCTCCGGATCAGTATCTGCTGTGGGCAAAGGGACGCAATTATAGCGGCAGCGGCTCCTGTGCTTAAAGCGCTATAGCCGCTTCGGAGGTGTCAATGTTCATTCTCGAACTAGATAGCCGTCTCAAAATGGCTTTTGTGGATAGGAAGTAATTCAGTGGATATTAAAGGGCGCCTTGCAGTAGGGGCACTGAAAATCATTGGCAAACTGCCGTTGTCTTGGTCGCGACGCCTCGGTTTACTCGTTGGCAAAATTGCTGTGTGGACGCGCTCCGAGGGGCTGCGTCTGAGCCGTATAAACCTGGAGTTGTGCTATCCGGCCATGGACCCAAAGCAGCGCGAACGGCTCGCCAGAGAGAGCGTGATCAGTACTGCAATGACCGGCTTTGAGATGGCGGCCCTATGGAACACCCCCTGGGCCAAAAGTAAGAATGCGATTGTGGGAGTGCGCAACCAGCACTTGCTCGACGGGAGTGAAGAAGGCAGGACCGGCACAATTGTACTGATGCCGCATACGGGCAATTGGGAAATTTTTGGCTTGCATGTAGGCACCCTGGCTCCCTGCACAGTGCTATACCAGCCTCCCAAAATTGAAGCCTTGGACCCGGTTATTCGCAATGGGCGGGAAGTGACCGGTGGCAAGATGGTTCCCACCAACGTACATGGGGTTCGCTCGCTACTTAAGGCTCTCAAAGCCGGTAATTTTGCCCTGATACTTCCCGATCAGGAGCCGGATATGGGCGGTGATTTTGCTCCTTTCTTTGGCCGCCCGGCCCTGACGATGACCCTCGCCCACAACTTGATTCAGCGCACCAACTGCCATGTGGTGTTTGGTTTCGGCAAGCGCGTTGAAGGTGGTTTTGAGCTGGTATTTGTCCCTGCGGAAAAGGCCATTTATAGCGATGAGCAGAAAGTTTCCCTGGCGGCGATGAATCGGGGAGTGGAGGCCTGTATTGCCCAGGCACCAGAGCAATATCAGTGGGAATACAAGCGCTTCAGGAAACAGCCGGAAGGCAAGAGTAAAATTTACCGCAAGAAAAAGTAGGGGCTCTTCATAGAAGCCCCCCCATAAAATTATTTAAGTCGCGTGCCGGAAAGCGACCACAACCGGCATGCGTGCCGCGCGCCAGGCTGGGAAGAAGCCGCTGATAAAACCGATCACCAGCGCCAATACGGCGCCCTGCACAAACAGGTCTGGGGACATCTCAAAACTGAACACCACCTGGGTAAAACTGCCTCCCAGAGTTGAGGTGTTGAGACCGTCGAAAAACAGGTAAGCAGCTAGGGAACCCAAAAGCCCGCCGGCAACGGCTAAAACCATTGCCTCAGCAATAGTGCCGCAGAACGCGGAGAAGTTGCTGAATCCCAACGCGCGCAGCGTGGCGATTTCACGAGCCCGGTCCGCTACCGAGGTATACATGGTGTTGAGAGCTCCGGCCAGTGCGCCTAGCGCCATCACAGAGCTGATGATCCAGCCAAAAGTAGCGATATATTGCAGCTGTTTACCCTGGCTGGCGAAGTACTCCTGTTCGGTTTGCGCTTCCAGGTTTAGGCGGGGCTCGCGTTTGATGGTTTCCTGAATGGGCTTGAGATCGCCGTCATTCTCCAATTGCAAACGGATTGACTGGTAGCTGTTACCGCGGTTGTAGTGGCTTTGGATAATTTTGATATCTGCCCACAGCTCGCTCTCAAATATATTACCCCCTGTGGAAAAGACCCCAACAACTGTCCACAGGTTTTTGCCAAAGCGCACTTCTTTACCGATTTCGAAACCATTAAATTCACGCAATACCCCTTCACCAACAATCATTTCGTTAGTGCCGGGAGTAAACATACGCCCCTCCACCATACGCATGTTATTGCGCATGGCCATGCCGGTTTCATTGAGGCCGCGCAAGGGGATATTGGCTTCGGTGCCGGTGGATTTCTTCAGGCCATCGACAATAACGCAGAGCTCCGGTGATACCAGCGGGCCGTTCGTATCCCTGGCAACACCGGCCGATTCCGCAATCAGGTTGACCTGGTCCTGCAGGATTACAGAGTTGATTTCACTGGCAGACCCCTCTCGCATCAGGATTGCGATCTGGCTGGAGCCGGCCCCACTCATGGTCGCCTCAAATCCCTTGGCCATAGCGAGAAACGCCAGCAGGATTGCGACGACAACTGCCGAGGCAAATACCATGGCCAGTGACATCCACAGGCGCCGGCGCAGGCTGCCCAGATTCATCAGGGTTACCGAAACAATTTGTGCAATAAGAGAACCCATAATTTCTTCTCCTTTAAGGTTTCCCCAGTGAAAACCATTGTGTAGTTTCAGTGGGGTACCAGTTTATTGTTGTCGGTTAAATGCAGTTACTATGTTAAGTCGCAGAGCCTGAAAGGCTGGCATCAGCCCGGTAATCAGACCCAACAACAACATAAA
Source organism: Microbulbifer maximicatervae (SeqCode) (assembly GCF_052468155.1). Classification (NCBI taxonomy): domain Bacteria; kingdom Pseudomonadati; phylum Pseudomonadota; class Gammaproteobacteria; order Cellvibrionales; family Microbulbiferaceae; genus Microbulbifer; species Microbulbifer maximicatervae (SeqCode). Next base: position 1,265,930 of record NZ_CP174335.1, read on the forward strand.
TAGAATGGCTTGCAGGGCGATATCCCCATCCAAAATCAAGTTGGGCAAAAAGCGGGCAAGGAAGGTTTTTACTCCTTCGACCAGCAGCCAAGCTGCGGCCAGGCCGGAAAGGCCGCCGACAAAGGCAATTAACAGGGACTCCGACAGCACCATTCGGAAAATACGGGTGCTGGAAAAACCCAGGGTTTTTAATACGGCGATTTCCCCGGTACGCTCGCGAATAGCCAGCGCCATAGTGTTGCCAACCACTACCAATATGGTGAAGAAGGCAGTAAACACCACAGAAAAAATAATTAAGCCAATATTTCCGATTTGTTCAATAAAGGCTTTATTAAAGGCTTTCTCGGTACTGGTATCGGTTTCACTCTGCGAGTTGGCAAAATTGTCATCGATAGTTTTTGCGACGTTTTCATTGATGGCGGGATCATCGGTTGTTAGTGCCATCCAGCCAATCCAGTCGCCACCGAAAGTCTGTGTCTCCATAAAATATTTATAATGAAACAATAATTGGCGTGTATCGTACTGTTCCGTATCCCCTTTAAAAATCCCGGAAATCACAAATTCCCAGGTGTAGCCACCATCTTTGTGTGAAAAAATATTGGAGGATAAAGGAATCCTATCGCCCACTTTCCAGCCGTAAATCTGCGCGAGTTTTTCCCCAACCAAGGCCCCTTGCCGATTGTTAAACCAAGCCTGCTTTTGTTCCTCGGGAATAACAATTTCTTCATAGACTTTTAAATAGGATTCTGGATCTACAGCCATTGAAACGACCTGCCGGCTGGGTTCCTGAAAATAACCGCCAAACCAGTTGAGATGAGTTACATGTTTCACTCCCTCGACGGCTGCAACCTTTTGCACATAGGCAATGGGTAGTGACTGGGTAAAGTTAATTCTATTGAATACCACCAGACGATTATCGGCGGATAATTCCACGCTGGAATTTAATGCGGACTTGAGGCTGGTAACCGCACCGAAAATCAAGAAGGCGATAAAAATAGCAAAGCAAGTAAGGAATAGCCGCAAGGGCTTCCTTGTCATATTTTTAAAAACCAAATAAAAATCACTCATGCCACTATTTCCCTCTGCACAAATTGTCCTTTATCCAGATGCAGGGTGCGCTTGGCGTATCTTGCAGCCGCGGGATCATGGGTAACCATCACGATGGTTTTGCCGTGATCGCGGTTTAACAATTGCAGCATTTCCAGTATTTCATCTGCTGTGGCCCGATCCAGGTCACCAGTGGGCTCATCACACAGAATCAGTTTTGGATCGGAAACGATGGCGCGAGCGATGGCAACACGCTGTTGTTGCCCGCCGGACATTTCACTGGGCATATGTTTTGCCCGATCACTTAATCCCACCAGGGCCAGTGCGGTTTCCACGTTGTGGCGGCGCTGGGATTTGGAGAGATTTGTCAGCAGTAGCGGCAGCTCTACATTGCGCTGCGCATTGAGCATCGGCATTAAATTGTAAAATTGGAAAATAAACCCAATATTTCTCGCTCGCCAGCGGGTTAGGGCGCCTTCATTGAGGGAGTCAATGCGCTCGCTGTCAAACCATATCTCTCCACCGCTGGGTTGATCGACGCCGCCCAACATATTTAACAGCGTTGTTTTACCGGAGCCCGAAGGCCCCATAATGGCAACGAAATCACCGCGATCAATTTCCATATTCAGGGATTCAAAAATGGAAATGGTCTCTTTGCCCTTGGTAAAACTTTTGCTGACATCCTTCAGCTGAAACAACACTTCCTCTGACATCTCAAATTCCCTCTTATAAATACTGTTGTGTTTTTATTGGTGTTTGCTAGGGAGCTGCGGCCTCGCCTGCGAGGAAGCCCACCTTAACGCCCATATCCGGCAGGATTCGGGCATCTTTGTCATCGATAGCGATTCGCACCCGGACAGTCGCCTTGGCTCGATCTGCCGTTGGAATGATGGCGATAACGGTAGCTGGAATGTCCCAGTTCGGGTAGGCATCCAGGTTGGCGTTCACTTTCTGTCCCTTAGAAACCCGGCCAATAAAGGCCTCGTTCACATCCACTTCGATTTCGAGTGAATTCATATCCACGATGGTACAGATTCCAGTACGGGTAAAACCTCCGCCGGCAGAGCTGGGGGCAACTATCTCGCCAGGTTGTGCATTTTTTGTCGTAACTACGCCGGCAAAAGGCGCGCGGATAATATGATCTGCCAGGCGTTCTCGCTGCCTCTCAGCTTCAAGAATGGCGACTTGAATATTGGCGCGGGCACTTTTTAAGTCTGCCCGTAACCCCTCTACCGAGGATTCACTTTGGGTAAGCTGCGCTTTGCTGGAATAATTTTTATCTCGAAGTCCGGCAAAACGCCGATATTGGCGTTCAGCCTCTTTTAACTTCGCGTGAATACTCGCTTCCTTGGCTTGAAGCACTTGAATTTGTGCCTGGGCAAAATCCAGCGCGACCCGAGCTTTGGCATCATCCAAGCGGGCCAGAACCTGCCCCTCCTCGACCTGCATTCCCTCTTCGACATCCACACTACTGATCAGGCCCATTACTTCAGCAGAGACCGTAGCCATGCGCCTCGGTGTGATATAGCCGGAAGCATTGAGAATGGTCTCGTGAAATTTTTCCTCCCTGGGAATCAAGCTGAGAGTCTTGGCTTGAGGTTCGCTACTTTGGGGGAGCACTGGTGTACTGTCTTCTGCAAATAGAGAAGCGCCGGCAAGGCCTATAACTATGCCAGTAACTAGGCCGACAGATGCCGCCAATATAACTTTGCGCGATGGGGAACTGGGTTCGGGCGCTGTTTCCCGATCAATTTTGAGTTGACCGAGCAGCGCACTAGTATCTCTGCTCATACAGCCTGTTTTTATTAGTTACTTCCTGTAAACAGCAACTGTGGCAGAAATTAAAAAATATTGCCACGCGTTAGCGTGGCCATGACATCTTGTGTCGTTAGTGGCGCCAAAAAGCCGGGGTAAGTAGTACTAGCAGAGTAAAAATTTCCAGGCGTCCCATCAGCATCGCCAGGATAAGAAACCATTTGGCGACTTCATTAACCGCACCATAGTGGGCAGCGGCTTCGCCGAGGGCGGGGCCGATATTACTCAGGCAGGAGGCTACTGTCGTAACGGAGGTGACAAAGTCCTCACCGGTGGCGATGACGATAATGGCGAGGATAAAAAAGGATGAAACATAGACCGCAAAGAAGCCCCACACAGCGTCGGTAACTCGATCGGGGACAATTTTGCGGTTGATCTTGATAGGGATAACCGCATTCGGGTGTACCAAGCGATTCAGCTCGCGCATACCGGACTTCATAATCAGCATACCGCGCACCGCCTTAATGCCCCCCGAGGTTGAGCCGGCGCAGGCACCGAGAATACCTAACAGCAAGAGGACGTAGGGTAAGAATACTGGCCAGGCTGAGAAATTTTCCGAGGCGAAGCCGGCAGTGGTGCTGATCGAGACCACCTGGAAGAAACCGTGTAGCAGGCTGTTGCCGGGGGAGAAGATATTCAATATCCACAGGTAACAGCTGATCAGCAGGCCGGCACCGAGAATCAGCATAACGTAGAAGCGGAATTCTGAGTCGCGCCAATAGTGGCTGAGGGTCCTGTTGCGAAAAGCGAAGAAATGCAGACCAAAGTTAATGGCAGCAGTAAACATAAACACGATACAAATAATCATGATCGCGCGGTTGTGGGCGTAGAATCCCATACTGGCATCGTGGGTGGAGAAGCCTCCATTGGCCACAGTGGAAAACGCATGGCCAACGGCGTCGAATACCGTCATGCCGGCCCACCAGTAGCCGATGCCGCAGAGGATTGTAAGAATCACATAAATAACAATTAGTGCCCGTGCTGTCTCGGCAATACGTGGAGTCAATTTGGTATCTTTTACCGGGCCGGGAATTTCTGCCTTATACAGCTGCATACCACCGATACCCAGCATCGGCAGGATGGCCAGGGCGATAACAATTACGCCGATACCGCCAAACCACTGCAACTGCTGGCGGTAGTAGAGAATGGCAGGAGGCAGTGAGTCCAACCCGGTAATCACTGTGGCGCCGGTGGTTGTTAGCCCCGAGATGGATTCAAAAATAGAGTCGGTGATACTCAAGTCAGGCTGTGGGCTGATAATAAAGGGCAGGGCACCGAAGCTGCCCAGTACCAGCCAGAACAAAGATGTCACTACGAACCCGTCCCGGGTGCGCAGGTCTTCGCGCAAATCGTGCACTGGCAGCCACATGAACAGGCCGGTGATCAGAGTGATGACAAAGGCTGCGACAAATGCGCTGTGAGTACCATCTTCATACCATAGGGATACGCCAATCGGCGGCAGCAGAGTCAGGCTGAACACCGTCAAGAGAATTCCAAAAACTCGCGCAATTACCGCAATTCGCATTGGCGCCTATCAGCCTATCGTTATTTGTTGCAATGTTATCTGGACGGCGGAGACCGTTATCGCCGGAAAACGAAAATATTATTTGCTCAGAAAAAGCCAAAACCAACTTGGAACAGCTGTTCTACATGGCGGGTCTGGCGGCGGTCGATAAGGAAGACAATCACGTGGTCATCGCTTTGCACAATGACATCATCGTGTGCCATCAAAACTTCGCTGCCATTTTCCGTTTCCCGTACTATGGCGCCAATCGAGGCGCCCTCGGGTAAGTCGATATCTTCGATCTTGCGCCCCACCACCTTGGATGTGCGCTCGTCACCGTGGGCGATAACCTCAATGGCTTCAGCTGCACCTCGACGCAGGGAGTGGACGTTGACCATATCCCCTCGGCGCACATGGGTGAGCAGGCTGCCGATCGTATTTTGCTGCGGTGAGATGGCAATATCGATTTCACCGCCCTGTACCAGGTCCACATAAGCGCGGTTATTGATCAGCGTCATCACTTTGCGTGCGCCCAGACGCTTGGCCAATAGTGACGACATGATATTAGCCTCGTCGTCATTGGTCAGGGCAAGAAAAACATCGGTATCTTCGATGCTCTCTTCCAGCAGCAACTCCTGATCGGAGGCGCTGCCGTGCAGGATAATGGTGTGGGACAGCTCCTCGGATAAAAATACACAGCGCTCGTGGCTCTGCTCAATAATTTTTACCGAATAGCGATTCTCCAGCCGGGTGGCCAAGCGCAAACCAATATTGCCGCCGCCGGCGATCACCACTCGTTTATAACCGTGTTCCAATCGACGCAGTTCGCTCATTACCGCGCGAATATCTGCTCGCGCGGCAATAAAGAACACCTCATCGCCGGCTTCAATCACTGTATCACCCTGGGGAATAATTGGCCGGTTGCGGCGATAAATCGCAGCAACCCGGGTATCTACCTTGGGCATATGCTCGCGCAAATAGCGCAGTTGGTGCCCAACCAGAGGCCCGCCCTGAACGGCTAAAACAGTTACCAGCTGTACGCGACCACCGGCAAAATCCAATACCTGCAAGGCTCCGGGATGTTCCATCAGGCGGGAGATATACTCTGAAACCAGTTGCTCCGGGCTGATCAGTACATCGATAGGGATGGCCTGGGTATCGAATAATTCCGGGTATTGCAGGTAGGAGGAGGCCCGTACCCGGGCGATTTTGGTGGGGACGCGAAACAGAGAGTGCGCAATCTGGCAGGCCGCCATATTGGTCTCATCGTTATTGGTGACTGCAACCAGGATATCCGCATCCTCAATCCCGGCTTCCATCAGAATATCCGGGTGAGAGGCGTGGCCCAGTACCACGCCGATATCGATGCGGTCGCGCAGTTCGCGCAGGGTTTTCTCGTCGCTGTCCACCAGGACAATATCATTGCGCTCGGAGGCCAGGGCCTCCGCTAGAGAGCCGCCCACCTGGCCGGCGCCGAGAATGACAATTTTCATATCGGATGAGACTCGCGACTAGCGACGTCGTTATTCAGCTTTGCTCAGCAGAGCGTAGTAGAAACCGTCACCGCCGCCGGTTTGGGGTAGAAGCTGCATACCGGCAACTTGTTTCTCGCCCCAGGGCTTATCGTTTAGCAGTTCAGGGGTATTGTCGCTCGCATCCTCTGTCTCCGCAATGAACGCTGCGACGACTTCGCTGTTTTCCGTCGGTAGGCTGGAACAGGTGGCGTAAAGCAACTGCCCACCCGGTTTAACCAGGGGCCACAGAGCGCGCAGGATCTTGCCCTGCAAAGCCACTAACTCGGCAATGTCTTCTTCCCGGCGCAATAGTTTGATATCCGGGTTGCGGCGAATTACCCCGGTTGCCGAACAGGGTGCGTCCAGTAGTATCTGGTCGTATTGCTGCCCGTCCCACCACTCATTCGGAGACGTGGCATCGGCACAAATAAGCTCGGCACTCTGCCCGTTGCGCTCGAGGTTTTCCTCGACCCGCACAAGGCGGTCCTCCTCAATATCCAACGCGCTCAGCTGAATGCTGGATTCCTGCTCCAATAAGTGGCAACTCTTGCCTCCAGGTGCCGCACACGCGTCCAACACCCGGGCATTTTCCTGCGGCTGTAACAGCAGCGCCGCTAATTGTGCGGACTCATCCTGAACACTGACCAAGCCCTCGGCAAAGCCCGGTAGCACTGTGACTGAAACCGGCTCAACCAGGGTGATACCGACCGGGGAAATAGTACAGGGCTCGGCGGAGAGGCCGGTTTCATCGAGCTGTTGTAAATAGTCCTCGCGCGAGATCTTGGCAGTATTTACCCGCAAGGTCATGGGTGGGTTGGCATTGTTGGCGCGGAAGATGTCTGACGCCTTCTCAGGCCAGGCGGCTTTAATCTGCTGCTGTAACCAGGCCGGGTGCATAGAGCTGAACTGTGGATTGCCGGACAGCTTGCGCTGAAGCTGCTCACTGTTGCGCAGGGCGTTGCGCAGCACCCCGTTGATCAGCCCGGTCGCTCTGTCCAGACCGAGGCTGCGCGCGGCATTGACGGTTGCAGATATGGCGGCGTGATCGGGTATGCGAGTGTACTCGAGTTGGTAAATGCCCAGCAGGATCAGTGCATTGATCTCGATATCCGAGACTTTTTTACGCAGTAACTTGGCGGCGATCAATTGCAGGCGCGGTGCCGTGCGGGCACTGCCGTAACAGAGCTCCCGCAACAGAGGGCGGTCGCGCTCCTCGACTTTGTCCTCGGCGGCAGGCAGAAGTCTTGCCAACGAGCCACGTTCTTCCAGCAGTGAGGCGATAACTCGGGCGGCCTCGGCGCGTACATCTCTGCTCATAATTATCCCAGTTTGGTACCCGGGGCGAACTGCTCCCGGTAGCCTTTCAAAATTTCTGCTGCGGGAAGCGCTTTTTTACCCGGTAGCTGTATTAATTGGAGGCGCAGGGCCTCCCGGCCGCAGGCCACTAAAATACCTTCGTCGTCACTGGAGAGAATGGTACCGGGCTGATCACTGTGGCAGCCCTGTTCGATGGCGGCGCTATAGATACGCAGGCGCTGCTCGCCCTTCTTGTCCCGATAAGTACTCCAGCACACTGGGAAGGGGTTAAAAGCGCGTATCAATCGATGCAGTTCAGCAGCGGGACGCTGCCAGTCGATCTGCGCCTCTTCCTTGGTAATTTTGTTGGCGTAGTTAGCCTGGGTATCGTCTTGTACCTGAGGGTTGGCACTGCCACTTTCCAGTAGAGCCAAGGCCTGGAGGAGGGATGGGCCGCCGAGTTCCGCCAGCTTGTCGTGCAAACTGCCACCGGTATCGGACTCAGTAATCGCGCAGCGGCTTTCCACCAAAACTGGGCCGGTATCCAGGCCCGCCTCCATTTGCATAATGGCGACACCGCTCTCGCTGTCACCCGCTTCCACCGCGCGTTGGATCGGTGCCGCACCGCGCCAGCGCGGCAACAAAGAGGCGTGCACATTGATACAGCCCAGACGCGGGGTATCCAGCACCACCTGCGGTAGTATCAGGCCGTAGGCCACCACCACCATAATATCCGCTCCAAGGGCAGTGAGCTCCGCCTGGGCCGTCTCGTCGCGCAGGCTCAGGGGTTGGTACACCGGGATATTGTGGGAGAGTGCCAGCTGTTTCACCGGGCTGGCGAGCAATTTCTTACCGCGCCCAGCCGGCCTGTCCGGTTGGGTGTAAACGGCCATGACATTGTGCTCGCTGTCGAGCAGCGCTTGCAGGTGCACGGCGGCAAAGTCCGGTGTGCCGGCAAAAATAATATTCACTGACTTGCTCTCAGGTAATGGGGGTGGGAGAGCTGCCGTAAGGCGGCAGCTCCAGGCTCCTGCGGCTGGCGCAGATCAGGCGCGGCGGCGCTGGGACTTTTCCAGCTTAGAGCGGATGCGGTTGCGCTTCAGCGGGGAGATATAATCCACGAAGAGCTTACCATCCAAATGATCGACTTCATGTTGGATACAGACCGCCAGCAATCCCTCGGCCTCCAGGGCAAAAGGTTCGCCATTGCGGTCCAGGGCCTTTACACGCACTTTGCGCGGGCGCTCCACCGTTTCGTAGAAACCGGGCACTGATAGGCAGCCCTCGTCGTACTGATGGATCTCCGGGTCCAGCACTTCGATTTCGGGATTGATAAACCCGTAAGGTTCATTGCCGTCTTCGGATATATCCACTACCACAATGCGCTCCTGCGCATTGACTTGGATAGCGGCGAGGCCGATACCGGGCGCGGCGTACATGGTTTCAAACATGTCGTCGAGCAATTGGCGGTGGGCGTCGGTCACTTCAGCGACGGGTTTAGCGATCTCGCGCAGGCGCGGATCGGGAAATTCCAGTATCTCGAGTTTAGCCATAACACCTGTGACAAACTTCTAGTATTCGTTGAACGTGCGCTGATAACATTATGATCGCGCTCAAAATTTACCGAGTGGACCCCTGTTTTTGCTGGCGCTATGCGCCCGGGTCCGGTCTCGCTCCCTTCACGGGAGTGGCCCGGCGCTGAGAATTATAGCGATAAAGAGCATAGGAATGCTTCCATGAAAAAAATTATCCTGGCCGCGATCTCGTTGTTAGCGGTTGCCCTTGGTGTCGAAGCACAGGATCAGGTTCGCCTGAACCCCAGTCACCCCGACGCTTATGTGGTGCAAAAGGGCGATACGCTCTGGGATATTTCCAGTCAGTTTCTGGTGCAACCCTGGTACTGGCCGGAGATTTGGCAAGTGAACCCACAGGTGGAAAACCCCCACCTGATTTATCCAGGAGATAGCCTGCGCCTTGTTTATATAGACGGCCAACCACAGCTACAGCTGCAACGCGGCCCCCGGGCGTATCAACTGTCGCCGGGGGTTGATGGCAACCGCCTGTCGCCCTCGATCCGCCGCCAGGCAGTTGAGGATGCAATTCCGGCGATTCCGCTGGATGCGATCAATGCTTTTTTATCGCGGACTCGTATAGTAGAGCCCGGTGCTTTTGAGGGGACTCCCTATGTAGTTTCTGGGTCAGAAAGTCATATTTTGATGGGTGCTGGAGATATCCTCTACGCTCGCGGTGATTTTGCGGCGCCTTTACCTTCGTACGGGCTCTATCGCCCTGGTCCTATTTATACTGACCCAGTATCTGGTGAAGTCCTCGGGCGTCAGGCACTTGGCATAGGTACTTTAGACCTGTTGCAGCTGGACCCAGATAGCAATCCGGATAACAACTCGAATTTTTCTATAGCGACAATGGGCGTGCGTAACACTTCTCGTGAGGTTCGTCTTGAAGATCGGTTGATGCCCGTAGAAGAGCGCTCAATTGATGCGCTGTTCCACCCTAGCGCACCGGGTGTCACGGTTGATGGGGTGATTGTAGGTGTTGATGAAGGGGTAAACCAAATTGGTAAGTTTGATGTTGTTATCTTGAATTCGGGAGACAGAGACGGCTTGCAACCCGGCAACGTCCTAGCGATATACAAAGCGGGTTCAACAGTACGCGACCGTATTGCTGGTGACGTGGTGAAGCTCCCAGATACCCGCGCTGGTGAGTTGATGGTATTCCGCACCTTTGAAAAAATGAGCCTAGCCCTGGTACTGGATGCCCGTCGCCCGCTGGCAGTGATGGATATGGTGCGCAACCCCTAAGCGATCCCAGAAAATCTCGCGGCAGGTGTTGCTGTTTGCCCTGCCGCACAACCTTCAAAACAGAAAATGGTAAGTCGCATGGATGCATTGACCGCTACTATGGCGTTGCTGCGTCTTGAGGGAATTGGCCCAGCTCGCTACTGGCAATTACTGGAGTACTTTGCCACTGCCGAAGAGGCTCTCCAGCAGTTTCCTCAACCTCTTCTGCAAAAGTTATCACCGCGGGCACAAAACCAGTGGCGGGAATTTTCCAGCCGATCTGCCGCCAGTGAGCTCGCTGATTGGGTTGAGCGGGAGCGAGTCCGCTGCGCAGACCTGGGCGTGCAGCTGATTTGTCACAGCGATCCCGGTTATCCCGCTCTTTTATCGGAGACCTCGCGTCCCCCGCCTGTGCTTTATATCCGTGGTGAAAAAAGTGCTCTAAATCTACCGCAGGTAGCGATGGTGGGTGCCCGTCGGGCCACTGTGGCGGGTCTGGATAATGCCCGGGCCTTCGCCGCGGAATTGGCAGGTTCCGGATTTGCTATCACTTCCGGGCTGGCTCTGGGCGTGGATGCCGCAGCTCACCGAGGGGCGCTGCAGGGAGCGGGCTCCACGATCGCAGTTTTGGGTAGTGGAGTTGACCGCATTTATCCAAAACACAATCGCCCCCTGGCGGAGGACATTCTTTCTGCAGGCGGTGCTCTAATAAGCGAATTGCCTCTTGGCAGCAATGCTGAGGCAAAGAATTTTCCTCGGAGGAACCGGATTATCAGTGGCCTTTCAATGGGGGTATTACTGGTAGAAGCAGCGATGCGCTCAGGTTCTCTGATTACGGCGCGTTTAGCACTGGAGCAGAATCGTGAGGTTTTTGCGATTCCAGGTTCTATCCACAACCCAATGGCCAGGGGTTGCCACCACCTGATTAAAGAAGGTGCGACACTGGTTGAAACCAGCGCAGATGTAGCTGGCCAGCTTGGCGGTTTACTGGCAGAGCCCACACCCACTGACCTCCCCCCCGGTAAACCACTGCCAGAGCTTCAGCAACATATCATCAGAGCGCTTGCCGGTGGGCCTCGAAGTATCGAGCTATTGTCACGTGATACCGGAATTGAGGCAGGTAAATTGATGGCTGTATTGATGGAATTAGAATTAGAGGGATTGGTGGAGCAACTGACAGGGTCTTACCAGTTAACCCTGAAGGGCAGCCGTTATACGGATGGGGAAAAACTGGCTAAAACCTCTGAGGAGTTAATAAGTCTCTAAGGTCTTGCTGGGAAGTTACGGAGAGGATTAGCCAGAAACCCTTTGTTTGATGGTGTAGCCGCCGATCAATTCGCGCAGTTCCGGGGCAGCGTTAATACTCAGTGGATTCCAAAAGTGGAGTCTGATTATGGCGGATAAACCGAAACTCACCACTGATGCCGGCGCTCCGGTTCCCGATAATCAAAACAGCCTTACAGCGGGGCCACATGGCCCTCTGTTGATTCAGGATTATCAGCTTATCGAAAAACTGGCTCACCAAAATCGCGAACGCATACCTGAGCGGGCGGTACATGCCAAAGGTTGGGGCGCCTATGGGGTTTTGAGGGTAACTGGTGATATTTCTAACTACACCTGTGCCCGGGTTTTGCAGCCGGGGGCAGAGACCCCACTGTTGGCCCGTTTTTCAACTGTGGCCGGTGAGTTGGGTGCAGCTGATGCGGAGCGGGATGTGCGTGGTTTTGCACTGAAGTTTTATACGGAGGAGGGCAATTGGGATTTGGTCGGCAACAATACGCCAGTCTTTTTTGTACGAGACCCCTACAAATTTCCAGACTTTATCCACACACAAAAACGGCATCCACGAACTCACTTGCGCTCCCCCACAGCCATGTGGGATTTCTGGTCGTTGAGCCCTGAAAGCCTCCACCAGGTGACCATACTGTTCTCCGATCGCGGTTTGCCCATATCTCCGTTGCATATGAATGGTTATGGCTCCCATACCTTCTCCCTGTGGAATCACAATGGGGAGCGTTTCTGGGTGAAATTCCATTTCAAGACCCAGCAGGGACATAGGTACTTCACCAATTCGGAAGCTGAAACTGTGATTGGGCGCTCCCGGGAGAGTTACCAGGAGGCGATGTACAGCGCAATAGAAAACGGAGAATGCCCGAAGTGGACATTCCAGATTCAAGTCATGCCCGCAGCAGACCTCGGCAAAACAAACTACAACCCCTTTGACCTCACCAAGGTATGGCCTCATGGTGATTATCCACCTATCGAGGTGGGAACCATGGAGTTGAATCGCAACCCGCAAGACTATTTTGCAGAAATCGAGCAGGCAGCTTTCTCTCCATCCAATATCGTGCCAGGTATCAGTTTCTCACCGGATAAGATGCTGCAGGCGCGTATATTCTCTTATGCCGATGCACATCGTCACCGCTTGGGAACTCACTATGAGAGTCTTCCAGTGAATGCACCGCGCTGTCCTGTCCATAATTACTATCGGGATGGTGAAATGAATAGCACGGGTATCCGCAGTGGCAATCCGGATGCCTTTTATGAGCCGAATAGTTTTTCTGGGCCAGAGGAGGACCCAAAAGCGAAAGAACCCCCGTTACCAATATCCGGTGCGGCAGATAGAAATGACCACCGCAAAGGCAATGATGATTACAGTCAGGTTCGAGCGCTCTTTGACTTGTTCAACGATGAACAAAAACAGCGCTTATATAACAATATTGCAGAAGCGATGGCGGGTGTACCGGATGAAATAATTCAGCGACAATTGGCACACTTTTCCAAGGTGCATCCGGACTATGCCGCGGGCGTCAAGTTAGCGATGGTCAGCAACTGAACCTGCTGTTTTGATACGTAATTCATTTGCTTGCCTTTTGTGTTAAAAATATATCCTGCTGGATTGGTATTTAATACTGTATTAAAGGCATGCTTATGAAAAAGATCAAAGTAGCTTTAACCCTTATTTTTCTAGTTTTGGGAGGCTGCTCTACACAAATAAAAAAAACAGATATATCTATTTCTCAAGAATTTTCAGATGAACAGTTGCTTAGTGGTATATATTTTTGGAGTTCCCCTATAACTAACTCTGATTTGCCTGATATTGATATCCTGGCATTGAATAATGATATGAGGTTGTTTTTAAAATCGATAAGTACCAGAAAAAAAAGTGATAGGTTGGATGCTCTGATAAATAAATTGCAGAGCCAATATTTTTCAATTCTCTACGATGCAGATGCCACGCTCAATGCTGCACAAGTTTTTGATCAGCAGAGAGGAAATTGCATGGCTTTTAGTGCCTTTTTAGTTGCAATGATTCGTGAACTTGGGGTGGATGCTAAATTCAATGAGGTTTTTGTTCCAGAAGTGAGATATTTGGAGAGCCAACAGACCTTTATTTACCAGCACATTAATGTTGTAGCTGATACAGGTAGTAGACAACGCATATTGGATTTTAACTTTACGGATTACAATCCAGAATATAATCAAAAAGAGCTGGAAGATAAGGCAGCCTTTGCAAAATTCTATAGTAACCTGGCTATGGAGTTTCTTGCGGATCGAGATTTTAAAAACGCCTTTCTTTATATTCGAAAGTCAATGTTACTGGCGCCAGAGGAAGCAGATCTTTGGAATAATTTGGGGGCTATATATCGTTCAGCGGGTTTGGTCAAACAAGCAATTAGTTCTTACGCTATAGCGTTGAAGCTTGATGGAGCAAACTTGGTTTCGTTGAGCAATCTGGAGAAAGTTCTCCGAGCTCAGGGTGACCTTCAAATGGCAAATGTTCTGTCAGCAAAACTACATGATTATAGGCAGGAGGACCCCTATTATTGGTACGGTCAAGCGCTTACAGCTTACGAAGATGAGTTGTATGAATTGGCGGCCAATAAGGCTGAAGATGCAATTTCGATAAAGAAGGAAGACCATCGTTTTCATTTTCTACTGGGAATGGCGCGCCTAAAGTCCGGAGCCAAGGGTTATCAGCGTAGTTTTAAGAAGGCTTTGGCGCTATCTGAGAATAGTCGAGATCAAGACCAGTATAGGAGGAAGCTAAAATCGTTAGGTATCCCCGAGCTGGAGAGGACTAGATTTCGGGAGCGTCGGCGACTGATAGTGCTGGGAAGCTGGTGGTGGCTGAATTGAAGGTTAGGCGCCAATTATGCCAGCGAGAACCATGAAGTACTTAAGCTTGGAAAAAAGCGGATGGATGTTTTTTGAGCAACTTGGCTAGGTCATAAAGCAATATCTTGTGTCAATCAATGCAATCCGCTAGATTGCCAGCGTCCTTCCGCTTCGATAGTAAAGAGAGTTGAATTGAGTGAGCCTTGTGTTGCGACTTCAATGGATTCGGACTCCCATCTGCCTGTAGTGGAAGTTGTTCTGGAGACATTCGACATTCCCTATCAACAAGATTTGCAACTGCGTAAAGGGAAGTAAGACTAGCGTTAAAATGAAGTACTCACCGCTTTCCGTAAAACAGGCTGCCCGCGCCCTGGCAGCGGGTGGTGTTATTGCCCATCCCACTGAATCTGTATGGGGCTTGGCTTGCGACCCCAATAACCTGCTGGCTGTCAGGCGCTTGCTACAACTCAAGCATCGCCCACTTGAGAAGGGTTTGATCCTGGTCTCCGGTGACAGAAGACATTTTGATCCGCTCCTTAGAAACCTTAGTGATCAGCAAGAGGAACAGCTGGATTGCAGCTGGCCGGGACCGGTGACATGGCTCGTACCCCATCGGGGCTTAATTCCTGCCTGGGTCTGTGGGGTACATAAATCTGTGGCCCTGCGCTGCACCGATCACCCGTTTACTGCTGCGTTAACACGCGCCTTTGGCGGTGCTATCGTATCCACTTCAGCAAACCCGGCCGGGTCTCAGCCCGCCCGTAATAAGTACCAGGTACTACGCTATTTCGGCCGCGATCTCGACTTTGTCGGTGGCGGCTCAACCGGTGGCCGCAGCGCCCCCAGTGAAATACGCGATCTGCAAAGTGGCCGCGTACTGAGGGCGGGTGCTTAATTTCAAAACAGTGACGTAGTTTTCGCCTATGAGTGATATCGATACCAAGGAAGTAAAGGCCTATCTCCTCGGCCTACAAGACCGCATTTGTGATGCCCTGAGTGAACAAGACGGCCAACCATTTCGCGAAGATAATTGGGAAAGGCCCGGTGGCGGTGGTGGTCGAACCCGGGTACTGGAAGAGGGCAACCTGATTGAAAAGGGGGGCGTGAACTTTTCCCATGTCTATGGGGATGGACTTCCTCCGTCAGCCACAGCTAATCGCCCCGAACTGGCCGGTTGCTCTTTTGAGGCGATGGGCGTCTCCCTCGTAATTCATCCGCGCAATCCCTACGTGCCCACTAGCCATGCAAACGTGCGTCTATTTGTGGCTAAAAAGCCCGGAGCTGAGCCTATTTGGTGGTTTGGTGGTGGCTATGACCTTACCCCGTATTACGGCTATCACGAGGATGTCGTACATTGGCACCAAACAGCCAAGCAGGCCTGTGAGCCTTTTGGCAGTGAGGTCTATCCCCGCTTTAAGCAGTGGTGTGATAAATACTTTTACCTGAAGCATCGGGATGAAGCGCGGGGAGTTGGCGGACTCTTTTTTGATGATTTTAACGAAGGTGGCTACGACAACGCTTTTGCGCTTATGCGCGCTGTTGGCGATAGTTATCTAGAGGCCTACTTGCCAATCGTGCAGAAGCGCAAAGAGGCTCCTTACGGTGAGCGCGAGCGTGAATTTCAGCTCTATCGTCGCGGGCGCTACGTGGAATTCAATTTGGTATTTGATCGTGGCACCCTGTTTGGCTTGCAAAGTGGCGGGCGAACTGAGTCCATACTGATGTCCCTGCCTTCGTTGGTGAGCTGGAAATACGACTGGCAACCGGAGCCGGCCTCTGAGGAAGAAAAACTCTACACCGATTTTCTGCCGCACAGAGACTGGGTATAGGCAGCCAATTTGTCACAATGGAGATTTGCTGTGCACCCATCGCGATTGGAAGGCATTAATTCCCTGTTTCTCGATTACAGGCGGCATTTTGAAACGGGAGATGTGGAACAGATAGCTGATTTTTATCGCTTCCCTCTGCATTACTATCGGGAGGATGGCGTAAAGCTCGCTGTGGCGAGGGATGAGTTTATCCAGCAAGTGGTTAAATTACTCAACGCTTACCGCCGGCTGGGAGTCTGTCAGATTCTTGGCACTGTCACCGAGGTGATAGAGTTAAACGAATACAGCACCCTTGCGAGCTTGCGTTGGACCCTGCTTCATTCACTGGGGGAGGAAAAGGCGGTAGAGCTGTATAGTTCCCACACCCGCTATTTGGTTGCTGAAGCTGCCGACGGCCTCAAAATAGATGGCCTGATAATTGTCGATGAAAGTGCCAAAATTCGAGAGGCGGTCAGAGCGCGTAAGAGGGCGGGGTCATGAGTGACCGCTACGCAGTAGTGGGCAATCCCATAAAACACTCTCTCTCACCGGAGATACACAGCGCTTTTGCGGCACAAACGGGAGAGGGTGTTGAGTACAGTAAGCAGCTTGCTCCCCTGGATGGCTTTAGCGGCTTCGTACGGGCTTTCTTTGCTGGGGGTGGTTGTGGCCTCAATGTGACGGTGCCCTTTAAACTACAGGCCTTCGAACTGGCAGATACCCTGACTGAACGGGGAGCTTCCGCTGGCGCAGTTAACACTCTGGCTCTAGCGAAAAACGGGAAGATTCTCGGCGATAACACCGACGGGGCTGGCTTGGTATTTGATATTAACAGCAACTTGGGTTGGGAAATCAGGGATAGAAAAGTTCTCTTGCTTGGTGCCGGTGGTGCTGCTCGGGGAGCACTGCTTCCAATTCTGGCAAAGCAACCCGCGCATTTGCATATTGCCAACCGCACCGCAGAAAAGGCGGTGCAGCTTGCGGCAGAATTTTCCCAGTTGGGAGAGTTGAGCGGTGGTGGCCTGGAGGAGTTGAGAGGCTGCTACGACCTGATTATCAATGCGAGTTCTGCAAGCCTAGGCGGTGTGCTACCTCCATTGCCTGAAGGTTGCGTTGCGAGTCATGGCAAAGCATACGACATGATGTATGGAGCTAAGCCAACGCCTTTTACACAATGGGCCCGTGGGCAGGGGGCAGAGACTGCTGACGGTCTAGGCATGTTGGTAGAGCAGGCCGCTGAATCATTTTTGCTGTGGCGGAATATTCGTCCAGAAACAGCGCCAGTCATGGCTAAGCTGCGCCGGGACCTCAACCAGACAACCGATAATTAAAAGAGAGAAAGCGTTGTGCGTGATATTGTGCGAAACCTGTCGATTTGTTTTGCTGTGGGGTGTTTCGGTGGGCTTTGCTATGCCGTGGGGCTATGGGCGATGGGGCGGTATGGTTTCACCCAGTTTCTAGGGGTAGATTTGGCGCCATCCCTGAGCAATGCCTACCTGTACCAGCGCGTAGTTTGGGGTGGAGTTTTCGGGTTGCTGCTTTTGTTGCCTTTGCGCAACGCCTGGTTAATACGGGGCTTCCTCTTATCCCTGGTGCCGGCAGGGTTGATGCTGTTGTATCTTCTGCCGCAGAGAGGTTATGACTACGGTGCTCTGGTACTGGGACAAATGACGCCCCTGGTTATAGTTCTAGCTTGTGCCATTGGCGGCATAGGTGCATCGGCACTGCTGCGGCTACAGGGTAAATAGTGAGGAGGCCTTGGTTGCCAAGGCCTACCACATCACTGTTTAAATTCGATCTCAACCAGGCTGCAGCTTTGGGTATATCCCATAGCCCGCTTGATTGTGGGGAAGACTGACGCGGTAGCGACGCTGACCCCCAGCTCGATTCTCTGTCGGTTATCCAGTTGTGCACCTATCCGTTCATTGAGAACAGGATCGATCGTTTTGTAGCTGGCCACGGCTGTTGCAAAATCAAAAATGTCCTGCAAGTTCTCAGGCAGGCCGCTGCCGCCTTGGATACAAGCTTTCACCAAGTGGGGTTCAACACCAGCCTCTAAGGCCATACGCACATTCAGTTGCAGGCACATGCCGCAATCAGCTACTTGCATTGCCGCTATCTTACTCACCCAAAAAACATCAATAGGTAAAAACTCCCTGTGCATGGATAGGGGCTGAAAATTTCTAAATTTTTCAAAGCCTTCAGGAGAGCCCTGAAGAAACTCGCGCAAGTAGTCCATGTCATAGCGGTATTTTTGGGAGAAGGCCTCCATTTCCTGGAGATATTGCTGTTTGGACATAGTTTGGCTCCTAATCAAGTCGGATTGAGTCACAGACCATCGGCCTACAACGCCAAGTCTTATGTAAAAGCCTGATAGGTAAAAATTAGTTTCTATCGGATATTTCGATAGGTGGGCTGTAAAAGTTACCGTAGAGTCGCCGGGCCTCTCGGGCAAACCATTGCGCAGCTAAGCCTTGTGGCGTCTGCTTGGACCAGAGCAGATCCACACCGAGGCTCCAGGTATTGAGAGAACCGGTTAAGTTGAGCTCAACCAACCTGCCGCTTTTTAAAAAGGGGCGGGCCAGTTCGTAGGGCGCATTGACCCACCCAACCCCCTTACATGCCAGATCCAGGGCCTGTAGCAGAGAATCACTTCGCCAAGTCTGTGCAGAGAGCTGCCAACGGTACCTTTGGGATTCTGGTGCTGTGGTGATCTGTCGGTGCTGGGCCGCTTCATTCAATGAGGATTGTTTTTTCTGGGCAAGGGGATGTTCCGGGCAGGCCAGGCTAAGTACCCGCTGTTGTCCCAGGTTACTGGTATCCAGCGAGCTGGGATAGGAATCCCTGGAGGTGACAAAGGCAAAATCGGCTTCACCCTGTGTCACCTGCTGGACCGCTTCCTTCCCAGTAACACTGCCGAGCTGAAGCTCAGTATGCGGGAAGCGCTCGCTGAAAGTTACCAGCATATCGTTTAGTCGATCCGGCATTACCAGCTCTTCAAATAATATATTGAGCTGGGGCTCTTCTCCCCGCTGGAAGGAATTTGCCGCCTGTTGGAAGCGCTGCAACTGCCCCAACGATTGACGTGCTAATGGCAGTAATGCCAAAGCGGCGTCGGTGGGTTGGGGATATTTCCCTTCGCGGTTAAAGAGAGTCAGCCCCAGGTCGAGTTCAAGATTTTGAATCAAGCTGCTTACAGAAGACTGAGCCCGGCCCACTTCGCGAGCAACCGCCGAAAAAGATCCGACTTCACAGGAGCGCACAAAAATATGCAGCTGGTCCATATTCAGGTTAAGCATAGCGGGGAGCCGGCTGTCACTATGGTTGCTGTTTAAGGAGATACTGATCTTTCAGTTTCACGTAGTTTTCAGCGGAATACTTAAAGAAAGCCTTTTCTTTGTCAGACAGGGGGCGCGCCTTTTTGCAGGGGGCGCCTACATAGAGATACCCACTCTCCAGGGTTTTACCGGGCGGAACCAGTGCCCCGGCTGCCAGTACGACATCGTCCTCAATAATGGCTCCGTCGAGAACAATAGATCCGATACCAATTAAGATCCGGTTGCCGATGGTACAACCGTGCAGGCAGGCTTTATGACCGATAGTGACATCTTCGCCAATAGTCAGCGGCCAACCGTCGGCGTTGAATGGTCCCGCATGGGTGATATGGAGAACAGCCCCATCCTGTACACTGGTTCGCGCGCCGATTCGGATCTTATGCATATCACCGCGCACAACGGCCATGGGCCATACGGAGCAATCATCCCCCAGGGTAACGTCACCAATGACTGCGGATTGCGGATCGATATATACGCTGTCGCCAAGTTCTGGAAACTTCTCGCCGTGGGAATCATCGTGGCTGCGCAGTGGGGACATAAATAAGCTCCTGTACAATGAATCCTCTATCATAGCTTTATCCTAATTCGAGCACAGAGTCTTATATGTCCAATCCACTGTTGAATATCCCGCTGCTGCCGCCTTTTGATAATCTCGAGCCCGAGCAGGTGGAACCCGCCATCGCCGAACTGATTAAAGAGTGTGAGCAAACCCTTCAACAGGGATTGGAGACCCCCAGCTGGGATAATACGCTGGTGCCTCTGGAACAGGCGGAAGACCAGCTAAATCGAGCCTTCTCCCCAGTCAGTCACCTGAACAGCGTTCTAAGTGGCCCCTGGCGGGCGCCCTATGAGGCCGCCTTAGCCAAAGTGACGGCTTACTGGACAAAGCAGGGGCAAAATCGCGAACTTTACGACCTGTACCTCCAATTAATGCAGTCGCCCGAATTTGCAAACTGGCCACAGGCACGCAAGAAGTCTTTGGAGCTGGGAGTCAGAGACTTTGAACTCGGTGGTGTAGGCCTTGAAGGAGAGGCCCGTGAAAAGTTTGCCGTTAACAGTCAGCGTTTGGCGGAGTTATCCAGCCAATTTGCCAACAATGTCCTCGATGCAACCAATGCCTGGACCTGGCATACGAATGATGAAGCTCAGCTTCAGGGGCTTCCTCAAACTGCTCTCGCCGCTGCACGGAATGCAGCTGAGGCAGAAGGCCTGGATGGGTGGCTGATTACCTTAGAGGGGCCCAGCTTTCTCGCTGTTATGACCCATGCTGAAAATAGATCTCTGCGTCGGGATGTCCATTTGGCTTTTGTTAGTCGCGCATCCGAAGTTGGTCCCCAGGCAGGTGAATACGATAACTCCGAAGTGATGGAGGCAATTCTCGCATTGCGCGCTGAACAGGCCAGTTTACTGGGAATGAACAGCTATGCGGAGTTGTCATTGGCCAGCAAAATGGCTCCAAATACAGAGCGGGTTTTGGAATTTCTACAGGATCTGGCAGAACGAGCCAGGCCAGCTGCCCAACGAGAAATGGCTGAGCTGAAAGCGTTTGCTGCAGACCAACTCAGTATTGAAGAGTTGCAACCATGGGATGTGGCCTGGGCCGCAGAAAAGCTCAAACAGCAGCGATACGCCATCAGCCAAGAGGAATTGAGGCCCTATTTCCCTTACGCCAAAGTCGTTGACGGCCTCTTTACTGTGGTGGATAAATTATTCGGAATCACAGTTGAAGAAGATACCAGCGTTGCTACTTGGCATGCCGACGTGCAGTTCTTTTGGCTGCTGAGAGATGGCGAAAAGATAGCTGGTTTCTATTTGGATGCGTTCGCACGTGAGAAAAAGCGTGGCGGGGCCTGGATGGATACAGTAAGTAGTCGTCGCCACACACTCAACGGACTCCAGTTGCCTATAGCTTATCTGGTGTGTAATTTCAGTCCGGCTGCAGGTGATATCCCCTCACTTTTAACCCACACGGAAGTAACCACTTTATTCCATGAATTCGGCCATGGCCTCCACCATATGCTGACACAGATTGATGTGGCAGCAGTTTCTGGTATTAATGGTGTCGCTTGGGATGCGGTGGAAATGCCCAGCCAATTTCTGGAAAATTGGTGTTGGCAACCCCAGGCCATTTCCATAATTTCTGCACATTTCGAAACTGGAGAGGCCCTTCCCGAAGCTTTACTGAATAAAATGCTGGCAGCGAAAAATTTCCAGTCTGCCATGTTTACAGTACGCCAGTTGGAGTTTGCACTTTTTGATTTTCGCCTCCATGCCAGCGAAGAGGCATTGACCGCCGATAAAGTTCAGGTTTTACTGGATCAGGTACGAGCAGAGGTTGCTGTTGTGCCTATCGCCGCAGAAAACCGCTTCCAAAATGCTTTTAGCCATATTTTTGCTGGTGGTTATGCCGCAGGATATTACAGCTATAAATGGGCAGAAGTGCTTTCGGCAGATGCTTTTTCTCTATTTGAGGAAGATGGTATCTTTAATAGAGAGACGGGAAATAAATTTCTGCACAGTATTTTGGAACAGGGTGGTAGCCGTGATGCGTTGGAGCTGTTTGTTCAATTCCGTGGACGAGAGCCGCAAATTGATGCCCTATTGCGTCACTCTGGTATCGAGCAGCAAGAGCTGAATATCAGTCCTGTGTAACGGATAAGTCAGTCATGAAATATTGAGTAGTAGTCATGATGAAGAAAGAAGATTCGGCTGAGTCTGGTAAGATCGTTAAAAAACGCTTTATTGCAGGGGCTGTGTGCCCCCGCTGTAGCGAAATGGATAAAATTATTAACTATCACAAGGATGGAAAAAATTATAGGGAATGTGTTGCCTGTGGGTTTAAGGATGAAATTCGATTGCAGTCAGCGCCAACAGAACTGTCTACTCGTGTTACCCAAGATACAGAGAAAGATATTCACGAGAAACCGGTGAAACTTATCCAACCCACAAGTAGCCGTAAAAAGTGAAAAAAATATTTTTTATACTGGTGGTTTTTATTGCGGTTGCGATCATAGGTCTCTATGGCCTTGATCGCCATCGAAAAAACACAGAACGGCAGAGAGAGCAAGTTGCCTATTTACTAACGAGCTGTGTGAATCAGGGGATACTTACGTTATTTCGTTTACAAGCTAATGACTGGAAGACCCATCCAGATTATTACATTGAAGAGGAAAATAGACTGGGAGCTGCGGTAAAAGCCCTACCCGATCAAATCCTTAAAGGGGAGTCTTTTGAAAAGTGGAGACATGCAATAAAGATTTGTGACAAGCTCACAAGGAATAGTAATTTGCAACATGTCACTATTTTTCGCCCTCTGGGCGATTTCTCCGAAAAGGAGCTCTCCAATATATATACTTTGAAAGATCGCGGTGCTCTGCGGAAGCGGGAAAAGACCATTCACGCACTGTATGAATCAGCAGAAGCTGCTGCTCGCTATATGAAAGACCTAAAGCGTGATATCAACACGCAATTAAATGCCTTTCGTTTTTCAGATGAAGAGCGCGAATTAACTCTTCAAAGAATCAGTTCTCAGGTTTTAGATAATTACCAACAAGGTAACTTTTCCAAAAAGCAGGCAGATACCTATCTGGAAAGAGTGTCCCTTTTTTATAGAACTATGGCCGAGAATCCAAAGTCCTACAGTGTCCGAAACGGCAGCCTATATTTTTATAGCCAAGAATTAAAGCAGAAGGTTGAAGACTTATATAATGCTGTTATCCAGGGAGAAGGAGCGTTTTATGGAAATTTTAAGCAAATTCTAGTGCAAAAACAGGTGCAGTCTTCAAGCTATTAAAAATATGAGCGGGCTTTATTATTTGTTTCTGAGCCCGCTCAGTATTTACCATCCTGAGATTATATTTTTAAATGTGTTTATAGTATCGTAAGAGATTTACTATTTTTATAGGCAGTAACCTTGACTTAGATAGTTAATTTCCCAATCGCAAAATATGTCATATTTTTTTACATTAAAAAATAACTCTAAATACCCTGCTGCGCTTTACTGTAATTTACGTAGCCAGGAGTTGGTTGCAGTGTAGTATTGAAAATATACTATGAGCCCTAAAGATCGTGCTCCAATCCACAAAAATAAGCTGAACCATATGCCTGTATTCCCCCAATCCCTTGTAAACCACCAGGCGGGAAAGAAAACCAGTAATGAGGCTATAAACATAGTATTACGCATATCGCGACTTTTCCCTGCACCGATAAAAATACCATCTAGCTGATAGCTCCAAACCGCTAATAAAGGTAGTGCACAGAGCCACCAATATACCTGTTCCGCTTGGAGAATCACTGGTTTGATATCTGTAAATAAGGATAGAATGAAGGGTTTCCCTGAAACTAGAACCAGCGTAATCAGGACAGCGCTTCCCAGGGCCCACAAACCTGCACTGCGAACGGTATTTCTGAATAGAGCCGTTGATCTCTTTGCCATAGATTCCCCAACCAAGGCCTCGGTAGCATGAGCAAAACCATCCAGGGCATAGGAAGTCATCATTAATAACTGTATAAGAATAGCATTTGCAGCAAGTACATTATCACCTTGGGCTGCCCCTTGTGCAGTAAAAAAAGTGAGTGTTAGCAAGAGCAAACAGGTTCTTATAAATAAGTCTGTATTTATCTTTAAAAGATTGATCCACGGGGATGAATCGATCCAGGGGAGAAGTTTCTTCTGCCCAATTTCTTTGCGTATATAGGACCAGATATCAACATGAACCCTGGAAAGAAGATATAGACCCAGTAGAAATGCAAAAATATCAGCGAGTACCGTTGCCGCTGCTGCACCTTTTGCCCCTAGGCCCAGGCCAAGAATAAATAGGAAATCGAGGGCTATGTTCAGTAGATTGGCAGCGAAAAGTATATATAGAGGCGCACGGCTATCTTGTCGACCAATAAAAAAACCCAGAATGGCAAAGTTTGCCAGAGCCAGGGGGGCAGATAACAGACGTATTTGTAGGTAGGCCAGTGCGTGGGGTTGTGCTTCCTGACTGGCATTCATCCACTCAACGATATAGTAGATTAAAGGAGAGGCAACAATAAACAGAGTGATTCCCAGCCCCATGGCTAATACTAGTGCACGTACTAACCATTGAATCCCAAGATCTGTACTCCGAGCCACCAGTCCGGTAGTACCCATGCGCAGAAACCCAAATGCCCATAAAAGCATCGACATTACGCTAGCCCCGATAGCTACACCGGATAGGTACTCTGCAGATGGGAGGTGACCAAGAATTGCGGTATCTACTATCCCGAGTAAGGGTACTGAAATATTACTCAGTATCATTGGCCAAGCCAGATTCCAGACGCGAGACATGGGTTGGGATTCAAGTTTTGTAGAAGAAGGCATAAGTCATAACAACTAACGGATAGATTGGCTTCTAGCCGAAATCAGAAAAAGAAAAGCTGTGCAGGCGGATTCTACCAATGGAAACAGTACAGAGCTGATAAGACCCTTTTCCTAAATTGGACTCCCAATACTGCTATTTGCAATTCATTTCGTAACGCTTACAAAATCGAAACGAAATATTTGGCGGAAAAATCATTTCGATTGAGTGTAGATGGTACAGGATTCTGTATTGATCTGCCTGATAATCCTCAAGCTTATTGAAACTAATCTGTCTTTGTTGTGTGAAGCAGTCAGAATTTAGTATTAGAGATTAAAAATCGTTGTCAACCTGTGTAAAAGTAATCAGGGGCACTTGAACCCGAGGATTTATACTTCTCTTGGCAGCATTATTAATGCTTGATTAGTTGTCATCTTTCACCAAATAAATTGCCATGTCTCTATTTGGAGCGACTTTTTTTCTACTTGTGGAAAAGTATCCTATCAAAGTGGTTAAATTTATTTGTTAATCACCGAATTTTTTCACAAAGCGGCAACGTTATTCAAAAATGATCCCAATTGACTTTTTCTTGTCGATGTGTTCCTTTTGTACCTGCAGTAGTTGCGACAAATAAAGAAACTGGTTGTTGGTTGTACCTTTCCGGACGACGACATCTGGAGTAAAAAATCTTTTACTAAGAATAACAAGTTGCACTGACGGCAGTAACGCGAGGTGGTCTCCTCGCCCAGTGTATGTAGTCTTGTGTTACTACAGTATGTCCACAAATTTTGTGTGGAATTAATCCTGTTAGGCAGTTGATACAGGTAAAATTCGCTTATCCGTGAAGGCCAGTGGCCAAAATAAAAATTACGGGTTTCCCTGAGAGACCCGCAACCACGGAGATCTGTAGGCGATGTTGAAAGGCTTTGATCGGCTGTTCGCCTTGCTGGCTACTTCGCTATCTGCACAAGCGGTGTTAGCGAATGAGCAGGACGTTGAGCGCTGGGGGGTTAATATGCCCCAGGGGGTGACAGAAGTTGCCCAGACCACCTACGAGCTACACATGCTGATCTTTTGGATTTGTGTGGCTATAGGGGCATTGGTGTTCAGCATCATGTTCTACAGCATGTGGCGTCACCGCAAAAGTAAGGGATACCAAGCAGCCCAATTTCATGAGAGCACGGTTGTGGAGTTGGTGTGGACTATTATTCCGACCGTCATCCTGATTCTGATGGCGATTCCGGCCACCAAAACGCTCTATGATATTTACGATACTGAGGAAGAAGATCTCAATATCGTAATCACCGGTTACCAATGGAAGTGGAAATATGAATATCGGGGCACTGATGTTTCATTCTTTTCCAGCTTGTCCACTCCCAAAGCTCAAATTGATAACCTCCAGCCTAAGGGTGCTAACTACCTCCTAGAAGTCGATGAGCCGCTGGTTGTTCCTATCAAGAAAAAAATCCGCTTCCTGATTACTGCCAATGATGTGATACATGCGTGGTGGGTCCCAGATCTAGCCGTTAAAAAAGATGCTATCCCCGGTTTTATCAATGATGCCTGGACGCGTATTGAGGAGCCGGGAATATATCGCGGACAGTGTGCTGAATTGTGCGGAAAAGACCATGGATTTATGCCTATTGTTGTGAAAGCAGTACCACAGGCTGAATACGATGCCTGGTTGAGTTCTCGTGCAGCAGAAGCCATTAAAATGCGTGAACTTACAGCGAAGACATTTACCTTCGAAGAGCTTTTTGCTCAGGGTGAAAAAGTCTATACACGCACATGTGCCGCCTGCCATCAGCCGAACGGGCAGGGAGTACCCGGAGTATTCCCGGCAATTGCTGGCTCAAAAATTGCTACCGGTCCCCTCAATGGCCACTTAGATATCGTTATCGATGGTTCTACGGTAAACCCCGCAATGCAGGCTTTTGGTGAGCAGCTATCAGAAGTGGATCTGGCTGCGGTAATTACTTACCAGCGAAACGCTTTCGGCAATGAGATGGGCGATACCGTCCAACCCGTAGATATCCTCAACTTTAAGAATAAGCAGTAAGCGCCCGGAGGAATTTAAGAATGGCACATGGTCCTCAGCCCGGTATAAAGCGTTGGCTCTATACGACGAACCACAAAGATATAGGCTCTATGTATTTGTGGTTTAGTTTTGCGATGTTCCTGCTCGGCGGATGTATGGCATTGGTTATACGCGCTGAATTATTCGAGCCCGGTTTGCAAATTGTACAGCCGGAATTTTTCAATCAAATGACCACTATGCATGGTCTGATCATGGTATTTGGTGCAGTTATGCCGGCTTTTGTGGGGTTGGCTAACTGGATGATACCAATGATGATTGGTGCGCCAGATATGGCACTGCCAAGAATGAATAACTGGAGTTTTTGGATTTTGCCCTTTGCTTTCGCAATGTTGGCATCGACCTTATTTATGGAAGGGGGAGCGCCTAATTTCGGTTGGACATTTTATGCGCCACTTTCAACGGAATATGCGCCACCCAGCGTAACCTTCTTCATTTTTGCCATTCATATTATGGGTGCCTCGTCCATCATGGGTGCGATCAACATTATCGCTACCATTTTGAATATGCGTGCTCCTGGTATGACCTTGATGAAAATGCCGTTGTTTGTATGGACCTGGCTGATCACTGCTTACCTTTTGATTGCTGTAATGCCAGTGTTAGCCGGAGTAGTGACCATGATGTTGATGGACATTCATTTTGGCACAAGTTTCTTCAGTGCAGCCGGTGGCGGTGATCCTGTTTTATTCCAGCATGTGTTCTGGTTCTTCGGACACCCGGAAGTTTACATCATGATTTTGCCGGCCTTTGGCATTATCTCTGCAATTATCCCCACCTTCGCTCGTAAGCCTCTTTTCGGATACAGCTCCATGGTATATGCCACCGCAGCAATTGCATTCCTGAGCTTTATCGTATGGGCGCACCATATGTTTACTGTAGGAATGCCGATTGCTGGTGAGCTGTTCTTTATGTATGCCACAATGCTGATCGCTGTACCTACAGGAGTGAAAATCTTTAACTGGGTTTCCACTATGTTCCGGGGATCCATGACGTTTGAAACCCCGATGCTTTTTGCAATTGCATTCATCATTCTTTTCGCCATCGGTGGATTCTCTGGTCTGATGCTAGCGATTGCGCCTGCAGACTTCCAATATCACGATACATACTTTGTGGTTGCCCATTTCCACTATGTGCTGGTTCCTGGTGCAATCTTCTCAATTACTGCTGGTGTTTACTATTGGTTGCCCAAATGGACTGGCCATATGTATAGCGAAGTCATGGGCAAGGTACATTTCTGGCTGGCATTTATTGGTCTCAATGTAACTTTCTTCCCAATGCACTTTGTTGGTCTGGCCGGCATGCCACGTCGGATACCTGATTACGCACTGCAATTTGCGGATTTCAATCAAATATCCAGTATCGGTGCCTTCCTGTTTGGCGCTGCACAAATAGTATTTTTGTTTAATGTGGTACGAACTGTAATGGGCGGGAAAAAAGCATCCGATCAGGTTTGGGATGATCCTGAGGGACTGGAATGGACGGTTGCTTCCCCTGCCCCATATCACACGTTTAGTACGCCACCGGTTGTACGCTAACCTATGAAAGTTGGAGAAAATGCAAAGGTAACTATCAAGCTGCTGGCCGTGGCGACCAGCATGCTGGTATTTGCAATTTTCATTATGCCGCCTATTTACGATGTCTTCTGTGAAATCACAGGACTCAATGGTAAAACCGGTGGTCGTTATGAAGCTGTGCCAGCTGCGGTTGATAAAAATAGACTGGTCACAGTGCAATTTGTGGCAAACAATAATGAAAATATGCCATGGGAATTTCGCCCGAGTGTGATGTCTTTGAAAGTACACCCTGGAGAAATTAAAGATACTGTTTTTATTGCAGAAAATAAGACATCTAGGGATATGGTTGGTCAGGCAATTCCCAGTATGGTTCCTTTCAAAGCTGCTGAGTACTTTCATAAAACAGAGTGTTTTTGCTTCAACCAGCAAGAATTAAAAGCGGGAGAGACTGCAGAATTACCACTACGTTTTATTGTGGATCCAGATCTTCCCGCAAGTGTTAATACTGTAACGCTTTCCTATACGTTGTTTGATGTAACGGAAAGGTTTGCCAATAAAACCGATAAGAATGATATCGACCCCGAGCGAGAGGGATAAAAATTATGGCTAGTGAAAGCAGTTATTACGTGCCCGAACAATCCAGGCTGCCAATTTTTGCGACGATAGGTTTATTCCTAATAGCGTTCGGCGCAGCAAATTGGATTAATGGAGGAAGCTCTTATATTTTCTTCACCGGTGCGTTAGCGATGGCCGCAGTTTTGTGGTTTTGGTTTGCTGCCGTAATCAAGGAAAATATGGCAGGGCTCAACAGTGAACAGTTAAAGAGATCATATGTTTGGGGGATGGGCTGGTTTATATTTTCTGAGGTGATGTTTTTTGCTGCATTCTTTGGAGCACTTTATTACATACGCAATTTTACAGTTCCCTGGCTAGGTGGTGAAGGTGATCGTGGAATTTCCAATATGCTTTGGGAGGGATTCGAAAGTAGCTGGCCCCTATATGTGACTCCTGACGCCGCAGCAAACGGAGAAACGGCAAAATTTATGGGGCCTAAAGATGTGATAGATCCATGGCACTTACCACTATGGAACACCATCATACTTCTCACTTCCAGTGTAACTGTACACTTCGCACATGTTTTCCTGAAAAAGAATCAAAGAAAAAATTTCAATATACTACTGGCAATCACTGTGGCATTGGGTGGGGCGTTTATTTTTCTACAAGGTAAAGAATACTACGAAGCTTATCAACACCTGGGGTTAACACTTGAGTCAGGAATCTATGGTACAACATTCTTTATGCTGACCGGATTTCATGGTGCCCATGTCACACTCGGTACAATTATGTTGTTGATCATGTTGTTAAGGTCTGTGATAGCCAATCATTTTAGACCTGATGATCACTTTGGCTTTGAAGCAGCAAGTTGGTATTGGCATTTTGTCGATGTAGTTTGGGTCGGGCTGTTTATATTTGTATATGTTCTAGGTGCTTAATGTGGGCAAGGCTTTCTATCGTATTAATAGAAAGCCTTTGTTTTCTTAATATTTATCAGCCCAAGGTGCCGTTTTTGCCAAAATGCCACTTTCAAAGCCGTACCAAATGGCAAGAAGTAAGAGTGACGCTAGGAGTATTCTAATACCTAATGCGTAGAGTGTGCGCTTGGATTGAGGTGTTCCCATATCTCTAAGTAGAAAAAAAAGTGCACTTGAAAGACTGGCAAGTACGGAAAGGAATAGGACAACAATAACAATCTTTAGCCACATTTTATTATTTTCCATTATTTATGTAGTTGCGCATGATAGTAGATATTCCATCAGCTTCTGCGAAAGATATCAGTTTACCACTGATTCGCAATTGGCCCATCACGATATTTTCTCTGGGTGCATTCATCCTTTTTATCTTTTTAGGATTGTGGCAGCTTGATAGAGCAAAGCAGAAAGTCGAACTTATACAAAAGGTAGAGAGTAGGCTCTCTCTGCAACCGCAGGAAATCTCAAATCTAAGTTCTTATCAGGAGTATGCGTCTGTAACTTTAGTGGGAGTTTTCCAGAAGGAAATATATTTTCTGGATAACAGAACAAGAAACGGTCGTGTTGGCTATGAAGTACTACAAGTATTCTCAACAGAAAGTACTGATTGGCTTATCAATAGAGGTTGGATTCCCTCTACTGGCGACCGAGATAGCTTACCTGAAATAACAGCTTCACTTGATGTGAAATCACTTCAGGGCTACTTATACCCTATCGATACTGAAACCTCCTCGAGTGTTAGTCTAGACCCGGTTTTTAATAATAGAATTCAACAAATAAATTCAAATTTTATTGAGACTATAGGCTTAGTTAACAATGGATGGTCGATCCGTTTGTTTGCGGATTCAGGTGCAGCTTTAATTACTGATTGGAATTTTTTCAATAGTGGCCCTGAAAAACATCAAGCGTATGCTTTCCAGTGGTTCACGATGGCAATAGCTGTCTGGCTTTTATGGGTTTATTCAGCCACAAATATTATTTTTAGATTACGTCGTAGATTGAGTAGAAGTTTGAAAAAGGAGTTTTAAAATGAAATCAAAAAGTCAGCCAGTTTCACCTGAAAGAAATCTGAGCAAAAGGAAGCCAGCGAATAAAATCATTCAAGGACTCTCAGTGCTAGCATCCGTCGTACTCCCAATTACAGCTGCCTATGTCGTTTACTATACGGGCTTAGGCATGCCTAAAGAGACGATTAATCAAGGTGAATTATTGCAGCCCCCATTTGATATCACTGAAATAAAAATCACCTTTCAAGGACAACAGCAATCCCTGGTACAAGAGGGAGAATCAAAATGGCGCTATCTAATATTAAGTGACAGTGATTGTGGTAAAGATTGTGAA
This sequence comes from Microbulbifer maximicatervae (SeqCode), assembly GCF_052468155.1. Classification (NCBI taxonomy): domain Bacteria; kingdom Pseudomonadati; phylum Pseudomonadota; class Gammaproteobacteria; order Cellvibrionales; family Microbulbiferaceae; genus Microbulbifer; species Microbulbifer maximicatervae (SeqCode). The sequence goes on from NZ_CP174335.1 coordinate 1,296,969, forward strand.
GATCTCTTGTATATAAGTAGGCAGGTTCATATTCGGCTGGGGGAAAAAGCTCATAGGGTTGAGAGGCTACTGGTGGTTGGTGATAGTTTGGATGAAAAACGACAAGAACAAATACAAATTGAGCATCCGAAACTAAAAATAGTGAATTTGGATGATGAAAACTTTAAGCAGCTGGTACAGAAAACTGATCATGACGGTGTGACTTCAACCAAGGCGTTGCTGGTTGATCAGGAGGGTTATGCAATGATGGCCTATGATCGGCAGCATAGCGGAAACCAATTACTTAAAGATATTAAAAGATTATTGAAGTACTCCTACGAGCAATAAGATTATTATTCGGAGATTTTCAGTAGTGTCTAAACAAGAAACCCCTAAGAATTGGCGACATATCATTACCTGGGCGGCCTGTATACTAGCTGTCGTAGTTGTTGTTCTAGGTGCATTTACTAGACTGGTGGATGCCGGTTTGGGCTGTCCAGACTGGCCTGGTTGTTATGGTCATCTCACCTGGCCGAACGATATAAAAGAAATTAAAACGGCCAATATGATTTTTCCGGACTCTCCGGTAGATGTTAGTAAAACTTGGCCGGAAATGGTCCATCGATACTTTGCGGGAACTTTACTTTTATTCGTTGTATTACTCACTTATCTTGCTTGGAGAGATCGACAAGCTCCAACCTTTAAGCAAACACATATTCTTTTAATTATTATTATACTGCAAGCTGCTTTTGGGATGTGGACGGTAACCTTGAAGCTTTGGCCGCAGGTAGTTACTGCTCATCTATTAGGTGGAATGGCAACATTATCTATGTTGTGGATTCTCTGTGAAAGGTTGGCTGATAAACCTAGACAATTACATGGGAGGTATTTACCAGGAATAAGGCGATTACGGCTACTTGCTCTGACTGCAGTTGCAATAGTAATTCTACAGATTGGACTCGGCGGTTGGACCAGCTCTAATTACGCAGCTTTAGCCTGTCCAGATTTTCCAACTTGTCATAACCAATGGTGGCCACAGGCAAACTTTGTGGAAGGCTTTAATATTTTTCAACAAATTGGCCCAAATTATTTAGGTGGTGCATTAGAGAATGATGCACGTACAGCCATACATCTTGCCCATCGTATTGGAGCACTGATTACAACAGCAATTGTACTTATTCTTTCAGTTTTAGCTTGGAGATATGGATTGAGAGGTTGGTCATTATGGCTTACCGGAGTACTACTTCTTCAAGTCAGCTTGGGAATAGCAAATGTTGTTATGTCTCTACCATTAGGGATTGCTGTGGCACACAATGCTGGTGCAGCTCTTCTACTTCTTAGTTTGCTAACGTTTTGTTATCGAATATACACAATGAATGCCGTCATTATAAGTAAACAAGAGGTAGTCGATGTGGAAGTAATAGAGCGGGGAGAAGGTTTAACTACCGTATCCAATCTTAATTAGATACTAAGCGTATATAAATATAAAAATAGGTGCGAATATGGCCATAAACTCCACGGGAATACATCAAATTCAATGGCGGGACTACTATGAGCTTACTAAGCCTCGAGTAGTTATGCTTATGCTGTTAACTTCTGTTATTGGAATGTTTTTAGCTGTTCCAGGAATGGTGCCGCTAGATATTTTAGTATTTGGTAATTTGGGAATTGCATTTTGTGCGGGTAGTGCTGCGGCAGTAAATCATTTAGTTGATCGTCATATTGATACAAAAATGGCTCGTACCAGTAATCGCCCGATTGCGAAAGGACGGGTTGAGCCAGTTAAAGCGGTTGCCTTTGCTCTTATCTTGGGTGTGACAGGAATGTTTATCCTGTTGGTTTTTGTAAATGCCCTTACCGCTTGGCTAACCTTAATATCTCTTCTCGGATATGCGGTGATTTACACCATGTTCCTGAAACGCGCCACACCACAAAACATTGTTATTGGCGGGCTTGCAGGAGCCGCTCCGCCCCTACTGGGATGGACTGCGGTTACTGGGGAAGTGCATGGGCATGCATTGTTGTTAGTATTGATTATTTTTGCTTGGACTCCTCCACACTTTTGGGCCCTTGCCGTACATAGAAAAGAAGAGTATGCAAAAGCTGATGTTCCTATGTTGCCGGTTACACATGGAATACCCTATACAAACCTAAATATAGTTTTGTATACCTTTATTTTACTGGCTGTTAGCCTATTGCCCTTTGCCACCGCGATGTTTGGGTGGTTATATTTGCTGGGAGCTGTCGTACTTGGATTTGGTTTTGTTTATTGGAGCCTTGTAATGCTCATTGGAAAAAACCCCAATGCTGGTATGGAGACTTTCAAATATTCAATAATTTATTTAATGGCACTATTTTTTATCATGCTATTAGATCATTATTTAATTGAAGTGTGAGGGAAAAGTGGAAAATCAATATTCTGCCATCGATAAACAGAAACGTGGAATTAGAATTACCGTTATTGTTCTTCTAGTATTGATTCTTGCTGTGCTTGCTGGGTTTATACATAAGCTCGGACAGCCTCGTATTATTACTGATGAGGAACTTAGAATTAATGGCACTGTAAAACTGCAGAGACCAAGAATCATAGAAGATATACAATTATTGTCTGATGACAGTAGAGATTTCTATACTAAAGACTTTCAAGGTAAGTGGACTCTGGTATTTTTTGGGTTTACCCACTGTCCAGATATCTGTCCAACAACTCTATCTACACTTAATAATTTTTATAAAACTTTAGACGAAAGTACCAGAGCATCTACAGACATAGTACTCGTCTCGGTTGACCCAAGTAGGGACAAGCCGGAGCAGTTGGGGCAATATGTCCGTTATTTTAATTCTGAATTTCGTGGTATTACCGGTGATTTTTTTAAGCTGAAGAAATTTGCCACTCAGCTAAATGTACCTTTTAATAAAGTTTCTCTTGCTGAGGGCGGTTATACTATCGATCATGGATCTCAAGTTGTATTAATTAATCCTAGAGGACATTATCACGCCTTTTTTAAGGCACCTCTAGATCCTGCGAAAATGAAGTTGACCTATCGTTCAATACGAGCAACCTTTAAAGGATAGTGAAGGAATCGCATGAGCTATTGTTATCAAATAAGATATTAATTCTGGGCCAATCGATGCAAAATGAAGTTGCTGCTTTAAGGAGAAGAGGAGATCAGACACCATCTGGTATGGTGAGTCCTTGGGCTGCACCTATCTTGCTATCACTTTGTATAATTCCTTTTGGCTGGAGTGGGCTTATAGCCCCTTTAATCTGGATTTTCCTGCAAGCAATAGAGTCTACTAGCAGTTGGCCGAGAGCGCTGTCTTTTCTTTCTGTAGCAGTTTTAATGCTGGTATCGGGGTTAAATTTGCTTCCCGGTAGTGAACATATCCAGGTATTGCCAGCCTATACAGATGCAAGTGGTAATCTTATCTATGCCAGCATAAACAGCGGTAAAGCAGTTATTGCTATTGCCTTATTGGCTTTTATGTTGCGCATGAAGCAGACCTTCCGTTTTACGGACTTACCCTATCTTTTATTGGCTATATTTACTCCCGTTGTATTGGGTCTACTCCTATATACGCCTTCGATAAAATTTACTGGCACTATCGCCGTTGCGGTAATGATAAACTTGGTAATTGTTTGCATTTCTGAAGAGGGGTTCTTCCGGTGGATATTACAGCGGGGTACCGAAGAACTATTAGGGCGCTGGCGCTGGTTATCCGTACCAGTTGTAGCTACGGTGTTTGTGCTTCTACATGGAGGGTGGTCAACAGATATCTCCGCAGTTCTATTATTGATAGTCGCCTCAATCAGTTATGCATTAATTTGGACATTGCGGCAGAATTTTTGGATATGCGTAATGACGCATTGGGGGGTAAATCTTATGCATATGCTCTTGTTGCCTTACCCGTTACCCGGCTAGGCCATATATCATCTGCTTTGGATCATTGTTTTATTGTTACCCCTAAGATTCAGCCAATCTGCAGTTATAAGAAAGACAACGATTTAATCTTTGTAGATTAACAAATCAAAGTAATGTATTTAAGAAATGTGGTTCTAGATGAACACCATCTACGGTAAATTTTATAGATATATTCATATAAATAGGGAGATTGTCATTTGAAAAATTATTTTTTAGTTGGGACATTATGTGCACTAACTTGCAACCCTGTATTTGCAGTTGAAGGTAAAGATCTAGCTCAAGAGCTGGTTCAAGAGTATTTGATTGTTGATGGACATGTAGATGTTCCCTATCGTCTCGAACAAGCTGAAGAAGATGTTGGACTTAGCACGGATAAGGGAGACTTTGATTACCCACGAGCTAAAGCAGGTGGACTAAATGCCCCCTTTATGTCTATTTATGTCCCAGCAGAAAAGGAGGATGAGGGTATTGCCAAATCGTATGCAGATACTTTGATTGATAAAGTGGAAGCAATGGTCAAACAGCACCCGGATAAGTTTGCAATACCTAAGTCAATAAATGATCTACAAAAGCAAGTCGATGCCGGCTTAATTTCCTTACCTTTGGGTATAGAGAACGGGGCTCCTATTGAGGGGGATCTTGCCAATTTAAAGTATTTCTCTGATAGAGGGGTGAGGTACATTACCTTAGCCCACTCAAAGAGCAATCATATCTCTGATTCCTCGTATGATAAAAACAGGCCCTGGGAAGGCTTGAGTGCATTCGGAAAGCGCTTGGTACGAGAGATGAATCGGATGGGAGTAATGATCGATATTTCCCACGTATCAGATGCAGCTTTTTGGCAAGTTGTTGATTTATCCGCTGTTCCTGTTATCGCTTCACACTCTTCGGCAAGGCATTTTACGCCGGGATTTGAACGAAATATGAATGATGAAATGATAAAGGCGTTGGCTGACAACGGCGGTATCATCATGGTGAATTTTGGCTCTACTTTTATTAGTGGTGATTCACTGAATTCATATCGTGAAATAACTGATCAGGTTGAGAAATTTGTTAAAGAAAAGGGTTTACCCAAAGATAGTAAGGAAGTTGAGGAGTACTCCGATAAGCTTTCAGCTGAGAAGTTCATTTATGCAGATTTGGAAGATGTTCTTGATCATTTCGACCATATTCGTGATTTAGTGGGAGTGGATCATATAGGCATTGGATCGGATTTTGACGGTGTCGGAGATAGCTTGCCCGTCGGCTTAAAAGACGTCTCTCAATATCCTAATTTGGTTGAAGGCCTGCTAAAGCGTGGGTATAGCAAGCAGGACATTAAAAAAATTCTAGGCGGAAATTTAGTTAGAGTTTGGCAAGCTAATGAAGACTACGCCAAGCGCAATAAAGGATGAGACTCACACTCCTCTAACCAGCTGAGGCTGCACTATTCTGTCAATAATGTTCAAACGGGCAAAGCCCGTTTGTTTTGTATTATTAATGCAGAAAATACTTTTGGCCGGTTATTTTCGATCTAAGAAAGTACGATTGATAGTGGGTTGGACTGGATTGTCGATTGCCGGTATTTTCTTTTTATGGGGAATTTTAGGATTTCTTTCATTTATTCCCTCAATGCTGGACGTTTTTGGCGTATTGTGGATGCGGATTCCAGCTGGTATTACAGTTTTTGGTTTGCTGATGGCGGCAATTGGATTCTGGGAATTTGATGAAGATTAGAGGATATGGTGCGTGCTCAAAGTATCAGATTTCTTTATCTTACTGGCAGTTTTAATCTCTTTGATATTATCCGCGAGTTTGTGGTTTAGCGGTTATAAGGAGCAAGGAATTTTTACCGCACTTTGGGTTCCCACTATTCTGACACTGGGCATCTATTTCAAAGTGACGGCTTTGCTAGCTCGCAGGAGATAGTTGTGCCTGAAATTTATCTGTTATTGATTGGAGTGGCGGTTTCGCTTTTTGAGTTAATAGGAATTCTACTGGGCATTCGTGAGTTTCGAAAGGCAGGGCAAGAATTGACTAAACAGCGTATTTCTTTGGAGTCGGCAGCAATAAGAGTGCGGAAGAATGGCGTAGAAAAATGATTGTCGTCCTTAACTACTCTTAGTTAGGAAATACAAAGGGGAAGCCTGATGCTTCCCCTTTGTAATTTTTATGGTTTACAAAAAACTTAGAAGCTATAAGTCATCTTGCCGTAGATAAAGCGACCACGGGGATCGTGTTGTGACTGTACATAACCATAGAGGTCTCCGTCGCCATCCCCGATAGCGAAGGGCGGTTCTTCATCGAAGACATTATCCGCACCCAGGCTCAACACCATATTCTCGAAGCCGGTATAACGGGCCTGCATATTCATGGTCAGGAAAGAGTCTACGGTGCGGGAGTTATTGCTGTCATAGTCGAGTGTCCCGTCGAAATCGATATCCGGAGTATCCTCGAACTCACCAATGTAGCTGAGCCCGGCACTAAATCCGAAGGTGTCAAAGGTCCAGTCAGCGGTAGCGTTCCAACGGTGTTGTGGATACTCGTATTCACCGGCCAGGTCGCGAGTGATAAATGCGTCGCCGCTGGAGTTCAGTTCAACACGCTCAAATTCTGCCAGGTAAGAGTAATCCAGGCGCAGGCCAAGCTCTCCGCCCACTAGCTCAAATCCGCTGTAGACAATACTTAGGTCGACGCCCGATACGTCCTGTTCACCAATATTGGTGAAGCTGCTGTCGATAGATTGCAGGGCGCCAAGGGTTTCACCATCAATCGGGGTATCGCGGCGGCACACGGTGCTGTCTTGATCCCAGCAATAGAGACTGTAGATATAGCCGAAGGGGACCTCGTCAATCTTACCTTCCTGGGTGATATTCCAATAATCCAGAGACAGTCGCAGGTCTTCTATGGGCTCGTAAACAGCGCCGATGTTGAAGGATTCTGACTCCTCTGCATCCAGATCCGGGTTGCCGGAGAAGACAATGGTGTAGTCGGTCTTTGCACAGTAGGCATCGTTAACTTCACAGCCATAGGTATCAGCGAAGAACAGGGACTCCTGCGATGGGCCTAAGCCGACCTGTGCCAGTGAAGGCGCGCGGAAGCCGGTACCCCAAGAGGTTCGGAAGGATAGCTGGTCGGTTACTGTCCACAGCAGATTTGCCATTGGATTGGTGGTGCTGCCAAAGTCGCTGTAATCATCGTAACGGGCGGCCACAGTTAGATCGAACCTGGCAGGGAGGGGGATAGCAACTTCCACATAAGCTGAGGAGATATCCCGGCTGGCACTGGCGGATACGGATTCGGTACCGAAGATCAAACCGCGCTGGAACTGGTCATCAGGGATGTCGGAGGCTTTCTCCTCCCGATATTCCAGGCCTGCAGCCATGGCAATGGTGCCACTGGCGGTATCGACTAAATCTCCATTAACTGAGAAGTTATAGCTGGTCAGGTCAGACTTGCCTTGGCGGACCAGGCTGGTGGTGATGGCATCAATCACCGAGTCCGGATTTTGAACCCCGCCAAAGGGGTTGTAGTTACCGGCATTAATCTGCTCTTGTAGCAGGTCCGTACGCACCCAACCCTGGGAGCGATCACCGGTCTGGGTGGTTTCACTGCGGGAGCGCTGCACCGAGGCCTCCCAGTCCCAGTCGGCGACAGAGCCGCGCAGGCCGAAGACACCGCGCAAGTTATCGGTTTCGATATCCCACTGGCGGGCGCCTGCATCCACGGTACGATAGCGGTAAATATCCACATCTTCGCCGAATGGGTTATTGGGATGATCTGCCAGTACATAGAGACCCGCGTCGCCATCGAGGGGGGTAGGTGCACCCTGGGCTACGGAGGTATTGTGCTGAACAGCGACCTCGCTAAAGAACTCAACGTTTTCGGCCAACTGGGTATGGCCAAGCATTAATAGGCCAGTGCGCTCGGCTTCGGGTGTGATCAAAGTCCAGGGGCCGTAATCATAGACACAAACTTCACCGGTATCGCGCTCTTCGGGACAGTTGGGGTCGGAAACAAAGGTACCGCCCACATTAAAGCTACCGGGATAGCCCCTGGAGGAGCGGAAGTCCATACCGCCACGGCTGGATTGGTTAGCGGTATCCAAACCACTGCGTTCGGTGCTGGATAGGCGGCTGTTTTTATGGTGGTCAAAAATAACAGTCAGGTTTGAGTCATCCCCATTGATGCCCCAGACGGCGGACATGGATTGCTCGTCATAGCCATCGGCACCACCGTAATCTACGGATACCTCAGTACCTTCAAAGTCTCTACGTAACACCAGATTGACCACACCGGCAACGGCATCGGAACCGTAAATTGCGGAGGCGCCATCCTTTAGGACTTCGACCCGCTCAATCGCCGCAAGGGGCACACTGTTGATATCCACAAAGTTGGTAGTAATGCTCTCGGCAAATGCGCTGATAGCCACCCGGCGACCATTTACTAGTACTAGAGTGGCGTCAGCACCCATACCGCGCAGGCTCACAGCGGCAGCTCCGTTTGCGGTAGAGTCCTGGTTGTTACCCCGGGTTGAGAAGGTGCCATTACCTGCAGCGGGGTTTTTCTCAAAAAGCTGCTGCAAGTTCGTGTAGCCGGACTTTTCGATGGCATCGCGATCCATTACCTGGATCGGGGTAGCTGTTTCAAATTCAGCGTTGCGACTAATACGGGAGCCCACAACGGCTACTTCTTCCATCGCCTGATCCTCGGCGGCAAAGAGTGTTTGTGGGCTAGTGGCAGCGGTTGCCGCCACTATGGCTGTAGTTAATACCTTGCGACGAAGAGAGAACTTTTCCATATCGTTGTGCGTCCATTTTTTTGTCATTATTGGTGACCGGCCTAATACGGCTGGTCGTCGGGCAACACTAGCAACGACGGAAAATTGACACAATTAGCTAGCGGCTAACCATCAGCTTATTGCGATAAACGGTGACGGGCATCTCACCAATAGGTAGATTTAAGCGACAATGTGCGACAAATAACGAAATAAAATAAGAAATTAGGATGAGATTAACCTGCGGCTACCTTCAGCTGGCACGCAGTTGTGAAGTGAGAAAGAACAGTGCTGCGGCCAGAACAATGGACGGGCCCGCCGGTGTATTCCACAGGATAGAGGCAAGAAGGCCGAGTACTACCGCTAAGCATCCCAGCAATGAGGCCAGCACCGCCATACGCTCCGGAGTGTGCGACAGTTTTCGCGCGGTAGCTGCGGGAATAATCAGCAGGGCGGTAATTAACAGAACCCCGACAACTTTCATTGCGATCGCGATCAGTATTGCCAGCATCAATATCAGAGCGATCCGCAATCGCTCAATGGGGACACCTTCCACTGAAGCTAATTCCTCGTGCAGGGTGAAAGCCAGTAACTGTTCCCACAGGAAATAAAGCAGTCCCAGGATTGTGGCGGCGGCAATGGCCATTAGTACCAGATCCTGGCCACTGACCGCGAGTAAATCTCCCAGCAACAGAGATAAGAGATCCACCTTAATCTTGAAGAAGCTGACGGTGACAATCCCCAGTGCCAGCATGGAGTGGGACAATATGCCCAGCAGCGTATCTACAGCGAGCTTTTGGCGCTGCTGTAAATACATCAGCAGCAGTGCCAGTACACAGCAAGTAATACCGACGGCCACCGTTGGCATAATCTGAAGTACAAAACCCAGCGTCACTCCGAGAAGGGCTGAGTGAGCCAGGGTGTCGCCGAAATAGGCCATGCGTCTCCACACGGCGAAGCAGCCCAAAGGGCCGCTGACAACAGCGACCATAAGGCCGGCGGCGAGGGCGTACCAGAGAAATTGGCTGTGCAGTAATTCGCCGAAATCGACCACTTATTTTTGCTCTTTGTTTTTTGTATTTGTATGAGAGTGTTGATGATTGCAGCTGCTTGCGGGCGCAATATCTCCACTTAATTTATGTTGGTGGTTATGTTGGTGGGTATAGGGGGCGACCTTGTCCCCAAATAATTCCAGATAGGCAGGGTGGCGGCTTACTTGCTCCGGGTGTCCGTGACAGCAGATATGCTGGTTCAAACAAAGGACCCGGTCGGTTGCAGCCATAACTAAATGAAGGTCGTGGGAAACCAGTAACACACCGCAGCCGAGCTCGTCGCGCAGAGTGGCAATTAACTGGTACAACTCACTTTGACCACCGATATCGACTCCCTGCGTGGGTTCATCAAGGACAAGCAGCTGAGGTTTGCGCGATGCGGCACGAGCGAGTAAGACCCGCTGCATTTCTCCACCGGATAGATTTGCCAGAGAGGCGCCACTAAGCTGCCCTGCGCCCACCCTGTCCAATGCCGACTGCGCTTGCTCGGGCTTCATGGCCGGATGGCCAAGTTGCAAGAAGCGTTCAACTGACATGGGCATTGAGCTATCGATATGAAGCCGCTGGGGCATATAGCCAATACGCAACCCAGTTTGTCGCCACACGCGGCCCTGGGTCGGCTGGCTGAGCCCAAGCAGAAGGCGCAGGAGAGTGGTTTTACCGGCTCCATTTGGGCCAATTAAGGTGACAATCTCCCCCTGGGACAATTCGACTGTAATATCTTTAAGTAACTGCCTGCCGCCCACCTGAAGGGCGATATTGTCAGCTGTGATAAGCGGCTGGGGTGGATTCAGAATTCAATCTCCGCAGGGAAGTCTTTAAGATGTTTGCTTCCATACCTTCTTTACCGGATATGGACAACCAGGCTGGCAGCTTGGCGCTGGTTGTGATTATATCGCAATTTTTCGCCGCCTAATGTCTCTGATGTATCCCTTCAAACGTCTTTTTACAATCTCCACGGTGCTTCTATTCGGGCTCTTTCTCCCGGCTTGTAGCAAACCGGAATCCGACAGTGGTGGAGAGCTGGTCGTCAGCGTGCGCCCTTTAGCCCTGATCGCCCGGGAAATAACCGGTGAGGATATTCCTGTTCGGGTGCTAGTTGAGGGAGCAGATCCTCACCATTATGCCCCTACGGTTTCCGATCGAGCTGCACTTGAGCGCGCCTTACTATTGGTGTGGTTGGGACCGCAAATGGAGGGGGTGTTGGCAAAACAGGCAGCACTGTTACCAGCGGGCCGGCAAATGCAGCTGCTGGATATAGAGACCCTTGAATATGAGGGAGCCAGTGCTACCGACCCCCACCTCTGGTTGCGTCCCCGCAATGCGGCAATAGCTGCGGCGCAGATCGCTGAGCGCCTGGCGCAATTACAGCCGCAGCAGGCGGAATTGTTTATGGGGCGTGCACGGCAGTTTTCCAGTTCGATGGCCAACTTGCAGAAAGTACTCGATCGGGCCTTGTACGGGTATCGTGAAGTTCCCATCGTTGTTACGCACGATGCCTATGGTCACTTTTTTGGTTCCGCAGGAGTGAAAACCCATGCCCTGGGCGATGGCAGTGGCGGGGGCTATGGTGCCAAGGCAATGCTGGATTTGTCACAGATTGGCGACGGCTGTCTATTTGGAGATATGCCGGCTAATGAACGAGATCAACAGTTGGCAGAAAATTTGGGGCTGCGTTACGCCGCTTTGGATCTGCTGGGAGATCAGTTGAGTGAAAATGCTGATTACAGGGAATTGATAGAGTCCCTCTTGTCTCAAGCCCGCACTTGCTTGAGTCAGGTTCCCGACCGCAACAAGGATAAATCAGAGGCTCCTTGAGGGCACCAAGTATCCCGCCTACCCAGGGAGGGGGCGGGACCTGGTAGGGTGGCTTCTAGGAACGATTGGTTATTTGCTGTAGTTTCTCTACCCGGGCAGCATCTCTTTCCGCTTGTTTTTGCAGTTTCTCCAGCTGCTGTTTTTGTCTCTCCAGCAAATCATTCTCTCTTTCACGGATAGCTTGCCTGAGTATTAATTCATGGCCTTCTACCTCAGACTGCTGTGAGTGTGTTTCATCAGTCGCCTCGGCTTCAGCGGTATGCTCTCCACTGCAATCCGAGCCGGCACTTGCCGAAATGGCAAAGATACTTGCGGCAAACAACAGGGTGGCGCGCATCACTCCTCTCATCTTTCGAATCCTTCCTTCAACATCGGGTGGCACAGTTTTTTGGAAATAAAAGATCCCTGACTGCCTGGGGGCAGCCTGTGACAATTTGATTTCCGGGGAGTAGCGAACGCATAAGGTCGCTACCGGCAAGACTAGCCAAGCCTGGGGATTTGGTGAGATTGATGCGCCGATAGTTTTAATCGGCGGGGTAAGTCGAGTGGGCTTTTGTGCAGAGGTTGCCTACGGTGTCTGGCGGGAAAGAATCAGTAAGCGGAAAAACAGAGCGAAGGGCGTTATCCTATCGGCCTGCCGCGCGTCCTGAACGCCAAACTAAGCAAGCAAGAATTCATCGTCTATGAGTAAACAAAACACCTCAGCCGCCCCGTTGATTTTGGTGGATGGTTCCTCCTACCTTTATCGCGCTTTTCATGCGCTGCCGCCATTGACCACCAGCCAGGGTAAGCCTACTGGTGCGGTGCGCGGTGTGATTAGTATGCTGCGCCGCCACCTCAAGGAGCATCCAGGCAGTCCTGTAGTGGTTGTTTTTGATGCCAAGGGCAAGACTTTTCGCGATGAGATGTTTGCTGAATACAAATCCCATCGCCCTCCTATGCCGGATGACCTGCGTGAGCAGATTCAGCCCATTCACGACATCATCGACGCTATGGGATTGCCGCGCTTGGTGGTCGACGGTGTTGAAGCTGATGATGTGATCGGCACCCTGGCGCTGGAGGCCCAGAGCCAGGGGCAGCAAGTCATAATCTCCACCGGCGATAAAGACATGGCGCAGCTGGTGCGTCCGGGCGTTACCTTGGTTAACACCATGTCCAATACCGAAATGGACAGCGAGGGCGTGACTAAGAAATTTGGCGTAGGTCCAGAACTGATTATCGATTTTCTCGCCCTGATGGGAGATAAATCAGACAATATCCCCGGAGTTCCTGGTGTGGGCGAGAAAACCGCTCTGGCACTGTTACAGAATCTGGGAGGCTTGGAGACCATTTATTCCGACCTGGATGCCATTGCACCGCTGGGGTTCCGTGGCTCAAAAACCCTCGGCAAAAAGATGGCGGAGCACCGCGAGGCGGCAGAACTCTCCTATAAGCTCGCCACTATCAAAACCGACGTGGAGATGCCTTATCACCCCCAGGAACTGCACAATTCAGAGCCCAATACAGAGGCTCTCGTTGAGCTATTCACGCAGAATGAATTTCGTGGCTGGTTAGAAGAGCTAACCAGTGAAGAGGCTGAAGAAGCCATGGCGGAAGCCGTTGAGCGCGATTACGTCATCGTCACAGAAATGGCGGAGTTCGATGCCTGGCTGGAACAACTGAAGAGTTCAGACATCTTTGCCTTCGACACGGAAACCACCAGCCTCAGCTATATGCAGGCAAAATTAGTGGGGGTGTCCTTCGCGGTGGAGCCCTATCGTGCAGCCTATGTTCCCCTGGCCCACGACTATATGGGTGCACCAGAGCAACTGCCGTTTGACGAAGTACTGGCCAAACTCAAACCCCTGCTGGAAGATCCACAGCAGAAGAAGGTGGGGCAGAACCTGAAGTACGACAGTCATATCCTGGCCAACTACGATATTGAATTGCGCGGCATCGCACGGGATACCATGTTGGAGTCCTATGTTCTGGACAGCACTGGCAGCCGTCACGATATGGGCAGTCTCGCACTCAAGTACTTGGGGGAGAACACGGTTCACTTCGAGGATATTGCCGGTAAAGGCGCCAAACAGCTGACGTTTAACCAGATCGAGCTGGACAAAGCGGGCCCCTATGCGGCTGAAGATGCAGATATCACCCTGCGTCTCCACAATGAGTTGAGTGCGCGTCTTGAGCGAGAGCCAACTCTGGTAAAGGTACTCGATGAAATTGAGATGCCTCTGCTACCAGTTCTGGCCCGTATGGAGCGTAATGGTGCTTATATCGATGCCAAGATGTTGGCGGAGCAGAGTGCTGAACTTGAGCAGCGAATGCGAGAGCTGGAACAGCAGGCTTACGAAGTAGCCGGCGAAGAGTTCAATCTGGGCTCCACCAAGCAGCTGGGGGCGATCCTGTTTGAAAAGCTGCAGATTCCAGTGATCAAGAAGACCCCCAAAGGTGCGCCCTCTACCGCTGAGGCGGTATTGCAGGAATTGGCCCACAACCACGAGCTGCCCGCACTGATAATGCAGTATCGCGGCCTGGCCAAACTGAAGAATACGTACACCGATAAACTGCCAAAAATGATCGACCCGGGTAGCGGTCGTGTACATACCTCTTATCACCAGGCAGTAGCTGCTACCGGGCGCCTATCCTCCAGTGACCCTAACTTGCAGAATATTCCTATTCGTACAGAGGAGGGGCGCCGTATTCGTCGGGCCTTCACCGTTGACCCAAGAATCAATGGTGGCAGTGAGATCATCGCTGCGGACTACTCCCAAATTGAGCTGCGTATTATGGCTCACCTGTCTGGGGACAAAGGTTTGGTGGATGCATTTGCTCAAGGCGCAGATATTCACCGCGCGACGGCGGCAGAAGTCTTTGAAGTGGCTCAGGATGAGGTGACTGATGAGCAGCGCCGGCGGGCCAAAGCGATCAACTTTGGTTTGATTTACGGCATGTCGGCTTTTGGCCTGGCCAAGCAATTGGATATCCCCCGGGCTGACGCCCAAACTTATATCGACCGTTACTTTGAGCGCTACCCGGGTGTATTGCGCTATATGGAAGATACCCGTGCACAGGCCGCAGAAAAGGGCTATGTGGAAACCCTGTTTGGACGCCGTCTCTATCTGCCGGAAATTAACTCACGCAATGGCATGCAGCGCCAAGCAGCAGAGCGGACCGCAATTAATGCGCCAATGCAGGGTACTGCCGCCGATATTATCAAGCGGGCCATGATCGCTGTGGATAACTGGCTCAGGGAGAAGAAGCTGGCGACCCGGATGATTATGCAAGTACACGATGAATTGGTTCTTGAAGTACCCAAGGATGAGGTCGAAATTGTGGCCGATGGCATTGTTGAATTGATGCAAGGCGCGGCAGAACTCCACGTTCCCCTGATTGTGGATCTGGGGCAGGGCCGAGATTGGGATCAGGCGCACTAATTTGACTGAAGAAACCATCTAAGAATTGAGGGTAGGCGCGCTGTCCGGAATGATTTGGCGCGTCCTTGTTGGTACGGATGAATAAAATGCCAATTTTTGTGTTTTGTTAGGCGTTTTTACAATCTTTTTGAAATTCCGTGGAACTGTTCCGGCGACAGCCCCTCTAAAAAGGCAAGATCGTTGGAATGCGTCATCATCCCCCAAGGAAGTCAGATGTTTGCCCCGGTACTCCCCCAAGTCCGGGGCATTTTTTTGCCTGTCTTTCAGCCCTGACCCTCCCTATCTACGCAAGCCGCAACAACTGCAACACCCGCAGTACTCCAGATCCTAAATTTCACTGTCCATACTTCTATTAAAACGTGGGCAAGGCGCTTAGCGAGTGTGAGGCGTCAGGCAGGGTACTGAGCTTATGAGCCGCATTAAGTTATTCAGTCTCGATGTGGGAGCAGACTTCGCCGGACGTGTCGCCGCGAGTCTCGGTGAACCGGTATCTCGCCATGAAGAGCGTCAATTCGATGATGGTGAACACAAAGTTCGGCCACTGGATGACGTGGAGGGGGCGGATGTTTTTCTGGTCCAATCCCTGTACACCGATACCAGCAGCTGTGTTGACCAGAAACTTATGCGCTGCTTGTTTTTCATTGGGGCGCTTCGTGATGCCGGTGCCGCGAGAGTGACTGCGGTCATCCCCTACCTTTGCTATGCACGAAAAGAGCGGCGAACCAAATTGCGCGACCCCCTGCCGAGTCGCTATCTGGCCAGTTTTCTGGAAGCCGCCGGAGTGGATGTAGTCGTGACTATGGATGTTCACTCCCTGGCGGCCTTTGAGAACGCATTCCGCTGCCGCACCGTTCACCTGGTTTCCAATCCCCTGTTGATTGAAGTAGCGCGAATGCGCCTATCCGGAGACCCGGGTCCCCTGGTTGTTTTGTCTCCAGATGAAGGAGGGATAAAGCGTGCGGAAAAATTCCGTTTGGCCCTTGGGGATCAATTGGGGGTGCCGGTGGCTAGCGCATTTGTGGAGAAGTATCGCAGCGGTGCTCTGTTGAGTGGGGGAACTTTGATTGGGGAAGTTAAGGATGCCACGGTCATTATCGTCGATGACTTACTTGCTACTGGCCACACAGTTACACGGGCAGTGGACGCGGTGATAAAAGCGGGAGCGAGGCGGATTTTAGTGTTTTGTGTCCACGGACAATTTAGTCGCGATGCCCATACAGCAATGGCGCGCTTGCCGGTGGAATCAATTGTGGTGACTAATTCTCTTCCTCAGTCGCAGCTGCGAGGAAACTGTGAGTGGATAGATTGTGCGCCGTTGATTGCAGATTGTATTCGCCGCCTGCACAGCAATGGGCCAGTGGCGGAGTTAACAATTTGATAAAAATCGACCGCCTTTACATAGGGGACGTATGAGACGCCAAAACACGTATTTTGTTTACACTTATTTACCAAAGGGGCGGGAACCATCGGGCTTGAGAGCCTATCCAAGTAATCAGTTCATTGTTGCTCCCTAACCCCAAAGCGTTTAGCTTTTTCTACCCCGGATGGTCCCCAACTCCGGGGTTTTTTTATGTCTTTCGTGAATTTCTGTAATTTCATCCATCGGGGCACCTGTCCTTTCCTTTTTGAATTAAGCGCTTAAATCGTTTGGTGAGCCGCTCAGCTACTTTTAGTTTTCGTATGTGGCGAGCAGGTCCTTAGATTGGCTTTCCCCAAGACTCCCGCAGAGGTTTTTCACAGTTACCCTTGGGTTCCACGGTTACATTACCTGTTATCCACTTTCGGCATAATCGATTTTGGGGGCATGGCATAGGTCTAACCTAAAGGTTTAAACCTGCGCTTGGGAAGCATGAAAGTTCAGCCTACTATCGAAGCAGGTAAAGAAATATTGGGATGAAAAGAACCCTCAGGCGTACCCGTCCCCCTGGGTGCGTCTGACAAGTGCCCCACCCCAAGGGCACTGTCCCCTAGCCGGCAGCCCCCATCTGCCGGCTTTTTTTATTTCAGTAAATGACGCCATCACAGCAGAAAGCAAAAGTTGCTCGTAAATGCGCTTGCAAATGATAATGGTTCGCATTATCTTTAAGTTAAATCAAATATGGGGGGTTATCGGTGAATTTACGTTACTTGTGTGCCAACCATCGCCAATGGTTGACCGCTGACACGGATCGTGCGGAAAAGGCGTGGCTCGATTGGATTGAGCGCGGCAAGCTTTTGCTTGAAGAGTGCAATTACGCCGAAGCAATCCCTTATTTGGGATGCGCCTTCGATCTGGCCAGCTTTCTTCTGGAAAAGCAGTGGCCAACTTATGCCATTTCGGCAACGCGTTTTAGTGAAAGCGCTATCTGGTTAATGGCTGCCTACCGGGAGCTGGGTGATGAAAAACTTCGAAACTACATACTTGCCGGCGCCAGCTCAGTACTCGCCCGCGAGTTGGGCGATAGCCATAAGCAAAGGGTTGCGGCGGATTGCATCAGTTCACTCTACCCCGGAGAGACACAGCAGCAGGTACGCGAGTTCTCCACAGCCAGAATATCCGCCTGTATCAATGGCGGAAACAGAGTGCACTGAGGGGAATGAAAAGATGAATGCCAATGGCAATTCCCGTCTGCTGACGATTGCCATACACGAAGAAACCCTTGCCGCTCTTCTCGCGCAGAGGTACTTACATGCAGAGGAATTGCATTGTTTAACTCCGGGGGCACGCCGACGGCTGCACCGGGTACTGCTTCGCTCCCTGATCCCCGAACAGAAGCGCAAAGCAGCGGCAACTGGTGTGCCCGGAGTTCACTTTTAGGAATTTTCTCCGGTGTGAGAAAAATTGAAGTGCTTGTGTTGCTCGGGGGGCGCTGCCCCCGGGCTCCCAGCTCGTTCAATCGTCGGTGGGTGCGGCTTCCTCTGGGATTTCCAGCCACTCATTGAGCTTGCGCTCGAGTTTGTCCAGGCCTGTTTTTTTGGTCGATGAGAAGATCTGCAGAGTGACCCCGTGATTGAGTCCCTGCTCCTTGAGGGTCTTCTCTACGGCAAAGCGAGTGTTGTTGGCTGGACCGTTCTTCAACTTGTCGGCCTTGGTTAGCAGGATGTGCACTGGGAGCTCGGCCTCTACTGCCCAGGTGAGCATATGCAGATCGAACTCCTTGAGGGGTTGGCGAATGTCCATTAGTAACACGAGTCCACGCAGGCACTCTCGCTTCTCAAGGTAGGTGGCCAGATGGCGCTGCCACTCATCTTTCATACTGCGGGCGACCTTGGCAAAGCCATAGCCGGGCAGATCCACCAGGCGCTGCTGGTCGGAGAGGCGAAAGAAGTTGATCAACTGGGTGCGTCCCGGTGTTTTAGAGGTACGCGCCAACTTGTTGTTTTCCGTGAGCGCATTGATGGCACTGGACTTCCCCGCATTGGAGCGACCGGCAAAGGCCACCTCGGCACCAAAGTCCTCCGGACACTCAGTCAGGGTGGGGGCACTGGTGAGAAATTGTATGGAACGGTAGTTCAGTTTTGGTGGTTGGGCTTTAAATTCTGAATTTGACATCGTATAAGTCTGTTTATTCGGTACACTCGCTTGGCGCGCAAGTATATAATGCCGCCGTTTTCGCGTCGCAGGACTATCGGGGGCGGTGCGAAACGCCATCTCTCAGCGCGCAACGGGACGACGTATGAACAGCATTATCAAGAACACTGCTCTGGCACTCGGTTTAGTTTTCGGCTTGGGCGCCGTGCCCTTGGCGCTGGCTGCGGGCGACGCTGCTGCGGGCAAGGCAAAAGCCGCTCAATGTGCAGCCTGCCACGGTGCAGACGGTAACAGTATTGCTCCAGCTTTTCCAAAGATTGCCGGACTCGGCGAAAAATATCTGTATAAGCAGCTTAAAGATATTAAAGGTACACCAGACGGTAAAAAGGCCCGCGATGTGCCGCAAATGATCGGTCAGTTGGACAACTTCAACGATCAGGACCTGCAGGATATCGCCGCTTACTTTGCCTCGCAGCCAATGCAGCTGACCGGATCTGAGGCTATTTCCGTGAAGCTAAACAACGGTGAGGACGTCGACGGCCTGATGCTTGGACGTAAAATCTACCGTGGTGGCAATATGGAGACTGGTGTTCCCGCATGTATGGGATGCCACTCACCTGCTGGACTGGGCAATGCACCGGCCGGTTACCCTCGTCTGGGCGGTCAGTATCCAGAGTACATCGAAGCCCAGCTGAAAGCATTCCGTGTGGGTACCCGCAACAATGACGGTGAAGTTCGCACTATGCGCACCGTGGCCAAGCAACTCTCCGATGCAGAGATCAAGGCGCTGGCCAACTATATCGCAGGCCTGACTGACTAATAGTCACAGGGTTTGAGTACACTGAGGCCGGTCTGTAACCGGCCTTTTTTGTGCCTGTCGCCTGAGCATAAAGCCGCTTTCCATAGATGTACTAGGCAGTTTTTGCAGTGTTTCCTTGCACGAGGGTCCGGGAACTTAAATAATCTGCGTTGTCTATTGTGTCCTCAGTGGCTCGACAGCCCGCCGCTAGATGGCGTTCGCACCACTAAATAAAAGTTGGAGAAGACTTATGAGAGCATTTCTCGCCCCGATCACGATGGTTTTTGCTGTAATGTTCAGCCTCGTTGCCTGCGCCCAGGAAAGTGGCGAGTTTAAAGCGGGCCAGCACTATGAAGTATTGCCGCAGGCTGTACCACAGAAGAGCAACGACAAGATCGAAGTGACTGAGATGTTCTGGTACGGCTGTGCCCACTGTTTCACTTTTGAGCCAACTCTGGAGCGCTGGAAAGAAAAGATGCCCAGCGATGTTGCGCTGCTGAAATTGCCAGCAATTTGGCAGCCGGTTATGGATGTGCACGCTCGCCTTTACTACGTAGCAGATTCCATGGGTGTTCTGGAAAAGATGCACACGCCTATCTTTAACACCATCTACACTCAGCGCCAGATGCTGGCTGTCCGCGAAGGTCGCAACTGGGTGCCTGACTTAAAGGCTATCGAGGCTCTGTTTAACAAGCATGGTGAAGATGGTGCGAAAGCTGCGAAGCTGATGAATTCCTTCGCTATCAACAGCAAAGTTAAGCAAGGCATGGCCAATCAGCGCGCTTACAAAATGACCGGTACCCCGGAAGTAGTTGTTGCGGGCAAATACCGCATCAGTTCCTCTTTCCCCGGATATAAAGGTAAGAGCAATGGCCAGGAGCTGATGCTGCAAGTGGCGGATTACCTGATTGCCAAAGAGCGAGCAGATCGCGGCTAAGCTTTCCGATTGCAGAAACCCCGCCTCGAGCGGGGTTTTTTATTTCTACCCTAAGAAAGGTGCCCCGCAATCTGTCGAGAGGCTACTAACATCGATCAACCTTGCCCGATCCGGAAGCCACTAATGGGATTCAAATGGATTTTACTGTTTACCCTCCTAGCTGGCTTAATCGCACCTGTTTCAGCCCAGGACACTTCAAGCAGCAATACTGTGGCCGCTCAGGCCAGCAATCTTCTCTCCTATATAGCGGTAGACTACGACGATGCTGTAGAGAACGGGCAGCGACTGGACACTCCTCTGTATGAACTACAGAAGCAACAGGTAGAAGAAGTACTGCGCCTGGTCACTCAACTCCCCGATCGGCCTGGTCGGCAGGGTTTGCAGAAAAGCCTCTCGGACTTGCGTAAGGCGATTGAGGATAAGGATTCCAGCGCAGAGGTGCGCCGTCGAGCCAATGCAATCGCCGATCGCCTTGCTGCTTTGTATCAGCTGCAGCGGTCACCCAGTTACTCTTTGCCCTCGCCGGGTTTTATGATGCCTGTTTATCAGCAGCGGTGTGCCATCTGCCACGGTGTCGACGGTGAGGGTAGTAATGAAGGCCCAGCCCTCAATGATCTTGAGAGAATGGCGGGGTTCAGTCTCTATGATCTTTATAACACCCTGGACCCAGAAACTGACTCTATTCACACAGTCGACATTGATGGAGACTTGACCGGCCTACAGCGCTGGGCATTAGCGGTGACTGTCGCTGCTTTTCCAGTGGCAAATCAGTTGCCACCCTCTTCCGACTTGGCGACCCGTTACCCCGGCTTACTGGGACTGCCGGGAATGGCGACCACTAAAACGGCGGAACTTGATCCAACTCTGCAACAAGCATTGATGTGGTGGCGCGGAAACCCCCATCTTGTACGCACTCTGATCCCCCCTCTTATCAGCGCAATTGGCTTGCTGCAGCTGGCGGAGACGGACTATCGAGGAGGAGATATAACAGCGGCATACGGTAAGTTAATGCTGGCTTATCGTGATGGGTATAGGCCGTTACGACAGGAGCTGCTGATTCGTGACAAGGTACTGGTGGAGCAGCTTCAGGTCCAATGGCAGCAATTGCGGGGTGACTTGATTGGTGATGCCAGTTCTACAGAAGTTATTGCCGCGTTTCAAAATCTGCGGGCGGATCTCAATCTGGCCCACTCCAAGTTGGAGCCACCAGCGATGGGGGAGGGGCGATACCTATGGACTGCCGCTCTGTTTGCTTTGGCAATCGGTTTGGGGGCGCTGCTCTGGTGGGGACTGCGAAGACAAAAGCGAACTAGACTTTAAAAAGTTTTGTCCGCCATTTCCCGGCGCAGTAGTGAGGCCATACCATGTCAAAATTAGTTGCCACTGCCTTCATGATGTTACTGGCCCTGGATTGCCACAGTTCTGAGCCTCTGGATGCATTTCCAGAGGAGGTTGATGGCAAGTTACGTCACGTTATCAAGCTGCCCAAGGTTGTCGATGAAAGTCGCTTTAGGGTTGAGTTGATACCGGGAAAAAGCCAAGTCGCGGAATGCAACTTGCAAAGCTTTAGCGCCCCATTGCGCAAGGACATACTCCCAGGCTGGGGTTACCCCTTCTATGTCCTGTCCGACCTGACCCCGACCACAGATACGCAAAAGGTCTGTGCCCAAGGCAGTGAATCCCGGCGATTTATCACCGTGCGCGGTGATGGCTTGATGCTGCCTTATAGCAGTAAGTTGCCAATGGTTATATATCTGCCTCAGGGCGTGCAGTTAAAGTATCGGGTGTGGAGAGCAGACAAGAATTTTTCCGAAGCAAAATCCAGATAGTTGGACTACCGGTAAAAGTGACTTGCCATTCTTTTTGTGAATTTGTCGTAAGTTTGAATATTTTTAAGGTTTAACCTGCCACCGTTGTAAATTGCGTCTAGCCTTACTTTTCGAGGGATGTGAAAAATAGCGCCTGAGCGTTTTTTCACGCCGATAAGTGAGGCTTTAGCCCCGTAATCGGAAAGGAAAATTGGCGACTTCCCCAGTCGTCTTTTGAATAACCCGCCCCCTGTAATGTACTGGGGCCGATACCGTAGGGCAGCGCATGAAGTTTTTGCGTCTTTTACCAAAGCGGCATTTTATCAAGCCGGTTGTTCCATTTGTCACAGCAATTTTCCTAGCGATACCAATGTGGGCCTCGGCGGAGTCCGCCCAGCAAAAGTGGGCGGGAAATTGGCTGGTTGTGAGTGAAGGCGATGATCAATTAGTGTGGCAACTGCATGCCGATGGCTCCGGCTATGCCTATGGATTTAATGCCAAAGGCCTATTGACCCATGGTTTTGCCATTAACTGGCAATTGGATGGTGACCGGGTGCGAGTTAAAACGGGAACATCGGTGCGCTGTAAGGGCGGGATTGTATCTGTCGCATTTCGAGATTGGAGCCGTGCCACCCTCCTATTCGCAGTGATTGATGGCCGTCATTGGCTGCAGGCGGGCGGTGGACTTCTGAGCTTCCAGCGTCGGTTGGCTGACTGGCGAACCCCCAAGGCCGGAGCAAGTTGCCCGGATATTGTCAGTCGCTAGCAGTTTATCTCCGTGCGAACACTGTTTAATCCGCGCGTGGAAAAGATGAGTAGTGGGTGGGAATGGATAAAATTCTATCTCTTCCTGCCACTGCTAATTTTTGCCGTAAGTGCAAATGCCAGTGAAGTGAAACGAAAAACACTCAATGAAGGCTGGCATGCAAAATCACGCTACGATGCCAGTCAATGGGTTGGGGCCTGGCTGATTTCCCGCGATGGTGAAGCGCGGCATGTCTGGAGTCTCAAGCCCGATGGTACTGGGAGATCCTACGCTTTTTTAAGGCAAAATGGAGAGATGCAATTCGTATTTGGATACGATATTAATTGGTATTTTGATCCATTTACTCAAATGGCCAATATAAAGACCGGACGCAGAATTATTTGCAAGCGAGGGAAGATTTATCCCTATTTTCTCACTCTAAAATCCTACGAAAGCGACTATGCGGTGAGGGGAAAGTTTGCCTGGCAAACAACATGGACAGAAGTGAGTATTGGACGAAATCGCCTGCATAAATCCTATGTAGTTTTTGTAGCCCCCCTGTCCGCATGGCACGATCCAGATAGAGATTCACCCTGTCCCAAATTTCCCCGTGTGCGCCTGGAAAAGGATATTGATGCGGTGCTGAAGAGCTGGGAGGTTGAACAGGATTCGTCGGAAGTGGATACAACTCCGGCACCCAATGAACCGGAATTTGATGGTGAAGAGCTGAGAAATCCGTAACTTCTCACAGTCATTGGGGCAACTTCTCTCAATAAGAATTAATCCCATCAATATATTTTTAACTTTCCAACAGCTAAAATCCGACTTCTCTAAGCTTCAGGAAAACTCTTAAAAATATTTAGTTATTAAACTGCCAGCTCTGTTAGGAAAATAATTCTAAAAAAATGCGTGATCTTATTTTTTCCAAATTAAAATACGCTGCCGGGTAATAGAGAGCCCACAAAAAGTAGTTTTAGAGTTGGACTATTTTCACCTGAAAACAGGTATTAATCAGAAAGATTGATCCAAAAGCAGTGCGACCGTGTAGAAACCGGTCGTATTAATCAGGTTGGAGAAAACTTCCAGACGGCAAAGAAAGCATGAAAGCTGATCTATCCGTAGTGAGAGCATTGAGAACTTTGTATCCCAAGCTGCACGATGAAATCTATGTGTTTTGTCAGGTTTCAGATAGTCGGTTTACAGATATTTTGTCAGAGAGTTTGTGTTTCTTCCGAGAAGGTGAGGGAATGAGTGTGATACTGCCTCAACGTTCGGCTCGGCAATTAGATATTGCCGCAAGCGCCCCCTTTCGCCAAATCACTTTGCAGATCCTGGCTGGTCTTGATGCGGTGCGGGTTATTCCTGTGGTCGCCCAGGAATTAATGGAGGCTGGAATAGATACCAGCGTGGTATCCACACTACACCGTGACCACATTTTTGTCCCTGATGAGCGCGCGGAATTTGCAGTAAAAATTCTGCGCGGTATTCGAAATCGAGTTCAATATAGCTGATATGTAGCCTGCCAGTGCGTATCAACTACCCCCCCACAGAGCCTCATGGTGAGATTCGCCAACTGTTGCCTAATTTTTTTTATGTTCCCGGAACTATCAAACTAGCGCCGGGGGTCACTATCAATCGCAATATGGGAATCGCTCGCTGGCAGGATCACCTTACCTTGATTAATCCCATCAGATTGCGTCCACAGCAGGAGGAAAAGTTAAAAGATCTCGGGCGTGTGAGTCACGCGATACGGCTTGGCTATCACCATGGACGTGATGATCTCTACTACAGAGACCACTTTGATCTTACCTTTTGGACACAGCGCGGCTCAGATTTTTATCCGCCGAAAGCAGATAAGGTGTTGCGACAGGAGGGTGTTTGTCCAATACCGGGGGGGCAATTTATTGTCTTTTCCCAAAGTCAGTTTCCAGAGGCCGTATTGTGGCTCCCGTTTAGTGGCGGACTACTGGTCAGTTGTGATGCCTTGCAGTATTGGCAGTCATGGCATGGGTGCAATTGGCTTGGTAAAAACCTATTGAGGTTTTCAGGTATACGTCAGGGCATGCAGATAGCTCCCTCTTGGCGGGCGAGAATGACACCAAGTGATAAAGATCCAAGGTGTTGGATGCGGAATGATTTCGAGCAAATCTTAAGACGGCCTTTTTTGCATTTTCTTGCCGCTCATGGAGATTTTTGTGCGGATAATGCCTACGAAAAAGTAGCATGTGCGGTGGGGCGGGTGTTCCCCGGTTTTGAGAAAGCCGCATAGGCGAAATTAGCAACTGCTATAAGGATACTGTTTAGATAGCTCGGCTAAGTTTGCCCTAGATCGTGGTAAGATAGGTAATTGCTCGACGGTTCGCAGGCACCTCAATGTTAACGTTTGTGGCGCAATTCTATTCGACCTGTCCGTATCAACAATCACGCTTTTTTCCTGAGAAGTAACACTCCCCATGAGAATAAAGAGTCTATTGGGTGCCTTGGCTATGGCACTTCTGGTGGCTTGCACCACCTCAAGCTTTGAAAACACTGGTCCCACAGCAGATAGTGATTACATTCGCCAGGATATCAATTTCCTTGCGTCAGCGGAGCTTGAGGGGCGTGATACTGGCAGTGAGGGTTATCGCCAAGCAGCACAGTATGTGGCAGATCAGTATAAAAAAATGGGACTGATCCCAGCGGGAGAGCGAGGCTATTTTCAGGAAGTACCTTTTCGTAGCGCCAGCTGGAACGGGGATGAACCTAAATTTGTCCTGATAGGCTCAGACAGTGAAATCTCCATGCAATTTGGTGAGGACTTCCTCGCATCCCCCTCTACGTTGAGTGAACACTCGGGACTCAACGCTGAGTTGATATTTGTCGGTTACGGTATCGAGGCCCCTGACTACGATATTAATGATTATGCCGATCTAGATGTGCAGGGAAAGATTGTGGTTGCACTTGCCGGGCGCCCGCAGAGCTTGCCCAGTGAAGTGGGGGCTCACTACTCCTCTCCGCGCACCAAGCGTCAAGTCGCAGCAAAACATGGTGCTGTAGGTTATGTTCGCCTGTATACGCCTGAGCGGGAGAAGCGCCGCCCATTTGATTACTACGCTAAGCATCGCCTTGATGATACTTTTGACTGGGTGAGAAAGAACAATATACCGGGTAGTGCAATCCCGGGCATGCACCCGGGAGTTATGCTGAGTATCGCTGCGGGCAGCAAGCTGTTTAACGGCGCAGAGCGCAGCTTAGAAAGTATTTTTAGCGATATTGAGCAAGGAAAGATCCCGAAAGGCTTCACGCTTGAGTACCGTGCAGAATTAATCAGCAGCTCTAAGCATGAGCACCTAACCAGCCCCAATGTGGTGGCGGTGTTGCCAGGGAATGATCCACACCTTAAAGATGAATATGTTGTTTTCTCCGCACATCTGGATCATGTTGGAAAAAAAGAAGATGGCAAAATTCATTACGGCGCTCAGGATAATGCGGCCGGTATTGCCGTTATGTTGGAAACTGCACGCTTATTTGTTGAATCTGGTCAGAGTCCTCGCAGATCACTGCTGTTCGTTGCTGTTACCGCTGAAGAGAAAGGTTTGCTGGGATCGGATTACTTCGCTGAGTACCCCACAGTGCCACGGGCGTCTATCGTAGCCAACATCAACCTTGACATGCCCATGTTACTCTATCCATTCCGAGACATTATTGCTTTCGGTGCTGAACATTCATCTTTGGGGAAAATTGCGGAGCAGGCTGCAAATCGCTCCGGGCTAAAACTCAGTCCCGACCCCATGCCTGAGGAAGTTATCTTCGTGCGCAGTGACCACTATAATTTCGTTCGTCGCGGAGTTCCTTCTATTTACTTGATTACTGGAAGGGAGGCCAAAGATTCCAGCATCGATGGTACTGCTGCACAGATGGCTTTCTTACGTGAGCGATACCACAAGCCAGGAGATGCTGCTGACGAGCAGATTAGCTATGAAGCGGCCAAACAGTTTACCGAGGTGAACTACCTGATTGCCAGGGAAGTGGCTGACTCTGAAGCTAGGCCATATTGGTATGAAGGGGATTTTTTTGGAGAACTATTTGGTACTAATTAGATATTAGCGACTAACAGTTCAATTGTGAAAGAATTGTGCGTAATTTTTGTAAGATGAATATAGGTCTATGTTAAATTGCGCAACCTATCGGCTAGTTACCGATAATTAAAATATATAACACTAGGAGTAAATATGTTTAAGAAATACGCTTTGGGGGCTGTTGTTGCTGGATTGGTGACAGTAACTGGCTGTGCAAGTATCGTGAGTGAAAGTTCCTACCCGGTAACTATCAACAGCACTCCGAACGGTGCAAACTTCACTATCATTAATGAAGCGGGCTTGGATGTTCATAGTGGTGTAACCCCTGACACAATTACCCTGCCTGCATCTAATGGGTTCTTTTCTTCTGCAAGCTATACGGTGAAATACCAAATGGCTGGTTACAATGAACAGAGCTTTTTGATTGAAGCGGGTATGGATGGCTGGTACATCGGTAATATTCTTTTTGGTGGTTTAATTGGCTGGTTGATCGTTGACCCAGCAACTGGTGCAATGTGGAAACTGCCAGAGTCTGCGCATGTTACTCTGCAGTCAAATACCGCTGTTGCTCCGATCGGTGGGTTAAATATAGCTTCTATTGACGAAGTGCCGGAAGAGGCTAAATCACAGTTGGTACGAATTAAGTAATATCGTTGCCAGTTGTTAGGAAGCCACCCTTGAGGTGGCTTTTTTTTAATTAAGCTTGTTTACACAGCTCAATCCATCGTTCAATTCCTGCACTTCTATATTTTTGCCGCTGTAGGGCAAAATAAAACTCTCGCTGAAAATTTCTCTGTGGTACAGGGAGCTCAATTAAGGAGTTTCTCTTAAACGCCTCAGCTAATGAAACCCTGGATAAGCAGCTAATACCAAGTCCGGTCTCTACAGCTCGTTTTATGGCTTCCGTATGTTGTAACTCAAGTAAAATGTGAAGCTTGGGGAGTATGCCAGCCATGGCTCTTTCAAAAGTCTGTCGTGTTCCAGAGCCCGATTCCCGGGTGATCCAGGTCGCACCGACCAGGTCTTTATCGGCGAGGCGCTTGCGGCTTGCCAGAGGGTGGTTGGGCGCACAGAAAACAACCAGCTCATCATGGCGCCAGGGAATGATTTCCAAATCCGGGTGATTGATCTCTCCTTCAATTAATCCCAGGTCTAATTCAAAATTGAGCACCCTCTCGGCAATCGCTGCGGTATTGGCAACTTCCAGTTGTACTTGAGTACCGGGCTGCTCTTCCATATAACGAGCCATCACGCTGGCTGTCAGGTAATTGCCAATGGTCAGGGTGGCTCCGATCTTCAGGCTTCCCAGTTCCCGGTGAGTGGCCAGTGTCTGCTCAAGTTCCTGGGCTCGCTCCAGGAGTTCTTCCGCCCTTGGCCACAATTGCCGTCCCAGTTCATTGAGACGCAATCGCTTACCGGTGCGCTCGAACAGGCGCAACTCAAACTGCTGTTCAAACTCTTTCAGCGCTGTGGAGGCTGCGGACTGGGACATACTCAGGCTCTCCGCAGCACGACTGACATTCTCGTGATGGGCACAGGCAAGGAACACCTCTAACTGGCGGAGCGTGTAGCGCAAAGGGATATCTCCAGTTGATCGTTAAAATAGATAAGGAATATCGAAATATCCCACTTTGCCAATAGATCTTCTAGGGCTAAAATTCAACTATCAAGAGACTCGTGGAATAACCGGTTTTAAGTTTATGTCCAAATTGAATATAGAGAAGGTGTTGGAAGTCCATCACTGGAACGACACACTGTTTAGCTTCAAGACCACCCGGGATTCGGGTTTTCGCTTTGAGAACGGACATTTCACGATGATTGGTTTGCAGCAGGACAATGGCCGTCCACTGCTGCGCGCCTACTCTATTGCTAGTGCCAACTACGAAGACGAGTTGGAATTCTTCAGTATCAAGGTTCCCGATGGCCCCCTGACCTCCCGCCTGCAGAAGATTAAGCCGGGCGATGAGATCTACGTGAGCCAAAAACCCACCGGTACTCTGGTGGCGGACCACCTGCTGCCGGGCAAACGCCTGTGGTTGCTGTCCACGGGTACTGGCTTGGCACCTTTCATGAGCATCATCAAAGATCCCACGGTCTACGAGCGTTTTGACCAGGTAATCCTTACTCACGGTGTTCGCTATGTTTCTGAGCTGGCTTACCAGGAGCAGATCGAGAACGTATTGCCGGAACATGAGTACTTTGGCGAGATGGTACGCGAGCAACTGCTTTACTACCCAACCGTGACCCGTGAGCCCTATCGGAATACTGGCCGCCTGACTGATCTCATGCTGTCCGGAAAGCTTTTCACCGATCTGGGTGTGCCCAAGCCGAGTGTTGAGGAAGATCGCTTTATGCTGTGCGGCAGCCCGGCAATGCTGAAGGATCTCACCAATATCCTCGATGACTGGGGATTCAAGGAGACCCGCGCAGGTGTACCTCACGAGTATGTGATTGAGCGCGCTTTCGTCGAAAAATAAGTTGGTCAGTCCAGCGATAAAAAAACCACCCTCGCGGTGGTTTTTTTATGGGTGAAATACAGATTCCCGAAACTATCCTGATCTTGTGAAACCCCTGCCTTCTATTCTGACTTGAGGGGAGCTTGCTGGGAGTGGGTAGATGAAGCTGTTTTCACTGGGTGTATTACTGCTTTCCTTTTTCTGGCTGGGTGCCTGTACCCGGGTGCCGGAGGGGGTTGAGCCTGTCCAAAACTTCCAGCTACAGCGATATTTAGGTCACTGGTATGAGATTGCTCGATTGGATCACTCATTCGAGCGCGGCCTGACCCAGGTAACTGCCGACTACAGTCTCAACCATGATGGTTCTGTCGCGGTGATCAATACCGGCTATTCAAAAGCGCGTGATGCCTGGCAAATGGCGGAGGGGAGGGCCGAGTTTGTCGGCCCGAAAAATGTGGGCCATTTGAAAGTCTCTTTTCTTGGCCCCTTTTACTCATCCTATATCGTGATTGCTCTATCGGATGACTACCAATACGCGATGGTATCTGGCTACGATAAATCCTATCTGTGGATATTGTCCCGCACCCCAACCATGCCCAAGGATGTGTTGGAGCAGTTTTTACAGAAGGCCAAAGCTTTGGGGTATCCCGTCGACCAGATGATATTTCCCAAGCAAGAGGCTAAGCCGGGAAATAAACCTACGGCGAAGCCCTCAGGGTCGTGATCTATTCAAAAGCCTGCGTTCCCGCCACCAGCTTATACACACTAGTAACAGCAATATAAGGGCCGGCCATTGGCGCCCCAACAAAACCCTGTTTGCGTGATTATTTGCTTCTGGCCCCAAACGTGCGGCAGCCATTAGTTGGGTTTCCCTGGCATTCAGGGACTGCTGCCATAGAGGCCAGTCCTCTTTGGCAAAGATATAGAAGTCTAGTACCGACTCCCCTTCCAATTCAGTCCAAAGCTGGTGCCAACTTGAATTTTGGGGCCAGAAGCTGTAGCACTGACCCCGGGAACTTCTGCTTGCGGCGATTCCTTTGGTAGAGCGGGAGCTATCTTGAAACTCTGATAAGAATGGACTCTGATCAGAAAAAAGTGGGCTGCATAGGGTGATGCGTTCTTGTGTACGCGGTAACTCATTGGAGAGGATTACTGGCTGCTGACTACCCAAATGCTTGAGTTGGTAATCAATAATGGACTTCCACAGGCTGGCGAATTCAGTAGTAAAGCCACTGGTTAGCCAGCGATGGCTGTCACTAAATAGGATAAACCCGAGGTGTTGTGTCTCAGTCGAACGCCCCCAGAAAAGTGGGGGCTCTCCATTGCCCAGTAAAAAGTCGTAGGAGCCGGGCTGTGTGACTTTGAAGCCAAGATTACGCAGTGGGGGAATCTCCGGATTGTCCGCTTTTTGGTAGCCAAAGCCGGAATGTAAGTGGGTGGCTTCTTCCTTTTGTAGAGGCATGGATTGGGCAGCAGCGTATTGGAGAAACTCTTCAGAGCTATCGTCACTGACTAACCATAACAGTGACTTTGTAGTGGCCAGTTCGTTGAGCTGACGCTTTTGCAGAGCAGAAAATTGTGGCCACAAACTGCTGTCGAGTATCACTAAATCGAAGGGACTTTCATTCGTGAATAAATCCGCAGGCTCGGTAAGTGGAAGGCCGTTGAGAGTTTCTTTTCTACTAATTTCAGGTGCCAACTGGGTCATCACTTGTGCTGTTACACCGGATTGGCGCAGCCAGCGAGAGAGGGCGGCCGTCTCAAAAGAGGGGCGTGCCAGCCACAGTAACAATTTGGGTTGGAGCGGTTCACGCACCAGGATGGGTAAAGGATCTGTATGGGTTTCGCCGGCTTCGCTTTCCGTCCGTACTCGGTATAGCTGGGGGCCTGCGAGTTTTGGAGTGGCAGTGAGTTGTGCCTGAATTGTTTCTCCCACTTTTAGCTCAAGACTGTCTTCAATATGGCCGTAGGGATTGAGCAGACTAATTTTTACGTTTTCAGTCAGTGGCTGGCTGTTGTGAACCTTTAACTTTAAAGAATCACCCAAGGTAATTTGCCGCTGCCAGTCCAATTCCCAGCGGCCATCAGATTCCAGGATCTTCGATAACTCCAGACGTACCGGTGCCAGGTCCCGAAGTTTGTCGCGGCCGAGTGGCTCCCCATTGAGGGAGATATTTTCCACACCATTGAGATTTATTGGATGTGAGCTCGCCAGCTGTTTGCTGTCGATAGAGATATTGCGCTCGGTGGGAATGATTGCCGGCGGCTGCCAGAGCATCCAGGCACTCAACCAAATCGCCAGTTGCAGGCCATAGTCGAACGGCTTGGCACCTCGGCGGTGCAACAGAACGAGTGATGCTAAGCAGGCCAACAGGCACAGGCCGGGTATCAAGAAATCAATCACAATGACTTCTCCCCTTGCTGATGTAGCCAACGATTGAAATGGCCGTCGGCCTCAGCTTGCAAAGGCAGTGAAGGCGCAGACTCAGGTACTGGTAGTAGCTGATAGAGCAGCTGGCTCAGGGAGTCAGTGCAATCAACACAGTTCGGTTGTTGGTGGCGCTGCTGGTATAAACGCAGCTGTTTGGCGAGCTCCAGGCCAAGATCTAATGATTGCTCTGTGGCTAGCTCATTTATCTGCACTAGCAGATCGGTATCGAGTTCGGCGCCAGAGTCTACTTGGGCCATTAGGGCGAGCACCTGTGCTCTTTGTTTTTGTTCAAAGGCACTGTCGACAGTTTCTGGCGCTACGTCTTCCCGTTCACCGCTAAGCCGACGGCTTTCGTCTATGGGCGGCGCCTCGAAGCCGACTCTCTGTAAGTAAATACGCGAAGCCTGCTGTACTTCTTTGATAAAGCGCAGAGCCCGGTGCTGATGGGGCAGGGAGGCTTGGGGCTCTATAACCGACAGGTCGCGCCAGGAACTCCACATGGCATTCAGTGCATTGCGCAGTAGCTCCTTGGTTTGGGGATCAAACAGGGTGGCATGCTCTGAGCTGTCATGCTGATGCCCGGCAGAAGCAGCTATGCGCTCTGCCTGTTGGAAATGGGAGTCTCGCTGTGCAAAGGGAGTGGTATTTTCTTCGCCATGTGCCTGGTGCTCACCTTGTTCTGTATGATCGTGGCCATGGCCGTGTTCGGCTTCTTCTTTATCATCGTGCTTCTCGCTATCTGCGCCAGAATGCTCCGCTTCCGAATCCTCTTCGCCGAGAAAGCGGCCGTAGCGCATGCGCAGCAAATTCTGTTCATAGGCTAAACCCTCGGAGCGCTTGCGAAACTCCTGTGGATGCAGCTGCTCTCGCTCGGCTAGCAAGGCCTCGGTGTCAATAATCAGCTGGCGTTGGCTGCGGAAGTACTCCGGTAATATCTTAATCGCCATCCCCTCGCTGTCACTCAGCCCGAAAATCTCTTCTTGCGGCCAGCGCAAGATAAAGTGTTGGCTTTTGGCAACGTTGGCGCTGGGCTCGCGGTTATCCCTGGCCTCCAGATACCAGTAGAGTTCATCTCCCGCTTCCATGGAAAACTGGTGGATGGGCAGGAGGAAATCGTAGCGAGCTGCTTTCTTATCTTCCGAGGGGGTTGTTGATAAAGCAGTGGATTGCAAACTGGTGAGTGCAATACGCTCTTCGCGAAAACGTAAATTTTCCCCGGTGCCGCTGGCGAGGGTGACCAATAAATCTGCAGAGCTCACCTGGTAATCATCATTAATGATTACTTTCACGGGAATACCCTGGGTGCTCCCTTGAATGGTATCGACGCGCAGGCTGGGTGCCTCAAAGGTAAACTCCGGAGCATTGTCTTTTTGCACCCGAATATTATGAATTTCCGGCAATAGCATTTGGCTCTCCGCGAGTTGCACTGAGAGCTGGTAAAAGTCTGCTTTAGCGATTGTGCGTTGTAATTGCCATTTTTTACTGGGTAGATCACCTAGTGGAGAAAAGGCGAAGCGCTCAGTTTCGGCCAGCATTTCCAGCCCTTGCACCGGTTGATTCAATTCAAGTAGCCACTCGACCGCAGACTGCTCCGGCACATCGACTTGTAGGGATTGGTTGTTGGCTGTGAGCCCAGTGTAGGCGGGCGGCTGGATATGGGTTGCCGCGCGTGTTATGGCGAGCTTTTCGGCAACGGGAATAGCTGTATTTTGTTGCGTGGTCTCGGTTTTATCCCCAGTGAAGTGAGAATTGCTCAGCACAAATAACAACAGTCCCAGGCAGGCACCGAAGGCATTTGTCAGGGTACTGCGGAGTTTTTTTGGACCGAAAGACGACCGGTCGCCACTTTCCAGCAGTTGTTGCAGCTCTGTTTCGATACGCGTGCGCTGTAGTTGCTGCAATGGACTTAGGTTGGTTTTCTGTTGGCTAAGCAACTGGCTGCTGTCTTGCAGCTGTGGATATTGTCCATCCAACTGTCGACATAGGCTTTCAGGGCTAGGGCGCCAGCTGCGATCCAATAGAATTGCTACAACAGTAATTCCGAGCCAGGCGAGCAATAGCCACTGTGGCCAGCCGAATACAAAAATGCCCAAGCCAGCCAGAAGGCTGAGGCTAGTGGCAAGCCAGAGATAGGGCCGCAGGGCTGTCAGTTGCCAGCGCCTGCGCACAGCGTTAAGGGTGGACTCACGCTTATCCATGGTCGGCCTCCCCGTTACTATCGGTTGCCATGATGACTGCGGGTCGCGATAGGACAATTAGGCGTTCAAAAGCCAGAAGTAACAGTAGGGCGGCTATTAACCAGGGTTGCAGTTGTTCAATACGGCGGTTTTCTACCTCGCTGTCTTCTACAGGAAGGCCTGCCACTACTTTATTGGCAGACCAGTGGCCACGATTTTGGTGTTGCAGAGCCCAGTCTTGCCCAGACCAGTGCTGCCATAAACGTTCAGGTAAATCTGCGCGGCGATAAAAGGCCTCGCTGTACCAGTCACTTTCGTAGCGCAGCCAACTTCCCCGTCCCACTGAGGCCGCTTGAGCTGACTGGCTGTTATCCACAGCAACGAAGTTGAGATTATCGGCAGGGGGGATGCTGTTGTCGGTGATTAACAGGCTGCCATCTGAAACAAATTCCAGCACGGCTTGTGGCAGGGGAGCGGGGCCCGTGTAGATCAACCAATCTGCCTGCTCGGCATTGGGTGTCTCTTCTTGTTCCTGAATATGCACCGATAGTCCCGGCATATTGCTTTGCCAGTCTTCCAGCACTGGCGCCCACCAGCTGGGTGGTTTGCCCATTAAAGCGATACTCGGTAATACCGGGCTCGGAGCTATGGATGTTTTGTCGAGGCCGTGCCACTGCCAATGGGGACTGACTCTTAGTGCCTGGTGGGATGCTGGAACCCCGTTGTTTATCAACAGGATATGAGCCCTGCGCAAATCCGCCCGGCGTGATAGTACTGATAGAGTTTTCCACAGGTCCACATTTTGTGGTGGGGGTGAGGTTACGGAAGGTGTTTCTGGGGATAACCACAGTACTTTATAACCTTCCCCGACAAGCTGTGGCAGTGAATTGTGGATAAATGTATTCGCTTCGCCCGCCCCAATTCTGGGGTCTACCAGTATCACGCCCTCTTGGGGATAAATTTCCCGTTTAATCAGCGGCTGTGCCAATAAACCTGCCAGCAGTACGACGATTAGCAGGCGCAATAGCAGCAACCACTTGTTATCCACAATAGGGCGGCGCGCGCGACTCTGTGAATATCTTTGTACCCATTGCAGCGCAGCAAAGGAGATCTGCTGTGGATTACTTCGGCGCAGCAAATGAATGGCGATAGGGATAATCAGGGCTGTGAATAGCCATAGCCACTGTGGGGATTGAAATAAGTTATTTATCCACAACATCTCAGCACAACCTGCCGTGCAGTTGAATAAATTGCCGCAGTGACTTTTCCACAGGCTGCTCGATAAGGTCGGTCTGCAGTGAACACTCCTGTGTGGCAAAGCGTGCTTTTAACTCGCTCTGCGCTTGAGCAAAAGCATCCAGGTAAGACTGGCGTTGCCGCTCGGCATCCACTTCTAAAGTAGCGGGAGTACTGGCGCTTACTTCTGGATTGAGCAGCTTTAGCTCTCCGCCAAAAGGAAAAGTCTGTTCTGCCTCAATTAACAATTGCAGCGGTAGGCAGGGGCGACCGGCGGCGTGTAGGCGTGCGGCAAAATCGCCGATCTCATTGCCCTGTTGAAAAAAATCACTCAGCAACACCACCTGACAGGGGCGTTCAAAGTATTGCCACAGCGGCGCCAGTTGAGCGCGATCTGGCCAGTGGCCGCTGGCGTCGAGTTGTTGTAGCTGAAGGGTGATTTGACGCTGGTGGCTCTCGCCCTGGCCTTCGGGTACATAAACGGTCCGGCTGCTGTTAAACGCCAATAGGGAAAAGCTGTCTCCCTGGGCGTTGAGCAGCCAGCATAGGCTGGCAATCCAGCACTTGGCGTAATGCAGTTTATTCAGACTGGGCTCGACAAAGCTCGCCTGGCCCAGGGAGGCGCTGCTATCGAGCACAAAGCACACATGCATACGGCTCTCCTGCTCGGTCTCGCGCACATAGTAGCGATCACTGCGGGCAAACAGTTTCCAGTCGATATGGCGGATGGAATCACCCGCTTGATAGCCTCGGTATTGGTGAAATTCCAAGCCGGTGCCACGGCGCTGGCTGTGTTGCACACCGAGCATCACGCCCTCGGCAATATGCCGCGATAGCCATACCAGATCGCGACAGCTGGCCAGGGTTTTGGGGGACAGGTATTCCACGCTGATTAGCCCTGGCCCGGTTCAGGCACCGCTGCCAGTAATTCTTCAATCAGCTGTGGCATCTGCACGCCATCGGCCTGGGCCTGGAAGCTGAGCAGTACCCGGTGGCGCAGTACCGGCAGTAACAGGCTGCGGATATCCTCGCGGGTGACGGCGAGGCGTCGCTGCAACAGGGCCCGCGCCTTGGCGGCGAGAATCAGAGCCTGCCCCGCGCGAGGGCCGGCGCCCCACTTGATCCACTGTTGCAGGGTATCGCTGCCGCTGGTTTCCATACGGGTAGCGCGCACTAGTGCCGCCACGTAGCGGTACAAATCGTCGCTTACATGAATTTCCCGCACCAGTTTCTGCATTTCGCGCAATTGCTCCGCATCCAGGCTGGGGCTGGGTTTGACCCTGCTGGCACCGGTGGTGGAGCGCAGGATTTCAACTTCATCCCGCTCATCGGGATAGTCGATATGAATATTTAACAGGAAGCGGTCCAGCTGAGCTTCCGGCAGCGGATAGGTGCCGGCCTGCTCGATGGGGTTTTGTGTGGCCAGTACGAAATAAGGATCGGGCAATTTCAGTGTTTTACCGCCCACGGTTACCGAGCCTTCCTGCATGGATTCCAATAGGGCTGCCTGGGTTTTCGGCGGTGTGCGGTTAATTTCATCGGCGAGCAGGATATTGGTGAAAACCGGGCCCTGCTGGAATTTAAAAAAGCGCTTGCCGGTGCTGTGATCCTCTTCGAGGATCTCACTGCCGAGAATATCTCCGGGCATTAAATCCGGGGTGAACTGTACCCGCTTAAAATCCAACGCACTGGCATCGGCGAGGGTTTTTACCAGCAGGGTTTTACCCAGTCCCGGCACCCCTTCGAGTAGGGCGTGGCCGCCGGCCAACAGGCAGATCAGCATCTGTTCCACCACAGGTTTCTGGCCGACAATCACCCGCGCAATTTCCTGTTGAAGATTGTCGAGGCTGTGCAGTTGTTCTTCGATACTATTTTCCAGGGTGGTCAGCATAATCAGCTCGTCAGTGCGTAAATAACAATGTTCACCGCAAATTTTGTGTTATCGATGGCGAGCCAGCGTTTGTTGCGGTAGTCGTAGTCCCATTCGCAGCCGAAATCTTTGTTGCTGTAAAGCACGGCGATACGGCCGTTTACAACAATGGCTTTCAGGTAGTCGTGTACCAGATCATCACCCCAGCCATTTAATTCAAAGCTGGTTACCGGCAATTCATCGAATTGAAAGAAACAGCGGTAGAGGTCGTGATTGTCCGGGAGTTTTTGCAGGCAGTCTTCGCCAAACAGCTCGGCCATTTGCGCTTCGAAGGATTTGGCAAAGAGACCGTCGATATCGTGGTTGCAGTCGTCAACAAATACAAAGCCACCGCGATTGACGTAATCGCGAAAATTCTTTGCCTCTTCCGTAGTGAATTGCACCAGCTTGTGTCCGGCCAGGTAGCAGAAAGGCGCCAGCAGCATTTTCTTATCGGCCAGCGGCACTATGTGCTCTTTGGGATCAACCCTGAGATTGGTGTATTCCACCAGTGAATTGAGCAGGTTGGAGGGCATGCGCTGATCCACATCCCAGTCACCGGATTCGTACATCAAGCGGGTGAAATAAAAATCGTAGTGCTCCTGTGCACTACCCGGTGCTGTATTTTGTGCGCGTGTGCCCAGAGGCAGCGCTGCGGCGCAGCTACCCAGGATCAGGCGCTGAAGAAAAGCCTTGCGGGTGAGGGACACGGGATAACTCTGTTACTGCGTTGGTTTTTATTGTTGAGAGCAAAGGAAAGAAAGTGCTCCGTTCGAGACACGCTGTAAATACATCCCTGTACGCTCGTAATCGGCATCCATGCCTCATACGGTCCCGAACGGAGCACCTTCTTTCCTTCTACCCATTTATTTTCAATACTGGGAGCTGACTGGTTTGCTGGCCAGCTCCCGTGTGGATCAGTGGTTAGCCCAGCTTGCGCTTGGTATTGATCACATTGATACCGTCGAAGCGTGCTGTGGAACTACCGTGGGACACGGCACTGGTTTGCATCGGCTGTCCCTTACCGTCAAAGAAGGAACCACCCAGACGATAATCATCTTTGCCGCAGACCTGCGAACAGGCATTCCAGAATTCCTGGGTGTTGGACTGGTAGGCGACATCCTCCACCATGCCGGTAATCTTGCCGTCTTCAATCTCGTAGAACAGTTGTCCACCAAACTGGAAGTTGTAGCGCTGCTGATCGATGGAGAAGGAACCGGCACCCACAATATAAATGCCTTTCTCCACATCCTTGATCATATCGTCGACGCTCAGCTCCTCCTTGCCAGGCAACAGCGAAACGTTGGACATGCGCTGGAATTGCACGCTGGACCAGCTGTCGGCGTAGCAGCAGCCGTGGGATTCCTTTTGCCCCAGCATATGTACCTGGTCGCGGGTGGCCTGATAGTTCACCAGCACACCGTCTTTTACCAGATCCCAGTTGCGGGTCTTCACGCCTTCATCGTCGTAGCCGACGGCGCCGAGAGAGCCGGGCTGTACCTTATCGGCAAACAGGTTGACCTTGTCGCTGCCGTATTGGAATTTGCCGCTGCGCCATTTATCGATAGTGGCGAAAGAGGTACCGGCAAAATTGGCCTCGTAGCCGAGCACGCGGTCCAGCTCCAGTGGGTGGCCGACGGATTCGTGGATGGTGAGCCAGAGGTGGCTTGGGTCCAGCACCAGGTCGTACTTGCCCGGTTTGACCGATTTAGCCGTAAGCTTTTCCTTGGCTTGTTGCGCCGCCAGGCGTGCGTCTTCGGCCATATCGTAGGAGTCGCGGTAGAGCACTGTCTGTGCTTGGATCTTGTCTTCGGCGCGGCCATCCAGGTATTCAAAGCCGCGTCCTACCGGCTGGCTGAGGCCCTGGCGGGTACGGAAACCGCCAGTTTTCTTGTCCACTGCGGTGACCGAGAAGGGCGCCCACAAACGGTGAACGTCCTGGTCGATATAGGAGCCGTCGGTAGAGGCAAAATACTTTTGTTCATTCACCAGGTACAACATGGAGTTGATATAGCTGGCGCCGGCATCCATAGCGGACTTGTTCACGTCCATTAACAGGTCCACCTTGTCGGCCAGGGGGATCTGCATAGCGTTTTTCTGGATGGGTGTCTGCCAGCTCACCTCGCCGTGGCCTTTTACCGGAGCCAACTGTACGGGCTCCTGCTGGTACTTGGAGTTGGCCTTGGCGGTAGCTACTGCCTGGCGGGTGGCGCGAGCAACGCCATCGGCTGTCAGGTCATTGGTGGCAGCAAAGCCCCAGGTGCCGTTGGCAATAACCCGAATCCCCATGCCGATAGATTCGGTGTTCACCACGTCCTGCACTTTCATCTCGCGGGTGATCACGTATTGGTTCAGGTAGCGACCAATACGCACATCGGCATAAGTGGCGCCGAGTTTAGTGGCGGTATTCAGGGCGACATCGGCAAATTCTTTTTTTACCGAGAGATCAATACCGCTTTGCGTCAGTTTGCTCTCGGCGACCAGATTGCCGGACAGCGGCAACATGGAAACACCCAGGCCGGCACCGCTGAGCTGGAGAAATTTTCTTCTTTCCATTTCGTTATCCTCGATGGGTGCTGGCTGTTATACGGCGTCGGAAAGGCTGCTGAAGGTGAAGTCGCGCACTTTCAACGCGGGAATCATGGCGGACATGCCCCACATACCCACTCGCTGGGGGGCGCCCATATCTTCGATATTGTTGAGCATGATTACCGGGCTCTCGTTGAAGCGGAAGTTCTTCACCGGGTATTTGATCTTGCCGTTTTCGATATAGAAGGTGCCGTCGCGGGTGAGGCCGGTGAGCAGCATGGACTGTGGATCGACCATACGGATATACCAGGTGCGGGATACCAAAATACCGCGGCGGGTATTTTTGATCAGTTCTTCGGTGGTTTTATCGCCGCCGATCATAATCAGGTTGTTGGGTTCGGGGACCACTTCGCCTTTGCTTTGCTCGGCCCAGTAGCGGCTGCGCGCCAGGTTTTTCACTACGCCGTCTTTCACCCATTCGGTGCGTCCCAGCTGCATAAAATCACCGTCGGTCCAGGGTTGAGCCGGCACATCGAGGCTGGTGGGGTCGGAGTAGAAATTTACTCGCTTGTCGAACATCTTCTCGCCGGTACGGTTGCCGCCGCCCTTTTTGCTCATAAAGCTGCGGCCCTCGTCGGCACTGCGCGCATCGAAGCCGCTCATCATGTAACCCACCAGGCCGGACACCGCATTGGGCTCCAGGATCACGGTGTACTTGCCCGGTTCCAGGGCACGGGCTTCCTGGGACAGGACCGCTTTGTCGATGGCGACAGAGGAGGTGCTGCCGGTATTCATTGCACCGAAATCGGTAACGTCACTTTCGGCCCAACCAGAACCCAGGCCATTCTCGGTGCGCATAGTTACAGTGAAATTGGCAGAGGTAGAAGCGTGGTAGCCGAACAAGCCTTTACTGGTGGCGACTGCCGCAAAAGAACGCTGGTCTTCCAGGTAACCTGCGGCAACCACTTTCTTTTCCTTGGCTGCAATAATGGAATCTGCCGCAGCCTTGGCGCGCTGGTCTGGAGTGATATCTGCAGTGGACTTGGCGAAGCCGTCTACGCTGACATATTTCTGCGGTCCCAGCATCGGCATGGCTTCCGGGTTTTCCGGAGATAGCTTGGCCAACTCTTCGGCGCGACGCATCACTTTTTCGAGTGAGGCATCACTGAATTCATTGATAGTGGCCACACCGGATTTCTTGCCGAAACGGGCCTCTACGGCCAGCTCGATATCATTGACGATACCACTGGTGGAAACGCTGTTGCGCGCGTAGCGAATATTGCCGGTTTCGCTGCCGGCCAGCTGCGCGCTGGCTTCATCGGCGCGGCTGTATTTTAAAACCTTGTCGAGAATACGCTTCGCTTCACTTCTACTCAGAATGGCCATTGCCTTTTCTCCAATTACTTATTCTTGTGCGCCGCTCAGGAAATCTTGCGCTTGGTATTGATTACATTAATTTGGTCAAAACGGGTGGTGGAACAGCCGTGGGAGACTGCACTCACCTGGCTCGGCTGGCCCTTGCCATCGAAGAAGGTTCCGCCCAAGCGGTAATCACTGCTGTCGCAAATCGCCGAGCAGGAATTCCAGAATTCCTGGGTATTGGACTGGTAGGCGACGTCCTCAACCTGGCCGACGATCTCGCCGTTTTTGATCTCGTAGAACAGCTGCCCGCCGAATTGGAAGTTGTAGCGCTGCTGGTCGATGGAATAAGAGCCGCGTCCGACAATGTAAATGCCTTTTTCCACATCGCGGATCATGTCTTTGGCTGAGTACTTCTTCTCGCCCGGAGCCAGGGAGACATTGGGCATGCGCTGGAACTGCACACTGGACCAGCTATCGCCATAGCTACAACCGTGGGATTCCTTTTGGTCGATCATATGCACCTGATCGCGGGTAGCCTGGTAGTTCACCAGGATGCCATCTTTTACCAAGTCCCA
This sequence comes from Microbulbifer maximicatervae (SeqCode), assembly GCF_052468155.1. Taxonomy (NCBI): domain Bacteria; kingdom Pseudomonadati; phylum Pseudomonadota; class Gammaproteobacteria; order Cellvibrionales; family Microbulbiferaceae; genus Microbulbifer; species Microbulbifer maximicatervae (SeqCode). The sequence goes on from NZ_CP174335.1 coordinate 1,338,449, forward strand.
ACGCTTGGTTTTTACCCCCTCGTCGTCATAGGCGACGGCACCGAGGGAGCCCGGTTGCACCTTGTCGGCAAACAGGGTGACCTTATCGCTGCCGTACTGGAATTTACCGCTGCGCCACTTATCCAGGGTGGCGAAGGAAGTTCCCGCATAGTTGGCCTCGTAACCCAGCACGCGGTCCAGCTCTAATGGGTGACCCACAGATTCGTGGATGGTCAGGCACAGATGTGAGGGTTCCAGTACCAAATCGTACTTGCCCGGATCGATGGACTTGGCTGACAGCTTGGCCTGGGCTTGCTCGGCTGCGAGCACTGCATCCTCGGCCATATCATAGGAAGCTTTGTAGAGCGTGGTCTGACCGCGAATCTTGTCTTTGTCGTGACCGGCCAGGTATTCATAGCCTCTCCCCACTGGGTCACTGAGACCGTTGCGAGTCTTGAAAGCACCGCTCTGCTTATCAACAGCGGTCACCTGCATAGGTGCCCATAGGCGATGGACATCCTGGTCAATATAGGAGCCGTCGCTAGAAGCAAAGTACTTTTGCTCATTCACCAAATACAGGGAAGAGCGGATATAGCTGGCCCCAGCTTTGAGTGCCCCATTGTTAACATCCATCAGGAAATCGACTTTTTCACTGATGGGGACCTGCAGGGCATTTTGTTCGATAGGTGTCTGCCAGGAAACCTCGCCCACGCCTTTTACCGGTGCCAAACGCACGGGCTCGGTTTGGTACTTGGCATTGGCCTTAGCTACGGCAACTGCTTGGCGCGCGGCAAGGGCGACGCCATCCGCTGTAAGGTCGTTGGTGGCGGCGAAGCCCCAGGTACCATTGGCGATCACACGAATACCAGCGCCAAGGGATTCTGTGTTGACGATATTCTCCACGTTGGTTTCGCGGGTCATAACGTACTGGTTCAGATAGCGGCCGATACGCACATCGGTATAACTGGCCCCGGCTTTGCGCGCGGTATTCAGGACTACATCAGCCAGGTGTCTTTTATGGGAGCTGTGCATGCCCTCATTGAGCAGCTGCTCGGCGCTGACCTGAATGCCCTGTAGAGGCAACAAAATACCACTGGAGCCGACGCCGGCGATCTTGAGGAATTTTCTTCTTTCCATTGGCTACCTTTACCCCACGAGAGCACGAGCACTCTCTCGGGTACTTATTGTTATTACGACTGACGCTGGAGGCCTTGTGTGCACGGAGGTCAGACTTTGGATACGCACAACTAACAGGACCAACCTAAAGTTGTAAAGTACTCGCTCGGTAAAGTGAAGTTTCGTAGGGGTAAGACGTTGTGAGGGTGGAACGGGAATCAGAGGGCAGCATTTCTTCGAACTTTGTCGAAAGTAATGTCCTTAAGCAGAATACCGTTGCGGTAAACCGGCCTCAGCAGGTTAGCTTCTGATTTTAGATCGCTCTGTGCAATAGTTCGAAGTGCACCATCATCGCCGCGAATCAAGGCAAGGCGGCCACCCTTGGACCTTTTCTCGGGCCCGGTTCTCGGATTCTTAAAAATATCGTACCAACTGCCATTGATACAGATAGCGCTGGCCTTCATTGCAAACCCCATCATATCGCGGTCAACTTTTTGTAGTAATCCTCCACCCATACCAAAGGTCAGATTTTCTGTGCTTTGATTGTTTTCTTTCATTGCTTGGAGAATTTTCGGGATTACAAAGCGGGTGATACCATCTCCTTGTATAACTCGAATAAAGGGGGGTAGTAATCGATACCCTTTTTTATTCTTCTGCGAGCCAAATATTCGCATCAACCTTTCTATTGCTTCTATCACGACTTTCTCTGGGTTGCCGGAGTCAGGCCTTATTACTAATGTGCCGCCACTTTGAGTAACTTTATCCTTTAATTTTTTCCCCCAGATATTCTCTATAGCATTCCACAAATCGTAGCTATCGCTGACAACAGCCACAGTTTTTCCTTCCCCAGAAAATTGCTCAAGTATATTACGGTAAGCATCTTCCTCATGCTGCTGTCCCCAAGCGATAATTGTGCTGTGTTCAGCGGCGGGAATGGAAGCTCCAGGTACAGCGGCGTTGTAAAATCTTTTTGCGGCTAATATTCCGGATATCGTATCAGTCCCCTTAAAATTAACTAAGTGAGCCATGCCTCCCAGCATGGCTGTTTCGAGACTGCTGGCTCCCCGAGCCCCGAAATCATGTAAACGAAATTCCAGCGTATCCAGATTTTCCGCTGTTTCAAATAAATACTGTGAGATAATTTTCTTTATTTCGCGGCTCTGGGTAGCTACGGTTGATGGATACCAGATACTCCGTAAAAGTGCAGTTTCAATATAAGTGGTGAGCCAAAAGCAGGAGGGGCAGGTATTAACAACCTGAGCTAAAACATTGGTTACTGGAATAACTTGTCCTTCTTCTATCGCTGTAATTTCAAGGGGCATTAAACCATTGTGGTCGTTTAAAATATGATTCCATCCATCACGGTTAAATGGCAGTCCATGGGGTTTTAAAATATTTTCAGCTTCATTAATTTGATGAAAACTGATGGGGGTGCTTAGGTATTGCTTGATAAACGCCTGCAAGCCAAAGAATACCGTCGACGCAAATTCACCGCCACGACACTCTACATAACTACTAATATGTGATGTTCCTGGGGGGTACTGCAGATAATGACTAGTTTTATAGCTATCGACATTGAGAATAGGATTTCCCAAGCACTTAAAGGATGAATTAGAGCCGGGCGCGTTCATATTTTCAAAACCATAAGTTGGCGTTGATTTTATGTCACTATTTGCCTGCTGTTATAGCGTGTAATTGATTTTTGAATTGTATACCAACCACAATGTTCAGTTTTACAGCGCTAATAGCTGCTACTTAAGCAAAGCATAAAAGCAAGCGACCCACGTTTAAAAACTTGTCATCCACTCATTTTACCTCCTATTGATTGACCTACTCTATTGGTATGTGTACATTTATATGCATGTGAGGCAAAGGAACGTCATGCTCAATGAACTCCAGTAAATTTCGGCGTGTTTACCGGCGGATGACTATGCCTACCATGGTGTCGATCGATCACAGTAGCGCTGTCACACAAAGTAAAAAATGCGTAAATTGGTTGCTGTAGAGAGAGGTTCGGCAGAGCAAAAAAATCTGCCCGGTCATAACTTTCCTGTGTAGAAGCGTTCCTTCCATTAATGACTTATTGTTTGGGAAAAAGTCATCGCAGTTTACTAATTTGAATGATATTGGAATTGCTCGTAGAGAATACGGCATTGATATAATTTAGTATTGATTCCAATCCTATTGCGCTACTTATAAAAACTCTGCTGCAGACTCGTAATACTTTGCGGAAAAATTGTCTTGCCGTCACAGCAGGAAAGCATAAACAGTATCTTTGGTGAGAGATTGGACACTGTTTCGACATCATTTGAAGTTTGTAACCAATAATAAGGTGGATTTTTCTATTTGGGAGCAGGAGATAAGTTATGAGTGAAGGGTTTATAAAGCGCATATCACGTTTAATCTCTGTGTCCGCCAATGCCGTCGTGGACTCGGTTGAAGCCGCTGCACCAGAGTCAGTGATGGAGCAGGCAATTCGGGAGGTGGATGATGCAATTGCAGATGTGCGAGATCAGCTAGGGAAGGTGGAGGCATCCAAGTATCTAAACAGTAGAGCGTTAAGCGATGAAAATGCTCGTCATAAGCGTTTAGCTGAACAAATTGATATTGCTATAAATGAAGGTCGTGATGATTTGGCTGAAGTCGCCATTGCCAAACAAATGGATATTGAGGCGCAACTTCCAATTTTAGAAAAAGCGATCAATGAAAATGAGATAGAAATAAAGGAACTAGGTTCCTATATTCTTGCCCTGCAAGGTAAGAAACGTGAAATGCGTGAGCAGTTACAAGATTTTATTGCAGTCAATAAAAAGGTAAGTAGTAGAGTTACTGCGGATGAATATGGCAGGGATAGAAAGCCAAAAGCCCAGGTAGAACAAGCTACCGATGCATTTAATCGAGCAGTAGGTAATACAGCTATATCGACATTTGACTCTGGGATAGATGCCAGCAAATTAGCAGAACTTGAGGAGTTCGCGCGAAATAATCGTGTGAAAGAACGTTTAGCCAAGATTAAATCGGGGGGCTGATGATATTTTTATTGCAAGACCAAAACCTGATCTTTACCGGTGCGCTGATTTTAATGTTTATGATAGCGCTTCTTGAAGGCATCATGACATTGATTGGTGTTGGTATTTCAGATTTACTGGATAATTTATTACCAGATTTTGATGTTGACGTGCCAGATACAGGGTTGTCTGGGGGGATGACTAAGCTGCTTGGGTGGTTGCGTTTCGGTGAAGTTCCTGCACTTATACTGTTAGTAACTTTTCTGGTTAGCTTTGGAGTGACGGGCCTAGTAGCCCAAATGCTCATAGAGTCTCTTGTTGGGTATTTATTGCCGGGCGGTTTACTTGCTGTGGCAGTCTTTTTTCTTGCGCTACCTCAGGTACGTTTTGTTGGCAATATTATGCGGCGCTTTGCTGTGGGTGATGAATCCGAGGCAGTTGAGAGAAATTCCTTTATTGGCCGTGTAGCGATTATTACGATCGGTAAAGCAGAAATCGGTTCACCAGCAGAAGCGCGTTTTAGTGATGAATACGGAACCACACACTATGTAATGGTGGAACCGGATGAAAGTGAAACATTTAATCAGGGGGATAAGGTGTTACTGGTTGAAGAGCTGGGAGCACATTTTCGAGTAACTCGCCCCAGCAGTATACATCTTATGGAGAATAACTAAATGGAGAATCTAGAAGTGATAGGAAACCTACCGGTTATGGTATTTATTGCCGGGGCTGTACTAGTGGCCTTAATTGTTATTGGAACTATTTTTGCGCGCTTGTATACGAGAGCATCAAAAGAGCGCTCATTTGTGCGTACCGGTATGGGTGGTCAAAAAGTCATAATGAATGGAGGTGCACTGGTACTACCAGTTCTACATGAAATTATTCCTGTGAACATGAATACTTTGCGCCTGGCGGTTTCCCGAAAAGAGCATCAAGCGCTGATCACCAAGGATCGTATGCGTGTTGATGTACTTGCTGAATTTTATCTGCGGGTAAAACCGGATGTAGATGCGATAGCCAACGCTGCACAGACTTTGGGGCTGCGTACTTTAGACCCTGAAGCATTAAAAGAAATGATCGAGGGTAAATTTGTTGATGCGTTACGCTCTGTAGCAGCTGAAATGGAAATGGCCGAATTGCATGAGCAGCGCAGTCAGTTTGTACAAAAAGTTCAGCAGGTAGTTTCCGAAGATCTATTAAAAAATGGATTGGAACTCGAGGCTGTATCTTTGACCGGTTTGGATCAAACCCATAAAGAATTCTTCAATCAGGACAATGTGTTTGATGCTGAGGGCCTCGCCAGCATGACCCGCTCTATTGAGACGCGTCGTAAAGAGGTCAATGATGTCGAGCAGGAAACTATGGTACAGATCGAGAAGAAAAACCTCGAAGCTGAACGCCAAAAGTTAGAAATTGATAAGGAAAAACGTTACGCACACTTGGAGCAACAGCGCGAGCTGGAAAATCGTGAAGCTGCTCAGAAGGCGGATATCGCCCGTGAACAAGCAGAGCAGGAGCGCGCCGCACGCAAGGCTGAAATTGAAGCCCAGCGCGAAGTGAGCCAATCTCAAATTGCTGCGGAACAGGCAACTAAGTTACTGGAAATCGAGAAAGAGCGTCGCTTGAAAGAGCAAGAGATTGAAGGTGAGCGTATTCTCGATGAGCAGCGTATTTCCAAAGAGAAATCAGTGGAAATTGCCAAGCAGGAACGTGCAATTGCTGTTGCAGAAAAGTCCAAAGAGCAATCTCTTGCGGACCAACAGGCCAACGTAGCTCGAGCTGAAGCCGTAAAAGCCGAAGAGCAAGTTCGCACGGCTCAGGATGTTGAAGTTGCTGAGCGTGATAAGCGCATTGAAATTATCGAAGCTCAAAAAGTAGCGGAGCGTCAGGCCACGGGTATTAAGGTAATGGCCGATGCAGAGAAAGCAGCTGCAGAGGATAAGGCTGAAGCATTGCGCTTGCAGGCTGCAGCTGAAGCTGAGGCTATTCGTATTAAAGTCGAAGCTGATCGTGAAAAATATGCGGTGGACGCTGAGGGGCAGCGCCTGATGAATGAGGCTTTTAATAGCCTTAATGAGGCCCAGATTGCACTTAAGAAGGTCCTCAGTCTGCACGAAAATCTGCCCAATATTATCCGTGAAAGTGTTAAGCCGATGGAAAGTATTGAGGGAATGAAAATTATCTCTGTTGAGGGCTTAAATGGTGTTGATGGTAGAGCAAGCAGCGGCATTTTAGATGGCGAGGCTGAATCCAAAGGACAAAGCTTGCCTGAGGCTCTGGTGGGTAGTGCTCTAAAACACCGAGCTATGGCGCCGCTGGTAGACTCGCTCTTAAAAGAAGCTGGAGTTGGCGACCTCAATAAGACTACTGAGATTGATAGTTAGAGCAACGTACATTTTTTGAAATTATATAGTACAAAACTCATTATTATTTTGGAAATAAATGATTCTTATAGCCCGGATCTAAATAGGTAGATCCGGGTTGTTTTTTATTAAGGTGCAAAATATGCAGCGCTGTACCAGCTGTAAAGATGGCGTTCTTAAATCAGGATTTATCGAAGAGTTATTTCGTGGATATACTTGTTCTTCCTGTGAGGGTAACTGGATTCTTATTGAAGATTACTTAAGCTGGAAAAGACAAAATCCTGAATACAAATTTTCAGAAGATATTAGTAATCTGAATAATGTAGTTTCCGAAGATACTAAGCGAGCTATCTTGTGCCCGGTGTCTGGCTCCATAATGCAAAAGATAAAAATTATTGCTAGTAGTGAACATCGTATTGATTACAGTACTGTTGTCGGTGGAGTCTGGTTAGATAAAGGCGAGTGGGATTTACTAAAAGCTGAAGGGCTTGCTGGCTCACTTAACTTTTTAGTTACTCATGAATGGCAGAAAAAGATCAGGGAGAACAAGGCCCAAGAAACTTTTTCTGAAATGTATCGGAGTAAATTTGGCGATGACTTATATGATAAAGCTAAAGAAGTTCGCAAGTGGCTGAATTCAACCGAACAGAAAGCAGATTTTTTGGCCTATTTAAATGCGGAAGATCCTTACTCGGCTGAACGATAGTCTCCGATAGAGGTTGTTTTTTGGGGAACCAAAGAAAATTTGGTTCTCTATTAAATACATTAATATATTTTTTATAAGTAGAACTTGAGTAGTTGTAGTTAAATTCCTTTAACTTATCTATATATCTATCCTCTTTATTCTTGCCTTATTCGAATAATGTTAGTTATGAAGTGGCTTTGGATCTCAGTTTTTTTGGCTGTTCATTGATTCCAAGTATCCGGAACAAGTGTCTCCTTTGAAATTTTATGCTATTGGATATTAGTTTAATTATATTGATAGCCAGTTCATGTTATTTATCTAATTTGTATTTTTGTTGTTGTGGGAAGTGTTTATTGGCGGTGATAGCATCAATAACGAGGTTTGTTGTTTTTGGTTTATCAATTAATAATAAATAATCTTAAGGTTCTACAAATGAATGTCAAAAAAATATTAATAGTACTGTCTTTGCTGGTTGGCTCCGCCATTGCATTGCCTGCATTTTCTGCTGATCTTAAATGCAACCTTAACGTCAAAGCTGGGGGGCAAGTAATTGGCAACGGAACAAATCGTTGTGGTGGTTTGGATTTTAGTTTTGGAACCTCGACTTCAGGAAGCTGGGAAATAGTAAATATTACAAAATCTATAGATTATGTGAATTGGATTAAAGGTTGTAGCTCTGGTTTGTACTGTTCTGTGACAGTGCGAGCTTATGCCTCAAACCCTGCTGAGGTCTATATTCACTATACCGATGGGTCTATCGAGTATTTAGATGGATCAATGTTTTACGAGACTGGTTATTAATACTGCAGCTTGGCGTCGTTTATCTAATCGGCGCCATATTATTAAATCTTAGTTGAGGGGGGAGGATCTCAACTAACCTTCTTGCCGATTTTATATCATAAATATATGGCGAATCCCGTCACCATCGGCTTTTATTAAAGCCATGGAATACAAGGACTATTACAAAATACTCGGCCTGGATCGGAGTGCGGATCAGGCACAGATTAAGCGTGCCTATCGAAAATTAGCACGTAAATATCATCCGGATGTCAGTAAAGAGGAGGGCGCCGAAGAACACTTTAAGGAAGTAAATGAGGCCTATGAAGTATTGAAGGACCCAGAGAAGCGAGCTGCTTACGATCAGCTCGGCAGTGGTTTTCAGTCTGGCCAGGATTTCCGACCGCCTCCCAATTGGGACCAGGGTTTTGAGTTTCACGGTGGTGGATATACCGAAGCTGATCCTGAAGCTTTTAGTGACTTCTTTGAAAGCTTGTTTGGCCGCGGCGGGTTTCGTCAGGCTTATGGGCAGGGGCAGCGCCGCTCTTATAGTGCCCAGGGTGAAAATACCTATGCCCGCATCACAGTAGACCTCGAAGATAGTTATCGTGGCGGTACACGCCAAGTAACCTTAAAGCACTCGGTATTGGGTGCAGATGGGCGACCGCAACTGCGTGAGCGCACTCTTAATATAAAAATTCCCAAGGGGATCACTGAAGGGCAACAGATTCGCTTAGCTGGACAGGGTGAGCCTGGCATTGGAGAAGGTAAGCCTGGTGATCTCTACCTGGAAATTGCTTTCAACCCCCATCCCCTTTTCCATACAGAAGGTAAAACGGTTTACCTGGATTTGCCTTTGGCTCCCTGGGAGATAACGCTTGGAGCCAAAGTTCAGGTACCCACTCCCGATGGTCCCATTAAAGTGACCATTCCAGCAAACAGCACCAATGGTAAAAAACTGCGCCTCAAGGGCCGCGGTATCCCGGCAAAGCAGCCGGGGGATATGTATATAGTGATGCAAACTGTTACGCCGCCAGCCACTACTGATATTGAACGCGAGGCATACCGTCAGTTTGGCGACGCATTCAACTTCAATCCGCGTCAGTCCATGGGAGGATAATTGTGATGCCTAAAAAGGTTGAGCAGCTTAGCGGTGTTCTCCTGGATGAAGAGAGTGAGTTAACTTTGAGTGAACTGTGTCGGGCTTGTGGTGTGCCGGCGGAGCGCATTATTGCCTTGGTTGAGGAGGGAATTATTGAGCCGCGTAGCAGGGAAGTGCAGTGGCGCTTTAGCGGAATTTGTGTGCGCCGGGTGCGCCGGGTTTACAGCCTGGAGCGAGATCTGGGGGTAAATCTTGCCGGCGCTGCATTAGCGATAGAGCTGCTGGAAGAAATAGAGCGTCTTCAGGCGCATCTGGCACGGCTGGAGAAAGGTCGAAAACGCTAAGGTTATCTATTGTCTTGCTTGTAGATATGGACCAATCAGCTCGATCTTCTCAATCCAAATAGCTCCGCTATATCCTTCGGGTAGAAAACTGAGCTCTTCCGGTGTGTAAATACCGGGCAAGCCCCGCTTGCCATTTTTATGGTCCACTGCCATCACCAAGCTATTGGCTTTGGCCACTCGTTCAGAGTAGCGATTGGGCCAACCCCACAAAGCCCATCGCCAGGTATTGGGTGCAACAACAATACTGTTCCGGCAAGACTCGGGAAAGTAGCCACTCCAACCGAACAGTGCATATTGCAAAGCACAGTGTTTGGCGCTTGTCTTGCTGAAGGCCAATGCATTTGGCCGCAACTGCCGTATCCTTTTAATTGGGCGATCGCCACCGTAGACCATGAGCCGGGAATTAATAGGCAATTGGTGTTGCCGAAGATAGTTATCCAATCGTTCTGCTTCTGTTGGATCATTACTCTTAATATTGATCAGAAACTGCTTGCCGGGAAAGTGCAGCAAGACCTCTTTTAAAGTGGGAAGTAAACCCACCCCCTGGCCACGAAAGGGAAATGTCTTGCCGCCATCAAAGGTATAGCCGTAACCAATATCCAGCTTCTTTAAGTCCTTTATGGACTGTTCCCGGGTGACACCTGTTCCATCCGTGCGGCAGTCTATGGTCCAGTCGTGAAATACCGCGAAGTCGCCATCAGTGGTGGGATGGATATCGATTTCGACAATGTCCGCGCCATGAGAAAAGGCAGCTTCCATAGAGGGAATCGTGTTTTCCAGATAGCGGTGTTCCGGGGTATAGATACGGACTGCAGTGCATTCGTCACGGGTCAAATTATCCCGGTTGTAAGTTTGGTAGACGCCGCGATGGGCAATCAGGATCGGTTCCCCTTGCTGGGCTGTCGCCAGCCAAGAGGCATTGAGTAGGTAAATTGCACCGAGTCCAAATAGGGCTGTTAGCGCTACGGTTTTGCCAATGGTGCTTCTCTTCATCAAGCTGCTCTGCACTTTTCCTTGGTAGGTGTTGCAGATATTAGTCAGTTTTTGGGAAGAGAAATGGGCGCAGAGGTGGCGAATTATGGTGAATTCAGGCAGTAACTATGGGGTGGTGCGGCACCACCCCGAATATTATCAGAGTGCAGCTTTGGTAATGGTTCCTACCAGGTAGCCGGTATATACGAGGTAAGCCATTAGCAGCGCGGAGCCTTCCCAGCGATTGATCCGGCCCTGGCCTTTGAAGCCGTAGGCAAAAATAAACAGGGCAATTGTGAGGCCGAGAACCATCGGCCAGTCCCGGGACAGCACCTCGTGGGGTACGTTGTTCATGGGAGCAATGGTGCCGGCAATGCCAACCACCGCCAGCAGATTGAACATATTGGAGCCGACAACGTTACCGATGGCGATATCGTGCTCACCTTTTCGTGCGGCCACTAAAGTTGCGGCCAGTTCCGGCAGTGAGGTTCCCAGGGCAACAATAGTCAGGCCTATCACCAGGTCACTGACCCCCAAAGATTCGGCAATGGTTACTGCTCCCCATACGAGGATTCGGGAACTGACAATCAATAGCACCAGTCCTGCTACCAACCAAAATATGGCAGTTCCGAGTGGCATAGGGTTGTCTTCCAGCTCAGTTTCTACTTCTCCCTCAAGCTGGTCACCTTTATTGCGCATGGCAGAAAAGATACTCCAGCCGATCAGGGCGAAGAAACCGAATAACAGAACAATACCCTCCCAGCGCTCCAAGCGGTCATTCCACAGGAAGGCACCACTGAGAAGGGTGATTGCCAGCAGCAGTGGCAGCTCTTTACGCACAATCTTTGAGTGTACCGATAGTGGGATCAGCAGGGCACTGAAACCGAGAATCAAACCGGTATTGGCAATATTGGAACCGTAGGCATTACCCAGGGCGAGGCCGGGGTTGCCATTCAAGGCGGCAATGGCTGAGACCACCATTTCCGGAGCGGAAGTACCGAAGCCGACGATCACCATGCCAATTAACAGAGTGGGCATGCCGCAATGTTTAGCAGTGGCGGCAGCTCCATCCACAAAGCGATCGGCACTCCAGACCAGCACAATAAAGCCAGCAATGATGGCAGCAGCGGCGAGAAGCATAGAGGGTCCTCAATAATTACATTCAGGCGGGGTTTTTACCCGACAAACGGGGGCCGATTGTACCGGCTCTGGCAAATACAAAAAGGTATTCAGTTATTTGGATGGGCTGTCAGGGGCAAATTAACGTAAATGTCCCGTCAGTCAGATGGTTTCGCTGCCAGTGTGGGCTACAGTCAATGCATGGCCCGGTAAATCTGCAGGGTGATAATGGGATGGCGCGCCTAATCGCAAAATCCCTGAGCTGGTGGAGATGTCGGGTAAATCTACGCGGGTCGCACAAAGCAATGCGCGGCAGATTCCGCGATATCCATGTCACCGGCCGCTAAGCCGGGAATTTAGGAGGCCTTTATGAGACTCAAAGCTTCAATTGGGATACTGGCCGCGGCGATGGTTTTGACCCTGTCTGCCTGCGAACAGCGCAAGAAAGATGAAGGGATGGACGGCAATAAAGGAATGGGCACCGCTGAAACCGGTTGCTGCCAGCATGCCGAAAATGCCTGTGCTGGAGATGTGAGCAAATCCCAGTGCGACCAGATGACCGGCAAGTTTCACAAGGATCATATGTGTCGTACCGATACCGGTAAATGCACGCGTAAATAAGGTCGGCTGTGCACGGGTGTGGCGCAACCACTGTGTCGCACCCGGCTCCCGATTACTCTCCCGATCCTGTCCAAGGACCCGTTGCCAGCTGGTTATTCTCCCAGGCGCTAGCTTTGGAGGCTGGTGACTAAAAATACTCTTCTAGTACTCATTTGTTAGCTGATTCAGAGTTTCTTGACATTAGTTACATCTGCAACTAACTTCGTTTGCGCTTTAAATCCACAATCCGCAGCCCCGCTTTGAAGTGCTGCGATGATAAGAAATGGAGGACCGCATGGCCGACTTATTTGAAAACCCGATGGGACTTAACGGCTTCGAATTCGTAGAGTTTACAGCGCCGGAAAAAGGCATCCTTGAAACCGTTTTTACCGCCATGGGCTTTGAGAAAATCGCCCGTCACCGCTCCAAGGCAGTGGAGTTGTGGCGCCAGGGTGATATCAACTTCATCACCAACTACGAGCCCGACAGCCACGCCTATTACTACGCCCAGGAGCACGGTCCCTCCGCTTGTGGCCTTGCCTTCCGCGTAAAAGATGCCAAGTTCGCCTACGAAGAGGCCCTGCGCAAAGGTGCACAGCCTATTCATGTGAATACTGGCCCGATGGAACTGCACCTGCCGGCAATCAAAGGTATTGGCGGTGCGACCCTGTACATGATTGATCGCTACGAAGATGGTGAGTCCATCTACGATATCGACTTTATCTGGGAAGAGGGCGTAGAGCGTCGCCCTGAAGGTTGTGGTTTCCACACTCTGGATCATCTTACCCACAACGTGTATCGCGGCCGTATGGATTACTGGGCCAAGTATTACGAAGAACTGTTCAACTTCCGCGAGATTCGTTACTTCGATATCAAAGGCGAATACACCGGCCTGCTGTCCAAGGCGATGACTGCACCGGATGGCAAGATCCGTATTCCGCTAAACGAAGAAGCAGCTGGTGGCGGCGGCCAGATCGAAGAGTTCCTGATGAAGTACAACGGCGAAGGTATCCAGCATATCGCCTTTGCTTGTGATGACTTAATTGCCTGTTGGGATCGCCTGAAAGAGCGCGGCATGGAGTTTATGACCCCGCCGCCGGACACCTACTACGAAATGCTGGAAGAGCGCCTGCCTGGGCACGGTGAACCTACTGAAGAATTCCAGAGCCGTGGCATCCTGCTGGATGGCACCACCGAGGGCGGCCAACCGCGCCTGCTGTTGCAGATTTTCTCCGCTAATATGCTCGGCCCGGTATTCTTTGAGTTTATCCAGCGCAAGGAAGATGAAGGGTTTGGTGAGGGTAACTTTAAGGCCCTGTTCGAATCCATTGAGCGCGACCAGCTCAAGCGTGGCGTCATTAAAGAAAAGGAATAATAACGGAGGCTTCAATGGGCATTAAGCGCATTCACCACGTGGCGTATCGCTGTAGGGACGCCAAGGAGACAGTGGAATTCTACCGCGATCTTCTCGGCATGGACTTCCAGCTGGCCATTGCCGAAAACGAGGTACCCTCAACCGGTGAGCCGGACCCTTACATGCACGTCTTTATGGATGCGGGTATGGGGAATGTGCTTGCCTTCTTCGAAATCCCCAACTCCCCGGAGATGGGGCGCGATGAGAACACACCCAAATGGGTACAGCATATCGCTTTCGAAGTGGAGTCCATGGAAGAAATGCTTGAGACCAAAGCGCGACTGGAAGCGGCCGGGGTCGACGTACTCGGCCCTACCAATCACACTATCTTCCAGTCGATCTACTTCTTCGACCCCAACGGCCATCGTATCGAGCTGGCTGCCAATACCGCCAAGCCCGGTATGCATAAAGAGCTGAAGCGGGTTGCTGAGGATATGTTGGAAGAGTGGTCACGTACTAAAAAAGCCCCAAGGCACGCCGCCTGGATGCATGGGGAAGAAGAATTTGTGGAAAAAACTGAAGGGGAGGCACAGTGAAGTTAGCCAGCCTTAAATCCGGCCGCGATGGCCAATTGGTTGTTGTTAGCGACGATCTTACCCGTATGGTGCCAGCTGGGGATATTGCCCCCACCATGCAGAGTGCGTTGGACAATTGGGCATCGGTCAGCAGCGAGTTGGAGAAGCTACACGAGCGCCTGCAAAATGGTGAGATTCAAGGGGAAGCCTTTGACCAAACTCTGTGTGCTTCGCCTTTACCGCGCGCATATCACTGGGCCGACGGTAGTGCTTACGTGAATCATGTTGAGCTGGTGCGCAAAGCCCGCGGTGCTGAGGTGCCGGAGAGCTTCTACAGCGATCCGCTCATGTATCAAGGTGGTTCCGATACCTTCCTGGATCCACGCGAGCCGGTAAAGATGCCGCAAAGCAATGGCTTTGGCATCGACTTCGAGGCAGAAATTGCCGTGATCACCGACGATGTTCCTATGGGGGTGTCCGCTGAGGATGCACTGTCCCATATCAAGTTGGTAATGTTGGTCAACGATGTATCCCTGCGCGGATTGATACCTGCGGAACTGGCCAAAGGATTTGGTTTCTACCAGTCCAAACCCTCTAGTGCTTTCTCCCCTGTTTGCGTAACCCCTGAACAGCTGGGTGAAAACTGGAGCGAGGGTAAATTGCATCTGCCACTGGTTTCCCATCTGAATGGTGAGAAGTTTGGCGAGCCCAATGCCGGTGTGGATATGACCTTCCACTTCGGGCAACTGGTCGCCCACGCGGCCAGAACTCGTCCACTTTGCGCAGGCACCATTATTGGCTCTGGAACGGTGTCCAATAAGTTGGATGGCGGTCCCGGTAAGCCTGTAGCAGAAGGTGGTGTTGGTTACAGTTGTATTGCCGAGATTCGCATGATTGAGACCATCCAGAATGGCTCTGCAAGCACGCCATTTATGGACTTTGGAAATACCATTTCCATCGAAATGCTCGATGATCAAGGGCAATCTATCTTTGGACGTATTGAGCAGACTGTAGAGCAGGTTTAACACCGCTTAGCCAAACCTCGACCGGATTTCATCCCCTGGAGTTAACGACCTAGGGGCAGAATTTGGTCGAGGCATTTTACTTACCACTCTGCTGTTGAATTATTCCTCCCTAAATTTTTCACAACCAACTTAGTAGTGCTGCCTTGAATGGCTAAAAGTGTGTTGGCAAAGAGACCGGCACAGATGTTATTGCTAAGTTTATATATGCAACTTATTTCATAGCTTTTGTACTTGCCCATCTGCTTTAACAACTTTTTGTTGTTACAAGCCACATTTTTAAACTGATGAGTTTTGTAAAAGTGTACTTTCTATAAATTGCTATGCGCCCTATTTGAGATTAAGAATGATAAATATTTATAAGTAAAAATATCTTCTTATCTCTATTTTTTCTTCGCAGTTAGAAACGACTAAATATTGTCTGTTGCCAGATTATTTTTGGCTAATAGATTTCAACAAAGTAGGATTCAGGCAAGATTAACGCTAGATAAAAAAATAGTGCCAGAGTCGATTTAAAAAGCGCTTTTATACTCTGTTGGCCCTGGAACTTTTCTGGTTCAATGCCCGCCCAATTCACAGGCGCTACAAATTTTCAGCTTTTAGAAAAAGGATTTGTGCAGCGTTTTTATCTCAATAAATGAGGGATCGAATATGCCTATTTGGGTCGATAAAACCGTTCTCGCTATAACTGGAACACGCGTAAACCCCGTACAACAATCTGTAGCCAATCATCGGGGTCAACTGACATACAACTTCAGCCAATGTAAGGATCCGGTAAAAGCACAAATAACTATTCATGAAGATACTTCCGGTGGTGTTTGTGAAGCGCTTTCCGCCTTTTGGATCAAGCATCACTCTGATGGGGGAAGCTTGTGGGATTGGTTAATGCCGGCGGGCGCACTGGATGAACAACACTTATTTCATGTAATGACCCTGCAACAAGCGGGCACTCAGGACAACCAAGACAGAACTACAGAAGCCTGGCTGAGCACACAAAACATCTTCCCCACCAGCCAAAATGTATTTGGTGGCGCTTTCCCGAATGGCCGGGGAGGAAATACTATTCGAGGCATTCACAATCCTCGTAGAGCGCAAGGCCAGAGTGGCGTTTTCTCTCCCAATGCTTTGGCAAGGGAGATTATTTTGGATCAAACTGGCGGTGCTGGTTGCTATAAGAAGATAGGCCTTGATGGCACTTTCGCTGGTCATGCAATGGCTGCCTGGGTTGCGCAGGACATTACTTTCTTTGACCCGAACTTTGGTGAATTCTGGTTCGAATCCAGAAATTCCTTCTTTAATTGGTTTACCCAATCATTTTGGCATAACTCTATGTATTCAGTAGGGCTAAGCGGTGGCTATGAAGTTCGCTCTTACGCTCGCCGCACATAAATTGGCAGTAGCTGTTTTTGTTGGTTCTATTAGTAGTAGCAATCCACTACCAATTTCTTCCTCTTAGCCCTTCCCCCATGGGCGCTCGGCAGCCGGGTTTACCCGGCTGCCTTTTTTAGTGATTATCACTTCTGCCTATTTCACTTCTTATCATTGACTCATTTTCAAGTCGTAATTATCTGGAGGTAATAAGCTCTATCTCTGGAAAGATAAAATCAATTGTCGCCAACTACAAAAAAATATTTCCATTTAGATAGTTTCCATGTCATAGGTCAATTTTTTTGCACCAAAAATAGTACCAGAGTCGAATTAAAGGACCTGTGTAATCTGACTGGCAAGTGTAGTTGGGTCTGTTCTAGCATGGAATTAATCGTAAATAGCCGTGATATTCTTACCCATAAAAAATAGTGCCAGAGTCAAATAAATACTTGCGCCTCAATCTATTTCGAACTGCTATCTTTGGCCTGAGAAAAGAGTGCCAGAGTCGATTTTAAAAAAAAATGGACACCTATCTGCCCTGTAATTTTTCTGTTTCAATCTAATGCATATACCGGAAAGCACTTCTCAGAAGTAGTTAACTAATCGCTGAATAAGTGTTTCTACATTGTGAATACAGGGGAGATGGACATGCCGATTTGGTTTGATAAAACAGTACTTGCACTTACCGGGACAAGGGTTGGTCCTGTTCAGAGATCTGTGGCCCAGCACGGTGGCACACTTCAATATAATTTCAGTCAATGTTTGGATCCGGTGAAGGCACAGATCACCATACACCAGGATACTGCTGGCGGAGTCTGTGAATCCCTGAGTGCCCACTGGATCAAATTTCACGCAGAGGATGGAAGCCTTTGGAATTGGCTCTTCCCCAATAATACATTGAGTGAGCAGCATCTTTTCCATGTGATGACCTTGCACCAGATTGGTGGAAATGCACCAAACCAGGATCAGGTCTCAGAGACGTGGCTGCAATCTCACAATATTCTGCCTCTTCAGAATAATGGCGGTGTGGGTATCGCTGGGCCAAATGGTCAGCGCCAAATTCACGTGGTCACAGGCCCTCGGTTAGATCGTGGACAAACTACTATGCGCAACTCTGCAGCGCTTGCTGATGAAATTATTAGGGAGCCGACGAGAAGCGCCGGCTCTTACAAGAAAATCGGTATTTCAGGTAAGGTGGGTGCCCACGCCATGGCAGCTTGGGTTGCGGAAGATGTGTTGTTTTTCGACCCAAATTTTGGAGAATTCTGGTTCCCAACCAAGAACGCATTCCGCAACTGGTTTGTAAACTCTTTCTGGAATACATCTATGTATGCCATTGGTCTGAGTGGGAGCTATGACGTGCGCTGTTATGCGCATGCCACCTAAGTTACCAGCCAACTGTTTGACCACTTGGTGGAGGAAATTATACTCCTCCACCTCACTTGTGGCGGTATGTTTATTCCGCTGAGTCACTATTATCCATCCTTCGTGTATAGTGCTGGTACAAGCTTGCCACGCCTACTCTGTAGGGTAACTAAAAGAGCAAGCTCTGTTGTTCTTTTTAGATACCAACAGCACTACGGAGCCAAGGGTGAAATTCAAGAAATCACTTACTTACTACCTCAAGTCCCTAACAGGACCGCTTATTGCCACTAGCCTATTGATGCCCTCAGCCTGGGCAGCAACTGCTACAGAAGAACTTCAAAGTGTTCTTAAGGATCACTGGCAATACACGCTGAGGGAAGACCCGATTACTGCAGGGCGAGTTGGCGTTTCCGATTACAATCGAGAATTGCCCGGGGTGACTGCAGAGGATCGTCAACGTCGGATAAAGGCTGAGCAGGCCTTTATCCGGCGCCTTGAGGCTATCGATCAAAGTAAGTTAAGTGCTTCAGACCGCGTCAATAGTGAGCTTCTCTCTTGGGTTCTTGCCAGCTCAGTTGAGGAAGAGGAACTGTTTCTCGACCGAATTCCCCTAAACACCTTCTCAAGTTTTTACGCAAGTGCGCTTGAGGCAAATAGTGGTTTGGCGATGAGGGATATCGCCGATTACGAGGACTATATTGCCCGTATCGGTGAATTTGGTCGCTACTTCGATGAGAACATTGCCAATATGCGCGAAGGTAT
Source organism: Microbulbifer maximicatervae (SeqCode) (assembly GCF_052468155.1). NCBI lineage: Bacteria > Pseudomonadati > Pseudomonadota > Gammaproteobacteria > Cellvibrionales > Microbulbiferaceae > Microbulbifer > Microbulbifer maximicatervae (SeqCode). The sequence continues at coordinate 1,356,960 of NZ_CP174335.1, forward strand.
TCGCTCTGGCTTTGTGTTGCCCAAAATCGTTGTAGAAGGTATAGCGCCAACGGTACGCGCTCAAGTATATAAAGATCCCAGTAAAAGCAGCTTGTATAAGCCTTTTGCTGAGATGCCGCAAACCATCGCGCCCGATGAGCAGAAGCGTCTGCGAGAGCAGGGTTTAGCTGTGATTAAGCAAGTAGCTATTCCCGCATTTGGACGGGTAGCGGATTTCCTTGAGGGCGACTACCTAAAGGCGGCCACAAAGACTTTGGGTGCTGAACAGATGCCTGGTGGTAGCGACTACTATCGCCACAACATTCGCTACTACGTGACCCTGGATCTGGACCCTGCGGAGATTCATCGCACGGGCCTTGCCGAAGTGAAGAGAATCCGCGCGGAAATGAAAGCTCTGATCAAGGAGTCAGGCTTTAAGGGCAGCTTTACAGAATTCACCCAATTCCTGCGCACAGACCCACAGTTTTACGCTAAAACGCCGGAACAGCTGCTCAAGGAAACGGCCTATATATCCAAGCGGATTGACTATGTATTGCCGGAGTTCTTTAATTTATTGCCGCGTACTCCCTATGGCGTGGTACCAGTTCCCAGTGAAATAGCTCCTAACTACACTACGGCCTCCTATAATCCAGCCGCCATTGGCGGTACTCGCGGTGGTGCCTACTGGTTGAATACTCACGGGCTGGACCAGCGTCCCTTGTATGAGCTACCTGCTCTTACCTTGCATGAAGCAGTACCGGGGCATCATTTACAAAATGCTCTCTCGCAAGAGCTTGAGAATGTACCGGACTTTCGTCGCAACCTTTACTTGAGCGCTTATGGAGAAGGTTGGGCCCTTTATTCTGAACGACTGGGTAAAGAGATGGGACTGTACACCACTCCCTACGAACACTTTGGGCGACTCAGCTATGAAATGTGGCGTGCCGCACGCCTTGTGATTGATACTGGAATTCATTCTCAGGGGTGGTCACGACAGCAAGCATTAAACTTTCTTTCCAATAATACATCCCTCTCTCCGGCTAATGTACGTGCAGAAGTAGATCGCTATATATCCTGGCCGGGGCAGGCGCTATCTTACAAGATGGGGGAAATTAAAATTCGACAGCTGCGAGCTCTTGCGGAAAAAGAGCTTGGCGATAAGTTTGATTTGCGATCGTTTCACGATGCACTGCTAAGTAATGGAGCTTTGCCTCTTTCGATGCTGGAAGAGCAGATGCAGCGGTTTATTGAAGAGCAGAAGTCTGCCTAAGTCTACCTGAATCCCATTCACAACCTGTGGGTGGGATTTAATCTTTTTAAGATATCCTCTGTCGTAAGCAAAACTTTCTTTTAGACAGCTGAAAACACAAGTCGCTTTGTTGGCATAAAATGCATTGTTTTTGTCTCATATTCGGAGTGGAGGTTGTGTAGGTAATAAAGGTCTAATAATCACACAATAAGCATTCTTTTTAGATTAAATACCTGATTATTCTTTTCTTTTACATTTTTGCGAGAGGTAAGATGAATATCTTTAAGTGGGTGATTTTTTTAGGCTTGTCATTGATAAGCCTTACGGCTTTTTCCTCAGCGAAAGTAACAGATAAAATAACAATTGATTTTGAGAGTGCTGATAGATTGGTTGATATTTTATCTGGAGACAAAGTATCTGATGATCAATTAGATAAGCTGATGAGTTTGCAGGGTATACAAGCAACGATCCATCAAACCTCAAGATTTGACAATACAGCCAATGCAGAGTCATTTCGGTCTAGTTTGATCGATGTTGTTGAAGGTAATCCAGTTAAAAATGATCCATTTAGGTTTCAACAATTAAATGAACGGTTGTCCGAAGTTGAAGATATACTCAAGATAATAAAGAGCAATCCTCAGCAATACTTAAATAGTGTAAAGAGGGGAATTGGTGATTATTCTCCTAAAGATATTTTCTTTGATACCAATATTTTTATGGTAGTCGGGGGAACTTCTGACGGTTGGGCCAAAGATGATAACTTTTATATTGCGCTGCAGTATTTTAAAGGAGATTATGAAGGTTTACTGACACTTTCAACGCATGAGTTATATCATGTTGCTCAGTCCAATTTTTATGGAAAGGGAGAAAATCCAGATTCTAATTGTGAGAAAATCTTAAATCAAACCCGTCTGGAGGGGATAGCCTCTATTGTGGGTTCTCCATTAAGTGTTACAGAGGGAAAAGAGTACACAGAATGGTTTAAGAAAAAATTTAAAAGAAATTTACAACGAATAGATAGTAACTTTGTATTATTTGAAGCAATGCTTTTTCGTGCATGCCGTGATTCAAGTTTAGACTTCGACAAAATCTATCATTTGGGTTTTTCTGCAGTATGGGATAGTCCGTTGTATTTTGTAGGTTTCTATATCGGCAATAGAATCGAAGAGTTAAAGGGTAGGGATTATCTGATTTCACTTTTGCAGGAATCACCTTCAGCTATGTTTAAAGCTTATATCAAGCTTTATAAGGATGAGAAAAATAAAGATTTAATAAAATTTGATAAGCCGATTGAAGACATTATTCTTGCCATATAGCACCTAATCAAAACTCTAAGAATTGGTTCTGGTAAATCTAGGCGCCTTGAGTAGGCGTCTAATTCTTTTGCTGTATACCTTAGCCTTCCCGAAATCATCTAGCTTAAGCAAATCATCGATCAATAAGTTTGAAAAAAGGTGTATAGCTGTCTACTTTAAGTGGTACAGCCTTTATCAGACTTGATTATATTCAAATTAATTTACTTATTGAATTTACATTTAACTCTGCTGCTTTGGGATAATTGAGAGAATTATAAAGAGAATTTGTATGCCTAACAGTAAAGTTGGGGTGGTGATACCAACATATAATGAAAACAATAATATTGTTAATACGTTGAACTCTATTGTTCATAATAATTCGACTGATGTAAAAATTTATTTATCTGACGATAATTCCTCAGATACCACGGTTGGGTTGGCCGCTGATTTTCTTCAGAAAAATAGAATTCCATATAAAATTATTTTAAACGATGGTAACAATGGGGCAGGCTATTGTAGGAATAGTGCTCTCGATCAAATAGCTGAGCCACTGACTTTATTTTTTGATGCCGATGATTTAATCCTGCCAAATATGTTGGATCGAGCTGTTTCAATTGCTACAAAAGTTAATAGTGATATTTTGTTGATGGCCTATCAGTGTAGATTTCCAGGAAGCACTATTAATCTTGGTATGGCAGGTGATGACAATTCCATTTTCTACAGAGCGCTTAGAGCCTTTGGTAACAGGACTTTCTCCGCTTTTGATCTTGATAGCATTCTATGTTTAACACCCTTTCCTTGGAATAGATTGATTAAAACCAGTTATGCGAAAAGAGTTTCCCTTAGATTTTCACAAACGCCTGTACATAATGATGTATTAGCACATTGGAATTTGCTCACAAATGCTAAAGATATTGCATTATTTGAATCCCCTTTCTGTATTCATAATGTCGACTCCACAGGAAATAGGTTGTCAAATATATCAGATGCACGGCGTATATCTGTATTACAGGTTTTTGATGAGATTGAAGACTTCTTTAATAAGGATATTAATCTTAGAGATAGGTTTTACCACTTGTATGTCAAAAGCAAGTTAGCATTGTTTAACTGGTGCTGGCGTAATCTTGACGAAGAGTATAGGGGGAGCTTTCAATCTCAGTTTACAAGATCTTTTCTATCATTGAGTAATGCGGATTTGAGAATACTCTTTGATAAAGATCCAGATACTGCTAATTCAGTATTAGATTACCGAACTTCAGTGGTATGCGCATGATTTCGATTGTCGTTATTTCAAAGTCTAGCGGTGTCTATCTCAATACCTGTCTGCAGAGTATTATTCGACAGCAATACAAGGACATAGAGATTCTTGTTCTTCATTTTTGCGAAAATGATGAGCGCAATCGAATTAATAAATTTACAGGTTCAATACCCAGAATTCGAAGTATTCATATCCCGAGTACTTCACAGATTGATGACCAGCTAATTTTTGAATTTGGGATAAAAAATACTTTTGGCGAGTATGTTGGATTTATCGATGAGGGAGATTGTTGGTACCCTACCTTGATCCCTAAATTACAGGATATAGTCAATAGAGATAATCCGGATATAGTATTTTTTAGCCATAATAAACCCTTACAAAAATTTTCAGAATCAATTGATGATAAATTCAGGTTTGTTTTAAAAATAAATTCTATAAATGTCAGGAGGTTTTATCGCAGGGACTTTGTTTGTGGAAATAAAATATCCGAATTTATTTTGGGTTCCTGCGTTAATGGTCACTCTCTACATTGGATAACAACCGTCAAGGCTAAATCAATATTGGTTTTGCCAGAAATTGGGTCGTATAGTTTAGTCAATATGGATGAAAAGGAAAGTGATCTAATGGTTCAGCGATTGTTAAATCAATACCATTTTGTATTTGACTACTTAGCAAAAAATTCTAGTGATACGGATTATAAGAATGATCTTCTTGGGTGTTGGTTGCTGCATTTGATAGAATTACGACCGCTTTATGGTGATAAAAAAGTAATTTCTCTATTAATTAAGTCAAAATTAATAGAGAAATATACAGAAAGAGAATTTAATGAAGCTTTAGGCGCTCTGAAGTTAGACAGAGATAAGCAGAGTTTGGTGAGAGAGTGGTATTCCGACTGCAATAAGTTGGATAAATATTTAAATCTATTTTATAGGTTACTACCATCAAAGCTATCTAGCTATATACGACATAATGGTATTAGATACTCCATAAGCAGAGGGTTTCAAAATACTTATTATCGACTGCCTGACTGGGTAAAGTCACTGATAAAATTTACCAGGAAAAGAGCCAAGAGAAGAGTTTCCAATGATGAATTACTAGAGAGATTAGAATATCTAATAAAACAGAGCCGGTTTGAGCAGTATATGTCGATAATCAATGAAGATTTTGAGAGCAAGCTATCGAATCAAATCACCGAGATCAAGAAGGAGTTGATGGAGCTTAAAAAAGAAGTTCATTAAAGATCTTTTTAGATACTCCATAAAACAATCCAAAGTCTTAATATTTAATCTGATTTTTCTGAGTTCCAGCCACCTCCATACCTTTCAGAAGATATAATCTATCCATCCCATAGAGTGGATATATTTTATTAACATTCCACCACACATAAGAACTACCATTCCCCGTAAATAACCAGGATTAATTTTAAATAGAAAATGAGATCCCAGCCAGGCACCTATAACTTGTCCAATCATCATTAAGATTCCCGCAGCCCATAAAACTTGACCGGCAAATAAGAATACGATTAAAGATGCGATATTAGTGGAAAAATTGAGAGGTTTTGCATTGGCCGTGGAGGTTAGTAAATCCTGTCCCCTACAGGCAACGCCTGATAAGGCAAAAAATGATCCAGTTCCGGGGCCAAACATACCATCATAGTAACCAATAAATGGGATTACGCCATATTGGTATTTCTTTCTTGAGACCTTGGGTTTAGTACTACTATGAGTAAAGGATGGAGAAACTATAAAATAAATAGCGATAAATAAAAGAACAGCAGGGATAATAAATGACAAAACATCAGTATTGATGAACTGTACTGCTATTGTGCCCATGGCTGCGCCAATAAAGGCAAATAGCATTAGATTTTTAATTCCATCCCAACTGATCTTGTTGTTTTTAAGCATCATGTAGGTAGCAGTTGCAGTACCAATACTGCCTTGTAATTTATTGGTGCCCAAGGCAGCTAGTGGCGGGACGCCACTAAGAATAAGGGCCGGTACAGTTATCAGGCCGCCCCCACCTGCTAGTGTATCAAGTAGGCCCGCAATAACGGCGACGAAAAACAATATAAACAATAACTCTACAGAGAGGCTAGCGAACTCCAAGAAGGTATCTCCTTTCGCTTGGTATTATGATAGATAGTGATTAGTACCAAAAATAATTTTTAGTCGGTTTGTACCGGAATTCCAAAATTAATAAATCGATTTTTTTCCATGCCACCACATTAGGAAATTCTCTCCCACTGAATATTGGGGCAGGGAGTGGCGGCTTCTTTTAATCCCCTGTTCCTGTTCCATCTCGGTTACTTTTAACTTGGCGGCTTCAAACCATGCCTCAGGATTATTCACTCCCTGATTGAGGGCTTCACCGTAAAGCGCGGAACTAAACCAGGTGCGCTCGGAATCATCGCTACACCCAAAGGAGCTGCGATCTGCAGCGGCCGAAGTAAATATGATCCGATTGGGACTATGTAGGGCTTCTACCCATTGACCGGAAAAGCAGGCTGAGACAACGATCCATTGGTACTGGGCGTTAATATTGTCCAGCAATCGTTGCCCATCTTTCAGTGAGAAATCATTTAGGGGAATTTCCCCCTCGGCAATTTTGAAATCTCCATTTCGAGCACCATGGCTGACCAGGTGTATAAAAAGTAAATCTTCTTTGGAGTCCATTAACTGATCAATAGCATTGAGGCTTTCTTGGATACTGGTGCGGGTAGCCAGGGGAAAACCGTATCCGCCGCCGTTACTGAGGCGCAGCATACGTTGGTCAATGCTAAAGGCTTCATCGAGGCGTTCTGCCACCCAGTCCAGCTCCCTGGCAAATACTGGAGAGGTACCGTCACCACCTATTAGTAGGGTGTAAATATCGCGTACGCCGGGCCGCTGTGAGGGGAGGGCGGCTATGGCACTTTGTAAGCGCTCACTCTCGCTGTAGAGCCTGGCTTCTGCTTGGGCACCGGGAATATCTGTCTGTGCGCGCCAGGCGTCTTCGCTGGGGTAATAGGTACCACCGGAGAAATAGGCAGACTCCTCGACAGTGTTTCCTTCAGCATCCGTACTTATTCGTACGCCTTCTCCTTCTGCTTCTCCATAGCGAAAAGTGGCACGGATAATCGTGCCATCAGGCTGGGTGAGTTCACCTTCGCCGGAATAGGAGCCGTACTCGAAGCTGCCTGTATAGCGATAGCCATCGCTATCTGAGTAGCTGCCCTGTATTAAGTATCCGTATTCAAAGGCGCCCTGATAAAGGCTGCCATCTTCCGCAGTGAGTTTGCCTTCGCCGTGGGGATCAAAATCTAAAAATTCACCATGATAGCTCCCATCTTCATCCCAATTTAAAGTACCGCTTTGCAGCTCCCCTTCATGGAATTCTCCCGCCCATTCGGTTTCATCACAGTTATAGCGGCCTTTGCCATGGAATTCTCCGTTTAGGAACTCCCCTTCATAGCTACAGCCATCACTTCCAGTTAACTCACCTTCACCTGTCATGCGACCTTTTCGAAAGTCGCCACGATAATGGCTGCCATTGGGCCATTCGAGCTGACCCTGCCCATGAAACAGACCGTTAAGCATCTCGCCTTTGTAAACAGAGCCATCTGGCAAGGCGGTACCACCTGCGAACTGGGTTGGCTCACAGGCGCTGAGTAAGAAAATAAAAGGCGTTAAATAGGTGTATCTCATTCCATGATCCAGCGTCCGGCTTTTGGAATCAGACTAACAAAAAAAGATGCCAGAGGGCCTCTATGTTTTATTCAACTGGTCGAATTTAAGACCGTATTTATCTAAAAGTTGGCGTACCCGGTGTGAGTCGTTGTTGGATTTTTTTGAGGTGCGGCTTACTTGAAATAGTTTGCGTCCGGCCTCTGCCATCGAATTGGACTCTGCACAAACCTGAATTAGCCCAGCTAGTTTGATTTGCTCGTAGTAATCCATCTGTTCGGTGCGGTCACGACCCAACAGTGCTTCGATACGGGCAAGGGATAGTGATGAATCTGTTACTGGATTTTGCCATTTAATCCGCAACCTATGGATTTCCTCTTCTACTACCTGAGTCGTGATCCGCCCACCATCGGCGAGGGTACCCATACGCAGGATACTGGCGTTAAGGTCGCGAAAGTTCGCAGACCAGCTGGCCTCACGGGAGCGCCCAAAACTCAGGTACTTTTCCCGTGCTGCTCTATTAAAGCTGACAAGATGCCCGGATTTCCTGGAGAAAGCCTCCAGCTCAAAATCTATATTGGGTTCCAGGTCTTCAATACGCTCTCGTAGAGAGGGCAGTCGGTAGGTCCACAGATCGATACGGGCGAGCAGGTCCGCGCGAAATTTACCTTCTTGGCAGAGCTGTACCAGATCCCGGTTGGTACCGGCGATCAGCTGGAAGTGACTGCTAACTTCCTTATCAGAGCCGAAAGGCATAAAGCGTTTGTGCTCAATCGCACGCAATAACATGGCCTGCTCGTCCAATCCCAACTCACCGATTTCATCGAGAAACAGCAGGCCCTTATCTGCTTCCATTAGCAAGCCTGGTCGGTGGGTGGTGGCACCGGTATAGGCGCCTTTACGATGGCCGAACAGGGCGGACATGGCATTTTCGCCGCGCAGGGTGGCGCAGTTAACGGCTACCAGGCCACCCTCCAGCTTGCCCCGCTGCTTGCGCAATTCATAGACACGCTGGGCCAGCTGGGATTTACCTGCCCCAGTGGGACCGGTAATTAGTATGGGGGCGTCGGAGCGAATCGATACCTGCTCCAGCTGCTCGATCATCTGGTTAAAAGCGAGATTGTTGGTCTCGATTCCCCCCTTCAGATAGGTGGTGCCCTCCTGGTGTTCCCTCTGGAAGCGCGAGGCAATCTGGTCGTATTTGGACAGGTCCAAATCGATGATTTGGTATTCGCCCGGTAAGCTACTGTTCTTTCGCGCCGGCGAAGTTTGCAGTAGACGTCCGGGGAAATACCCCGCTTCTGTTAACAGGTACAAGCAGATCTGAGCTACATGGGTACCGGTGGTGATATGCACCAGGTACTGCTCGTCATCCGGCTTGAAGCTATAGGCGCGGGCGAAATCCAGCAGATTGCTATACACGCTCTCGAAATCCCAGGGGTCATTGAAGTTCACCCGGTGGTGGACCACTTCGGTCTCTGGAGACACCCGCGCAATATCTTCTGTGGCCTGGTCAGCCAGGTTTTTTGAGTGGTTGTCGAAAAGGAGCTCCAGCCTATCGATCAATAGGTCATCGTGCTGACACATGGAAATGTTTGGGCGCCACTTGTCCCAGCGCTTGTCGCCTTTGCCGCGCCGGTCCTTATTGGTACCGAGAATACTGATAGCGATTGTCTTCATGCTATCTAAAATATGATTTAACTATCAAAAAAGATAGATATTTATGAATCCCCTATCTCAAGAAATCTACTAAAAAACCCTGAGATAAAAAATAAATCGTTAAAAAACAATAAGTTACAAGTATTTTTCAGCTTTCTACAAAAGTTGGCACCCAATTCGCTATATCAATAATTAAATGAAACACATGAATACCAAGCGCGGTTTCAAAAGGAGTGGAAGATGAAACCAATGCCATATGAAGTAATGCAGGCAGGTGGGGTACCGATTAAGTCCTGGACCCTGGGTGTGCCTTTTGAAGATGAAGCCAAAGCGCAGCTCAAAAATATCTCGCAGATGCCATTCGTCCATAAATGGGTCGCGGCGATGCCTGATGTACATCTGGGCAAAGGCGCCACTATTGGCAGTGTGGTCCCAACTCTGGGGGCAGTAATTCCCGCTGCCGTAGGGGTGGATATTGGTTGCGGCATGATGGCGGTTCGCACCAGCCTGACGGCGGGGCAACTGCCGGACAACCTGGTTGGAGTGCGCAGCGCCATCGAACGTGCCGTGCCCCACGGCCGTACTGGCCGGCACCGGGGGAGAGGGCGGGACAAGGGGGCCTGGGAGAATCCACCGGACGATGCACTTGCCGGTTGGGCGCCTCTAGCCGCCGAGTTTGAACTGCTCAAAGAGAGGCATCCGGTATTAAAAAACACTAATAATATCAATCACTTGGGAACGCTTGGCACAGGCAATCACTTTATCGAGATGTGCCTGGATGAACAGGGTAGCGTGTGGTTGATGTTGCATAGTGGCTCTCGGGGAGTGGGAAATCGAATAGGTACTTACTTTATTGAGAAAGCCAAGCGGGATATGGAGCGCTGGCATATCCACTTACCGGACAGTGACCTGGCCTATTTCCCGGAAGGTACAGAGCACTTTGATGACTATGTGCAGGCGGTGGAGTGGGCGCAGGAGTTTGCCCGTATCAATCGCGAAGTAATGATGGTGCGAACCATTAGCGCGGTGAAGCAGGCCCTGGGGATGGATTTTGAGGCACGGATGGAAGCGGTGAATTGTCACCACAATTACGTTTCCCGCGAGCATCATTACGGCAAAGATGTGTTGGTGACCCGGAAAGGCGCTGTAAGAGCGCGTACCGGCGAAATGGGCATTATTCCCGGTAGTATGGGCGCCAAGTCATTTATTGTGCGGGGGCTGGGTAATGAAGAAAGCTTCTGTAGCTGTAGCCATGGGGCTGGGCGAGTGATGTCCCGCACCAAGGCCAAAAAGCTGGTCTCCTTGGAGGAGCACCGTGCGGCCACCGCCGATGTGGAGTGTCGAAAAGACGAGGGTGTGATCGATGAAACCCCATCGGCCTACAAACCTATTGAAAAGGTTATGGCAGCACAGAAAGACCTGGTGGAAATCGTCTACACCCTCAAGCAAGTGGTTTGCGTCAAAGGCTGACGCATTTTAGGCCAGGGATCGGCCGAACTAAGGCAATTGCTAAAGTATGCAGGCCGCCGGGCGAATTCGCCGGGTTGCCGCAACCGAGTTTGAGGTCTTTAGCCCGTCAGCGGAGCCGGTTCTGAATCCCGGCCCGGCACCACCGCCTATGGCGGCAGGTGTACCCACGGGATAGAAGTTCAAACATTTACTTTGTAGCTCATTTGGTAGAGCAGTCGATAACTTATCGATTGGTAGCAGGTTCGATTCCTGCCAAAGTCCCATCGTTCTCAAAACGATCTGGAAAAGAGGCGAGAGCCTGGGGTTCGACTCCCTGTTAAAAATCTATCCGGGGTCCGACAACCTCCCGATGCGGTAAATAGGATTTAGCGGTTTATCGCGGAGGTGCTCAGGCAACTGTGTCGTTAATCGTGGGTTTGCCTTGTGCGATCCAACGGCAAGATTTGTGACTGTTTCTCTTGGCCAGGGAATTTGGCTGAAGGCTCAGGGTGAGCCTGGTGGAGAAGGTTGCAATTCCTCTGCCGCTGGGTCCTGCGCGGCACAAACGGTTTACCACCAGTCGCTGGACGGGCCCCACCTTTGCGGCCCCATGGGGTAACGCAGAATGGAAATGGAATAAAAGATAAGAACCATGATATCTCTGTTCAAAATATGGAAGAACGTGGATGTTGCGGATAGCGAGCGAGTGTTGCTATTTCGCCGCAACCGTTTTGAAGGGGTGCTGCCACCTGGCAGCCATCGTATATCCCTATTGTCCGGTGATGTACGGGCAGAAACTTACGATATTACCGATGTGGTATTCGGTGAAATCAAAGCCAAATTTTTGTTAAACACCTATGGTGAGATCCTTGGTGAATACCTGCAATCCTATGAATTGTCAGACCATCAGGTGGGATTGTTTTACCGGGATAATCACTTGGTCGATATTTTGCCACCGGGTACTTTTCGCGCTGTGTGGAAGGGCGGTGAATCCGTGCGAGTGGAAATCGTGGATATCTCTGAGGAATACGCCATCGATAAAAAAGTCCTGGGCTTACTGGGGCGAGGTGTACGTGCTGGACAAATGCGCACCGCCCTTCAGGCGGTAAGCTACAACGAGATTCCCGATGAGCACGTGGGCCTGTTAATGGTCAACGGTAAGTTGGAAAAGGTGTTACAGCCCGGCTGTTATGGCTACTGGAAATACAACCGCTCTATCGAGGTTAAGGTACTGGACTTGCGGTTGAAAACCATCGAAGTTAGCGGCCAGGAAATTCTGACCAAGGATAGGGTCAGCCTGCGTGTCAACTTGACTGGCGCTTACAAAATTGCCGATGCAAAAAAAGTAGCGCTAAAGCTCAGCGATAGTACAGGTTTTATTTATCGCGAATTGCAGCTGCATTTGCGCGAGGCCGTGGGTACCCAAACCCTGGATAGCCTTCTGGCCGATAAGGACAGGCTGAATATTGTGATTGCGACTGGCATCCGTGACAAGCTGGTGAAATATGGTATCGAGCTTACTAGTGTCGGAGTCAAGGATATTATTTTGCCCGGCGATATGAAAATGATCCTTAATCAGGTTGTAGAAGCACAGAAGGAATCTGAGGCAAATCTGATTAAGCGCAGAGAAGAAACCCAAGCAATGAGATCTCTGCACAATACCGCCAAGCTGATGGATAACAACCCGGTACTGTTGCGCTTGAAAGAACTGGAAGCTTTGGAACGGGTCAGTACCCGCATCGATAAAATTTCCGTATATGGCGGTCTCGATGGGGTGATGAATGAGTTGGTGAAGTTACGCCCTACGGCTTAAAGGCGCCACTCACCAAAAAAAGATGTAAATTTTAAGGAATTAAACAGTGATTGAGATAGACGGCGCCCAGGGGGAGGGCGGCGGACAGATTTTGCGGACTTCCCTCACTTTGTCTGTTTGTTTGGGAGTACCGGTTCGAATTAAGAATATTCGAGCGGGTCGTAAAAAACCCGGTTTGTTGCGCCAGCACCTAGCCTGCTTGCGAGCAGCCAAAGCAATTAGCCATGCCGAAGTTAGCGGCGAACAATTGGGTGCTTCGGAAATAACTTTTGCACCGGGAAAAGTGCGTCCCGGTAAATACCACTTTCCTATTGGCTCGGCCGGTAGTACCAGTTTGGTGTTTCAAACCGTCTTGCTACCGCTGTTATTGTCCGATGGTGTCAGTGAGCTGTGTCTTGAAGGCGGCACTCACAATAAAAAGGCTCCCAGCTTTGATTTTATAGCCTAGGCATATTTGCCCCTATTGGCTCGTATGGGCGCCGGCGTGGAAGTGGTCCTGGATGATTATGGTTTCTACCCTGCCGGGGGTGGCTCATGGCGCACACGTATCCAGCCGCTATCGCAGTGGTCAAAACTGGAGCTGACAGAGCGGGGTGAACTTCTGGATGCTGAAGCTGTGGCGACCTCGGCCCATATTCCTGCTCATGTGGCCCAGCGGGAGTTGGCGCAGGTACGTAAGAAGTGCGAATGGCGATCGGAGCGTCTGCATCAAAGGCAGGTGAAGTCCCAAGGGCCTGGCAATGTACTTTCCCTGCGTCTGCGATCCCAGCAAGTGACTGAGGTGTTTGAGGCTATGGGGGAGCAGGGTGTTAGCGCTGAGCGCGTTGCCGATCGTGCGATTCGGCAGATGCAGCGCTATATGCACGCCGGCGTGCCAGTGGGCGAACATCTGGCCGACCAGCTAATACTCCCATTGGTGCTGGGGGCCGGTGGAAGCTTCACTAGCCTGAAGCCGAGCCTCCACCTCTTGACCAATATCGAAGTTGTGCGTCATATAACAGGAGTGACCATCGATTTGAACCAAGTGGGAGAGGATCAGTGGCGAGTAGTGGTTGAGAACTGCTAAGAGAAAAGAAAGCCCGATGTTAGGTACAAGGGGCTGGGTTGCCCCAGCCCTGAGATATTGCCAAAGCCGTCGAAAAATTTTTTAAAAACAATAGGTTAGAGTTTTAGTGTTCTCTGTAGATGCAGCGGTAAACCGGAAGGCGATTAAAAGCCCTGCTTTCACACCTTTTGTTCCCCGCATTTGCGGGGCACGTTTACCTCACTAATAGCTATTTGGTTTGCCAGTCCCATCTTTGAGGTAATCCTGAAGACTTCCTGGCAAATAGTAATCCCATCCGCTTTTGCACATCTTCCAGCATTTCATCTCCGGCGAGAGACCGATATGGGTAAAGGTGAGGCGGGTACCACCGGGTTCGCTAGCAAATTCAAAGCGAAGAGTACTGCCTTGCCACTCTTGGGGATCATCAACCTGCTCAGAAACCATATAAGACTCTACACACTCAAGTTCGATTAACTTCTGCGGCACCAAAGCTTTGGCGCGAAACACCCAGTAGGACTCACCGCCAAATCCGGTCTTGGCGGTATCACCCACTGCCAGGAAAGGGCCGCTAGTTGGCGTCCACCATTGGGACATCTTTTCAGCAACTGCCCGGTAAGCTTCTTCCTGAGTGACAGGGCTTAAGAAAGAGGTGGTGTAGTCAGGCATGATTGTCTTTCCTTTTTGTTTTCATTGCTGGAGCGAATTTGAATATAACTTTTAGCAGCTGGCATTACTTTCACAAGTTTTTTAAGCCCATTAATTTTTCTGGTAAATATGAAACCTTTTACGTTTTTTGTTAGTAGCCGCCACCTTTTTTTTAATTGCGCTTAATCAATATTTTTTCCCGTAAGAAATTTTTATTCATAAGCCTCCAGTAAATCTTTCTAAAAGCGAGACATCAATCTGATATACATCAATAAATCGCTGGGTACTCCGCCTGCATAATTCACTCGCACTGGGATAACTGCTGTGATCGGTAATAGTTTCGATCATATTTGTGCAGTTGCCTTCCGCACAAAATATTTTTGCAAAGGAACGGCGAATGAAACAACAAAAATTGTCCACCGTAATCGCGGCCATCATCCTTGGCATTTCCGGCTCTCAGGGAATTGCAGCAGAGAATGAAAGCGCCACACTCACTGATGCACTGACTTCAGGGCAGGCGGGGGTAAATCTTCGCTACCGGATAGAAAATGTTGATCAGGACAATATGGACGATGTTGCTATCGCCTCAACCTTGAGAACCCGACTGAATTGGACCAGTGGCAGTTACCGTGGTTTTGATGCGTTTTTTGAAGTGGATAACATTAGTGAAATTGGCAACGACAATTACAATTCCACCGTGAATGGCAATACCGAGCACCCCGTGGTTGCCGACCCCCAGGGCACAGAGGTTAATCAAGCTTACTTAAAGTACAGTGGTTTTAACTCTATGGTGATTGCTGGTCGACAGCGCATTAACCTGGATGATCAGCGTTTTGTCGGTGGTGTGGGCTGGCGCCAGAATGAACAGACATATGACGGCCTGCGTTACCAATTTGGCGGGGAAGGGGAGTTACAGCTGGATTACAGCTATATCTACAACGTAAACCGTATTTTTGGTGAAGACAGTGACTTATCGGACCTGGATGGGGATATTCAACTGTTTCATGCCAGCTATCCACTGGTAGAAGCGCATAAGTTAACTGCCTTCTTCTACAACTTGGACCTGGATAACGCTGAGAGATTCTCATCCCGTACTTTCGGTGCCGCTTACCGGGGAGATTTTGGCCTGTTTGAAACTCAGCTGAGTTATGCCCGCCAGGAGGATATCGGCAATAATCCCAGTAACTTTGCAGCCGATTATTATCTTGCTGAAGTTGCCGCACCATTGGGGCCGGTAAAAGGCAAGTTGGGTTATGAAGTTCTGGGTTCTGACGACGGTGTGGGTTTTAGCACACCACTGGCGACACTACACAAATTCCAAGGCTACACAGATAAGTTCATTGAAACTCCAGCAGATGGTGTTAAAGATTTATATCTCGGTGCCAGCTTGGCGCTTGCCGGGGGAGATTTGGGAATTACTTACCACAGTTTTGAGGCCAATGAAGGTTCAGCAGATTACGGGACTGAGTGGAATATCAGTTACGGTCACGAGTTTAATGAATATTTCTCAGCGTTGGTAAAGTATGCTGCTTACGATGCAGATGAATACAGTGAGGATACCGATAAGCTCTGGTTGATGCTTACAGCAAAATTCTGATTTTTGTTAATTAACAATTTTCAGGTAGATATAAAAAAGCTGGGTTTCTACATAACGAAGCCCAGCTTTTTCTTGTCTCAGCAGTAAATTTTGGCTTATAGACGCGTCAGTAAATTTACAATCTACTTGTCCATTGTTAACAGGCCGGAAACCTCACCCTTGGGGTCCAGCTGGGTATGCAAGTTAACAAAGACCTTCCCATCCATTAACGCCTTGCGATAGGGCTCCTCCACCATCCATTTACCCATAATATATCCACTGGTGCCTTCAGCACATTTTTTTGCCAAGCCGTGCTTGCCTTTGTCAGTTTTAGTCTCGGGCCAGTCGGGAACCATACCCGGATGATTGGGCATTCCGCAGATGGTTTGAATAATCGGGCCACTGGGTTTACCCGGCTTGCAAATAGGGGGCTCTTTGCCATCGCCTGCACATTGCATATGGAAGTGCGACATTGCCACCCCGCCCTTTGATAGATCGCTGTAGCCAACCATAAAGTGCAGCATATGTGACTGTTTGTCGTAGGCGCCAATGAAGAATCCATCAGCATCTTTGGGGGTTTGCGGATTCACCTTCTTTCCGAGCATATTCTCATTAGCGGTGGTTAAGTCAGATTTAAAGATGGTGAACATTTTGTCATTGCCCGCTTTGGACCAGGCTTTCTCACCACCAGCCCCATGCTTGGCAGCTGATGGATCTTTCTCTTTTTTGTTATGGCTATCGGAAACCGTGAATGCAGAATAAGCCAGCAGAAATACTGCCAACATTAAGAAAGTGGCTCTGGGCAATGAACTCAGTTTCATAAACCTCTCCTCTCTATTAAATCGATATAGTCATTGCTTGATGGAATGGTTGGATGCCAGGCCATCGAGGAGGCTGATATTCACCAATGTCATCGGTGTGAATCACGGGATAGGCTAGCGATAAGTACTTGTAGCATATGGGCTCGCGGTTGGCCCTTGGGGGTCAATTTAAGAGTCAGAATTTTTGACGATAGCTACTTGGGTGTTGGAGGAGCTTCAGGATGGAAGAGCGTTTGGGTAGGTAATAAGGTCGTTGAAGATAGTTACTACTGGGGTGGAAGGAAAGAATACACCGCACTCGAGACACGCAGTGAATACATCCCTGTAAGCTCCTAATCGGCATCCATGCCTCATAGGGTCCCGAGCGCGGTGTATTCTCTCCTTCTCCCTTTTTAGTAATAAAGATACTGGCGGATTTCGAAAAATAGGGGCGGCAATAATTTGCTCGCCCCACGTGATCTTCCATAAAGGTAGAGAGTTATCACCCCACGTCTTTCCACACCAATTCCCGCTCGCGGGCGTAGAGGGGAATAAAGTTGAAGCGCACTTCGGTGCCCCCTTCGCCGCGGCGGCGGATATTCAGATTGCCATTCAGGTTGCTGGCGCGCTCTTGCATGATCGACATACCGAAGTGATTGCGTTTCTCCGGCGCGTTGCTGATACCGATGCCGTTGTCGAGGATGCGTACATTGAGGGAGTGGTTGTCGGCCTGGGTCAGGCTGATCTGCACCATGTCGCCCTGGGAGTGGTACACAGCGTTTTGCGAGGCTTCGCGCACCAGTTGTAACAGGTGAATTTCCTCGTGGGGTGTTAGGGGCACTTCGTCCAGATGGTAATCCAGCAGCACATTAATTTGCGGGTGCTGCTCCCGGTAAGCGAGGATAGATTGCTCCAGGATACTGCGCAGGCCGCCGGGACCTATTTGCAGTCGGAAGGTGGTGAGCAGTTCGCGCAGCTGGCGGTAAGAGGAATCCAGGCCCTCTTTCAGCTCGGTAATAATCTCCTCTACCTTGGACTTGTCCACCTGCTCACTGCGATTGGCGCGGTTGAGTCGGGTAACCTGAATTTTCAGATAGGACAGGGATTGGGCCAGGGAATCGTGTAGCTCCCGGGCGATGATTGCGCGCTCGTCCAGTAGGGCAACACGGCGCTCCTGTGCCTCCCGCTCGTTGATGGCGATGGCCGCAGTGACACTGTCGGCAAAGGTAGCCAAGCGCTGCTGCTGTTCTTCATCAAGGCTCTCACCTCGGGGCAGGGTGCAGGTGAGTACGCCGTAATTGCGTTTGTCCACTTCCAGTGGGAATCGGTACACGCGCTGTTGGTCTTCATCAGAGGGGCCGCAGGTGTTTACACAGATATGGCATTCACTACCCGTGCACTGAGTGTTGCCGAGCCCCTGTACCAGATGCTCGTAGGGCGCTTCGCCCTCCGGGGTCATCAGGCACAGATCCAGGTTGTCCAGGCTGGCGACATTGGCGAACTCTCCCAGCCACTGGCCCAATTCCGCTCCCGAAAGCGGACCCTCGCTGATCCGCCGAGCCAAACGGTACTGGAAGTCCAGCGCTTCGTGGCTCTTCTGCAACTGTGAGGTTTTTAACTCCACGCGATGGGCAAGATCCCGGTGGGTCGCGTGAATTTCATCGCTCATATAATTGATGGTGCGCGCTAAAACCCCCAGTTCGTCTTCGCTGTTAATCTCCAGGCGGTTTTGGTTGAAGTCTCCCTGGGCGATGCTCAGGGAGCGATTGGTCAGCTGCTTGAGAGGCTGCTCCACAGAGCGGTGCAGTATGCACAGGGAGAGATACACCAGGGTCACAATGGCAAACAGTGAGCCCACCTGCACCAAACGCAGCAGGCTTATTTTTTCCTCGGCGATGGTCTGATAATCGAACACCAGTGTATCCACATCACCGATAAAGGGCTCCAGACGGTTGGCTAACTGCAAGGAGTCCATAGAAGTGCGCCCGGCGGCAATGGACTCCAGCAGTGGGCGGATTTCTCCCTCCCAGCTTTCGATTACCTTGCGGTAATTGCGCGCTGCGGGCAGGTTATCGCTGGCAGTGAAGTCGGAAATGCTGAGTACCCGGGTCAGGCGTGCGGTCACCTCGTCTGCCAACTCAGCCGTGGCTTCGACATCCCCAGAGGGAGCAGTGGCCGCAAGTCGGTAGTTCATAGCCCGCAATGAGCCTGCCAGGTTAACGGCAGCGGCATCGTTTTCGGCGGCATCGGAGATAATATAGGACGCCACCATAGAGCTCAGTGCTACCAGCACAGTGAGTAGCATCAGGGTGCCGATGCGGTAGACGATGGACTGTCGAATTCGGTTCAGCATATCGGATTCACTTCGCCCTGGGGCGGTTGTGGATGGCTGATCTCTATTGTGCCGTCCATTGGCGCACAAAGTTGTGGGTACCACTAAAGATCGCCAGTTTTGCACATAATTTAACCTGGCGCCTGTTTTTTACACAGAGGCCCTGTTATTGCTGGGATAGGGCTCCACCATAACGGCCCACTGATGCCGTTTCCCTACCTATTCGGGGGTATTTCGTCCCTTTTCTACCCCTTTTTGGTCAGGTGATCCTGCCGTCCCTCCCTTTTATATTTCCGGTAAACCGATGCTTTAACCGCATGCCGATGCCCTGGGAGTACCGCATGAGCCATTTCCTGGACCGACTGAAATATCTGAAGAAACAAAAAGAGCCCTTTTCCGGAGGACACGGGGAAAAGACGAATGACGACCGCAGCTGGGAAGATGGCTACCGTCGTCGCTGGCAGTTCGACAAGATTGTGCGCTCCACCCACGGGGTGAACTGTACCGGCTCTTGCAGCTGGAAGATCTACGTCAAAGACGGCCTGGTCACATGGGAAACCCAGCAGACCGACTACCCGCGCACCCGCCCGGACCTGCCCAACCACGAGCCTCGTGGCTGCCCCCGTGGTGCCAGCTACTCCTGGTATATGTACTCGGCCAACCGCCTCAAGTACCCGAAGATCCGCAAACGTCTGGTAAAACTCTGGCGCGAAGCCAAGTTGAGACACAGCGATCCGGTGGAGGCCTGGGCCAGTATTGTCGAAGACCCGGCCAAGGCGCAGTCCTACAAAGAGCGTCGCGGTATGGGCGGCTTTGTGCGGATCAAGTGGGATGAAGTCAACGAGCTGATTGCCGCTTCCAACGTCTACACCACAAAGAAATACGGTCCCGACCGGGTGACCGGCTTCTCGCCGATTCCCGCCATGTCCATGGTTTCCTACGCCGCTGGTGCTCGTTATCTGTCTCTGATCGGCGGCAACTGTCTGAGTTTCTACGACTGGTACTGCGACCTGCCGCCCGCCTCACCGCAGGTCTGGGGTGAGCAAACCGACGTGCCGGAGTCCGCCGACTGGTACAACTCCAACTACCTGATCGTATGGGGCTCCAATGTGCCTCAAACCCGTACCCCGGATGCGCATTTCCTCAGTGAAGTGCGTTACAAGGGCGCCAAAACCTGTGTGGTCACCCCTGACTACTCAGAGTGCTCCAAGTTTGGCGACACCTGGCTGGCACCGCGCCAGGGTACCGATGCGGCTCTGGCGATGGCCTTCGGCCATGTGATCCTGAAAGAATTCCACGTCGACAAACCCAGCGCCTACTTCACCGAGTATGTGCGCACCACCACCGATATGCCGATGTTGGTGACCCTGGAAGAGCGCGACGGCAAGCTGGTACAGGGCCGATTCCTGCGCGCTTCTGACCTGGCGGACAACCTCGGCCAGGATAACAACCCGGAATGGAAAACTATCGGTGTTAATCACGATGGCCAGCTGGTTTCCCCTCAGGGCTCCATGGGTTATCGCTGGGGAGAGCCCTCAGCGAAAGAAGGCCGTGGCAAGTGGAATATTGAACAGCGCGATGGTCGCAGTGGCGAAGAATTGGAGCTGAAGCTCAGCCTTAAAGACTGCGCCGATGAAATCGCCCAGGTCGCCTTCCCCTATTTCGGTGGCCAGACCCACGAGCACAACTACTTCCAGCATACCGAACACGATGAAGTGATAGACTACAAGGTGCCGGTGAAGCTTGTTCAAAACAAAGATGGCGAGATTCTAAAAGTAGCCAGCGTCTACGACCTGACCCTGGCGAACTACGGTGTCGAGCACGGCCTCGACGACCCCAACTGTGCTCAGAGCTACGACGAAGACAAGCCCTACACACCCGCCTGGCAGGAAAAGGTGACCGGTTGTCGTCGTGAGAATGTCATCCAGGTTGCCCGTGAGTTTGCCAACACCGCCGACAAGACCCGTGGACGCTCCATGGTAATTCTGGGTGCCGGACTCAACCACTGGTACCACATGGATATGAACTACCGCGGGATCATCAATATGCTGATGATGTGCGGTTGTATCGGCCAGAGCGGCGGTGGTTGGGCCCACTATGTGGGGCAGGAAAAACTGCGTCCGCAGACCGGCTGGACCCCACTCGCGTTCGGTCTCGACTGGCAGCGTCCACCGCGCCATATGAACGGTACCTCCTTCTTCTATAACCACGCCAGCCAATGGCGCTATGAGAAGTTGGAGATGGATGAAGTGGTTTCGCCGCTGGCCGACAAGAGCAAGTGGCAGGCTTCCATCATCGACTACAACAGCCGCGCCGAGCGCATGGGCTGGTTGCCCTCCGCGCCGCAGCTGGGGATCAACCCTCTGCAACTGACTAAAGATGCCGCCGCCGCCGGTATGTCTGCCAAAGACTACACGGTGCAACAGCTCAAGCGCGGTGCGCTCAAGTTCGCCAACCAGGACCCGGATAACCCGCAGAACTTCCCGCGCAATATGTTTATCTGGCGCTCCAACCTGCTCGGCTCTTCTGGTAAGGGCCACGAGTACATGCTGCGCCATCTGCTCGGTACCAAGCATGGTTTGATGGGCAAAGACCTGGGTGAAGAAGGCGGCAAAAAACCAGAAGATGTGGCCTGGCATGACGCCCCCAGTGAGGGCAAAGTGGATCTGCTGGTGACACTGGACTTCCGTATGTCCACCACCTGTCTTTACTCCGACATCGTATTGCCGACGGCCACCTGGTATGAGAAAGACGACCTCAATACCTCAGACATGCACCCCTTTATTCACCCGCTCACCAAGGCGGTGGACCCGGCCTGGGAAGCGCGAAGTGATTGGGAAATTTTCAAAGGCATAGCGAAGGAATTCTCCAATCTGACCGATGGCCACCTGGGGGTGGAAAAGGATCTGGTGACTCTGCCGATCCACCACGATACCCCCGGAGAAATCGCCCAGCCGTTCGGTGTACAGGCTTGGTGGAAAGGCGAGTGCGACCTGATCCCCGGTGTTACCGCGCCGAGCATGATTGAGGTGGAGCGCGACTACCCCAACACCTACAACCGCTTTACCTCTATCGGCCCGCTGCTGGAGAAACTCGGCAACGGCGGTAAGGGCATCAGCTGGAACACTGACGATGAGGTGGACTTCCTCAAGAAGCTCAATCGCACTTGGAAAGACGAAACTGCTCGCGATGGCCGCGCCCGTATCGACAGTGCGGTAGATGCTGCCGAAATGATTCTTTCACTGGCCCCTGAAACCAACGGCCAGGTAGCCGTGAAGGCCTGGGAAGCCCTCGGTGAGATTACCGGTCGCGATCACACCCATTTGGCCAAGCCCAAGGAAGACGAAAAAATTCGCTTCGCCGATATCGTGGCACAGCCCCGCAAGATTATCTCCTCGCCCACCTGGTCTGGCCTGGAAGATGAGCATGTGAGCTACAACGCCGGCTACACCAATGTGCACGAGTTGATCCCCTGGCGCACCATCACCGGCCGCCAGCAGTTCTACCAGGATCACGAGTGGATGCGTGACTTCGGCGAGAACATGTGTGTGTACAAGCCGCCGATCAACCTGAAAACCGTGCAACCGGTGTTGAACCAGAAGCCCAACGGTAACAAGGAGATCCTGCTGAACTGGATCACCCCGCACCAAAAGTGGGGCATCCACAGCACCTACTCCGACAACCTGCTGATGCTCACCCTGTCCCGTGGTGGACCCATCGTTTGGATGAGTGAGTACGACGCCAAGTTGGCAGGTATTGAAGACAACGATTGGATCGAAATCTTCAACGTCAACGGCGCCATTGCTGCCCGCGCAGTGGTATCTCAACGAGTGCCCGACGGTATGGCCATGATGTATCACGCCCAGGAGCGCATCGTGAATACACCGGGAGCGGAAACCACCGGCACCCGGGGCGGTATCCACAACTCCGTAACCCGCGCGGTGATGAAACCCACCCATATGATCGGTGGCTACGCCCAGCAGTCCTACGGCTTCAACTACTACGGCACTGTGGGCTGTAACCGGGATGAATTTGTGGTGGTCAGGAAAATGAACAAGGTCGATTGGCTGGATGGCGAAGACGTCAAAGAGCCGACGCGAGAGGAGGTGTAGCAATGAAAGTTAGAGCCCAGATAGGCATGGTGCTGAACCTCGATAAATGTATCGGCTGTCACACCTGCTCGGTGACCTGTAAAAATGTGTGGACCTCCCGCGAGGGGGTTGAATACGCCTGGTTCAATAACGTCGAGACCAAACCCGGTGTTGGCTACCCCAAAGAGTGGGAGAACCAGGACAAATGGAACGGCGGCTGGACCCGCAAGAAGAACGGTAAATTGCAGCCGAAGATCGGTGGCAAGCACCGCGTACTAGCCAACCTGTTTGGCAACCCGGATATGCCGGAGATTGACGACTACTACGAGCCGTTCGATTTCGACTACCAGAACCTGCACAAGGCACCGGAGCAGAAACACCAACCGGTAGCCCGCCCGCGCTCGCTGATCACTGGCGAGCGCATGGAAAAAATCGAATGGGGGCCCAACTGGGAAGAGATTCTCGGCACCGAATTCGAGAAGCGTAAAAAGGACAAAAACTTCGAGCAGGTGCAGGCCGACATTTACGGTGAATTTGAAAACACCTTCATGATGTACCTGCCGCGCCTGTGCGAACACTGCCTCAACCCGGCCTGTGTTTCTGCGTGCCCCAGCGGTGCCATCTACAAGCGCGAAGAGGACGGTATTGTTCTGATCGATCAGGACAAATGTCGCGGCTGGCGCATGTGCGTATCCGCCTGCCCCTACAAGAAGATCTACTACAACTGGAAAACCGGTAAATCTGAGAAGTGTATCTTCTGTTACCCACGTATCGAGGCGGGTCAGCCAACCATCTGCTCCGAGACCTGTGTGGGCCGTATCCGCTACCTGGGCGTACTGCTCTATGACGCAGACCGCATCGAGGAAGCCGCTTCTGTAGAAGACGAAAAAGCGCTCTACCAAGCCCAGTGCGATATCTTCCTCGACCCCAGCGATCCCAAGGTCCAGGAAGCTGCCCGCGCCGAAGGTATCCCCGAAGCCTGGCTCGAAGCTGCGCAGAAATCTCCGGTGTACAAGATGGCTATCGACTGGCAGATCGCCCTGCCGCTGCACCCGGAATACCGCACCCTGCCCATGGTTTGGTACGTGCCGCCCCTGTCTCCGATCCAGAACGCAGTACAGGCCGGCCAAGTGGAAACCGTTACCGTGGGTCGCGGCGCCGAGATCCCCGATCTCTCCACCCTGCGTATCCCGCTGCAATACCTGGCCAACCTGCTCACCGCCGGCGACGAGAAGCCAGTGGCCCGTGCCCTGGAACGCATGATTGTGATGCGCGCCTATATGCGCGGCATCCATGTGGACGGCATTCAGGAGCGCGAATTGCTGGAAGAGGCTGGCCTGACCGTAGCCCAGGTAGAAGAGATGTATCGCTACATGGCACTGGCCAATTACGAGGATCGCTTCGTGGTGCCTTCAAGCCATAAGGCCTACGCCGAAAACGCCTACGACATGAAGTCCTCTTGTGGTTTCAGCTTCGGCAACGGCTGTAGCACCGGCAACGACAGCACCAATATTTTCGGTGGCAAGCAGCACGCAGTGCGCGAAGTAATACCCGCCAAAGTAGTCGACTAAGGTCGAGCGGAGAATACCGATGAAAGTACTAAACCTGATCGCCCGCCTGCTGGATTACCCGTCCGATGAGCTGGTGGCGCACCTGGATGAGCTGACCAGCTGGTTGGCTGAATCCGAGGATCTGGATGCTCCGTTGCGCGACAAGCTGCTGGCATTTATCTCCCATTACGAGCGTATGGATGCGCTCGATTGGCAGAGCGAATACGACGGTTTGTTCGAGCGCGGTCGCGCTGTATCCCTGCATATCTTCGAGCATATCCACGGCGAATCCCGTGATCGTGGCCAAGCCATGGTAGACCTGACCGCGCGCTATCGCAGCGCCGGCCTTGAGCTGAATGAGCGCGAACTGCCGGATTACCTGCCCACCTACTTGGAGTTCTGTGCCACCCAGGGGGAAGCAGCCTACGGCTGGGTTCACGATATTACCCATGTGATAGCCCTGTTGAGCGCGCGTCTGTCCAAGCGTGAGAGTCCCTACCACCTGCTGATGGATGCGCTCTTGCAGATGGCCGGGGTATATGTCGATCTGACAGCACTCAAGGAAGAAGTCGCCAACGAAGAACGTGACGATACCCCCGAGGCGCTGGACAAGATCTGGGAGGAAGAGGCCGTTAGCTTTAGCGGCGCCAACAGTTGCGACCAGTCAATAACGCGGCCCAGCAATACGCAGCTGCGCGACGGCCAGCCCCTTAACTGGGCCAACGCCGCGCAGAATTCTGCCCAGCCCGCACCACAGGAGTAACAAGATGAACTATCTGAATACGCTGCTCTTCGCCATTTATCCCTTTGTCGCCCTCACGGTATTTCTGGTGGGTAGCCTGATCCGCTACGACCGGGATCAGTACACCTGGCGTACCGGCTCCAGTCAGCTGCTGGAGCGCAAGCAATTACGCATCGGCAGTTACCTGTTCCATATCGGCGTGATCGCCATTCTCGCGGGCCACTTTGTCGGCCTACTCACACCCAAGGCAGTGTGGCACTTCCTCGGCATTGAAGCTTCCACCAAACAGATGATGGCAATGGGGATCGGTGGTTTCTTCGGGGTGATCTGCTTTATCGGTCTCACCATTCTGGTTAAGCGCCGTCTCACCAACAAGCGCGTACGCGCCACCACTTCCAAAATGGACTTGGCCATACTGCTGATGCTCTACGCGCAATTGATCCTCGGCCTGATCAGTATTGTTGTATCTGCCGGCCATATGGACGGTGCTGAAATGCTCAAACTGATGGCTTGGGCTCAGTCCATTGTCACGCTAGATGGTGCCGGTGCAGCTGCCGCGATTAGCGGAGTGAACATCATTTACAAGCTGCATATTTTCCTCGGCATGACACTGTTCCTGCTGTTCCCCTTCAGCCGCCTGGTACACGTATGGAGTGTTCCGGTGCAGTACTTCCGCCGCAATTACCAGGTAGTTCGCGCCAAAGCCGCGCGCTAATCCCTGCAACTATTAAATGGCCCGCCATGAGCGGGCCCAGTGTGGAGTTGAGTCATGAATACATTACTGGCCACTGATGCTGCCGGCGGCGAATTTGAGATGGCCGAGGTAGTGGCCGTCAACGGAACTGAAATCCCCGCCGACCTTATCTACCAGGAGATGCAGTACCAGCCTGCCGATTCTCCGCGTCAGGCAATTTACTGCGCCGCACGCGCTCTGGTTATCGGCTGGCTTTTACGGGATCGAGCCGCAGGGCAGGGGCTCTGCGCTGCCGACGAAGACTTGCACAGTGAGGCTTTCGATCGCGCAGTCTCAGATCTATTAAAAGGCGAGCTACAGGTGAACCCGGCAACCGACGCCGAGTGCCGCGCTTACTTCGAAGCCCACCCGTACAAGTTTCGCTCCGATCCCCTCGCAGAAGTACGCCATATCCTGATCCCGGCTGCACCGGATGACTCCGAGGCCTGCGCCAAGGCTCGCACCGCTGCCGAGAATATGCTGGAACAGATTCGCGCCGACTCCAATCCGCTGCAATCTTTCGCTCGTTTGGCCCAATCCCACTCAGCCTGCTCCTCCTCCGAAGCCGGTGGTAGCCTCGGCCAAGTAGGGCGCGGTGATACCGTCGCCTCCTTCGAGCGCGCAGTGTTCGAGCAGGGCACCGGATTGGTAGCGGAACCCGTGGAGACTCCCTACGGTGTGCACCTGATTTATGTGGAGCAATGCGAACCGGGCCGCCCACTGGAATACGAATATGTCTCGGAGCGAATCGAGGAATACCTGACCGAAAAACGCCGCCGCCGGATGACCAGCGACTACCTGCAAAAAATGGTGCAGGCCGCGCAAATCTCTGGCCTGGATTTATCGGGGGAGGCCCACTGAGGTGGCAGAGATTCGCCAATTGTTCGCGCGCAATCGCGCCTGGGCAGAGGATAGGACGGCACAGGACCCGGAGTTTTTCCAACGCCTGAGCCGCCTGCAAGTACCCAAGTATTTATGGATCGGCTGCTCCGATTCCCGCGTGCCCGCCAACGAGATTGTGGGCATGGCACCGGGGGAGCTGTTCGTTCACCGCAATATCGCCAACGTGGAGGTACACACAGACTTTAATTGCCTCTCGGTGCTGCAATACGCCGTAGAAGTACTCAAGGTGGAACACGTGGTGGTGTGTGGCCATTACGGTTGTGGCGGTGTACAGGCCGCCATGGGCCACAGCGAATGTGGCCTGGTGGATAACTGGTTGCGCCATATCAAGGATGTCTACGCCCGCCACCGGCAAGAGCTGGAATCCCTCGATAAAGAATCCCGCTCAGCGCGCCTTTGTGAATTAAATGTGATGGCGCAGGTACAAAACCTGGCCATGACCAAAATAGTCCAGCACGCCTGGGACCGAGGCCAACGCCTGAGCCTGCACGGCTGGATCTACGATATTCGCGACGGCCTGATTAGAGATCTGGGAATGCGGATGGACGACCGCGGTCAGGTGCCAGAGATTTATCATGTTTATGGTGAGGTGCAGGAGGTGGGGTGAGTTTATAACTGCTTTATCCCCTTCGAGACCATAAGTATAAATAGCGCAGTTGCGTTTAAATATTTTTTAGTAATACTACGTTCGATTCTACTTGGCTTCTGCTAAAGCAGACGGCTATCAGCATCAGGTGGGGCGGAGCGATACCGCCGTCTCTTTCCAAACTGCAAAGAGGGTAACCATAAATACCGTTATCCTCAATCACATGTTCGCCCCATGCTTATCTCTATTTCTTCTAACTCCCAATACTGCACTGAGTGCAAGACACAGTGATTAAATCCCTAATATGATAAATAAATAGCGGTTTATTACTGATAGGGCCCTCAAATACCTGAATTACTTAAGCTGCGAAATAAAGCCAATGCACTCAAGATCGCGGGATACTGGCGTAATAAGAGCTAGAGATAGATTTTGGTGAGGAGATAATCAGTTGGCAAAAAAAGAAGGCTAAACCCTAGAACGAGCTGAACAACTTTTAGAAGTACAAAATCAAATTGATCATTTGAACATCAATTTAGATATGTGAGTTATACGCTAAAATCTCTCTTTCTACTATTCTGTGCTTGCTGCTCCCCGTAGCACTCTACTTTTCCTAAAACGCTACTTTATATGCCACTTTATCGTCTGAGTTCTATCTGATTTTCGAACATCGATAGGAGACAAAAAGATTTATCTTAAAACCTTCGATTACTTAAGACTCGATATTTAAAAATTATTCAAATTTAGTAACAAGAAATTAAGGATAAGCAGACAAAGATAAAGAGTTTTACGCCCCCAGATTGTGGCTTACTTATTATAAATAAATATATTCGCGAATAAATGAAAATCATTAAGTAATTTATAAATTCATAAAATTAATAAACACTCCCGATATTTATCCTCACGAAAAAAATATAACTAAAACTGGCATCAAATACCATGTTTATCAAAATTTGTATCCCTCCGAACTGACGAAGAAAAGCGTCTTATAGGAGTGGAGATAAGAGGACTTGGAAGTTGAATATTACTGCAGTTTAAGTGGGCCCAATTTTTTGCTTCTCCAGCGATGATTAATGTAGATGCATTACCCGTAAGGGATGAATACCCAGCGTATTCATGCTTCTACCTATTCTAATTACTAAAAATAGGAAATAATGAACATGAAAAAGATCCTTACCGCGCTCGCCCTGGCAATTGTTAGCACCGGCGCAGCCGCTGACACCTGGTCTCCCCAAGGTACCATTGGCCTGGCCAATGTCGGTGATATAAAAGTATCTAAGGGTATAAACCTTACTTGTGGTCTATCTGGTAGTTCTACTACAAATTCAGCAGGTAACGCCTCTGTGGGCAGCTTGTCATTGAATACTGGTTTCCTTTGTGGGTCAGTTAGCTTTACCAATCTGCCCTATACATTGGTAGGTAATGCAGGGAATACCGTTACCCTAAAAGATGTAACTGTTGCAGCTATTACCGGCAATTGTTTTGGTGATATTACCGGTAGTTTTAACCAATCTACCGGAGAAATTACTTTTAATGCCGCGGTACTCCCAAGCGTAGGTTTTGGTAGCGACTGCAAAATAACCGGTACTATCTCCACAAATCCCCAGGCATCTTTCGTGCCATAAGTAACCTTTAAAAGGCCAATATCTAAAGTAGAGTAGTCAGAAAGTACTGGCTACTCTACTTTTTCCCCGGCGGTATATTCATAAAAAAACAAGATATTTGTTTCTAAATATCAATCATTATCTGCAAAAAAAATTCTCATCCTCTTTTTTTAATATGCCTGCCATTAGTTTACCCGTTCGCTTCATTAACTCTGCACGTTAATAATGTACCAAATGTACAGATATATAGTTTTTGCCAAACTATTTGTCTATAGATTGTATAAACTTGCATTTCGCCTCAAAGTTACTTTAGGTCTAAATAAGAAGACAATGTAGGGAGACTAGGGTATTCCCAAAATAAAGTACAATTGGGAGGTGTGTGGCTAGCCCTAGCAAACAATCACCAACCGCCCGCTATACGATTGATCGATGATTTATATGAGTGAAAAGAAAATTAGAAATGGAGGTGTTTTCAAGCATAGCCAGTCTGAAATACCAGTAAGACACTATAGAACCATTAGTGTCTTACTGGAAATATAAAAATTAGAAACGCTTATTTAGACTAAAGCCTATAATACGCGGATCCAGGGTAAATACATTGGTGGTAAGGCCGGAGTCATCGCTATTGGTAAAGGCGCTTGTGATAGGCGTATCATCAAAGATATTCTTCACATACAACTGCATTTGCAATTCTGATTCCGGATGAGTAAGGGTCGCTGATGCATTGAAGTTATCCCAGGCTTTTAAGCGGTCATACTCGGTATTATAAACCCGCGCATAACTCTCAGACTGTCGATAGTAATCTGCACGTAAAGCTAATTCCCAATCCGAAAGGGGAATAACATGCTCCACTGCTAAGTTAAACGTTAACTTAGGAGCATTTGGTAATTCATTGCCACTTAGGTCAGCAGAAAAACCACGCCCGCCATTTGGGGCATCTGTTAGCGGGTTATATTGGGGCAGATCGTAACCGAAAAGAGCTAAAATTTGATCATATCTTAGGGGAGCTTCAATCGCATCAGAGTATGAGCCCCACTGCTTTGAGCCTGCACATAATGCCCATAAGGGTGTCATGAAAAACATAGGCTCCAAAGCAATAGCAGCTTCAACATACTCGACTGGGGCAATACAGTTGGAAGGTACCTGCAAGGAGGGCCGCAGTACGGTCCAATCTTCATTCCCCTGGGTACGATCCATGACATCTATGGATTCCTCCCCTTCCGCTATGCGGGTTCTTAAGTAACCCACATTCATATTCATCCTGGTACTCTCTGTCATTTGCCATGCCAGCTCTAACTCCAGTCCCATACTTTCTGCATCAAAGTTTTCGTTTAATGCGATACGGTCAACAATCTGGGAAACCTGGTAGTCGGTATAGTCGTAATAGAAGGCAGTTGCGTTTAAGTTTAGGCGGCCATCCAGCAAAACATTCTTGGTGCCGAATTCAAGGGAATTTACGAATTCCGGCTCAAAAGTGTTGTCTAGTGGCTGATATTGAACCCGCGCAGGGTCAATCTCCGCCCGTGGTGGGTTGGAGCCGCCTCCTTTATAACCGTGAGCAAAAGAAACATAGAACATTGTATCATCGGTAAAGGGGGTATCTGTTCGCCAGTCCAGCACCGCTCGTCCGGTATACTCCTTCCAGCTTTGAGAAAACTTCTCCCCTTCAGGATATCCCATATGCGTATAGCCACCTGAGCTGTTACCTGGAACAGTAATACCATCTTCATGATACGTACCAAGTAATAACTGGCTGGATATAGGGGTGGTAGTTTTTTCGTCATCAGTATACCGGAGGCCTGTGGTAAGTTTTACATCGTCCGTGATTTGCCAATATGCCTCCCCAAATACAGCCCAGGAACGGGTATCTACTAAGTTACGACTGAGAAAGTAGTTGTGTCCCATTTCATCAATATTTTCCAGGGAATTAGGGTCGATATATATACAGTCTGAGCTAACTAAATCTGTGGTGGGGTCAACGCAATTGATCGGAATATTATTGCCACCCTCATCTGTTCCCCGGCTGTAAACATATTCAGCAATCATGGTGAACATATTATTAAAGACAAAGTAGTCATCCTGGGTTTCAAAATTCAGGTAGTTCGCACCGAAGGAAAAATTCCAGGGCCCATCAAATGCAGTCTGCAACCGGAATTCCTGGCTCCACTGTTCATTATCGGAACGGCTGATATCAACTCCTAAAATACCGTCAGAAGGACCAAGTTGTGGGTCAGTATAAATGCCTCCGGGGGTGGGGCCCAATGACCACTGATCACCTATTTCTGCTAGGTCATTAAAGACCGCGCCAGTGGTAAACCGATTATAATCCTGTGAAGAATAGTAATCATCCTTAGCATAGGTAGACTGGGAGTAAAAGGTGAGGGTATCAGATAAAGCCCATTCAAAATTCAGCTGTACCAAGTCATTTTCCGCACGAAATACTGGGTCAAAACTAGTAGATATTTCACGTAAATCTCGCGACTGCTCTACACCGCTGTAGGGATCTTTCCAGTCTGATAAACTACCTCCAAAAAGGTATGGGTCAATCAGCCCCGCTGCTGAAAGTATATAGGCGAGCCCCGTTCCATTGGGTGCATCAAAAGCATCTGCGCTGTATAGTGAACCAGGCAAACAGCCCTGACTTGTCATACCTTTTGATAGACTTGTTGTCTCTGTGTTTCCGACCATGTCATCACCGGGGTCAGTAGTACAAAGCTGCTTGCCAGTGCGGGATCGCTTGTCATCTTCATCAAAGTGTTGCCAAATCAAATTAGCATTAAACTTATCACTGGGAGTCCATTCAAAAATGGCACGCGTGGAGTAGAGATCCCGGTCGTTAACATCATTCTTGGTATAAGTATTGTAATCAAAGCCATCCCGCTTGGTCATGGCTCCAGAAAAGCGGAAAGCCATAGTTTCACCCAGCGGTATATTCAACATACCCTTGGTACGCTTACTATTATAATTGCCCACTTCAACCTCAATCTCTGAGGCGAATTCATCTTCCGGCATGATTGGTAACATATTAACCACACCAGCAGTGGCGTTACGGCCATATAATGTGCCCTGAGGGCCACGCAGAACTTCTACCCGCTGTACATCAAAAAATTCCTGCTCAAACAGACGATTCCTGATTAAAGAAGCATTATTAAAGCTTACTGCAACGGCAGGATCACTACTGGCAGAAATTGACTGAGTTCCCACTCCTCGAATAGAGAAATTGTATGAGCTAAAGTTTGTTTTGGAGAAGTTAACATTGGGAACGGCTCGCAACAGTTCATTGCCCCCTTCGATCTTTAAAGCATCCATGTTATCCCCAGATAGCGCAGAGACTGCAATAGGCACATCCTGAATGCTTTCCTCAATTTTCTGTGCGGTAACCGTAACTTCTTCAATGGCCGAACCAGAATAGTTACTGGGCTTGTCCCCTTGCCCCTCCTGGGCAAATGCTGCCACAGATGCAGTATTTATTACCAAACAGGCAATCGCCACACTGTACCAGGGGGTTGAATAGTCGCTAGGGTTTGCGGCGGGGATTGCTTGAGCAATCAAATTTTTTTGTTTACGAAGGCGCATCATCATACTGAGTTTCTCTCTCTTATGCTCACTATTATTTTTTTCAAGGCCAAAACTGCCTTCCTTGGGGCCCAACTAGATTGAAGACGTAAAAAAAAGATATTAGGGGGGATAAAAAAGAATATAGAAGTTTAAAAATTTTACTTTTTCTAAGTAACGCACAAGAATTGGGCGCAATCGAAGTCTGAGCGTTGAAAACCGTGCCTAAATGGTTGGTGGGTATCTATATTAAATAGAAATTTTTCAACAAATAATTACCTTCAGGATCTCATATTTACATTGTAGATATAATGTAAGTCCTCACAGAATGTTGACGTAGAACAGAATTGTATAACATATGAAAGAAAGAGCTTTTCATAGATATCATAAGGTTAATGTCTAGCTTGATTCAGCTTATTGTCCGTTAAAGAAGCATGGAAATTAAATGTGGTTACTATTTGGTAAACCTAAGTCTTACTAGATAAGTATGCTAGTAGTGAGAATGGCCTTGTCTGAAGTAGGTAGAAAATATCAAAAAAATCATAACACTCTAATATTTAAAAATTTTTAATTTAAATTCTGGCGTTTGTTTTTCCTCTGACAGATATTTTTCCAGGTAAGCTTATTCTATTAAAAGCATGTCATTCTATTTGGTGAGTTTAGATATATATTCTATAGAGCTTGATATATCTCTCATCAAATAAATTTCTGTAAAAATTCTATCTATTAAATTTATAGCATTTTTCAGGTGTGTGATTTTTATGCTCTGATCTGGTGCATGTCTTCCGTTCTTAATCCATCAGTAGGGTCCTAATCCAGTCTTTTTAGGGGGAACCTATATAGATATGTCTTGGCTCCTAGAAGAGCAACTTGAATTCAAAATACTTTTATAAAATAGTCAACCAATAGAGGCGTAACAATGAAATTTATCACCACTCTAATTGCTGCAATAATTTATGTATTACAGGCTGTTATCCAAGATTATAAAACCAGAGAGCGGGAGTATTCCGTTCCACTTTCAACTATGCCAGATAACGTACAGGCACTTGCAGATGAAATGTTTGAAGAAGCAACTAAAGATAAGCAGCTTACTGCAGAGCAAGCTCAACAGATTGAAGCTGGTATTTGGAAGATGTTAGGTGAGGGCGCTGTACTTCAGAGAAATCATGAGCTGAAAAAAACAAGAGAAAAAATATCTTACTTAGGGCAGCTCTTATCTTGGTTTATGAAGGCAAAAGGGCTGACCTATGCACAGATTGAAGAAAAATATAGAAGCGAATTTACTGAATCTGAAAAGGAGCTACATAGAGCAATTGTAGAATCTGCCTCTCGTTCCAATCAGGATCTAGTCGGCAAACTTTGGAAGTCAATCTGCAAAACCTTTTGGGGGCAGGCAAAGCTATAATCAGAATCCTGATATTTAAGTTTACTTAAATGCCAACCTTATTAAGTTCCTAATAGGTTTATATTAGGAACTTGTAATGGCGCTGATCTTAAACCGGATGAATATAGTCTTGCTATGATAAATAGAGTAGCTATCCAAATTCCATAGAAAGTAGTAATACAAACAACAAATCTATGGGGCTCTGGATTGCTACTCTAAATTACATAGCTATTTATTTTCATTGCTTAGGTCGATAACTTCAATTCTTACCCCTTTATCAACCATCTCGGATAAATGGAATTTACCGTTAGGTTGTTTCACTATGGATTTTTCAATATCACCAGATACAAATTCCCATAGCTCAGGATTCAGTGCATTTGGCTTTGGCTTGTAAACTTCCGCAGTGAAACCACGTTTTGGTTCATTTTCACGTAAAATAACGATATCACCCTTGTAATCTGGAGCTGTTATTATCGTTAATGTAGTTGTTTCGATCTTATCGCCGAATCCTTTTTTGTTCCACTCTCGTAAAACAACATCAACCTGAGCTTTGTCCAGTTTAACATAATCCGTTTCCGTGCTGGCACAGGTGAAGGATGATAATGTCATTAAAAATAGTAGTAGGATTTTTATAGGTTTTAGCATAAATATAATTACTTACAGTTGGTGGAAGTAATAGTTAAAAGGTTGTGCGTGTCTGGCGGTACGACAATAATTCCTGAGAGCCAGGGAAACATTTTTAATTGTGTCTTAGTATATAATCCATCGCCAGCTTCTTTTTCCCAGTGTGATTCGTACACAAACTCTTTTGAATAAAGCCATACATGCCTACCGCCACTTGACATTCCCAGTCCAAATGGAATATTTGAAAATGTGTTGTAATCTGCGTCTTGTTTCTTGGTTAAATCCAAATAGGTGGTCACTTTATTTTTGCTCGGCTTATAGTTTATAACAGTATTGCTGATCGGCACACGACCAACACTATAAGTACAGTTTTTCTTTACCTGATTGTAGTAGCTCGCAATATGTTCACCAAGACCATCACTAGGGTGCTTAACGTCAGGATTATAATATACGCCTTTCCAGTTATGAGTATTAATCAAGTATTTTGCTAACTCGGTACCTTTTTCTCCAAGTCCACCCACTCGCTTGCTGGAATTAAGCTTTCCAAGCTTCTCAAAACTATATTTAAGAACCCAAATTGCCATTGTTATACAATCGCTAGAAATATGATTTTTATATTTTGTGGGGTTACCTATTTTAAGCTGGCTACCAACATGATTGCTGTGATCATTCATAATAGAATTAATCTTGTCTACAGCATGCTGTGAAAATGTCTTTGTCATACCTAACTTCCCAGTTGTTATTATTGTGGAATTTCCTTATCGAGAACGATTTGATTAGATGACAATAGCCAATTAGGGTCAAGGAAGTGAAAATAGAGATCCTGTACTGCTGAGTTTGTTATAGTGTATTTTTGGCTGATAATATCGCTCTAAAAACGGAGCTATTTCACATCTTCTATTTTTGATATTTATCAATCACAGACATAAATCATTAAGAATCAGAAAGTTAGTACGGTGTATAGTAGGTATGCACTTGGAAGCCTTTGGACCTTGATGCTACTAACGCAAGAAATAACATAGCATTACACCGAGAATAAGAAATAAAAAAATGGGGTGTGATAGATAATCTTCGCCCAAAGTTTTATGTTAAATCAGAGCGCGTTATCTATATTTGGAGCTACATTTCTGAAAAGTGGACTATCGTACCGGGTATGCCTGGTGTTAAGTGTTGGAGTAAATGGCCCTGCTATCTAAACCTTGTAATATTATCTTGATGGCTTGCTGGATACTTAGATAATTAAATAACCTATGG
This sequence comes from Microbulbifer maximicatervae (SeqCode), assembly GCF_052468155.1. Taxonomy (NCBI): domain Bacteria; kingdom Pseudomonadati; phylum Pseudomonadota; class Gammaproteobacteria; order Cellvibrionales; family Microbulbiferaceae; genus Microbulbifer; species Microbulbifer maximicatervae (SeqCode). The sequence goes on from NZ_CP174335.1 coordinate 1,392,745, forward strand.
ATGTTGCGTTGAAGAGGTTTGTTCCGTGATTGCTGGGGCTTTAATACCTTCAGACTCCAATCTTATGCTCAATAATTTCTTTGCTAATGGATGTAAAGTTGCTGTATCAATCTCTTTGAGTCTACGCTTACCTAAACGCCTATCCAGTGTGGCTAGGGATTGAATCAATGGATTGTCGGAGTTTAGAGCTTCATCCACTTTGAGGGTATGAACGAATTCCCAGCAGGCTTGATAGGCATCTTGCCGAGATAACTCTCCATATTCCATCTCACCATAGGATATTTTCTGCTTTTCACTTACATGCACAGGCACTTCGGAATCAGTAACCCAGCGATTATCTTTTCTATAGTAATCACCACTCGCTCTATTCCAAAAGGCCCTTGTACAGAAGTTTGCTATGACTTCTTTATCAAGAGTAAGCCAGGCATGTCCACATGAACAGTTTCCATAACTGGTACTATTGATAGAGATACAGCCATCCAGGGATGGAGAAAACTTTTCTTCAACTAGAGATTTCAGCTTGCTCCATTTCATTGGGGGATATTCCTACTTACACATAAATTCATCAGTTCACGGCTGTTGTGCAATTGATTGTTTCGTTCCAATATTGTGGTACCACAAATTCAGGGGATGAGAATACAGCAGATTCTCCTTACCCCCTATTCTGATTACTCGTTTAGAGACCAGAGTGCTTAAACAAATTATAAAGTTAATACTGTTAGTGCAATGAGCTTTCGAAATAGGTAAAGGCCGATCCGATAGCCACTCCAAGGAGGATAGGTCCGGGGAAAAACCTGAATAGCTGCTTTATTTTACTGGGGGTTCGACCATTACGTAGGTCGCTAATTAATTCATGTTGTGCGTGAAAGGCACATAAAGCTGATATCATGGCGACAACCAAAGAGAAAGTGAATCCTTCACTAATGGGTGTATCAATACCAAGAGCAGTTTTGAGAGTAACAATACCGCCTATAAATGCCATAGCAAATGTAGAAATGGACTTAAAAAAATCGAACTCCAATTCTTGACTCAAAAGATAATGAGGGCTTTGTTCTATGGGTTTATCATTAATTAATTCTTGTAATTTTGCTTTCATTACTTACAACCATTAACAGGATCTATTTGGATAATAGTACTTTTACCTGTTCAATGGAATACTCAGAACTTACAGTAAGTTCTATAGCCACAAAGCGATAGTAGTTCAGCGGAAAAGGCTCGATCGTACCAATATTGTTAACTCAGGACATTTGGAGCAATTTTTATAAAGTAAATTATTATAGGTATAAAACACATCAAGGATAAAACCAAATTTGTGATATTCAGTAATCGCTTGCTCCCAAATATCAAAAATAACAACCCTGCTAATTGAACAACGGCTGTATAAAGGAAATACATCCCTAGTGTTCTATAAAAATCCGCCAGTTCTGGAGCAATAAGGGTTGGAAAAGTCGCTACCAATAAATATGAGATGAACCCACATAGCATCGCGATACTAAGTCTACATACTAAATAATTTGTTAATCCCATATTAGTTTATACTTTTAGTTCTTTCATAATGAAGCATGTCAGACATTATAAAGCTCAATAACAGAAGGAGGAGATTTTGGTTAATTTTCTAGTAATACATATGTAATAAAAGGTCAAAGCCTTTTATTGAAAATTTTACTCTTTCCATGTCTTCTGTATATTTACCGAGGTTATTCCCATTAAGATCCCAGACATTTTCTTTAGCTAGCCACGTATTTAATTCGTGGTCATGACATTTGAACTGGCTATTTGGGACTACCTTACCGTTTTTCATGGTCGGACCAAAGTTTCTACATTCTGGGCCCCACCTCCACCACTTTAAGTCTGGCATATCTACCATGCCATCTCTGAGGGGAACGCTGAAAACTATAAATTCCGACTCATAATTCTTATAAATTATATATCTTATGTCTCGCGCCTTCTCGTAATGAACATCCCGAGTAAGTATTTCCCCTGGCTCTAGATCAGCTATATCAATACTAGGAGATAGTTCACCAGCATTTGCTGGAGGCTTTAGGGCACTACCAAACATTCCAAGTATGAATCCGACTCCAATTAAAGAGACAGTAAGAAGGCTGAGCCAAAGTAATTTCTTGCGCTTTTTCATTTGAATTTCACAGACTACTCAAACTAAGCATATCATATTACTTACTGGAAAATATCAAGAGTTTAAAAGTTGCCTGAATAGTGCGATGTGGTAAGAACTCACCAGATGATTTGAGAATATTTTTTAGAGCCGGAAATGCTCTAGGGCTTAGAGCCATATTTCATAAAGCCCAAATAGTTATGTCTGGTATAGATTCTTCTTTACCTGTGAAATTATCACTAGCGTAGAAGTGCGCTTTGGGAGCTATCCATTTATCTAGCCTCGGTTTTGCACGAAATCGCTGACTATAGGATGGCATTTTCTCTGCAAGATCTGAGACATCTAGCGCAAGTGAATAATACTTTTCAAAATCACTATCAACTAAATAACTCATAACTAACGACTCCATTTTGAAAGTGTATTATCTATGCGGTACAAGCGTGCAAGAATCAGCCTGATTTTTCCCCGAATTCTATACATATCTGATACTTCTAGTTTCACACTATTCTAATAATGATATTTTTGATAATTGGGTCTCATATCGAGCTTACTAAGCTATTAAGTCCCTGGACTCACTTGTCATGTCCATCGACAATTTAGCCATAGTTAAAACCACCTTACCGAGAAGACTGATGGAATACGACCACGGTAGACGTGTGACGCCCCATGTTTGGGAAGCTCTCCCCACTAGACCTTTGCATTCAACAATATGAGAATCGTTGTAAGAACTATCACTATCGTAAGCTGAAAGTGGCGGGTGAAACCGAAGAGCAGCGGAAGGAGCGCTTGGCAGGTCTCAAGGTGGAAATGGAACAATTAAAGCATGAACGCCGAACCATCATGTCAATGGTTTCGGTTCAGAGCCAGCTTCAGCAGTACCGAGATGAGTTTCGGGGTATAGAGGACGATGAAGAGCGTATAGAAGCCTATGAGCAGGAGAGGCACCACCCTACTGAAGTTCTTGAAACAAACCTACGTCTAGTTGGTAGGGCCAAGCCTAGTAAAGAGTACACAGCTCACCATATTGTTGAAGGGAAAGGCAAGCTACCTGCTACCGCCGATGTCCGACTGACACTTTTCATGCACGATGTTAGGATAAATGATCCTGATAACGGTGTGTGGATGCCGCGCTCAAGCGAGCAGAACGGTCATTGGGCAATGCCTAAAGCAACTCCTCATAGTAAGATCCACACGCACAATTATGAACGTTGGGTTTACGGCCAAATCAATAACCTTAATAGTGAATCTGAAATACGCGCTAAGTTGACCATTATTCGTACACACCTGAAGAATGGTACTCAACCGGAGAAGGTGACAGCGCCTTCTGATAAGAATTGGAATGGGCAATGACTTATAGGATCAGTTTTAACCACGAAGACTTTTTGAATCTCAGTATTGACCTCAAGAAGCTAATGTTCACCGTGGGTAAACGTATGGGCGGTATGAAAGCCTTTAAGAATTATCCTTGGGACAATAAGTCTATTAAGGATATTTGGGAGGATCATGGAGGGGCTTTTATCCAGGTAGAAGGTTTAGATCAGAGCGTGAAACCTGATATCACTACTTGGAATGGAGCACACTTGGTGCTCTCATCCAAAGCCCACTCGGTGCTTTCTAAAGAGCTTGCGCCGTACGGGGAGTTCCTGCCTATTACCCTGGATGGTGAGCCCTATGTAATCTTTAACTGCTTGAATGCGGTTTCCGCCGACAAGTCCGTAAGTGAGGCTGATATTCAAGATGATCTTTGGATGGGAATTAAAAACATCGGCTTCACCGATGAAGATGTTGCTTCAAATTTAATTTTCAAGACTCGATTTGACCGCTGTGCGAATCTCTATTGTGGAGACCGCTTCAAGTCTCTTGTAGAAGAGGCTGAGCTGAAAGGGTTGAACTTCTCGGAGAATCTCGTAGCAGCATTCTAACTTAGGTTAAAACGACGTTGCTCTTTTATAGCAATATAACCTAGTGGGGCTAATAAGAAGCCCCACAATATCTTTGCTTACAGGGAGTCTCCTAAATTTGGGAAGTCTTATAATTAACGCTTTATCCCGAAGGTGTTTCTATTAAAATAGAAGAGTGCTAAATAAGTGTTAGTAAATACTAGTTTTTGGAGCTAAAATTTGGCTTCATACTTTTATTAAATTTTTGTGATTTCAATGTTAAACGAACCATTATCTGTATTAGTTCAGACCAAATCTGACACATCCTCTTGAAAAAGAGGGGTTTACCGGTTTTGATGAAGGTGCCTAAACCTAAAAACAAAACCAAGGATAAACCCCATGATCCATACTAATGATCGTATCATCAAACACAAGACCGGATTGCTCAATCTTGCAGAAGAGCTTGGCAACATCTCAAAAGCTTGCAAGATGCTTGGTGTATCGAGAGACACTTTCTATCGGTACAAGGAAGCTGCTTCAAGTGGCGGTGTGGACGCCCTTCTTGAAAAGAGTCGACGGGTGCCTAACCACAAGAACCGTGTTGACACAGCAATTGAAGAGGCCGTGTTGACTTATGCCCTCCAAGAGCCTGCCCATGGACAGGTTCGAGTCTCCAATGAGCTACGTAAACGTGGCGTATTCGTGTCCCCTAGTGGTGTTCGGAGTATCTGGTTACGGAACGACCTGGCTAACTTCAAGTTACGATTAAAAGCACTTGAAGCCAAGGTGGCTAAGGAGGGGCTAATCCTCACGGAGTCGCAGGTTCAGGCCTTGGAAAGAAAGCGACATGATGATGAAGCCTGCGGGGAAATTGATACTCAACACCCCGGCTATCTAGGTTCTCAGGACACCTTCTATGTAGGAACATTTAAGGGGGTTGGGCGTGTTTACCAACAAACCTATGTCGACACCTATGCAAAGGTAGCCCATTGCAAGTTGTACACCACTAAGACGCCAATCACAGCAGCAGATCTTCTGAATGATCGTGTATTACCGTTTTACGCCATGCATGATCTGCCGGTGTTGCGTATTTTGACTGACCGCGGTACTGAATATTGCGGCAAGCTGGAGCAGCATGATTATCAGTTGTACTTGAACATCAACGAGATAGAACATACCAAGACAAAAGCCAGGCACCCACAAACAAATGGTATCTGTGAGCGCTTCCATAAAACTATATTACAAGAGTTCTACCAGCCATCGTTACGACGAAAGATCTATGGATCAATAGAAGAGCTACAAAAGGATCTGGACGAATGGCTCGTATATTACAATAATGATCGAACTCATCAGGGTAAAAAGTGTTGTGGTCGCACACCGATGGTAACCCTTGAAGAGGGTAAAAGTATCTGGAAGGAGAAACTCGTAAACTGAATTTGACCTGACAGAGTACCTTCTGAAAAACCGGTAACTGTCAGATCAAGTCTGAACTACTACACATTATCATAATCCAGCCATTGCCCATTTATAAACCTAATTGACCACTCAGGATACTTCTTATCTGTCATAAATGTCAGTAACCAAAGGTCTTTGCTCAAGGATATTTCTAACTCTGGTATTCGGCCAAAGAGTTTAATCGTTTCTATCTTTCTTCCGACTAATAATGCTGGAAGCTGGTTAATTTTAGTCTGATCACTCCAACTCCCCAGTACTATTGATTGCTTGTCTTCTAGTCTCCATGACCATTCGATCATTATTGTTTGTTCACCGGAAGGGTTATTCCCTCGTTTCGGTGGTGTGAGCTCTCCCAATTCTAAAAAGATCGCACTTCCATGTCCTATCCAGGCATGAGATATCTTTGCTTCCTGAAGTTCTGCTAACCTTGCTTTTGCTTGCTGTTCAGATATCGGGATGATTTTCTTCATTTAATTACTTCTATGGTCAATTCGAGAGGATCATGCTTACCCTACAACCAATTCAGTTGAAGCTTGTTACAGAAAGGGAGATTGGGTAGTGAAGCGCCCCATTTATAAGTCTTGTATGCGTTTGGTTTAAACCTTTTTGTATGAATTGCATATTTCGTATACTAATTCAGGCTCAACAGGTGTGTTGGGGTGCCTTAACTTTTTCCAGTCGCTTATGCCAAACACTGGATTATCGTAGTAGCGTGTAGTAACTACCGTTCCAGTATCTTTTTCACAGTTAATCCATAGCTCGTTTATTTGGCCATAAAACCCATTTTGGTCGGGATCATCAAAAGTTACTTTCAACCAGGTGGAAATTTGAGGCCAGTTAATGTTGCTGTGCTGAAAACTTATACTTGCTGTACTATCTTGGATTAGGCTTTCTATAGCTTCCCACTTAATTTCATCATCTTTTGTCTCAAACAAGTTCAGAATCAATTCCAATATACTGTCTGATTCTAGAGAGTCGGTATAATAGTAATCATGAAATGATACTGTATAGAATATACTACCCAGATGTATTCCTTTGCTATAAAGCCTCATTTCATTCTTTACATCTATGCCATCAAGCTCGTAATAAGCATTGCCATTTTTTTCATAACTTTGCTCTTTTTGAAAGTCAAAAAGATACCCCGGCCTTGAATATTTTCCAGACTTAAGATGCTTAATCTCCTCGTTGCCCCAGGCTATACCGGGTGCAGATGCTGAGGCGGTATAAACCGTGATATAGAGCGCATATTGACCTTCTGGAGATGTGGCGATGATCATACCCTCACTATCCTCATAGCTCCATTTGCCCGGCAGTGAGACGCTCCAGTATTCATGATCAAGGTGTGTTCTTGCTTCTAAACCACTTAATTTTTCTACCGGTATATTTGTAGCGCAGGCAGATACAAATATTAACGCTAATAACCCGAAGTACTTATACACTTTTACACCCTACCGAAGGTAAATCAGAATACTCAAAAGAAATCGCATCATATCATTTGGTCAACTGATTCCAAAAATTGGAAGATTTTCTATCCAGAAAAAAACTATCTATCGATAGGATCGTCCGGGTTGGAAAAATTACTTATGAGTAGAAAGGGACTTACGTACCGGATATTCAGGCCTGAAGCACTTAATGGAAAGGGCATCGCCATTAAAAATATAGGCACAAAAATGATCTTATTGGATTTTATTCAGTTTGTTTTAGTGTCAAAGCTGCGTAAAATCGATTGATATTTATTGGTATTTTGGCCGGAATTGGGTGGCCTTTTGAAGGCCGATGGCCAAAGGCCAAAGGGATTCGAGAGAATCAAGACATCTAAGAGTTTTCTAAAGAACCATCCTCTCACAGGAGAACGGTAGCGTGACGTAAGAGACCGCAAAAGGCGCTGACCCAAGGTGCAGCAACACCCAGGGCCAGCTGACCAAATTGATAAACCACCTATCAAAATGGCTATATGGATCATACGCTAGAAACCCGCTCGTCTTCAATAAAGTGGAGAACATTCAGCGGCTTGGAGCGACTCCCCAAGCTCTGGAGGCGTTGTGCCTGCCTTTTCTTCTTCTATGCCTACCGTTCTCGCGCACCACCCCGTATTTCCTCACAACGTTACTTTCTCAGCCTTCCATCAGAGAAGATTTACCCATGGTTTGACTGTCAGTAGGAAATAACTATGTTGATTTTAAAACGCCGGACAGGTGAAAACTTAAGGATTGGAGCCAATGTTTCAATCACAGTATTAGAAGTCAAAGGCAATCAGGTGAAGATAGGAATACGAGCTCCAAAATCCCTACCCGTTCACCGTGAGGAAATATATATACGTGTTCAAAAGGAACGGTCGCTGGGAGATATAAATCATTGATAGCCTGTTCACGACAATGAAATACCCAAAGCAGTGACGCGCATTAGCGCGTCAAGCCCATAGAGTGATACTGCCTTTATTTATTAGGTAACTAGCCTGCTGATTGTAGAGAAATACAATATTCAACAGGAATTTCATGTGGAGAAGATCTTTCAACAAGCCGTGAAGTCAATAAATATTCCTCTCTAGGCTGAATCTTGATACCGCTTAGCACGCTATCTAAACGCTCATTTATTGGCTGGTTAAAGTCTTCGTTCACTCTTGCTTGTATAAAGGCAGTCATTACTTTAAAGAAATAATTTTTTGACTGATATGTAGCATAGCGATCATGCTTGCCATCCCTATCCATCTTAAAGTCTTCCCCATATCGTTCACTCAAATATGAGGCAATATTACTAAGAACTTGATTTGTATCTGAATAATACATATACCTTCCTTATTCTGGTATGGGTTTCCTATTTATGAATAGCCTGAGAGCTAATTCTCACATTAAAGACTGACTTTTAGCTGAAACCGGTCTGTAAAAGACATCCGTTATACAGGAGTTTAATATGGATTGTCGCTGGTTGAAATAATTCGCTCAGCCTCTAATTCATAACTGTCAGCTACATCCCTTATGGTTGTAGCTAACCTATGATACCCAGCACTCTCAACTTGATCTGCTCGCTGTCGATACTTTTCGGCTAGCGCCCTCTCAGGTTTCGCTTCTGGATCAAGAGTATGAACTTCACGGGAATTAAAAATACCTGTGTGATATCCATCTCGTAATTTGGATCGCTCTCTATTATTCATTACATCTGCAATTACGGGGTGTATCCATAGACCATTTGGCTCCTCAGGGGAGTGAACAAGCACATCGCCCAGCTGTATCAATGCGACATCATAATGCCCTGATTCCTTAACTAATTCTTCCATTTCTATAATCCAGTTTAAAAAATTATCTGGATCGAACGTCCCATCGGATTGAGTACCAGGAACAGTACTCCATGTAGAGAGTAAACGATATGCATTAGAGGCAATCTTGCGACTATGTTCAGTTGGCTTTTCGGGAGTAGTTTCAACTCCTCTTGCACGATATATTAGCTTTATCATTTCACAGAAAAAAACAGGATTGGATGCTAATTTATTTTCCAATGTTATTGGTGAACCCTCAGCATACTGATCCAGCAAAGAAAGATATGCCCATTCAACCTGAAAGAGTTTATCTTTGTTTGTGTTACTATTCGCTTGAAGAGATTTAATAATTTCCGTGATATTGTAATTGTCAATTCTTCCTGCCTGATCTTCTGATTGTACAAGCGCCAACAGTGCTTCACACGCTAGTTCAGGATTTATTTCTTTTTTATGAAATATATTTCTTGATAGGCCATCAATGACAGCATGTGGTCGATCATACTCCAGAAGTTTTAATAATGCGTGCTCAGTATCATCTTCGGTCTGGTAGGTGTTAGCACTTGTATTTCTCCAGTACTCATGTTCGTTTTCACCAAGTAATTGATTAGCTCTATCCCATGCGTTCTTATCAAATGGCAAAGCGCAAAGCAAATTGGAAATCTGTTTTGAATTCCACTCGGACTTATCTATATTATCAAACCACTCCCAATTTCCTATATGTCTACGGCGCCATGCATATGAGGCGACTAGAGGCCACATTTTTTGTTCTGTCATATCAAGTAAGTCAGGTAATAGCTCTACGTCAAACTCAGATGTGGAAAAATCTGCGAGTACTTCTCCTACTAGGTGAGGATTTTTTATCGTTGACGAAAACTCAAGCACCTTACTGATGCCGCCTTCTTTTAAAATATCCTCTATAGCAGATTTACGAACTTGGAATAATTTTTCCTGCTCCTCCCGCCAGTTCCCACCACCTTCATAAAAATCGGACTCTGAGTCAGAGAACAACCTTCTATGTAAGATGCTCGGAGTGTTGGGGGCCAGTTTATCGGCAATCACTTCCAGTGAAACAAGAACTTCGTTCGTGAGAGACCATTTAGCTTCAGGATAACGACGATGACGTGCAATTAGTTGGCATAATTGGTTCCATATTGGCAGCCGATTATGCTCCGGCAAACTTAAGCAACTGTCTGACAAGAGCTTTTCTTGAAGGGACTCTGATGCAGGGGATGGCAAGTGATCATAGTGTCCGACCAGTGTTGCAAGTTTTCCAATATCGAAGTCTGCCTGTTGTACTATAAGCTCGCCACAAAATTTGGATTGTTCCCAATACTCACTATTCGTAGCCCCTTTGTCCCAATCTTCAGGAATTATATTTCTCCAAACAGGCTTATGGGTTCCCGAAGTTGTGGAGTGTTGGTTAGGCAGTAAGCTTTCAAGTAGTTTCCAGGCGACAGCTGGCTGTTCAGCACATATCGTTTTTAAAGCGGCCTGTCGCTTCTCAACCGAAGCCAATGTATGCGGCATCCATGGTAGAAAAATATCTGATAAAGAGTTTCCAGGCCTGTTTGCCCAGTTGCCTCCTGGGTCATATGCTGCTATTTCAGCCAACACAACAACCGACCGACTCAAGTGGACTTCATCCCAAGCAATGCCCTCAAGTGCCCATAACAGACCGGTCATATAGTTTCTACCGAAAACACCTGTATCTTCTTGCTCAAATAACTTGATAAATGGGGAGGGAGAAGCAACTATGGCATTTTCTACAGCGGAAAGAAACTCGCCCGGATGAGCTTCAGAAAGAGTAGGGAGTAAGTTGTTGAGGCTCCCCCAACGTAGCCAATCACTATTCTCAAAAAGTTCACGGATTGTTTGTACCGCAATACTGTCAGCTTTACCCATGCTGCAATTTGTTAATGAGGTATGATGACTACCAACTAATGCCAGTGTTTCTGCCAGCCCTTCACGTAAATTTCCTGAGTGTGGGAGAACCTTGCCATAAATAGCTGCCGCGTATCGCTCATCGCCCGGTAAATCAAATGATGGGTCGTTGATGCGCAGGACTTCTAGTACAACATCTTTCAAACTATTCAAGTGGTCATCAAAAATTCTGCTGCCTAAGTCTTTCCATGCTTGCAAACGCTCTTTGAATTTCCAAATACCATTTTTGTAGGTTAAAAGAGTATCTTGAACTTGCAGTATTTCCCTCAAGCTAGTTATCCAGTCACTATAATTTTCACCAACCGTCTGACTTATCACTTCACGATCTGCCTCACTGGACTCATTCCAACTGCCAAATAGCATTGCAAGGGCGAGCTTTGAAGCTGATGGATGTTGGTTCCAGTCAGTAAAAATTGGTTTATCTGTTACTTCAGCTTCAGCAACAGTTAGTTCCTTGGCTAAACTCTCTGGGATATATGTAATCTCAGGTTCTTTAAAATGCCCGACCAAATCCTCAGGCAGTGTCTCGATTGTGATTGTTCCTGCATATTGATTGAAGTCTTGCACTTCACTGAGGATTTGGTACCAGATTTTGTCTGGGATATCTTTATTAAACTGGGAGATATGAGACTGCAACAGTGACGATACGACACTTCCTTTTTTGGCTAAGTCATAGCCAAGAAGGTGGAAGTGTTTCAGAAATTCATGTAAGTCGGTATTGTTAACATCATGATTACCATTGGCAGCCTTTAGCTGTGTTTTAAAAGCATTAAGCTTAGCTCGAACTGTATCAGAGCAAAAATTAGCACGAGAAACCTGGGTAAGGAATTCGTTAGAATCACGAGTATGGCGAGCTTGTTCTAATAGGCCATTTACTCCATCAATATCAGTAGCATTGATAGGCCCAGTGATCAATGCGATGATATCTTTTTCCTTGGTAAAAGTATCTGAATTGTTGAAGTCATTCCAGGCAGCTTGAATAACTTCTGCAAAAATCTTGCTTCTGGCAGTTATAGCAATAGAGTTTTTGACTTGGCCAAGTAATCGGCGACGTTCATTATTTACCGGATTCTCTACTAGCACTATCAAATCATCGGTACCATACCCTGTAACCGCACCCTGTAGCTTAATTTCAACAATTGGCCATGAGGGCAAACAAGGAGCATAGCCTCCACTGAGCATTAACGTTACAAACGTGGCTTGGATATTAGCCTCAAATCTTGCCCCTCCACTGCCAGTTGAAAATGGGTTACTAAGTTTTTTGCCATCACCTGCCATAAGTGTTATCTATCCTTTTATTATAAATTCCGTTTTTTCAATTTTTATCAATAACATTTTATCAACCCTTTTCAGAAGATAGATGTCTACCCAGTTAGGAAAGGTGTCCCTCGCAGGGGCGGAACGCAATACATCAACAACTTGTTACTCACACTGGTAAGCTAATCCGACATCGTCCCATACGGAGTGTTTTCTAACATTAACATAACATTCGATATGAGTTAACTTAGGGTGGTGATCCCCATCCAAGTACATCGCTCAACTACTATATCAGCCATACTTTTCCAGATAGTAATCAAATACCTCAGTTGTTTCAGCATCTAGCGGCTGCAATATATCTCAATATTTTATTTCTTTTGGTTGAAGGCTTTAGTCATTAAACATCAATAAATTAGCCCACGTGTTATCGGGGATATATGAAGCTTTGCTTAGTGTTAACAATATAAGAAACTATATAATGATATGTCGAAATTAAATTTAAATAAAGAACATGCCCTGAATGATGACTGCCCAAAATTAACGAGAAAATCATAGCGCTTTGTAATAATTCAGGGCTATTGTATTTCCAAAAAGACATTATCGTGTCGAAAACCCTAGTCTCAAGCACTAGACGAAAACAACGCCGCCACCGCCAATAAAGTAGCCACCCAAATCCCACAAAGAATCTTCCAAAACAAAGAAGCATCCCCTTTCTCAGTAGGATCTTCCCTTAGGTAATCCGGGTTCGGATTGGCCAGATCGCGCATAAATTCCGTTAGGGTGGAGTAGCGCTGTTCCAGATCGATACTGCATCCGCGTTCCAGGGCTCGGTCGAACCAGATGGGGACTACCGGATTAAACTGGCTGGCGGTGCGGTAGCGCAGGCGTTCGAAGTCGGCGTGGGAGCGGCAGTTTTCGATTTCCTCGCCGTAGGGCAGTTCGCCGGTAAACATTTCGTAGGCGATGGTGGCGAGAGCATAGATATCGCCGCGAATACCGCTGTTGTGGCCGAGGATATAGTGGGGGTCGGAATAGCTGGCGGTGCCCAGCGCTTCCGGGTGTTCCAGGGGGCGGAAAATCTCGGCGCTGCCGGCTACATAAACTGAGCCGAAGTCGATAATTTTTACCCGCCCGTCGCCGTCGATCATGATATTGGCTGGACGTAAATCCTGGTGAATGGTTTCTTGATCGTGGAAGGCCTGTAGTCCAGTGGCAATCTCCTTAAGGATACGAAACGCTTCCGCCGGTTTGGGAAAGCGGTTGTGGGTGGTCCACTGCTCCAGGGTGCTGCCCTGCACATACTCCATCAGGTAATAGAGCGCGGTGCGCGGACGGGTCTGGCGGTGCAGACGCACTACCTGGGGGCTGCGAATACGCAGTCCTATCCACTCTTCCTGAATAAAGCGGTCAATATAGTGGATATCGTCCTCGTAATTTACCGAGGGGGTTTTCATTACCAGGATTTCCCCGGTGGCACTGTCGCGCACCAGGTACAGCTGGCTGCGCTGGGAGGAGAACAGCTCCCGCTCTACCTGGTAACCATCCAGTACCATGCCTGGTTCCAACTCCGGCGGGAAGGGTAGGCGGGTAAGCTGGCGGCTGTAGTCGTCCAGGGTGGTTTGTGGCAGAGCCTTTACCTTTACCACTAATGCGGAGAGGTTATCGTCACTGCCGTTTTCCTCGGCGAGGCGCACCAGGGTTTCCGCTGTTTCCTGTTCGCTTAGTTGGGTATCTGCCAGCAGCTCCCGCAGCAAATCCTGTTTGATAAAGTCGTGCACACCGTCGCTGGTAATCAGCAGTACATCGTCCTTAGCCAGGCTGAGCTGGCCGTAATCCACTTGCAGGCCGGTATCCATTCCCAACGCGCGGGACAGCATCTGCTGGCGGTGGGCCAGGGTGATGTTGTGGTCCCGGGTGAGGCATTTAAGGTTGTCACCGCGCAGGTGATAGATACGGCTGTCGCCGATATGAAAGTAGTGGGCGGTGCGGGATTTAAAAATCAGGGCAGAGAAGGTGCAGAGGAAGCCCTTTTCCTGTTGGGGAAAGTCGTGGCTCTTGCGGTATAGCTTGCTGTTAATGGAGGCGAGGATTTTCTGTCCGGCGTGGGCCACAGACCAGGTATCCGGCACCTTGTAGTAGTCCCGCACAAACTGCTCGGTGGCGGTGTGGCTGGCCAGGGCGCCGGCTTCGGCAGAGCTGACTCCGTCTGCTAGCGCGGCAACTGCACCCAGATATTCCTGTAAGTGCGGGTTGTCTGGCCAGTGGTAGATTGCCGCGTCTTCGTTCTGCGGTTTGATGCCGGCACTGGTGCAGAGGCCGTGGCTCAATCGCGGTGTCTGGGCTTCGGGGTTTGCCTCGGTTTCTGTTTGCACCCCGGAATTGGTTTCGCTCACAGCGTTCTCCTATCTCGTTTTGTCCCCTCAGACCAACGGCGAAAAATAAAGAAGGGCCATTGGCCCTCCTTTGCGTTTGTTGCTGGATAACTGCTTTCCAATCACTCCACGCTGATCAGCTGCACTGTGCCATCCGGTAGCACTTCGGCGATATTGCCTTTGGGCTCCTCCAGGAACAGGCAGGCGAAGAAGATCACCGCTGCTGCGCCGCAGATAATCAGGAAGAACTGGCTGTAGCTGACATAAGACAGGGCGGTAAGGAAAGTAACCGCACCCACGTTGCCGTAGGCTCCGGCCATACCGGCGATCTGCCCGGTCATGCGACGCTTCACCAGGGGTACGACGGCGAATACGGCACCCTCACCGGCCTGCACGAAGAAAGAGCAGCACATGGTGGCAACTACCGCAGCGGGAATCCACCAGCCGCCGTTGATCTGGCTCAGTACAAAGTAACCCACTGCCAGGCCGCCGATCAGAAACATCAGGCTGCGGCGGCGTCCCAGTTTGTCAGAGAAGTATCCACCGGTTGGGCGGGCCACCAGGTTCATAAAGGCGAAGCCAGAGGCGAGCAGGCCGGCCTTCACCGGGCTCAATCCTTCAAAGGTTTCCAGGAAGAACAGGGGCAGCATAGAAACCACGGCCAGCTCTGAGCCGAAGGTGACGAAGTAGGCCAGGTCGAGGATGGCTACCTGCTTGAAGTTGTATTTCTCCAGCTCGGGCACACCTTCGCGCAGGTGGTCTTTGTTTACATTCCAAATCATGCGGGTCTGGAAGGCGAACAGTGCTACCAGTAGGCCCCACATTGCGTAGGTGGCATTCTGGCTCAGCAGGGCTACGCCGCTGGGAGACAGTTTATAAGCCAGCGCTGCCAGTGCCAGGTACATGGGCACATTCATCAGCAGGTAGAAGTAGAAATCCCGCTTGCTGGTCACTTCCAGGCCGCCGCTCTTTTTCGGTTTGAAGTAAGTGGAACCTTTAGGAGTGTTGCGGGCAACGCGGTAGTAGATGATGCCGTACAGGCCGGCGATGATGCCGGTGAGGCCCAGGGCATAGCGCCAGCCGTCTTCACCGCCGAACAGCAGGGCGATGGTGGGTAGGGTCATGGCACCGGCAGCAGAACCGAAATTCCCCCAGCCGCCGTAAACACCTTCTGCCAGGCCGACTTGTTTGGCTGGGAACCATTCACCCACCATGCGGATACCAATTACAAAGCCGGCACCCACAAATCCCAGCAGGAAGCGGAACAGGGCCAGGGATTCATAACTGTCTGCGGTGGCGAAGCCCAAACAGATTAAAGATGAGGTCATCAGCAGCCCGCTGTACACCAGGCGCGGCCCCAATTTATCCACCAGCATACCGATAATGATACGGGCGGGGATGGTGAGTGCCACGTTGAGGATTAACAGGGCTTTTACTTGCTGGCTGGTGAGGTCGAACGCTTCCTTGATAAAGACCATCAGCGGAGCGTGGGAGAACCACACCACGAAAGTCAGGAAAAACGCAAACCAAGTAACGTGCAGCGTCTTTATTTTGGGATCGCCCCAATTAAATAAATTGAGGCCGCTGGATTGACTCATGACTATTTTCTCCGGCTTCTCAGAAATTTTTAGAGGTGGATAGGGTCATGACCGATAGTATTTGAGCAGCGCCAGAGGGAAAGCGCGCAAAAGGGGTAAGTGGAAGGGAAATGGATTTGTAGTTGGAAGGGAGTAACCCCTTGGGGTTAGTAGCTCGGAGTGGATAGGGGCGGCTTTTAGTGCGTTTCTACCCCAGTGGAGGTAGTTGGTGGAAATTGATAATGATTAAAAAGGGTTTTTAGGAGTAATTGTCGCTAGCCGATTTTTTGTGCATCTTGCCAGTAGCTTGCCTCTATGGATTTCTCGCCCCGCTGTAGTTCTGTAATCACTTTTCTGGGGCGGGGGGCCAATGCGGTGAATAACCGGGGCGGCAATTAATTTTCGACAGCCAATATTTTGGAGATGCCTGCCGTGCAATATACACAGCAACTCGCCGGGCGTGCGCTGATATTTGCCTCGGCCATGTTCGCCGCTAACTTTTCTGTTTGGACGCTCTACGCGGTATTGGGGGTAGAGATTCGCGGGCAACTGGATCTGTCTGCAACTGAATACGGGGTTCTACTGGCTGCGCCGATTTTGAGTGGGGCGCTGTTGCGTTTTCCGGTGGGATTACTGGTGGAATATTTTTCTGCGAAAAAGCTGATTTTATTGCAGATGCTGTTGTTGTTGCCGGTGCTCTTTTTGTTGCCCTTTATCGATAGCTACGGGGCCCATTTGCTGGCGGGGTTGTGGCTGGGTATTTCCGGGGTGTCTTTTGTTTTGGGGATTCGCTATATCAGCCCGTGGTTCGAAAGAGGGCGGCAGGGTACTGCGATGGGCATTTTTGGTGCAGGAAATGCAGGAGCTGCAATTACCTTGGCATTGGCTCCAGCCATTCAAAATTGGTTTGGCCGCGAGTGGATAGGGCCGGCTTATGGAGCCGGGATTATCCTGATGATGGTTTTATTCGAATTTTTTGCACCAGAGGAAACCCGCTATATGCGCAGCCGGGGAAAACCGGATCTGCGCAGTCATTTAAAGCCGCTAACGCAAATCCGGGTTTGGCGTTATGGGCTCTACTATTACTTTGTTTTTGGCAGTTTTCTCGCGCTTTTATTGTGGTTGCCGAATTACTATCTGTCGGTATACCAAGTCAGTACACCGGTAGCAATGGCACTCACCCTGCTGTTTGTGGCCCTTTCCAGTTCACTGCGCGCTTTGGGGGGTTGGTTTGCCGATCGCTACGGTGCGCGCACCGTAAATTGGAGTGTTTTCTGGACCTGCCTGGTCTGTCTTTTCTTCCTCAGTTATCCGCCCACCAGCATGACAATTCACGGGGTGGAACGGGATGTGCATTTAAATATTGAAGTAGGTATTGAGCTGTTCACTTTACTGCTACTGGTTATCGGTATCGCCCAGGGATTTGGCCGCGCGTCTGTTTACAAAGCGTTGCACGATAATTTCCCCGCGCATATGGGGAGTGTTGGCGGTACCGTAGCCACTATTGGTGCCCTCGGTGGTTTTACCCTGCCTGTACTTTTTGGTATCGCTCAGGACTTAGTAGGTATCCACAGTGCGGCCTTTATGCTGCTCTACGGTGTGCTCGCTATTTGTATGTTGGTTATGTATTTGGCGATTAAAAGAGAAAATTATATGCAGCGTTTACAGTACGCACAGCAAAATAATTTCCTGCTTGAGGAAGCCAGCGAAACCGAGGCTTTGCCGGATAGGTAGTGCCCACTACCAATAAGGGATTACGCCTGAGTAAAGGCTAGGGAGTAAAGATTAATTAGGCAGGAAAAAATCTATGGTTTCAGTCGAGTCTGAAAAATTGTAATTTGTCACTGTTCACTCCGTTGTTGCAAAGGAAAAGCGTCATGACCGTTTCCAAATTCCCAAAAATTCTCGGTGCCTTACTGTTGGGGGCATGCAGCACTGTTGCATTGCAGGCCGCTGCGCAGGAAAGTGAAAATGCCACTCTGGTGGATGCGTTGAAATCCGGTGAAGTCGGATTGAATCTGCGTTACCGCGTAGAGACTGTTGATCAGGATGATATTGATGATGAAGCAGTTG
The DNA here is from genome assembly GCF_052468155.1 of Microbulbifer maximicatervae (SeqCode). Lineage (NCBI taxonomy): Bacteria > Pseudomonadati > Pseudomonadota > Gammaproteobacteria > Cellvibrionales > Microbulbiferaceae > Microbulbifer > Microbulbifer maximicatervae (SeqCode). Next base: position 1,410,666 of record NZ_CP174335.1, read on the forward strand.
CATCCACTTTAAGAACCCGCCTCAACTGGCGCAGTGGCAGCTACCGTGGCTTTACCAGCTTCCTGGAAATGGATGATGTTACGGCAGTTGGCAATGACAGCTACAACTCCACTGTTAATGGTGAAGGCGAATACCCGGTAGTGGCTGATCCGGAAGGAACTGAAATTAACCAGGCCTACATTCGCTACAGCGGTGGAAATTCCATAATTACCGCCGGTCGCCAGCGCATTAACCTGGATGGGCAGCGATTTGTCGGCGGTGTTGGCTGGAGACAAAACGAGCAGACCTACGATGGTGTTCGTTATCAGTACGGCAGTGCCGATAGCTTCCAGTTGGATTACAGCTACGTGTACAACGTTAACCGTATTTTCGGTGAAGACAGTGCTGGTTCCGATATGGGCGGCGATATCCAACTGCTACACGCGATTTATCCTGTAACTGAAAATCACAAAGTCAGCGCTTTTGTTTACAACCTGGATCTGGAAGATCTCACCGATAATGCCAGCCGCACTTATGGGGTAGATTACAAAGGTAAATTTGGTCCGGTAAAAGCCAACCTGAGTTATGCACACCAGTCAGATATTGGTGACAACCAGTATGACTATAGCGCCAACTATTACCTGGCAGAGCTTGGCGCAGATCTGGGTCCTGTTGCGGCAAAACTCGGTTATGAAGTTTTGGGTTCTGATAATGGCGTTGGTTTTAAAACCCCGTTAGCGACCCTGCACAAGTTCCAGGGCTTCACGGATAAATTCCTGGGAACCCCCGGTGACGGTATTGAAGATCTGTATGTTGGCGGTTCTATGAAAGTGGCCGGCGGCAAGCTGGGTTTGACCTATCACAATTTTGAAGCGGCCGAGGGCTCCGTTAGTTATGGTGACGAATGGAACCTGAGCTACGGGCACAAAATTACCGACGACATTTCTGCACTCGTTAAGTACGCAACTTATCGTGCTGATGAGTACAGCACTGACACCGACAAGCTTTGGATCATGGTAACCGCTAATTTCTAAGCGGCTGAAAGAACTCCTTAGCGAGGCCCCCGGCTTCGGCCGGGGTTTTCCCCGCACCTTGAACCTGATTTTCTGATCTATAAATTTTAATCGACTGAAGCTCCACATTTTGATGTCTCCCTGAGGAGCATCAGTTCGAGCACCAAGGGAGTACCACCTTTGCCCCAAGCATAAATTAACCAGCTTGATACACTGACATCAGTTTAAACACCGAGTCCCGCTACCTAAACCGCGTCGTTTTTTATTGACGTTGCAAGGTGCCGGGACCGTGGCCGTACCGGCCACCAGGGTCTAGCGGGAAACTGCGCGGCCTCCCGACATTGGAAAGGCGTTTAATGTTACAAGACAATTTTGGCCGTAGGTTTTACTACCTGCGCCTGTCCGTGACGGACATCTGCAACTACCGCTGCAACTATTGCCTGCCTGAGGGCATCGGTTGCGGACGTTCCCTGGAAGGGGAAAATCCTCTCTCAGTCGCTGAGGTGGGCACATTAGTGCGCGCTTTCGCTTCACTGGGTACGGAAAAGGTACGCCTTACTGGCGGAGAGCCCTCCCTGCGCAAAGACCTGGTGCCGCTGCTCGAAGCCGTGCGCGCTAGCGATAAGATTCGCCGCTTAGCCATCACCACCAATGGTTACCGCCTGCCCAGTCAGATTGACGACTGGCACCGCGCGGGCTTGGATCAGGTGAATGTCAGTATCGACAGCCTCGACCCGGCTCAATTCCACCATATCACCGGCCACAATCGCCTGGATAAAGCCTTAGCAGGCCTGGATCGCGCCCTGGCCTTGGGTATCGATACCAAGGTCAACGCAGTGCTGATGCGCCAGTACAACCTGGCCGAGCTGGATAATTTCCTCGCCTGGGTTCGCGAGACTCCGGTGACCCTGCGTTTTATTGAATTGATGCGCACCGGCGATAACCGCGAGTTCTTCGCCAGCAACCATGTCTCCGGTGGCGATATAGAAACCCTGTTGCTGCGGGAAGGTTGGGAGCAGGTGATCCGCACCCGCGATGCCGGTCCGGCGCGGGAGTATTTCCACCCGGATTACGCCGGCCGTATCGGCCTTATTACCCCTTACGGCAAAGACTTCTGTGCAAGCTGCAATCGCCTGCGGGTATCGGCCCAGGGCAAGTTGCACCTGTGCCTGTTCGCCGACCAGGGCTTTGATATGCGCGAAATCATCGCCGATGGCGATAGCGAGGCGCTGGCAGCTCATATCCGCGAGTTGATTGTGGATAAGACCGCAGGCCACCAGCTGCACGAAGGTTTTACCGGCGCTACCCGCAACCTGGCGATGCTGGGGGGCTAGGGTTATGGCCAGGGCTCTTGTTAGTAAATCGACAATTGGCGTGGTGCTGGCCGGTGGCCGCTCCAGCCGGATGGGCTGCGACAAGGCCCTGCTGGCACACCCCCAACAGGGCAATTTTTTGCAGCATGCCGAGGCATTGCTGAGTGAGCTTCCGCTGGAAAAAGTCGTGACCAGCGGCGCCCGCCCCGGAGCTATCGAAGATCTGGTGCCAGAGCGTGGCCCACTGGGCGGCCTTTATTCGGTGGCCCTGACAACCGGTGCCGATGCAGCCCTGGTGATTCCGGTAGATATGCCTCTGCTCGGGCGGAAGCACCTCGCAGAGTTATTGGCTGAAGGGCAGGCAAGTGGCCGGCCCTGTTATTTTGAAAACTTCTTTTTTCCCCTGTGGCTGCCTTTAAATGGCGACTGCCTGGATTATTTGCGCCGTGCCGTCGAAGGCAGTGCGCGCAATTCTGTCGGCGCGCTGCTGCGTCACCTGGGGGCCAAATCCATACCCATAAAAAGTGCTGGCGATTGGCATCGCAATATCAATACGCCGGCAGATTATCTCGGCTTGAGTACGCCGGATAAAACTCCAGAAAACAGTTTTTTGAGAGACCACTGATTATGTCCGCACACGCAAGCAAAGAATTTGTACCGCTCAATATCGCGGTACTTACCGTATCCGATACCCGCAACGAGCAGACTGATACCTCTGGCCAGTATCTGGTGGAAGCCCTCAAAACTGCCGGCCATCAGCTCGCAGATAAGCGCATTACCCCGGACGATGTTTACCAGATGCGCGCGGTGGTCTCCGCCTGGATTGCCGATCCGAAAGTGCAGGTGGTATTGGTGACCGGCGGTACTGGTTTTACCGATCGCGACTCCACGCCGGAGGCCCTGAGCCCGTTGTTCGATAAAACCGTCGACGGCTTTGGCGAGCTGTTCCGCCATATTTCCCTGGGGGATATCGGCAGCTCCACCGTGCAGTCCCGCGCGCTCGCCGGCCTGGCTAATCGCACACTGATATGTTGTATGCCCGGTTCCACCGGAGCCTGTCGCACTGCTTGGGAAGGCATATTGCTGGAGCAGCTGGATGCCCGCCACAAGCCCTGTAACTTTATCCCCCATGTGCGCTTTGCCAGCGCGCCCTGTGAGAGCCGGGGGTAATTTGTGAGCCAGTTAACCCATTTAAACCAGCGCGGCGAAGCCAGCATGGTGGATGTTACCGAGAAGGACATCACTGACCGCAGTGCCCTGGCCGAGAGCAGCATCTGTATGAGTGCAGAGGCTTTTGCACTGCTGAGCCAAGGGGCGCACAAAAAAGGCGACGTGCTCTCTGTAGCTCGTATCGCCGGCATCCAGGCCGCCAAGAAAACATCGGATTTAATTCCCCTGTGCCATCCACTGGCATTGACCAAAGTAGCGGTGGATTTCGAATTACAGCCGGAAAAACACAGCGTGCATATCACGGCTTTCTGCCGCTTGGCGGGGCGCACTGGGGTAGAGATGGAAGCGTTAACCGCGGCTTCGGTAGCGGCGCTGACCATTTACGATATGTGCAAAGCCGTGGACCCGGCAATGGAAATCGGCCCGACCCGCCTGCTGCAAAAAACCGGCGGTAAGCGCGGCCACTGGCGCGGCGATGCTGCGGACAAGGCGTAAAAATTTCAGAGGTGTAAAGCGATGGTAAAGGTTCTGTTTTTCGCGCGTCTGCGCCAGCAATTGGGCATGGGCGAGACTACCCTGGAGGACTTTTCCGGCAGTCTCAGCGAGTTGCGCAATACCCTATGTGAACAGCACCCGGATTGGAGCCCGCACCTGCAAAGGGATGATATTCGTATGGCCCTGAACCAGGAGCTGGCAGAAACCGGAGCCCAGGTGAAGGCTGGGGATGAAGTTGCATTTTTCCCGCCGGTTACCGGCGGTTAGTGGTGCCAATATGAAAGCCGTTGATCGTATTGAAGTCTGTGAAGCGCCCCTCGACGTAGCGGCTGAATATACTGCGCTGCAGGGCAACAGTGGTGATGGTGCCTGCGCCCTGTTTGTGGGTTCGGTGCGGGACTTCAATGCGGGCAGTGATGTCTGCGGCCTGGCCCTGGAACACTATCCGGGCATGACGGAAAAAAGCCTGCAACGGATTATTAATGATGCCCGCGATCGCTGGTCCCTGGGTCGTGTGACTATCGTCCACCGTGTTGGCCCCATGCAGATCAACGATGAGATTGTTTTTGTCGGTGTTACCAGCCCCCACCGCCAGGCTGCCTTTGCCGCCTGCCAATACATTATGGATCGCCTCAAAACTGAGGCGCCTTTCTGGAAGCGCGAAGCGGTTGCGGATGAGTCCGGTAAGCCTTCAGAGCGCTGGGTCGAAGCTCGGGCCAGTGATGCTGCGGAGATGGAAAAGTGGTCCGCCGGCTGAGCCTGCTGCTATCCGCTTTACTGGTGGCCATCGCGCTACCGGTAAATGCGGATAACTGCACCTTGCGGGTGGCGGTAGCGGCCAGTTTCCGCCCGGCACTGGAAGAGGTACTGCCAGAATTTGAGCGTCGCCATGCCTGTGTGGTGCAAATCAGTAGTGGCAGCTCCGGGGTGCTCTACCAACAAATAGCGCACCGCGCGCCCTTCGATTTATTCCTGTCTGCCGATCGCGAGCGCCCCGAACTGTTGGAAAAGCAGGGTGGGGCACTGGCCAACAGTCGTAAGACTTACGCCCTGGGTTTACTGGCTCTCTGGCACCCAAATTCGGAATCGAATATCGAGCAGCTACTGCAAACCTGGCCCGATAAAATTGTATTAGCCGATCCGAAAGTAGCGCCTTTCGGCAGTGCCGCACGGCAAGCGCTGCAAAGCCTGGATTTGTGGAAGAAAAAACAAACTCAATTAGCCCGGGCTCACAATGCCGGCCAAGTCTATTTAATGCTGGATTCCGGCAATGCGCAGCTGGGCTTTGTCGCCGCCAGCCAGATGCAAGCAGCCGGCCGCGATAACTACTGGTTGCTGCCGCAGCGTTTGTACAAACCCATTGAACAGCAGCTGCTGATTCCCACCCAGAGCCGTCGGCCTAAAGAGGCGCAGTCCCTCGCTGACTATTTGCGTTCAGCGGAAGTGCAGGTGCAACTACAGCACTTGGGTTACGGTGTTTTGCCAACTCAATATCGAAGTAGAGATGGAGGGAGTGGTTTATGAATATCGCCGCTGCCGACTGGCAGGCCCTGTGGCTAACTTTAAAATTGGCCGGCTTAACTACCTTGCTCCTGTTTATTATCGGCGTGCCCTTGGCCTGGAAATTGAGCCAATGGCAGAGCCGCTGGCGCCATGGCATAGAGGTATTAATTACCCTACCGCTGGTACTGCCACCCACGGTGTTGGGTTTTTATTTACTGCTTTTATTTTCCCCTAACTACGCCCCCGGGCAGTGGCTGTCACAACTTTTTGATGGCCCCTTGGTGTTTTCCTTCACTGGCCTGGTGTTTGCGTCAGTGATTTATTCTCTACCTTTTATGGTCCAGCCGCTGTTGGCCGCGTTTAATGCCAATGGTCAGCGCCTGACCCAGGCTGCCGCAGCACTGGGTATACCGCCCTGGGCGGCACTATTAAAAGTTCTTTTGCCGGCGAGTCGCGCCGCTATTGTGAGTGCCTGCGCTTTAACGTTTGCCCATACCCTGGGTGAGTTCGGGGTAGTGCTGATGATTGGTGGCTCTATTCCCAGTGAGACCCAGGTAGTTTCTATCGCTCTTTATCAACATGTGGAGGCGATGGAATACGGTGCGGCTCACCGGCTGGCCTTGATGTTGATGGGAATTACTACGGTACTGCTACTCGCTGCCCGTTGGCTGGGACATAGATTGGCCCCGCGTGGATTAAACAGTGAGCGCGCTAAACCGGTAATGGGGGTGCTGGGCTAATGGAAATCACCTTACCCCTATTCGGTACTGCGTCTACCACTTCTGATTCCACCGGACTGAGTGTTGCAGAGCTGGTGACTTCGCTTAACGCTGCCACTCCCTGGCAATTAGAGCTGCCTGCCTCTGGAGTTTTTGGCTTTACCGGTCCTTCCGGCAGCGGCAAGAGCACATTACTGGCTGCTTTGGCTGGCCAACACCATTGCCGTGGCAATATCACTTTTGCCAATACGGTTTGGCAGCGCGGACGCCGCGCCCTGGCTACCCACAAAAGAACGCTTTCTTTGGGCTTTCAGGATAGCCGCTTGTTTGCCGGCCAGTCGGTGGCGGATAACCTGGCACTGGCCCGCCGTTACAGCCGCAGGCCACTGTCCGAGGAAGAGTGTGGTCGGCTGCTAGAGGCTTTTGGTATTGAACCGCTACTCCATCAGCCGGTGGAGCTATTGTCTGGTGGAGAAGCCCAGCGAGTGGCTGTATTACGCCAGCTTTATAACAACGCGCCGCTGCAATTATTTGATGAGCCGCTTTCAGCGGTTGACCGCGCCCAGGTACTGCGGCGCCTATTGCCGACCCTACGGGATTTCTGGGCTCGATATCCTGCGCTGGTAATCTGGACCAGTCACGACTTTGATGAAATCCAGTTGCTGGCCCAGCGCTGTTTGTGGATGGATTCTGCCAATTTGTCCGCGCCACTTCCCTTACCTGAAGTTGCCCAGCGCCTGGATAACCACGGCGTAGGGGATAGCTGCCGCAGCCGGATTGAAGCGCGAGTGGAATCCCTAAACAATGGTCTGCTGACTTTGGATTTAGGGGGGATTTCTATCTTTGCAGATAGGGTGGCAGGCCATTATCGCAAAGGCGATACCGCAGCTTTTCTGCTGGAAGCTGGAGATATTAGCCTCAGTGTAGAGAAGCCGGGCATGTCCAGTATCCTCAATTGCCTGCCGGTAACTTTAGTTGCTAAGCAGAACCTTACCGACGGCCGCATTCGTTTACAGTTAGCCGCTGCTGATCAGGTGTTCTACGCAGATATTTCCCGTCTCTCCTGCGAGCGCCTGGAACTGCGTGAAGGCACTACCTACTTTGCCCAGTTTAAGGCCGGTAGTCTTGCCGGTTTGTAGGTAGTTCCAGGGCAATTTCTGAAAGTGCATTGCTTCGATCCCTAAAACCCCAGCAATTTTTTTGCTAAGTTTGAACATCAGCTAACTTAGTGGTGCTCCTATGGGCGTTGTGTTGGGAATTTCTCTCTTTAACGAGGGCGATAAGTTTTACCGGGAAAAAGCACAGGTCGAGGGCTTACCTGTAGCGAAAGCCGTGACCATTGAGGATCTACACCCAGTACTTACTCGTTGCATAGAAGAAGGCGGGCACAACTATCGAGTAAGCCGCCTGGAATCGGGTGAGCTGGAAATTGCCGAGCTACTTGAGGATTGTGAGCCCTACCGGATCGATACTTTCCGCTATCAGCTTCGCCGAAAGGGCGACGCTATCGTTATCCGCTCTACTTACAAAGACGATGCCTTGTACTTTCATTTGGCTTGCCGCGCAGCCAGTGGGCAGAGCGTTAAGATAGATTTCCACGGCGAGCACCCGTTTTATAACTATGACTCCATAGCGGAATACCAGGGTGGTGGTAACTATCATCTGGCTAATCTCTTCGACCTTCAATATCTGCCCGGTTATATCGAAGAGCACTGCCGGCGATTTATTCACTGCCCGGAGTACTGGTCCTTTACCTTCTTTATCCCGTATTTGGGCAAGGTAGAGCTAAATAACCACACTTCCGATCCAGAACAGCCTCTCTACCACCTCGATTTCTATTGCCCGGAGCGCAAGCTAAAAATCTTCCAGTCGGCGCTTGAGAGAGAAGGCTCTTACTATTTTCGTGACGCTATTTCGGCAGAAAAGCTGGTGCAATTACTTGAAGATATGGCGACAGAACTGCTGCCAGAGCTGCAAGAAGCGGGTGTTAAGTCTTGCTTGAGCTGCTTTGAAGCTATCCATCAAGCCTACAGTGAAATTGAGAGCACCATTGAGACGGATGACAGTCTTGCCTCAGTTGCGGAGGATCTTGTTGGGTACCAACAGAGTATCTGCGGCAGACCTGTCCAATACGAAGTCACTGAAAATGCAGATGGATCTATTACTGTGCAGGCCTACTATTTTCAGCCGCCCATAGGTTACAACTATACGATTAGTGCTGAGGATATCGCAGGGTGCCATATCTATCTGGATAAACTGCACGATTTAGGTTTTTATGAGCAGATGTGTATGGCTATTGCCAGGCATCTATGCCCGACGATGCCAACCGTTGAAGACTTGGATGAAGTGACGATCTACTATCGCAGGGATACCGATAGACAGCTGATTTCCAGCCTGCTTGAAGGTTCGGATATAACGCCGATATTGATTCAGGTGAAATAAAAAAGGGGAGGTTAAACCTCCCCGCAACTGCGGTTTCCCGCCCGTGAGACCAAATTATGGATTGTAGAATTCGCCGTTCTTGCGCAAGTAGAACCAGTAGTTAACCACCAGGCAAACCGCGTAGAAGATAGCAATGCCTGCCAGAGCGTATTCCGGGGTGGTGGCTTTGATCTGCTCGCCGAAGACCTTGGGAATATAGAAGGCACCGTAGGCGGCAACTGCTGAGGTCCATCCCAATACCGGGCCTGCCTGCTCTTTCGGAAACACCATGGCGATGGTGCGGAAGGTAGAGCCATTGCCGATACCGGTAGCGGCGAACAGCACCAGGAACAGCAGGAAGAAGGGCAGGAAGAACTCTTCCGGAGTGGCTGAGCCGTAGGCGGCCTTCATGTAGTAAGCCACACCTAGGGCACTACCCACCATGATTGCAGCACAGATTTGGGTAACCAAGGCTCCGCCGATACGGTCGGAGATCCAACCACCCACCGGGCGAATCAGGGCGCCGATAAATGGACCCATCCAGGCGTACATCAGGGCGCTGGGGCCATTGTTGTTGATGGTATCGTGAGTCATAACCCCATCCACCATCACGTGGCTGTATCCGAAGATCACCTTGATAGCCAGGGGGAAGGCCGCTGCGAAACCGATAAAGCTGCCGAAGGTCATGGTGTAAATGACACTCATCACCCAGGTGTGCTTGTTGTTGAAGATACGGTACTGACGCTGCAAGCTGGTTTTAATCTCACCGGGCAGCAGCTTCAAGCCGAACACGGTAGCGGCGATTACCAGTACCAGAACGATTTCCTTGGGCACCCCCCAGCCTGAACCGTTGGCCGCTTCGGGAAGCAACAGCCACAGACCTGTGATTGCGGTGAAGAGGCCGATTCCCAACATCATGGTCATCTTCAACATCGCGCCGATAGAGCTGCCCACATCCGGGGTGACTTCGTCGGTGCGCAGGTTGTTCATACCGAACCAGCCTACAAAGGCCAGTGGAATCAGGAACAGCAGCCATACAAAACCGGCATTTTGAATCCACGCTTCAGAACCGGCTGGTACTTTACCAATCAGGGAGCCAGAGCTGCTCACCAGGGTCATGGGGTCGCCGCCGGCAGCGCCGAAGGCTCCGAAGGTCATAAACAGCGGTACCAGGATCTGCATGGTGGTAACACCGAAGTTACCCAGGCCCGCATTCAGGCCAAGCGCCAACCCTTGTTTTTCCTTGGGGAAAAAGAAGCTGATATTGGACATGGAAGAGGCGAAGTTACCACCGCCAATACCTGACAGCAGAGCCAGCAACTGGAATACCCACAATGGGGTCTCAGGATTTTGCAAGGCGATACCCGTGCCTAGGGCAGGGACCATCAATAGGGCCGTGGTAAAGACAATGGTGTTGCGCCCACCGAACAATCGAATAAAGAAACTACTGGGTATTCGAAGAGTAGCGCCGGTGAGGCCGGCAATTGCCATCAGGGTAAACAGATCGGCTTTGGCAATGGGGAAGCCAAGGTTGAGCATTTGAACGGTAATAATGCCCCAGTATAGCCACACGGCGAAGCCGCACAGCAAACTGGGAATGGATATCCACAAATTCCGGTTTGCGATTTTTTTGCCCTTGGACTGCCAGAATTTGCTGTCCTCTGGGGCCCACTCGTAGATGTCAGACACGGCGGCCACTCCTCCTCGAAATGATTCGTCCGGCCACTATGGGCCGGGGCTTATCCCTGCTCAATTACCAACAGTAAGTAACCCCTTTGCCCCCGCGCGTAATAGCTACCCATTTGGGGGTAAGCGCAGGCACTGAGCCCTGTGTTAAAGTCACTGTTCAGAATTAGTACAACTTACAGCAATGAAGCAGGACACCCCATGACTTCTTCTGCCACGGTAATGATGGTTGATGACCATCCTCTGTTTCGTAAAGGTCTCAAGCAATTGTTTGCTATGGAGCCCAGCCTGGAGTTGGTAGCCGAGGCCAGTAGCGGGGAGGAAGCGCTGGAGCTGGCCAAACTGCACGAGCCGGACCTTATTCTATTGGACCTGAATATGCGCGGTATGGACGGGCTGGATACCCTGCGGGCAATGCGCGCGGCCGATGTAGCCTCACGTATCGTGATACTCACGGTTTCCGATAACAACGCGGACGTGGTTTCCTGTATTCGTGCCGGTGCCGATGGTTACCTGCTCAAGGATATGGAGCCGGAAGATATTCTCGATCAGGTTATCCAGGCCACACACGGCAAGCTCGCTATCAGCCAGCGCCTTACCGAGATCCTCGCCTCCGCCCTGCGCAAGCCGGACAATTCCGGTGCGGATACCCTGTCGACGCTCACCAGTCGCGAATACCAGATCTTGCAATTGATCGCCGATGGCCTCAGTAACAAGTTAATCGCCCGTGAATTGGATATCAGTGATGCCACTGTAAAGGTTCACGTTAAACACTTATTGAAAAAGTTGGGCATGCGCTCCAGGGTGGAAGCTGCTGTGTGGATGGTTAATCAGAAGCGACCGGAATCCCAAAACCGCAGCCACTAGTTTGTCCCAACCGCAAAGGAATGAAGTAAGAGATATTGTCCATGCCCACTATCGACTGCTGTAGCCAACCGGGCCTGATGCCCATCGAAAGCGCCCGCGAAAAACTTCTTGAGGCACTGAGCCCAATCAGTGGCACTGAGACTTTGCCCCTGGCACAAGCCGCCGGTCGAGTATTGGCTGAGGATGTTATCTCCACAGTAAACCTACCGCCTTGCGACAATTCTGCAATGGACGGTTACGCCCTGCGCTTTGAAGACCTGGCCAGTGGCTTGCCACTGGAACTGATCGGCAAATCTTTTGCCGGTGCACCATTTGACGGTGTGGTGAACCCCGGCACCTGCGTGCGCATTATGACAGGAGCCGCAGTACCCGCCGGTGCAGATACGGTAGTGATGCAGGAAAATGTCGATGCCCAGGGGGAGTCGATACGAATAAATTGCGAAGTTCGCACTGGCGACCATGTTCGCCGCTGCGGTGAAGATGTGGCTGAAGGAGCTAGCCTGCTCAAAGCCGGAGAGCGCATCAGTGTTCCACATATTGCCCTGCTCGCCGCTGCCGGTGTGGGAACAGTAACTGTAGTGCGCAAACCGGTAGTCGCACTTTTCTCCACCGGCGATGAATTGCGCCAGCCCGGCGACGCCCTGGGTAAGGGCGATATTTACGATAGCAACCGCATTGCCCTGTTATCAGCCCTGGACCAGCTGGACCTGGATATTTTGGATTTGGGTATATTGCCCGATAACAAACAGGCTATTACCGATGCCTTGCAGCGTGCTTCCGAAGAGGCCGATGCAATTATTACCTCCGGTGGAGTCTCCGTTGGTGAAGCGGATTACACCCGTGAAGTGTTGGAAGAACTGGGAGAGATCGGCTTCTGGAAAGTGGCGATGAAGCCCGGCAAACCTTTTGCATTTGGTTTTCTACAGGGAACGCCCTTCTTCGGCCTACCCGGCAACCCGGTTTCCGCCCTGGTAACTTTCTACCAACTGGCCGTTCCCGCCTTGAGTGTGATGAAAGGCGATCAGTGGACTGGCCCGCAGACCTTACAGGCAAAACTGTTAAAACCGCTGAAGAAAAAGCCGGGCCGTACCGATTTCCAGCGGGGTGTATATCGCAGTGATGAAAACGGGGTATTGGTAGTAGAACCGGTTGGTACCCAGGGGAGCCATATTCTTTCCGGACTGGCTGCTGCTAACTGTTTTATCGTTTTGGCGCGAGAAAGTGGCAGTGTAGAGGCTGGGGAGCAGGTGGTGATTGAGCCTTTGAGAGTGCCGTTGGGTTGAGTAAATATACAGAGTGAAGTTAAGCTGCTTGAACAGTTGAGGCTGATCTTGAAAGAGGTAAAGCTAAGCATCCCATAATTATTTTAAATATTAAGTAATTATGGGATATATCATTTCCTGATGAAATTTAATTGGCAGTAATAAATAGCATTGCGTAATAGGTCCCAAGCTATGTAAAGTAATTAGACTGAATAATTTTTAATACTGTTCTCGAAAATTTTCAGCAATATCCTCTAGTTTTGCCATCAAATTATTGTCTCTATCTGTATTTATTACTTCTTCAGGTTTTCTTGGATCAAAATGCTTTATTATCCCAATAAGGAGATAAGTATCCGGTTCCATAAAACCAGGGCAGTAGGCTAGAACATAACCACTAGTACGGCGGTACTGTAATAGTCTCACGGGAAAGCCTTGCTCTTTATAATGGAGATGCATCAGTTCTAAGGAAGAACGCCTAAATGTGCGATCATAAGGTACATCACGGCCAAAGGAACGGGGAAGCATCCCTTCCTCCCCTTTATATGATTTAAACTCCGCAACTAGTGCCTTTCTCTTTTGTTCATCCATGGACTCGCGTAACCAAGTATGGGTGAAGACTCTAATTTCTTTCACCAGCCAGTATCCTTTTTAGGTTGACGTAGCCTTGCGTGCTGGGTTGTTTTCTGTGCTATTTTCTTCAATTCACTTTCTTGAATTTCGAAATTTCGAGTACTTGGCTCGATAATCTCTTCAGAGAACTCAGTAGATTGAAAATTTAGGTTTCGACCTTCGGTATGTCTTGAGTCTTTATTCATTACTCTTCCTCAAAACCTCCTATATCTTTTGGCTTCGAATCTTTCAGTTTCTTCGCCATTTTACGAGTCACTTTTTCCATGTCCATCGTATCTCCCGTCGCTTGGGGAGGTAAATCTTTCATTTCCATGGTTCCACGCTGGGCGACTTCACAGAACTCAGTCATGTCTTCAAACAGTTGACTGGGTACAGCATAAAACTGGACTTTATTATCTGAAGTCACCGCTATGGCGTCACCTTCTGCTTCGTGTAATGCGGCACTTGGATTAGTTTTGAACTCGCTTAAAGGCATAGTGCGACCGAATTTTACTTTCCGATGCATAATGCTCCTCTCTGATTTACAAAATTGTTGCTTTATATAAATCTAAGTATGAGGCTAACTTAAGGACTAAGCCAGCTATGAAACCTCTTTAATTTGATAAGGTTCCTTTTCTCATTGTATAGAGATGACCGATTCCTCCTCAGTAATAATATAAAGAGAAAATATTTACGGTTGTGTTTTAAGTAGGTCGTTTCTCCCTGTGGGTAGGCGAATCTTTAGCCGCTGAGTTACTTCCAAGTTGAATCTGTGTTCAAGTAGATTCTGAGGTACGTGAATATATATAGGATCCACTGCATAGAATATTGTCATAGAGGGTTAGCTATATATTAAAAAACTCTCATAAGCGGGCGGATAGTGTGCTGGAGGATTAGCTTCGCCCTTTGGGCTCGCTGCTCTACGGCAGCTTTGTCGCCTCCGAGTCGAACCTGAGTTCGAACAAAACCCTGGGAGTTAGCCATATACAAAAAAAGCCCGCATAAGCGGGCTTTTTTTGTATATGGCCCGCCCGAGAGGATTCGAACCTCTGACCTTCGCCTCCGGAGGGCGACGCTCTATCCAGCTGAGCTACGGGCGGATATTGGCTGTTTGTGCCAATGGGAGGCGGATTATACAGAAGCTGGGGGGCGGGTTAAAGGACATTCTGTTGGCTTATATAGTCTTTGGCAGGTGGCGATGCAGTGCTTATAATGCGCGGCGTAGGAGTTTGCGACGATATTTTGAACGTTTGTGGGCCAACTCACTTCGGTCCTTTTGGGGGAATATGATGAAGCGTATTTTGGGTATTGTGGCGGCATTGGCCGTCAGTGCGGCTACGGCAGTGGCCCAGCAGTCTGTTGATGAAGAAATCGCAGAGCGAATTGCTCCGGCAGGTGAAACCTGCATGAAAGGTGAAGAGTGTGCAGCGGCAGTAGCGGCAGCTCCTGAGGGTGCTAGCGGCGGCGCTGCTCGCAGTGGTCAGGATATCTACAACGCAAGCTGCCAGACTTGTCACGCAATGGGTGTTGCAGGTGCGCCTAAATTCGGTGATGCCGCAGCTTGGGCACCCCGCATTGCCAAGGGCATGGACACTCTCTACAACAATGCCATTAACGGTATCAATGCCATGCCGGCCAAAGGCCTGTGTATGGACTGTAGCGATGACGAGATCAAAGCTGCTGTGAATTACATGGTGGATAACAGCAAGTAAGCTGTTTCACTATTGGAAAAAGGCCGCTCATTGAGCGGCCTTTTTTGTTTTTAGTATCTGTTTTTGCAGTTACGGCAATATTTGAAAATATTTAATCAATAAGAAATTAATCAAACATACTCAACAAAGACCCTAAAGTTTCCTCTCCCTTCGCCTGATTCTGCTCCGGCGTCGCCTTACCAAATCCTTCCAACAACACATCTTCTTCCGGCAATTCGTCAATAAAGCGGCTGGGCGTGGTGTCTTGGGTTTCACCGAACTGTTTGCGTTTGCCTGCCAAAGTCATGGTGAGGGTGCGCTGGGCGCGAGTGATACCCACGTAAGTGAGGCGGCGCTCCTCTTCGATATTGTCGTCTTCAATACTGTTGCGGTGGGGAAGTAAGTTCTCTTCCATACCGATCATAAATACGTGGGGGAATTCCAGGCCCTTGGCGGCGTGTAGGGTCATCAGGCTGACCTTATCGGTGGCTTCCTCTTCTTCCTGGCGCTCCAGCATATCCCGCAGGATCAGTTTGGAGATGGCCTGTTCCAGGCGAATATCCTGCTCCAGCTCGTCGTCGGTGCCCTCCATAATTTTGTTGAGGCTTTCCAACAGCCAATACACATTCTCCATGCGCTTCTCGGCCACTTTCTCGCTGCTGGCGTTTTGCGATAGCCAGCCGGCGTAGTCGATATCTTCCAGCATCTCGCGCAGGGCGCCATTGGCAGTGGTATCGCGACAGTTGCGCTGTACCCCTTCGAGCCACAGGGCAAAGCGATTCAGGCGTTCGTAGCCCTGCTCGTTGATATGCTCCTTAAAGCCCAATTCCGAGCAGGCTTTGAACATGGAAATCTCGCGGCCCTTTGCGTAGTTGCCCAGGGCCTCCAGGCTGCTGGTACCTATTTGGCGGCGCGGGGTATTGATAATGCGCAGGAATGCGTTGTCATCATCCGGATTTACCAACAGGCGCAGGTAGGCCATCACGTCCTTGATTTCGGCGCGGGCAAAGAAGGAAGTACCGCCGGACATCTGGTAGGGAACCTGGTGCTCCTGCAGTTTCATTTCGATCAGGCGCGCCTGGTGGTTGCCGCGATAGAGCACGGCAAAATCCATAAACTTGCAGCCGCGGCGGCTCTTCTGCAGAAATATCTCGTTGGCGACCCGCTCGGCCTCCTCGTTTTCATTGGCCACTTTGAGCACGCGGATCTCCTCACCCAGACCGCGATCAGACCACAATGCCTTGTCGAACTCGTGGGGGTTGTGGGCGATCAGGTGGTTGGCCACTTTGAGGATGCGGCTGGTGGAGCGGTAGTTCTGCTCCAGTTTGATCAGGCGAAGGTTGGGGAAGTCGGTCTTCAGCGCACTCATATTCTCCGGGCGCGCGCCGCGCCAGGCGTAGATAGACTGGTCATCGTCTCCCACCACTGTGAGGCCGCCGCGCCCGCCCACCAGCAGCTTCACGAGCAGGTACTGGGAGTTGTTGGTGTCCTGATATTCGTCCACCAGCAGGTAACGAATCTTTTTGCGCCAGCGTTGCAGCAACTCTGGATCTTTGTCGAACAACTGTACCGGCAGCAGGATCAGGTCGTCGAAGTCGACGGCATTGTAGGCCTTGAGGGCTTCACAGTAGCGATCGTAGGCAACCGCGATGGCCTGCTCACCGGGGCTCTGTGCCTGCTCAAGGGCGCGGCGCGGGGTGAGCATATCGTTCTTCCAATTGGAGATCTGGTTCTGTACCCGATCCAACAGGTCAGTATCCAGGTCGCCATCCCTGAGCATCAGTTCCTTGATCAGGGCGCGGGCGTCTTCCGCATCGAAGATGGAGAAGCCGGGCTTGAAGCCGGCGGCGCGGTATTCCTTGCGCAGGATATTCAGCCCAAGGTTGTGAAAGGTGGATACGGTCAGGCCGTGACTCGCCTTGGAGCGCTTGCCATCCGGGCCCGCCAGCAGTTTGCTGACCCGCTCTTTCATCTCCCGTGCCGCCTTGTTGGTGAAAGTGAGGGCGGCGATATTGCGCGCGGCGTAGCCACACTGCTCGATCAGGTAGGCGATCTTGCGGGTGATTACGCTGGTCTTGCCGGAGCCGGCACCGGCCAGCACCAGGCAAGGGCCATCGACGTACTTCACGGCTTCGGATTGGCGGGGATTGAGCTGGGTCATAGATGGGGCTGCATCTTCGCGTCGCGGAAAAGCGGGAGATTCTAGCAGTCTTGGCTCGAATCATCCCAGTACCAGTGCGAACCACCGGCCACACGTATACTTTGCCCTTGGGATTGGCTATAACTGCGCCTTATTCCCTGCTTGTGTAACCCCATGCAACAACCCATCGCCGGCTACCACCTGGATGAAGAGAATCACTGGGTGGCGGAGCTCGCCTGTGGCCACTTCCAACATGTACGCCACAATCCTCCCTGGACCAACCGGCCCTGGGTGATTACTGAACAAGGGCGCGAGTCCATGCTGGGATTCCAGCTCAATTGCAAGAAATGCGATGAGGGTGCACCGCCCGATACGCTCGAAAAGGTTGTATAGCCATGACAAAACTCTGGGTCGATGCCGACGCCTGCCCGGTCGCCATCAAGGAAATCCTGTTTCGCGCCGCTGAGCGCACAGCCACAGAACTGACTTTGGTGGCCAACCAAGCGGTGCGGGTGCCGCCGTCGCGCTATATTCGCTCCGTGCAAGTGACAGCCGGTTTTGATGTGGCGGATAACGAGATAGTGCAGCGCTGTGAGGCGGGGGACCTGATTATTACAAGCGATATCCCACTGGCAGCAGAGGTGATCGACAAGGGTGCTGAAGCCCTTAATCCCCGTGGGGAGCGCTATACGAAGGCCAATATCCGCGCGCGTCTTAATATGCGGGACTTTATGGATACCCTGCGCTCCAGCGGCGTGCATACCGGCGGACCACCGGCCCTTAGCCAGGCGGACCGTAAAGCTTTTGCCGATCAGTTAGATCGATGGCTGGCAAAGAGTCGCAAGTAACTTTAAGGAGAATTGCCGTGGATAATTTGAGACTGAAGCCAATGGAAGAGTGGCAATTCCCAACATTGATGTCTTGGCTACCTGATAGGGAGCAGTGCCAACAGTGGGGTGGTCCTGATTTCAGGTTTCCGTTCGAGGGGAGGTCCTTCTTGGAGGATTGTCGTTGGCCGGAGTTGCCCAGCTACGCACTTCAGGACAGCAGCGGTGATGTGCTGGCTTTTGGGCAGTATTACCAACACCTGGGTCGTTGCCACCTAAGTCGCCTAATTGTCTCTCCCAATCATCGCGGAGCCGGATTAGGGCGTGCGCTGGTAGTACAGCTTGCACAAACAGGAGCCAGAGCCCTGGATGCAATCGAGTGCTCTTTATTTGTCCTGCGTACTAATCTAGCGGCACGGACTCTCTACCAGAAATTGGGTTTTGAGGAAGCGGCTTATCCAGGGCAGCGAAAATGGCTGGATCAGTGCGATTTTATGGTCGCACCGTCTGTAGATTTTCAGCAGAAACAAAATATTGAATAGCGCGAATATTTCATGCCTGAATTAATACAACCCACGACCGAACGCTTACAGCTGCGCCAGTGGCGAGCGGAAGATAAGCCTGTATTCGCGGAAATGAATGCCGACCCAAGGGTGATGGAGTTTTTCCCATCATTGCTGACGCGACAGCAGAGTGATGCCGGTGTGGATCGCAGTATTGCGCATATTGAGAAATACGGCTGGGGCTTTTGGGCCTTGGAGCTGAGAGACACCAACGAGTTTCTCGGATTTGTCGGTATGAAAAATGTGACCGAAGATTTGCCTTTCACTCCAGCGGTAGAGATTGGCTGGCGCTTGGCTTTTCCCCACTGGGGAAAAGGCTATGCTAGTGAAGCTGCACAAGCATCTTTGGATGTAGCTTTTAATACCCTGAATCTCAGCGAAGTCGTTTCCTTTACTGCACTACAAAACCTTCGTTCCCAGCGGGTGATGGAGCGGCTGGGTATGCGGCGGGATTCTCTCGTCTTTGAACATCCACTGGTCCCCAGCGAAAGCCATCTGCAGCGGCACTGCCTTTATCGCTTAAGTGCTGATGATTGGAAAAAATCTTGATGTGATTCGTTTCAGTTAACTCGGGAACCATTACTTTTTCTTGGGTTCGGAGAGGGGGTGAATATGAGGTTCATCCCCTCTTCAACAATAACCAAGCAAATATAGCCCCACCATTAATTTCAGGTGAGGGCAGGGAGTTCTCGCTATGGGTTGTCTTAAATCGGCCTTTATAACGGCAACTGGTTTTCTGCTAGCGACTTTGCATATCGGCGTGTCCGCCGAACCTCTACTTAAAGTCAGTAAACGCCCAGATGGATCAACGCTTTACTGGTCTTTAGAGCAACCATCGGCTAACGGGAAATATGGCTTGTTTTTGATAGCCCAGGGGTCTGGCTGCTTACCTGCTGTTAAAAATACTACTATCCAACAGGCTAAAGAGTTAGCGGCAGGATATGCTGTTTTATTGGTAGAAAAATATGGTGTAACTCACTCTGACAGCCCGGAAGAGCAATTTAAAGATTGTTCAAAAGAGTATGTAGCTAACCATACAGTTGAGCAGCGTGCGGTAGATGTAGAGCAGATTGTCGACGAACTGCGCGGGGCTGATTGGTGGAATGGCAAACTGGTTTTGTTCGGCGGTTCCGAGGGTGGTGATCTTGTTGCACGACTGGCGCCGAGGCTAAATCCCGATGCGGCAGTGGTATTTTCAAGTGGATTGGGGGAGTCCTTTGCTCAAGTGCTAAAGAGTTTGGTTCCGCCCCACGTAGCTAAAGAGGTAGATGCCAAACTCGCCTATGCCCGAGCTAACCCAGAAAGCGCGGAAGTCTGGGGTGGGAACTCTATGCGTTGGTGGGCCGATGTCGTCGATCGGGTACCGGTCAACGATTTATTGAACAGCCATGCCCCCGTATTATTGATCCAGGGTACAGAAGATAAATCTGCCCCGGTCAGTTCCGGCCGAGCAGCACGAGATGCCTACGCATCAGCCGGACGTTGTGAGCTGACTTATTGGGAGTACCCCGGTTACGATCACTATATGACGGATAAGAATGGTGTAAATCACCGGGGAGAAGTTTTTGAAAGAATTGCAGGATGGATTAACAAAGCTGCACTAAATGGGGCTCCCGGGTGTATTCCTGATGCCGGTAAAAGTTGAGACTGATAGATGAATATAAGAATCCAATTAGCCGCAATAGTGATGGCCGCTTATTCCAGTTTTTCGGCAGCGGAAAACTATGCTGTCTTACCACAACTGGAAACCTACAAGGTACCAGAATCCTGGCGTCAGCCAGTAGCGCCTCTAAAGATTGCAGGTAACACATGGCAAATAGGTACCGAGGGAATTACCTCACTGTTATTAAAAGGCAAAGAGGGATCAATTCTAATTGACGGTGGCATGGAGCAGACGGCCGAGCATTTATTGGAGAATATGCGCAGGTTGGGAGTCGCCCCCTCGGATCTCAAATTAATCTTGCACAGCCAGGCCCATGCAGACCACATAGGTTCCTTAGCGGAGCTAAAACGCGTAACTGGTGCACAGGTGGTAACTAATGCCGAGTCAGCGGTGTTAATGGCTCGCGGTGGTGCCAATGATATTCACTTTGCCGACGAACTTTTATATCCGCCAATAAAGGCGGATCGAATCCTGCACGATGGCGAGCAAGTGGTTCTAGGGGATTTGCGTCTACGCGTACATTTTATCCCAGGCCATACACCAGGCAGTATGGCCTGGACCTGGGAAGACAAAGTTGATGGTAAAACTAAAGATATAGCTTATGTGGATAGCCTTACAGCGCCCGGTTATCAACTGATTGATAACCGCCGCTACCCCAATATCGTAGAGGACTTCCGCACAAGCTTTGCCCGCGTGCGGGATTTACCATGTGATTTACTACTTACCCCTCATGCACCTGCCAGCGGCTGGGAGTTTAAAAACAAAGCTATACAGAAAAAATCAGTCAGCTGTCATCAATATGCAGAGAAAGCGGACGCAAAATTAAGTGAAAAGCTGGAAGCGGAGAAAGGTTCAGCTGACTAGATGTTGGCGCCACAAAACATGGCTCGGCATATTAATGCCGAGCCAAAAATTGATGCACCTTTGGTACAAGATAGAAATACATTAGTGGGACCAGAATAGCGGTCATTATTAGCGCTTTTAAACCAATTGCAATTTGCAATTCCAGTGCTTGCATCCCTAGAAGTAATAGAGTAACAATAGGGTAAACCAATGCCCAGATGCACAGGGCGTGTAGTATCGCTTTCTTCATTTGTTCAACTCCTCCATAAATTTAGAAATTGTCTTAAAATACCCGGGTAAGATTTTCTGTAAAAATTGTTTTCCACTCTTGGTAAGTGCTACACATTTTGCCCTACCATCGCTGGAGTCTGCTCCCATAACGATGAGCTCATCTTCCACCATACTTTTCAGGGTTCGTGTCATTACTGGCCGAGAAACATCGATGCGCTCTGCGATTTCTGAAGCCAGCAAACTGTCTCTTTGAGGCTCCCGGTCGATAACGATCATTACCAGGAAGCGCAGCTGGGAGGTTCCGTGTTCAGAAAAATACCCCTCCAGCTCCCGCAATAGGAGGCTCGCATCCCGCATCATGGTGAGGGCGCCCTGAACGGCAGCAGGATCTTTTACAGAAAATCGTTTGGAATATCCCTCAACCATCTGTTGTGAGGGAAGTTCTTTGAGAAAAAACATAAGGGTTTTAAGCTAACCTCTCCAGCTTATTGATCTCCACAGGCTCTTTTAGCCACTCTTGATAGGCTTCGAAAATCGGGGTGATGTAGGGCATAGTGTAATGCTTATCGAGATCTTCCTGACTGCGCCACTCCTCGTATAAAAACAAGTTTTCCCCGTCCTCGTGTACTGCAAACTTCAGGCAGCCCTCTTCCTCCAATGTATTAGCCACTATGGACAGGATGGCCTGCTTGGCTTGGTCAAAGAACTCTGTCTTGGGAGAAATCTTGGCAATAATGAATAAATTTATAGCCATAAACGTCGCTCTCTATGGAATTTAGTTATCATGATAATCAAATGGGGTGGATTGTCAAACTACTTGTGGGTCAGTTTAATGTAAGGAGTGGAGGAGAACAGTCGGTTTACTTAACATTGTAGAGATAGCAGTGGCTCAACTAGGAGCCACAGAAATGAAGATTGCACGAAACTAGTAATGAGCTACCTTGGAGTGGCAAAATAAACTTGGCGCTTGTAAAGCTTACGCCACTGGATACCGTCTTCTGATTTCCATATGTCATTATTTATTCCCTCACCCTGACCCCCAATAAGTAATAGATGGTCACCATTGCTCACTATTTCGTGAGAGCCTCTGGCTGAGAAGGGGGCGGAAGAGGTTTCCAGAGTCCAGTTAACCCCATCCATAGAAGACCATATATCATTGGTATATTCCGCCATTTCTGTGTCCCATCCCCCAATTAGCCATAGCTTATTCTTAAAGGCTACAAATTGGTGATCGTAACGAGTATTAAAGATTGGGTTAAGCGTTTCTTTTGACCAATTGATACCATCGGTAGATGACCACATGACATCATCTGAACCTAAGTCCCCTTTTCCTCCAAAAACCCAAATTTTATTATTGAAACTGAGTGCCTGATGAAAGTGGCGAGATATAAATGGAGGGTTATCTGTGACAAGTGTCCAGTTAATACCATCTATTGATGACCAGATATCTTTTTTTCCTGTATCGCCATAATCTTCGGTACCTCCAATAAGCCATAGCCGCTCATCGTAACTTATGAGTTGATGGCCGAATCGGGCTGAGAATCCAGGAGTCTCTGACTCTAACTTCCAATCTATTCCATCAATAGATGACCAAACGTCATTCTTTAATCCGTGAGATTGCTCGCAACATGCTCCGTCATTACCTCCAACTAACCACATTTTTTCATTGTGGATCGCGACTTGATGTCGATAACTGAAAGGGAAATTTGGACTGTCTGTCGCTAGTGTCCAATCTGCCCCGTTACTAGATGACCAGATATCATTCTTTGAACTTCCAGAACCACCAATAATCCAATATTTATTTTTATAATAAATAGCTTGATGTTGTGTTCTTGGTGGTATCTCATCAGTTTTTGTGTGTTGTTGCCAATTCACACCATCTATAGATGACCAGATGTCATTTCTTAACCCACTAAACATACCACCTGACCGACCGCCAATTAACCATATTTTTCCGGTAAAACTAATAGCTTGATGGTTTTCACGGGATGAAAAAGGAGTACTTTCGGTTTCTTGCTGCCATCTAACTCCGTCTGTTGATGACCAAATATCGTTTATATTATTTGGGCTGCCACCTTCACTGCCACCAATTACCCAAAGCTTATTGTCATGGGATACTAGTTGGTGGTCTTCTCTCGCCATAAATGGGGTCTCTTCTGATACCTGTTTCCAATGTTCTCCATCCTCTGATGACCAAATTTCACTCTTTGTGAAATCAAATCCCAGGGCGCCGATCATCCATAGTTTATTGTTGAAACTAATTGTTTCTGCTGCCCATCCGATTAAGAATGAGGGGTCTTCTGTAACAAGAGTCCATGTGACTCCATCAGTAGACGACCATACATCATTGTGAAAATTGTCCCCTGTTGAATCTCTATACGCACCACCAATGATCCATAATTTATCATCGTGAGTAATAAACCTCTGTGTAATGCGACTCGGAAAATTGGGATTATCCGTAACCAGTTCCCAGGTAATGCCGTCATCTGATGACCAAATTTCATTATTTTCAGGGTTACTAATAGGACTTAGAACAACCCATAATTTATTATTGTATACGGCGGCTTTAGGGGACCAGGCTAGAGGAAAAGGTGCATTTTTGGTTTGTAGTTCCCAAATAATTCCATCACTACTGGACCAGATATCATTTTGGTACTCCAAACCATCATAACCACCGATGAGCCAAAGTTTTTCTTTAAAAGCTATTACCTGGTGTCCCTCTCTCCCAGAAAATTCTGATGTAGTTACTGTGACAGAGGCTTTTGAAGTATCAGAAACAAGATTGTAGAAAGCTGGCTGGGAGAGAGTGGCAGCTGTATCGGTAACTATTTGACCGTTGATAGTACTTAACTGCCCATTTTTACAAGTATTATAGCTTTCTAGATTACACTCATTCTCAGCGCTACGATAAAATAAGATATTGTCATCTGACTCAGAAAACTGAATTTTAGTATCAGATTTGCCTACCCACGCAGTCATACTGATTGTTTTTATTTCAGAGTTAACTTGATAGCTAGATGAAGCGGAAAAGTATTGATTGTCCTGATCTATATTTGCCGTTATGGTAGCTGAGCCTGCGGCTATAGCAGTGATTAAGCCTTCTGAATCAACAGTGACTATTTCTGGATTATTAGAACTATAAGCGATTAAGCCTGAGCCTTGCCCAGTTGCAGTATTTTGTAAACTGTCGCCAAGATATAAATCAATTGAACCAGTGTAGGCGAATGTCAAATTTTGTTGGCTCAACGATGAGTCAGACTTCTCACCACCACCACCACCACCACCACCACCACCACAGCCAGTTAAAAAAATACTAATAAATATAGTGATAAATAATGATAAAATGGGGTTAATTTTTATTTTTATCATCGACTCGTCCTTTATGAGTACGTACTTACGTATTAATTAGAGCTAATTTTATATAGAAAATAATAACAGTATTTAGATACTGATTTTAATCCTAAATATTGATAGGGATTGGAAAGGGTTAATAACTATCTACTTTATAACTCAGGTTTTTGACTAGTTTGATAAAGCAATTACATTTCTTCGGTCGAGATTTCTATAGGCTAGTGCCTCAGCAATTTGAGTAGTACTTATATGTTCAAAATTAGTGAGGTCTGCCAGGGTTCGAGCTACTTTAAGGACCCGATGGTAACTACGCGCGGATAGCCCCAGCTTTTCTACTGACTGGCGTAAGAGGTGCTTTTCCTTTTCCCCCAAGGCACAGTGCTTTTCCAGCTCTGCGCCTTTTAACAGGTTATTTGTCTTACCTTGCCGCTGTATTTGTTGCTGGCGTGCGGCACAAACTCTCTCTCTCACGGTATCGGAAGTTTCTCCGGGAGCTGAATCCTGCAGTTGGACTGCATTCATAGCGCCCACCTCTACCTGCATGTCGATACGATCTAATAGCGGGCCCGAGAGCTTGTTGCGATATCGATCTATCTGGTCTGGGGTACAGCGACAGCGAGGCTCGCCTAAATAGCCACAGGGGCAGGGGTTCATAGCCCCGACCAGTTGAAAGTGAGCGGGATAGGTGACTTGGGCTCGCGCGCGGGAGATACGCACTTCACCATTCTCCAGGGGTTCCCGCAGTATCTCCAGAGCGTGCCTGGGAAATTCGGGCATTTCATCGAGGAATAGGACTCCCCGGTGCGCGAGGGATATCTCACCGGGCCTTGGGGTGCTGCCACCACCCACCAGCGCCGTTGGTGAGGCGCTATGGTGCGGGGCCCTGAAAGGGCGCAGGCTCTGGTGGGGTAGGCCTGCGCTGGAGTAAACGCTCGCTACTTCTAGTGACTCTTCGGTTGTCAGCGGGGGCAATATGCCCGGCAGGCGGCTGGCCAACATGGTTTTGCCGGTGCCGGGAGGGCCGTAAAAAAGCAGATTGTGGCCGCCGGCTGCTGCCACCTCGAGAGCGCGGCGGGCCTTTAGTTGACCGCGCACATCGGCTAAGTCCGCGCACAGGTGCTCTTCGGTAATAGGCTCTGCAACAGCTTTGGGCATAGATTCACGCCCATGAAGTTCGGCGCAAACTTGCAGCAGGGAGTTGGCAATGCTGACTTCGCCGGTTGCCAGCGCGGCTTCCGCACCGTTCTCGGTAGGCACAACGAGTTTACGGTCTTCATTGGTGCTGGCTACCGCTGCCGGTAAGCTACCACTTACTTCCCGCAAGGCACCGGTGAGTGCTAGCTCGCCAATAAATTCATAGCGTTCCAGAATTTCGGTGGGAACCTGTCCCGAGGCGCTGAGGATACCAATGGCAATCGCCAAATCGTAGCGGCCGCCCTCCTTGGGGAGGTCGGCGGGGGCCAGGTTGACGGTGATACGGCGTTGGGGGAATTCGAAATGACTATTGATCAGGGCGCTGCGCACCCGGTCGCGGCTCTCGCGGATGGCAGCTTCGGGCAGGCCGACAATATGGAAAGCGGGCAAGCCGTTTGCCAGATGGGTTTCCACCGTTACCAAGGGGGCGGAGACCCCGAGCTGGGCTCGGGAATAGGTAACTGAGAGGCTCACGATTTCATCCTTGAAGTGACTCCTGTGTCTTAGTCCTCGGCGGCGCTGTCTCTCTGCGCTAATGCTTGCTCCAGCATTTCGACTTTATCTTCGAGGCGTGCCAGTTTTTCGCGGGTGCGACGCAGTATCTCCACTTGGGTATCGAACTCCCGTTGGGAGACCAGCGGCAATTTGTCCAGTGAAACCTCAAGAGCACTACGCAAGTCGCTGGTTACCACGGCGCCTTGTTGTTGTAGCTCTTTCAGCAGCTGTTGCAGTTTATCGGCTGCCACAGGCAATTCCTCGCTAATCGGGTGAATATGAATAGTACTGGATTGTAACCCAGTGCATTTTGGGGAAAAAGCAGACTACCTGCGCACCGTTCTGAGTGCACTAAAAACCTTTGCTCCCCACTTCAGTGCACGGCCTGGTGGAGGGGCCTATGTTGGTGCATCTCATTGCCAATTCGCCTCTATTCGTACTGATTTCACTAACTTAATTTCCTCTAACTCATTGATTTTATTTGCGCTTGCGGTGTTGGCATCAAGTCTGCAAACAATCTGTGCAGGTGTCCCATTAACGATCATTGGGAGTCTGGGAAAGTAGCAGTTCACGAGACGCAAGCGACCCTCTGTCACACCCGACAGTGAAGGACTGATTGCAGGCGGCGCCATAAAAGCACTCGAAAAAACAGCTTCAAAAGCCTTGGAGGATCAAAGTGGAAAATAAAATGTATAAAGTTGCCACTCTCGTCACCGGTGCCGTTCTCGCACTGGGCGCTGCAAATTTATCGATGGCTGCCGAGGGCGGTCCCAGCATTAGTGCCAATGTGGGTCTTGTTTCTGACTATCGATTCCGTGGAATTAGCCAGACTGATGGAGGCCCCGCAGTACAGGGTGGTGTCGATGTTGATTTTGGAAACGGCATTTATATTGGCACCTGGGCATCCCAAGTGGATTTTGATTACGGCTCCGATGAAACCGATTATGAACAGGATTTTTACGGCGGTTATAGCGGAGATATCAATGACAGTGTCAGCTTTGATGTTGGCTACATCTATTACGCCTATCACGGCGGAAATGCCGATGAAGATTATCAGGAAATATACGGCAGCCTGAGTTTTTCAGATTTAACGTTGGGGTTTGCCTATTCCGATGATTATTGGGCGGATACCGGTGAATTTTATTACCCTTATGCGGAATATAGTTTCGCTCTTCCCTCAGATTTTTCTCTCGATCTACATCTGGGATTAAACCTTTTTGAAGAAGAAGGTTTTCTCGATGAATCTGATTCCTATATCGATTACTCCGTTTCCCTCAGTAAAGAATTTGGCGGCTTGAGCCTGAGCGCTTCTTTCGTGGGCACCGATGTCAGCGATAAAGAGTGCTACGAGACCGACTGGTGCGAACCTACATTGCTCGCTGGCGCGACTTATACCTGGTAATACAAAAGGGCCTTCGCTAATACGAGGGCCCGTTTTTCTTTAGGGGAATACCATGAAATTAATCACTGCAATCATTAAACCCTTCAAGCTGGATGCTGTGAGAGATGCCCTGCGGGAGTCGGGGGTTAATGGTGTAACGGTTACTGAAGTGAAGGGCTTTGGTCGCCAAAAAGGGCATACGGAATTGTATCGCGGTGCAGAGTATGTGGTGGATTTTCTTCCGAAAACCATGCTGCAAATAGCGGTGTCAGATTCGCAACTGGATGCGGTTATCGAAGCAATTGGTTCCAGCGCGCAGAGTGGCAAGATCGGTGACGGAAAAATATTTGTCGCAGAGCTTGAGCAGGTCGTGCGCATACGTACCGGAGAAACCGGTAATGCAGCAATTTAATTAAAAACCGAAAACATAATTTTAATAAATATCCAGATTTGAACGGAGAGGAATATGGAGAACCAAATTTTTCAATTGCAGTATGCAATTGATACTTTTTACTTTCTGATGTGCGGCGCCTTGGTAATGTGGATGGCCGCCGGCTTTTCCATGCTGGAAGCCGGCTTGGTGCGTTCCAAAAACACCACGGAAATTCTCACCAAGAATGTGGCCCTGTTTGCGATTGCCTGCATTATGTATCTGCTGACTGGCTACGCCATTATGTACGATGGTGGCTGGGCATTGTCCGGTATTGAGGCGTTTAGTCTGGAAGGCGTCCTCAGCGATTCTGCAGAAAATGGTTTTGAAGGTGACTCCGTTTATTCCGGAGCTTCAGACTTTTTCTTCCAGGTGGTTTTCGTAGCTACCGCTATGTCCATTGTATCCGGTGCGGTTGCCGAGCGTATGAAGCTGTGGAGTTTCCTGGCCTTTGCAGTAGTTTTGACCGGTTTCATCTATCCACTGGAAGGTGCCTGGACCTGGGGCGGCAAAGAGGTTTTCGGCCTGTACAACTTGGGCGATCTCGGTTTCTCTGATTTTGCCGGTTCCGGTATCGTGCATATGGCGGGTGCAGCGGCTGCGCTTGCTGGTGTCCTGCTACTGGGCGCGCGCAAAGGCAAATACGGCCCCAACGGTCAGGTGTATGCCATTCCCGGTGCTAACTTGCCGTTGGCAACCTTGGGTACCTTTATCCTGTGGATGGGCTGGTTTGGCTTCAATGGCGGCTCCGTACTGAAGCTGGGCGATGCTGCCAGTGCACACTCCGTCGCCATGGTCTTTGTGAATACCAATACCGCTGCTGCCGGTGGTGCTATTGCTGCACTGATCACCGCCCGTATCCTGTTCGGTAAAGCTGATCTGACCATGTTGCTCAATGGCGCCCTGGCTGGTCTGGTAGCAATTACTGCGGAGCCATCGACCCCGACTGCATTGCAGGCAACCCTCTTCGGTATGATCGCCGGTGTGTTGGTGGTCTTCTCTATCATCACCCTGGATAAGCTGAAAATTGATGATCCGGTGGGCGCTATCTCTGTACACGGCGTTGTCGGCTTGCTCGGTTTGCTATTGGTACCTGTGACTAACAGTGATTCCAGTTTCAGCGGGCAATTGATTGGTGCACTGACCATCTTTGGCTGGGTATTCGTCAGTTCATTTGCAGTGTGGTACCTGCTCAAGCTCGTCACTGGTATCCGTGTGAGCGAAGATGAGGAGCAAGAGGGTGTTGACTTGACCGAATGCGGAATGGAAGCTTACCCGGAATTTATGAACAAGTAAGTTAACAGTGTCGGTGCTGCTCCATAGGCGGGGCAGTGGCCTGGGTAAGGTTCTCTCGACGAGGACGAATCAGGGGAAATACTCAAGATGAAATTGATTACGGCTGTAGTAAAGCCCTTCAAATTGGATGATGTACGCACTGCCCTGTCTGAAGTGGGCGTGCAAGGAATGACCGTCACCGAGGTAAAAGGTTTTGGGCGTCAAAAGGGCCATACAGAACTTTATCGTGGCGCCGAATATGTGGTGGACTTCCTACCGAAAGTAAAATTGGAACTCGCTGTTGATGATGAGATGGTGGACTCCGCTGTTGAGGCAATCACCAAGGCGGCGCAAACCGGCAAAATCGGTGACGGCAAAATCTTTATCACGGCTCTCGAAGAAGTCATTCGTATCCGTACCGGTGAAACCGGTAGCGAAGCTGTGTAACCTGTTTGATAACTCTTTCATAACGTAGCGATTGAGTATCATAAGCCCCGCAAGGGGCTTTATATGCACTTCTGATAAGTCCCGCTATCTTCCCTCCCATCTTTGTTATCTATTTTGTTTGAAATACCTGCTATCGGTGCAGGCGCAAAAATCTGCATAACTAACTGAAATATTCCCATTTCATTTCCCAACAAAAAACTCTACAGCCTCCTCCTTGTGTTACTGGCACGGGGGTGGGGAACTGCCTATAAATTAATCGCCGCTATTGACGCGGTAGGGGATCGCCACTGAAAAGTGGTTGTCAGTTTTGTAGATGCCGCGGGAAAGGGGCGGCACAGAGGTACTCCCTCTGTAACAGGAGTAAAGGTTACAGGGTTTTAGCTATGAAAGATGGTTATGAAGATCAGGGTAAGAACTCTCGCAGCAAGGACTCCGAGGAATTTGCAGAAGAACGCAGTATCACCTCTCGCCAGCGCGCCAGAAGCCAGTTAAGTTCCGATGTAGAGGAGTTTCTCGCCGGTGGCGGCGCGATTAGTGAAGTTGATCCAGAAGTTACCGCCGACCCCCCGCGCAAACCGCAGCCAAAATATGGCAGCCGCCCTATCTAATCTCTCTGGTCGCTGTTGCTCCTCCAGCAGGAGGAGTGACAGCTGGCCAAACCCCTCTCAGCCTCTCAGAGCTTTTACCGATTGAGCAGTTTTGGTAGCAGGCGCTCCAGGACTTCGCCGATATAGGATAGGAATAAAGTGCCCAGGCTAGACCGGTAGTACTGGGGATCAGCAGAGCCTACCGCTAGGGTGCCAAGTTGATTGCCCAAAGGAACTACGGCAGCTGAAGCGATATATTGCGCTTTTTCCGCAAACAGGAATTCTTTTTCCCGCTGGCGCAAAACACCACAGATGGGGCGGCCGTTACGAATTATTCCGCCAATTGCCGTCTCGGCATCGGAAAATGTGCTGGTCTGAACTTGTCCCAGGCTTTGGCGGGGAACAGATAGTGGCTCGAACAGAGTCAGGCTGGTGAACTCAACATTGAAGTCAGCGGCGAAACTGGCATAGAGAGCTTCTGTGACTTCACCGATATTTTCAGCTTCCAGCAGTGCCAGGATAAGTCGGCGGCTATTGAAAAATAACTGGTCGTTGTCCCGTGCGTTGTGCAAGAGCTGGTCGAGGCGCTGGCGCATTTCGATATTGCGCTCACGCAGCAAATTCGTTTGGTGGGTCATCAGCGACACGGTCTTGCCATTTTCCCGTGGCAACTTGATGGTTTCCAGCAGTTCCATGCGCTCTTCAAAGAACTCCGGGTTTTGAATCAGGTAGCGGGCTACCTGCCGTGCCAGCAGTTTATCGTCACGCTGGGTTTCCTTGTGAGTGTCGCCGGCAATCTCTTCGGGGGGCTGATTGGCGTCTGTGTGTTCCATTGTGTTTGCTTTTTCTGGCACGGGGATGGGGCATCGGACAACTGATGTGGCGAAGCGTTCTGCTCTCTGAGTTATCCCGTACCCGCTTGTGGCGGGTTTACTGCCAAATACCCGGACAATTGTTTAGAGAATAATTTGCCCGTGAAAAACCGTGGTTGCGGGCCCGGTCATAGTAACTGGCTGGCCGGGTCCGCTCCAGTGAATTGTCAGTGTGCCGCCGGGGAGCTGAATTTGGACTTTGTCATCCACCAGGTTTCGCAGGCGAGCGTATACCATGGCAGCACAGGCGCCGGTGCCACAGGCACGAGTTTCGCCAACGCCGCGCTCAAATACCCTGAGCCGGGCTTCGGTGCGTGTATCCACTTGCAGAAAGCCAGCGTTGACCTTTTGTGGGAACCGCGGGTGGCGTTCAATTAGGGGCCCGAGTCTTTCTACCGGTGCGGAAGCGATATCTTCCACCAGCAGAACCGCGTGGGGGTTTCCCATGGATACAGCACCAATGGTGAAGGTCTCCCCGTCCACTTCCAGGGGATAGGATTCTGCACGGCGATCGGCGGAAAAAGGCACTTTTTGGGGCTCGAGGACCGGTGCTCCCATATCGACACTAACCTGATCCCCGTCCAGCACTCTCAGGTGCAGTAAACCGGCGGCAGTTTCTACTTGGATATTTTTCTTACCGGTAAGGCGGCGTTCACGTACAAAGCGGGCAAAGCAGCGGGCACCATTGCCGCAATTTTCCACTTCGCTGCCATCAGCGTTAAATATGCGATAGCGAAAATCCGCCTCGGGTGTGCGGGGCGGCTCCACCAGCAGTACCTGGTCGCAGCCCACGCCGAGGCAGCGGTCTGCCAGGCGACGAGTTTTTTCCGGGGTCAGTTTAATTTTTTGGCTGACGCCGTCTAGCATCACGAAATCGTTGCCGAGCCCATGCATCTTGCTGAATTTAACGCGCATTCCATTTCTCTGTTCGTACTGATTTTCCGCGGCGTTAGCTGCGGTTTGGGGCCCGGGCTGAAAAATGGACCCCACTGCGATGCAAGTAGCTGATCAGGCTTTTTTGGGGACAGTGGTCTCACCGCGAACCAAGTCGGCAAAAGTCTCCCGCTCACGCACCAGGTAAGTTTTGTCGCCATCCACAAGTACTTCAGCAGCGCGACAGCGGCTGTTGTAATTGGAACTCATGGTGAAACCGTAGGCACCGGTCGACAACATGGCTAACAGTTGCCCCTCTCGCAGAGATTGGGAGCGGTTTTTACCCAGGAAGTCACCCGTTTCGCATACCGGACCGACAATATCCCACAGGGTACTTTCACTCTCGTCCGGTGTCACTGGCACAATATCCTGCCATGCCTGGTAAAGGGCCGGACGCAGGTTGTCATTCATGGCGGCATCGACGATAGCGAAGTTGTGCTCTTCGGTACGCTTCAGGTATTCGACCCGGGTCAGCAGGGCGCCGCCGTTGGCGGCAATGGAGCGGCCGGGTTCGAGAATCAGGGATAAATTGCGTTCGCCGATACGCTTGTGGACCTCCGCCAGGTAATCCCCGACAGGGGGTGGTTCCTCACCCCGATAGCGCACTCCGAGGCCTCCGCCCAGATCCAGGTGTTCCAGAGTAATTCCCAGCTCGGCGAGCTGATCGATAAGGACCAGCAGGCGATCGAGTGCATCCAGGAAGGGGGCGACTTCGGTGAGCTGGGAACCGATATGGCAGTCCACACCGGTAATTTTCAGGTGCTCAGAATCCGCTGCGTGCTGATAAACCTCGATCGCCTTGTCTATAGCGATTCCAAATTTATTTTCTTTGAGGCCAGTGGAAATATAGGGGTGGGTTTGGGCATCCACATCGGGATTGACCCTGATGGAAATTGGGGCGGTCTTGCCACACTCTGCGGCCACGCGCTCAAGGCGGTCAATTTCCGCTTCTGATTCAATATTGAAGCAGTGCACTCCAACCTCCAGAGCACGCCGCATTTCCTCTGAGGTTTTACCCACTCCGGAAAATACGATTCGCGATGGGTCGCCGCCGGCGAGCAGCACTCGCTCAAGTTCCCCGCCGGAAACAATATCAAAGCCCGCCCCCAGCTGTGCCAGCAGTGACAGAATGCCCAGGTTGCTGTTGGCTTTCACTGCGTAGCAGATTAGGCCGGGACGATTGCCGAGGGCCTCGGCGTAATCCCGATATTGCCGTTCAAAGTGTGCGCGGCTGTAGACATAAGTGGGGGTGCCGAAATTCTCAGCTATTTGTTCCAGTGAAACCTGCTCAGCCCACAGGCTACCGTCGCGATAACTAAACTCTCTCATATGACCGGTTCTTACTCTTCTAAATCTTCCTCGACATTGGAGTCATCCGCTGTGCCCGATTCGTCGTCGACTTCGATAGTCGGGCCGGTCTCAATGGTGTCATCGATATCAAAATCGGGCCCATAGCCGTCTTCAGATTCAATTTCGTCAACGGTTTCCACCGCTTGCTCTGCTGCGGAGCCGGGCTCGCCGGGTTGTGCTGCACCACTGGTGGGTACTGTCTCCGGCGGGCCACCTGGAATATTGGAGGCGGGCATGGCGGGGTCCTGTGGAAGATAGAGAGGACCTTTTTGGCCACAGCCCAGTAACAGTGCGGTGGCACCGATGGTGATGGTTAATAGAGAGAGTCGTTTTTTGAGCATCGATAACATCCTGAGAGTCGGAGATTCGCAGCGGCAACCGGCAAAAGCCTGATAGTATAGCGGCCCACCTGATTCAACACATTACACGGTAACAGAAGTAACCAAAGATGAGCCAAGCGGAATATGATGCGGCTGTGGAGCAGACTCTAATCGGTATTGAGGATGCACTCGATCACTGCGATTGGGATATTGACTACGAACGCAGTGATGCGGTACTGACCCTGACCCTGGAAGACAATGGCAGCCAGGTAATTCTCTCGCGCCAGTCTGCCAACCGGGAGTTGTGGGTCGCCGCCAAATCCGGTGGCTACCATCTTTCTTTTGAAAACCCCGGTTGGAAGTGCACCACGACCGGTGAGGACCTGCCGACTTTGCTCGACCGCGTATTGAGCGAGCAGCAAGGCGAACAGGTTTCCCTCGGATTATCCGCTTAAACAGCGCTTAAGCGCGCTGCGAAATCTCTTCCCGTGCGCGTTTACAGGCCGCGCGCACTTGGTTTGGTGCGGTACCGCCAATATGATCGCGAGCCGCAACCGAGCCCTCTAAAGTCAGCACCTCAAATACATCTTCGTCAATTTCTGTTGAGAATTGTTGTAGTTGGACCAGGCTGAGTTCGGATAAGTCTTTATCCTGTTCAATGGCAAAGGATACGGACTGCCCGACAATCTCGTGAGCATCGCGGAAGGCCACCCCTTTGCATACCAGGTAATCGGCCAGGTCCGTCGCGGTGGAGAAGCCCTTGGCCGCAGCTTCCAGCATATTTTCTTTTTTTGCCTTCAGTGCCGGCGCCATATCGGCAAACGCGCGCAGGCAATCCAGTGCGGTATCGGCGGCATCGAATAGCGGCTCTTTATCTTCCTGGTTGTCCTTGTTGTAGGCCAGCGGTTGGCTCTTCATCAGTGTCAGCAGCGCAATCAGGTGGCCGTTAACCCGGCCGGTTTTTCCGCGCACCAGCTCCGGAACATCGGGGTTTTTCTTCTGCGGCATAATTGAGGAGCCGGTGCAGAAGCGATCGGGCAGGTCAATAAAGTCGAACTGGCTGGAAGTCCACAGCACCAGCTCTTCACTGGCCCGAGACAGATGGGTTAGCAGCAGCGCGGCGAAAGCACAAAACTCAATAGCGAAGTCCCGGTCGCTGACTGAGTCGAGGGAGTTTTCTGTGGGGGCATCGAAGCCCAGCAGCTCCGCCGTGCGTGCGCGATTGATCGGATAGCTGGTGCCGGCCAGTGCTGCGGCCCCCAACGGTGAGCGGTTAACCCGTTTGCGGCAATCCATCAGGCGCTCGAAATCCCGGCTCAGCATGGCATTCCAGGCCAGTAAGTGGTGGCCAAAGGTCACCGGTTGCGCGCTCTGTAAGTGAGTAAAGCCGGGCATAATGGTATCGGCTTCGCGCTCCGCTAAATCGACCAAGCCATTTTGCAGGCGGGTTAGTTCGGCAGCTATTAGATCGATGCGCCCACGCAGCCACAGGCGGATGTCGGTTGCCACCTGATCGTTGCGCGAGCGGCCGGTATGCAGTTTCTTGCCAGTGGCACCAATGCGTTGGGTCAGGCGCGCTTCGATATTCATATGGACATCTTCGAGCTGCACAGACCAGGGAAATTCTCCCGCTTTTATCTCTTCGGCGATGCCCTTCAGACCGTCGGCTATCTTGTGATATTCATCAGCACTTAATACCCCCACTTCTGACAACATCTGCGCGTGGGCAAGTGATCCCTGGATGTCTTCCATGGCCATGCGCTGGTCAAAAGTCACCGAGGCGGTAAATCGCTCGACAAAGGCATCGGTGGCTTCACTAAAGCGGCCGCCCCAGAGTTTGGCGGCAGGATTGTTGGCGGACTCGGAGGGGGATTTTTCGTTACTCATGGTTTTCCTGGCTGCAGTGAGATGAAAGGCTGGGGAGCTTGGTGATATCTTGCGCTTGGAACTTTGGGACAATCAAGAATAATAACTGCATGTCATTCCCCTGGCCGTCGGGCATTATAACGCAGAAAATTCGAAAATATCGCACAGGAAATAAGGATTCTGCGCTACCTGGGCAGCTTCCGTTTCTGCCAGACCTCTGTAGTGTCACCTCTCTGGCGGTACTGGTGTTGATGGGGGAATTGCTGGCATTGGTCTTGGTCCTGGCCCTGGACGGTTTACCGGAGTTCAGTTGGCAGCGCTTGGGGCTGATCTCTCTGGTGATCCAATGGGTGATATTGCCCTCGGCCGCGCTGCTGTGCCGGCTTCGGCCGAGCCTGGCGAAAATGCCCCACAAACTCGCTGGCGGCTTGAGTTTTATTGCAGTGCTGTCGGTGCTCACATTGGTGATGGCAGTGCAGCGCTCCCTGCGCGCGGTGCTGTTACAGACCAGCTTTGACAGCTGGGGGTTTGCGGGCGACTGCCTGCTTGGGGCTATTTGTGCGGGGGTGGTATTGCGCTACGCCTATCTTCAGCAGCAACTCTACAACCAGCAGCAGGCGGAGCTCGGTGCTCGAATTGAGGCACTTCAATCGCGGATTCGCCCCCATTTCCTCTTTAACAGTATGAACAGCCTGGCTAGTTTGATCGCTGTTGATCCTGATCGCGCGGAGCGGTTGGTAGAGGATTTATGTGCATTATTTCGTGCAAGCCTCGCCGATCCAAAGCTGGTGCCTTTAGCGCAAGAGATTACTCTAGCTCAACGCTATTTGGAGATTGAAGCCCTGCGTCTGGGGGAACGTTTGCGCCAGAGTTGGCAGCTAGACGAGGGCCTGGATAAGGTTCAGCTGCCCAGTATGTTGCTACAACCCCTATTGGAGAATGCGGTGTTGCACGGTGTGGCACAGTTGCGGGCAGGCGGAGAGATCAGTGTACAACTCTCGCAAGAGGGGGGCATGTTCAAAGTTGTTATTGAAAACCCATTGCCACAGGACAGTGCAGTTCCTGCGAAGACTGGTAATGGCATGGCGACAGAGAATATTCGCCAGCGTCTCACTGCATACTACGGCGATCGCTTCAAATTTACCGCCTGTCGGGAGGAGGGCCGGTACCGGGTCATACTACAGCTACCCTTATCTCCCCGGGAAGTGGACCGGCGGGAAATAGAGTCCACCACAAATTCCAAGAAGACTATCGAGGTGATGGAGTGACCCAATTGCGCGTACTGATTGTTGATGATGAGCCTTTGGCTCGTGCCCGTCTGCACCGGCAGTTGGAGAGGATCGATAATTGTATTGCTGTGGGAGAAGCGGCAGATATTGAAGCCGGGCTATCACAGATCCGCGAACTCGACCCGGACCTTGTGCTACTGGATATTGAAATGCCCGGTGGTAGCGGCCTGGAATTGGCTCAGCAGTTATCCAGCTTTGTGTGCCCGCCGGCAATAATTTTCTGCACTGCTCACGATGAGTTTGCTTTGCCCGCTTTTGCCACCTCAGCGGTGGGGTATCTATTAAAACCTGTGAATGTCGAACAGCTGCGCGAGGCGGTTTCCAAAGCGCAGCGTCTGAGTAAGCCGCAGCAGCAGTTGTTAACCAAGCAGGATCTGGAGGAGCCCAGTGGCCGCAGCCGCATTAAGGCGATAAGCCGCCTGGGGGTGGAGCTGCTGGATGTAGATTCTATCCGCTGTCTGGTTGCGGACAGCAAGTATGTTGTAGCCCATCACTCCGCTGGAGAGACCATTCTGGACGAGTCTCTAAAAGAGCTTGAGAGTGAGTTTGGACAGCGTTTCGTGCGTATTCACCGCAGCGCGCTAGTGGCTGTGCAATATATTGTTGGGTTGCGCAGGGAAGGTACAAATTACCGGGTGGAGCTGGATGGCGTAACAGCAGCGCCGCTGGTGAGCCGGCGCATGCTGCCTTCGGTAAAAGGATTGATCGCAGAGATGTGTTAGAGCTTAAATGCTTCCGCGGATAAAAACAGCGAGTACGGCTGCCACCATTAATACCGCAAAACATACCCTGATTATTCGCGCCTGCCTGGGTTTATGAAAAACTGGCCTCAGGCTTCCTCCTAAGCACAACCAGATAAAATCCACCGCAGTGGCTACCAGTAAACAGACCAACCCTGTAGCTAAATAGCTCAGGCCACTCTCTTCAATCGGTAGTAAGAATTGGGAAAATATGGCAAGGAAGGCGGCATAAGCCTTGGGGTTCAATAAGTTAAAAATAAACCCATCCAACAGCGACGGAGGCTGAGCTTCCGCCGATGCGCCCTGCTCCAGTACCGGGGCCGTGGCAATTTTGATCGCGATATAGCCAATATATAAGGCACCGCAAAGCTGAACCGCCAAGCGCGCTTCTGGCCAGGCTGCCAGTAGTGCGGCGATGCCGGCGGTTGCCCCGACAATGGCGACACTCAGGCCGAGCAGGATGCCGATAAGGAAACTGCCGCTTTTTCTCACTCCAAATGTCGCTCCCGATGCGGCCAGGGCAAGTGGTGCCGGGCCAGGGGAGCCGAGCAACAGAGCGGTTGCCGCAATTAGTGAAAAAAGTGCTTCTAACATAATTTTTGGTCCTACTTCCCGCCTGCAACGTCAATAAATGAACCGGTAGTAAAGGTGGATTCATCACCGAGTAGCCAAGCCACAGCTTTAGCCACTTCCTCTGCTCGCCCCCCACGCTTGAGTGGAATCGCAGACTTTACTCGCTCAATTCTGTCTGCTTCGCCACCATCAGCGTGCATTTCTGTATAAATAAAGCCAGGCCTAACACCATTTACGCGAATCCCTTCATCGGCGACTTCCTGGCTGAGCCCGATGGTCAGCGTATCGATAGCGCCCTTACTCGCTGCATAGTCGATGTACTCGTTAGGTGATCCCGAACGGCTGGCAGCAGAGGAAATATTCACGATGGTTCCTCCAGTGCCCCCATTTTTGATAGACATTCTTTTGATTGCTTCCCGGCAGCAGAGCAGGGTGCCAGTGATGTTGGTAAGCAGGATTTCATTGATGCGCTCAGCGTCCATCGTTTCGACGCGCATTTGCGGTTTAATGATTGCCGCGTTGTTAACCAGGCAGCTAATTGGGCCTAGTTGCTCGTCGACCGTATTGAATAGCTGGACAATATCTTTCTCCGAGGAGATATCGGCGCGAACGGCTATTGCTAAAACACCAAAAGACCGAAGCTCGACGATCAGTTCTTCCGCTTGCTGCTTGCGCTGCCGGTAGCTAATGGCAATCTGGTACCCCCTGTGGGCAAGTAATTTGGCTGTCGCGGCACCAATGCCCCGGTTGCCGCCAGTGATCAAGGCAACTTTTTTATTCATATTGATTGGTCACTCTTTAAACGGGATATTGCGCAGGAAAATAGAGACTTATTGAAAGGCTATTTTCTTCCAATAAAAATGCTGCAAAAAAGAGCCTGCGATATCATTCAATATCGGGCGGGATCAGCTTTTGCATTGCGGAAATATCCGCAGCGGATTATACCGGGTGAAAACCGTTTACAGGCTGGGGACCTTTGATATGTCTGTAAACGGTTTTGATCTGGCTGGATCGGGGGCTAGTAGAGCTGAGGACCACCGTCTCCGTACTCTGAATCATTTTGTAGACTCAACTCGCCAGCGGCACTATTTAAGTACTCGGCATCGGATTCGGATTTGAGCTTAATCATCAGGCGCAAATCGTTGGCGGAGTCGGCGTGGGAGAGGGCATCCTCATAGGTAATTTCTCCCCCATCGTAGAGGCTCGTAGAGTGCCTGGTCGAAGGTCTGCATTCCCTGCTCACCAGAGCGCTTCATCAACTCCTTGATCTTATCCACTTCGCCTTTGCGGATCAGGTCCGACATCAGCGGGGTATTGATCATGATCTCAAGGCAGGCACGGCGGCCATCGCCATCGGGGGTTGGTACCAGCTGCTGGGCCACCATCGCCTTCAGGTTGAGGGACAGGTCCATAAACAACTGTTTGTGGCGGTCTGCCGGGAAGAAGTGAATGATCCGATCGAGGGCCTGGTTAGCATTGTTGGCGTGGAGGGTACACAGACACAAATGGCCGGTCTCGGCGAAAGCGATGGCGTGGTCCATGGTTTCGCGGGAGCGCACCTCACCGATCAGAATAACATCTGGTGCCTGACGCAGAGTGTTTTTCAGGGCTACATCGAAAGACTCGGTATCCAGGCCCACTTCGCGCTGGGTCACAATACAGCCGCGATGCTGGTGGATAAATTCGATTGGGTCCTCAATGGTGATGATATGGCCCTTGGTGTTCTCATTGCGGTGGCCGATCATGGAGGCGAGGGATGTGGACTTACCGGTACCGGTGGCGCCCACAAAAATAATCAGACCGCGTTTGGTCATGGCCAGGTCTTTGAGTACGTCGGGTAGTCCGAGTCCATCGATAGTGGGGATTTTGGTTTCGATGCGACGCAGCACCATACCTACCAGATTGCGCTGGAAAAAGGCCGATACCCGGAAGCGCCCCACGTTGCGCACTGCAATCGCGAAGTTCAATTCCTTTTGCTCGGCAAACTCGCGCCGCTGTTTCTCGTTCATGGTTCCCACCACCAGCTCGCGCGCTTTCTCTGGCGTGAGCGCGGTGCTGCTACAGGGCACCACTCGGCCGTGCAGTTTGATGGAGGGCGGGACGCCCGCCGTGATAAATAAATCCGAAGCGCCCTTCTCTACAACCAGTTGTAGAAGTCTTTCAATATCCATGGTGATTACCGCGTTTTATCTCGACTTTTCTTCCCCAGATTGGGGGCGGGTTTTGGCCGTTTAGAAGTTCTCCGGCATCTTGGCTTTTTCGCGAGCCACTTCGCGGCTGATGATGCGGCGTGCCACTAGGTCTTCCAGGCATTGGTCCATGGTCTGCATGCCGACGCTGGCTCCGGTCTGGATGGCCGAGTACATCTGCGCGATTTTGTCTTCGCGGATCAGGTTACGGATGGCTGGGGTACCGCGCATAATTTCGTGGGCAGCGACCCGGCCACCGCCGTTTTTCTTCATTAGCGTCTGGGAGATAACGGCCTGCAGGGATTCCGACAGCATTGAACGCACCATGGCTTTCTCCTGCGCCGGGAATACATCCACCACACGGTCAATGGTTTTGGCGGCGGAAGTGGTGTGCAGGGTGCCGAATACCAAGTGACCGGTCTCTGCCGCAGTCAGCGCCAGGCGAATGGTCTCCAGGTCCCGCATCTCACCCACGAGAATGATATCCGGGTCTTCACGCAGTGCAGAGCGCAGCGCTTCGGCAAAGCCGTGGGTATCCCGGTGCACCTCACGCTGGTTCACCAGGCACTTCTTGGATTCGTGCACAAATTCGATCGGGTCCTCGATGGTGAGGATATGCTCGTATTTATTGTCGTTGATGTAGTCCATCATCGCCGCCAGGGTGGTGGACTTACCGGAACCCGTGGGCCCGGTCACCAGTACCAAGCCACGGGGAGTATCTGAGATCTGTTTAAACACCTGACCCATTCCCAGGTCATCCATAGTGAGAACTTTGGAGGGAATGGTCCGGAATACGGCGCCGGCACCCCGGTTGTGGTTAAAGGCGTTTACACGAAAGCGGGCGACACCGGGGACTTCAAAAGAGAAGTCTGTTTCCAGTAGTTCTTCGTAATCCTTGCGCTGCTTATCGTTCATGATCTCGTAGATCAGGCCGTGTACCTGCTTGTGCTCCATTGAGGGCAGGTTGATACGGCGCACGTCGCCGTCGACACGGATCATCGGCGGCAGGCCCGCCGAGAGGTGTAAGTCCGAGGCGTTTTGCTTGGCGCTAAAGGCGAGGAGTTCAGTGATATCCATACTGCTACCTTATGGTTCTTGTTTGGGCTCAGGTAAAATCGCCGCTCAAATCGGTAAGGGCATCAGTATATGCGCAAAGAGACAATCGTCGAAAACCTGAATGCAGTAGGTGAGCGGATTGTGACATGCTGCAACAACTGCGATCGCAACCCTGCAGAAATTACCCTGTTGGCGGTTTCCAAAACACGACCGGCGGAAGACCTGCGGATTGCTTTTGCAGCTGGCCAGCATCACTTTGGCGAAAATTATTTACAGGAAGCCCTGCAAAAACAGGATGCCCTGTCCGACCTGGATATTCACTGGCATTTTATTGGGCCGCTTCAATCGAACAAAAGCCGCGCTGTGGCAGAGCGATTCCAATGGATGCACACGGTGGATCGCTTAAAAATCGCCCAACGTCTGTCGGCACAGCGTCCCAGTAATATGGCACCACTCAATATCTGCTTGCAGGTGAATATCGATGGCGAGCAGAGCAAGTCTGGCATAGCTCCACAGGATTTGGTGGCTCTGGCGCGTGAAGTGATGACATTGCCGGGGCTATGCCTGCGTGGCTTGATGGCGATTCCCGCTGCTCGTGACAATGTATTTGAGCAGGAAAAACCATTTATCCAGTTGGCAGGGTTGCTGCAAAGTCTTCGCGAAGAATTTCCTGAGCAGGCCCTGGATACTCTATCCATGGGGATGTCTAAAGATATGGAGGCTGCTATTGCCTGCGGTGCCACTATTGTGCGTATTGGCACAGATATTTTTGGGGCACGAAACTATTCTGCATGACAGAATTAGTACGCAAGTAGACTTTCTTGGGATATGGGATGACAAAATCTGGGACTGTAGATGTATTGCTGCTGCTTTTATCAGTAAGCGCAGTTCTATCTTTGTCTGTAACGAATAGTGTGCTGGTGACCTGGGTGGCGCTTGAGTGGTTGGCTT
The DNA here is from genome assembly GCF_052468155.1 of Microbulbifer maximicatervae (SeqCode). Taxonomy (NCBI): domain Bacteria; kingdom Pseudomonadati; phylum Pseudomonadota; class Gammaproteobacteria; order Cellvibrionales; family Microbulbiferaceae; genus Microbulbifer; species Microbulbifer maximicatervae (SeqCode). The sequence continues at coordinate 1,452,960 of NZ_CP174335.1, forward strand.
TTATCTGCCTGATTGCATTTGTTTCTCCCAAAATCTCATTGGTGACCGGTTTTTTGAATTCGGCAGTTATTGGGATATTCGGAGATAAGAGCCGCTATTGGCTTTGGATACTGGCGATTGTTTTGAACTTGATTGCGATTGTGGAAACATTTCCTTTTTTGTTTAGTTAATCATCAGGGGCTCTTTACATAGTTAAGTTCTAAAAAGAAAACGGCCCTAAAGGCCGTTTTCTTTTTCTGGGAACAAATAATTATTGTTCATTCAAGCTGAGCTGCTTTTTTTGATCTTCATTCAGTAGGTGTTCGGCAAAGAAGAGCGCTGTTGCCTGGGTAAAGGCATCACTGTTCTCTTTCTTGCGATAGCCGTGCCCTTCATTGAGTGCGTTCATATACCAGACTTGATTGCCATTCTCACGAAGTGCAGCCACGATTTGCTCAGCCTCGGTGACAGGTACCCGAGGGTCATTTTGTCCCTGCACTACAAACATTGGCACCTGGATCTTGTCCACATTGTTGTTGGGGCTGATTTTTTCGAGAAAGGCGCGCATCTGCGGATCCCGCTCATCACCGTATTCGACTCGACGAAGGTCGCGACGATAGCTCTTGGTATTGGTGAGGAAGGTGACAAAGTTAGAGATGCCTACGATATCCACTGCTGCTTTTAAACGATCGGAGTAGTAAACACTACTGGCCAGCACCATGTAACCACCGTAGCTGCCGCCAAACACAGCAACGCGTTCCGGATCCAGATCAGGCTGGGTAGCAATCCAATCCAGAAGAGCGCCGATATCCCTAACTGAGTCCTCTCGCTTGTAGCCGTTATCCATGGCTAGGTAGCTCTTACCATAACCAGCGGACCCGCGTACATTTGGAGCAATTACAGCAACGCCAAGTTTTTCTAGCCACAGCTGGTATGTGCTGGAAAACATGGGGCGGTACTGCCCTTCAGGGCCACCGTGGATTGAAATAACCACAGGTACGGGGCCTTTGGCATTGCGCGGCTTATAGACGAATGCGGGAATTTCACGCGGCTTTCCATCCTCCTCGTCGAAAGTGGGATAGTGCACCAGTTCGGGTTCGACAAAGCTTTCGCTGTCGAGACCACCGACTTCACTAAATGTCCATCGGGTAAGGTCACCACTGGATAGCGGGCGGCGGCCAAGATCCATTACGAAGGAATCGGAGGGAGTTTTAGGTGTGTTAAGGGTTAGGGCCAGCTTATCACCTTCGGGGTTAAATTCTATTCCACCGATAAGACCGATCGGTAGCGAGTCGACCTTGCGGTAGCGGTCATTGCGTGGATCGTATAGATAAAGGGTGGACATACCATTTTCGTTGGCGACAAAAGCGCCGCGGCGACCGTCTTTACTGAGGATAAAGCTGCTGATATCCCAGGGGATATCGGAGGTAATTATCTTTTCATCGCCACTCTCCAGGTCTTTGCGGATCAGTTGGGTAAATTCGCGCCCTTTATCAGAGATGATATAAACCGAGCGATTGTCATAACTGAAACCCGCTGGGAAATTGCGGGAATCAGCCTCTTCATCGCTCGTACCGGCGAGTAGTGAGACTTCGCCGCTGTCGAGATCCAGCAAATGAACATTAGATCGAGTGGAGGAGATATATTGCATGACCAAAATTTGGCTGCCGGATTGTGAGAAATCACTGGGGCCCCACCAACTGCCATCCTCAGACTTAAGGATCAAGCGGTCTTCTTTTTTGTCACCGTCGAAAGTGGTTAACCATATATCATTGGCCCTGCCATCTCGGCGAGTACTCTGGTAAGCGATAGCTGAGCCCTGCTTATTCCAGAGAATACTGCCATTGCGAGACTCACCATCAGTAATCATCTCGCTAGTGCCGTTTTCTGTATCAAACAGGAAAATCTGGGCGTATTCATTGCCGCCGGCATCCATGGTGAATGCCAGTTGGCTGTGCTCCGGGCGGGTAGAGATGCCGCCTATCGGCTCTTCGAAAAAAGTTAGTTGTCGGCGAGCGCCACCTGCATTCTCTACCTTGTGTAATTGAGAAACTTCGCCGAAGCGGGTACTGACATAGATACCGTTACCGTCAAGATCCCAGCCCCGGAAGCTAGCTGAGCGTACGTTCTGGTAACGATTGAGCTCATTGATGATAGTTTGGGGAATGTTTGGCACATCTTCGAGTATCAATTGGCCGTTGTTTAGCGTGCGAGTTTCTACTGCACCAGCAGCACTGGTCGCAGTGATCAGTGCTGCTATAAGCAGTGAACGCCATCCTTTTTGCATACTGTCCTCCGTTAGGAGCCACTTGGTATGGCTCTCTTGTTATTTGAATCTGGCGGCCACATATTAGCGGAATGCCCCGAACGGGGAAAAGCAACAAAATTTTTGTAACCGCCCAAGGTGATATGAGTGAGTACAGCGAACCCTAAGATGGTTTTTATTGGTGGCGCCGGCAATATGGCGGGGGCAGTGATCGGTGGTTTGGTGGCCTCCGGTTATCCGGCGGACCAGATCACTGCTACAGGCCGTGATCGGGACAAACTCAATGCTTTTGCCGAGAGCCATGGGGTAGCTATTAGTGACGATAATGTTGCCGCTATTGTTGATGCCGATGTAATTGTACTGTCGGTGAAACCGCAAGTTATGCGAGAACTTTGTGAGGGACTGAAACCCCATTTGGTGGATCGCTCGCCCTTGATTATCACTTTTGCTGCGGGAATTCCGCTCGCGGCTTACCACCGTTGGATGGGAATGCACCTCCCTATTGTCAGGGCTATGCCTAATACCCCGGCCCTGGTGCAAACCGGAGTTACCGGTCTTTATGCCGATAGCAAGGTTACGGGCGAACAGAAGGAACTTGCCGGGCGTATCGTCGATGCGGTAGGCATCTCATACTGGGTTGAGGAAGAGCGCGGCATCGATCAGGTGATTGCGGTAGCGGGATCGGCACCGGCTTACTTTTTCCAGTTTATGGAGGCCATGATTGATGCGGCTTCCGCCGGTGGCCTTGCTCGTGCAGATGCGGAGCGCCTTGTGTTGCAAACTGCCCTGGGCGCCGCCAAACTGGCGGTCGCCAGCGATGTTGACGTCGCCCAGTTGAAGCGCAATGTGATGTCACCAGGTGGAACCACTGAGCGCGCTGTTCAACGGTTCGAGAAGGGTGGGTTGCCGCAGTTAGTGGCCGATGCCATGCGCGATTGCGAGCAGCGGGCGACGGAAATGGCAAAGGAATTGGATCGGTAACAGGTTCCGGTCCAATTGGGTAGGTGCAGCGGTGGCTGCTGAAAATCTTTTTGTTTAGGGTTTATCCATGGTCAATACCTTCAGCGATATCGGCGTTTATGTCGTGGGCATACTGGGCATTTTGTTCCTTTTCGCCGTGTTATTGCGTTTCCTATTGCAGTTGGGCCGTGCGGATTTTTACAACCCCATATCTCAGGGAGTTGTGAAGGTTACCAACCCTTTGCTGCTGCCGCTGCGCAAAGTGGTGCCAGGACTTTTTGGCGTCGATATGGCCTCAGTAGTACTGGCGTTGATAGTCGGTTGGGCGATGATTATGGCTTGCGCCATGATTGCAGGTTACGGCCTGGTTAACCCCCTCAGTGCCCTGCTGTGGTCGTTGATCGGCTGTGTCTCCACTGTGATAGCGATGGTGTTTGTCGGCTTATTGGTCTCCATCGTTGCCAGCTGGATTGCGCCGAATAGCGGCCATCCAATTCTAATTTTATTGCACCAACTCCTGGAGCCATTTTGCGGACCTGTGCGACGCTTGATTCCGCCGTTGGGGGTGATTGATATCAGCCCGATATTTGTCTTTATCCTGCTCACTGTGATTAACAGGCTGCTTATTGGTTTTGCCCAAATGGCCAACATGCCGGCTTTCGTGTACAGCCTGTTTTGGCATATCCCCGGCTTTTAACCGGACTCTGATCAACCCCAAAATATCCCCTGCATCTTTCAAGCCCCGCCCTCTGGGGCTTGCGCAGTTGTTCGAAGGTTTCTTAAATTGTGACCGGCTGAACATTTCTTCACCTGTGCGCACTAGATCGTATTTGGCGCGGTGTTAGACTCTTATACTATCGACTGACGGCTCTTTCTCTTGTCTTAGTAGGGGCCGGTAGTCCCGGGTCTCAATAACAAGAACACCGTGAAATGGAAGACGCACTTTTACGCCAGCATATTTCTGACTACGACCGTTGGAAAAAGAATCTCGATCGCCAGTTTGCCCACTTCAGCCAATGGCTTGAACAGCACTTCTCTAATTCCGCTGGTGCCTGCCAGGTTGTACAGCAGGCCCGCGCCCTACTTGCAGATGATCAGTTCACTCTGGTTTTAGTTGGGGAGTTTTCACGGGGAAAAACTGAACTGCTCAATGCCCTGTTGTCGCAAACTTACGGCCAGCGTCTACTGCCCTCAAGACCGGGGCGCACCACTATGTGCCCCACGGAAATTTTCAGTGATGGCGGCGAGCGCGCCAGTCTGCGGCTGCTTCCGATTGAGACCCTGGCGACGAATACCAGCCTGGAGAGCTTCCGCCGAATTCCGCAAAAGTGGGTAACTCACGAGTTTGATGCCAATGATCCCGAGGCGACCCGGGAGACTTTATTGAAGGTTGCCTCGACCAAGTCAGTAATGCCGGAAGAGGCCGCTCGTTATGGCTTCGATCGGCGCCACTTGGATGGCAAGGGGAACCTAGTCGAGATCCCCGCCTGGCGTTTTGCTTTGATTTGTCTGCCGCACCCATTGCTGGATCAGGGGTTGCGTATTATTGATACCCCGGGACTGAACGCCCTCGGCAATGAGCCGGAGCTCACATTGAGTACACTGCCCGGGGCCCAGGCGGTTGCCTTTCTGCTGGCTGCCGATGCGGGCGTAAGTGGCACCGATATGAGTATGTGGGAGACTCACCTGGCGCCATTGCAAGAGCATCGCGGAACATCCGTGATGGCCCTGCTCAACAAGATGGATGTACTTTGGGATGATCCGGAGGAGGATGCTGAGTTGCTGTTGCGACGCATGCGCAGCGAAGTGGCCGGTCTCTTGTCTCTGCCTCTGGAAAGTGTTGCCGGAGTCTCTGCAAAAATGGCTCTGTTGGGGCGCCAGCAGCGGGATGCGGATTTGGTGCGAAGCAGCCGCTTCGGTGAGTTTGAAAGGATGCTGGTTCAGCGCCTGTTGGAGCACCGGCATAAAATGGCCGAGCACCGCTCACTGCATCAAGCTCTCACCCTGATGGCTGATACCCGCGATCTACTCAAGCGTCGTTTGAATAGTGGCCGGGCAGCGTTGGCTCACCTGCAGCGCAATAGTGGCAACACCTCAGAGCAATTGGCAGAGTTGGAACAGTTGCAGACGACCGTGCGCGAGCAGCATAAGATTTGTCATCAGGAATTGCTGACGCTCAAATCCAGCCAGAGAATGCTTACACGACAAAGCACTTCTTTGTTGGCGCCGATATCCAGACAGCAGTTGCAGGCGCTGATTGACGATACACTGGCTACTCTCAATCGCCGTTGGACGCCCATGGGCATGGCCAGGGCTATCGATACTTTTATGGAAGGGGTAGACCATCAGATGTCTAACCTCGAGCGGGAAGTGGATCAGGCTAATCGCTTGCTCGACGCTGTATTTGAGCGCTCCAGCTTGAAGAAAGTCGATGATGCTGAGCAGTATTTTACTATCCGCAAATTTCGCTTCGCGTTGCGTGGACTGCATCGCCAGGCCGCTCAGCTGAGGCGATCCCCGCAGCTGTTATTGGCGCGCCGCAGCCGTCTCAGCGAGCGCTTTATTACCACGCTTGCCAGTGAAGTGGGTCGGCTTTACGACGATATGGGTAACAAAGCGGAAACTTGGTTAGAGCAGGCTCTTGAGCCTCTTAAACAGCATGCGCAGTATCAGAAACAGTTACTCAATCGCCATTTGATTAAGCTCACCGAGTTGAAACAGAAAACTCGCAGTCGTCGCACGGATCTTCGAACTCTCGAGGATGAGGTTCAGCGCAATGATAAGGCGCTGGTGGCGTTAGAGGATTTACTGCGGCACAACAGCTCTGCACCACAGCCGGTTGCGCCGGCGCCGCGCGCGCACAACGTAACCCCCTTGAAGGCCTCGCATACCACCTGAATTGGGTGCTAATTGATATTGGTTCTGACTGGCATTTGTTATAAGTTGCAGTGATCTTATTCACTGACTGCTTCGGCAATTTGCCAGGCAGCACCTATCAACCTGACAGATACAGTGCCTTGTCAACGGAAAATCCTATCGCTTCTGCGGAAGCCCAAACCGCAACTACCGGTGACCCAGGCTCGGTGGGCCTTGTTGAGCCTAAAAGTCATCACTTTAGTGAACCGCTGGAATTGGCCTGTGGCCGAGTGCTGAAAAATTACACTCTGGTTTATGAGACTTACGGTGAACTCAATAGGGAAAAGACTAACGCAGTTCTGATCTGTCATGCTCTGTCTGGGCATCATCACGCTGCGGGGCGACACAGTATCGATGATAAGCGCCCGGGGTGGTGGGACCACTATATCGGCCCGGGTAAGCCGATAGATACTAATCACTTCTTCGTGGTGTCTGTTAATAATCTCGGCGGTTGCCACGGATCTACTGGCCCCGTATCCATCAACCCGGATACCGGCACTACCTGGGGGCCGGATTTTCCATCACTGCGTGTCCGCGACTGGGTCCACAGCCAAGCGCGTCTGGGGGATATGCTAGGCATTCGACAGTGGGCGGCGGTTGTTGGCGGCAGTCTCGGTGGAATGCAGGCGATGCGCTGGTCACTGGAATACCCTGAGCGCCTGCGCAATTGTGTGGTGATTGCCTCTGCCATGAAGTTATCTGCACAGAATATCGCGTTTAATGAGACCGCACGCCAGGCGATAACATCCGATCCGGACTTTTGCGATGGGCACTACCTCCAACAGGATAAGTTACCCCGTAGAGGCCTGGCCGTTGCGCGTATGATCGGGCATATCACTTATCTGTCTGACGATGGGTTGGGACGCAAGTTTGGTCGAGAATTGCGCAGTGGCAGCTTTCAACAGGGGTCGGATGAAGAGGTGGAGTTTCAGATACAAAGTTATCTGCGCTACCAGGGAGCCAGTTTTTCCACCACCTTCGATCCCAATACTTACATTCTGATGACTCGAGCGCTGGATTTCTTCGACTTAGCTCGGGAATACGGGGATGACCCGGTAGAGGCCTTCTCCCATGCCAAGTGCCGGTTTTTATTGGTGTCATTTACTTCTGATTGGCGCTTTGCGCCGGAGCGCTCGAGGGAAATCGCCGATGCCCTGATGCACGCGGATATTCCAGTCAGCTATGCCGAAGTAGAGTCAGCAATGGGACACGATGCCTTCCTGCTGCCCAATGGTCGTTATGAAGGTGTATTTCGTGCCTATATGCAGAGAGTTGCGGCAGAAATTGCTGAGGAGGTGTACTGATGCGGATAGATTTGGATGTGATCCAGGAATGGATCGCTCCCAACAGCCGGGTTCTCGACCTCGGCTGTGGCGATGGTGCACTGCTCGATCAGCTGGGGAGAAATAAAAATGTGAAAGGCTATGGCCTGGAGATTGATCCCGAGCAAATAGAGCGATGTGTGGCCCGTGGGGTCAATGTTGTCGAGCAAAATCTGAATACAGGGCTGGGAAATTTTGCTGATGGCAGCTTTGATGCTGTGGTGATGACCCAGGCACTGCAAACCTTGAGTCAGCCTCATTTAGTGGTAGAGGAAATGCTCCGGGTTGGGCGGGATTGCATTATTACGTTTCCCAATTTTGGGCAGTGGAAGGCCCGCTGGCACCTCGCATTCTCCGGGCGCATGCCAGTATCCGACTTATTGCCATACGAATGGTATGACACTCCCAATATTCACTTTTGTACTTTTACAGACTTTGAGGTGTTATGCCGAGAAAACGGCTGGGCGATTCTGCATCGGCAAGTGGTTTCTGAGTCCATGGTTGGGCGGGCATTCAAAGACTTTTTACCAAATTTGTTTGGTGAGACAGCCATCTATCACCTAACTCGCTAAACTAAGATTTGCGCCAGCTCTTTTGTGGAGGACTTTGGCGCGATAAATAGATCGAGAAAGGCACTCCTGAGGGGGCCTGACTGGAATTGACCACCAAACCTGCCGGGAGAGGTGGCGCCTATAACAACTGGAGGTGGAGCGTGAAACGCATCCTTACCCTGGCTGCTTCTGTGGCCTTGCTATTTTTATCTGTCGGCGCTGCCGCGCAAGAAGCGCGTACGATTAAGAACTACGCTGATTTTGGCGACTATCGAGTAGTCTATTCAGTGTTCAATAGCGATTTTATCCAGCCGGATATCGCCCGTCAGTACCAGTTGGCTCGAGCAAAAGATCGGGCCTATGTAAATGTCTCTGTCGTCAAGAAAGAGGGCGGAACTCATGGCCTCAGCGCTGAGATGTCTGGTACAGCTACCAACCTGATCCAGCAGTCAAGACCACTTAAGTTCAAAGAAATTCGGGAAGGGGATGCTGTTTACTATCTCGCGCCCCTGCGTTTTGAGGATGAGGAAACCCTTACTTTTAACGTAGATATTAAGCTGCCCAATGGTAAAAGTGAGACGATCACTTTCCGTCGCAGACTGAACCGATAGATATCTGCCAAGGTTCCGCTGGCTGAGAGCTGGTCGAAACCCCTTCTTTAAGATTCACCGCGGGCCGAGGCCCGCTTTTTGTTTGAAGCAATATGGTAAATAAAATTGTTCTTGCCAGCGGTAATGCCGGCAAACTTCGTGAGTTTTCACAGCTGTTCGCCTCATGGGATATACAGGTTCTTCCTCAATCTGACTTTGGGGTAAGTGACGCTGATGAGACCGGATTGAGCTTTATTGAGAATGCTTTGATTAAGGCCCGCCACGCCAGCCGTATCAGTGGCCTGCCGGCATTAGCCGATGACTCCGGGCTGTCGGTGGATGCATTGAGTGGTGCGCCGGGAATTTACTCTGCACGCTACTCAGGTGTCGGGGCGACTGATGAAAAAAACAATGCGAAGTTATTGGAGGCCATGGTTGATGTTGAATCTAAGAATCGCACTGCCAGTTTCCACTGCGCGCTGGCTTTTGTGCGGCAATGGGATGACCCGGTGCCTTTGGTATCTAGTGCAAAGTGGAGCGGGACAATTTTGCGGGAGCCGGCGGGAGAGCAGGGTTTTGGTTATGACCCGCTGTTTTTTGTTGAATCTGAGGGAATGACCTCCGCTGAACTGCCGAGAGACTTGAAGAATCGACTGAGCCACAGGGCCCAGGCTATGTCTCAATTTGAGCTTTTATGGCAGCAAAATATGCAGGGTGCCGACCTTGCCTGATCAGATTGCTGAATTACAGCTGCCACCGCTGAGCCTGTATATCCATATCCCCTGGTGTGTGCGCAAATGTCCCTACTGTGATTTCAACTCCCACCAGGCTGATAGAGACCGGGCTAATTCCGACTACGCCCTACCGGAATCCGAGTACGTGGCGCAGTTGCGCCAGGATCTGATCAGCCAGTTGCCTTGGGTGCAGGGGCGAAAATTGCAATCCATCTTTTTTGGTGGTGGTACGCCGAGCCTGTTCTCCCCCCAAGCAATTGGGCAGATCCTGGAGGCTGCTGAGCAGGTGGTGGGTTTTGCTGAGGGGATCGAGATAACCCTGGAGGCCAACCCCGGCACTTTTGAGCAAGCCAAGTTCACTGGCTATCGATCTGCTGGAGTTAACCGTCTTTCTATTGGAGTGCAAAGCTTCGATTCCAATCAGCTACAGCAGTTGGGACGTATTCACAGCGGAGAAGAGGCCGAAGGTGCCCTGGCGATGGCGCGTCGCGCGGGCTTTGACAATATTAACCTCGACCTGATGCACGGATTGCCCAATCAGACCGAGGTGGAAGCCCTTGGCGATTTGCGCCGAGCAATTTCCTTGGCTCCAGAGCATATTTCTTGGTACCAATTAACGATTGAGCCAAATACCGCATTCTACAGTGCGCCACCAGTCACCCCCGGCTCCCAGCTGATTGCCAGTATGCAGGGCAGCGGACGCGAACTACTGGCGTCCGAGGGCTATCGTCGTTACGAGGTGTCGGCTTATAGCAAACCCGAACTTGAATCCCGCCATAATATTAATTACTGGTCATTTGGAGACTACCTAGGGATTGGTGCCGGTGCTCATGGCAAGGTAACCCTAGCTGAAACTGGGCAAATTCTGCGCAGTCGTCGCACACGCACTCCGAGGGACTACTTGTCTATCGCCAGGCAACATCCCGAGCTGCTGCACAGTGCCTTGTCTGAACCCCATACTGACAGGGTTGAGAATGAGGATTTGCCACTGGAGTTTCTTATGAATGCCCTTCGCCTGGCGGATGGTGTTCCCAGTGATACTTTTACCCGCTACACCGGGTTGCCGATGTCCGAGCTGCAAAAACAATGGCCTACCCTGATGGCAATGGAGCTTGTAGAGTGTCTCGATAAGCGGATTGCTGCCACGGCTTTTGGCTTTGACTATATCGATGAGATTTTGCAGCGCTTCCTGGAGCAGGCGTAAGTCTGTGGCAGGAAAGACTTGAAATCCCATTTTGCGCCCCAATTTTGAGGGCAATGGTGCATCGCAGCTGTATAACCACCGCTGTGACCGTGAGAAGATGCGTTGGCGGTGCCCACGCATCGAGTAACTAAAGAACAGGAATGCAATATGAGCGAGCACTCAATCGTCAACGTATCTGACGCTGAATTCGAAGCAGAAGTTCTCAAAGCTGAAGGCCCGGTGTTGGTAGATTTTTGGGCACAGTGGTGCGGTCCGTGCAAGATGATCGCTCCAGTGCTGGAAGACCTGGCAAGCCACTACGGCGATAAGTTGAAGATCGTAAAAGTAGACGTTGATGCGAATAAAGAGAGCCCGGCCAAATATAATGTCCGTGGTATCCCCACGCTGCTGCTGTTCAAAGGCGGCAATGTCGAAGGTACTAAAGTCGGCGCACTGTCCCGCGCGCAGCTGACTGAGTTTATCGACGGTCAGCTGTAAGACTGTCGTTTCCATCCTGCAAAGGGGGTAAATTTCTTTGCAGGATTGGAAACACCCGTTATACTGGCTGTAATTCTGAAATAGTTCAGCGGTCTTGAATTAAATGAGACGAGCTGACAAAACGCCCCTCCACAGGGTCCCTGACCATCCCCGGCGCGTATACTCCTCGAGTTGAACTTGTTCTGATAATGCTCCATAAATTGATTATGGAGAGCAAAAGTTTACTGAGTACTGTGGTCTTGGTAGGAAAAGGTACCTAGGTGTATCGGGTAAATAAACGAGCTAATCTCTAATATCAAACCCCTCCTCAAAATTTCAGGCGTGTCCGCGCCATATGACAACAGAAACATTAATAAGCAATTGGTATGAATCTCTCCGAATTAAAAACCAAACCCATTGAAGAGTTGATTGAAATAGCCAAAGGCATGGGCCTTGAAAACCTGGCCCGTTCGCGCAAACAGGATATCATTTTCAATATCCTCAAGCGCCACGCCAAAAGCGGTGAAGATATTTATGGCGACGGCGTATTAGAAATCCTTCAAGATGGTTTTGGATTTTTGCGTTCTGCTGACTCCTCTTATCTTGCGGGACCGGATGATATATATGTATCTCCAAGTCAGATTCGCCGATTTAATTTACGTACGGGTGACTCAATTTCCGGAAAGATTCGCCCACCGAAAGAAGGTGAAAGATATTTTGCCTTATTAAAAGTTAACGAAATTAATTTTGACAAACCGGAAAACGCACGTAACAAAATTCTTTTCGAAAACCTCACTCCTCTATTCCCCAACGATCGCCTCACCCTCGAGTGCGGAAACGGCTCCTCCGAAGACCTGATTGGTCGTATTATTGATCTTGTAGCTCCAATCGGGAAAGGCCAGCGCGGCTTGATTGTTGCGCCGCCGAAGGCCGGTAAAACGATTATGTTGCAAAATATGGCACAGGCCATTACGCGCAATAATCCAGAGTGCCATTTGATCGTACTGCTGATTGACGAGCGTCCTGAGGAAGTGACAGAAATGCAGCGCTCCGTGCGCGGTGAAGTTGTTGCCTCTACTTTTGATGAGCCGCCGGCACGTCACGTACAAGTTGCGGAAATGGTAATTGAAAAAGCCAAGCGCCTGGTTGAGCACAAAAAAGATGTGGTTATCTTGCTCGACTCTATCACCCGCCTGGCTCGCGCTTACAACACAACAGTTCCTAGCTCCGGTAAAGTATTAACCGGTGGTGTTGATGCTCACGCCTTAGAGCGCCCGAAGCGCTTCTTTGGGGCAGCGCGAAATATTGAAGAAGGCGGAAGTCTGTCTATTATTGCTACTGCACTTATCGATACCGGCTCGAAAATGGACGAAGTGATTTTCGAGGAATTTAAAGGTACCGGTAATATGGAATTGCAGCTGGATCGCAAAATTGCTGAAAAACGCGTATATCCGGCCATTAATGTGCGCAGATCCGGCACTCGCCGGGAAGAGCTGTTAATGCCTGAGGGCGAGCTGCAGCGAGTGTGGATTTTGCGTAAGCTGTTACACGATATGGAAGATGTTGCATCGACTGAATTCCTAGTGGATAAATTGAAAGATTTCAAGACAAATGACGAATTCTTCCTATCCATGAAACGGAAATAATTTTTGTATATAAAGTAGCGCCTAAAAAGGCGCTCTTTATTTATTAGGAGCAGAATAAGACGATTAATTGCGTCTATTACTGTTGAAAAGGCGAGCCATTAGGCATATAAAGTTCCACATTGTGGCGCTTGATATGGATTTTAGGCAACGCGCCTTACTGAATTGGCCCAGGGGTTTATTTCTCCGCAAAGGGCCAATCTCAAATGGTTAATCTGGTGGAGCTGGTTATCCATTTGTGACTGCACGACAGCCCACACACCTAGTGAGAACCTTTTGTGAATATCTATATTGGAAATCTGGCCTACGCGGTAACCTCTGACGACCTGCACGAAGCTTTTGGTGCATTCGGAGAGATCTCTCGGGCTACTGTTATCACCGACCGTGAGACTGGCCGCTCTAAAGGCTTCGGTTTCGTAGAAATGCCTAACGACGATGAAGCGCGCAAAGCTATCGAAGAGATGAACGACCAACCGCTGTCTGGCCGTAACATCCGCGTTAACGAAGCTAAGCCTCGCGAAGATCGTCCGCGTCGCCCCCGCTTCTAAGCTGTAAAAAGCTTATTATTTCCGCGGCTCGCAGCCTAGGCTTGCGAGCCGCGACTCCCTCCCGCCTCTCTCTTCATTCCAATTGGTGTGTTGTTACCCATCCTGCGCCTTCTGTTTTACACTGCGCTCTGGTTTATAGTCACGCCTTGTTAGCCCATGAAATATAAAGATCTACGCGACTTTATTAAGTTGCTGGAAAAGCGCGGCCTACTAAAACGAATCAAGCACCCTGTTGACCCCATTTTGGAAATGACAGAAATTTCCGATCGCGTATTGCGAGCTGAGGGGCCTGCATTGTTGTTTGAGAACCCGGTAGGCTTTGAGACCCCAGTTCTTGCCAATCTTTTCGGAACACCAGAGCGTGTCGCCCTGGGGATGGGAAGAGAGAGTGTTGCCGAACTGCGTGAAGTGGGAGAACTGCTGGCTTTTCTCAAGGAGCCGCAGCCACCGGAAAATCTCCGCGATGCCTGGGAGAAGTTGCCGGTCTTTAAACAGGTCCTGAATATGGGGCCAAAAGTCGTAAAGGGTGCCGCTTGTCAACAGGTAGTCCTTGAGAAGGATCAGGTTGATCTGCATCAGCTGCCAATCCAAACCTGCTGGCCGGGAGATGCCGCTCCGCTGGTCACTTGGCCCTTGGTAATTACCCGAGGGCCTGAGAAGAAACGGCAAAACCTGGGCATATACCGGATGCAATTAATCGGAAAGAACCGCCTGATTATGCGCTGGCTCAGTCATCGCGGGGGGGCTCTGGATTATCGGGACTGGTGCAAGAAGCATCCGGGTGAACCCTATCCGGTAGCTGTTGCCCTGGGCGCCGATCCCGCCACAATTCTGGGGGCCGTTACCCCAGTGCCGGATACTTTGTCTGAGTATGCCTTTGCCGGCCTGCTGCGGGGGGATAAGACAGAAGTGACCGATGCCTTACTCAGTGATCTTCAGGTGCCTGCCAGTGCCGAATATGTTCTGGAAGGCTTTATCTATCCCGATGATATGGCTGATGAGGGGCCCTATGGGGACCACACCGGTTACTACAACGAAGTGGACAGCTTCCCTGTATTTACGGTAGAGAAGATTACGCACCGTAAAAATCCCATTTACCACAGCACCTATACCGGGCGCCCACCGGACGAACCTGCGATTTTAGGAGAGGCTTTAAACGAGGTTTTTGTGCCAATCCTGCAAAAGCAATTTCCCGAAATTGTCGATTTTTATTTACCGCCGGAGGGATGCTCTTACCGTCTCGCCGTGGTCACCATGAAGAAGCAGTATGCGGGCCACGCCAAGCGGGTAATGATGGGGGTCTGGTCTTTCCTGCGTCAATTTATGTACACCAAATTTGTTATTGTCGCTGATGAAGACGTCAATGCCAGGGATTGGAAAGATGTAATCTGGGCGATGACCACACGTATGGATCCTGCGCGGGATACGGTGATGGTAGAAAATACTCCGATTGATTATTTGGATTTTGCTTCACCGGTCTCTGGTTTAGGCTCAAAAATAGGCTTTGATGCGACTAATAAATGGGAAGGTGAAACTAGTCGTGAGTGGGGTGTACCCATTGAGCGCGACTCGAATGTGGTTAAAAAGGTTGATGAAATTTGGTCTAAATTGGGCCTCGAATAAGCACGGCGACATATTCCCAGTACTCCCGTCCGAATAAGCGCCTCTGGCGGCGCTCAGTAGAGTGACCGCTTAGCGGTCACTCTTTATTTTTCTTCCTTCTTTGCATCTATAGCCTTCACTGCTGGCGTCGCAGTTAGGTACGGGCTCGACCGTGGCCCTGAATTAACTGTAAGGATTGCTTTAATGAGGAAAATTTATTTAGTGGGCCTGATATCGATAGGTATTTTCATATTCTTGCTAGTCGTACCAAGTGAGCAGAAGCAAAGTGCCGGAATTGATAATATCGAAGATTTTATTCCTGCAGTTATGCATGAGGCAGCTATACCCGGAATAGCCGTTGCCAGAATAAAAGAAGGTGAACTTGCGCTTCAACAAGTGTACGGGATGGCCGATATTGAGGCCGGCAAACCAGTTACTCAGGATACGTTATTTAATATTGCCTCGATAAGTAAGCCGATTATGGGCGTAACACTGTTGCAATTGGTCGACGATGGTAAATTGGCGTTGGATGAGGACATTAATAGCTATTTACCATTTAAGGTCGACAATCCACATATAGAAGGGGAAAAAATTACACTGAGACATCTGGCGAGTCACTCTGCAGCAATTAAAGATTATTTTGACTACACCACTTACACTGAAAATCGTGATCCCTCTATCAGTTTGGAGCAACATCTACGTTCCCTGCTGGTTAAAGGGGAAAGCCTGTACGGTAGTGGGGATTATTATCTGACAAATAACCCCGGGGAGCACAGACAATACAGTAATCTTTCTGCCGGTTTAGCTGGTTTATTGGTTGAGTCAGTAACCGGCCAGTCTCTCGCCAATTATAGCCGGGATACTTTATTCCACAGCCTGGATATGGAGACTGCCAATTGGAGACTCAATGGAGTAGATCTGAGCTCTATCGCAGTCCCCTACAAAGTAGAGCAATGTGTACCATATATCGGTCTGTGTGTAGATAGTGAAGCGGAGAAGATGAATTATTTAATTGGTCGATTTATTGATCCTCCTTTTGAGTACAAGCAATTTCATTCGTATGCACACAGTGGTAATCCGCAATATCCCGACGGTGGTGTTCGTGTAAGCATTGCTGACCTCAGCGATTTCTTGCTAGCGCTGCTTAATAATCGGGATAAAGCTGGAGCTCAGATCTTATCAGATGTTATGTATCAGGAAATGTTTCGTCTGCAATTACCGCTGTCTGTATCAGATTCGCAGCGCTTCTTTTGGCGCGATCGCAATGGCCTTACTGGGCACATGGGAACTGATCTGGGCGTATTTGTAGCTATGTATTTTGAGCCAGAAAGTAAGGATGGCTTTATTATCTTGATGAACAGAGACATGGATATTAAATCGGCCAATGCGATGAAGCGTATTGCTATTCGCCTCATGAAAATATAAAAACAACTGTAGGATGACCACTCCCGAAATTTTTATATTAAGGAAGGTCTTTCTATTTGTGTATTTTTCTAAGGTTGGATGAGAATATGATAGGGAATTTATCAAAACTAGTAATTCTATTTTTTGGGATAGTAATATTTCAGCCTGTAATTGCCAGCCAGGGTAATGGTGCAGAGGCAATTTTTGAGAAGATCAAAGGGCTAGCTGGAGAGTGGAGAGAGGAAGGGGCAAAAAATGACGATTTTGTTATTAGTTTTACTGATACAGCTGGGGGAAGTGTGGTACTGGAAAGTTGGCTCTATAACGGGCACCAACATTCCCTGACGGCCTACCACTTGGATAACGATAATTTAATAGTGACGCACTATTGCCCCCAGGGTAATCAGCCCAGGTTAAGCTGGCAAAAAAATAGTGCTGAAGATACTTTGGCATTCTCTTTCAAGGATGTAACTAATTTTACTTTGGACAGTAAGAGTCGTCTGGATAGCCTTTCTTTTACCTGGTTAGGTAACGGCAAGTTACAGCGGGAAGAGACTTACTTGAAGAACGGGGAGCAGTTACCCTCATCCCTGACCCTGGTACGTAAATAAGCTGCCAAATCGTTATTAACTGATAGTTTAGATGTATTATTTCTCAAAGCTGGAGCGAAATTCGCGCCAGCTTTTTTATTTGTGAACTTTATTGTGGTTTTGGTTTATATAAGTATGATTCGCGACTGAATTTGCATGCTGCTGCCAGTATATTGGCATGGGGTGACAGTGCAGACTGTGCCCGGGTTGTGTTTTTGCGTATGACGACATATTGCATTGAAAACAAGTGGATATCTAATTCCTGGGGTTGGGAAACGGTAGAAGTTGGACGTGAGTAAATAACTAAAATTAAATGGAGAGGTAACAAATGGAGTTAATTATTTTTGTAATTATTATGGTGGCAGTTCTTGTTCTGCCTCTGAAGTTGGCAGCTGCCATGTTGGGGGCGAAAAATACGGGTGTATTTTATTGTCTTTTCGCTTTGCTATTGGCCCTAATTATTCAAAGAATTGTTGGCGGCATGTTGCCGGGTGTGACGGATAGCGCTGGAATTTTAATGACAATTCCCCTGGCTGCTATTGCCTATATGCTGGTACTTGGAACGGGTTTTTTAAAGGCTATTCTAATTGCACTTTTACAAGGGGTAATTACTTATTTTGCCATGCTACTTTTTGTGGGCTTGCCCTGGGCTGTTTAAAAACGAAATAAATTCTCGTAGAAAGTCTGCAAGCGGCGACTTATTGAATGTTAAATCGCCATTTGCACTATCATTGATTACTAATAGTTTCCTTGCGTACAAGCTATAACTTTCTGAAAAATGGACGCTCTACACATCAGTCTCTGTGCCAATGATGTGTTTCCTAGGGACCCTCTGATCAACGAAGCATTTTTCCAGAATTAAGCTGAGCTGCTTGAAAAATTCACTTTATTACGCACAAACGCGTAATTTGCGCGTAATAGTCCACTAATTTTTCATCTGAAACCCTCAATAGGTGGATTTCAGGCGAACCACCCCTAGGCAGCCAAGTATTTTCTCCCTATTATTAAGTTGGTAAAGCCTGCCAGTAAGCACAGCCTCTCAGTATTTTTTACCAGTCCCCGATAGCGGACCTTGTCATAACCAAATACCCGTTTGATGTAGCGGAAGGGGTGCTCGACCTTCGCTCTTATCTGCGCCTTGATCTTTTCCGCTTTACGAAGTGCATCACGCCCTGGAAGAGTTTTTAGCTTGCTCGGCTTCATTGCTATATACCAATCCGCCTCCCGCTCTTTCAACTCTTCACGTTTCTCCGCACCAATGTACCCAGAGTCTCCCCAGATTCTTTTCTCCTCCCCGTGGAGAACTCGCTCTGTAGTTGTGACATCATGCGAATTCGCTGCTGTTGTATCTATGCTATGTATTACTCCGAGCACATCATCAACCCCGATATGCATTTTCATTCCAAAATGCCACTGATTGCCTTTCTTTGTTTGATGCATTTCTGGATCACGTTTTTTCTTTTTATTCTTGGTTGAAGTTGGCGCAGAGATAATAGTGGCATCTACAATCGTGCCTTCACGCAGTACCATGCCATTCTCAGCAAGATGCTTGTTGATTTCATCAAAAAGAGCTGCACCTAGCTGATTGAGCTCCAGTAAGTGGCGAAAGTTAAGAATCGTTGTTTCATCGGGAATTGGGCCGCTCAAAGTCAATCCAGCAAAACTACGCATGGATTCAATTTCATACAGTGCATCCTCCATAGCGGGATCACTGAGATTATAAAATAGCTGCATGCAATGAATACGGAGCATGACACTCAATGGATATGGCTGTCGGCCACGTTTGCCTTGTGGATAGCAAGGAGTGATCTGAGCTTCTAGTCGCTGCCATGGGATGAGGGCTTCCATTTGAGAAAGAAACTTCTCTCGGCGAGTTATACGGCGCTTTAGCTTATATTCTGCTTCGGCAAAGGTGACTTGGTGCATAATTCATCGTAGTCTTGATGGGTAGGTGAATATTACCAATATTGGCTTGGAATTATTCAGAGGTTCCCTAGATAGGGTTTCTACTGGGCAGGCTGTAGGTCCTACTTTCCAATAGGAGCCGCAAGAAATTTACTTAAAACATCAATATAAGTTGGAAAGGCTTCGAACTGGGGTAAATGTCCAACCCCCTCCATCTCAACTAATTCGGCTTTGGGGATTTCTGCTGCTGTACGCTTGCCTAATTGATCGTACCGGCCTAATTTTTCTTGTACAGCTTCAGGCGCACGGCTGCGGCCAATAGCTGTTCGATCTCGGGTACCTATAATCAGTAGGGTGGGCACCTTGATATTGGCAAACTCATAAAGTACCGGTTGAGTGAATACCATTTCGGAGGTTAGGGCATCCACGGTTGCCATATGAGCCGCATCGGATCCCAGGGTCCAGCCAGCTTGAATATCCAGTAGCGGGTTATATTCTTCGCGCCACTGCTCAGAAAAGTAGGCTTTACTCATGTAGCGTTTGATAGATTCTGGAGTTTGTTTTTTCTCGCGAGCAATCGCTTGGTCCAAAGGTTCATAAGGAACCCATCGCTTCCAGTCTTCAAGGCCTATAGGGTTTACAAGTGCTAACTTTTTGACTCGCTCCGGGTACATCAGGGTAAACCGGGTAGCTAGCATACCTCCCATAGAGTGCCCAACTACCATAACTTCTCTTATTTTCAATTTATCCAATAAAATTTTGGTATTGTTGCTAAGCCCCTGAAAAGTATATTGGGTAAGCGGTTTACTGGATTTTCCGAAACCGATCTGGTCCGGTGCTATAACTCGGTACCCTAGCTGACTGAGTTGGGAGATAGTCTCCTTCCAGTAGGCCGCCGAAAAATTCTTACCGTGTAACAGGAGTACCGTGCCTCTTGCATCTCTACCCTCTGTAGGCGGTACATCCATAAAGGCCATTGCCAGTGGTTGCCCCTGTTGTTCGAAATGAAAGTGATGAACTGGATAGGGATATTCGTAATCAGTTAAGGCTTTATCTTGAGGTGTTACTGAATATTCAGCAGATGCATGGCCGGTAAAAAACACACTGGCGGTAAAAAGTAAGGCAACTATGTAGCGCACAAAGAGGGTCACAGCCATGTCCTTATTGGTAAACGGGAGTTCACTATAGGCGCAATTGGGGAGTGGCTGAAAGGCCCGTCGGCCTTTCAGGGGGGATGACTCAGGCGTGTGCGCCTAGTAGGGGAGTGCCCTGGCTGGGCATAGGCAACTGGGGCAAGTCCTTGACTGCTTGTAGCAAACCTTCCTCATAGAGTTTTGCTGCTTTGTCTTTTTCCCCAAGGGATTGAAATAGGCGAGCCAGTTCAGCGGAAGTAGCGGGATCTTGGCGCAACAACAGGCTTTTCTCGAAATACTGCTGCGCTTTGCCCCAAAGTTCATTGCACATTGAGAGGCGTCCGAGACAGGTTAGCAGTGCGGCACTCTCCCCATACTCTTTCAGCCAACCTTCAGCTGCTGATATTTGTGCCGCAGGGGCGGCCCCCACCAGGCAGCCGTAGAGTTCGGCAAGCTTGGGGTCCCAAGCTCGATTGAGTAGCCAGCGCAAATGCTTCTCTGCCTCTGTGTCTTCGCCAATCCGATGCAGTTGCTGTGCGTAGAGACTGCGCAGGGCTTCATTGCGTTGCCAGCGGCCACTCAGGCTTTGCCAGGTATCGTGTAATTTATCGATATCTTTGCGATTAGCTGCTTCGGTCAGCTGATGTTGATACACCTCGAGTTCAAGCTGGTGCAGCTCAGCTTCGGGCATGTTCGCATGTCTCTCCAATTCGGGCAGTAATGCGCGAAGACGGCTCCAGTCACCCAGAAGGTAATAAGCCTGCTTGAGAAGTTGTAACAGGGCAGGATGTTTCGGCTCGAGCTGCTTGGCGCGCTCCAGGCTGGCAATACACTGCTCGTAATGTTTATCCAGGAGCTGCATACGAGCTTGGCTTAGGGCTACAGCCAGGCGGGTATCTTCACCACAGGCCTCCGCTTTGGCGAGTAATTCATTGGCCTCCTCACGAAAGCCCAGCTCAAAGGCGCTGCGCGCTGCCGCCAAATAATTGATCAGCGGGGCTTCAGATCGAGGGGCGCTCTTCAGCAGCTGACGACGCGCCCGGGACCAGTTGCCCTCCATAAATTCCACCAAGCCGCTGGTCAGGCGTCGGCGTGCTACACGCTGGCGACCAAATCTCAGCCGGTCGACACTACCTCGGAATCCGCGAAAGATACTGCGAGCCAGCCAAATGGCAAAGAAGAGGATAATTAGAGCTGCTGCCAGCGAGAAAATTGCGAACCAGAGGTTCATCTCGTAGCCTTTATTCAGCTCACCGCCAATACCGATTACCAGGTAGCCGGGATAATTGTTAATAGCCTCCGGTAGAAAAGCGCCGAGCAGCAGTAGTACCAGAGCGGTGAAGAACAGTTTTTTCACTGGTTCTCCTCCTGTTGCGAGGCAGTTGGTGTGGCGGTGCCGGATGTTTTGTGTAAGCGCTCAATATAATTGCGCAGGGCAAGCTGGGAGGCGCTGAGGTCAGGCATTTCGACCTGGATACGCTGTTTGCTAAGTTCCGTTAGATGTTGGGCCAGCGCATCGCGCTGCGGACTGGCAGTGCCATAACTGAGTAGTAGCGACCGCGCACTGTCCAGAGCGTCCCTGTAAACCGTGGTATCGCCGCGAAGCAATGCCAGTTGAGCCTGCTCCATATAAAGGCGCAGAGTCTGGCGAAAGCGAGCTTCACTCTGTGGGGACAGCATTACCGGGTTGATGTCTCCATCAATGGGGCGCACCGATTCGCGCATAAAGCGGGTGAAGTTGTGCCACTCCCGCTTCCACAGGGGGGCACTCTCCTCAATGCTGGGCTGCTCTTCACTGGGTTGTTCTGCCGAAGCCATATCGAATTGTGGTTGGATATTTGTGCGGATTAGCTGTTCTTCCAAGGCGCTGAGACGGAGGTATAAACCCTGGCGATCGATGTTTTGGACCAGCTTCAGTGAGGTGATATCACGGGCAAGCTGTTGGCGGACTCCGTATAGATCCGGTAAGTCCACATCGCGCAATATCTCGTCCACGCGCTCGACCAGTCCCAGCGCAGCGCGACTATCGTCTTCGAGAAGCAGGCGCTGGTTGGCTAGACGCAACAGGTAATCTGCCTCAGCCAATTGCCAATCGTCGCGGCTTACATTTCCCAGCTGACCCAAGCGGTTTCCCTGTGCGGTGACACTGCGCTGCATGGAAGCCAGTTGCTGCTGCAGTTGGGCGATAGTGCGATTTTGTCGCTCCAGTTGATTGCGCAAATTGGCATCGGCCTGCTCCAGCTGATTGAACTCCCCGGAATAATCGGGGGTTTGGGGTTCAGTTGGGGCAGGGGTAGCAGCTGGGGTTTCCGAAGTGGTATTGGAGGTCGGCGCTTGGGTGGTGTTTTCAGCGGCAACCGGCACTTCCGTTGCAGGGGGAATAGTGGTGGTGCTCTCCGGGGCTGCCGTTTTCCCGGGTAGATAGTTGAGGTAAGCGCCAAGGTGTTCGCGCAGCTGTGGAGAGTTGAACCAAGCCAGTGAGGCCACAGTAATCAAAATGATGATGAACAGTAGCCACCACCACAGCCCATTGGATTTACTGGCCGCAGCACCGCCGCTGGCTTTACCCGTAGAGGCTTTTTCCTCTGAGGCTTTGGCGAAATTACTTTTGCCTTTTACAGGCTTTGTGTTTTCCGGGGGCTCATTGGTTGCGGCTACATTTTGATCTTTTTTATCGGTCATGGGTATGGCGGCGCAGGTGGAAAATGTCGTCAGATTATAACGAGTGGCGCGAGCCTTAATAGCGGGCTAAACGCCGTTTTAAGATTTTTAGCGTAAAGCGATCGAGAATTCGATTGCAAATCAGCCGAGGGCTTTACGCAGTGTTTCCAGCATAGCGTTATCGCCGGCATTTAGCGCGCTATAGCAACGGGCAAAACCAAGCTCATTTGCCCGATTGGCAACTCGTATACTCGGGCAGATAAGAGCGGTTTCAAAGAGTGTATTGCGGTTTATCTGGCGGATACAGGTAACCAGGTTATCGAGTGTTTCACCGCTGTGCACACTGATAATATCGGGTTGGAATTTATACTCAGCCAGGGAGGTTGCAGCCTCCGGTGGCAGCACTCTCCGATAGAGTTCGCAATAAGTTACTCGCGCACCCCTATCACTCAAGGTGTCGCCGATAAGAGGGCGGCCACCGGAGCCGCGAAAAATAAGAACTCTTTTCCCGTCCAACTGCTGTAACCAGGGTAGGCGCAGCAACTCCTCGGAGTTCATCGTATTGCCGCTTTGCTCGCAGGGTATACCGCGCTTTTCCAGGGCGCTAGCGGTTGCCGCGCCGATCGCCAAAAAGCGAGGTCCTTGGGGTAGTTGTGGCCAGTAGTCTTCAAGCCAGTCTACGCCGTAGCGCACGGCGTTCTGGGAAACAAAGATTGCGACATCCGTTTGATCAAAATCGAGGATTGAGTTTTTTATGGCCTGTATGGCAGCTTGATCCTCAATTGGCTCTATGCCGAGCATGGGGATGTTATCTACCTGGGCCCCCAGGCCGCGCAGTAGCGCACACCAGTTATCAGCCTGCTGCGTTGGCCGTGTACTGAGAATACGTTTGCCCTGCAGCAGGTCGTGGGTGAGATTGCCCATATCAGATAGCGGCGAGGATTTTATCGGCACCATCGGCCAGTAACTGTTCCGCGAGTTCAGTACCCAGTCGCTCTCCCTCAGCGGCAGGGCCACGATTGTCGGCATGTATTATGGTTTTGCCATCGGGACTGCCAACGAGTCCGCGCAACCACAGGGTGTCACCATCCAGCTCGGCGTAGCAGCCGATAGGCACTTGGCAGCCGCCGTTGAGGCGCTTAACCAGGGCGCGCTCCGCACTGAGTCGGGCTGCGGTTTCCGGACAGTGGAGCGGTTGGATCAAGGCTTCCAGTTCGCTATCGCGGCGCGACTCGATACCCACTGCGCCCTGTCCACCAGCGGGGAGCAGGATGTCTGTTGCCAGGAGGCTGCGGATGCGTTCCGACATTTCAAGTCGCAGCAGTCCGGCCGCAGCGAGGATGATAGCGTCGTAATCGCCGGCATCCAGTTTGGCCAGTCGAGTATTCACATTGCCCCGTAAAAAGGTGACTTTGAGGTCCGGGCGACGGGCAAGTAATTGGCATTGTCGGCGCAGGCTGGAAGTGCCGACTACTGCTCCCTCGGGCAGGTCATCAAGGCTGTCATAAATATTACTGACAAAGGCATCGCGGGGGTCTTCACGCTCGCAAATAATCGGCAGGTGAAGTCCTTCGGGGAATTCCATGGGGACATCTTTCATCGAGTGAACTGCGATGTCCGCACGGCCTTCGAGCATCGCCACTTCCAGTTCTTTAACGAACAGGCCTTTGCCGCCCACTTTGGTTAGTGGGATGTCCAAAACCTGGTCACCCCGGCTGGTGAGGGGCAGTAACTCGATAAGAAGTTTCGGGTGCGCCTGTTGCAGGCGGTCTTTGACATAGTTGGCCTGCCACAGGGCCAAAGCACTCTGTCGGGTGGCAATGCGAATACGATCTATAGACATGCGGCTCAATCACTTATTGGTTGAAGCGGCCATTCTAACAGAGTCGCAATGCAGTGAGGCTCTCTGTAGCTGAGGGGCTAGCCCCTGGTGCGCAGCCAGTCTTCGAGAATTATCCGTGCGGCTATTGAGTCCACTGGGTCTTGTGCGTAGTTGCCACGATGTCCGCGTTCGTTGGCCTCTTCCTTGGCGGCTCGAGTGCTTAAACGCTCGTCGATCAGCTCTACCGGTAGTCCATAGCGACCGTGCAGGCGCTGGCTGAATTTTCGCGCACGCACGCCAAATTCACTTTCGCTGCCATCCATATTGAGGGGGAGGCCAACCAGTAAAAGGTGGGGCTGCCACTCTTTGATCAGGCCTTCGACGGAGTCCCAATTGGGCTTGCCATCTTTGGCGGGTAGTGGGGCCAGTTCCCGTGCTCCACCGGTAAGGCTCTGGCCGTAAGCTACGCCAATAGAGCGGGTTCCAAAGTCAAAAGCTAGCGCTGTGACGGGTTTATTCATAGGGGTCAGTAATTTTTCTGTTAGGCATGCCCAGCTTGGGAGCCGAGGCCGGAAAGATCGATGCCGTGGCGGGCGGCGGCGCTTTGCCAGCGTTTTTCGACCGGTGTGGCGAATAGGGTTTCGGGCTCTGCCGGCAGTGTCAGCCAGGCGTTTTCTGTCAGCTCCTGCTCCAACTGACCGGGCCCCCAGCCCGCGTAGCCGAGGGCGAGTAGTACATCGTCAGGGCCGCGCCCTGCGGCGAGGGATTCGAGGATGTCCTTGGAGGCAGTCAGGCTGATATCTGAATTGATTTCGGTGGTAGAGTCGAAGTGCATGCCGGTGCCGTGCAGTACAAACCCCTGCTCTGGTGACATGGGACCGCCCAGTAGAACTGGTTCGTCACCGCGCAAGCTGAGATCCTCCAGAGACAGCTGCTCGAATACCTCGTGCCAGTGCACTTTACTGGGCATATTGATAACTATGCCCATGGCACCGTCGCTATTGTGCTCAACAATCAGTGCGATAGCGTGTTTGAAGCGCGGGTCCTCCATACCGGGCATGGCCAGAAGGAACTGGCCGCGCAGGTTTCCGTGAGTCAGGTCGCTATCGATATTCGAATTAGGCATAGATCAGTAATAAACCGCCAGTTGAAAGCCCATTTTAGCCTCGGCTGGGCAGATCCCCCGCAGAAGTAGTAAGTCCCCCGGTTCTTTCGAATTGCCAGGTACGGATAATTTCCAGTCGATCAACCTCGTTCTTGATCTCTACTGGGAAGGGAGCGAAGGGAGCAGCCAGACGCACAATTTGTTGGGCCGCATCATCGAGAATGCGCTCCCCGGAGGATTGAAGAATAACAACCTTCTCGACGGCTCCGGTGGGAAGCAACCGCACCATCATGCGTAACTCGCCACTAATTTGTTTTTCCAAGGCCTCTTCGGGAAAGTTATCACTGCCAACAGCTTCTATCTTCTGGCGCCATTCATGTAAATAAGCGGCATCGGCTGAGGCTCTGGTAGCTACAGATGTCAATCTGCGTACTCGGGGGCGCTCGGCAATAGTTTGGCGAATTTTATCGAGACGCGCTTCTAGGCTAGCTATTTTAGGGTTGCTCAATGGCAGGTCATTGGGTGCGTCGCCGCGCTTTTCCTCGGATAACTTATCTTCTGCCGAAAGTTCAGGAGCCTGAATCGGGCTCTCACCAACTGTGGTAATTAACAGGCGGCGTTGTTCTGCTGGCCGCGCAGATTGTTGTTGTGGCAAAGGCGTCACGCGATGAATTTGCGTATCGGCAAACTCGGCACGGCGCTTAGTGGATAACTCTTTCCGAGAGTCTGCGGTACCACTGGCTAATTGGTTATGCTGTGCCAAGTAGTCAGCATCCTCTGGGGCCTGAGCGGAATTTTGCAAAGAAAGTGTGACTTCAAGTGTCGGTGGCGCCTGTGCACCTTTCGGAGCAGCAAAAGCCACTCCGAAAACAATTAGCGCATGTAACGCGGCGGCTAGAAATAATGAGAACACAAAGCGTTCACGCTGCATTGCATGAAACTGTGTCGCGTTGGCAGAGGAATTCATTATCTATTATCAACTACTACTTATTCGGGCGTGCGTTTCACACAGCCTTGTTCTCAGTGGTAAACCGCCCTGAGAGTTATCAAACGCCCAGTTTACCTTTTTTGTGCCAGCAGGTGTGTGATGCCGCTCATTAGTCGCGCGCCTATGTCCGTATTGTAAGCGGCATCAATTTCCCGTACACAAGTGGGACTGGTAACGTTAATTTCTGTTAGGTAGTCACCAATAACGTCCAGCCCGACAAATAACAGACCTTTTTCCTTCAAAGTGGGAGCGACTTGCTCAACGATCCAACGATCTCTATCGGTCAGGGGGCGTGCTTCGCCGCGCCCGCCGGCTGCAAGATTGCCGCGAGTCTCGCCCGCTTCCGGAATTCGCGCCAAGCAATAGGGAATCGCTTCACCGTTAACGACCAGGATACGCTTGTCACCGTCTTTGATTTCGGGGATGTAACGCTGCGCCATAATCTGCTGGCGGCCGTGCTCGGTAAGCATTTCCAGAATTGCTCCAAGGTTGGCGCCATCTGGTTTGCAATGAAAGATGCCTGCACCGCCCATACCGTCTAGAGGTTTAAAAATGACATCTTGATGAGTTCGGTGAAATTCCCGCAGCTTGGCCATATCGCGACTGACTAGAACCGGTGGGCAGCACTGGGGGAAACTTGTCGCAAAAATTTTCTCATTGCAGTCGCGTAGCGCCTGGGGCTTGTTGACTACCGTTGCACCTTCGCGCTCTGCGGCTTCGAGAATATAAGTGGAATAAATATATTCATTATCAAAGGGGGGGTCGACACGCATCAGGATTACATCCAGCTCGCCGAGAGGCATTTCTCTGGACTCTTCCAGAGAAAACCAACGATTCTCATCATCAAAAACCTGCATAGGGCAGCCGCGCCCAGTTGCGCGCCCATTCTCCAGGTAAAGATGGCTCTGCTCGAAATAAAACAGCTGGAAACCACAATCTTGTGCGGCTTGTAACAGTGCAAGCGTCGTATCTTTTTTAAAATTGATCTGGGCGATGGGGTCCATCACCACACCGAGGGAATAATTCATACGGGTTTCCAAATCGTTGGGTATTTCTATCCCAGTTATCACTGGTTTTGCTCCCAAATTTGTGGTCGCTACCAGCGTTGTTGGATAGATAAGGTAAGAGCAGCTTTGCGAAGGTGCAACCTTCTTAGCGCAATACCTCCAATGAATGTATAAGTGGTGATAATTTGAACTGCGTCGCCTGCAGTGTGTCGACTCAGCTAGATTCGCCTGGGGTTCTGTGATAAAAGTTCGTCTCAGCGTGCGACCTTCGCCAGGCTAGGCGCCCGGACCCCGCAAGCGGTTTGAAAAAAGGGCGCAACTAAAGTTTTCGCGTGCCCGAAAATAAGTAAACAGGGGATTCAAAAAAGACTATGGAGCTTAACTGGGAAAGTCTGACTGTCATGGTGATCGACGACAGTAAGACAATTCGCCGCACTGCGGAGACGTTGCTGCAAAAGGCGGGCTGTACCGTGGTCACCGCGACAGACGGTTTTGATGCGTTAGCAAAAATCGCGGACTCCCGTCCGGATGTCATTTTTGTCGATATTATGATGCCGCGCCTGGATGGCTATCAAACATGTGCGTTAATAAAAAATAACAGCGAATTCCGCTCCACCCCTGTTGTAATGTTGTCGAGTAAGGACGGTTTGTTCGATAAGGCAAAAGGGCGTGTTGTTGGTTGCGATCAATATCTGACCAAACCTTTTAGTAAGAGCGAGCTGCTGGGTGCTATTTCCGCTCATGCCAAGCCGCACCATGCCGCATAAGTGGCCTACAAAAAAAGAAAATATAGATAACGGACTCCATTGTGGGCATTGTGCCCACAAGCTCGGTACCAAAATTTAATTAGAGTACAGATTTTCCGGTTGTTACAGACCGGTTGATTTTTGTACCCACACTATCGGTAGTCATAGTGCATCTCGGCACATGCTAGCGAGGATAATCACAACAAAAACCGCCGAGCGCAGTAGTTGTTGCCGAAAAGATGTCATGGGGGAAATGATGGCAAGAGTACTAATAGTTGATGACTCTCCTACAGAAACACATAAGCTGACAACCATTCTTGAAAAAAATGGCCACGCAGTAATCACCGCTCCCAACGGTGAAAGCGGAGTTGAAGTAGCCCGCGCCGAGCGCCCCGATCTGATCCTGATGGATATTGTGATGCCGGGTCTCAACGGTTTCCAGGCCACCCGCCAATTGAGCAAAGACAGCAATACCGGTGAAATTCCGATCATTATGGTAACTACCAAAGATCAGGATACAGACCGTGTCTGGGGTATGCGCCAGGGAGCCAGGGCTTACCTGACCAAACCTGTCGATGAGAGCAAATTGCTGGATGCGATCGGGGAGGTGTTGGCCTAATAGCCAGCTGCGAAAAGTGCAGTCACAAACACCTTATTTAGCTCTGGTTGATATTGCACGGCGCGCCAAAGCGCAGGCCACTGGCCTGCCTGGCCGCCGGGAAATCAAACCCTACTGGACCGGTATCGGTTTCTCTCTTCTGGATAACCACTTTGTCGCCTCCATGGATGACGTTGTGGAATTGCTCGAAGTGCCACAGCACACCTTTATTCCGGGCGCTCAGCCTTGGGTAAAAGGCGTCTCTAATGTTCGTGGTCGCCTGCTTCCCCTTATTGATCTCGCAGCTTTTTATGGCGGCTACCTCTCAGGTCCGCGCCAGCAACGTCGTGTTTTGGTGCTCGAGAGGGATAAGACCTACGTGGGGCTTATCGTGGATAAATTGTTTGGGATGCAGCACTTGGCGTTTGAGTATGCCCGTGAGGCACCGACAGATTTGAGTGAACCATTTGCGCCAATGGTGCACGGCCAGTTTGTTTTACAGCAGCATCGTTGGCTCGTTCTCGATATGCGGGCACTGATCAAGGATGCGCGTTTTATGGATGCAGCTTTACGCTGACTAATCCAGTTCTTTCTTTCCGGTAGCCGAGGGTGGTCGACCGGATGGCCCGCAATTAGTGCAGGGATGTACAGCACTGACTGAGGGGTCTTGTCATTAAAGCGTTAAAACTAAAGTGGTATTAAACCGGCCTAATGCAATGGCCCGCTAGGAGTAAATTATGAAACCAGGCTCCCAGAGTTCCTTTTCCGCGCTGCGCAGTAACCCTGCCGCGCTGGTATTAGGTCTACTGGTACTCGCCACGCTGGCGGGGCTTATTGTCAGTATTTATTTGGTACAGACTCGAGACGAGCAGGATAAAGAGTACCTGCAGCAAGTCGCCGAGTTGCGGGCCCTTTCCTATCAGGTAGTTTCCTATGCGCCGGCGGCAACCGCAGGCGATAGTGAGGCCTTTACCGAGCTGGAAAATGTTACCGAAGAAATGGCTAATGCCTGGAACCAGCTTCAGCGAATGGATGACAATAGTCGCCGCGCCCTGGGTGCTCAGCTGTCTGCCTACGATCAGGTTTGGCGCAGCTTGCGCGAGCAGGTCGACACGATTATCGGCAACCAGGAAACCATCGTATTTCTTAACGATATCGCTTCAACGCTGAGTGACTCGCTTCCGGAATTACAGGCTGAGCACAACAATATTGTAGAAATTCTGCTGGCTAACAACGCCCCGGCAAATCAGGTGGAACAGGCCCAGTTGCAGGTTTGGCGTGCGGAGCGTATTGGTCGAAATATCGATAAAATGCTCCAAGGTGGCGATGATGCTGAAGCCGCCGCTGACCAGTTTAATACCGACGCCAGTCTTTTCGGTAAGGTGGTTGACGGTATGAAGAGCGGCGATGTGGTGATGGGGATTTCCCGTATCACCGATGAAGAGGCTCGCCACTCATTGGATGAAATTACTGAGCTGTTCGGCTTTGTAAGCACCTCCGTACGAGATATCTTCGAAGCAACTCCAGCCCTGTTTGCTACCCGCCAGGCCTCTGACGGCATTATCGCGTCATCTCCCCAGCTGATCGAAGCATTGAGTACGCTGAATGACCGAATCGTAAACCTTTCAGATGATCGCCAGCCCAACAACTTGACCATTGCTGCACTGGCTTTGGTCTTCGTTTTGTTGATCTTCGGTATGATGGCGATGGCATTCTCCGGTACCCGCCGAAACCTGAAAAAAGAGGAAGATACCAACGAGCGTAACCAGCACGCGATTATGCAGTTGCTGGACGAGCTGGCCGACCTCGCCGACGGTGACTTGACCACCTCTGCAACGGTAACCGAAGCCTTTACTGGTGCGATTGCCGACTCCATTAACTTTACTATTGACCAGCTGCGTGTGCTGGTATCGCGGATTAATGGCGCTGCACAGGAAGTATCTGGCTTGTCCCAGGAAACTCAGCAGACTGCACTGCACTTGGCCGAGGCCTCTGAGCACCAGGCACAGGAAATTGCCGGAGCTTCTGCCGCGGTTAACGAAATGGCGGTCACCATTGACCAGGTATCTGCCAACGCCTCCGAATCTGCCCAGGTAGCCGAGCGCTCAGTACATATCGCAAGTAATGGCGCCAAGGTGGTACAGAACACCATTAAAGGCATGGATAACATCCGCGAGCAGATTCAGGATACCTCCAAGCGAATTAAGCGCCTGGGTGAATCCTCCCAGGAAATTGGCGATATCGTAAGTTTGATTAACGACATTGCCGACCAGACCAACATTCTTGCATTGAATGCCGCGATCCAGGCGAGCATGGCCGGTGATGCCGGTCGAGGCTTCGCGGTGGTTGCGGATGAGGTACAGCGACTTGCGGAGCGCTCTGCAGCTGCAACCAAGCAGATCGAAGGTCTGGTAAAAGCGATTCAGTCCGATACCAACGAGGCGGTAATCTCCATGGAACAAACCACCAGTGAGGTGGTACGTGGAGCTCGTCTGGCCCAGGATGCGGGTGTTGCACTGGAAGAAATTGAAAGTGTATCCAACAACCTGGCATCGTTGATTCAGAACATTTCTAACGCTGCCCGTCAGCAGGCTTCGTCTGCAGGCCACATTTCCAACACGATGAACGTGATTCAGGAAATTACCTCGCAGACTTCTGCGGGTACCCAAGCTACCGCCCAGTCCATTGGTAACCTGGCGCAGACCGCGAGTGCACTGCGCGAATCCGTTGCCGGCTTCAAACTTCCGCAAGAGGAAAGTGTTGAAAGCAACAGCGAGCTGTATGACGTGGAGTTGCCGGAAATGGATACAGATACTTTCGCTATTGAAGGTGAAGATACTCATTCATTGGAGTCCCGCGAAGACCGGGCCCTGGCCTAACCCACACAATAATGCCCGGCCATTATGAAAGTTGGCCGGGCGCAAAAGGGGCGCACGGAATTGCTTCCGATAAATCCGCGAGTTTTTCTCGCAGAAAACTGTAGCGCTTGAGTACTGAATAAATTATTGGGGACTTGGCGTGAGTCACGACAATCCGAACTTCATGGCCTTGGATTGGCTGATCGGTGAAATTAACGAGACTTTGGCACAAGCGCGCCAATTTCTTGAGACGTTCGCTGTCGAACCCGATGCGGGTGCCTCTCTTCTGCAAAACAGCTTGTCGCTGGTGCACCAGGTGCACGGTAGCTTGCATATGGCACAGCTCAGTGGTGCCGCGATGTTAGCAGAAGAGATGGAGCAACTTATCCAGGCCCTCGCCACTGGTGCGGTTGAAAATACCGACGAGACGCGCGAATTTTTGATGCGCGCATTGCTGGAGTTGCC
Organism: Microbulbifer maximicatervae (SeqCode); assembly: GCF_052468155.1. Taxonomy (NCBI): domain Bacteria; kingdom Pseudomonadati; phylum Pseudomonadota; class Gammaproteobacteria; order Cellvibrionales; family Microbulbiferaceae; genus Microbulbifer; species Microbulbifer maximicatervae (SeqCode). The sequence goes on from NZ_CP174335.1 coordinate 1,485,013, forward strand.
CCTTTACCTCGAAAAGGTTTCTTTTCAGCGTCGTGACAATGCCGTTCTCTTACTTCCCCTGATGAATGACTTGCGCGCAGTGCGCCGCGAGCGATTGATCAGTGAAGGAGCGCTTTTCTCGCCAGAACTGTCTTCATTGGCAACGGTGATTGGAAAGCGCCAGCCCCTCGTCGCCGATAGCGCCCGCTTAAATGACCTGGTCACCAAGTTGCGCAAGATGTATCACGTTGCGGCTGCGGGTCTGATCCGGGATGTAAACAGTGGCGAAAGCCTGGCTTACCTCACCAAGATTATTGAAAAAATGCAGCTGCTTTACAGTGGCAGCTGCCGCCAATCCCTGTGGGAAGTACTGTTCGGTATTTTGGAGGCGCTCGGCGAACACCGTATTAATGTGCAGCCCGCACTGCGCCATTTACTGCGCAAGGTGGATATTGAATTCAGGTTGTTGCAGGGGCGTGGCGCAAAGGTATTGGACGCGCGCCTGGATCAGGACTTTCTGCGCAACCTACTTTTTTATGTCTACCTCGCCGGTCCGAATGGGCCGCACTGCGAGAAACTCTACCACCGCTTCGCATTAGATAAGGCGGTTCCCGGTACGCCTCGCCCGGATACTGAAGACGTATTGGCGATGGGGCCAGAAGCCTTAGGCAGTGCAATTGCTGCAGTGCGCGATGAACTGCAGTTGGTGCGTGAAGCACTGGAGCCCAGTACAACTGATACAGAACAACCCTCGCTGTCTGACACTGCCGCAGTGGCCAAGCGTCTCGCGGATACACTCGGTATTTTGGGATTGGAGGCGCAGCGGGTTCGCGCTCGCAGTGTCTACGAAGACCTTCGCGATGCTTCCCGTGGTACTGACGTTGAAGAGTACCTGATGCGTGCCGCCGGGGAATTGGTTCAGCTCGATTCAGCGCTTGCCGCCACCGTCGATCGCAATAAAAAAGTCGATGATGAGCAGCCCATTATGGGCGACGCCACTGACTCTGTATTACGCGAGGCCAGACTCGGTCTGGAAGCGGTAAAAGAAGCGGTCATGGAGTATGTGGCCAGCCACTGGGATATCAGTTACCTGAGCCGTGTGCCACAGCGTTTACAGGAAGTCTGTGGTGGCCTTGAAATGGTGGGTTACCAGCGAGCGGGTGAAATTATCTCCGCTTGCAATCGCTATATTGGCAACTCCCTGATTGAGGCTGGAGAACAGCCCGAATGGACAATGCTGGATACTCTGGCAGATGCCATTACCAGTGTTGAATACTACCTGGAGCGTCGTGCGGAAGGTCTGGCTGATGCAGAAATGCTTTTGGCACTGGCTGAAGATAGCGTAGAGGCTTTGGGCGTTTCGCTGAAGATCGTCGACGAGAGTGAGGCCGACGCCAGTCTGGAAGCGTCCCCGATATCAGAACCCGAACTGCCAGATCTTATTGATTACGATTTAATCCCCGATGACGAAGCCTCTGCGGTTTCTGACGAATCTCTGGACTCTCAAGCTGAAATAAATGCGGAAGAGTCATCTGCCATAACTTTGCAGCTGCCTGTCGATGAAGCAGATTCTGTTGTGGAGTCCGAGCTGGAAATCGATGGAGAGTCTGTTCCGGAGGAGTCTTGGTTCTCTGATGGGGCTCCTCAGGTTGAAGCTGCTCCGGTACTTGAAGTTGAAACTGGGATAGAGGCTCCTGAAGCTGAGGAAGCGCCTGCTGAGATTGCTGACTTCATTGAAGCTGCACCGATGGTAGAGTCTGCTGAGGTTGAGCCGGTTGCTGCAGTTGCAGAGGTCGCGGATACGACGGAGGAACTCGGTGATGACACTGAGAGCCTGATTGACGATGAAATTATCGAGATCTTCCTGGAAGAAGCCGGGGAAGTTCTTGCGCATATCAGTTGTTACTTCCCGGAGTGGGCTGCCAATTTTGCCAATCAGGATGCCCTGGTAGAGTTTCGTCGGGGCTTCCATACCCTGAAGGGGTCGGGCCGTATGGTCGAGGCCCTGGATATTGGTGAACTGGCCTGGTCTGTGGAGAATATGCTCAACCGGGTTATCGATGGCAGTGTGAAACCCGGGCCTGCCCATGTATACCTGATTGAGCAGGTGTATCAGAAGTTCCCCTCAATGATTGAGGCGTTTAAACACGGACAGAGCGACCCCGATCAGCAGCTTACCCTGCAGTTACAAGCTTGGGCTGAGCAGCTGAGTGCGGGAGAGATGCCCGCTGATCTGGAAGCCCAAAGTGCAGGCGGTGTCGCGGCAGTTGACGTTGTTGAGGACACCGGAGAAGACCTGGCTCAACTCTGGGAAATTTTTGCCCAGGAGGCAGAGACGCACCTCAATGTCGTAGATGAGTATTTGCAGGATATGCAGGCTGCCGCGCCTTTGTATGGTGTTCCCAGCGATCCAATGCACCGGGCACTCCACACACTTAAAGGCTCCGCACATATGGCGGAAGTCAAAGTGGTTGCCGAAATTATGGCGCCACTGGAGCGCTTCGCTAAAGAGCTGCGTATTTATCAGGTGCCTATCGATGCAGATATTTTTGATCTGATCAATGATAGCGCCACCTATGTGCGTGACGTGCTGGAACAGATTCGCTCTTCAGAGCCTCTCGCAATAGAGAAATCGGAACAGTTCCTTGCTCGCGTTGCTGAATTGCAGGAGCGCTCTGTAGGCCACTTGATTCGCGAGCGTGAGGCGAATGAACCTCGCGCGGTTGATCCCCAGCTTCTCGAAGTCTTGATGGCTGATGGCATGCGGGTGCTGCTTGATGCAGACCAAATGCTGACTGAGTGGCGCGCTGACCCGGCAGATAAAGGTCGTGTTGTATTGGTCGCTGACGAACTCAATGTTCTGCAGGAGGCGGCAAGCCGGGCGCAGTTGCCGATCCTGGCCGAGCTCGCTGAGCTGTTGCTGAATGTTTATCGCAAAGTCCTTGCTGGTGATCTTGAGCAGGAGCCAGCGCTATGGGCCTCTCTTGAGCAGGGACACAACGAGCTACTTGATTTAATCGATGCAGTAGCTGCAGCACAAGACCTCCCTGAAGTCAGTGAAGCTGTGGAAGAGGCGCTTCGCTACCTGGCTCAGGGTGAGGAAACCAGCTCTTCAGCTGAAGATGACTACGACCTCAATGAACTGGGAATCGATAGCGAAGCACTGGCTATTGCCGAGCCTGAAGAGCAGGCGTCGGAGCCCAGGGAAGTAACCGAGCTCCTGGTTTCAGAAGCATCCCCTGATGAGTGGATTGAGCCACCTGTATTACAGGTGTCGCACGATGGGGAATCTCTCGATGGCGAGGCTGAGGATTCGGAAATTCCTCAATTGCAGGCCATAGAAGAGGCCGCTGTTGAGGACGTATCTCAATTTGAAGCACCCTTCTCTGCACCTGAAGTTGAACCTGCTGGCGACCTGGCTATCGAGCAACCGGGTAGCGAGGTGTCATCACAGGATTCCGCTCAATCAGTCGATTTACAGAAGTTGTTGGCAGACATTGACCCGGATGTTGTCGATGTTTTTATGGAGGAGGCGGGAGATCTTACCGATGAGCTGGAGGAACTGATTCAGAGTTGGGAAGAGGAGCCGGAAGGCCGCGAGCAAGGTGAGGCCCTGAAGCGTGTATTGCACACCTTTAAAGGTGGTGCACGTATGGCTGGCCTAATGGGGTTGGGTGAAGTAGCTCACCGTTTTGAAACGGTGATCGAAGGCATGCGCGACAACGATCGGCCCTCCGCAGATTTCTTCGCCAATGCCCATGGTATCCACGATCGTCTCGCCGATGGAGTAGAGACAGTTCGCGCCTGGATGGCTGGTGAACAGCTTGATGCTTTTGTACAGATGGTCAGCACCGATTGGGCGGATCAGAAACCGGCTAACTCGGCAGCTGCAGAAGTAGTTATTGAATCTGAAGCTCCAGGTGAACAGCCTCAAGAAACTGTTCTCGTAGCGGACGCGGAACAAGGTGATGAAGTCACTGCGGCCGAGAGTACTCAGCCGGATACTGATGTAGTTGCTACGCAGCTACCCGAGATTGCTGTAGGTCAGGAAAGCGATAACGTTTTGCCGTTTATCCGCAAGGCCGGTAATGCAGAGCAGGAGGTAGCGGCACCGACCCGGAACCAGCCCCAGGAGATGGTGCGTGTCGCTGCTGAACTTCTGGAGGAGTTGGTAAACCTCGCCGGTGAGACTGCAATTTCCCGTGGTCGTCTTGAGGAGCAGATGAGTGAGTTCGGTCTCGCCCTAGACGAGATGGATGTGACGCTGGTGCGTCTCAACGAACAGCTGCGCCGCCTGGACCGCGAGACCGAGGCTCAGATCCTGTTCCGCCAGGAGCAGTTGGCAGAACAGGACGGCGACTTCGATCCGCTGGAAATGGACCGTTACTCGTCTATTCAGCAATTATCCCGTTCACTGCTGGAGTCCACATCTGACTTGATGGAGCTGCGCTCCACCCTGAATAACAAGGCGCGGGATACAGAGACCCTGTTGCTCCAGCAGTCCCGAGTAAATACCGAATTGCAGGAAGGTCTGATGCGCAGCCGCATGGTACCTTTCTCCCGCCTGGTACCGCGCCTGCGTCGCATCGTGCGCCAGGTAAGTGCTGAGCTGGGCAAGCAGGTCGAGTTGGGATTCTCCAACGTTGAAGGCGAGCTGGACCGGTCCATGTTGGAGCGTATGGTTGCGCCGCTGGAGCATATGCTGCGCAACGCTGTGGACCACGGCATTGAAATGCCAGAGGAGCGTTTGGCTGCCGGCAAGTCTGAGCGTGGACGTATCGATGTGGCGCTGAAAAGGGAGGGCAGTGAAGTTGTCCTCACCATCCGCGATGATGGTGCCGGTGTCAATTTGATCCGGGTGCGTGAAAAGGCGGTGGAAAATGGCCTAATGAGGCCGGATGCTGAGCTCTCGAATAATGAGATTCTTCAGTTCATTCTGCAGGCTGGTTTTACCACTGCAGAAAAAGTTACCCAGATCTCTGGCCGGGGTGTGGGAATGGACGTTGTATCCGCCGAGCTGAAGCAGATCGGTGGCAGCGTCCATATCAACTCAGAGGCAGGCGCAGGAACAGAATTTGTCGTTCGTCTGCCGTTCACAGTTTCGGTTAACCGCGCTTTGATGGTGCGAATTGGCGATGACCTGTTTGCACTGCCGCTGAATACTATCGAAGGTATTGTGCGCCTCAGTCCATTTGAGCTGGAGCACTATTATCGCTCAGATGATGCGCGTTTCGAATACGCCGGAGAACTCTATCAGGTTAGCTATTTCGGTACTCTGCTGAAGTCTGGCGCCCAACCTAAGCTCAGTGTCGATGATATGCAACTGCCCGTGCTGCTGGTGCGCTCTGAAGGGCACGCTATGGCGTTACAGGTGGATGCCATTAAGGGCAGTCGCGAGATTGTAGTGAAAAGCCTCGGCCCGCAGTTCTCCGGGGTTCAAGGGGTATCAGGTGCAACAGTAACTGGTGATGGTAGCGTCGTGGTGATTCTCGACGCACACGCCCTGCTGCGTCGCCAGGCCACTCAGTTGGCAAGGCCGGAAGTGCCGCAGCTTCAAATTCAGGAAGAGGCTGAAGTGCAGTCCGAGCAGGAGGCGCGCCAGCAGACCGTTATGGTTGTGGACGACTCGGTTACAGTGCGCAAGGTAACGACGCGCTTCCTGGAGCGAGAGGGCTATCTGGTTAGCACTGCAAAGGATGGTCAGGATGCGGTTATCCAGCTGCAGGATAAGATCCCGGATCTGATTTTGCTGGATATTGAGATGCCGCGTATGGATGGCTTCGAGGTTGCCCGCCATATTCGCTCCAGTAGCCGCCTGCGCGATATTCCTATCGTAATGATTACTTCGCGTACCGGTAATAAGCACCGCGATCACGCTATGTCCCTGGGAGTTAACCACTACCTGGGTAAGCCTTACCAGGAAGATGTACTGCTGGCGGCTATTCGTGAGTACGCGGATGCCGAAGCTGTCGGAAGCTGAGACGGCAAATATCAGGAATAATATAGAGATAGGCAATGAGTGAAGTTGAAGCGCTGCCGGTAGATGTCCCCCAGGAAGTGAGCAGCCTGTTATTGCCCCTTGAACAGGGGCAGTTGCTGGTGCCGGTGGACAGCCTCTCAGAGGTTGTTGCAATACAAGCGCCGATGGCAGTTCAAGATGTGCCCGAATGGTATTTGGGGGATCTGATCTGGCGGGAACAGCGCCTGCCAGTGGTATCTTTTGAAGTGATGCGTGGCGGTGCCTTGGGAGCAGTTGCAGAAGAGGGGCGTATTGCGGTGCTGAGCACGGGAAATCCCGATGGCGAGCTGCCGTATTTTGCATTGCTCTTGCGCGGCACTCCGCGCCTGGTGCGGGTTACCCCTGAGGAGTTAGCGCTGCGAGAGCAGCCACTAAACCCTGGAGAGTTAATGCATGTGGCGCTTTCTGGTGAGGAGGCGGTTATTCCCGACCTGCAGGGATTAGAGCGGGCCTGCCTGCGCTATCGCAGTGACTGACTTGTTTTGCAGTGTATTATCAAAAAAGGGGCCTGAGGCCCCTTTTTTGATTGGGCTGTTCGCTTAGAACAGCTCTTCCGGTAAAGAATCCTCCCGGCTATCCTGGCTGGGCATATCCATATCTTCATCGGTGTAGCGATTGCGATATGGGTTATACACTTCGCGGCCGGGCACCCGGTTGGTCCTGAATATCTCAAACATGCCCCCGTAAGAGGTGCGCAAGCCATTTTGAGGGTTGATGCGTACCGTAACTATGCCATCTGGTTGAGCCAGGTGGCGCTCGGGAAGACCTTCGAGGGCACTGCTCATAAAATCGATCCAGATAGGCAGGGCGGCTGAGCCACCGTATTCATTTTTACCCAGTTCGCCATAGGAATCGAAGCCAACCCAGGCACTGGTTGCCAGGTAGGGGCTATAACCCGAGAACCACGCATCCCGTGGACCATTGGTGGTACCGGTCTTTCCGGCAATATCACCGCGCTTCATCGCCAGAGCGCGGCGCCCGGTACCCTTTTTGATAACATCTTTAAGCATTGAATCCATTATGTATGCCGTCTCTGCAGACATGGCTCGCGGAGCGCGAGGACGCGCTTGGCTCTTGCTTGGGTCGAGGGGGCCAACGGGCAGTACGTGTAGCTCCGCAGGCTCTTCACCCTGATCGACCCCTTGCCCTTCCAGCTGTAATTCCGCGAGATCGACGGGTTCAGCGGACAGGGTTTCAGAGCTGGTGCCCGGCTCGGGACAGTTATCGCATACCGTGAGAGGCAGTGCCTGGTACAGGACTTCGCCATTAACATCCAATACCCGGTCAACCAGGTAGGGCTCCACTCGGTAGCCACCATTGGCGAAGGCGGCATAGCCTCGCACCATCTCCAGGGGCGTGAGAGCGGAGCTACCCAGAGCAATGGTCAGGTTGCGGGCGAGCTTGCTGCGCTCAAACCCAAAGCCTTCGACAAAGCCTAGGGCGTAGTCCAGTCCTAGGGATTGCAGCAACCGGATTGAGACCATATTGCGGGACTTGTACAAAGCCATACGCAGACGAGTTGGGCCGAGGAAGGTCCCTCCGTCATTCTCAGGCCGCCATACATCTTGCAGGTTGGTTTCCTCAAAGATAATCGGGGCATCATTGATAATGCTGGCCGCTGTATATCCGCGCTCGATCGCCGAGGCGTAAATAAAGGGCTTAAAACTGGAGCCGGGTTGCCGGGCGGCCTGAGTGGCCCGATTGAAGTGGCTCTGGCGGAAGTCGTAACCACCGACAAGGGCGCGGATAGCCCCATCTTCGGGCTCAATAGATACCAGGGCGCCCTGTGCTTCCGGGACCTGGGCTAGAACCCACTCTTCAGTCACCTGGGGTTCAGCAGGCTTGGTATCACCGCTCTCGGGATCCGCAAACGGATCGGCCTGAAGGGGCTCATCTACAGCGGCGGCGATCATCTCGCTACTGGAGTTGCCCTCTTTCTTTTCCTTAACGACCTTGCGTAATCGAATGACATCTCCGGGAGCAAACATTTTTTCAGCGGACTGAAGGCGTGCGCCCCGGGCGCTCTCAGAAATATAGGGCCTGATAGAACTGAGTCCATTGCTCCAAGGCAATTCAATTACGCGCCGATCTCTCAGTTGAACCTGAAGTTTCTTGGGTTCTACTGCGGTGACAACGCCGGGTTCCAGACCGCCGAGAATCGGAATCTCGTTGAGTAAATCGATAAGCTGGTCGCTATCTTGCAGCAATTCCGGTGCAAGACGCTGTTCTGGGCCGCGATAGCCGTGGCGCGCATCATAGGTTTCCAGACCGTGCTGAAGCGCATTGCGAGCCGACTCCTGCAGGCGACTGTCTACCGTTGTTATGACCTGGTAGCCGTCGGTATAAGCGTTGTCGCCAAAGAGGTCTACTGCCTCCTTCCGTGCCATCTCGGCGATATAGGGTGCATCCAGGTCGAGATCGCGGCTGTGATAGCTGGCTGTTACCGGCGCAGTAATAGACTGGTTATATTGATCCTGGTTGATATAGCCAAGGTCGAGCATCCGCATCAGGATCCAGTTGCGGCGTACTAGGGCTCGGGAGGGGTTGGCGAGAGGGTTGAAGGTCGATGGCGCTTTGGGGAGTCCCGCCATCATAGCCCACTGGGCCAGATTCAGATCCTTGATATCTTTGCCGTAATAGACCTGAGCTGCAGCCTGGAAACCGTAGGCGCGGTTTCCGAGGAAGATCTTATTGATGTATAGGGCGAGGATCTCGTCCTTGGTCAGCTCTTGCTCAATTTGCAGTGATAGCAAAATTTCATTGAACTTGCGCACAAAACGCTGTTCTCGGCTGAGAAAGAAGTTGCGCGCCACCTGCATTGTCAGTGTACTACCACCAGACTGGATAGAACCGGTCTTAATCAGCTGCGAGGCGGCCCGCATCAAACCTTTGATGGAGACACCATTGTGGGAGTAAAAGCTGGCATCCTCAGCGGCGAGGATCGCTTTGATAAAGGGTTCTGGCGTTTGCTCGATCGTGATAGGGTTGCGCCGCTTTTCACCGAACTCACCGATCAGTTTCATATCCCGTGAGTAGACCCTCAGAGGGGTCTGTAAGCGGATATCGCGGAGGCTCTCCACTGAGGGCAACCCCGGTTTGAGGTAGAGGTAGATACTGGCTAGGGCCATTGCTGTAGCGGCCACACCGGCAAGGCCGAGCCAAAGCAGTGCGAGCAGACGATTGCGGGCTTTTACGGTCATGAAACTGCTTCTGTGTACTTCATCAAAGTGATTAGGTGAATAATTATACGAATATTGTGCGCTATTACCTATGCAAATGCAGGTTGAAGCGTTAATTTAAAGTGCTATAACATCAAACCCTCATAACCCACGGAAAAGATAAGAAAAAATGGGAATTTTCCCTTTTCTGAGCAAAGGCCCCAAGGCCATGTTGGGACTCGATATTAGCTCTACTGCGGTCAAGTTGCTGGAGCTAAGTCGCAACGGCGACAAATATCGTGTCGAAAGTTACGCCGTGGAACCTCTCCCACCCAATGCCGTAGTTGATAAGAATATCAACGATGTGGGGGCGACGGCTGAGGCTATTCGCAAAGTTGTACGACGTTCTAAAACTCGCCTGCGCCAAGCGGCTGTGGCTGTGTCTGGGTCGGCGGTGATCACCAAGACCCTTGAAATGCCGGCAGATCTCAATGATGAAGCTCTTGAGGCTCAAATTGCATTTGAGGCTGGCCAATATATTCCGTATCCGCTAGAGGAAGTTAGCCTGGACTTTGAAGTACAGGGGCCTTCTGAGAAGGGGGAGGGGCAAGTGGAGGTTCTACTTGCCGCCTGTCGTACAGAGAACATTGAACAGCGAATCTCCGCCTTGGGAGAGGCGGACCTTGAGCCCGGTGTTGTTGATGTTGAAGCGTACGCAATAGAGAGAACTTACTCTCTATTGGAAGACCAACTTCCTCCGCAGGAGCAGCTAGTTGTAGCCGTTATTGATGTTGGGGCGACAATGAGTGCTTTATCTGTCCTTGTGGACGGTAAGACCGTGTATACCCGAGAGCAGCTTTTTGGTGGGCGGCAGCTCACCGATGAGATCCAGCGTCGCTACGGTCTATCCGCGGAGGAGGCTACTTTAGCGAAGCGTCAGGGAGGGAGTGGTCTGCCGGATGACTATTTTGCTGAAGTGTTGGAGCCCTTCCGTGATGCAGTCGTGCAACAGGTAACCCGCTCACTGCAGTTCTTTTACTCTTCCACATCCTATAGCGATGTAGATTTTATCCTGCTCGGTGGCGGTGTTGCCGCCATGGAGGGAGTTGGTGATTTGATTAGCGAAAAGTTGGGCAGGCCAACTTTAATCGCTAATCCATTTTTGCGGATGAGTGTTTCGTCAAGAGTCAACCAGCAAGCTTTGGCGAGTGAAGCTCCATCCCTGATGATTGCCACAGGCTTGGCTATGAGGGAGAAGGACTACTGACATGGCAAAAATTAACCTTCTTCCCTGGCGTCAGGAGTACCGCTCTCAAAAGCAAAAAGAATTCCAGCAATTGGCATTGCTGGTTTTTATTGCGGCTGCAATGGCGGTATTTCTGTGGATGAAAACGGTTGATCAACAGGTTGTTCGACAAAATGAAAGAAACCAAATCCTACAAACCCGTATTAACGCTCTTAATATTCAGGTAAGAGAAATAAAAGACCTGAAGAAGCGCCGCCAGGAATTGATTGATCGAATGCGGGTAATTCAGGAGTTGCAAGGTAATCGACCTCTCGCAGTGCGTTATTTTGATGAGATTGTGCGAGCAACCCCCGAGGGGCTATGGCTTAGTGAGCTAAAAAGAGAAGGTGATCGATTAGACTTACTTGGCGTGGCTGAATCCAATAATCGCGTTTCTTCTTTTATGCGAAATTTAGACCATTCAGATTGGTACGAGGCCCCCCAATTAACAGGTGTAACCGCAACCCCGCAATACGGCGATCAGGCAAGTGAGTTCCAGCTAACGGTGAAGGTCAGTGGGCGCAAGAAAGAAGATGATCAAGATAGCGCAAAATAGTAAAGGACTTCAGAAATGGCACTGGCAGATACTGTAAAACAGCTTAATGAAATTGACTTCAATGATATTGATTTTACTCGGATAGGTGTTTGGCCCCTATCTGGGCGAATTGCTGTTCTGGTACTTAGTGCGGCACTGGTAATCGGTGCTGGTTATTACTTTCTGATTAAAGATATTTATAGCAAGCTTGAATTCTCTGTAAATAAAGAATCAGACCTCTTTAGTCAGTTCGAAAAAAAGCAATTTGAGGCTGCAAATCTTGAGGCTTATAGGGCCCAGCTGTTTGAGATGGAAGAAACCTTCGGTGCTTTACTAAAACAATTGCCGAAAGATACAGAGGTTCCAGGCTTACTCGAGGATATTGACGAGTATGGTAGCGGTAGTGGCCTTACAATTAGCAAAGTTGAGTTGGAGCAAGAGCGGGTTGGCGAATTTTACGTAGAGTTGCCTATTAGGATAGAAGTTCAAGGAAGTTATCACGAATTTGGAGCTTTCATTAGTGGTATAGCTGGAATGCCCAGAATTGTTACCCTTCATGATTTTGATATCTCCACTGAACGGAGTGATGGAGGGCTTCTCAATATGATCATTAATGCAAAAACTTATCGATACAAGGAACAGGGTGAAGAGGGATGAGAAAAAGTCTACCTATACTGATTGCCCTATCCTTTGTTTCTGGTTGTGGTCTAAATACCGATCATAGCGAGTTGCGTGAGAGGATGGCTGCAATTGAGCGCAAGCCTAAGGGACAGATAGAACCAATCCCCACTTTTACACCTTATAGCCCTTATGTCTATACCGCTGCTGCAAGGCGCAGCCCTTTTACCCGCCCGGTATTGGAATCTGAGCAGCGAATAGTAGGGCGAAAATTAGATATTGCTCCAGACCTGACTCGGCAGCGTGAATTATTGGAGGGAATTAACATTGACCTCCTATCGATGGTTGGCAGCTTAGCTCGAGAAGGTCAAATCTGGGCACTGATTAACGATGGTACTGGTGGGATTCACCGGATTACTGTGGGCAATTACCTGGGGAAGAATCATGGTCGCGTTGTGAATGCAACAAGCTCCCAGTTAGATATTCTTGAGATTATACCTGATGGTACCGGCGGCTGGATTGAGCGGCCACGGGCACTGGCGTTGGAAGAGAGGGACAACGGATAATGAACGGAAAACGGTTTGCCTATTTAATGGCTCGGGTTCAGTTACTGCTACTTGGGTTATTGCTGTTTCCAATAGCTTCTAGTGCCCAGGTAAACAAGCTGAATGACATACAGTTTGCCGAATTGCCGGGTAGCCGAGTTCAGCTGCGCTTAACTTTTAATGATGTGCCTCCAGAACCCACCGGCTATACGATAGAGCAACCAGCTCGAATTGTTTTAGACTTTGCCGGCGTAGAAAGCGCTCTCCCGCAGAAGAAGTATTCTTTAGGTATCGGCACAGCTAGAAGTGCAGTTGTTGTTTCCGGTGAAGATCGCACTCGTCTCATAGTAAACCTTGATCAGCTTCCCGCTTATTCGAGTGAGCGACAAGGTAACCAGTTAATTGTAGTAATTGGTGCAGAGTCTTCTGAGCGTGATCGTCCAGTGCAAAATACAGTTGAACACGATAGTGGCTTGAACCTCGGTGGTGAAAAACAGTTTCAGCGCTCGGAAAGCATTGCAGTAAATAATGTGGATTTTCGTCGAGGAGAAGAAGGAGAAGGCAAAGTTATTGTTAGCCTTAATGACCCTGCAGTTAATATCGATGTTGAACGGACTAACGGTAAAATTTATCTAACATTTTTAGGTGCGGACTTACCTGAGTCATTGCGTCAGCGACTAGATGTTACTGATTTCGCCACCCCTGTAAATAATATTACTGTGGACTATGATGGGCGCAACACGGTAATTGCAGTTGATCCAAATGATACTGAATATGATTACTTGGCCTATCAAGCTGATACAGAGTATGTATTGAGTATTAAGCCTTTATCTGCGCAAGAAATTCGTGAGAAGGAGAAGGAATTTCAGTTCAATGGGAAGAAGTTGTCTCTCAACTTCCAAGATATTGAGGTCCGGTCCGTCTTGCAGGTTATTGCCGATTTTACCGATCTTAATTTGGTTGCTAGTGATACAGTACAAGGCAGAATAACCTTACGCCTCGACGGTGTGCCGTGGGATCAGGCCTTGGCCCTTATTCTGAAAGCGAAGGGGTTAGATAAGCGTCAGGAAGGTAGCGTTATCATGGTGGCGCCAGCTGCAGAAATTGCTGAGCGAGAGCGTCAGGAGCTTGAGACGCGTAAACAGTTGCAGGAGCTTGCCCCTTTACTTACGGAGTTTATTAGCGTTCGCTATGCAGATGCTGGCGAAATTTTTAACTTATTCTCTGGCCAAGGTGGGGCCGATGGGATAGCTGGGGGTAGTGGCGGCCAGCAGATGAGCATCCTTTCCGCGCGCGGAAGTGCCATTGTTGATGAGCGAACGAACACAATTATCCTTACTGACACAGAAGACAAGATTGCTCAGTTTCGTGAGCTGATAGAGGTTATCGATGTTCCCATCCGCCAGGTGATGATCGAGGCTCGGATTGTTACCGCCAACAGTGACTTCCAAAAAGAGTTGGGAGTTCAGTGGGATTATGTAGGTAGTGCAGATCTTTCTGATGATGCCACGGGTGTTGGCTCTGGTAGCTTAGCTTTAGATGATGGCACTGCGCTTGGTAGCCTAACAGGTGACTTTGACCCACTCTTGGTGGATCTTGGAGTGAGTAGCCCAGCAGGGAGTATTGCTTACGCTATTCTAAAAAATGATTTTTATTTGAGCCTGGAGCTGTCTGCGCTTGAAGACATCGGTGTAGCTGAAGTTGTTTCACAACCAAAAGTTGTTACGGGCGATAAACAGGAAGCCATTATTCAGTCGGGTATTGAGATCCCTTATTTGGAGGCGACCTCGTCTGGCGCTGCTTCTGTTACGTTCCGCGAAGCTGTGCTGGAACTCAATGTGACTCCGCAGATTACTCCGGATAACAATATTATTATGAACCTAAACCTTGAACAAAATAGTGTGGGCGAGTATGTCACTGTAGGTGGTGGGCAAGTACCTTCGATCAATGTAAATACTCTGGCAACCAAGGTGTTGGTTCAAAACGGTGAGACGATCGTCCTGGGAGGGGTATTTGAAAGTAATGTTGTTGAGGGAGTATCCAAAATTCCGTTGTTAGGCGATATCCCCTATCTAGGCAACTTGTTCAAAAAGACTATACGTACGGACGATAAACGTGAGATCCTGATGTTTATCACACCGCGTATTCTTGAAGACGAGGCTTTCTACTCTAAGTGATCACCCGCTCTATTTTCCTGGTCGGCCCCATGGGGGCCGGCAAGTCTACAATCGGCAGGTTGTTGGCAGCGCAATTGCAGCTGCCTTTTGCCGATACCGACAAAGTGCTGGAAGAGCGCACTGGTGCGGATATTCCCTGGATTTTTGATGTGGAAGGCGAAGCGGGATTTCGCCGCCGTGAGACTGAAATATTGGAAGAGCTCTGCCAGGGTGAGTGCCAGGTTATTGGTACCGGTGGTGGAATAGTTTTGCTCGAGGAGAATCGACGCCAGCTACAAAAATATGGCCATGTAGTTTATTTGCAGGCCAATATCGATCAGCTTCTGGAACGCACTTCAAAGAATACCAATCGCCCGTTGCTTCGTGTACCCAACCCCCGTCAGCGTATTGCGGAAATTTTGCAGGAACGCGAGCCTCTGTATCGTGAGGTTGCAGATATTATTTGCGACACCAATGACCTCTCCCCCAAGCAAGCATCCCTCCTGGTCGCAGAACATTTAGGCAGCCTGCTGTCCGATTAGTCCAAAGCGTCTGTGCTAAAGTGCGTCTCACTTCTGTTGGGATAAGCACTAGGGGATTGAGAGCAGTATGCAAAGCCTTAACGTAGAACTCGGCGAGCGTAGTTATCCGATAATTATTGGTTCAGGTTTGCTCGGTGACCCGCAATATATCTTCCCTTACATTAAAGGCCGGCAAGTTTGCATTGTTACCAATGAAACTATTGCTCCTCTTTATTTGGCGACATTATTGGGGGGGCTAAAGGGGCTCGATAAAGTGGATGTTGTCGAGCTTCCCGATGGTGAAGCTTTCAAATCACTCGACACAGTGAATCGAATTTTTGATGTGCTGCTGGAAAAGCGCCACAACCGCACTACGACACTAATCGCGTTGGGCGGTGGTGTTGTTGGGGATATGTGCGGTTTTGCTGCAGCCTGTTATCAGCGCGGGGTTAACTTTATCCAGGTACCGACTACCCTGCTGTCTTTGGTTGACTCCTCTGTTGGGGGAAAGACCGGCGTTAACCATCCCCTTGGTAAAAATATGATTGGCGCCTTCCACCAGCCCCGCCTTGTCCTTGCGGATACCGATACCCTTGCCACATTGCCTGCACGTGAATTTTCCGCAGGCCTTGCCGAGGTCATTAAATACGGATTGATCTGTGACAGCCCATTCTTCGAATGGATCGAGGAGAATTTACAAAAGTTATTAATGAGGGAGCCCGCAGCACTGGCTTACGCTATTGAGCGCTGCTGCGCCGACAAGGCAGATGTTGTTGCCAGTGATGAGCGCGAGAGTGGTCGTAGGGCGATACTGAATCTTGGCCACACCTTCGGCCACGCCATTGAGGCAGTGCAGGGGTATGGCAGTTGGTTACACGGTGAGGCCGTTGCCGCCGGCATGGTTATGGCGCTGGAGTTATCCAGGTTGCGCGGAGATATCGATGCAGAGCTGGTGGAGCGGTTGCGAGTGATGCTAGAGGCGGCTGATTTGCCGCAGCAGGCACCGCAAGGTATGACAACCGATGAATTCCTCCAAGTAATGCAGGTGGATAAGAAGGTGCTGGACGGAAAATTGCGTTTGGTACTGCTAAAGGCGCTGGGAGAAGCAATTATTGTCGATGATACCCCCAGAAAAATGATTATAAATGCACTGAAAAACTGTGGTGCCGAGTGATAACCCTGCTCTTATTGTCTAAAAAATAGGACTGAGTACCAGAAAGGTTAGCTGCTAGAAGATAAGTTTGGTTTTGTTTGATTTGACAGACTAATACACTGCTAAAAGTTGAAAATGTAGTGTTGGACAAGTAATATTGCGCCCCCCCGAAAGGAAAGGCGGGGCAAAAAACCGCCAATAACAACAAAAAAAGCCCCAGCAGAGGGCTTTTTTTATCTCGGGATCTTTTTCCAAGGGACCGCAGGAGAGCGTAGCGCGAAGCTTAAAGTGACATTCGCCCATAACAGGCACTTCTTTTTTTAAGCGCCAGTGGTCCCCCAATCGATAGCGACGAGGAATTCTATGGGTAGCAGTCTGTATCAGTTGGATGAGTTTAAGGACAACTGCGGTTTTGGTCTGATCGCTCATTTGCACGGTGTGGCAAGTCACAAATTAGTGCAGACGGCCATTGAATCCCTCACTTGCATGACCCACCGGGGTGGTATTGCCGCCGATGGTAAAACCGGTGATGGTTGCGGTCTTTTGCTGCAAAAGCCGGATGCTTTCCTCCGCGCAGAAGCCAAGACCCTGTTTGGTGCTGAGCTGACAGCAACCTACGCAGTGGGATCAATCATGCTCCCACTAGATCAAGCCGAAGCCGATAAAGCCCGCAAAATTATCGAAACTGAGTTGCAAGCTCAGGGCCTAAAGACCGTCGGCTGGCGCACCGTACCGACTAACCCGGAATGCCTGGGCCCTATTGCCCGGGATTGCCTGCCACACTTTGAGCAGTTGCTGATCAACAATGCAGACGAGCCCCTCGGCGAGGCGAAATTCAATGCCCGTCTCTATGTGGCCCGTCGCAAAGCCGAGTTGCGCTTAAGTAGCGAAGTCTATATCGCCAGCCTTTCAACCAGTGTCCTCTCCTACAAGGGTCTGATGATTCCGGCTGATCTGCCCAAGTTTTTCCCAGAACTGGCCGACCCGCGCCTGGAAACCGCGATCTGTGTTTTCCACCAGCGTTTCTCTACCAACACCATGCCCCGCTGGCCCCTGGCTCAGCCATTTCGCTTGCTGGCGCACAATGGTGAGATCAACACTATTACCGGCAACCGCAACTGGTCTGTTGCCCGCACCAGTAAATTTGCCACTGACCTGATTCCAGAGCTGAATGAGCTGGTGCCCCTGGTTAACCGCGAGGGTTCCGACTCCTCCAGCCTGGACAACATGCTGGAGATGCTGTTGGCGGGCGGCATGGAGCTGCACCGGGCCGTGCGCATGCTAGTGCCGCCGGCCTGGCAAAATGTTGAAGGAATGGATGCGGATCTGCGCGCCTTTTACGAATATATCTCCATGCATATGGAGCCCTGGGATGGGCCGGCTGGATTGGTGATGACCGACGGCCGCTACGCAGTGTGTACCCTGGACCGCAACGGCTTGCGCCCCTCGCGCTGGGTGATTACCAAGGATGACCTGATCACCGTGGCTTCTGAAGTTGGAGTGTACGACTATGCCCCTGAAGATGTTGTGGCTAAGGGCCGCCTTGGACCGGGGCAGATGCTGTCGGTAGACACCCAAGAGGGCAAGCTCTACCACACCGCTGACATCGATAATATGCTCAAGCGGGCACAGCCCTATAAGCGTTGGCTCAAGAATAAAGCACGCCGTATCCGCTCTACTTTGGTTACCGCGCCGGTGGACAACAACTTCTCCCACCAGCAATTCAAGGTCTACCAAAAGCTGTTCAGCTCCTCCCTGGAAGAGCGCGATAAAGTCGTCCGGCCCATGGCTGAAGCGGGCCAGGAAGCGGTCGGTTCAATGGGCGATGATACGCCGATGGCGGTTTTGTCCCGCTACAACCGCTCGCTCTACGACTACTTCCGCCAGCAGTTTGCCCAGGTAACCAACCCGCCAATTGACCCCCTGCGGGAAACCGTGGTGATGTCTCTGGAGACCTGCCTGGGTCGAGAGAAATCCGTATTTGAGGAAACCCCCGAGCACGCGGATCGGGTGATCCTGTCTTCGCCAGTACTTTCCCATATGAAGTACACGGCACTCTTATCCCTTGATCGCCCGGGCTTCGAAGCGGAGATCTTCGACCTGAACTACGACCCCGCTGAACAGGACCTCAAGTCGGCGATTGAACAGCTCTGCGCCAAAGTTGAGGCCTCAGTGCGGGCGGGGGCTGTGATTGTAGTACTGTCCGATCGCGATATTCGCGAGGGGCACTTGCCAATCGATGCACTGCTGGCGACGGGCGCGGTGCACCACCACCTGGTACATGCGGGCTTGCGCTGTGACTCCAATGTTGTGGTGGATACCGCCAGCGCCCGCGATGCACATCAGTTGGCCTGTTTGGTTGGTGTCGGTGCCACCGCAGTACACCCGTATTTCTCCTACAGCATTATCAATCACCTGATCGATACCGGTGAATTGCTGCTGGATGCCGCTGAGGCGCAGAAAAATTACCGCAACGGCATTATCAAGGGCCTGTTAAAGATCCTGTCCAAGATGGGCATTTCCACCGTTGCCTCTTATCGCGGCGCACTGCTGTTCGAGCTGGTGGGTATTTCCAAGGATGTGGTGGACCTGTGTTTCCCCGGAGCGCCCACTCGCATTGAAGGTGCCGGCTTCCCCGAGCTGCAAGCCGATATGGCAGCCCGCTCTGAAATTGCCTGGAAAGCCCGCAAACCTGTTTCCCCCGGCGGCCTACACAAGTTTGTCTACGGCCAGGAGTATCACGCTTTTAACCCGGATGTGGTGACTACCCTGCGGCGCGCTGCCAGCACCGGTGACTATGCCGCGTGGCGGGACTACGCGGAGCTGGTTAACCAGCGCCCGGTGGCGACATTGCGGGATATGCTGGACTTCAAGGAGAACATCGAACCGGTAGCTCTGGAAGATGTGGAGCCGGCAGAGCAGATTTTGCGTCGCTTTGATACGGCCGCCATGTCCCTGGGGGCCCTGTCCCCCGAAGCCCATGAATCCCTGGCCCAAGCGATGAATCGCCTGGGTGGGCGTTCAAACAGTGGCGAGGGCGGTGAAGATCCAGCCCGTTTTGGCACTGATAAAGTTTCCAAGATTAAGCAAATTGCCTCCGGTCGTTTTGGCGTAACACCGCACTACCTGGTAAATGCCGAGGTATTGCAAATTAAGGTAGCCCAGGGCGCCAAGCCCGGTGAAGGCGGTCAGCTGCCCGGTGGCAAGGTCAACGAACTGATCGCGCGACTGCGCTATTCGGTGCCCGGTGTGACCCTGATTTCCCCGCCGCCGCATCACGATATCTATTCCATCGAGGATTTGGCGCAGCTGATCTACGACCTCAAGCAGGTCAATCCCGATGCCTTGGTCTCGGTAAAACTGGTATCGCGGCCCGGGGTTGGCACCATTGCTGCGGGTGTTGCCAAAGCCTATGCGGATTTGATCACCATCTCCGGCTACGACGGCGGCACAGCGGCGAGCCCAATTACCTCGATTCGCTATGCCGGGTCGCCCTGGGAGCTGGGATTGGCGGAAACCCACCAGACCCTGCGCGCCAATGATCTGCGCGGCAAGGTTCGGGTACAAACCGATGGCGGTCTGAAAACCGGCCTCGATGTGATCAAGGCGGCAATTCTCGGTGCTGAGAGCTTTGGCTTTGGTACGGCACCCATGGTGGCGATCGGCTGTAAGTATCTGCGCATCTGTCACTTGAATAACTGTGCCACCGGTATCGCCACCCAGAAGAAAGACCTGCGTGACGAGCACTATATCGGCACCGCAGAAATGGCGATGAATTTCTTCCGTTTTGTCGCCGAGGAGACCCGCGAGTGGATGGCCAAGCTCGGGGTGCGCAGCCTGGAAGAGTTGGTGGGGCGTGTGGACTTGCTGCGCGTACTGGATGGTGAAACTGACAAGCAGAAAAAGCTGGATCTCGCGCCTCTATTACATACGGATGAGCTGTTGGACAGCAAGCCGCAAACCTGTCAGTCCGCGACGAATGATCCGTGGGATAAGGGCGAACTGGCGGAGCGGATGGTGGCGGATATCCTGCCTACCATCGAAGGCTTTAAAGGTGGCGAGTTCAGCTACGACGTGACCAACTGTGACCGATCCTTAGGTGCGCGTCTGTCTGGTGAGATCGCCAAGCGCTACGGTAACCAGGGCATGGTTGAAGCTCCGGTGAAACTGCGCCTCAAAGGGGTCGCCGGCCAGTCATTCGGCGTGTGGAATGCCGGTGGTCTGGAAATGTACCTGGATGGCGATGCCAACGACTATGTGGGTAAAGGTATGGCTGGCGGCAAGCTGGTTATACGACCGCCGCAAGGCAGCTCGTTCGCCTCCCAGGAAACCAGTATTGTCGGCAATACCTGTCTCTACGGCGCCACGGGTGGCAAGTTATTTGCGGCGGGCTGTGCCGGTGAGCGCTTCGCTGTGCGCAACTCCGGTGCCTTTGCGGTAGTCGAAGGGGCGGGAGATCACTGCTGTGAATATATGACCGGGGGTATGGTCGCGGTTCTCGGGCGCACCGGATTTAACTTCGGCGCCGGTATGACCGGTGGCTTCGCCTATGTCCTGGATATGGAGCGGGATTTCTTTGATCGCTGCAACCATGAGTTGATCGAGCTGCGCCGAATCAGCAGCGAAATTCTCGAGCCACACCAGAGTCACCTGCGCGAAGTTATCGAAGAGTATGCGGCGGAGACCCAGAGCACCTGGGGCGCCGAGTTATTGGATAACTTCGATGATTACTTGAGCCGTTTCTGGCTGGTTAAACCAAAGGCGGCGAGCCTTGCAGATCTTCTTTCCGACGTGCGCAAGCGCGGCGAATAAAGGCGGGGTGGAGAAACAGTATGAAAGACAGACTGAACAATGACTTCCAGTTTATCGACGTAAGTCGCATCGATCCGCCGAAGAAGGACATCATCACCCGCACCGGCGAGTTTGTTGAAATTTATGAGCCGTTCAGTGAGCGGCAGGTGGCCAGCCAGGCGCACCGCTGCCTGGATTGTGGCAACCCCTATTGCGAATGGAAGTGCCCGGTACACAACTACATTCCCAACTGGTTGAAGTTGATCAGCGAGGGCAATGTTATTGAGGCAGCCGAACTCTGCCACGAAACCAATACCCTGCCGGAAGTCTGTGGCCGGGTTTGTCCTCAGGACCGTCTCTGTGAGGGCGCATGTACCCTCAATGATGGCTTTGGTGCGGTCACCATCGGCAATGCGGAAAAGTACATTACTGATACAGCCTTCGCCCTGGGTTGGCGTCCAGACTTAAGTCATGTTGAGAAAACGGGCAAGCGAGTGGCGGTGATTGGTGCCGGCCCGGCGGGTCTGGGCTGCGCTGATATTTTGGTGCGCAACGGCGTGCAGCCGGTGGTGTTCGACAAGCACCCGGAAATTGGCGGCCTGATTACCTTTGGTATTCCCGAGTTCAAGCTGGAGAAGTCGGTAATGCAGCAGCGCCGGGAAGTGTTTACTGAGATGGGCGTTGAGTTCTGTCTCAATACTGAGGTGGGTAAGGACATCAGTTTTGAGCAGCTGCTCAATGACTACGATGCTGTCTTTATGGGGATGGGCACTTACAACTACATGAGAGGTGGCTTCCCCGGTGAAGATTTGCCCGGTGTTCACGATGCTTTGCCATTCCTGATTGCCAACGTAAATCGCAATATGGGCTGGGAGCGCGATGCTTCCGAATTTGTTTCGGTTGAGGGCAAGCGCGTGGTGGTTCTCGGTGGTGGTGATACCGCCATGGACTGTAACCGTAGCTCGATTCGATTGGGCGCTAAGAGCGTAACCTGTGCCTACCGCCGCGATGAGGAAAATATGCCTGGCTCGCGTCGGGAAGTGGCCAATGCAAAGGAAGAGGGCGTACAGTTCCTGTTCAATCGCCAGCCGGTTGAGATCGTTGGGGATGGCAAGGTGGCCGGGGTTAAAGTGGTCACTACGGAGCTCGGTGAGCCCGATGAAAACGGCCGCCGTCGCCCTCAGGTGGTGCCCGGTTCTGAAGAAATTATCCCGGCGGATATCGTTCTGGTGGCCTTTGGCTTCCGTCCCAGCCCGGCAGAGTGGTTTCCGCAGCACAATATTGAAGTTGCCGACTGGGGTGGTGTCGTCGCTCCAGAAAAACAAAAATACAAATTCCAGACCTCCAATGAGAAGGTTTTTGCCGGCGGCGATATGGTGCGCGGCTCGGACCTGGTAGTGACAGCTATCTGGGAAGGGCGCCAGGCCGGTGAAGGTATTCTCGATTACCTGGATATTTAGTCGTTTCTGATTTGCAGTGGGGGCAGGGTCCCTCACTGCCCAATTATTCCGTGCACATTTGTGCCAGTCCCAATAGGCACCTCGCAATATCTTTGCCACCCTGTGTATAGCGGCCAAGCCCCTGTACAATGCCCGTTTTTTTAGCCCGCTCGGTGTGCCTATGTCTGATACTAAACCGTCCGAATTGAAAAACGACCGCTTTCTTCGCGCCCTGCTGCGCCAGCCAGTGGATCGAACGCCTGTGTGGATGATGCGACAGGCGGGGCGCTACCTGCCGGAATATCGAGCCAGCCGCGCCGAAGCGGGCAGCTTTATGGATTTGTGCCGCAATACCGAACTGGCCTGTGAGGTAACGCTGCAACCCCTGGAGCGCTACCCGCTAGACGCCGCCATTCTGTTTTCCGATATCCTGACTATTCCCGATGCCATGGGCCTGGGCCTCTACTTCTCTGAAGGAGAGGGCCCGAAGTTCCACAAGCCCCTGCGCACGGCGGCCGATATCGAAGCCCTGGAAGTGGTGAACAGCGAAAAGGATTTGGACTATGTGATGAATGCCGTGTCCACCATCCGCCGCGAGTTGAATGGTCGCGTGCCGCTAATCGGCTTCTCCGGCAGCCCCTGGACGCTGGCGACTTATATGGTTGAAGGTGGCTCCAGCAAGGATTTTGCCCGCTGTAAGGAAATGCTTTACAACCGCCCTGAGCTGATGCACCAGTTACTCACGGTGCTGGCCGACTCTGTTACCGATTACCTGAACGCCCAGATTCGCGCTGGAGCCCAGGCCGTACAGATCTTTGATACCTGGGGCGGGGCACTCAGCCACAGTGCTTACCGTGAATTCTCCCTGAAATATATGCAGAGAATTCTCCAGGGGCTAATTAAAGAAGTCGACGGTCGTCGAGTGCCGGCCATCCTGTTCACTAAGGGAGGCGGTCAGTGGTTGGAAGCAATGGCTGATACTGGCGCTGACGCCCTGGGCTTGGATTGGACGACAGACATTGGCAGCGCCCGCGCCCGAGTGGGAGACAAGGTGGCCCTGCAAGGCAACTTGGACCCGGCTGTTCTCTATGCGAGTCCCGAACGAATTCGCACAGAAGTGGCGGCTGTTTTGAAGTCTTTTGGTCAGGGTAGTGGCCACGTTTTCAATTTAGGTCACGGAATTACCCCGAAGGTAGACCCCAAACATGCCGGAGCCATGATTGAAGCTGTGGTAGAACTGTCAGCCCAATATCACGCCTAAACTGGCCACTGATCTCTGAGTCTGTGAATACAGTCTCACTTTGGGCGGGTGAACCTTAATATCTCTCCATGATATAAAGGTGAGCTTGCCCAGAGGACCGAGGATCTTACGCCACGGGGTCTTTCTGGGCAGCGTTTTAGCGTTAACTACAGTTGTCGGCACCTTCCCCAGTGGCAATCGAACAAGCAAAAATTTCTGTCGGTGATTTACAGCGCGGCATGTTTGTCTCCAAGCTTGACCGGCCTTGGACGCGAACCCCATTTGCGCTGCAGGGTTTTTATATCCGCGATTTGGAAGAAATCCGTCAACTACAGAAATACTGCCGGTTTGTTTATGTCGATATCCACAAAACTGTCGGTAGTGCCGGTGTTACCCTGCGCCGATTGCTCGGAGGCAGCGACACTTCCGCAAGAGGTCGTTCTTCTGGCCGCACAGCGGTCACTATCCCTTGTAAGCCTGTCACTGTTTCCCATAAAAAATACCCCCCTCCGCAGCCGGCGCAGCGAGAAGCCAGTAATGCGCGTAAGCTTCACGGCCAGATCCTCTATGGTATGAGTGAAGTGATGGGGCTTGTCGCTAACAACAGGCCCATACCGGTACAGCAGGTCAACCAAGTCGTTGAGGATTTAGTAGAAAGTGTGCTGCGCAGTCCCGATGCGTTTGCCTGGCTGGCTCGTGTACGAGATAAGGATGAGCACACTTATAGTCACTCGGTACGTGCCAGTATTTGGGCGGTGCTATTCGGCCGCCATATCGGTCTTTCACGCAGTGATTTACTAAAGCTCGGGGTGGCTACTCTGCTGAAGGATGTAGGCAAGCTGGCTATCGACGGGGAAGTGCTGCAGATGAAGCAGCGCGATCCGCGCAGTGAATTGGAGTATCGAAAGTTTGTGCAGCACAGCGTCAAGATGCTGTCGGCAGACCCACAAATAGATCCGAAGGTTATCGAAGTCATTAGTGCCCACTGCGAGCGCCACGATGGTAGTGGTTACCCTGAGGGCTTGCGCGGTGACAGGATTTCAGTGTTGGCGCGCATGTGCGGAATAGTGACTTTCTATGATGAAGCCACTAACCCAAGAGGTTCCAGTGAGCCGGTAGCGCCATCCCGGGCAGTTGCCAAGTTGTATGACCTGCGGGGTATCGCCTACCAGGAACAGTTGGTAGTGGAGTTCATTCAGGCTATTGGCCTCTATCCCACGGGTACCCAGGTAGAGTTGTCCACCGGAGAAGTCGGCGTGGTGGTGGAACAGACCTACGACCGGCGCTTGCGACCAAAGGTAATGATCGTTCTCGATGGGCAAAAACAGACGCTCAGCAAGCCTCGCCTGTGTGACTTGGCTGAAGTTGAGGATCGAGAGCAGAAGCTTATCGAGCGTGGCAAGATGAGTGTCGAGGAAAAGATCAGTATCCTCAGGGATATAGAACCCGGAGCTTACCCCCAGGTGGATGCGGCGAATATTCGCGACAATTATTTATTCCGCGGTGGCCGACTGGGGCAGCTGCTGACGCGCCTGACAAAATAAGCTCCCTTTTTCAGAGGTGGCAGTTAAAACTGCCGCCTCTCCTTATTAATATCAGTCCTTGCCGGATAACAAATTACCGAAATGCTCACCCATGCGCACGGGCGACTCGGCTTCAAGCTGGTCGAGCCAGCTCACCTGGTCTGCGCCAAATAGCATAATGACGGTAGAGCCCAGCTTAAAGCGTCCCATCTCTTCACCTTTCTCCAAGTGGATGGGTGCCTTATTCAGATAATCCGTGCTGATAACCTTTCGCTGGATAGGAGCGACTTGTCCGGCCCATACGGTTTCGATACCGGCGACAATCATTGCGCCCACCAGGATCATTGCCATAGGGCCGGCTTCCGTATCGAATACGCAGACCAGACGCTCGTTGCGCGCGAACAGGCGCGGCACGTTTTCTGCAGTTACCGTATTTACAGAGAAGAGTTGTCCGGGCACATAGGTCATGCTGCGCAGGGTGCCGGCCATGGGCATATGCACACGGTGATAATCCTTCGGTGACAGATACACAGTAGCGAAGTGTCCGTCATTAAATTGCGCCGCTACCTTGGGATCACCGCCCACCAGTTCAACCAGGCTGTAGTCGTGACCTTTAGCCTGGAAAATACGGCCGTTATGGATCTGGCCCAGCTGGCTGATGGCGCCGTCGGCAGGGCTGGCGAGGGCGTGTTGCCCTTCGACAATGGGGCGGGCTCCGTCCACCAGTTCGCGGGTAAAGAATTCATTGAAGGTGCGGTAGGCAGTGCAGTCGCTCTCTTTGGCCTCCTGCATATCTACACCGTACTTATCCACAAACCAGCGGGTGAAAGGATCTTTGATCCACTTGAGTTCTGTATTCGCCAACCAGCCGGCAGCGCGGGAGAGTGCGTGTTGCGGCGTTAGGTATTGCAGGGCGGCAAAAAGTTTAGGGTTCATAAATCTACGTCTTTTCTCAATGTATCTACTGCTGTACCGGCGTATTGGGCAAATTGCCCCACTCACTCCAGGAGCCTGGATAAGCGCGAATATCCAATCCCAGGGACTTGCCCACTAACCAGGTAAAAGCGGAGCGGTGATGGCTCTGGCAGTGGGTGACAATTTTGTGTGAGCTATCAATTCCCAGTGCAGCGAGGAATTCGCGGGCATCCGCACGAATACGCAAGTCTTTTTGCGGGTCCATCAATTGGGTCCACTCGCAATTGATTGCTCCCGGGATATGACCGCCCTTCATGGCCAGGACCCGCTCACCGCGATATTCCTGGGGTGAGCGAGCATCCCAAACAAGGAACTCATCATTGCCCAGTTGATCTTGGATTTGCTGGGCGTCCATCGCAGCTGTGCTGTTGACGGTGATTTGAATATCACTCGGCTCGATATCCGGTGCCTCGGTAGTGAGAGGAAGGCCGGCGCCTCGCCAGGCCAACATGCCACCATTCAAGTAGCTGTAATTGCGGTGGCCTATCATTTCCAAGGTCCACAAAAAGCGCCCAGCCCAACCACCGCCTTCGTCGTCACAGGCGACCACATGTTGTTCCGGCTTCAAGCCGATAGCTTGAAACACCTGGGTCAGCTGTTCGATGCCGGGCAGTTTGCCCGGTGCGGGCGCGGTGCCAGCCATCAGCGCCTGGAACGGCAGATGAATAGCACCTGGAATATGGCCGTTGAGGTAATTGTGGGGTGAGCTGAGGTCTACAATCAGCAGTTCTTCGCGCTCAAGCTGAGTCGCGAGCTCTTCCGCTTCGATGATCAGTTTCAAAACTTGTTCTCCGATTCCAGGCTGTTGCGCAAATGCAGAAAACTATTCATGCGACGCTCGCTAATTTTTCCATCGGTCAGTGCCTTCTGGATAGCGCAACCGGGTTCGCCCTGGTGGCGGCAGTCGCGAAAGCGGCAGTGCCCGATAAATGGTCGGAATTCGACAAAACCTTCCAGTAGAGCGGCCTCCTCCATATGCCAGAGTCCAAACTCGCGAATCCCGGGGGAGTCTATCAGATCACCCCCACTGGACAGGTGAAACAGTTCCGCCGCAGTGGTGGTGTGAGTCCCCTTTTGGGTTGCCTCTGATAGAGCACCGGTGCGGGCGCCGGCACTGGGAAGCAGTGCGTTGACCAGGGATGACTTGCCCACCCCGGACTGCCCTACAAAAACGCTACATCCCTGCGCAAGGGTTTCCAGCAGCTCCGGCAGGCCCTCGCCAGTTTTGGTAGATAACCGTAAAACCGGGTAGCCGAGCTCCGGGTAGGGGGCAAGTAGCTCCTCCAGTGAATCGCGATTACGCTCATCAATCAGGTCGGTTTTGTTGAGCAGCAGCATGGGTGCTATGCCGGTGGTCTCTGCGGCTACCAGGTAGCGGTCTATGGCATTGGCAAAAGGTTCGGGGTAAGGGGCGATAACGATCAATATGCGATCGATATTGGCTGCAACAGTTTTCAGGTCGCCGTAGCGATCGGGTCTTTGCAGCTCGGAATTGCGCGGCAGGCGCGCGCCGATAACACCAATGCCCCCATCGCTGTCTTCGCTGGCAGGGTGCCAGGCAACGCGATCGCCGGTCACCAGGGTTTCGATATTGGCGCGCAAATGGCAGCGCTGGCGCAGGCTCGGATCACTCTCGCTCTCCACTAAAACCTGTGTGCCATAGTTGGCGATAACCAGGCCGATCTGTTCCTGCTCCAGTTGCCCCTCTTCCAGGGCCTCTTCGGCAGATTGCTCACGCTTGCGGGCGCGGGCTTCACGTTCCTGCTGGATTTTGTTGATACGCCACTGTTGGCGGCGATTTAATTTGCGTTTACTCATGCACTAGCACCTGGAGACTAGCGGCGGATTATAGCTATTGCAGGGTAGTTGCGGTAACTTGCGCGGAAAGTTTGAGGAGACCCGTTGTGGATCAGAACAACCTGATCTGGATTGACCTGGAGATGACAGGCCTGAATCCGGACAAAGAGCGCATTATTGAAATTGCCACAGTCGTGACGGATTCACGCCTGGAGATTCTCGCCGAGGGTCCCTCAATGGTCATTCACCAGAGCGATGCCTTGCTAGATGCAATGGATGAATGGAATACCGAACAGCACGGTGGTTCCGGGCTGGTAGCTCGGGTCAAAGAATCCAGTATTTCCGAAAGGGACGCGGAGAGGGAAACCCTGGAGTTCTTGCGACAGTGGGTCCCTGAGGGAGCATCTCCCATGTGTGGCAACTCTATCGGCCAGGATCGCCGGTTCCTGGTGAAATATATGCCGGAGTTGGAGTCCTATTTCCACTATCGCAACTTGGATGTCAGCTCGGTGAAGGAATTGGCTCGTCGCTGGCGCCCGGAGGTTTTGGGTGGAGTTAAAAAACACAGCAGCCATTTGGCGCTCGACGATATCCGCGATTCTATTGAGGAATTGCGCCACTACCGCGAGACTTTTTTCCGCCTCTGACCCCCACTCCCGATTAGCCAGCGGGCTTGCGTTTGATTTTACGCTTGCGCCTGCGCCCGCTGCGCAACCGCTCCAGCGCCCAATCGATATGCTCCAGAACCAGGGGCGTGGCGCCGGCGCGCGCACTCTCCAGGGTATTGATGACTTCGGGCGTGGCCTCCCCATTGCCTAAGGCAACAGCCAGGTTGCGCAGCCAGCGCTCGTGGCCGATTCGGCGAATGGCCGAACCCTCAGTCTTGCGCAGGAACTCCTCTTCGCTCCAGGTAAACAACTTCAGTAGCTCACCATTGTCCAGTCCGTGTCGGGGATGAAAATCTTTTTCCTTGGTGGGCTTGGCGAATTTATTCCAGGGGCACACTATCTGGCAGTCGTCACAGCCGTATATTCGGTTGCCGATGGGCTCGCGAAATTCCTCAGGGATTGGGCCTTTGTTTTCAATAGTGAGGTAGGAGATGCAGCGCCGCGCATCCAGGGTGCGGTCATCGATGAAGGCATCGGTAGGGCAAACCCTGAGGCAGGCGACACAGTCGCCACACTGATCATGCTCCTCGCTGATATCTATGGGGAGTGGCAAGTTGGTGTAGATTTCGCCGAGGAAAAAGTAAGAGCCGGCGGTCGAATTCAGTACCAGAGTATTTTTACCAATCCAGCCCAGGCCGGCCTTGGCTGCCAGGGCCTTCTCCATTACCGGGGCGCTGTCGGTAAAAGCCCGACCTTTCGATTCAATGCCCCGCTCGGCGCAATAGGTATCAATTTGCTTTGATAGATTGGCCAGGCGTTTGCGGATCAACTTGTGGTAATCGCGGCCATTCGCATAGCGGGATACATAGGCCTTACTCGAATCCTTCAACACTTTAATCGGCTGGGTGTCCGGCGGCAGGTAGTCCAGACGCACGCTGATTACCCGCAGTGTTCTCGGCTCCAATAATTCGGGGCGCCAGCGTTTCTCACCGTGAGCGCCCATCCAGTCCATATCAGCGTGATAGCCCGCATCAATCCAGGCGCGCAGGCGTTCCCCTTCCTCCTCCAGCTGGCAATCGGTAATACCCACTTGTTGGAAGCCCAGTTCTCTGCCCCAAATTTTGATCTGTTGGGCTAAGTCGGCGAGCAGTGATTCGGTCATAGATAAAGCGGCTCGATATTCCCTGCAAGCACAATGCCTGGCCGGGGCGGTATACTTTGCGGTTGGCGCAAACGATGGCGATGTAATTGCCTATTTTGCCACAGATGAATTCTTGACCACATCGCGGGAGCTGCATGGACACGCCTCAACCTCTATACAGTGCCGAGTCGGTACGTGAGCTGGATCGACAGACGATTGCTGCACTGGAAATCCTCTCCATTCAACTGATGAAGCGCGCCGGTCGCGCGGCTTTTTCACATCTACGCAGGCACTGGCCGGAGATCGGCCGCCTCCAGGTTTTCTGCGGTGGTGGGAACAACGGTGGGGATGGCTATGTGATTGCCGCCCTCGCCGCGCAAAAGAAAATTCCGGTCTCCGTCTATGCGTGTACCGATCCTCAGCACCTGAGTGGCGATGCCCGGGAGGCCTATGAGTACGCCTGCAGGGAAGGTGTCCAGGTGGTGAACTCTCTCGCAGAACTGGATACGGCGGATGCCAATACACTGATTGTGGATGCATTGCTGGGAACGGGCTTTAGCGGTGAGCTGCGCTCCGGCGTGGCGCATGCGGTTGAGCGAATCCGCAAAAGCCCTGGCCCGGTGTTGGCTGTGGATATCCCCTCCGGTCTGAGTGCCGATACCGGCAGTGCCGGCGAGGCGGTCAGTGCCGATATAACGGTGACTTTTATCGGCCGCAAAATGGGGCTCTACTGCGGTCGCGGCCCGGCGCTCTGCGGAGAGGTAATTTTCGAAGGCTTGGGGGCACCTGAGGCTGCCTACCGAGCAGTTGAGCCTTTGGCTATGCGTTACGAGGCTGATGCCATCCGTCGCCTGCCAGCGCGTGCCGCCGATAGCTTTAAAAACCAGTTTGGCCATATTTTGGTTGTCGGCGGTGATACCGGATTTGGCGGTGCTGCATTGATGGCTGCGCAATCCTCAGCGCGCTGTGGAGCCGGGCTGATTTCCCTGGCGACCCGCCCTGAGCATTTGTCCGCAGCGTTAACTCGCAGTCCAGAAGTGATGGCCCATCCGGTGATTTCCGGGCAGGAGCTGGAACCGCTGCTCGAAGGCCCCAGCGTAATTGCAGTGGGCCCCGGTTTGGGACGCTCCCCCTGGAGTGAGCAGCTGCTGGCGCGAGCCGGCCGAGCTGAGGCGCCCTTGGTCGTAGATGCCGATGCATTGAATATTCTCGCCGAGGGCCGGGTTCTGGCCGGGGTCCGGCGGGATGACTGGGTGTTGACCCCACATGTGGGGGAGGCCGCCCGCCTCCTGGGTTGTGATACCGCCGAGGTGCTCGCCGATCCGCGCGCAGCTGCTATTGCAGTTCAGCAAAAATTCAGTGGCGTGGTGATATTAAAAGGCGCCGGCACCCTGATTGCACATGATGGTGGTGTTGACCTGATCAACAGCGGTAACCCGGGCATGGCTTCCGGTGGTATGGGAGACCTCCTCACCGGTATTGTTGCAGCATTGATTGGCCAGCACTTGCCGCTGGTGGAGGCTGCCCGACTGGCGGTGTGGTTACACGGAGAGGCGGGTAATCGCGCTGCCGAAGAGGGTATGCGGGGATTACTCGCTACGGACTTATTGCCCTGGATTAGACGTTTGGTAGATTGATGGCGAGTGAATTGAAATTACATTTGGCTGATGAAGCAGCCACCGTATCCGGCGGAAACTTGCTCGGGCAGGCCTGTCTCGCGGCGGGCCTGCAACAGGGGCTGACGCTGTATTTAAATGGCCAGCTGGGTGCGGGAAAGACAACTTTCTGTCGGGGGGTACTGAGGGCCTTTGGGCACGAGGGTGCGGTAAAGAGCCCCACTTACACCCTGGTGGAACCCTACGAACTCGAGGCTCACCGGGTTTACCACTTCGACCTCTATCGTCTGGGTGACCCGGAAGAGTTGGAGTTTATGGGGGTGCGGGATTATTTCTCTGCGCAGAGTTTGAGTCTTGTAGAGTGGCCCGAGCGGGGCGAGGGCATATTGCCCGCTCCAGACTTGGAAGTTGAGTTGGAAGTGCCGGAAAGTGGTCGCCAGCTCAGGTTAATTGCGCACTCGCCCCAGGGTGAGCGCGTAATTAACCTGCTGCAAAAGCTGCTGCGAGCATCCTGAAAACGCCTGAACACAGGGAAATACTGATACTAATAAGCAAAGGGGCTGGGAAGTAATGAGTTTTATGTGGCGGTCTCTGTTAGTTGTCGCGTTGTGGCTGGCAGTTTTCCTGCCAGCTTCTGCGACGCAAGTGGAAGGTGTGCGCGTCTGGCGAGCACCCGACCATACGCGTCTGGTTTTTGATTTGAGCGGCCCGGCAGAGCACAAGTTATTCACCCTCAAGAGTCCCCACCGGGTGGTTGTCGACCTCTCTGATACCGAGTTGAAGGCCGAGCTGGACAAGTTGGACCTGGACAAGACGCCGATCGCCCGGGTGCGCCACGCCCGTCAGAATAAAAAAGATCTACGGGTTGTATTGGACCTTAAGCAGCAGGCCAATCCGCGCAGCTTTGCTTTGCGGCGCCATGAAAACCTGCCGGATCGATTGGTGATCGATCTTTACGACGAGGTTAAAGGCAGCGAGAAGACGCTGGAGCAGGTCAGTAGTGAACGCAATATCATTGTCGCTATTGATGCAGGGCACGGCGGGGAAGACCCCGGGGCTTCCGGTCCCGGTCGCTTGCGGGAAAAGGATGTGGTGCTGGCGATTGCCAAACAGCTGCACAAAAAGATAAACGGTGAGAAGGGCTTTACCGCCAAACTGGTGCGCACCGGGGATTACTATATTCCTCTGCGGGAACGGGTAAAAATTGGGCGCAATATGCGTGCGGACCTTTTTGTGTCGATCCACGCCGATGCCTTTACCCGTAAAGATGCCCGTGGCGCTGGGGTCTATGCGGTCTCTTCCCGAGGCGCAACCAGTGAAACCGCCCGCTTTTTGGCCGCGCGGGAAAACGAATCCGATCTTATCGGTGGTGCCGGCAGTTTGAGCCTGGGCGATAAGGATGACACCCTTGCCGGCGTATTGCTCGACCTCTCCATGACTGCCACCATGAATGCCAGCCTGGATATCGGCGCCAGTGTGCTGTCACAGATTGGCACCGTCACTCACCTGCATAAAAAACAGGTGGAGCAGGCCAATTTCTCGGTGCTGCGTTCGCCGGATGTGCCTTCAATTTTGGTGGAGACGGGTTTTATTACTAATCCCCAGGAAGCGAAACGCCTGCGCGATCCCAGTTTCCAGCGCAAGCTGGCGCAAAAGCTCAGTGACGGTATAGTGGCGCACTTTAAGAGTCGCCCCCCGGCGGATACCTGGCTCGCCGCCAACCAGAGCGATAAGTCTCGCAACCACGTTATCGCCCGCGGGGAGACCCTTTCGGGTATCGCGGCGCGATATAATATTTCCGTCGCCGCCCTGATGAGAGCGAATGGCATCAAGAACTCCGTGATTCGAGTGGGGCAGACCCTGAGCATTCCTTCCGGCTGAGACCTCAGTGTCGAGCGGTCCTTGCAGCATTAACAGGCCAGATTCATGCACGATAAAATCCAGCAACTCTCTCCCCGCCTTGCCAACCAGATCGCGGCTGGTGAAGTCGTTGAGCGCCCGGCATCAGTAATCAAGGAGTTGCTGGAAAACAGCCTTGATGCGGGCGCTACACGACTTGAGGTCGATGTGGACGGCGGGGGTAGCAAGCGCATGAAAGTGCGCGATAACGGCAAGGGCATAGAGCGGGAAGACCTGCCAATGGCCCTGGCCCGCCATGCGACTTCCAAGATTCACGCTTTGGAGGATCTGGAGGCGGTGGCCACCCTGGGCTTTCGCGGTGAGGCCCTCGCCAGTATTTCCTCGGTGGCGCGTCTGGCATTGACCAGCAGCCGCGATGAAAGCGGCAAGGGGTGGCAGGTAAGTGCGGAGGGCCGCGACATGCAGGCACAGCTCGCGCCCTCGGCTCACCCCCGTGGCACCACGGTGGATGTGCGCGACCTGTTCTTCAATACGCCCGCTCGGCGGAAATTCCTGCGCACAGAAAAAACAGAATTCAATCGCATTGACGAGACGATTAAGCGCTTGGCGCTGTCCCGATTTGATGTATCTATCAGCCTGCGCCACAACGGCAAGGGTGTGCATAATCTGCGCGCGGGCACCGGGCGGGTGGAAATGGAGCGCCGTGTCGCCCAGGTGTGTGGGCCGGCGTTTATGCAGAATGCGCTGCATATCGACGTGGAGCGCAGCGGCCTGCGCCTGTGGGGGTGGGTTGCGGAGCCCGCATTCTCGCGCTCCCAGGCCGACTTACAATTCTTTTATGTCAATGGCCGGGCTATTCGCGACAAAGTGGTCAGCCACGCGGTGCGCCGGGCGTTCGCCGATGTTTTGTATCACGGTCGACATCCGGCATTTGTACTTTACCTGGAGCTGGACCCGGCTTCCGTCGATGTGAATGTGCACCCGACCAAACACGAAGTGCGTTTTCGCGATAGTCGCCTGGTACACGACTTCCTGTTTGGCAGTTTGCATCGGGCCCTGGCGGATGTGCGCCCGGGGCAGAAAGAGGAAACAGAAAGCGAGCCGGAGCAGGAACGCCAGGAACAGGTCACGGGTTTGCAGGCCGGTGAATTTGCCGGGCAGCATAAAATGCCACTCAGCAATCGCCCCTCGCCCTCAAATTTGCGCGAGCAGATGAATGCTTACGGCGCTCTGCACCAACCGTATGAGGACTCATCTCCGGCGACACAACAGCTGCAGGATGCCCCTAGCAGCCGGCCAGTGTCTGTGCCCCAAGCGTCTTCCGGGGCGACCATAGGGGCCGGTGCGAGCATTGAAAGCGAATCAGAAGTGCCGCCGCTGGGCTTTGCCCTGGCGCAGTTGCACGGAATCTATATTCTCGCGCAAAACGAGCACGGGATGGTTGTTGTCGATATGCACGCTGCCCATGAGCGCATTGTCTATGAGCAGATGAAAGTGGCTTATGCGGCCGGTGGAATCCAGGCTCAGCCCCTTCTGGTTCCTGTAAGCCTGGCCGTCAGCCAGCGGGAAGCGGACTGCTTCGAGGAGCGCAGCGAGGTGTTTACCGCGCTTGGTTTCGTATTGCAGCGGGCCGGCCCGGAGACTTTGCTGGTGCGCCAGGTACCCACAATGCTACACGGCGCGGAAGTGGAACAGCTGGTGCGCGATGTACTCTCAGACCTGCTCGGCGAAGGCGACAGCGCCCGTATTGATGAGCGTATCAACGAAGTGCTGGGGACAATGGCTTGTCACGGTTCTGTTCGCGCAAATCGACGCCTGACAATCCCGGAAATGAATGCTCTGTTGCGGGACATGGAACGCACGGAGCGCAGTGGCCAGTGTAACCACGGTCGCCCGACCTGGACCCAGGTTAAACTGGCAGATATGGATAAGTGGTTTATGCGCGGCCAATAGGTACGCGGCAGAAGTGGGTGGTAGTTTGAATAACAGCTTGCCGGGTGATAAGCCCCGTGTAATTTTCTTGATGGGTCCAACGGCCTCCGGCAAAACGGATCTGGCCATGGCGCTCGCCGATCGTTTGCCCGTGGAATTAATCAGTGTTGATTCCGCTCTCGTATATCGAGGCCTTGATATCGGCTCGGCCAAGCCCTCAGTAGAAGAGCTAGCAGCATACCCTCACCGTTTGATCGATATCTGTGACCCGTCTGAGTCCTATTCGGCAGGTCGTTTCCGCAAAGATGCGCTGGAAGCTATGGCAGAAATTAGCGCTGCTGGTAAAGTGCCATTACTGGTTGGCGGAACTATGTTGTATTTCCGTGCTCTGTTGGAAGGCATGGCAAAATTGCCTGAGGCGGACGCAGCGGTGAGAGCAGAAATAGAAGCTCGCGCAGAGCGTGAAGGGTGGCCCGCATTGCATGCAGAGCTGGCCCAGGTGGACCCGCAGTTGGCGGCAGAGCTACATCCCAACCATTCGGTGCGTATCGAAAGGGGGCTGGAAGTTTACCGCCTCACCGGTGTTCCGCTTTCGCAGTTGCGTCGCGAGCAGGAAGCTGGGGGAATACAGGAGCAGTACCAGGTGTGCCAGATGGCCATTATGCCCCGCGATCGCTCCCTGCTTCACCAGCGCATCGAACTGCGTTTTCGCAAGATGCTAGCGGCGGGCTTTATTGATGAAGTCAAGGGTCTGCTGGACCGAGGAGACCTGCACGAGGACTTACCGGCAATTCGCGCGGTGGGATATCGACAAGTTTGGCAACACTTGCAAGGCCAAACCGATTACGATGATATGGTGGCCGCTGGAATTGCGGCGACGAGGCAGCTTGCCAAGCGCCAGTTAACCTGGCTGCGGCGCTGGCCAGACCTGCTAACTTTGTACACTCAGGATGAGCAAGGTGGGGTGCGTGAGAATGACGAAATATTGGCTGAAGCCTTGAAATTTCTCGCTTAAGCATCCATAACGTGGTTGGGCTATTAAACGACAAGCCCGTTCAGTCAGTTTTCACAGAGTCCGGCCTTTTCCGGCTCGCTACTACACTACTTATACGCGTATTCAACCTCAGTCGTTTTTTGATCCGCGCTCTTCGCGGGTGCGATTGCGGCCTGCATACCGCATTCAGCTTTTTGACAAGGAGAAAAAAGATGTCAAAAGGGCACAGCTTACAAGACCCTTACCTCAACGTATTGCGCAAAGAGCGTATTCCGGTTTCTATCTATCTGGTAAACGGCATCAAGCTCCAAGGGCAAATTGAATCCTTCGACCAGTTCGTGGTGTTACTCAAAAATACTGTGAGCCAAATGGTGTATAAGCACGCCATTTCTACGGTTGTTCCGTCGCGTGCAGTGCGCGTACCGCTATTGAATCCCGCAGCCCAGCACGGCGGCGAGGGTAATGGTGAAGGCGGTGAGCGCGAATCCTTTAGCTAAAAGATCCGTATCAATTTCACCTGCACCCCGTTTTGCCGGGGCGCCAGCAGCTCGGTGAGCCCCTTGCAGGGCTTGCCGGTTGTCACCTCAGTCAGGGCTTATCGCGCCCTTTTCGCAATAGAGAATTCCCATTGTTTTTCGATCGACCGGAATCCGGTGAGCTCGCAGTACTGGTACACCTAGAACTCTCCGCCATCGACAGTCCCGACGACCCTCGTGAATTTGAGGAGTTGGCCCTATCTGCCGGAGCAGATCCTGTCAGTTTTATTTTCGGCCAGCGCGCCACTCCAGACCCAAAGACCTTTGTTGGCCGAGGTAAGTTGGAGGAGATTCGCCAGGTGGTCAAAGATCAGGAAGCCGCCTTGGTTATCTTTGATCACATCCTGTCTCCGAGTCAGGAGCGCAATATTGAGCGCGAATTAAAGTGCCGGGTGCTGGATCGCACAGGACTTATTCTGGATATTTTTGCCCAGCGTGCGCGAACTCACGAGGGTAAGCTTCAGGTGGAATTGGCCCAGCTGCGCCATATGGCAACGCGGCTGGTGCGAGGTTGGACCCACCTGGAGAGGCAAAAGGGTGGTATCGGCTTGCGTGGGCCCGGAGAAACCCAGTTGGAGACAGACCGGCGATTGCTGCGCGCGCGCATAGACTCCATCGAGAAGCGGCTGGAAAAGGTACGCCGCCAGCGGGAGCAGGGGCGCCGCGCGCGTTCCCGGGCAGAAATGGCCACCGTATCTCTGGTTGGCTACACCAATGCGGGCAAGTCGACCCTGTTTAATCGCCTGACCGATGCAGATGTCTATGTCAGGGACCAATTGTTTGCCACCCTCGACCCGACCATGCGCAGGGTTGAATTACCCAATGTTGGCGCCATGGTATTGGCTGATACGGTGGGATTTGTCTCTCACTTGCCGCATAAACTGGTAGAGGCATTCCGGGCAACCCTGGAAGAAGCCGCCAGTGCGACGTTGCTTCTACATGTGGTGGACGCTGCGGCAGATGATCGGTTACACCTGATGGAAGAGGTGCAAACGGTTCTGGAGGAAATTGATGCTTCAGAACTGCCGCAACTGGTGGTTTATAACAAAATTGACCTGCTGGCAGATTTTGAACCGCGTATAGACCGGGATGATCAGGGTGTACCCCGGGCAGTTTGGCTCTCTGCGGTAACAGGCGCGGGTTGTGAACTTTTAATTGAGGCTATTGCCGAGCGCCTGGGCGAGCAAATGGTGCGCGGGCAACTGGTAGTGAAGCCTCATCAGTCCAGACTGCGAGCGCAGCTATTTGAAATTAATGCGGTACAGTCGGAAGTCTATCGCGACAATGGTGACTGCGAATTGCAAATATTATTGCCGCGTAGTGATTTCCAGCGTCTGCTGGCGCCACATATTGCTGGCAATGACGCGCCGGAATGGGTTTTGGAAGAACCCATTGCTGAGTAGTTGTCGTATAAACATTGATTTTAAAATTCAGGTCATATTGCGACCTTTAGTCGAATTTGTTCGGGGTTGGTCTCCGCAGACTGCCCGCTTGCCTCAGGCTAGGGCCTGTCGGCAATATTTTGTCGGCAATGGATGCTAGAATCCGCCGAAGTAAAAGATTAAGTGATCATAGTTGGAGTAAGTTAAATGGCCTGGAATGAGCCGGGTGGTAACAATAAAGACCCCTGGGGTGGTGGCGGTAACCGCAATAACGGAGGCCCGCCCGATCTCGATGAACTACTGCGAAAAATTCAGCAGAAACTAGGTGGCCTGTTTGGTGGTGGTGGCAGCGGCAGCCCAAGTGGCGACTCTGTCAAATTTCCCTGGGTACTGGTTATTGGTCTCGCCGTATTGATTTATGGCGGCCTGGGGATTTACCAGGTCAACGCCAACGAACAGGCGGTTGTTTTGCGCCTGGGCAAATACCACTCCACGGAATCTGCTGGCCTGCACTGGAATCCGCCGCTTATCGATAACGTCACCAAGGTCAATATGACTGAGGTGCGTACCGAGCGCACTACCGGTCAGATGCTGACCGAAGACGCCAATATCGTAGAA
The DNA here is from genome assembly GCF_052468155.1 of Microbulbifer maximicatervae (SeqCode). Taxonomy (NCBI): domain Bacteria; kingdom Pseudomonadati; phylum Pseudomonadota; class Gammaproteobacteria; order Cellvibrionales; family Microbulbiferaceae; genus Microbulbifer; species Microbulbifer maximicatervae (SeqCode). The sequence continues at coordinate 1,523,434 of NZ_CP174335.1, forward strand.
GTGGTACTCACTGTGCAGTGGCAGGTTGGGGATGCTGAGTCTTTTGTACTGCGTGTTCGCGATCCGGTGAAGAGCTTGCAGGAAGCCACCGACAGCGCCCTTCGTCACGTGGTGGGCTCTCTCACTTTAAACGGTGTGATTTCCCAGAACCGGACCCAAGTATCTGCCGATACGCAGGAACGATTACAGGAATATCTGGACCTGTACCAGACCGGTATACGCATTGATGTGGTTAACCTGACTGATGCTAAGGCGCCGCGCGAAGTGCAGGATGCGTTTGACGATGTAACCAAAGCCCGTGAGGACGAGGTGCGTCTGCAAAATGAAGCTCAGGCTGATGCTAACCAGATAATCCCGGTTGCCCGCGGTCAGGCTCAGCGCATTATCGAAGAGGCCGAGGCATACAAAGCCCGCGTCATCGAGAGTGCCCGAGGTGAAGCTGTGCGCTTTGAGAAACTGCTGGCTGAATATGAGCGTGCCCCGGAAGTTACCCGCGAGCGTCTCTACCTGGATGCGGTACAGGACGTGATGGCCAACACCTCCAAGGTGATGGTGGATGTCGAGGGCGGCAATAACATGATGTACCTGCCACTAGATAAATTGGCACAAGGCGGCGCTGGAGCAGCGCGAGCAGCCCAAAGCCAGGACACCTCGCCTGTAATGATTGAGGAAGTCTATCAGCGTGTTATTGAGCGCCTTCGTCGGGATGACGCCAGCACCCGTCGCAGTCAGACTATTCGCTAGGAGGGGATGATATGAATAACAAAACACTGGGTATCATTGTTGTCATCCTGGTTGGAGTACTGGTACTTTCTTCCAGCGCCTTTGTAGTGAAAGAGACTGAAAAAGCCGTGTTACTGCGCTTTGGTGAGCTGGTGCGCACCTACACCGAGCCGGGTCTCTACTTCAAAATCCCTTTTGCGGAAAGGTTGCGCAAGTTTGATGCGCGTATTCAGACGGTGGATTCCAGCCCCGTTCGTATGCTCAACAGTGAAAACAAATTCATGATGGTTGATTCGTATGCCAAATATCGAATCTCTGATGTGGATAAGTTTTATATCGCCACTCGTGGTGACGATCGCAATGCGGTGCGCCTGCTGTCGGAGCGGATCAATGATCAGCTCCGGAACGAGTTTGGTGTGCGCGATCTGCATGAGGTAGTCAGTGGCGAGCGCGATGAGTTGATGGCGGAGATCACCAAGAACCTGAATAAGGTGGCTCAGGATGACCTGGGAGTGCATGTGATTGATGTGCGCGTCAAGCGGATTGACCTGCCACCAGAAGTCTCCGAGTCTGTGTTCCAGCGTATGCGCGCTGGCCGTGAGCTGGAGGCGCGGGATCATCGCGCCAAGGGTCAGGAGGCCAGTGAGCGTATCAAGGCTAATGCCAATCGCCAAAGAGTGGTGATTGAGTCTGAGGCCTACCGCCAGGCGGAAGAGTTACGCGGTGCGGGTGATGCAGAGGCGGCAGCTATTTACGCTGCGGCCTACAGCAAGAATCCGGAGTTTTACCGCTTTACCCGCAGTCTGCAGGCTTATAAGGAGTCCTTCCGGAGCAAGTCAGATATGCTGCTGGTCGATCCAGATAGCGAATTCTTCCGCTACCTGAAAGACCCGAAAGGAGAGTAGGGCTGAAAATGCTGTGTAGCACTGGGCAACTGGTGCTATAGGCGCCGGGTTAGATTCGATAACCCTACCTTCCTGTTAGCACTTGATGCTAAAATCACGCAAACCGGGCCCAGCCCGGTTTTTTTGTGGGAAGTGCTGCGGCTCGTTTGTGGCAAGCGCTGTGGCACCGCAATTTCTTCGCTGACGAATTCATTTCATCATGACTCAAGCCGATCGCTGGATGTTACCGGATGGCATTGCAGAAATTCTGCCTGCGGATGCCGTGCAATTGGAGACTCTGCGCCGCCAACTACTGGACCTCTACCACTGTTGGGGGTACGAGTTGGTGATACCGCCGATGTTGGAATTCACCGAGTCCCTCCTGATTGGGATGGGCCATGATGTAGATCTGAGCACCTTTAAGGTCACCGACCAGATATCTGGTCGCACTTTGGGTATACGCGCGGATATGACTCCGCAGACTGCCCGGATCGATGCCCACAGCTTTCCCCGCAGAGGCGCTAACCGCCTCTGCTATGCCGGTCAGGTGGTGTACACCAAGCCGCGAACCCCGATGGGTTCGCGAGCGCCGATACAGGTTGGTGCCGAACTGTTTGGTGTGGACAACCTCGGTGCAGACCTCGAGGTGATCTCGCTGATGCTGCAAAGCCTTCAGGTAGCGGGTGTCAGCCAAGTGCACCTGGACCTGGGCCACGTCGCGATTTACCAGAATCTGGTTGAAGCGGCGGGCCTCAATGACGAGCAGCGCAGCGCCCTGTTGGCAATGTTACAGAGCAAGGCGACTGCTGATCTGTGCGAGTGGGTCGAGGAGAATGTTGGCGACCAGAAGGCTGCCGAGTGGCTGAAGGCACTCCCGGGGCTGGTTGGGGGACGGGAATGCCTGGATAAGGCTCGTGAACTCTTTTCTGGAGCCCCGCAAAATTTGTTGGCGGCAGTCTCCGATTTGAGGCAGGTAGCTGAGGCTCTGAATGAGCGTTATCCAGAGGTGACACTGTTCTTCGATTTGAGTGAAGTACGCGGCTACGACTATGAAACAGGTCTGGTATTCGCCGCCTACACACCGGGCCACGGCCAGGCATTGGCCAACGGTGGACGCTACAACGGTATCGGAGCCGTGTTTGGGCGCGATCGCCCAGCAACAGGCTTCAGTAGTGACCTGGTGGCATTGAGTAATCTGGGCAGCGCCGCCGTTGAAGAGGGCGCTGCGATACTGGCGCCAGATGTCAGAGGCTCCCAGGGCGCTGAACTGTGGAAGGCGATTCACGAGCTCCGGGCTCAAGGCGAAGTGGTCATCACAGCTCTCGCTGGTGGTGCCGATAGTGAACTGGATTCCCGCTGTGACCGCGAGTTGGTTGCTGAGGGTGATTCGTGGGTAGTAAAACCACGAGACTGATTTTTCGGGCGCAGTGGATGTGCCTATTATCGCGCGGGCCTACCCGCAGACATCCATTTATGTGGGGCCCCGGCTCCCGCAGAGAAAAACCTGAGTTTAGAGATTTATACAGATGGGCAAGAACGTAGTAGTACTGGGTACCCAGTGGGGCGATGAGGGCAAGGGCAAGATTGTCGATTTGCTAACCGAGAAGGTCTCGCTAGTAGTGCGTTTCCAGGGTGGTCACAATGCGGGCCACACCCTGGTTATCGATGGCGAAAAAACCGTACTGCACCTGATTCCCTCCGGTATCCTGCGCCCCAGCGTAACCTGCTTGATCGGTAATGGTGTGGTGCTCTCCCCGGAGGCGCTGCTGAAAGAGATGGCTGAGCTGGAAGAGCGCGAAGTTCCTGTGCGCGAGCGCCTGCGTCTTTCCCCGGCGTGTCCGCTGATCTTGCCAGTACATGTTGCCCTCGATCAGGCCCGTGAAAAAGCACGCGGCGCCAAAGCGATCGGTACTACAGGTCGCGGTATTGGTCCCGCTTACGAAGATAAAGTTGCTCGTCGCGGTCTTCGCCTGGGTGATCTGTGCAACTGGGATAACTTCTGCCACCAGCTGAAAGAGCTGATTGATTACCACAACTTCGCTCTGACCGAATACTACAAAGTTGACCCGGTCAGTTATGAGGACACCGTTGAGCAGGCCAAGATCTGGCGCGAGCAACTGGTGCCGATGATCACCGACGTTGCCGATCACCTGCACAAAGCGCGCGAGAACGGAGAGCATATCCTGTTCGAAGGCGCCCAGGGTTCCCTGCTGGATATTGACCACGGTACCTACCCGTTCGTAACTTCCTCTAATACCACTGCTGGCGGTACCGCTACTGGTTCTGGTTTTGGTCCTCTGTACCTGGATTATGTATTGGGCATTACCAAGGCCTACACCACCCGCGTTGGCGGTGGCCCATTCCCTACCGAGCTGGACTGCGAAGTTGGTCGTCACCTGGGTGAAAAAGGTCACGAGTTTGGCGCTACCACTGGCCGCCAGCGCCGCACCGGTTGGTTTGACGCTGTTGCTGTGCGCCACGCGATCCGAATCAATAGTATTTCTGGCCTGTGCCTGACCAAACTGGATGTTCTCGATGGCCTCGAGGAGGTAAAGGTTTGTGTGGGCTACCGCAACAGCGCTGGTGAAGAAGTACCAGTACCTTTTGATGCCGCAGGTTGGGAAGGTGTCGAGCCGGTTTATGAGTCTATGCCCGGTTGGACAGAGAATACTTTCGGTGTGCGTCGTGAAGCGGATTTGCCGGCCAATGCACGCGCCTATATCGCTCGAATCGAAGAGCTGGTGGGCGCTCCGGTAGACATTGTTTCTACAGGTCCCGATCGCAACGAAACCATTGTTCGCGAATCTTCCGCTTTGTGCGAAATGGGTATTCACAACGCTAGCGTTTAAGCCCTGACCGCCCGGTTGTGAATGTGCAGTCTGGTGATGGCCTTGCTATTTTAAGTGAGGCCTCTGATCATTAGACCTGTTCCAAGTTATTGGTCGTGCACTACACGCAGGCTTATGACCTGAATTTAACCGGGCTAATTTATGTCATCTTCCGTTTCCGTTGCCAGTCGTTACAGTTTTGCTGAAGAGATCGCCAACAGTGTGACACATGGTGTTGGAGCGCTTCTGGCGATTGCCGGTCTGGGTGTATTGACCGGATTTGCTGCCCTGCGCGGGGACGCTTGGCATATTGTCAGCTCCAGCGTCTATGCCTCCACCCTGATACTCTGTTTCCTAGCCTCCACGCTGTACCACGCAGTCAGCCATATCGGCGCCAAAGCGATACTGCGGACCCTGGACCACTCGTCAATCTTTCTATTGATTGCTGGAACCTATACTCCCTTCACCCTGGTCACCCTGAGGGGCCCTTGGGGTTGGTGGCTGTTCGGTATTATTTGGGGGCTCGCGCTGATCGGATTGATTATTCAGTTCACCCCGCTGAAGAAGATCCGAGCCCTGTCCATCACTCTCAGTGCCTTGATGGGGTGGGTCGTGGTGGCTGCGATCAAGCCGCTGTCGGACAGTCTGGAAACTGGCGGTTTGTGGCTGTTAGTTCTCGGTGGTCTCTGCTACACCGGCGGAATCGCTTTTTATCTCTGGCGCAGCCTGCGCTTCCACCATGCAATTTGGCATCTCTTTGTGCTGGCGGGCGGTATATTGCACTTCTTTGCGGTGCTGTTTTACGTCATTCCCTAATCTTCCCGTTTTGCGGCAGAGCTCACTCTAAAGGTGAGCAGCACGAACTTCCCTCTCATGTGACTGTCCAGTTTAATAGTGGGTGGGAAGTTCAACGGTTACCGGCCAATCCACCTTTCGGATAAGAGTGGCTCGTTCTACCCTTGAGCGAGCAAAAGTTGTGTCGAAGGTAACTCCATGCCCAAATTGCAATGGTTTCAATATCTGTCTGCCATCCTCGTGATAAGCGCAGTTCTCCTGGCTTCCAATACCCATGCACAAGAGAAAGCCGATCCGGCCTTCGAACAATGGGTAAAGGAGTTCCGCAAAACCGCGATTAAGAGTGGAATCTCTGCGGAGGTTTACGACCAAGCCTTTAAAGGGATCACTTCTCCAGACCAATGGGTTCTGGATCGTGCAGCCTATCAGCCCGAATTCAAAGCACCGGTGTGGCAGTACTTTGATAATCGGGTGCAAAAGAGAGCGATTGAACGAGGCAAGCGGGAAAAAGAAAAAATGAAGCCCTGGTTGGACAAGATCCAGAAGCGTTTCGGGGTGGACCCCAATATCCTGCTTGCGATCTGGTCTGTGGAATCCAGTTTTGGCGGCATCCTCGGTAATGACAAGGTAATGCGCAGTGTTATTCGCTCACTGGCAACACTCGCCTATGCGGATCCCCAGCGTAAAAAGTTTGGCCGTCAGCAACTGCTGGCCGCGCTAAAAATATTGCAGGCCGGTGATGTCGAGGGTGAGCACTTGTTGGGCTCCTGGGCCGGAGCTATGGGGCATACCCAATTTATTCCCACCAGTTATCAAGCCTATGCGGTGGATATCGATGGTGATGGTAAACGGGATATCTGGAACTCCATTCCAGATGCGCTCGCGACTGCCGCCAACCTGCTATCCAGTAACGGTTGGCAGCGAGGAAAACCCTGGGGCTATGAGGTCAATATTCCCGCTCGTAAAATGCCTGCAGGGAAGATGTCGGTAGCCGAATGGGAGAAGCTCGGCGTCACACGAGCCAATGGCGAGCCCTTTCCCAGCAAGAAAGCCATTGCCGAATTAAAGTTACCAGACGGTCGCAATGGCCCGGCATTTTTAGTGTTCAAGAACTTCTTTGTTCTCAAGCGTTACAACAATTCAGATCGCTATGCGATAGCTATAGGCCTGTTGGCAGACCGGATTGGCGGCGGTGCGCCTTTGGTAAATGATTGGAAGCGCCCATTTACTCCACTGGATAGTGTTCAAGTGGAAGAGTTGCAGAAGTTGCTCAAACAAAAAGGGTTTTACACCGGAGAAATTGATGGCAAGGCAGGTCCGGGTACCCGCAAAGCGGTGAGTGAATTTGAAAAGAGTGCCGGCGTTGAAGTTCAGGGCTACCCGAGCAAGGAAGTCCTGGAGTTGTTGAAGAAACAATAGAGACTCCCTAAAAGTTCTCATCCGGTAGGAGCGTATCCTGGAGTAGCTCCAGATTCTCGACAACACCCTCGGGTTCACGGAAGTAGGCGATGTGATACATCGCCTCGCCTTCCTGGACCAGAGGGATATTCTGTCGCCCAATAATGATTCCATCCTCATTGCAGATCAGTTGGTCCAGTTCCTGGCCGTATGGATCTGCAATGGTCGCCAATAGGTCGCCCCGGTAGACCTGATCCCCGAGTGCCTTAAGATGATTGGCGATGCCGCTATCCCCCGCGCGAAGCCAACCGCTGCGTCGAGCAACAAATGGCTCTATCACATTTGTCTTCCGGGTTTGCGGCAACATCTCCAAGTGCTTCATCATATTGATCACACCTTTAACTCCGGCGCGGATGCTGAGTTCATCAAAGCGCAGGGCTTCACCAGCTTCATAAAGTAATACTCTTACCCCAAGATCCGCGGCTGCTTGGCGCAGGGATCCATCGCGAATAGAAGCGTTGAGTAGCACGGGAACACCAAAGGCCTTGGCGAGTTTTCGGGTTTGCTCATCGTCCAAGTTAGCGCGAATTTGGGGGAGGTTACTGCGATGTACGGCTCCTGTGTGTAAGTCGATGCCATAGTCGCATTTGGTGACTATTTCCTTGAGGAAGACGTGAGCCATACGTGCGGCGAGAGACCCCTTTGCCGAACCTGGGAATGAGCGGTTTAGGTCGCGCCTGTCAGGTAGATAGCGAGTGTGCTGCAGTACCCCGTAAACATTAACCATTGGAACTGCAACCAGGGTCCCGCGCAATGACTTCAGGCGGCCGCTTTGGATAAGCCGGCTTATTATTTCAATGCCGTTGAGTTCGTCACCGTGTATGGCGGCACAAACGAACATCTTGGGGCCATCTTTTTTACCGCGCTGCACATAAACTGGGATTGCCATTTCTGTGCTTGTGTACAGCCTTACAACAGGTAGGTCGATATGGCAGGACTCGCCCCTGGCGACATGGACCCCTCCGATCTCAAAATCCGAGCGCTCTTCCATAACACTCACGGGCAAATAGATATACCCATAGTGTATAGGCAGATAAGAGTTGACCAGGGCAGCAAATGTTGATGCAGCTGCCCGAGTATTTCGTTACAGCTGCCCGATTGATTGGGCAGAAGTCGTTAGGTTATGAGAGCGGTCCCCGTTTAGCCAGATACCGAGGGCAGGGCTCCAGTAGCCTGAGGGGTGGTACCACAGCCCAGTCTCTACATCCGCGAGCAAATTAGTTCCCCGCCAGGCACTCGGCCCTTGATTGTGGGGGTCTTTTCCTTTCTCTCCTGCCTCCCCACCTTGTGACCACTGAGCGGCACCTTGGGTATCAAAAATCGCGAGTGGCTTGCCGTCGGGGTTGGAAAGGTAATGCTCGATATTGTCGGCAGTCCACTGGCAGAGAATGGCATTGGTTTGAGGTTGGTGAATCCAATGGCTTAAACCTCGGGACTTGCCGTCAATATTGTGAATTTCCCCCCAGATACCCAGGCTGCTCCAAATAGTGACAACGCGGCGCTGGCGGGTTGATTTTCGGTGGGTACATGTCTTGCTTAACCGCCGACCGAAGGGGTCGTAGCGGAAATAGGTTTTAAATTCCCCGCACTCCGCGTGGCTCATCAGGCCCCAGCCGTCGTACTGGTATTGATAATCCTTGCGGCCTGGTATGTTGCTTTCACTAATAATATTGCCGCGCTTGTCACTTTCTGTTTGAGGTTGAGTCGGACTTTGCTGTGCCCGCAGCGGGTTGGTCATTTGCAGGGGAGGGGATTTATCAAAGTGCCAGGAAAGTGCTTGACCGGACTCCATGCCTACCAGGCGCCCAAATAAATATTTGTGATTACTGCGAACCTCTCCTTGAACCTGGAGGATATCTTGGCCTTTGGATTCGGTGCGAACAATGGCTTCACCATTGGCATCGATTCCATACAGGGCTCCACAAGGAGCGAATGTATAAGACAAGTCGAGATTGTCGGAGCTGGCACTCTTTAACCAGCCGCGTTTGTCATATTGATACTGAAGACTGAAATCCCGGATATCGGCACTGTCGTGATGCTCCGCGGTTACCCGACCGCGGCTGTCGTATTTAAAGCGCACTGAGGAAAGGGCATTATCTGCCTGTACCAGCCTGTTATGCTGGTCGTAGTGGAACTCACTATTTTGGCCACTGTTATTGCGAATACCGGTTAATACACCGCTGTTGTTATAATTAAAGTACCAGCGAGAGTCATTATCACAATATTCATGCAGGCTGCCGTCTATATTGTAATGCCAACGCCAAGTTCGATCCTGTGGTGCCTTGTGGCTAACTAATTGCCCGAAGCAGTCATATCCCCAAGTGTAGTTTCCTGCGGGACATTCCAGGCAGACTAGCTCACCGATTGGGTTATAGCTGAGGTCCCAATTGTTGCCGTCGGCAAAATTGATATGACAGAGTCTACCGGCGTTATCATGGTCGCAAAGAATACTTTGGCCGCTATCTCCGTGAATAGCGTTGGTAAGGCCTCGTTCGGAATAGTCCAGGCCGTATTGGTGAATGCCTAGGCGAGCTTCTCGTAGTTCACCGGCACTACCATAGCTCCATTCACGCCACAGTTCGCCATTCATTTTCAGCGAAATGACTCGTTGCCAGTGGTCGTATTCCAGGCCTAGGAGCTTTTTATCTCTACATATCGATTGCAGCTGCCCCTGCCCATCCCAGCTGAAGTCTACCTTGCCACCTTCGGGGTCCCGGATCTGTGTGAGCTGACCCCGATCCGTATAGAGAAATTTCCAGACTTGTTTTGCTGGATCAATGATACGTTCTGGGCGGCCTTTTGCATTGAACTGGAATTGCCACAGAGTCTCATCGTTGATAGATGCCGCACGCAGGTAACCTCGGTCATCGTAAAAGTATCGATTACTCACATCGTGAGAAGTGGTGCGAACCAGTCGGCCGAATTCATCGTGTCGAAAGAAAAGTCTACGGCCATCAGCCTTAATCTCTTCGCAGAGGTTGCCGTAGGAGTCATACAGCCAAGTACAGATACGTGATTCTTGCTGTTCAGAGACTCTCTGACCGAACTTGTTAAAGCGTATATGAATCGGGCCGGATAATTCTGATTCGACTGTGCAGCTATTGTTACTCGCAAGCCAACTTAAGCTAGTGAATAACTCATTTGAATTTAATGAGCAGCATCGATTGTGTTCATCATATATAAATTGATAGCTTCCAGACTCGCTGCTGTGCAGATGAGCCAGTTGAGAATTGTCATATTGATATTTTTCCCTTTTAAGCCCACAGCAGCTTTCGACTAATTGCCCTTCCTTATAGTTGTAAGCGCAGAGGTTATTTTGCCCTTCTACAGCGTGACCGTTCACTAGATTGAAGATATGACCATCTTGGCAGTTAAATTCAATAACCCGGCCCCAAGAGCTGACTATTTTTTTAGGTAAACCTTCTTGATAATCGATAGTTAAGGCGTTTCCAAATTGATCCCTAATTTCTGCAAGTGGTAAAGCGCTGTTCACGCCGTCGGCGCGAAAAATCTTATGATATTGATCGAATGTCGTTAAACGATAACTGTGTAGGCTTTGCCGAAATAACATTAACCGTTCAAAACGATTGTAACAACCATGACCTATAGCGGGTAAATTAAAGGTTACAGATCTGCCCTCGGCAGTGAATAGCTTGACGAAGTGGTCGTGTACAACAAGTTTTTCACTTAAGGAGTGTCGCCAGCCCGCGCCAATGCCAGTGTCCTCGTTGAGGGAAGAGCGGAAATACCTTTTCCATTCAAATGGCAATGGCCCTGGAATAATGACGTCTGTTCGCTCAAAAGCGACTTCCCCTGTATTGCTGACGACGTGTTCAGCGATCTGATGGCTGCGTTCCAGAGCTGGAATTACCTTATTTGCTGGATTGACCCCTGGGAGGTTAGTCAGTTGGGTTGGGCTGCCGTCTACCTCATGCAAGAGGGGAACCATAGGTGCCGAATCGATACTATATCGATTGGCTTCAATGCCTGGCAGCTTTGGCCAAAAATCTTCTCTCCGTAAATTGAGAGAGATGTCTTCTGGTGTTCGCTCAATTTGGGAAAGCCAGCGTATAACTGATGCGGGGTTCTCGTGAGAGAGTTTAATTGTTGGGGGGGTAAGCTTATTGAGTAAGTCGGGTATTAGCTGGGTAAGACGTTCCGGTGTCATTTTGTAGTGTCCGATAAATCAAATCAGCGGTGTAACTTTCGGATTGTTACGTCGGGGGAGCTGGGACGTTCGGTAACACTTTGTTCGTGGGGTAGAATTTGACGCAATGATTGTGAAGAATATTCCAATATTCCTGCAGTAATATTGTCGCGCCCTCCTAGGCGATTAGCATCGTCAATAAAACGATATACACACTCTAATGCCGGACGATGAGTGGCCAGTACGCGCTCTATCGCATGATCATCAAGATATTCAGTGAGCCCGTCGCTACATAACAAAAGGAGTGCGTTTTGCGTGAGTTTCCAGCTATTTATATCCGCCTCTACACAGCTGGAAACCCCCAAGGCACGGGTAATATGGTTGCGAACATTGGACTCTTTGGCTTGCTCGGGGGTTAATTGACCTGAATCAATCATCTCCTGTACAACGCTGTGATCTCGTGTAAGGCGCTGCAATCCATAATTGTTCCACAGGTATGCGCGAGAATCGCCAATATGTGCAACGATTAAAAAGTCGCGCCACATGACCGCGGCAACCAAAGTTGTTCCCATATTGGAAAACTGGGGGTTCAGGTTTTTGGTGTTGATTAGAGCTGTATTTGCGCTGTTGACTGCGTCGATAAGGGTGGCGCGCAATATAAGCTGTTGCTGTTCAGACGTGCAGGAGAAAAAAGTGTGTTTCAGCAGGTCATCGAGGTGGGCTTGAACCGTCTCAGCTGCAATTTTACTGGCGGTTGCGCCACCGGTGTAACCGCCCATGCCGTCGGCCACCACTATATAGGCAAAAGGCTGTTCCGCAGATGCGTACCAGCGAATACTATCTTCGTTTTCCTCACGAACCTGACCAATGTCAGTACGCCCGTTGACCGCCAGACTAATTTGATCCATGTCTGGTGCAACTCCCCTTTAATAAAAAGCAATACAATGCGGCGCAATATTATTACAACCGATCACCGAAGGTAATGTTAACTTGCTCGCATGCCAAGTTTGAAATACTTTTCACTGATTTGCGATAATAAGAGCTTTACCTCTCTACAGAAAAGGCTTTTAGCCAGCTAAAAAAGGACCCATAGGCAAAATGCCCCGTTTGCCCAGGCTCAATTTGATAAACGTTCCTCAACATATTGTGCAGGTAGGTCACAATAATCTGCCCTGTTTCTTTGATGAGGAAGATTACCAATATTATTTGATTAGTTTGCGTAACGCGTCAGACCAATATGGCGTTGACGTTCACGCATATGTTTTATTACCCAATATGATTCAGATCATAGCTACGCCCACGATACCGGATGGGATATCATCTATGATGCAATCCCTTGGACGTCGCTATGTTCAATTTGTTAATCACCGTTACAAGCGCTCAGGAACACTATGGCGGGGGCGTTATAAGTCCAGCTTAATTGATTCTGATGCGTACTTACTGACGTGTTACCGGTATGTGGAGTTACGTCCCCTCTATTTGGGGTTAGCTGATTCTCTTGAAGACTATGAATGGTCAAGTTTTAACCATCACACAAACATTAAGAAAGATAATTTGATTAAGGATCACCGTTTGTATCTTTCTTTAGGGAATACCGTGATGGAGAGGGCACAATCTTACAGGAAGTTATTTCAGTATAGCTTTGATCGAAAGTTGCTCGACTATATCGCTGAAACGATTAAGTTAGGCCATGTGCTTGGCGGGGATGCGTTTAAAGAGAAAATTGAGCAGATTGTTAACCAAAGAGTGCGACCGCTTAAGCGTGGTCGCCCTAAAAAAGCAAATAAAGTCGAAAAAGAACCAAAAGAAACTGCCTAGCTAAAACCTAATGTCGGGTTGAGGGCGTTAAAAGGCCATAAGAAGTAGGGTAATTAAGCCCTGTCAGCAGGTGACAAATTGTGAGTAGGCCCAGCATTTCAACGGGATTTCAGATCCTTGGCGATAACAATAAGGAAAAACCAGTTATGGATTTTGGCACTGATAGATTGAAAGTTGCGATCCTGGGTGATTTCAGCGGGAGAGCGAGTCGCCGCCAGTGTGAACCCGAAACGATTTCCAGTCGAAGGGTATACCTGTTGAACCGCGATACCTTTGAGGGCGTTTTTTCTGATCTAGGTGTGAGTTTGCAGTTACCCGTACTGGATCGCCCGCTGGGATTACCATGCTTTGATGATTTGCACCCAGATTACCTTTATAGCCGTTTGCCACTGTTTAAGAAGTTTATTGAGCTGGAGCGCAGGCTGCTCGATCCGCGTCAGTTCCAGCAGGCTGCTGAGGAAATTCAACAGTGGAAACCAGAGTTAGCCACTCAGCAGGGCTTGGCTCAGCGCGATAGCGAGCAGTCGATATTGGATGAAATCCTGGCTGCAGGTCGAGAGCGTAATGCAAAGGAAGGTCAAAATACTTTCCAGGTTGACCAGCTAATCAAAGATATTGTCGCTCCTTACGTGCAGAAAAGTGAGGACCCTCGCCAGGGTGAATATCTAAATGCCCTGGCTGAAGCTACGTCTGATGCGATGCGTAAACTGATGCATCACAGTGATTTTCGTCAGTTAGAGGCTAGTTGGCTGAGTCTGCAACTTTTACTGAGACGTGTCGAAGAGCACGGGAACCTGGATTTTTACTTAATAGACGTTAGTAAAGAAGAGCTTCTAGCTGATTTTGTTGAAGCCGAAAGCGACTTGGAAAAGTCGCAGACATTTAAGTTACTGGTTGAGCGTGAAACAGCTTCTGGAAATATCCCCTATAACTTAGTCATAGGGGATTACTTTGTTACTGATGAGGAGCGAGACCTTCACCTGCTGATAGATTTATCCACGATTGCAGAAGCTGCGGGAAGTGCACTTTTATTGGGTGGGGATCCAAAATTAGCAGGCTGTCCAAACTTGTCAGGTTCAGTAGATCCTGATGATTGGTACTATCCGTTGAGCGATCAGTTTGCGGAAAGTTGGCAGGCGGTCCGTGAATACTCTGCTAGTGAGCATGTTGCGTTGGCTGCTCCCAGATTTATGCTCAGACTCCCCTTTGGGAAAAATACCTCTACAACAGAGTATTTCAATTTTGAAGAATTAACCCCAGAGCAGGGTCATGAATATTATCTTTGGGGTAATAGTGTTTATTTGTTGGGTTTAGCTGTTTGCCAAGGTTTTTCTCAAACTGGAAAATTACAGCCGCCTTCGTCTGCAAGCTATGAAGACCTACCCCTTCATTTACGCAAGTTACCCAATGGCGAATTATTGACGCCCTGTGCAGAAGCGCTCCTGACAGATAGGGCAGCTGCAAAATTTATGCAGGCTGGCATTAGCACTATGCGTTCGGTGCAAGGGCGGGATCAAGTCATTCTTCCGAGCTTTAGTTCTCTGAGTGGCGGTACACTCAAAGGCCCTTGGGTGTAAGTGTAGGGGTTGGATCTTTACAGGAATATGCAGGCAAAAATCTACCTGAAGACTATGAATAAACCACTATTGTGAGTCAGGAATAAATGGATCTAATTCTATCAGTATTGGCCGACCCTTCTGGCGCCAATATGCTTAAACATACAAAACTGTTCACGAAAGCTGGTGGCAGTTTGGGTCGCTCTGCCGATAATTATTGGGTTTTACCCGATCCAGATCGAGTGGTTTCCTCAAAACACGCACAGATTTCCTTTACCGATAATCAGTTTTTTCTGGTAGATACTAGTACTAATGGAACCTATTACAATGATTCAGAAAATCCGTTAGGAAAGGGAAATCAAGTCCCATTAAAAGAGGGCGACATGATCGTTCTCGGGGAATATAAATTGAAAGTTTCATTGCGACAGCCTAAGGAAGAGGGAGATCTTCCCAAAGGTCTGGGAAGTGCAGATTTTCTCGATACCTCGGATCGAACAACATTCAGCGCGGATGCCATGGCAAAAATGCAAAGCCAGGCAGAAGCGAAAGAATTGGATAGTTGGCTTGAGCCGGGTTCCAGCCCGCAGTCAGATGTGGCTCAAACTGGGGAGTGGGGCTCGATTGGGCTGGGTAATCAGGCCAATACCCCAACTAGCGATAGTCTTCTCACCTCGGAATCGGGCCCTCTGGACCCACTTGCTGCCTTTGGCCAATCTGACCCGTCTGGTCTTGTTGGTGGTATTCCTGAGATGTCACCCGTCGGTGGCTTAGTGGGTTCTACGGGTCAGCAGCAATCCAGTAATCAATGGTCTGATGATGAGTGGTGGAAAGATGGTAGTGACGATGATCATGTGCCAGCTGACCAGCACTCAATGCAAATAAACCCCCAGCCGATACCGGAACCTGTTGTTGAGACGGTTGCGGTGCCTGAACCTCAAGTGGTATCTCCGCAGCCGCAAGTTCCTATGGGTGGTTTCCAGGGGATTTCACAGCAACCTGTCGCAACTCCGATACCACAACCTCAGGCTATGCAGCCACAGCCACAGCCACAGCCACAGCCACAGGCACAGCCACAGCCACAGGCAATGCAATCTCAGCCCTTAGGGCAGCCCCAAGGGTTTAATCAGCAGCCAATTTCTCCGCCTGCTCAAGATAACCCCTTTGCAGACTCTTTCGCTGCTATGCAGGGGCAACAAGTTGATGGCGCTCCAGGGTTTGGTTCCGGGCAATCGTCCTCGCAACCGCAACCGCAACCGCAACCGCAACCGCAACCGCAACCGCAACCGCAACTACAGCCAAAACCAAATCCACAACCGGATTTGGCTGCCCAAGCTCAGCAGTTTTCGCATTTACAGCAATCCCCAGTAACTCAGCCCACAGGTTCTTCAGGGGGGAGCGTTTTTGCATCTACTCTTGGCCTGAATATGAACCCGGTCCAGTTGCAACAGGCGGACCAGCAAGCAGCTGAAATTGTCCGGGAAACAGTAGCTCGTCTTATTGACCTTTTGCGCGCAAGAAACAGCATTAAGAATGAGCTGCGTGTGCAGCGAACCATGATTCAAACGGAAGCTAATAATCCGCTGAAATTTAGTGCTACGGAACGGGATGCATTGGAAGCCATGTTTGCGGGTACCGGTGCTTTTATGAATCCCGCTGAGGCAGTGAAGGATAGTTTTGATGATTTGTCAGATCATCAAGTTGCAGTTTTGGCTGGAATGAGAGCAGGTTACAACGCCATGCTCAAATTCTTTAGCCCGGAAAATATTGAGCGCAGACTGGGGAATACTTCCGGCGTTTTTGGAAACAAAAATGCAAAAAAATGGGAAGGATTTACTGCAATTTACAGGGAGCTAGTTGGTGATCCGGATAATTGCTATCGCAAATTGTTTGGTGATGAATTTGCAGTTACTTATGAAAATCAATTATCAGAGTTAAAAAATGCGCGAAGCATTAAAAATTAATAAGTTGACGGAAAAGAAGGAATTGCTTGTGTCGATTAAAAAATTATTTCAGGTCAGTTTAATCACTGTTTTGGCAGTTGCAGTTGTTGGTTGTCAAACAACGAGGCGGACTCTAAATCTGGATACCAGTCTCGAGTTGGTTGTAGAGACACAGAATGACGTGAACCCAGATGATGATGGTCGAGCTTCTCCCGTTGTTATACGAGTGTTTATGCTCGCGGACGAGCGCCAGTTTGCCCGTGAAGATTTTCTTAACCTTTACGAGAATGCTCAATCCCGCCTCGGCAAGGATTTGATTGATACTGTAATCCTTAAAGAGTTTGCTCCAGGGGAACAGCGTATAGAAGAGCTGGCTTTAACGCCGGACGTAAAATATATCGGGCTTCTAGCTGAGTTTGTACAGTATCAGGATGCAGAGGCACTAATGGTGCTGCCAATTACAGACCACAAAAAAAATGAATATGAAGTATCGCTGGCCGATGTGCGAATTGGTTCGCCAGATGATATTGCCAAGCGTCGTCGAGCAAAATTGACTACTCGTGGCAGTGAAGATGATAGTGGGGAAACAGTAACAATCTCCAAAGAAGATTATGAAAGAATGAAAAAAACGCTCCCGGATATGCAGCGGTCTCAATAGGGCAGAAATTATTGCCCAGGCATTAAAAATTGCTGCCCTGGAAATATTACGAGAGCTTTTTAAGGAACATTTATGTCGGCAAACAATAAAGTGATCTGGAGCGAGGGCATGTTTTTACGCCCTCAGCATTTTCAACAGCAGGATCGCTATCTCGAACAGCTTGTCGAAGCGCGCACAGCTCCGCTCGGGCCTTATACCTGGGGGATTGTAGAGCTGGCGATCGATAGTGAGCCATTATCGATGGGAAAAATTTCTCTATCGAGAGTGAAAGCTGTTTTTCCCGATGGTACCCCGATACTTGCCCCTGAAAATGAGCATTTGCCGGATGTTCTGGATGTTCCGGTTAATACTCGTGATGAAATAGTCTACCTATGTGTGCCGATGAAGCGCCCAGGTAGTCAGGAGTCGATTCGAGATCAAGAGGATTTCCCGCAGGCACGTTATCAGGCTTCGAACTTTGATGCCCGTAATAGTGCGGCGTCTTCTGGTGAGTCTGCGCGTATCCAAGTCGGAAAGTTAAGAGCTTGTCTCAAATTAGGTAGTGATGATTTGAGTGGCTATGCTGCGGTTGGGGTTGCTCGAATTAAAGAGCGCCAACCGGAAAAGCCGGTAGAGCTTGATTCTGACTATATCCCACCGCTGTTAAATGCGGAGACTTCTGCAGTTATCAATGCATATATTGAAGAAGTAAAAGGATTGCTCGACCATCGAGGCTCGGCTTTGGGTCATCGTTTGAGCGACAGCGGAAGAAGCGGATCTGCAGAAATTGCTGATTATTTGTTACTGCAGGTTATTAACCGCTTTGAACCCTTATTAAAGCAGATCACGGCTCAGCCCCGATTACATCCGCACAACTTATTTCTTGAATTATTGCAGTTGGCAGGCGAACTTTCGACGTTTACTGCTCAGTCTAAGCGCCCTCCAGAAATTCCAGTGTATGCACATGAAGACCTGCAAGTAAGCTTTGCTGGGCTGTTTTCAGCGCTTAGGCAGTCGCTCTCCACAGTGCTGGAGCAAACAGCGATTGCAATGGAATTGGTGCAGCGCAAATTTGGGATATATGTTGCGCCGGTTACTGATCCTTCATTATTAAAATCAGCCAGTTTTATTATGGCCGCAAAAGCGGATATGCCTGGCGATCTATTGCGCAGCCGCTTCCCCACGCAGGCAAAAGTTGCCCCTGTCGAGGCGATTAGAGAACTTATCTCTGCACAGTTACCCGGCTTGACTCTGCGCCCCCTTCCCGTGGCTCCTCGACAAATCCCCTATCACGCAGGGTTTACTTACTTTGAGGTGGAGCGTAGTGGAGAGTTATGGCAGGCCATGACTCGCTCGGGTGGTTTTGCAGTGCATCTGGGCGCAGAGTTCCCTGGATTAACTATGGAACTCTGGGCCATAAGGAATAATTAATATGAGTAATGACAGCTTTACTCCTCCACGGGCCCCTAATGCTGGGGATAGAACGGTTTTGATACCGACACCCGGTGCCGCAGCGGCACCGGCACCGGCAGCAGCTCAGGCTCAGCCACAGTTCTTTGCCAGCCAAGATGCCCCGGTCGAGGCTCAAGTCCGCAACAGTCTTAATCCATTGGTGTCTGCGGCTTCGAAATTGTTAGGCGTAATTATCAAATTGCGCACAACGATGAATCACGCCAACGTACCTGATTTGCACAAGCGACTTACTACGGAAATCCAAAGCTTCGAGCGTGAGGCAAAGCAACTGGCTTTAACACCTGAATCAGTGCTAACAGCCCGTTACTTACTATGTACTGTCGTGGACGAGGTTGTTTTGACCACGCCTTGGGGTACAGCTAGCGGTTGGAGCCAGCACTCTCTACTTAGCCTATTTCACAAAGAGACTTTTGGAGGGGAGAAGTGTTTTGTCATTTTGCAGCGCATGCTGGAAACTCCCGCAAGTCATTTGGAACTCCTTGAGCTTTTTTACCTGTGTTTGAGCTTGGGCTTTCAGGGTAAGTATCGGCTCGTACAGCGTGGACACGAACAAATAGAACAGATTCGTGATGAGCTCTACAGAACAATTGAACAGCATAAGCAGCCAATGGACCGAGATCTTTCGCCGCGTTGGCAAGGATGCGTAGAGCGAAAATCCCGGCTGATTCACTATATACCCCTCTGGGTGATTATGAGTGTTGTCCTGGGATTGTTACTTGCAACTTATAGTGGTTATCGCTGGTGGCTCTATGAAACGACGACACCGGTCGCAGACCAGATTTTAGATTTGTCCAAAAGTGATGATGAGTCTCCGCAAGGAGAAGGGTAACACTCGGGCTGATATTGATCCTGGGTATGGTCGATACCCTGGAAGACGGAGCAATTCATGAAACGCTTGCGTAACTTTTTTACCAATAAGTGGGTGTTGGGGCTCATAGGGCTCTCAGCTCTTTCCCTCCTCATTTGGTTTGCGGCTGATTACATTAAGTTTGGTAGTGATAATGCCACGCTTTCTCACTCTGTCCGACTAACTATTATTGTTTTTATTTTTGCTATTTGGCTTGTGTGGAATATCAGCCAATGGTTGGTAGAGAGACGCCAAAACCAGGCTTTAATGAAAGGCATTGAGGAATCACAAGAAGCCGATTCTACAGATCCAGACGAAGAACGCTCGCTGGAAGAGTTGAATGCTCTTTCTGGTCGCTTCCGTGAAGCGATGGGTGTATTACGTAGTGCTCGGTTTAAATCTGACAAGGGACAAGTTTCCCTTTATCAGCTTCCCTGGTACATCATTATTGGGCCTCCCGGTTGTGGTAAAACAACAGCCCTGGTGAACTCCGGGTTGGAATTTCCTCTGGCGCAGAGTCATGGGAAGGAAGCCCTGGGTGGGGTAGGGGGCACCCGTAACTGTGATTGGTGGTTTACCAATGATGCAGTTTTAATTGATACCGCAGGGCGTTATACGACTCAGGACAGTCACCGGGTTTACGATAATAGCGCTTGGAAAGCTTTTCTGAGCTTATTGAAAAGATACCGCCGCCGCCGCCCGATCAATGGTGCTCTGGTTGCAATTAGCTTGCAAGATTTAATGGTGCAAACTGAAGAGCAGCGCCAACACCAGGCAAAAATTATCCGCCAGCGTGTAAATGAACTGCAACAAGAGTTGGGTATTCGCTTCCCGATTTATCTCACTTTCACAAAATGTGACTTAGTTGCAGGGTTTACAGAGTTTTTCGACAACCTCTCTCAAGCTGAGCGTGAGCAAGTTTGGGGAATGAGTTTTCCCCGTGAAGCTAACGCCACTGTAGGGGCCCCTCTCGATAATTTCAAAGCAGAATTTGAGCAGCTGATAGAGCGTTTGAACCAACGCGTATTGTGGCGTGTTCATCAGGAGAGGAATGTAGAGAAGCGGGCGTTGTTGCAAGGTTTTCCTGCCCGAATGGAAAGCCTTACAGATATTTTGACAGATTTTGTAAAGCAGACTTTCGGTCCAAATCGTTACGAAACCGTCCCTATGGTCAGAGGGGTCTACTTTACTAGTGGCACTCAGGAGGGCAGTCCTGTTGACCGTATGATGTCCTCCGTAACTGCTGATTTTGGACTAGAGCGTAGCGTCGGGCCAAAATTCCAGGGTGTTGGTAAGAGCTTTTTCTTGCATCGACTATTGAAGGATGTCGTTTTCCCTGAGGCTGAATTAGTGGGCGTTAATCGCCGGATTGAGTCAGCTAACCTTTGGTTACGCCGGGGAGTTTTTGCTACTTTGGCGGGAGGCTTTGTCGGAGCTATTTTCTTATGGAGTGGCAGTCTCGCACAGAATAAATTATCCATGGGAGAGGTTAGCGATAATCTCAGCGCATACCAAGGAGCAGAGAGTGAGCTGAAAGGCAAAAATATTACGCCCATCAGTGCCTTAAATTTGTTAGAGCCTTTAAAGCGGGCTAGTGCGGTCTACGACCGTGAGGAACATCCGTGGATTGGCAATTTGGGGCTTTATGACACCAGAATTGATACTGCGGCAAATGATCTCTATCGCCATAAATTAGAAACTATTTATCTTCCCGCTTTACTTCGTGATATAGAGAGTGACTTAAGTCGTCTCGGAAGTAATGATCCCGCTTTGGTAAGTACTCTCAAAACCTATTTGATGTTTTTTAATCCAGATAAAATGGATTTGAAAACCATAGAGGCTTATTACACTGCTCGCTGGGAGCGTCAGTTACCCGGTGAAGCCGGGAGGCAGGAAGAGCTGCGCTACCACCTGGATCAACTATTTATTCAGCCTCTCCCCAATTCAATTGAAGAGAATGAGAGGGTGGTAGCTCGCGCGCGACAGCAACTGCGTCGTATCCCTGTACCTCAGCGGTTATTTGCTCAACTACAAAATAGTGACTTCGGATTGACCCCTGTAGATCTCTACCAGGAAATTGGTGGAGACACTCAGCAAATTTTTGGTATGGGAGCCAATAATCCAAACTTCACGATTCCCTTCCTTTATACAAAGGCGGGTTATAAAGAACTGGACTTTGGAGCGGACTCTCAGCTGATGACAAATATGGCTGAAGAGCGCTGGATTTATGGTGGAGATCTGAGTGGCGAGGACTTTACCGAAGCCGATCGTGAAAAGCTTGGTGAGGAAGTAAAACGAATCTATCTTGGGGAGTACTTACAGCGTTGGCAGGGTTTCCTTGGCGGGTTCAAAATTCAGAGATTTGGTAGCACTTCACAGGCATTGGATGTGTTGTCAAAGTTGTCTGATCCTATTTACTCACCCCTGCTTGCGATTACTGAGATAACTTCAGATAACACTCGTCTGACTCTTCGTCCTGAGGTTCCAGTCGATGCTTCTGGGGTACCGCTACCTGTATCCAGTACTACTCGAAAGTTGGGACAAGCCGCACTGGGTAGTGCAACCAGTGCCTTGCAGGATCATTACAAGCCAAACATTGTTGATGTTAGGTTTGAGGAGGTCCAGCGAATCACTCAGAGTGAGAAGGGGCGACCAGCGCGTATCCAAGAATACCTGGATACTATTAATAAAATTCAGGAATACCTCACCGAGATCGACAGCGCTCCCGATTCGAATCAAGCGGCCTTTGGACGTGCCAAAGCGCGTTTTGCCGGCGGTAGCGATGCGATTAAACAGTTAAGGGTTAAGGCTGCTAATGCGCCAGCACCTTTTGACCAGTGGCTGACAGATATTGCTGACAGCGCTTGGGGGCTGGTAATGGCCAAGACTAAGGCGCATATCAACCGTGTCTGGCGTGAAGAGGTGTATCAAAGCTATAGCAATAGCCTGGCAAACCGGTACCCACTGCGTAGCGACCGTGATCAGGAAGTGCCGGTGATGGAGTTTAACCAGTACTTCAAGCCAGGTGGTATTGAGGAGAAATTTGTCAATCAGTATCTGAAGCCATTTGTGGATACCAGAAATTGGAAAATCAAATACGTTGAAGGGCAGGGCATTAGCCTTTCAAGGGAAGCTCTTTCCCAGTTGCGTCGAGCTGAACGTATTCGCAAAACTTTCTTCAGTGCTGGCGAAGGAGCTTCTTACTCCTTCCGTATTGAGCCTACGAAACTGGATTCCAGTGTTCGTTTGTTTGAACTTGAACTTGGAGAGCAGCGAGTTCCATACTCCCATGGCCCTAAAACCACTAAAAAGCTGACTTGGCGTGGTGGTGAAAGTAATCGTGTCCGCATTATCTTTGAAGATCTGAATGAGACTGTTCATCGCAAGCATTTTGAAGGGGACTGGGCATGGTACAGACTGCTAGCGAGCTCAGATTTGGAAGCCGGGCGAAGTAATGCAGAGCACTTTGTCACTTTCTCTGAGGAAGGGCGAAAGGCTCAATTTAAATTGATTGCATCTAATGTAAACAATCCGTTCGACCGCAGTTTACTGCGCGGATATCGATGCCCTGAGACCCTGTAGACGGAGTAGATGATTTGCAAAATACAGTTGGTATTTTTGGTAAGTTGCCGGGTCACGGGGACTTTGTTCAGCGGCAGCTGCCGGGTAGTTTTGTCACTGTATGGGATGGCTGGTTACAACGAGCGGTATTTGGTTCTCGTGAACTCGTAGGTCAAGAGTGGTTGGACTACTACTTGACCAGTCCTGTTTGGAGGTTTGTCCACAGCAAAGGCATCATTGATGCCAATGCGTGGGCCGGAATTTTAGTGCCTAGTGTGGATAGTGTTGGGCGCTATTTTCCGTTGACATTTGCTGCTCCTCTATCCCCGGTAGTGGATGCATTTGCTTTTATGTCTGATGCTAAGAGCTGGTTCCAGAGCTTGTCGGAATTAGCAATTACATCGCTACAAAATATGCTACATGCAGACCAATTATGTGAGGCGTTTAGTGCTCCCCCTGACAGAGCGGGCATTATCTCTCTGCCTCCAGCACAGGGGGACTTTGTCGTCTCCACAGGCCAATCGAATAGTCTGGAAAGAGGCTTTGCAGGTCTTTTAGGGCAGATGAGCAAAAGTAGCTACTCCGCATATAGTCTGTGGTGGAGCGAGGGGTCACAGCACTTGGCCCCGACAACTTTGTTATGCCCGTCATTGCCGAGCCCAGAACTGTACAGTTCAATGCTTGGTGTACGATTGCAGCAAAATATGAATTAGGGTGTGGGGGCGCAATGTGAAACAGTGGGTCGTGTTGGATAAGAAAAAGCATCGTAATGTTAGATTACTTAAAAGCGATCTTTCCCACAGTAAAAATTTACATGTTTGTTCAATTCTTTTGACTGAGTTTACACCGGTAGCGCATGCATGCCCTATCATATTTGCTAAGTCAAAAGACTCTGGGAAGCTTGAAAGTAGTGCATTGCTTGGTGTGAAACCAGGTGAAAATCTTTTCTGGCAAGAAGAGCAGTGGCAAGGGGAATATGTTCCTGAATCTGTTCGTAATTATCCTTTTTGTTTGAAGTATAAACAAAATGATTTTTCCAGTGCATATATTTGTATCGAATCTTCGCTCCTATCCGCCGGTAAATGCACTTCTCCTAGTGTTAGTTTATTTGAGGTAGATGGAAAGGCAAGCAAAGACCTCTTAGAAATACAGCGCCGGCTAAAAAAAAGCCACTTTAATAGGATGCAGGTCTGGAAATTTGTTGATATTTTGCAGAAGTTCAATTTGCTAGAAGAAAAGATAATTAATATAGATTTGGCTGATGGCCTTAAACATAAATTTACAGGGGTATATTGCATTTCTGAATCGAGGCTACAAAAGCTTGAAGCGGAAAAATTTTTAAAGTTACGAGAGTTGGGTTACCTCCCATTTATTTATTCTCATTTATTTTCCTTACAGAAAGCATCAGCTTTAAGTGCGTTGTACCAGAAGTATAAAGTAAAAGTGCTTCATTGATTTAGAAGAAAACAACCTACATCTAATTAAGTGTTATTGCCTCAGAGCGTCAGTTTAATGAAGCGAAAGGGCAGAATGAAACCAGAAGGAAGGAGCAAAGGCTCTGGTTTGTCAAGAAGGTATCAGAGCAGGAAGCGAAGGTTGCTGATATGTCTTACGGAATAATTTTTACTGGGGAGAAAAGAAGTTCTGTGGAGCGACGCTATGCAATAGCTGCATTAGGACGCGAATTTGGCTTGAATTTTAGTCAGATAAAGGGGCTTCTGACAGGTGTAAAATCACAAATCAAATCTACGGATGATAGAGGGGAAGCCCGCCAGTTAGTGAATAAATTCTGGTTGGCTGGCTGGCACACTCAGCTCTATCAGAATGATCAGTTGATACACTGTACTGCAAAGTCTAGTAATTATGGTGAATCTCCTTTGCCCCCGACTCTTACCTTCTTAGAAGATAAAGAGGGAACGATTTCTATAGGGGTTCCTTCGGGGTGGCAAAAGTTTGATAGCTTGAATCGGGAAGCGGTAATTCAGGCGGGAAGTCCAGAGTTGAGTCGCTACTTGATTGTATTGAGACAGGAACGAAGTCAGCTCCCCCAAGGTTTGTTACTTGACCATTTTGGAAAAGCCCAAATACAGCAATGCCTGACCAGAGTGGAGAATGGTGTTCTTATATCAGGACCAGAAGTGTTGAGAGGGGGTAACCATAGTGGACATATTTATGAGATGTCTGCTGATATTACAGAAACGCCAGTTCACTACTTAGTCACATTTTTTCAATGTCAGGACAGTTTCTATTCCGTGTTTTTGTGGTCATCTATTCAAGATTCTGAGAGAAGTAGAACTGAATTTTTGCATATTTTTACCACATTTACACTTGTAGCTAATACGGCCAGTTGCGATCCAACATTAGTTCCGATGTAATAGCTTGGAATAAGAAGCCAAAATCTAACAAAAATAAATAGCGTAAAATTGTCAACTGAACATGTTTTTTAAAGTAATAGGTACCAAGCGCATTATTTGCCTTGATTAGATATCTACAACGTGTACTCTTCTCAGAATTCTGATTAAAGGATTTGATTCGGTATAAGGGCCTTTTTTGATGGCATTCCCAAACACGATAAATATCGATGAATTAGTTGCTCCAATCTCAGAGGATAATCCCGTAGGGGAAGATATCCGAGAGGATCGTTCGCCAACTTCTGATTATTACTCGATCAAAGATGCTCGCAACAGTGCAAGGGCTGCTGAACGCTCCGCAATGTTCGATGATGCAGACACAGACCTACTCGCACCTTGGAGGGATGTAGCAAAAGCTGCAGAAAATATCCTAGGGAAAAAGAGTAAGGACTTGGAGGTTGCCAGCTGGTATACCGAGGCCTTGATTCGCTTACATGGCTTTATTGGCTTGAGAGATGGCCTGCAGGTGATCGACTCGTTAGTAGAGCAATATTGGGAAGGTCTGTATCCCTTACCAGACGAAGATGGCCTTGAGACAAAAGTAGCACCCCTGACAGGTTTGAATGGTGATGGTGGTGATGGCACCTTGCTAATGCCTATTCGCAGTGCCGGTATTACTCCCGAAGGGGATTATGGGGACTATTCATTCTTCCAATTCCAACAGGCTCGGGATGCTGACAGAATTGCAGATGACGATGCCAAGGCTGCTCGAATAGAAACGCTGGGTTACAACCTTGAGCAGATTGATCAATGTGTAAACAGTGCGAGCGGTGAATGGGCTCAAAACCTCGTCCAGACAATCGAGGCAGCGCTGGGGCACTTTAAGACCATAAATGATAGCCTGCGACAAAGCTGCGGCCATGATGCCCCCCCATCCACGAATATTTCATCTCTATTGGATGAGGTGTTGCGGACAAGCCGCTTTATTTATAAGACGCACTTGGAGTCTATGGAGCAGACTCAAGAAGATGTGGCGTCTGAATCATCAAAAGAGTCTGCTGGGGAAGTTCAAGCTGGAAATGCAGCTGCAGCAGCGGTTACTTCTGTGGCTGCCTCTGCTGTAGCTGTCCCTACCGGTCCGGTAGTGTCCAGAGAAGATGCCTTAAAATTGCTTGAGCAGGCGGCAAAGTATTTTCGTACCTATGAGCCGCATACGCCGCTGGCGCCCGGCCTGGAGAGGCTGATAGGCTGGGGACGAATGACCGTTTCACAATTGATGTCTGAATTGCTACCTGATGATCAGTCGAAGGCGCTTTACTCCCAGTTGACGGGAGTTCGTCTCGATGGCACGGATACACAAAAATATATAACCCCACCAGTGACTACAAGTGGCACGTCATCAGCTCCTGCGGTTGCCGCAGATACACCTACTGAAAGTGTATCCGCGCCAGTCTCTGATGAAGGTTGGGGTGAGCAACCGCAAGAAGAAGCCAGCACTGGTTGGTAATTAACTGAGAACAGCAGTCCCTAAAGTCGGAAAGGAGACCTTAGATGTCTGAAAGCATCCACAACAAACTTAAGCGCGTGCGTAAGCCGCGTGTACATATCACTTACGATGTTGAAACTAACGGAGCCGAAGTCAAAAAGGAGCTTCCTTTTGTGGCGGGTGTTATGGGTGATTACTCTGGTGATAATGCCGAGAATCGCAAAGCTCTGAAAGATCGTAAGTTTATCCAAATTGACCGCGATAACTTCAACGACGTAATGGGTAAAGTAAACCCAAAGTTGAACTTGCAGGTTGAAAACACCCTGACTGGTGACGGTAGCAAGATGGCTGTTGATCTCGACTTCAACAACATGGACGCCTTCTCGCCGGAGCAGATTGTTGAGCAGGTTGAGCCACTAAAGCAATTGCTTGAAGCCCGTAGCAAGCTGCGTGATCTGCTGAGTAAAGCTGATCGCTCTGAGGAGCTTGAAAAAGTACTTGAGGATATTCTCAAGAGCACAGAAAACGTCAGCGCTATCTCTGACCAGTTGGGCTTGAATGAGGATAAAGGAGAGGACTCAGAATGAGCACTGAAGTAGAAAATGTTGCAGGAAGTGAAGCTGAAGAGCAATCGGCGAGTCTCCTAGACCAGGCGATTGCGGCAACTAAACAAACTGAGCCTCAAGAAGCACAAGACTTGCTTGCGAATTTGACAGAGCAAGTAATGAAAGGGACGGTCACCTGGGATCGCAACCTGACCCAGACCATCAAGAAAGCTGTTAGCGCGATTGATAAGGCCATGTCCCAGCAGCTGTCTGCGATTTTGCATGACGAGAAATTCCAGAAACTGGAAGGATCATGGCGTGGTCTGAATCACCTGGTCATGAACTCGGAAACTGGCGCTACCATGAAAATCCGCATGCTCAATTTGAGCAAGCGTGAGCTCTTCCGCGACCTGGATAAGGCAGTTGAGTTCGACCAGAGCCAGACCTTCAAAAAAATCTATGAAGAAGAGTTTGGTACTGCGGGTGGTGAGCCCTACGGCGTAATGATCGGGGATTTCGAGTTCACCAGCCACCCTGAGGATATCGAGCTTCTGAGCAAGATGTCTAATGTTGCTGCGGCTGGCTTCTGTCCGTTTGTTGCAGCTGCCGGTGCCGGCATGTTTGGTTTTGATGACTACACGGAGCTTTCCAAACCGAGAGATCTGGGCGGTATTTTTGAATCCGCCGAGTACATCAAGTGGCGCAGTTTCCGTGACAGTGACGACTCCCGTTTTGTCACCTTGGTAATGCCGCGTACCCTGGCCCGTACCCCTTATGGTGCTAACACCAAGCCGATTGAAGCTTTTGACTTCGAAGAATTTGAAGTGGATGAAGACGGCGTTTCCCGTCCAGCAGAGCACGATCAATACTGCTGGATGAATGCTTCTTATGTTATGGGCACCACCATGACTCAAGCATTCGCTGAGAATTCCTGGTGTACTGCAATTCGCGGTGCTGAGGGTGGTGGTAAAGTAGAAGGGCTACCATCTCACGTGTTCAAGAGTGACGATGGGGATCTCGATCAGAAATGCCCCACAGAGATTGGTATTACCGATCGCCGTGAAGCGGAGTTAAGCGCTCAAGGCTTCTTGCCTCTGTGTCACTACAAGAATACGGATTACTCGGTATTCTTTGGTGCTCAAAGTGCGCAAAAGGCAAAGGCATACGATGACCCTGACGCCACTGCTAACGCAGCTATTTCTGCCCGCTTGCCTTATTTAATGGCGACTTCCCGTATTGCACATTACCTCAAGGTAATGGCGCGCGATAAAGTGGGTTCCTTTATGGAAGCCGGTGATTGTGAGCGTTGGTTGAACAAGTGGATCTCCCAGTACACTAACTCCAATCCTGATGCGAGCCCTGAAATGAAAGCGAAGTACCCGCTTTCTGAAGCGCGTGTAGAAGTAAAAGAGATTCCGGGTCAGCCTGGATGTTACAGTGCGATTGCCTATCTGAAACCCTGGTTACAGATGGAAGAATTGACGACATCCTTGCGTATGGTGGCAAATATCCCATCTGCGGGATAAGGCTCCGGGCCCGCTCTTAGGGGCGGGTTCTCTCTTCACATGGCCTTGTTCAAGGCCAGCGTTTCACCATTATTTATTCAAATAATAATTCTTGTTGGAGTATACCGGTGCCCCGTGCAGCACATGACCAAATATCGGAAGATCAACCAGATGTTCTACCGGAGAAATTGGCGAGAGGGCAGCAGAGAGAGCTACATAAATTTCTGCAGGAACCGGATGACCTTTTTGCATTTGAATATTGGCTCACAGAATTATCCCCTCGTACAAATAGGGATAATTATTCCGTTCGCCAATATCTTGGTCGAATTGTCGCCGAGTTGGATGAACTAATCTGTGACCAGCTGAATTGCATAATTCATCACCAGAAGTTTCAGAGACTTGAAGCGAGCTGGCGGGGGCTATCCCTCTTAGTGTTTGATACGCCCCACGCTGAAAATATTAAAATAAAACTCTTGGATGCCAGCTGGAAAGAGCTGGCGAAGGATATGGAGAGGGCCCCGGATTTTGACCAATCTGGCCTGTTTCATCTTATATACAATGAAGAGTTCGGTACTCCAGGCGGTGAGCCATTTGGTTTGTTACTTGGAGATTACTATGTATCTCATCGGCCACTGCCTGATCACCCTTATGATGATGTCTTTACTTTGCAGGGCATCGCACATACTGCAGCCGCAGCCTTTGCACCGTTTGTTTGTGCATCAGCCCCACAACTTTTTGGCGTAGACAACTTTTCGGATCTAGCAAAGCCTATCAATTTTTCAGAAGTATTCCGTCAAAAGGAATACATTCGATGGAATGGCCTTCGGGACCTGGAAGACAGCCGATTTATTGCTTTAACACTTCCTCAAGTTTTAATGAGAGAACCCTATAATCAGGAGTTTTCATCCTATCGTGGTTTGAGGTTTCAGGAACAGGTACGGGCACCCCATAGCCAGAATTATTTATGGGGGAACGCCTGCTTTGCATTGGGTACCGTGCTATTAAGAGAATTTAGTGAAGTTGGCTGGTTTTCACATATTAGAGGAGTTGCTCGTGATCATTTGGGGGGAGGGTTGGTAACCCAGCTACCAATGGTGCCTTATAGGCCAGATAGTACTCCTGGCATGATCCGAATGGCCACTTCAATTTTGGTAACTGATTTTGCTGAGCGGGATTTAAGTGACTTAGGGTATGTATGCTTGAGTCATTGTTACGATACTCCTTACAGCGCCTTTAATAGTGTTCCATCACTTCAAAGGCCGAAGCAATTCACTTCTAAAGCAGCCACGGCTAATGCGCGTATTAGCTCCATGTTACAACAAATACTTTGCGCATCTCGATTTGCTCATTATATCAAGGTAATGATAAGGGATAAGGTGGGTGCTTATATGAATGCTGCAGATTGCGAGCGGCAGTTGCAGCATTGGCTGGATGAATATACAACGGGAAGGGATGACCTTTCCTGGGAAATGCAGGCTCGATACCCTCTACGGGAGTCCCGGGTGCAAGTAACGGATGAGCCAGGTAAAGCGGGTAGCTATCAAAGTGTGATTCATCTCAAGAGTCATTACACCGTTGACCATCTTGTATCCGAGCTAAAACTTACAACCGCATTGGCAACAATCGGCGTCGGAGCTACCTAATTATTATGGTTAGAGAAAAGCGACTATTGGCACCGGTATTGGATCGATTATTACAATCATCTAGTAAATTGGATGTACATCAATCCCATCAAGTGTTGAGACAGTTGCGTGAAGGGGTGCGTCGTGATTTGGAATACTTGTTCAATACAAGATTCAAATGTATTTCCGCACCTTCAACTCATGAAAGTTTAGAACAGTCGAATATTAACTATGGGTTGCCAGACCTATCAACAGTCAATCTTTCTTCTGCCGCTAGCCGAAAACAGTTTTGTCGAGATATTGAAAAAACAATTTTAAATTTTGAGCCCAGAATACGTTCGGTAAAAGTAACCACCCAAGACAAAGTGGATGTCGAAGATCCTAGTATACGCTTTCGTGTAGAAGCTGTATTACATGTAAATCCAGCATCGGAAGTTATTGTATTTGATTCGGCACTCAACCCAGTTACCCAGCTGGTGGATGTCTCTGAGATTATGTGATGAGTGAAAAGTTAATAGATCTCTACGAGCGCGAGCTCGCATTCATTCAGCAAACTTCTGCTGAATTTGCAAAGATGCACCCAGCTGCCGCATCCCGACTTCAGCTGGATGCAGACACAGTTGATGATCCTTTAGTAGGGCGACTGTTGTCCGGCTTCGCTTACATGAATGCTCGGGTGCAGCAAAAGCTGAGTGATGATTTTCCGGAGTTAACGGATGCAATGCTGGAAACTCTGTATCCTCATTATCTTCGTCCAATTCCCTCTTGTGCCATTGTTCAGTTTGAACCGGAAAAGGATTTGGATGCGATAACCCGGGTAGAAACGAAGACTTTACTCGAAAGTGACAGCTTTCAAGGGCAAACCTGCCGCTTTACAACTTGTTATCCAGCAGAAATTTGCCCATTTCAGGCGGTGAGTGCCACCCTGATGCCAAGGCCATTTATCGCTCCGGGCTGTAATGACATTCAGGGCGCTAATGCAGTTTTAAAATTATCCCTTAAAACTTTTAGCCCAAGCATAAAATTTTCTGAGCTAAACCCTGAGAGTCTCCGCTTTTTCCTTCGTGGCCAACCATCTCATATCTATAGTTTATATGACTTGCTACTAAGTAAGTGTGTCAGGTTGGTTGTTGCCAATGGGGAGAGTGATCCAAAGCCAACTTTTCTCTCTCCGGATGAAATATGTCAAGTGGGGCTAAGTCCAGATGAGGGTTTATTGCCATATCCTGATACCGCATTCGTAGGATATCGACTCCTAACTGAATATTTTGCTTTTCCGGAAAAGTTCCTTTTCTTGGATATATTAAAAGTTGGTGAAGCGTTAAACGAGAGCTTTGACGACACGTTAAATCTGTATTTTTATTTATCCGAAACTCATGAAGAGTTAGAAAAACAGATTTCTCCAAGTATGTTTGCTCTGGGCTGTGCTCCGGTCGTTAATTTATTTAAGCAAAGTGCAGATCCTATTCCACTTAATCACTCGCAGTATAGTTACCATGTGGTCCCTGATGCTCGTAGAAGTGATGGCTTGGAAATATACTCAGTGGATGAAGTTGCGGCAACTAATGGTGATGGAGAGACAACCAGTTACCGGCCTTTCTATGGAATTCGACACAGTCAACATCATGCTGATCAATCTGCATTTTGGTTTAGTCGTCGCAGAGATGTGATCGAAGGAGAGCATCGGAATGAACAAGCATCTGAGATTGATATAAGCTTAGTCGATCTGGACTTTAACCCGCATAGAATTAGTGATCAGACATTAGATATTAAGTTAACCTGCTGTAATCGAAATCTAGCCAAAAAATTACCTAGTGGTAGCGCCCAGCCTTATTTAGAGGTTGTTGACGGTGATTTGCCAGTTAGCCGAATTAGTTGTGTGGTTTCCCCAACGGCAACTATACGACCGCCTCGACGAGAGCGAGGGTATTGGAGGTTAATTTCCCACCTTAACTTAAATCATCTTTCTCTATCAGGTGCAGAGGGATGTAATGCGTTAAAAGAAATTTTTAGGCTTTATGACTTCCGTGACTCTGCTAGTACGCGTAATTTAATCGAGTCATTATTAAAGCTTAATACTAAACCGGTTACTGCTCCGATTCAGATTGATCAAAGTGTAGTTTTATGTCGCGGCACAGAAGTTGAGATTGAGCTTGATTCCATGATGTTAACAGGAACAAGTCCATTGTTATTTGCTAGCATCATAGAGCGTTTCCTGGGCTTATACTGTTCAATTAATTCATTTACAAAACTGATTGCCACTATGAGTGGTCGAGATGGGGAGTTGAAGCGATGGCCACCTCGCGCCGGCGAAAAAGCTTTACTGTAATTGAGCGTTTACGCCGAGAGCCTTATAACTTTGATTTTTTTCAAGCGGTAAGGCTGGTAGAGCGTGCAGTACATCTGGCAGGTACAGGTTTCAGTAAAGAACCTATAGCGAGCGCTGCCCCTCCGACTAAAGAGCTGATTCGGTTTAGTGCTCAATCTGGGTTGTCTTTTGTCAGCTCGGATGTTTTACGTCTAGAGAAGAAAAGCGTTGAACATGAAGAGCCCGATGAAAATGAGACTCATCAGTGGCATATGGAGGTGGGTTTTACAGGGTTAATCGGTAGTCAGGGGGTGATGCCCTATTACCTGACAGAGTTAGTGCAGAGGGAGCTTAGGGAGAACAATACGGCACTGCGTGATTTTCTGGATATGTTTAATCACCGAAGTATTTCCCTTTTTTATCAAGCTTGGCATAAATACCAGTTGCCTGTGAATTATGAGCGGCAACGCCTGCAGAATTCTCGAGAGCCAGACAAGTTTACCCAGGCTCTTGCATCCCTTGCAGGGCTTGGTACAAATGAAATGCGCTATCGAATGCCGATACCGGATGAAGCACTAGTTGGAATGGGAGGGCACCTTTCCAGTGGACGTTGTTCTGCTACCGCTTTATCCAGCATGATCAAGCATTATTTTGATTTAACGGTAAGTATTGAACAATTCCAGGGACAGTGGGATGAGTTACCGGATGATATCTTGTGCCGACTGCCCAGTGCTCAGGTGCCGAAGGGTATTAATAATTGCTTGGGAGTAAATACCATTCTGGGTACGCACTGCTTCCAAGCCCAGAATAAATTTCAGGTAATTATTGAGTCAATGCCTTATGAGCAATTTATGACTATTGCTCCGGGTACGAAAAAGTTGGAATCGCTTAAGGAGTTTATTCGCTTTAGTGCTGGTATTGAATTGGATTTTGAGTTGTCGGTGACACTTTCAACCAGCCAGGTGGTACCTATCCAGCTAAATAGAAAAGCTGAGAATGAACCTTTACTGGGATGGAATACTCACATGGCTAGTGAACAAGATGGTGAAAGGTTAGTACAAATAACTTTAAGTGCGGACAATATTTCACCTGATGAAGCTTTACCTGCTGCATAAGTAAAATTAACAACATTATTATTTAGGAAAGGATATTCAACGTGATCAATATCGATTTGAAGCGATTGGTTGATACCATGACTCCGCATATGCGTGACTCACTAGAGGGCGCTGCTGGGCTTTGTCTGTCACAGAACCAGTACAATGTTGAATTAGAGCATTGGTTACTGAAACTTTTGGATCAGTCTGATACTGACCTTTACCATCTGTTGGAAAAACACGACTGTAATCCAGCAAATTTTGCCAAGCAGCTGGCTACAGCGATTGCTGGATTTCGGGCCGGCAGCAGCCGTCCACCAGCCCTGTCCCCAACTATCGTAGAAGCAGCGAAGAATGCTTGGATGCTGGCTTCTATTGATTATGGACATAGAGCAATCAGTTCCGGACACTTTTTGGCTGCGCTTTTACTGGAAGAAACTTCTCGTCGCCAGATTTTAGAATCCTGCCCAGAACTGAAAGAGATAGCTCCAGAATCGATTCGCGAAACTGCTCGTGCAATGTTTGGACAAAGTGGAGAGTCTAGCCATATTAGCGCTACGGCGGATATGGATGATGGCGCAGCTGCAGTTGCTGCAGCTGCTTCTAAAGCT
Source organism: Microbulbifer maximicatervae (SeqCode) (assembly GCF_052468155.1). Taxonomy (NCBI): domain Bacteria; kingdom Pseudomonadati; phylum Pseudomonadota; class Gammaproteobacteria; order Cellvibrionales; family Microbulbiferaceae; genus Microbulbifer; species Microbulbifer maximicatervae (SeqCode). The sequence goes on from NZ_CP174335.1 coordinate 1,557,623, forward strand.
CCAGCTTTGGACAAATATACAATCAACCTAACTGAAAGAGCGAAGAAGGGAGAGATTGACCCTGTACTTGGTCGTGATGAGGAAATACGCCAATGTATCGATATCTTAACTCGCCGGCGTCAAAATAATCCGATCCTGACTGGTGAAGCAGGTGTTGGTAAAACTGCCGTCGTTGAAGGCTTTGCTCTTCGAATAGCTAGTGGTGATGTACCTGAGCCATTGCGCGGTGTAGCCGTACGCACGCTTGACTTGGGACTTCTTCAGGCTGGCGCCAGTGTAAAAGGTGAGTTTGAAAACCGCTTAAAGTCTGTAATTTCAGAAGTGCGAGCATCTGCAACGCCAATTATTCTATTTATTGATGAAGCGCACACCATGATTGGCGCGGGCGGTAAAGAGGGGCAGGGGGATGCGGCTAATCTCCTGAAACCTGCACTGGCTCGTGGTGAATTGCGTACTTTAGCTGCCACAACCTGGGCGGAATATAAGAAGTATTTTGAACGCGATCCTGCTTTGACCCGTAGATTCCAGGTAGTAAAAGTGGAAGAGCCTGATGAGAGCAACGCGATTGATATGATGCGTGGTATCGCAACCTCGCTGGAGGAGCACCATAAAGTACGCATTCTGGATGAAGCTATCATAGCTTCGGTCAAGTTATCTCATCGTTATATTCCCGGGCGCCAATTGCCAGATAAGTCTGTTAGCTTACTGGATACGGCCTGCGCGCGCGTCGCTCTTAGCCAGTCTGCTACTCCTGGGGCGATTGAAGATGCTCGTATCAATATTGATCGCACTAATACTACCCTGGCTAAACTTGAACGTGAAAACGCAGCAATGGGTGAGCATGAGGAGCAACTGGCAGAGCTAAAAGAGTTTAAAGCTTCCGAAGAAAAGCGTTTGGAAGTGCTCGAACAGCAATTGCTTAAAGAAAATGAGCTAATCGGACAGATTCAACAACTCCGCGATCAGATCGATGTAGAGTTTATGAAGGCCCAAGGTGGTGAAGGTGAAGATACACCCGACGAGGCCTTATTAGCCGACTATCAGCAACAGCTCAAAACATTAACTGCGGACTTGGAGGTTATCCAGGGGGATACCCCGTTAATGCAGCCAGCTGTTGATGAACAGGCTATTGCCGCAGTAGTTGCCAACTGGACTGGAATTCCTGTCGGCAAGATGGTTAGCGATGAAATTATTGCTGTGAAAACTTTGGCAGAGCGCCTGAATAAACGTGTTATTGGTCAGCCCCATGCTATCGAGGCTGTAGCTCAGGCAATTCGCACTTCTCGAGCAGGCTTGACAGACCCGCGTAAACCGGTGGGTGTGTTTATGTTCTGTGGTACTAGCGGTGTAGGTAAAACAGAGACTGCCCTTGCCTTGGCTGATGAGCTGTTTGGTGGTGAGCAAAATATCACGACCATCAATATGGCTGAATTCAAGGAAGAGCATAAAGTATCTATGCTGTTGGGCTCTCCTCCCGGCTATGTAGGCTACGGAGAGGGCGGTGTTCTTACCGAAGCTGCACGCCGTAAGCCTTATTCGGTAATCTTATTGGATGAGATGGAAAAAGCTCACCCAGGTGTACAAGATGTTTTCTATAACCTGTTTGACAAGGGGACCATTAAAGACGGTGAAGGAAGGGATATCGACTTCAAGAACACCGTAATAATTATGACCTCCAATGCAGGGGAGGATGCAATTAGAGCTATCTTCAGTCAAGTAGAAGAAAAGCCTGAGCCAGACGTATTGATGGATAATATCCGCCCACATCTGCTACAAAAATTCAAGCCTGCTTTCCTCGGTCGAGCAAATGTGATTGCTTATTACCCTCTCGATGATGAGAATCTGGTAGAGATTTGCAGAATCAATATGCGTAAGATTGAAAAGCGCGTTCACGAGCATTACGGAGCTTCCTTTAGCTATGACGAGGATGTTTTGATTAATATCGTTGCTCGTTGTCACGAAGCTGATACAGGTGCTCGTAATATTGAAGTTATTCTGAACAAAACATTATTGCCGGAGTTGGCTAGTGAATGTTTGGATAAAATGGCGCGCGGTGAAGAGGTGAAAGCAATTAAAGTCTCCGCTGCTGAGGATGGGGGGTTTGCATATAGCGTAGTTTAATAATAGTGAAGGCTAGGTGGTGTAAAAGCCACCAAGCCTTCACTAGTATAAGTGTTGATTAAATTCTTTATTTTTAAATAAAAATATATTGTAAGTTTTCGCTCTAGTGACTTATAAGTTTATTCGTCTCTAAATATTGATCTTGCTGCTTTTTCGACAAGAAGATCAATTTTTTGCTTTAATGAGGTCAGAATGTATCGAATAAACTGATATGTTAGATTGATATCTTTTTTAACCTTCATTCCTAGCATAATCATTATCTTCTTGATCAAGTTATAAACCCAAGAAGATAGACTTTTAGAGAAATCAATCCCTTGTTGTAAAACATAAGCTAGCATGTCTAACAGTGTTACACCGGTGGCTATGCCGAATTGTATAGCTATTCCGGTTAGCTTAAGAATTTTCAAGATCACATAAGATATGGCCTTATTGATCATTTCCATTGTGTTAATTGTGAAGCTTATTGGACTATCAGATTTTAGCCAATTTTCAATTTCTGATGGAGAGGTGGGTGGCTCTAGTTCATACATGGTATCCCAAGAGCTAGCTTTATTTACACTCTCTATATATCTAAACATTTTATGATATTCACCTGAAGGTGAGTTACCCGGGCTGTTCAGACAATATACTTTCTCCCCATATGGTAAATGATAAAAGGGCCACATTGGCACCATAGGAACAACATCAGTTTTATGATACACCCGATATATATCTTTACCTTTATTTAATTCGCTGGTAACAAGTTTAACAAAACTTAAAGCCCCAACTCTTGGGCTGCCGAAAGTATATAGTTTTATGTTGTTAGTCGGAGATAGCCCTGATTTTTTTAACCATTCACTGGTAAGTGTTGCTAGAGCCCCTCCAAGGCTGTGTCCAACACAGTGGATTGTTCTAACATTATGACCTAGGGAAGAGATTTTTTCTTTTAACTCTGGCAAGATGCTACCAAAGCATTTATTGAAGCCAGTATGCACAAGCCTATTTGTTTCTGAAGGAGAAAATCCAACAGTTGCATCCGTTGCCCAGTCAAAGTAATTGTCTGTTCCTCTCAGGAGGACGAGTACATCATTTTCAAACTCTCCCTTGCCGTTTGCTACGATACCAAAACCGGTTCTTTTCTTTATAACCCATAATGTCCCTGAATTGCCGTCAATGACATCGTCGTGATTTGAAAAATCCCATTGGTTTTTAAAACGATCAATAGTTGGCGGGGTGAATTTATCGCTTTGAATTTCGTAAACTGAGCTTGCTAATAATGCAGCATCTTTATGCGTAATTGTACTTCCCATCCTAATCCTCCTAACCGTGATATGAAATACCTCGGTGGTTTGTTGCTAATTAACTCCGATAAATAAGTATGAAATACAACATATCTTAACCAGATGGTTTTCTGATCATGATTAAGTGTTAATACGTAGCACACGTGCTGATTATTAGGCCTTTATTGTTAAAGGCTTATTATTTTTATGAGTGGTAGATGTTATGTGGGTAATTGATTAATACTTTAGGGTTGTTAACTGTCTTGTGTTTTAAGTTTGCAGTTGGTGCCCACAGAATTGAATGTCAAATGAATAAATTTGTATTCATCTGTTATTTCGCATTGGAAATCTAGTTTTTTACCCTCAAGTTCAGAGTTCAGTTCTTCGCTTCTCTTTACTGTTTCCCAAATTAAATAATCTTTTCCATTATGGTTAACTATTATTTTTTGATGAGAAACGAACTCTTTGGGAAGCAAATTTCTCTCTAGTTTTGTGAGTGGTTCAAAAGAAAAGTGGCCGTAACTATCAGTTATAGTAATATCTTCATAAGTTTTTCCATCACATTCCACTACTCTTTTTACTGATGTATTTTGAGTTGGGGAGTTTTCATATGTTAAATAGCCATTAACGGGAGAAAAAAGGAAAACCTCATCTTTTGTGAAAATTGACATAGATACTCCGCTAGTGGATGAAAGTATTATTACAATAAATAAAAGAAATCTAGACATTTTCAGCCGCCAATTAATACCGTCGGGCAACCAATAACTATTTTTCCACCATGCCCTGTGGTGTCTCCCATTCTTGCTGCGGGTTTCTTTTGCAACATTACCGTTGTACTTCCCATGGCGACCGTATCGGGCGGTCCAACACAGGTACAAGTGCTACCAACGGTTGCTGAAGGCATCCCACCGATGATAACGGTGGGTGCTCCTGGGCTTACTACTGGGCCACCCACATGAGGTACTGTGCCGGTGACCATTGGGCATACATGCATATCACCAATACGGGAAGCTGGCTTACCCATAGTTTATCCCTCAACCCTACCGTTTCCGCCTCGTGCTAGATCGAGACCTTGCTCCATATAGCGCATGAACCTTTTATTTGGATCGACTGGGTCAGATAGCACGGCAGCAAGGGTAACACTGCCTGCGACTGCATGAGCATAAAGGTGTTCTGGCGGCTCTACTACCGGCTCGCCTTCGGCTGCTAAGCTCCCATGACACCAACTCGCTGCCGTAGCCGCCCAGCTCGCTGGAGTTTTATGTTTTGTTTTATCGCCGAATAGTTTGCAGCGTAAGCGGGCTTCCTCACTGGGCTTTTTTGCCCAAGTCTCAGCTGCATTAAGCGCATTCACATTGTCATCGTCAGTTTGAGGGCCTTGGATATCTCGGGCCGCGAGGCAAGCCCACCACACGGCTTCCCGCTTTGGTAGGCCATGAGCAAGCAACTTGATCGCATCTGGAAATAGGCCTGCTTCCACAAGGCGGTTTATGCTGACTTCTGGTGCTGTATCCGGTACCAGATGATCTTCTGCCTCGTCACTAACTTCAAAATTCTTAAGTAGCTCATCTGCGGTGAGAGCTTCTACTTTAATGAGGTCTGTCATTGATATATCCCCATCAGTTAATCATGGTTACGCCGCCTTTCAGGGTCAGCATTCCGCCACCTTTAACTTCTGCAGTAGCGTCGCCCTTACAGGAAAGCATTGTTCCTTTGATGGTGATACCAGCTGGAGTCAGTTTAATACTGCTACCGCCGACTTTTAATTCAATGGATGCTTTGGAGGAAATCTTAATTGCGCCCATTGCATCAGTAGTTTGAGAACCTTTACTGACCTTGAGTGTGTGATTTCCTGACCCGATAGTGACAACTTGATTGCCTTTACTGACATTGAGTTTCTGATCACCTTTTGAGATGGTGACAACTTCACTGCCATCGGTAACCGTAATAGTCCGGTCTTGTTTAACCTCAAGGGTTTGTTTGTTTTCTATCTTTCCTGTTTGATCATTATGGACGACAAAGTTATGGTCTTTGCCGGCTTCCATATAAAGCTCTTCGCTTCCGCCTTTATCATCAAACCGAAGTTCGTTAAAGGCGCTACCTTCATATTCAGTTTTCCAGCCACTTTGGGTCGCAGTGTAATTGGGGCCCGGATTATCACCGTTATATACGGCTCCGGTTATCAGCGGTCTATCCGGATCACCATTAATATAAGTAACAATAACTTCTTGATTGACTCTGGGGACAAAGTTCGCACCCCAGTTTTTTCCGGCAAATGACTGCATCACCCGTACCCAACAGCTGTTCTGTTGCGAATTCCATGGGAATTTCACTTTGATTTGGGTGTAGGGGTCTTGTGAACTATCAGAAGTGGTTGCTTTAACTTCAAGAACGCGTGCGACTTGCGGAGAGTGTACTTTCTTCGCAAAAATATTTGGCTCAGGTCTTGGAGTTACTGATGATGGGATACAACTGAAAGTATTGTGGAAATGTGTTTCCGCACTATTGCCGTCTGTAGCAGAGATATGTACGGAAGTAATCAGGTACTTCCCTTTCTCTGACGATAATGTGTGGTCAAAATTAAAACGGCCGCCAGCTGTGAATGAGGGGCAGTCACTGCGCCCATGGCTCACATCAAATAAAGCTTCTTGTGCTTCCATTGAGCGCTCGGCTAGTGCCTTGTGGTAGCTATCTGTAAATTTATGCTTATTTTCACCGTCAGCCTGGAAATGATTTAGCCCATAAAGGCCGCGCATGTAATTGCTGACATCATTTAGTTCGCTGGTGGTTTTAACTTGCTGCTTATTATCTTTTGTTGCGGTGAACTCACAATAATCTTTCAGTTCAAAGCCGCCACCATGATAATTGAAATTTCGCTGCCAGCTACTTACGGTATTTTTTGTCGGATAACTGCCGCTCCCATCGTATTCTATCTGTTCGCTTTCGCAGTCATAGAAATCCTGGCTATCATCACAAAGTACAAGTTCGTGTTGCCCATTTGAGTGCTTGAAGTAATAGGAGATACCCTCTTCAGCCATAAGGCGATTGATGAATTCAAAATCACTTTCATCAAACTGCACACAATATTCACGAGTTATATATTCAGCATTTAATTTAACGCTTAGCTTTACAACTTTGCTGTACTCGCCCAAAACTTCTTCAAGAATCTGTTTAGCAGATTTCTTTTCAAAAATTCTGTTGGAGCCCCCGAGGCTGGTAAACCAAAGGCCAGGTTGAATTGTGGCGCTATAACTTCGCACTCCCTCAGCGTTAACATCGCGCAGAGACAGTTGAGTAACGTAACCATTGATATAGCGAGGAGTTTCTGAGTGGTGTACAGAAACGGTAACAGCCTTGCCGACGATATCTTTCTGGCTTATTGCATGGTCATCGGACAGGAGCTGAAGTTCATAGCGGAAGAGTTTGGATATGTGCTCTTCGCCTTGCAGGCTGGTAGCGATTACCGCATCCGTGCCGAGCGGGCTGTCGACTTTAATCAGTCTTCTATCTTGATTTAATGTAGTCATGGGCAGCCCCTACTATCCCTACGGTGCCTTGGAGAATAGTACTAGTTATTATACATTCAGTTATTTAGCTGAAAACTCAATAAGCGCTCAGCTAAATAACTGCAAAATAATGGTCTGCAGAAATTCCTGCAGACCATTGTATATGCAGATCAGATTCTGCTGGCTTACAGCGGCTTGGCTGTTTCCAGGTCGTATCCAACACGCATATTTTTGGGGTTCTTATTGGTCTTGTCTGCGTGGTTGAGATCTGCTTCGATTTTAGCGTAGCTCAGGGATACAGACTCAGCCGGAGCGCCACCAGCGGAAGCCCCGATGCTGTAGGAGGAAATCAGGGTGTTTTCCAGTTTGTAAACAGCGTACTTCTCTACAGAGTTAGCACCGGTTTGTACTACGTGGATCTCAACGGTAACACCTTCGTCACCGGTTACAGAAGATTTGAACAGACCGCCGGAAGCAGCGTCGATGCGCTTGGTGAAGCTTACTTCGCTCAGGCTTGGACGAGAAGCTTCGCGGTTTGACATGGCGCCAGCTTCCATGGTAATGCCGCGGCCAACGCCGAAGTTGAAGCTGTCAATTTCGATCCAGTCCTCGTAGCCGGAAGCAGTAACATTGCCTTTGATGGCTTTGTTGTTGTAGTTCATGTAGATAGCCATGGGATGTCCCTCATTAGTTGGCGTGTGATGTTGGTGGTTAATCCCTTACCACCGCGATTCGCAGTAGTTCAGGTGGTCGTCGCGGTGGCAACTGTGATGATTTAAACAAAGAGAAAGCTAAAAACAAACTAATTTTCGAGTTATTTAATCGACTCTGGCACTAATTTCGAGAGGCAATTTTATGCTGTTACGATTTATGCCTGTTTGCCCTAATTGACTCTGACACTAATTTAATATTGCTAAAAAGTAATAAATCTCTAACGGGGATAAATAAGTGGTTTGAGTCATGGATATTGATTGACAGTTAAATATCTATTTGAAAGCATTTACTGGTATTTTTTTGATAAGCTTGCTTTGTAATAATATGTAATTCAGCCTTATATCGGAGCGATACTCAGTGTTTTCGGGGGCTGGATCAAAATAATAGTTTGATGGCGTGTTAAGGCAAATTTATTTGAATATTGATTCATTGTTGCCACATAGGCTGTTCGATATACTTCGCACCCTACTTTATTGCCTTGCCCATTAGATCAATAACAAAGTTTTTGCGGATTTGGATGTGTCGTAATGGTTTCCCATGGAGGCGGAATTGAACGATAAGACGCGTATTGTTCGGCCGAGTGGCACTCCGCCGGGCTCAGGCCAATCAACCAGCGGGCTGACAGAAGATGGTGATATCACCGTTGTTGTACAGCAGGATAAGACTGGAGCAAATGATCACCCCCCGGTTAAAGGTGCCCAACCGGTAATCCCTTCAGCTGCTGCCAGCTTTAGCTCAGATGCTACTGTCTTTGCGCCTTCCCCTAATCCCAATCGGGTGGGAAGTGGGGCTGGGGGCAATGAGGTTTTGGGTGGGGTTTCCGCCGATTCGGCAGTAATGCCTGAGCCCTTTGAAGCTTCCGGCTCAAATGCAGTGACTAAAACTGTAATCAAAGGTCGATTTGAGCTTGACAAGCTCCTGGGCGTTGGGGGGATGGGGGCAGTTTACAAAGCTCTTGACCGCCGTAAATTGGAAGCCAGTGACAGCGAGCCCTATGTCGCTATCAAGCTGCTTAATGATGATTTTCAAAAGCATCCCGATGCTTTTATTTCCCTCCAGCGGGAAGCGCGCAAGTCACAAACGCTTGCACACCCTAATATCGTAACGGTATACGATTTTGACCGTGATGGTGATCGCGTATTTATGACAATGGAGTTCCTTGAGGGTGCTCCATTGGACAAGTTGTTGCGTGACCATGCCGATGTTGGGTTGGAGCCCGAGCGTGCCCGCTCGGTATTTTGGGATATCTCCCAAGCCCTGATATATGCCCACTCCCACAAAATTGTTCACTCGGACTTTAAGCCAGGCAATATCTTTGTCACCAATAAGAAAGGTGCAAAAGTATTTGACTTTGGTATTGCCCGAGCTGTTTCTGAAGGGGGGATCGCAAATAAAGCTGGCGAAACGACAGTATTTGACGCGGGCACTCTTGGAGCCCTGACTCCGGCATATGCGAGCCTTGAGATGCTCAAGGGAGCTGAACCGGCACCGAGTGACGATGTGTTTGCGTTGGGGTGTGTTGCCTATGAGCTCTTCTGCGGGCGTCATCCTTATGACAAGACCCCCGCCGATAAAGCCATGGAGCAGGGCCTACGCCCCAAGCGGATCAAAGGGCTTAATCGCAGGCAGTGGCGCGCACTTGAGTCAGCACTCGAACTAAAGCGCGAAAACCGCACTAGTACCGTAGAGAAGTTTGTACAGGCGTTCTTTGTTAGCCATACGTGGAAGTGGGCCCTGGGAAGCGCGTTTGTGTTGGTCTTAGGTGGAGCTGTAGTGGGCTATAGCCACTTGCAGCAGCAGAATGCAGTAGAGCAGGAGCGGGTCAGGATAGAGCTTGAACACAAACATGAGCAGGAGTTGTTGGAGCGCCGTACTGCGGACAAAAAAGAGGCAATATCTAGGCTAATCGCACTGAGTATTCTGACTCCTGCCTGGGAGGAGGATCTCAGGCTTGAATTGGCAGAGTACGCTGAGTTGAACCCTGCTGATAAAGAGTTTCAAGATACTTCGCGTCGCCAGATATCAGAGCTATTTTTGGCAGCCGCTACAGGTCAATTGAATCTAGGCAATCTTGATCAGGCAGATGTGATGCTCAAGGGCGTGGCTAATTGGTATGGTGATTCCAGTGAAGCGGCGGCGATCAAGTCGCAGCTAGCTGCAGATAGAGAAAGCTTGCGGGAGAGGCTAGAAGCTGAGCGAGTAGCAGCAGAACGAGAGGCTGAGCAACTTCGTCTGGCTGAGGAGAGGGCCGAGCGCCGTCGTGTAGCCGCCGCTAAGCAAAAAGAAATTGATGCGGTGCTCGATGATATGGAGGTTGCACTGACTTGCAGCTTTGAAATGAGCGTTCCAGGTGTTGGTGCACAGCTTTCCCGGCTTGCGCGCCTTGATGCGGTAAAAGCGAGAAAAATTAGACCTGTCGTCGGCGCTGAGTTGGCGAAATGTGCGTCAACCTTGGGTGCGAGGGACCCAGTTCAAACGGAGTCCTTAGTCGATCAGTTCAGAGCTCTTGTACCTACTTATCAACCTTTGAAGGAGTTTCGCTTGGATTTCTGCGGCCACCTCCCGCCGGGCAGTGGTGGGCGAGGTGAGCGATACAGTTGTCGTGATCGCTTGGCAGATGGAACTCAAGGCCCGGCGATGGTCGTTATCAAGGGAGAAGGTGGGCGCCATTTGGCTGTAGGGAAATATGAGGTGAGTAATGGAGACCTCCAAATTTATTGTGACACCATTGGCGGTTGTGGGACATTGCAGCTGGGTTTATCAGCGTTGCCAGCAAATAATTTACCCATTGAGATAGCTGAGGCTTATCTGAACTGGTTGAGCGATGAAACCGGGTATGAATACCGCTTGCCCACTGAGCAGGAATGGTTCGCGGCTGCGAGTGCTAATGGGCAGGGTGAAGTTGCAGACCGCAACTGTCACTTGAAGTATGGGGGTATTGAAAAAGGTGCTGAGCTAGTACCGGTGAGCTCTGGTTCCGCAAACGGGTTTGGTCTGGTAAACCCTGTGGGGAATGTTCAAGAGTGGGTTCGTGGCACTGGCGAAGAGATAATGGCACTTGGCGGTAGCCGAGAGGACCCTATGAGTCGTTGTTTGGCAATAACCAAGAAGCACCATACTGGCGAGCCAGATCGATTAACAGGGTTTCGTATTGTTAGGGATGTAAATTAATAATCTGTTTTTGACCGAGACTGAAATAAGTACACAACAGCTTGGCATACTGAAATTTCTTAAATTAATTGTCTGGGGGAAAAATGCTCGGGCTTAAAAAAAATAAGCTGGCATTCGCGGTGGCTGCTAGCTTTTTACTGTTTCAATGTCCTGGTTATGCTCAGGATGAAGGTTCGAGTTTTAGAAGTCAGGTTAGAGAGGCTTTTGATCAAGATACAGCCACAGTTAATGAGGCTGATGTAACTAAGGATTTTTTGCAGCGCACTTACGAAGCAAAAGCCCCTAATCTGGATACTGAAATTCCAGAAGTATCTCAAAGGAATCAAGGACCGCGAATTACAATCAAAAAATTTCATTTCCACCGTCTGGAAGAGTACCCAGAATTTGGTATTGATCGTGAAACGGTCGAGAAGATGGCTGAGGATCTGCGTATTAAGTTCATGAAGGAGGACAAAATCCTTTCTAGTGGCTATACAGTGGAGAATCTGGAAGAACTAGCAGTATTGCTGGATGGTATGGATGCCCAGTTCAATCCAGGCGGATTGGGTCCTTCGGAATTGCGAAAATTAATTAGTGTTATCGAAAAGCAAAATAAAGAACGTGGTATTAGTTATGCGGACCTTGAAGAAATAGCCGCGGAACTCACTAATTTCTATCGTCGCCAAGGCTTATTTCTTGCGCAAGTTCAAATTCCTGCACAGGAAGTTGAAAACGGTGTGGTTACTCTCACGGTTCAAGAAGGTTTGTTAGGGCAGGTTGTTGCGGAAGACAATAAGGGATATGCATTAGAGCAGTTAGCAGAGCCTTTTGAGGGGCAGCGTGGAAAATTAGTTAATCATGAGAGTATTGAGGAGGGGCTTTATCTACTAAATGACTTGCCGGGCTTAAATGTTACTGGCTATTTTAGTGCAGGAGAAAATCCAGGCGAAACACGGCTTAACTTAAAGGTTCGAGATGCAAAAGGTTGGAAAGCCACCTTCAGAACCGATAACCATGGCTCAGCTTACACAGGCGACCAACGTTTCTATACAACCATTGACTGGCTAAATCCCTTAGGGATCGGTGATGCTCTTTCCGTTGGATATTTAAAATCGACTAGCTTAACTAATTATGAATCAAATTTTGGTTCAGATTTGGGGCAGTTTAAGTATAGTTTTCCAATTTTTGGTCCCCGCACTCGAGTTCAATTCTCGGCTGCTCACAATGAATTTATTTTAAAAGACGTAGAAGACCCAGATAATACAGTAAATAAGCTGGATATACATGGTGATAACAAAAGTTATGCGATTACTTTAGATCATAAATTCCGAAGATCTAGGGATTTTAACCTTACCGGTTCTTTCAGTTTAACAGAGAAAAAGTCTAATCTTTTGGCCATCACTTCTTTTGATGAGCCGGGCGATCACGTATATGGTGGAGAGCTGGGCCTTTACTTTGATCATCTCTCTAGTGGTGTGATTCCCATGCTTAATATATTGAGTACAAATGTTCAATATGGAGAGCATCGAAGAGAGCTAGAGGAGTCTCTGCAAGAGGACCGCGGTGATAATTTTGCTAAGTTTTCTTTGAGTGGCAGTTCCCTCCTGTTTTTACCTATGCCATTTAGCGATGATCAATCACGTCTGATACTCAAGGCCCGAGCACAATATAGTGATAGTGCTTTACCAGCTTTTGAACAGTTGTCGCTCGGTGGGGCCAATGGGGTGCGGGCGTTTGATGTAAGGGATTTTTCAGCTGATACCGCAGGACTATTATCTGCTGAATGGTATATGACTTTTCCAGATATGATAAATCCGATCCTATTTGATCAGCGTCTAAATGATATGTTTCAAATGGCGTTATTTACTGATTTTGGCTATGGCATCGTAAATAACTATAAAGAAGGCAAACAAGATGATTGGGCGAGATTTGCCGGTGGAGGTTTACTCTTTAAGTTTAATTGGAATGAATTTTTTGCCAGTAAACTATCGGTAGCCTGGCCGATTAAGACTGCCTCATCAATTGAAGGCACGGGGCTCGATATGGATGAGCCGACGGTATATGCGGATTTTTCTGTATTTTATAACTAATTAGTTAAAATTATTTATTAGCTGAAGTCGAGCAGGAGCTCTACGAAAGGTGCTGGTATGAAAAGCAATAAACATTCTCTGAAGTTAACTAAGCTGGCCTCAGCAATCAGAATGTCAAATCTGACATGTTTTGGAATGGTAGCTGGAATACTAAGCCCTTTGGTTCATGCTGCGCCACAGAATGGTGTAATTACCGTCGGCGCTGAAGATAGCAGTATAACTACGGTTGGTAATGTAACCACCATTACTCAAGGCCAAGATCTTTTAGCGATTGATTGGGATTCGTTTGATGTTGAGGAAGATGAGATAGTTAGTTTTCTGCAGTCAGAAAGCGATATTGCTATCAATAGAATTCTTGACGAAAGCGCAAGTACGATTCACGGGTCAATACAGGCAGATGGTCATGTTATTTTGGTGAACCCTCGGGGGGTTCTCTTCACGGAAACAGCGACAGTAAATGTAGGCGCACTCACTGTTTCTGGGCTTGCTATTGACCCGAGTGAATACTCGGATGATGAATTTTTAAACTCGGACTTCGTACTTGAAAGTGCCGGCGTTGATGGTCAAGCGGGCTTTGTTATTAATAGAGGCGTTATTAACGCATCTAGTGCAGTCCTCGTAGGTAAGTACGTAGAGAACAGCCTTGGAGATACCTCTCTCGCTGACACAACCGGACTGATTCAAGCTGAGTTAGTGGTTTTAGCAGCAGGGGATGCAGCTGCTTTAACCTTTGACTCCGATGGGTTGATCGGAGTTGAGGTGACATCTGCTGTAGCGGAAAATACGCTAGGTGTTGAAAGTGCGGTGCTTAATAGTGGTTCTATTGAGTCTGCAACTGTCTTAATGGAAGCGAATGTATCTAGTGATTTATTCACTGCTGCCGTAAATAATGAAGGCTCTATTCAGGCTAGAGGTATTGATACCAGTGATGGAAAAATTCGTCTTTTTGGTTCTGGTGGGAGTGTTATTAACAGTGGAGATCTAGAGGTTTCTCTTCTATCTGACGGAGTAATTGAAGATGTCAATGCGCAACTTGAGGTTAACACGACAGATTCATTTGTTAATACTGGTTCTATCGAGGCTACTAATTTTTCATTCTTAGTGGGGCAGTCTGGCGAGGGCTCAGAAAACGAACTTGGTGATATAGAATTTTCTGGAACTGCGGTAATCACCGGTGGTGAAGGAGAAGATAAATATACGCTTTCATCCGAAGCTGAATATATTAGCTCCGGGGCTGTAGAGCATAGTTTTAGTGTTTCCAAGAGTGAGGATGATTCCGCCACTAGTATATCTTTTAGCGATATAGAAGTAGTAGATGCCGGCTCTAATAGTGGCGTTACTGATAAGTTAATTACCGCCACCCAGGCAGATTTAACCGGTGCTGAAAAAGAGCTTGTTAATAATGGGACTACTTTTCAGAATTTGGATGCGGTAGATTTTAGTAATACCACAACCGGCATTATTGCGGGTTCCAGCAGTAGTGATACTTTCGAGATCGTCAGCAGCTCGGAACTTATTGCTAACGATATCACTTTTACCGACTTTAAAAGCACCATCGATGCGGGCGTCGAGTCGGATGCCAGTGATGCGGATATCCTGACTACCGCAACACAAGTAAATCTCACCGGTACTGCCAAAGAACTAATTAATACCGGTATCACTTTCCAAAATATGGATAGTGTGACGTTTACTGATAGCATAACAGGGGTAATCGTTGGTTCTGAGGAGAGTGATACCTTTACTCTGGTGAGTGACAGTGAAATCACTGCGAATGAGATTGCGTTTACCGGCTTTAATCGCGCTATTGATGCTAATAGCAAAGGGGATGGTTCAGATACCGATATCCTACTGGGCACCGATGGAGTAGATGAGTTTGCCATTACCGATAGCGGTGATCTAGAAGTTGGTGGCAACCTTGTCTTTAGCAACCTGGAAATTGTTGATGCCGGTGCTGATAGCGGTGTTATAGATACTTTAACTACCGCAACACAAGTGGACCTCACCGGCACCGCCAAAGAGTTGATTAATACCGGCATTACTTTCCAAAACTTGGACAGTGTGGCGTTTAGCGATGCCACAACGGGCATTATTGCGGGCTCCAGTAACAGTGACACTTTCGAAATCGTCAGCAGCTCGGAACTTATTGCTAACGACATCACTTTTACCGACTTTAATAGCACCATCGATGCGGGCGTCGAGTCGGATGCCAGTGATGCGGATATCCTGGCTACCGCAACACAAGTAGATCTCACCGGTACTGCCAAAGAACTAATTAATACCGGTATCACTTTCCAAAATATGGATAGTGTGACGTTTACTGATAGCATAACAGGGGTAATTGTTGGTTCTGAGGAGAGTGATACCTTTACTCTGGTGAGTGACAGTGAAATCACTGCGAATGAGATTGCGTTTACCGGCTTTAATCGCGCTATTGATGCTAATAGCAAAGGGGATGGTTCAGATACCGATATCCTACTGGGCACCGATGGAGTAGATGAGTTTGCCATTACCGATAGCGGTGATCTAGAAGTTGGTGGCAACCTTGTCTTTAGCAACCTGGAAATTGTTGATGCCGGTGCTGATAGCGGTGTTATAGATACTTTAACTACCGCAACACAAGTAGATCTCACCGGCACCGCCAAAGAGTTGATTAATACCGGCATTACTTTCCAAAACTTGGACAGTGTGGCGTTTAGCGATGCCACAACGGGCATTATTGCAGGTTCCAGTAACAGTGATACTTTCGAGGTCGTCAGCAGCTCGGAACTTATTGCTAACGACATCACTTTTACCGACTTTAATAGCACCATCGACGCGGGCGTCGAGTCGGATGCTAGTGATGCGGATATCCTGACTACCGCAACACAAGTAGATCTCACCGGTACTGCCAAAGAGCTAATTAATACCGGTATCACTTTCCAGAATATGGATAGTGTGACGTTTACTGATAGCACAACAGGGGTAATCGTTGGTTCTGAGGAGAGTGATACCTTTGCTCTGGTGAGTTACAGTGAAATCACTGCGAATGAGATTGCATTTACCGGCTTTAATCGCACTATTGATGCTAATAGCAAAGGGGATGGTTCAGATACTGATGTCTTACTGGGCACCGATGGAGTAGATGAGTTTGCCATTACTGATAGTGGTGATCTAGAAGTTGGTGGCAGCCTTGTCTTTAGCAACCTGGAAATTGTTGATGCCGGTGCTGATAGCGGTGTTATAGATACTTTAACTACTGCAACACAAGTTGATCTCACCGGTACCGCCAAAGAGCTAATTAATACCGGCATTACTTTCCAAAACTTGGACAGTGTGGCGTTTAGCGATGCCACAACCGGCATTATTGCGGGCTCCAGTAACAGTGATACTTTCGAGATCGTCAGCAGCTCGGAAATCACTGCAAACGAGATTAGCTTTACGGGCTTTAACAGCACCATCGACGCGGGCATCGAGTCCGATGCCAGTGATGCGGATACCCTGATTACCGCTTCTCAGGTAGATCTTACCGGTACTGCCAAAGAGCTAATTAATACCGGCATCACTTTCCAGAATATGGACAGTGTGGCGTTTAGCGATGCCACAACCGGCATTATTGCAGGTTCCAGCAACAGTGATACTTTTGAGGTCGTCAGCAGCTCGGAACTTATTGCTAACGACATCACTTTTACTGACTTTAACAGCACTATCGATGCGGGTACCGAATCCGATGCCAGTGATGCGGACACCTTGATTACCGCAACACAAGTAGATCTCACCGGTACTGCCAAAGAGCTAATTAATACCGGTATCACTTTCCAGAATATGGATAGTGTGACGTTTACTGATAGCACAACAGGGGTAATCGTTGGTTCTGAGGAGAGTGATACCTTTGCTCTGGTGAGTGACAGTGAAATCACTGCGAATGAGATTGCATTTACCGGCTTTAATCGCACTATTGATGCTAATAGCAAAGGGGATGGTTCAGATATCGATGTCTTACTGGGCACCGATGGAGTAGATGAGTTTGCCATTACTGATAGCGGTGATCTAGAAGTTGGTGGCAGCCTTGTCTTTAGCAACCTGGAAATTGTTGATGCCGGTGCTGATAGCGGTGTTATAGATACTTTAACTACCGCAACACAAGTTGATCTCACCGGTACTGCCAAGGAGCTAATTAATACCGGCATCACTTTCCAAAATATGGACAGTGTGGCGTTTAGCGATGCCACAACCGGCATAATTGCGGGCTCCAGTAACAGTGATACTTTCGAGATCGTCAGCAGCTCGGAAATTACCGCAAACGAGATTAGCTTTACGGGCTTTAACAGCACCATCGACGCGGGTATCGAGTCGGATGCCAGTGATGCGGATACCCTGATTACCGCAACACAAGTAGATCTCACCGGTACTGCCAAAGAACTAATTAATACCGGCATCACTTTCCAGAATATGGACAGTGTGGCGTTTAGTGATGCCACAACCGGCATTATTGCGGGCTCCAGTAACAGTGATACTTTCGAGATCGTCAGCAGCTCGGAAATTACCGCAAACGAGATTAGCTTTACGGGCTTTAACAGCACTATCGACGCGGGCGTCGAGTCGGATGCCAGTGATGCGGATACCCTGATTACCGCAACACAAGTAGATCTCACCGGTACTGCCAAAGAGCTAATTAATACCGGCATCACTTTCCAAAATATGGACAGTGTGGCGTTTAGCGATGCCACAACCGGCACAATTGCGGGCTCCAGTAACAGTGATACTTTCGAGATCGTCAGCAGCTCGAAAATTACCGCAAATGAGATTAGCTTTACGGGCTTTAACAGCACCATCGACGCGGGTATCGAGTCCGATGTCAGTGATGCGGATACCCTGATTACCGCAACACAAGTAGATCTCACCGGTACTGCTAAAGAGCTGATTAATACCGGTATCACTTTCCAGAATATGGATAGTGTGACGTTTACTGATAGCACAACAGGGGTAATCGTTGGTTCTGAGGAGAGTGATACCTTTGCTCTGGTGAGTGACAGTGAAATCACTGCGAATGAGATTGCATTTACCGGCTTTAATCGCACTATTGATGCTAATAGCAAAGGGGATGGTTCAGATACCGATATCCTACTGGGTACCGATGGCGTAGATGAGTTTGCCATTACTGATAGCGGTGATCTAGAAGTTGGTGGCAGCCTTGTCTTTAGCAACCTGGAAATTGTTGATGCCGGTGCTGATAGCGGTGTTATAGATACTTTAACTACTGCAACACAAGTAGATCTCACCGGTACTGCCAAAGAGCTAATTAATACCGGCATCACTTTCCAAAATATGGACAGTGTGGCGTTTAGCGATGCCACAACCGGCATTATTGCGGGCTCCAGTAACAGTGATACTTTCGAGATCGTCAGCAGCTCGGAAATCACTGCAAACGAGATTAGCTTTACGGGCTTTAACAGCACCATCGACGCGGGCGTCGAGTCCGATGCCAGTGATGCGGATACCCTGATTACCGCAACACAAGTAGATCTCACCGGTACTGCCAAAGAGCTAATTAATACCGGCATCACTTTCCAGAATATGGACAGTGTGGCGTTTAGTGATGCCACAACCGGCATTATTGCGGGCTCCAGTAACAGTGATACTTTCGAGATCGTCAGCAGCTCGGAAATCACTGCAAACGAGATTAGCTTTACGGGCTTTAACAGCACCATCGACGCGGGCGTCGAGTCCGATGCCAGTGATGCGGATACCCTGATTACCGCAACACAAGTAGATCTCACCGGTACTGCCAAAGAGCTAATTAATACCGGCATCACTTTCCAAAATATGGACAGTGTGGCGTTTAGCGATGCCACAACCGGCATAATTGCGGGCTCCAGTAACAGTGATACTTTCGAGATCGTCAGCAGCTCGGAAATTACCGCAAACGAGATTAGCTTTACGGGCTTTAACAGCACCATCGACGCGGGTATCGAGTCGGATGCCAGTGATGCGGATACCCTGATTACCGCAACACAAGTAGATCTCACCGGTACTGCCAAAGAACTAATTAATACCGGCATCACTTTCCAGAATATGGACAGTGTGGCGTTTAGTGATGCCACAACCGGCATTATTGCGGGCTCCAGTAACAGTGATACTTTCGAGATCGTCAGTAGCTCGGAAATTACCGCAAACGAGATTAGCTTTACGGGCTTTAACAGCACCATCGACGCGGGCGTCGAGTCGGATGCCAGTGATGCGGATACCCTGATTACCGCAACACAAGTAGATCTCACCGGTACTGCCAAAGAACTAATTAATACCGGCATCACTTTCCAGAATATGGACAGTGTGGCGTTTAGTGATGCCACAACCGGCATTATTGCGGGCTCCAGTAACAGTGATACTTTCGAGATCGTCAGCAGCTCGGAAATCACTGCAAACGAGATTAGCTTTACGGGCTTTAACAGCACCATCGACGCGGGCGTCGAGTCCGATGCCAGTGATGCGGATACCCTGATTACCGCAACACAAGTAGATCTCACCGGTACTGCCAAAGAGCTAATTAATACCGGCATCACTTTCCAAAATATGGACAGTGTGGCGTTTAGCGATGCCACAACCGGCATAATTGCGGGCTCCAGTAACAGTGATATTTTCGAGATCGTCAGTAGCTCGGAAATCACTGCAAACGAGATTAGCTTTACGGGCTTTAACAGCACCATCGACGCGGGCGTCGAGTCCGATGCCAGTGATGCGGATACCCTGATTACCGCAACACAAGTAGATCTCACCGGTACTGCCAAAGAGCTAATTAATACCGGCATCACTTTCCAGAATATGGACAGTGTGGCGTTTAGTGATGCCACAACCGGCATTATTGCGGGCTCCAGTAACAGTGATACTTTCGAGATCGTCAGCAGCTCGGAAATCACTGCAAACGAGATTAGCTTTACGGGCTTTAACAGCACCATCGACGCGGGCGTCGAGTCCGATGCCAGTGATGCGGATACCCTGATTACCGCAACACAAGTAGATCTCACCGGTACTGCCAAAGAGCTAATTAATACCGGCATCACTTTCCAAAATATGGACAGTGTGGCGTTTAGCGATGCCACAACCGGCATAATTGCGGGCTCCAGTAACAGTGATACTTTCGAGATCGTCAGCAGCTCGGAAATTACCGCAAACGAGATTAGCTTTACGGGCTTTAACAGCACCATCGACGCGGGTATCGAGTCGGATGCCAGTGATGCGGATACCCTGATTACCGCAACACAAGTAGATCTCACCGGTACTGCCAAAGAACTAATTAATACCGGCATCACTTTCCAGAATATGGACAGTGTGGCGTTTAGTGATGCCACAACCGGCATTATTGCGGGCTCCAGTAACAGTGATACTTTCGAGATCGTCAGTAGCTCGGAAATTACCGCAAACGAGATTAGCTTTACGGGCTTTAACAGCACCATCGACGCGGGCGTCGAGTCGAATGCCAGTGATGCGGATACCCTGATTACCGCAACACAAGTAGATCTCACCGGTACTGCCAAAGAGCTGATTAATACCGGCATCACTTTCCAAAATATGGACAGTGTGGCGTTTAGCGATGCCACAACCGGCACAATTGCGGGCTCCAGTAACAGTGATACTTTCGAGATCGTCAGCAGCTCGGAAATCACTGCAAACGAGATTAGCTTTACGGGCTTTAACAGCACCATCGACGCGGGTATCGAGTCGGATGCCAGTGATGCGGATACCCTGATTACCGCAACACAAGTAGATCTCACCGGTACTGCCAAAGAACTAATTAATACCGGCATCACTTTCCAGAATATGGATAGTGTGACGTTTACTGATAGCACAACAGGGGTAATCGTTGGTTCTGAGGAGAGTGATACCTTTGCTCTGGTGAGTGACAGTGAAATCACTGCGAATGAGATTGCATTTACCGGCTTTAATCGCACTATTGATGCTAATAGCAAAGGGGATGGTTCAGATACCGATATCTTACTGGGCACCGATGGAGTAGATGAGTTTGCCATTACTGATAGCGGTGATCTAGAAGTTGGTGGCAGCCTTGTCTTTAGCAACCTGGAAATTGTTGATGCCGGTGCTGATAGCGGTGTTATAGATACTTTAACTACTGCAACACAAGTTGATCTCACCGGTACTGCCAAAGAGCTAATTAATACCGGCATCACTTTCCAAAATATGGACAGTGTGGCGTTTAGCGATGCCACAACGGGCATTATTGCGGGCTCCAGTAACAGTGATACTTTCGAGATCGTCAGCAGCTCGGAAATCACTGCAAACGAGATTAGCTTTACGGGCTTTAACAGCACCATCGACGCGGGTATCGAGTCCGATGCCAGTGATGCGGATACCCTGATTACCGCTTCTCAGGTAGATCTCACCGGTACTGCTAAAGAGCTGATTAATACCGGTATCACTTTCCAGAATATGGATAGTGTGACGTTTACTGATAGCACAACAGGGGTAATCGTTGGTTCTGAGGAGAGTGATACCTTTGCTCTGGTGAGTGACAGTGAAATCACTGCGAATGAGATTGCATTTACCGGCTTTAATCGCACTATTGATGCTAATAGCAAAGGGGATGGTTCAGATACCGATATCCTACTGGGTACCGATGGCGTAGATGAGTTTGCCATTACTGATAGCGGTGATCTAGAAGTTGGTGGCAGCCTTGTCTTTAGCAACCTGGAAATTGTTGATGCCGGTGCTGATAGCGGTGTTATAGATACTTTAACTACTGCAACACAAGTAGATCTCACCGGTACTGCCAAAGAGCTAATTAATACCGGCATCACTTTCCAAAATATGGACAGTGTGGCGTTTAGCGATGCCACAACCGGCATTATTGCGGGCTCCAGTAACAGTGATACTTTCGAGATCGTCAGCAGCTCGGAAATCACTGCAAACGAGATTAGCTTTACGGGCTTTAACAGCACCATCGACGCGGGTATCGAGTCCGATGCCAGTGATGCGGATACCCTGATTACCGCAACACAAGTAGATCTCACCGGTACTGCCAAAGAACTAATTAATACCGGCATCACTTTCCAGAATATGGACAGTGTGGCGTTTAGTGATGCCACAACCGGCATTATTGCGGGCTCCAGTAACAGTGATACTTTCGAGATCGTCAGCAGCTCGGAAATCACTGCAAACGAGATTAGCTTTACGGGCTTTAACAGCACCATCGACGCGGGCGTCGAGTCCGATGCCAGTGATGCGGATACCCTGATTACCGCAACACAAGTAGATCTCACCGGTACTGCCAAAGAGCTAATTAATACCGGCATCACTTTCCAAAATATGGACAGTGTGGCGTTTAGCGATGCCACAACCGGCATAATTGCGGGCTCCAGTAACAGTGATACTTTCGAGATCGTCAGTAGCTCGGAAATCACTGCAAACGAGATTAGCTTTACGGGCTTTAACAGCACCATCGACGCGGGTATCGAGTCCGATGCCAGTGATGCGGATACCCTGATTACCGCAACACAAGTAGATCTCACCGGTACTGCCAAAGAACTAATTAATACCGGCATCACTTTCCAGAATATGGACAGTGTGGCGTTTAGTGATGCCACAACCGGCATTATTGCGGGCTCCAGTAACAGTGATACTTTCGAGATCGTCAGCAGCTCGGAAATCACTGCAAACGAGATTAGCTTTACGGGCTTTAACAGCACCATCGACGCGGGCGTCGAGTCCGATGCCAGTGATGCGGATACCCTGATTACCGCAACACAAGTAGATCTCACCGGTACTGCCAAAGAGCTAATTAATACCGGCATCACTTTCCAAAATATGGACAGTGTGGCGTTTAGCGATGCCACAACCGGCATAATTGCGGGCTCCAGTAACAGTGATACTTTCGAGATCGTCAGCAGCTCGGAAATTACCGCAAACGAGATTAGCTTTACGGGCTTTAACAGCACCATCGACGCGGGTATCGAGTCGGATGCCAGTGATGCGGATACCCTGATTACCGCAACACAAGTAGATCTCACCGGTACTGCCAAAGAACTAATTAATACCGGCATCACTTTCCAGAATATGGACAGTGTGGCGTTTAGTGATGCCACAACCGGCATTATTGCGGGCTCCAGTAACAGTGATACTTTCGAGATCGTCAGTAGCTCGGAAATTACCGCAAACGAGATTAGCTTTACGGGCTTTAACAGCACCATCGACGCGGGCGTCGAGTCGGATGCCAGTGATGCGGATACCCTGATTACCGCAACACAAGTAGATCTCACCGGTACTGCCAAAGAACTAATTAATACCGGCATCACTTTCCAGAATATGGACAGTGTGGCGTTTAGTGATGCCACAACCGGCATTATTGCGGGCTCCAGTAACAGTGATACTTTCGAGATCGTCAGCAGCTCGGAAATCACTGCAAACGAGATTAGCTTTACGGGCTTTAACAGCACCATCGACGCGGGCGTCGAGTCCGATGCCAGTGATGCGGATACCCTGATTACCGCAACACAAGTAGATCTCACCGGTACTGCCAAAGAGCTAATTAATACCGGCATCACTTTCCAAAATATGGACAGTGTGGCGTTTAGCGATGCCACAACCGGCATAATTGCGGGCTCCAGTAACAGTGATATTTTCGAGATCGTCAGTAGCTCGGAAATCACTGCAAACGAGATTAGCTTTACGGGCTTTAACAGCACCATCGACGCGGGCGTCGAGTCCGATGCCAGTGATGCGGATACCCTGATTACCGCAACACAAGTAGATCTCACCGGTACTGCCAAAGAGCTAATTAATACCGGCATCACTTTCCAGAATATGGACAGTGTGGCGTTTAGTGATGCCACAACCGGCATTATTGCGGGCTCCAGTAACAGTGATACTTTCGAGATCGTCAGCAGCTCGGAAATCACTGCAAACGAGATTAGCTTTACGGGCTTTAACAGCACCATCGACGCGGGCGTCGAGTCCGATGCCAGTGATGCGGATACCCTGATTACCGCAACACAAGTAGATCTCACCGGTACTGCCAAAGAGCTAATTAATACCGGCATCACTTTCCAAAATATGGACAGTGTGGCGTTTAGCGATGCCACAACCGGCATAATTGCGGGCTCCAGTAACAGTGATACTTTCGAGATCGTCAGCAGCTCGGAAATTACCGCAAACGAGATTAGCTTTACGGGCTTTAACAGCACCATCGACGCGGGTATCGAGTCGGATGCCAGTGATGCGGATACCCTGATTACCGCAACACAAGTAGATCTCACCGGTACTGCCAAAGAACTAATTAATACCGGCATCACTTTCCAGAATATGGACAGTGTGGCGTTTACTGATAGCACAACAGGGGTAATCGTTGGTTCTGAGGAGAGTGATACCTTTGCTCTGATGAGTGACAGTGAAATCACTGCGAATGAGATTGCATTTACCGGCTTTAATCGCACTATTGATGCTAATAGCAAAGGGGATGGTTCAGATACCGATATCCTACTGGGCACCGATGGAGTAGATGAGTTTGTTCTTACTGATAGCGGTGATCTAGAAGTTGGTGGCAGCCTTGTCTTTAGCAACCTGGAAACTGTTGATGCGCTTGGCGGAGCAGATACGCTCGAAGTCGATGAAGCTTATATAGACGACGGTGAAATTAATGGCATTCTATTCCTTAATTTAAGTGACATCGCTGCGAGCTACCTGTCGATTGGAGCAGATCAGTCAGGTGACTTTCATGTTCTTGGGAGTGGTCATATCGCATCAGATACCGATGGTGATCTGAGCAATGGATATGAATACAACTTCACGAGTGTGGAAAATGTAATAACTAATGGGTTTGCAAATAGTGTTACAGGCTATACAGGTGAGGATTGGATTGTTACAGCAGAAAATGCAGCAACCAATTACGAGATAAATTTTGAAGGTGTAACCCTTCTAATTGCTGACGATGCTGGAGTAATAGGCTTAGATGGTTATGGCTGGGCGCTGGCAAGTAGTGATAATCAGGTGGTCCATGCTGGAATTACTATTGCTGATGCCGGCACTGTGAGTGGCGGCAATGGTGCCCTCAGCAGTATCTATGATGACCACTACATCTTTAATGATGACGCCGACGAAGTGACCGTCGACAGCATGGTCTTCGCCGACCTCAGCAGCATCGCCGCCAGCGGCAGTGCCGACAGTGTCAGCGGCGGCGCCAACTACGGCTGGAGCCTGACCGCCACCGACAACCAAGTGGTGCACAACGGCGTCACCATCACCGGCGCCGAAGCCCTGAGCGGTGGCGACGGCAGCCTGAGCAGCAGCGAAACCGACAGCTACAGCTTTAATGATGACGCCGACGAAGTGACCGTCGACAGCATGGTCTTCGCCGACCTCAGCAGCATCGCCGCCAGCGGCAGTGCCGACAGTGTCAGCGGCGGCGCCAACTACGGCTGGAGCCTGACCGCCACCGACAACCAAGTGGTGCACAACGGCGTCACCATCACCGGCGCCGAAGCCCTGAGCGGTGGCGACGGCAGCCTGAGCAGCAGTGAAACCGACAGCTACAGCTTTAATGATGACGCCGACGAAGTGACCGTCGACAGCATGGTCTTCGCCGACCTCAGCAGCATCGCCGCCAGCGGCAGTGCCGACAGTGTCAGCGGCGGCGCCAACTACGGCTGGAGCCTGACCGCCACCGACAACCAAGTGGTGCACAACGGCGTCACCATCACCGGCGCCGAAGCCCTGAGCGGTGGCGACGGCAGCCTGAGCAGCAGCGAAACCGACAGCTACAGCTTTAATGATGACGCCGACGAAGTGACCGTCGACAGCATGGTCTTCGCCGACCTCAGCAGCATCGCCGCCAGCGGCAGTGCCGACAGTGTCAGCGGCGGCGCCAACTACGGCTGGAGCCTGACTGCCACCGACAACCAAGTGGTGCACAACGGCGTCACCATCACCGGCGCCGAAGCCCTGAGCGGTGGCGACGGCAGCCTGAGCAGCAGTGAAACCGACAGCTACAGCTTTAATGATGACGCCGACGAAGTGACCGTCGACAGCATGGTCTTCGCCGACCTCAGCAGCATCGCCGCCAGCGGCAGTGCCGACAGTGTCAGCGGCGGCGCCAACTACGGCTGGAGCCTGACCGCCACCGACAACCAAGTGGTGCACAACGGCGTCACCATCACCGGCGCCGAAGCCCTGAGCGGTGGCGACGGCAGCCTGAGCAGCAGCGAAACCGACAGCTACAGCTTTAATGATGACGCCGACGAAGTGACCGTCGACAGCATGGTCTTCGCCGGCCTCAGCAGCATCGCCGCCAGCGGCAGTGCCGACAGTGTCAGCGGCGGCGCCAACTACGGCTGGAGCCTGACCGCCACCGACAACCAAGTGGTGCACAACGGCGTCACCATCACCGGCGCCGAAGCCCTGAGCGGTGGCGACGGCAGCCTGAGCAGCAGTGAAACCGACAGCTACAGCTTTAATGATGACGCCGACGAAGTGACCGTCGACAGCATGGTCTTCGCCGACCTCAGCAGCATCGCCGCCAGCGGCAGTGCCGACAGTGTCAGCGGCGGCGCCAACTACGGCTGGAGCCTGACCGCCACCGACAACCAAGTGGTGCACAACGGCGTCACCATCACCGGCGCCGAAGCCCTGAGCGGTGGCGACGGCAGCCTGAGCAGCAGCGAAACCGACAGCTACAGCTTTAATGATGACGCCGACGAAGTGACCGTCGACAGCATGGTCTTCGCCGACCTCAGCAGCATCGCCGCCAGCGGCAGTGCCGACAGTGTCAGCGGCGGCGCCAACTACGGCTGGAGCCTGACTGCCACCGACAACCAAGTGGTGCACAACGGCGTCACCATCACCGGCGCCGAAGCCCTGAGCGGTGGCGACGGCAGCCTGAGCAGCAGTGAAACCGACAGCTACAGCTTTAATGATGACGCCGACGAAGTGACCGTCGACAGCATGGTCTTCGCCGACCTCAGCAGCATCGCCGCCAGCGGCAGTGCCGACAGTGTCAGCGGCGGCGCCAACTACGGCTGGAGCCTGACCGCCACCGACAACCAAGTGGTGCACAACGGCGTCACCATCACCGGCGCCGAAGCCCTGAGCGGTGGCGACGGCAGCCTGAGCAGCAGCGAAACCGACAGCTACAGCTTTAATGATGACGCCGACGAAGTGACCGTCGACAGCATGGTCTTCGCCGGCCTCAGCAGCATCGCCGCCAGCGGCAGTGCCGACAGTGTCAGCGGCGGCGCCAACTACGGCTGGAGCCTGACCGCCACCGACAACCAAGTGGTGCACAACGGCGTCACCATCACCGGCGCCGAAGCCCTGAGCGGTGGCGACGGCAGCCTGAGCAGCAGTGAAACCGACAGCTACAGCTTTAATGATGACGCCGACGAAGTGACCGTCGACAGCATGGTCTTCGCCGGCCTCAGCAGCATCGCCGCCAGCGGCAGTGCCGACAGTGTCAGCGGCGGCGCCAACTACGGCTGGAGCCTGACCGCCACCGACAACCAAGTGGTGCACAACGGCGTCACCATCACCGGCGCCGAAGCCCTGAGCGGTGGCGACGGCAGCCTGAGCAGCAGTGAAACCGACAGCTACAGCTTTAATGATGACGCCGACGAAGTGACCGTCGACAGCATGGTCTTCGCCGACCTCAGCAGCATCGCCGCCAGCGGCAGTGCCGACAGTGTCAGCGGCGGCGCCAACTACGGCTGGAGCCTGACCGCCACCGACAACCAAGTGGTGCACAACGGCGTCACCATCACCGGCGCCGAAGCCCTGAGCGGTGGCGACGGCAGCCTGAGCAGCAGCGAAACCGACAGCTACAGCTTTAATGATGACGCCGACGAAGTGACCGTCGACAGCATGGTCTTCGCCGACCTCAGCAGCATCGCCGCCAGCGGCAGTGCCGACAGTGTCAGCGGCGGCGCCAACTACGGCTGGAGCCTGACCGCCACCGACAACCAAGTGGTGCACAACGGCGTCACCATCACCGGCGCCGAAGCCCTGAGCGGTGGCGACGGCAGCCTGAGCAGCAGCGAAACCGACAGCTACAGCTTTAATGATGACGCCGACGAAGTGACCGTCGACAGCATGGTCTTCGCCGACCTCAGCAGCATCGCCGCCAGCGGCAGTGCCGACAGTGTCAGCGGCGGCGCCAACTACGGCTGGAGCCTGACCGCCACCGACAACCAAGTGGTGCACAACGGCGTCACCATCACCGGCGCCGAAGCCCTGAGCGGTGGCGACGGCAGCCTGAGCAGCAGCGAAACCGACAGCTACAGCTTTAATGATGACGCCGACGAAGTGACCGTCGACAGCATGGTCTTCGCCGGCCTCAGCAGCATCGCCGCCAGCGGCAGTGCCGACAGTGTCAGCGGCGGCGCCAACTACGGCTGGAGCCTGACCGCCACCGACAACCAAGTGGTGCACAACGGCGTCACCATCACCGGCGCCGAAGCCCTGAGCGGTGGCGACGGCAGCCTGAGCAGCAGCGAAACCGACAGCTACAGCTTTAATGATGACGCCGACGAAGTGACCGTCGACAGCATGGTCTTCGCCGACCTCAGCAGCATCGCCGCCAGCGGCAGTGCCGACAGTGTCAGCGGCGGCGCCAACTACGGCTGGAGCCTGACTGCCACCGACAACCAAGTGGTGCACAACGGCGTCACCATCACCGGCGCCGAAGCCCTGAGCGGTGGCGACGGCAGCCTGAGCAGCAGTGAAACCGACAGCTACAGCTTTAATGATGACGCCGACGAAGTGACCGTCGACAGCATGGTCTTCGCCGACCTCAGCAGCATCGCCGCCAGCGGCAGTGCCGACAGTGTCAGCGGCGGCGCCAACTACGGCTGGAGCCTGACCGCCACCGACAACCAAGTGGTGCACAACGGCGTCACCATCACCGGCGCCGAAGCCCTGAGCGGTGGCGACGGCAGCCTGAGCAGCAGCGAAACCGACAGCTACAGCTTTAATGATGACGCCGACGAAGTGACCGTCGACAGCATGGTCTTCGCCGGCCTCAGCAGCATCGCCGCCAGCGGCAGTGCCGACAGTGTCAGCGGCGGCGCCAACTACGGCTGGAGCCTGACCGCCACCGACAACCAAGTGGTGCACAACGGCGTCACCATCACCGGCGCCGAAGCCCTGAGCGGTGGCGACGGCAGCCTGAGCAGCAGTGAAACCGACAGCTACAGCTTTAATGATGACGCCGACGAAGTGACCGTCGACAGCATGGTCTTCGCCGACCTCAGCAGCATCGCCGCCAGCGGCAGTGCCGACAGTGTCAGCGGCGGCGCCAACTACGGCTGGAGCCTGACCGCCACCGACAACCAAGTGGTGCACAACGGCGTCACCATCACCGGCGCCGAAGCCCTGAGCGGTGGCGACGGCAGCCTGAGCAGCAGCGAAACCGACAGCTACAGCTTTAATGATGACGCCGACGAAGTGACCGTCGACAGCATGGTCTTCGCCGACCTCAGCAGCATCGCCGCCAGCGGCAGTGCCGACAGTGTCAGCGGCGGCGCCAACTACGGCTGGAGCCTGACTGCCACCGACAACCAAGTGGTGCACAACGGCGTCACCATCACCGGCGCCGAAGCCCTGAGCGGTGGCGACGGCAGCCTGAGCAGCAGCGAAACCGACAGCTACAGCTTTAATGATGACGCCGACGAAGTGACCGTCGACAGCATGGTCTTCGCCGACCTCAGCAGCATCGCCGCCAGCGGCAGTGCCGACAGTGTCAGCGGCGGCGCCAACTACGGCTGGAGCCTGACCGCCACCGACAACCAAGTGGTGCACAACGGCGTCACCATCACCGGCGCCGAAGCCCTGAGCGGTGGCGACGGCAGCCTGAGCAGCAGCGAAACCGACAGCTACAGCTTTAATGATGACGCCGACGAAGTGACCGTCGACAGCATGGTCTTCGCCGGCCTCAGCAGCATCGCCGCCAGCGGCAGTGCCGACAGTGTCAGCGGCGGCGCCAACTACGGCTGGAGCCTGACCGCCACCGACAACCAAGTGGTGCACAACGGCGTCACCATCACCGGCGCCGAAGCCCTGAGCGGTGGCGACGGCAGCCTGAGCAGCAGTGAAACCGACAGCTACAGCTTTAATGATGACGCCGACGAAGTGACCGTCGACAGCATGGTCTTCGCCGACCTCAGCAGCATCGCCGCCAGCGGCAGTGCCGACAGTGTCAGCGGCGGCGCCAACTACGGCTGGAGCCTGACTGCCACCGACAACCAAGTGGTGCACAACGGCGTCACCATCACCGGCGCCGAAGCCCTGAGCGGTGGCGACGGCAGCCTGAGCAGCAGTGAAACCGACAGCTACAGCTTTAATGATGACGCCGACGAAGTGACCGTCGACAGCATGGTCTTCGCCGACCTCAGCAGCATCGCCGCCAGCGGCAGTGCCGACAGTGTCAGCGGCGGCGCCAACTACGGCTGGAGCCTGACTGCCACCGACAACCAAGTGGTGCACAACGGCGTCACCATCACCGGCGCCGAAGCCCTGAGCGGTGGCGACGGCAGCCTGAGCAGCAGTGAAACCGACAGCTACAGCTTTAATGATGACGCCGACGAAGTGACCGTCGACAGCATGGTCTTCGCCGACCTCAGCAGCATCGCCGCCAGCGGCAGTGCCGACAGTGTCAGCGGCGGCGCCAACTACGGCTGGAGCCTGACCGCCACCGACAACCAAGTGGTGCACAACGGCGTCACCATCACCGGCGCCGAAGCCCTGAGCGGTGGCGACGGCAGCCTGAGCAGCAGCGAAACCGACAGCTACAGCTTTAATGATGACGCCGACGAAGTGACCGTCGACAGCATGGTCTTCGCCGACCTCAGCAGCATCGCCGCCAGCGGCAGTGCCGACAGTGTCAGCGGCGGCGCCAACTACGGCTGGAGCCTGACCGCCACCGACAACCAAGTGGTGCACAACGGCGTCACCATCACCGGCGCCGAAGCCCTGAGCGGTGGCGACGGCAGCCTGAGCAGCAGCGAAACCGACAGCTACAGCTTTAATGATGACGCCGACGAAGTGACCGTCGACAGCATGGTCTTCGCCGGCCTCAGCAGCATCGCCGCCAGCGGCAGTGCCGACAGTGTCAGCGGCGGCGCCAACTACGGCTGGAGCCTGACCGCCACCGACAACCAAGTGGTGCACAACGGCGTCACCATCACCGGCGCCGAAGCCCTGAGCGGTGGCGACGGCAGCCTGAGCAGCAGCGAAACCGACAGCTACAGCTTTAATGATGACGCCGACGAAGTGACCGTCGACAGCATGGTCTTCGCCGACCTCAGCAGCATCGCCGCCAGCGGCAGTGCCGACAGTGTCAGCGGCGGCGCCAACTACGGCTGGAGCCTGACCGCCACCGACAACCAAGTGGTGCACAACGGCGTCACCATCACCGGCGCCGAAGCCCTGAGCGGTGGCGACGGCAGCCTGAGCAGCAGCGAAACCGACAGCTACAGCTTTAATGATGACGCCGACGAAGTGACCGTCGACAGCATGGTCTTCGCCGACCTCAGCAGCATCGCCGCCAGCGGCAGTGCCGACAGTGTCAGCGGCGGCGCCAACTACGGCTGGAGCCTGACCGCCACCGACAACCAAGTGGTGCACAACGGCGTCACCATCACCGGCGCCGAAGCCCTGAGCGGTGGCGACGGCAGCCTGAGCAGCAGTGAAACCGACAGCTACAGCTTTAATGATGACGCCGACGAAGTGACCGTCGACAGCATGGTCTTCGCCGACCTCAGCAGCATCGCCGCCAGCGGCAGTGCCGACAGTGTCAGCGGCGGCGCCAACTACGGCTGGAGCCTGACCGCCACCGACAACCAAGTGGTGCACAACGGCGTCACCATCACCGGCGCCGAAGCCCTGAGCGGTGGCGACGGCAGCCTGAGCAGCAGTGAAACCGACAGCTACAGCTTTAATGATGACGCCGACGAAGTGACCGTCGACAGCATGGTCTTCGCCGACCTCAGCAGCATCGCCGCCAGCGGCAGTGCCGACAGTGTCAGCGGCGGCGCCAACTACGGCTGGAGCCTGACTGCCACCGACAACCAAGTGGTGCACAACGGCGTCACCATCACCGGCGCCGAAGCCCTGAGCGGTGGCGACGGCAGCCTGAGCAGCAGTGAAACCGACAGCTACAGCTTTAATGATGACGCCGACGAAGTGACCGTCGACAGCATGGTCTTCGCCGACCTCAGCAGCATCGCCGCCAGCGGCAGTGCCGACAGTGTCAGCGGCGGCGCCAACTACGGCTGGAGCCTGACCGCCACCGACAACCAAGTGGTGCACAACGGCGTCACCATCACCGGCGCCGAAGCCCTGAGCGGTGGCGACGGCAGCCTGAGCAGCAGCGAAACCGACAGCTACAGCTTTAATGATGACGCCGACGAAGTGACCGTCGACAGCATGGTCTTCGCCGACCTCAGCAGCATCGCCGCCAGCGGCAGTGCCGACAGTGTCAGCGGCGGCGCCAACTACGGCTGGAGCCTGACTGCCACCGACAACCAAGTGGTGCACAACGGCGTCACCATCACCGGCGCCGAAGCCCTGAGCGGTGGCGACGGCAGCCTGAGCAGCAGTGAAACCGACAGCTACAGCTTTAATGATGACGCCGACGAAGTGACCGTCGACAGCATGGTCTTCGCCGACCTCAGCAGCATCGCCGCCAGCGGCAGTGCCGACAGTGTCAGCGGCGGCGCCAACTACGGCTGGAGCCTGACCGCCACCGACAACCAAGTGGTGCACAACGGCGTCACCATCACCGGCGCCGAAGCCCTGAGCGGTGGCGACGGCAGCCTGAGCAGCAGTGAAACCGACAGCTACAGCTTTAATGATGACGCCGACGAAGTGACCGTCGACAGCATGGTCTTCGCCGGCCTCAGCAGCATCGCCGCCAGCGGCAGTGCCGACAGTGTCAGCGGCGGCGCCAACTACGGCTGGAGCCTGACCGCCACCGACAACCAAGTGGTGCACAACGGCGTCACCATCACCGGCGCCGAAGCCCTGAGCGGTGGCGACGGCAGCCTGAGCAGCAGTGAAACCGACAGCTACAGCTTTAATGATGACGCCGACGAAGTGACCGTCGACAGCATGGTCTTCGCCGACCTCAGCAGCATCGCCGCCAGCGGC
Organism: Microbulbifer maximicatervae (SeqCode); assembly: GCF_052468155.1. Lineage (NCBI taxonomy): Bacteria > Pseudomonadati > Pseudomonadota > Gammaproteobacteria > Cellvibrionales > Microbulbiferaceae > Microbulbifer > Microbulbifer maximicatervae (SeqCode). The sequence goes on from NZ_CP174335.1 coordinate 1,590,581, forward strand.
AGTGCCGACAGTGTCAGCGGCGGCGCCAACTACGGCTGGAGCCTGACCGCCACCGACAACCAAGTGGTGCACAACGGCGTCACCATCACCGGCGCCGAAGCCCTGAGCGGTGGCGACGGCAGCCTGAGCAGCAGCGAAACCGACAGCTACAGCTTTAATGATGACGCCGACGAAGTGACCGTCGACAGCATGGTCTTCGCCGACCTCAGCAGCATCGCCGCCAGCGGCAGTGCCGACAGTGTCAGCGGCGGCGCCAACTACGGCTGGAGCCTGACTGCCACCGACAACCAAGTGGTGCACAACGGCGTCACCATCACCGGCGCCGAAGCCCTGAGCGGTGGCGACGGCAGCCTGAGCAGCAGTGAAACCGACAGCTACAGCTTTAATGATGACGCCGACGAAGTGACCGTCGACAGCATGGTCTTCGCCGACCTCAGCAGCATCGCCGCCAGCGGCAGTGCCGACAGTGTCAGCGGCGGCGCCAACTACGGCTGGAGCCTGACCGCCACCGACAACCAAGTGGTGCACAACGGCGTCACCATCACCGGCGCCGAAGCCCTGAGCGGTGGCGACGGCAGCCTGAGCAGCAGTAATAGTGACGACTTCACTATTAGTAGTGAGGGTGGCGCTGCTTTGGTTACAGTCGACAATATGGAGTTTTCTGCGCTGTTTAGCATTGCAGCATCGGGAACCTCAGACTCGATTATTGGCACAGAAAGTATTAGTAGTGAGAGTTGGACCTTAGGTCAAAATCAGGGCGATATCGCTATCACGGGTATCGACTTCAGCGGCATTGAAATGGTGGATGCTGACAACGCAATTGTTGATGCAGCAACCTATGACCAGTCGGATGTATTTGAGCTAAGTAAGTTAGGGCAAGAACTGAAGGTTCGCGGAATTACTTTCAGCTCGGTTTCCCAAGTAGCTGCTGGCACAAGTGTTGGCGACCAAATTTCAAGTGATGCAACTAGTTGGCAACTCAGCGGTGTGAATGGCGAAGTCACAGTTAACGATGTTGAGTTTAGTGGTATAGATGCAGTTGCAACTAATAATGCTCAATTACTTGGTACTGGGGCTGATGACACTTTTGAGCTAACTGATAATGGGCTTGAGTCAGCGGGTATTTCTTTTACCGGAATTAATTTAGTTACAAGTTATGATGGTGCGGATAAGTTAATTGGTACTTCAGGTAATGATCAATTTACCCTCTCTTCTGAGGGGGATATCAGCGTTGCAGGTATCAATTTTACAGGCCTGGAAATACTTGATGCCGGGACTGGAGATGACACGGTAATCGCGGATGGAGCAACCTGGACTTCTAGCGTCAATGATAATTCGCTAGTAAGCGGCGGCGCTGTGGCTACGGTTAATAGTATTTCTGTCGAGTTTGATAATCTAGAACTTGTTGAGGGCGCCGGTGTTTATGTTGGCCAAGATGTTGCTAGTGAGTACGTATTTAGCAGCTTGGATACGATGACTGTAGGCGGGGTAACCTTTGCTGGTTTGGAGAGTTTATCTGCTGGTAGTGCTGAAGATTCGCTTTATGGCGCTAATGTGGATGCAAACTGGGATATAACGGCCTCGCAAAATAGTGTGTCGACAAGCGAGAAGTCACTTTCATTTAGCGGTATAGAATTTATTTATGCTGGTACTGGAGTGGATATCTTCAATTTGTCTGGGGGGCAGCTTAACGGTATAGACAGTGGAGAAGGCGACGATGCAGTAACGCTTTCTGGCACTACTATCGATAGTATTTCGCTAGGTGACGGTGACGACTATTTACAGGTGGATACTGCGGGAGATCGTGCTGTTGCACTTTCCGGTGGCTCTGGAAACGATTCCTTCCAGTACAATATGTCGGACGATGTTTGGCAGATTTTCTCTACAGGAAATAGTGTAGGTAATTACGATTTCTCTGAATTTGAGCTGCTTGATAACACCGCGAGTAATTTATCTCTGGAAACAGACTTGAGTTTTGATTTTGTCGATGGTGGCGATTACTCTGGTCCATTTAATAGTGACGGGGCGGGATTATCTTTCCATTCTAGTGGCATACGATTGGGCTACGATGGCACTGGAGATATTAGTGTGGTGAGCAGTTCGAGCGGCACTATCGGAGGTGTGCTGAAAGCAAATCGTGCAGAGCTTACCGTTGCTGGAGATGTAGATATTGAATCTGATGTTGGTGTTCTTGGGATAGCGACCTCTGGTCCTGATGTTGATATAACTGTACTGGCTCAAGAGGACCTGGTAATTGATGAAATCGATGCTGGGCGAGGTAACGTACAGCTGGCGAGCTTAGGCTTTGGGGCACTTACTGCTGAAACCTACGGAGATACACATATTACGGCAGCCAATGTCACTCTGGGAACGGATACAGAACTTTGGAGTGTGATTGGTAGTGAGTTGATACCTCTGCGTATGGATGCAACTCAGAACGTTGAAATCGTTTCTATTTCTTATTACGAACCGGAATTTATAAGCCAGGTGCCTAGCTTTACGAGTAAGGGTGATGAACTCCAATCTATCGCTGGCGCCCAAGCGGCTCAAGGCCTCAGGTCTGCGGTGCAAAATAGTGTGGAGGACTTCACGCAATTAGATCCTGCAATTTTCAGTGCTGTTAACCCATATACGAGTGGCGTGGATGCGGTAAATTCCCCGGAGATGCGATTGAAATCTGGGGAGCTGCAACCGGCGGCGGCAGCAGTAGAGGGTGTACCTGAAGCGAACTCTGATTTTGATGCGGTGCTAGATGAAGGAGCTTCAGACTCAACAGCAGATCAATCTGATCACATAGGGCTTTCGGGCAATGCGGGCATGTAATAAGGTTAATTGAGTTTAACTTTATTTAGAAAAAGCCGGCCCACGGGGCCGGCTTTTTTACATCGGGTGTTTTATCTTTTGAAGTAATCGAAAAGAAGCGGAGTGATCTTGGCAACTGTAAAATCCACAAACAAAAAAGGCCGACTCTTGCGAGTCAGCCTTTTTGGAATTGGTGCCCAGGAGAGGACTTGAACCTCCACGACCGTAAGGTCACTAGCACCTGAAGCTAGCGCGTCTACCAATTCCGCCACCTGGGCAATTCAACGTGTGCTCCGTTGAGGACGCGAACTATAGAGATCTGCCCCCCCTGTGTCAACGGCTGCGTTGCGCTTTTTTCAACATTTCTTTCTTGGGTCGGGAAAATCGGCGAAATCGCTTATAATGCGTGCAATAGCGGCGAATTATTGACCAGGAATCCACCATCGGCGCCGCCTTTCTTTATGGCCGGATAATCTCCGGAGGTTGCCAACCCTGGCAACTGCCCAACAACGGATGCTGTTTTGACTCAAAAAAATACCTCAGACCCCTTCAATGTTGACCCTCATGCCCAGCGCGAGGCGGAGAAATATGAAAAGCCCGTGCCCAGTCGGGAGTACTTGTTACAAGTCCTTGAGAAGCAGGCGGAACCTGTGCCCTGGGAAGCGGTGGCCGATTTACTGGAAATAACCGATGAGGATCGCCGCGAAGGGGTGCGCCGCCGCTTGATCGCCATGTCCCGGGATGGGCAGATTGCCAGCAACCGCGCCGGTGATTTTGGTGTTCTGGATAAAATGAGCCTGATACGCGGCCGGGTTATGGGGCACCGGGACGGTTTTGGTTTTGTTATCCCCAGCGATGGCGGCACCGATCTTTTTTTATCCCACCGACAGATGCGCAAAGTCTTTGATGGTGACGAAGTATTAGTGCGGGAAACGCCCGGAGGTTTTCGCGGTAAACGCGAGGGCGCTGTTGTTCGGGTGATCAAGCACAATACCGACCAGCTGGCTGGGCGCCTGTACCGGGAAAACGGTATTTGTTTTGTGCGCCCGGACAATCCTCGTATTAACCTGGATATTATGGTGGCCTCTGAGGATACCGCCGGAGCCAATCACGGCCAGTATGTCGTAGTAAAAATTGTTACCCAACCGGGCCGGGATAAAGTGCCGCAAGGTGAGGTTAGCGAAGTTCTCGGTGACCACCTTGCCCCGGGTATGGAGATTGACGTTGCGATTCGCAATTACGGAATTCCCCACACCTGGCCCAGTGCACTGACGGCGGAGGTCAATGAAATCGCCGATGAAGTGCTTGAGGATCACAAAAAATCCCGGGTGGATCTGCGCCAGCTGCCGCTGATTACTATTGATGGTGAAGACGCGCGGGATTTTGATGATGCGGTCTATTGCGAACTTTTACTCGATGGCAATTGGAAATTGCTGGTAGCCATTGCCGATGTTTCCCACTATGTACGTCCGGGTAGTGCGTTGGATGAGGAAGCGCACGGCCGTGGAAACTCGGTTTATTTTCCGGATTTCGTTGTACCCATGCTGCCGGAGAAATTGTCCAACGGCCTTTGCTCCCTGAACCCCGATGTCGATCGGTTGTGTATGGTGTGCGAAATGCACATCAACCGAAGCGGTGAAATTCAGGATTATCGTTTCTTTGAGGCGGTTATGCGCAGCCACGCGCGCCTGACTTATACCCAGGTAGGGCAAATACTCGATGAGCGGGATAACCGCGACAGTGGTGCCCGCAAGCAATTTGCGACCCTGATTCCACACTTGGATAACCTGCACGATCTCTACCTGGCATTGCGAGGAGCGCGGGAGCGCCGTGGGGCCATTGATTTTGAAACGACTGAGACGAGGATAATATTTGACGCCCAGCGAAAAATTGAGCGGATTATCCCGGTGGTGCGCAACGATGCTCACAAGCTGATCGAAGAGTGTATGCTCGCGGCCAATGTCTGCGCGGCGAGTCTGATGGAGCTATCGGAACTGCCCGCACTCTACCGGGTACACGATGCGCCCAAAGAGGAAAAACTCAGTAATTTGCGCGAATACCTGGGTGAATTGGGATTGCGCCTTCCCGGTGGTGGTGAGCCCCAGCCCAAAGACTTCCAGGACCTGATGGAGCAGATCGAGGGCCGTGCAGATGCGCATATTATTCAGGTGATGCTGCTGCGCTCTATGAACCAAGCGGTTTACCAGCCGGAGAATCGCGGACACTTCGGTTTGGATTACCCAGCCTATGCCCATTTCACCTCCCCGATTCGCCGCTATCCGGATTTGCTCCTGCATCGAGCGCTGCGCTGGTTGATACGCAACGGCAGCGCCAACCAAGCTGCGGTGGCAAAAAAAGTTCACTCTGTGCCCGGTGCCAAACCGATAGCTCGCGAGCAGATTTTGCCCTACGACATGCCGGCCATGTTGCAACTTGGGGAGCAGTGTTCCCTGACCGAGCGGCGTGCCGATGATGCGACCCGGGATGTGCTCAGCTGGCTAAAATGTGAATACCTGCAGGATCATGTGGGCGAAACCTATTCCGGTGTTATCAGTGCGGTAACCGGCTTTGGATTATTTGTGGAGTTGGATGATCTCTACGTGGAGGGGCTGATTCATGTCACCGCCCTACCCAAAGACTATTACCGCTTTGAGCAGGCGCACCAGCGTCTTATCGGGGAGCGCAGTGGCAAGCGTTATCATTTGGGTGACTCTGTCACCGTGCAGGTTGCACGGGTGGATCTCGAAGAGCGCAAGGTGGATTTCACCTTGAATGAACTGGTCCCACGCGCAAAGCGTGAGTCGAAGAAAAAGAAAGAGAGTACGCGGGTGAGTGCCCGCGCTATGGAAATGGCAGTAGAACATCAGTTGGAACGCGAGCGCCGGGGCCGCGATAAAAAAGAAAAAACCAGCAATACCAGTGCTAACCCCTGGGCCAAGCATACCGAGACCACAGCCAAGTCCTCGCCTTTCCGCAAGCGCAAGGTGGGATCAGATGAGGCTGTGCCAGTGGAGGCCAGTGTTGAAGCCCCTGTAGCAAAACCGGAAAAAGAGCCGCTCAATAGGCGAGGTGAAGGCAGGCAAGGCGAAGATGCCCAGCCCAAACGCAAGATTAAAAAGCGTACCCCGACACGCAAGGGCGGAAAGCGGCCTGCAGTGGCTGCCCGTAAAGCCGCGCAAAAGGCTGAAAACGCCAAAACCCGTTCGGGTAAACTAAAAAAGAAGAAAAAGATTTCTTCTAGCAGTAAAAAGAAAAAGTGATCGAGGAATAAATTGAGTCAGGAAGTTATCTATGGCCTGCACGCGGTGCAGGCCCTCCTAAAAGGTTCTCCGCAGAATGTATCGGAGCTTCTGTTACTGCGTGGCCGCAAGGATCAGCGCCTGCAAAAAATAATCCAGCAGGCGGAAAAAAATGATATTGCCGTGCGCTTTATCGACCGGCGAGCGCTGGATGAGAAAGTAGAGGATGGCGCTAATCACCAGGGTGTCGTTGCCATCTGTTCTGGCAAAACAAAAGTCCACGATGAGAAATTCCTGTTCGACCTGCTGAAAAAACTGGATCAGCGCGGGGAAGCACCTTTCTTATTAGTGCTGGATGGAGTGACTGATCCCCACAACCTGGGTGCCTGCCTGCGCTCGGCAGAGGCTGCCGGAGTACATGCGGTGATTGCGCCGAAAGATAAATCTGCCGGGCTGACGCCAACAGCCCGCAAAGTGGCCTGCGGCGCTGCCGAAGTATTGCCCTTTGTCACCGTGACTAACCTGGCTCGCGCGTTACAGCAGCTGCAGCAGGCGGGAGTGTGGATTTATGGTGCAGCCGGTGAGGCGAAACAGGATGTATACCAAAGCCAATTAACCGGCCCCTTGGCACTAGTCATGGGGGCCGAGGGCAGCGGCTTGCGGCGTCTGACTAGGGAACATTGCGATCATCTGATCAAAATTCCTATGGCGGGAGAGGTAAGTAGCTTAAATGTTTCTGTTGCCACAGGTGTTTGCTTGTTTGAGGCCGTGCGTCAGCGCAACGGCTAATAGTTGATCTATTCTGCGCGTGCTAGGGATGATCTTCACTGGCCGTGCAATCTAGTGGTTATAACAAATCTGGCCTCTATAAAGCTTTCCAAATAACCTCTGGATGGTGATGAAAGTATCTACCATGACTTTTATTGTTAATTGGATTCTCGAATCGCTTAGTTATTCGGAGCCCCTTAGGGCTTTCTTATTAATATTTGCTGAGATAAAAAGCAGCAATTTGACACTGCTCTAAAAGTTAAAGTGTCATGGCACTTATATCAGAGGCATAGAATGATACTAGGAAAATAATATATTTCTGAGAATGAAAAGTATTTGTGGGTGGCTGATAGTAGTACCATTTGTTGTTCTGGTAGATGTTGCTAAGTGGGCAGGTTGGCAATCGAAATAAATAATGGTAACTGGCTCTTACCTAATAGAGTAATGGTTTCTTTAAACTCATCAGTTGGGTCGTATAAATATCTACAGCTAATTTTTCCCAATTTAAGATTTAGAGAATTGCTCAATATTTAAACTTGCGGTGTTCCCATATTAGGTTGGTGAGCGGAGATTTATTTAGTTCTTTCGAAACTTTGATCCACGGGGTTACTGCAAGTCCTTACAAGCCGGGTATAGAAATACTCGGACATAAAACTTCTTTCCACATCCTTTAAGTAAATGCAGAGTTCATAGTGCCGTAGTCCAACGCCTTACTAAACAAATTAGTGTCACTTTTAACCGCTGCCAGCTGTTTTAATGATTCGCTTAAATGGCCATAGACAGATTGGAATAAAGCTGGCCCGGTACTAAAGCGCTTTATGCCTGCGGCAAAAAACTCTGATATAGGAGCAATTCCCGGAAGCAGCATAATATTGATTGGCAGGTCGATACCCGCTGCCAAACTCCTTGCCTCCTCAACTGAAGAGAGCCCAGGCACAAAGCCGCAGTCAGCACCGGAACTCTTATAAAGCTCTAACCTCTCTATGCACATATTTACCGCTTTATCACCGCTTGCGAGTGCATTGAGATAAACATCGCTACGGGCATTAATAAAAAGCGGGCGGCCGTTCAGTGCATTACGAATAGCGCCGAGCTTTTCACTGAGAGATTCGGGCGTGCCGTTACCATCTTCAATATTGATACCCACTACGCCCAGCTCCACCATTTTACAGGCCAGCTCAGCTACCTGTTTGGGGTTTTGGGAATATCCATCTTCAATATCCACACTCAGAGGTAATGAGGTCACCCGGGAAATCCGTGCGATAGCGTTCAAGTGTTCCTCAACGGGTAGCGCGCCGCCATCGGCATAACTCAGTGACCAGGCGACGGCGGCACTGCTGGTACCTACCGCTTGGGCGCCTGTGTTTTGGCAGATTAAAGCGCTGGCAGCATCCCACGCATTTGGCAGGATCAATGGGGCTGCGGCACGATGCAATTGGGTGAAGGTATTGAATGGGCTGTTGTTCATCGGGATAACCTACTTTAGCGATGTCGTTTGAGTGGTGAATTTACCGCTCAAGAGATTGGTTCACTGGCCACAATCGGAACTGAACCATGAAAACCGGAAAGACAAATAAGATTGTTGGCTGCGATGTGGGAGGGAGGTGGAGCGGGCAGTTTTTATTAATACATGGCTAAGAAAGCTGTGAATTGCTTTCTTGGCCATGCAGGAAAGACAGAAAAAAGGAATCAGTTGAGAGCGGGATCTTTGTGTAGCCACTGCTGTACTGCCTCAACTACGGGGGCGGGATTCTTGATCCAGCTGAGGTGAGGGTTGCCCTTGGGATAAGTGGGTTTCATCTCCCGGGTTTCGCCGCCGACGATCGCCGCTAATTTACGGGCGGCCTGAATAGGGGCGAAGGGGTCGCCGTCCAGCGCAATATGCAGGGTGGGCTGGCTTGTCTTTTCCATTTGCCCAAAGCGATCCTCTGGAGCAAAGCGGCCGCTAAATATGGATCGGGCCCAGTCTTTCATTAGCCTGCGCGCTTCGCGCCAGCCGAATCCCATGCGCGCACCGGGGAAATAACCCAGCAGGCTTGAGGTCACACTGGCAATTGAGGCGAAGAGCAGGATGGCGTATTTGTGCAGACCACTCCAGCTGCGATGGTCCACATGGCCGGAGGCGATGCTGACAACCTTGGCGTTGCCAGTGAGGCCGGCGCGGGCTGCCAGGGTGCTGGTTTGACCGCCGATACTGTGGCCGAGAATCAGTGCTGGCCCCTGAGGGAATTGCTGTTCCAGCAGTTGGATTAACTGTGGGATAAACGAAAACACCAGATCGTTGTAACCGTAGTCGGCATTTCGGTGGGGGCGCGGCAGGCTCTCCCCGGTGCCGGGCAATTCGCTGATGGCGGTGTTGTAACCGAGCTTTTGCAGCTCTTCCAGAAGCAGGCGGTAGCGGTTGGCCGGTACGCCCATCGCGGGAAGTACCAATACCAGGGGGCCTTCGCCGTTGTGTACTGTGGTTACTGGTACCTGGAAGGCGCCAAATTCTAATTGGTGGGTTTGTTGGGGCATGGTACTTCTCCCTTTAACAGTCCGGCATCATAGGCGAAGCCAGCTTGCCAAACCCATGACCAGACCGAGCAGTGCTGTGTCCCAATCCGCCAAATCTCAGAGACAAGGCGAGTGGCAGGGTAGTCATTTTGATCAGCTTGCAACCGGGTGGGCGAAGGCACAGGGCCTGATGCAACTGGTTAACTTGCAACCAACCCCACAACTGCCTAGAATACGCCGCCCGCAATGGGCCCGGTTTATCCGTGCCCGTTGTACTCCTTGCCTCATCGGACTGTCCGAGAGGCTGATTAACCCGTAAGGAGCTAAAATGCGTCATTACGAAATTGTATTCCTGGTTCACCCGGACCAGAGCGAGCAGGTACCTGGCATGGTGGAGCGCTACACTGCGTCCATCAAGGAGAGCGGTGGACAGGTTCACCGTCTGGAAGACTGGGGCCGTCGCCGTCTGGCTTACCCGATCAACAAGATCCACAAGGCTCACTACATTCTGATGAACGTAGAATGTTCTGAAGAAGCCCTTGAGGAACTGACTACCAACTTCCGTTACAACGATGCGGTTATCCGTAATCTGGTAATTCGTGAAGACGAGGCGATCACTGAAGAGAGCCCGATCATGAAAGCGGAAAAAGAAAGCCGTGAGCGCAAAGCTGCCCGTGCAGAGCGCACCGAGCGTCGCGAGCGCGCCGGAGAAGAGAAAGCTTCTTCCGACGCTGCAGAAGCTTCTTCCGATAACGCTGAAAGCGAAGAGTAAGGGGATTATCAGATGGCACGTTTTTTCCGTCGTCGCAAGTTCTGCCGTTTCACCGCTGAAGGTGTTAAGCGTATCGACTACAAAGATCTCGATACCCTGAAAGCCTACATCTCCGAGACTGGCAAAATTGTTCCTAGCCGTATTACCGGTACCAAAGCCAAGTATCAGCGTCAGCTGGCCTCTGCGGTCAAGCGCGCTCGCTACCTGGCCCTGCTGCCGTACACGGACAGCCACGAAGCCTAAGCCGCAGTTTGCTTAGACTCATTAATAGAGAAGCTATCTAGATATGCGCGCCGTAGCTGAATTTATTATGCGCGGACGCGTCAGGGCGGTAATCCTCACCATGTTGGGGATTCCGCTGATAAGCCCGGCAATTCTCGCTCTGGTGAGTTTGCGCCGAGGCAGCAGTGACGGCCTGATGGTTTTGGCCTGGGCTCTGTTGCCGATTGTCGTTATGGGTATGAGTGGTCATGTACCACCACTGGTGACTGGTATATCCGCAGGCCATTTTGTTGCAGTTTTTTGCGGCGCCATGGCATTGCGCAGCAGTCGCTCCTGGGCCGCTGGCCTGGTGGCTGTAACGGCGGCATCGGCAGCAGGCATATTGCTGACCTCTCTCTTCAGTGGAGGACTGATGCAAGGGTTCTTGCAGGCAGTCGAGAATGCAGCGGAACAGCCCAATACTGTTCCAATGGATGAACTGAAGCAGATATTTTCGGGTGAATTGCAAATTACCGGTTACCTGGGCCTGATATCGGCGATGAGCGCCACATTGGCTCTGGTACTGGGGCGTTACTGGCAGGCCCTGCTGTACAACCCCGGCGGTTTCCGCCAGGAGTTCCACCAGCTGCGCCTGCCCCTGTGGCTATCAGCGACAAGCATGTTGTTGTGGGTAGTCAGCTTGGTAACCCCAGGCTACGCATTTTGGGGAGCTGTGATTGCGTTCCCGATGGTGGTAGCTGGTATTGCCCTGGTCCACTGGCTGGTTGCCAGTCGCGGTTGGGGAGTAGGTCCCCTGGTGGCGATGTACATCATGCTGGTGATTGGAGGGCTGCCCCTGGCGGGCTTCCTCTGCGGCCTGGCCCTGGTAGATAGCTGGATAGATATTCGCGGACGCTCTTCCAAATAAGCGCGCCCGCACAATACAGAAATTGAGGAAACCGAGATGGAAGTTATTCTGCTCGATAAAGTAGGCAAACTGGGCAACGTGGGTGACCGCGTTGATGTTAAAGCCGGTTTTGGCCGCAATTTCCTGCTGCCGACTGGTAAGGCAATTGCTGCTACCGCCGCAAACATTGCTGAGTTCGAAGCTAAGCGCGCTGAACTGGAAGCCGCTGCTGCCGCTAAGCTGGCTGAAGCTGAGAGCCGCGCTACCAAGCTGGCCGATCTGGTTGTTACCATCGCTGCTAACGCTGGCGACGAAGGCAAGCTGTTCGGTTCTATCGGCACTCGCGACATCGCTGAAGCGATCTCCGCTGGTGGCGTTGAAGTAGCTAAAGCTGAAGTTAAGCTGCCGGAAGGCGCGCTGCGCGAAGTGGGCGAGTACGACGTAGACGTACAGCTGCACTCCGACGTAATTGCTGCAGTTAAAGTCGTTATCGAAGCCGAGTAAGGTTTTGTTGACGAACGGTTGGTGCTTCGGGCGCCAGCCGCGCTACAATCGGGCGCTGCACCCTATCGGGTCCAGCGCCTGTTTTGTTTTTACTATCCAGTAAAGTCCCATGATCGACGAATACGCCGCCCCTGAAGAAGAGATCCACAGCGAAGAGAGTTCACCCCTGCCGCATTCGGTAGAGGCGGAGCAGTCTGTGCTCGGCGGCCTGATGCTGGACCCGGGCCGTATTGATGCCGTTGCCGAACAGCTGAGTGAAGAGGACTTCTTCAGTGCCAGCCACCGCAAGATCTTTGCGGTTATGGGCGAGCTGAGCAATGGCGAACAGCCCCTGGATATCGTTACTCTCGCCGAAGGCCTCGCCAGCCGCGACTTGCTCGGTGAAGTGGGTGGCCCTGCCTACCTGGCGGAATTGGCCGAAAATACCCCCTCCGCAGCGAATATCGTCGCCTACGCCAAGATCGTGCGTGAGCGCTCCATGCTGCGCCAGTTGATCGCCGCCGCCGGTGAGATCAGCCGCACCAGTTTTAATCCCGGTGGCCTCGCTTCCGCCGATCTGCTGCAGATGGCCGAGCGCCGCGTGGCGGAAATTGCCGAGGGGCGCGCCAAAGAGGGCGGCTTTGTCGGCGTGGATACCCTGCTGAAAAAGACCGTCGAGCGCATCGATGAGCTGTTCAAGACCGAGGGTGATATCACCGGTATCAGCACCGGTCTGAGCGAACTGGACCAGCGCACCTCCGGCTGGCAGCCGGGCGAACTGGTTATTCTCGCCGCACGTCCCTCCATGGGTAAGACCGCACTGGCATTGAATTTTATCGAGAGCGCCATGCTCTGCCAGGAGAGCCCGACTCTGGTCTTCAGTATGGAGATGCCCTCGGACAGCCTGGTGATGCGGATGTTGTCCTCTATTGGTCGTATCGACCAGGGGCGCATCAGGAACGGCAAGCTGCAGGAAGAGGATTGGCCCAAGCTATCCAGCGCCGTGCAGAAGATGAAAGGCAAGTCCCTGTATATCGACGATACGCCGGCACTGAGTCCCAGCGAGGTGCGCGCCCGTACCAAGCGCACGGTGCGCGATCACATCAACAAATTGATGCGCGAGAACCCCAAGTTAAGCCGCGAAGACGCCGAGGCCAAGAGTATGCCCGCCATGATTATGGTGGACTACCTGCAGCTGATGCAGGTGAAGGGGTCTACTGAGGGCCGCACCCAGGAGATCTCCGAGATCTCCCGCTCTCTCAAGGCGCTGGCGAAAGAATACGAGTGCCCGGTGATTGCCCTGTCGCAGCTCAACCGGGGAGTAGAGCAGCGCCCCAACAAACGGCCGATGAACTCGGACCTGCGGGAATCCGGGGCGATCGAGCAGGACGCTGACGTGATCCTGTTTATCTACCGCGATGAATACTACAACGAGGACAGCCCGGATAAAGGGATGGCCGAGTTGATTATCGGCAAGCAGCGTAACGGTGAGATCGGCACCTGCCGCGCAGCCTTTGTGGGCAAATACACTCGCTTCGACAATCTGGCGCCAGAATACTACCAGGGCGAATAAGCCTTTCTGCTAGGTTCGCGGCTGTCGAATATCCGAGCCTAGGGGAGCCACTTCTTGTTATCCGAGCAAAAGATCCGCGCACTGGTGCTGCAACGCCAATTTATCCACAGCTCTTGGACTGAAGGATTGTCGGGGTTGTTGCAACATCTTGGCGCCCTACAGTTGGATGCTATCCAGCGAATTACCCGGGCCCACCACCACCAGCTCTACAATCGCCTGCCCCGTTACCGCGAGTCACACCTGGCTGAAGCTGAAGAGCACCGCGAAATTTTCGAGTACTGGTCCCACGCCGCTGCCTACCTGCCAATGGCCCACTACCCCTATGCGCGGGTGCGTATGGATCGTATCCGCGCCGGTCAGCGCCACTGGTTTGAGAAGAATGCCAAGCTGTGTCGCTATGTTCTTGATCGTGTGCGAGAGGAGGGCGCTCTGCGGGCCAGTGATTTTGTGCGCACCAAGAGTGGATGGTGGGAGTGGTCCGATGAAAAGAAAGCCCTGGAGCAGTTGTTTCATGAAGGTGAGCTGATGGTCAGCCACCGGGAGGGCTTTCAAAAAGTCTTCGATCTCCCGGAGCGGATACTGCCAGCAAGAATCTCGACCAATGCCGCCTCGGAAATTGAGTACGGCAGCCATCTGGTGCGAACTTTTCTGGGGTGCCAGGGGATTGGCCGAGTGGAGGAAATTGCTTACCTGCGCAGGGACGACAAACCCCTTATCCAGCTGGCAATTAAGCGCATGTTGGCAACCGGTGAACTCACTCAGTGGGGGAAAGAGCTGATGCTCACCGAGCATCTGGATTGGGGGCCGGTACGACCATCGCGCAAAGTGCGCCTGTTATCCCCATTCGACCCAGTGATATTGCAGCGCAAACGCCTGCGCCGGCTGTTTGATTTTGAATATCAATTGGAGTGCTATGTACCGGCGGCCAAGCGCCGCTATGGCTATTTTTGCCTGCCGATTTTATACGGCGATCAATTCGTGGGGCAGGTGGATTTGAAGGCTGATCGGGATGCGGGTGTATTGCGGGTAGAGGCCCTGCACTGGGACAAGAAACCCGGTGTCTCGCTGGAGGCGAGTTACCACCGGGCTCTGGGGCAGTTTGCCCGTTTTCACGGGCTGGAAAGCGAAGCCGCGCTTACAGCTTGACGACTACGTAGACTTCCTGGCCATCGCGCTGGGTCGGCATAAAGTAATTGCCGCCATAGCGGTAGTACTGGATGCCATTGATAATTTCAGCGGCGTAGCCATTGGGTAGGGTTTCCACCACTTGTCCGGGCTGGAAACCCTCAGGGCCCGGGTTCGGGGTTGCAGGCACAGTAGCGGGAGCTGCTGCCGTTGCAACAGGAACGGCGACAGCCGGCGCAGGCGCTGGAACAACGGCTACGGGTGCTGGAGCTACAGCCACTGCAGGTGGTGCTACTACGACATAAGTTCGAGTAGCCGGGTGCCACTGATAGTAGGCATCGGCGTACTGGTAATAAGTAATTCCGCCTACATGGACTCTGACAGCACTAGTTGGCAGGGTGACTACCGAGGCGCCCAGAGGGGCAGCGACAACGACGTAACCACGGGGACCGTGGCGGTAGAAGTGCCCGCCATGGTAGTAAAAAGGACGTCCGCCAACTGCGACACGCACATGGCCAACGGGTAGTACGGGCGCAACAAATCCGATCGAAACACGTGGTCCGCGATAAACACCGCCACGGTGGTGGTGGCGATGATCTCCCCCGCGCTCATAACCGCGCGCATCGGCCGGTGGGCTAAAGGCAAAAGCGGCCAGCGCCAGGAACGCACTGGCGCCAATTACGACATTCAGTTTATTCACAGTCTCTCCAGCGAAGTGATTACTCACATTTGACATACTAACCCTTATCCTGACATTAAAGACAGGTTAATTGGTTAAGAATTGTCAAAGTGCCGGAGGCTGGATCAGTGGTCAGCGGTTGCGCTGAATGATTCCCATCAGCTTATACATCAGCTGTGCGGCGGCAAAATCATAGGCGTGAAAGCCCTCGATCGGTGCAAATTCCAGCAGATCGAAGCCGATAATCTCTCTTTGTCGCGCAACGGATTCGAATAAGTTGAGGGTCTGGTACCAGCCGAGACCACCGGGTACCGGGGTGCCGGTGGAAGGGAAGACCGATGGGTCCATACCGTCCACATCCAGTGTAAAGAAGACTTTCTTGGGGAAATTCTCCGGTAACTGGAATTCCTGCACATTGTTGGGCACCAGTTGGTGGGCATCCAGATAGCCCACGTTGTGGTCCTTGCGGGCCTGCACTTCCTCTTCGCAATAGGCGCGGATACCCAGCTGGAACAAGGGGACACCGGCTTCTACCACTAGACGCATCACGCTGGCGTGGCTGTGTTTGTGGCCCTCATAGCGATCGCGAAGGTCGGCGTGGGCATCGATCTGCACCACGCCAAAATCGGTTTCGCCGGCGTCCAGTAGCCCCTTGATAATACCCCAGGTCACCGAATGCTCACCGCCGATACCCACCGGCATCTTGCCAAGCGCCAACACATCTTTGGTGGCAGCGGCGATATTCTCCATCACCTGTTCTGCAGGGCCGGAAACCGAGACCGGCGAGCGGGTGTAGATGCCCAGGTCACAGGGGTTGGAGAAGTTGTCAAAAGTTTCCAGTTGCCAGGATGCCTCCAGGATGGAGGCCGGGCCCTTGCCGGTGCCGCCACCGTAGGAGACGGTTTCCTCATAGGGGATGGGGATAATGTGAAAGAGGGCGTCTTCCGGCTTCGGCTGCTCGATTTCGGAGCCGAGAAAAATGGGGTATTCGTTTTCTGACAACATCTACTGGTCCTCTGGCGGAGGCAATAACTCATTGCCTGCCGCATCTATCTCTATCGGCACTGTTTAGGAGAGGCGTTCCTTAAAATCTTCGTAGCCGAAAGTTTTGATCATCTTCAGGTCGTCGGTATCCGAATTCCACAGGGCGATAGCCGGTAGGGGGATACCGTTAAAAGTATTGGTTTTCACCATGGTGTAGTAGGCCATTTCCTCGAACACCAGTCGCTCGCCAATCCGCAGTGGTTGACTGAAGCTGTATTCGCCGATGCTGTCGCCGGCCAGGCAACTCTGTCCGCCCAGGCGATAGGTGTGGGGTAAGTCACCGGGGCGAGCGGCACCGGTAATTTCCGGTCGGTAGGGCATTTCCAGCACATCAGGCATATGGCAGGTGGCAGAGGCGTCTAGGATGGCTTGGTTTTCACCGTTCCAGGCGATATCCACTACCTCAGCCACAAGGACTCCGGCGAACAGGGAGATGGCCTCACCGGGTTCCAGGTAGACCTGTACATTGTGCTTGTCGGAAAAGCTACGCACTGCTTCGACCAGCTCATCCACCTGGTAATCCCGGCGAGTAATATGGTGGCCGCCGCCGAAATTAATCCACTCCATTTGTGGTATCAGATCGCCAAACTTCTCCTCCACGGCAGCGATCGTGCGCTGCAGAGGTTTGAAATCCTGTTCACATAACGTGTGGAAGTGCAGGCCGCTGATGCCTTCGAGGGACTCCCCTTCAAACAGCGAGCGCACGATGCCCAGGCGCGAACAAGGGGCGCAGGGGTCGTAGAGATCGGTGTGGCCCTCGGAGTGCTCAGGGTTGATACGCAGGCCAAAACGCAGCTCTGGCCGCTGCTGTTGCATATCCAGGCACAACTCCCGAAAACGCTTCCACTGGGAGAAGGAATTGAAAATTACATGGTGGGCAAATTGCAGTATTTCCCGCAGTTCCTCATTCTTGTAAGCCGCACTGAAGACATGAACTTCCTTGCCTTTGTCGCGACCGCCGTACTCTTCGAACCCCAGTTTGGCTTCGTGCAGGCCACTGGCACAGGTCCCGGATAGATATTCAGCCACGATGGGCCCGGTGCTGAACATGGAAAAGGCCTTGAGCGCTGCCAGTACCTTGGCACCGCTGCGTTCCTGTACATCGGCGAGCAATGCCAAATTATTGCGCAGGGCAATTTCATCGATCACAAAACAGGGAGAGGGAACGCGGTAGGGATCGAAGCTGCCGAAATAGTCAACGGGGGGAGTGAGGTCCATGGTGCGTTATATCCTGGTGCGGCGGGGCGGGCACTGGAGTCCGCCCCGCTAGGTCGGGAAAGAAGCGATTTACTGGAAGGGCTTATCCAACCAGGTTTCCTGCCAGGGCAGGCCGTACTTGTTCAGGTCATCCATAAAGGGGTCTGGATCCATCTGCTCCATATTCCACACGCCGGGCTTCATCCACTTGCCTTCCAGCATCATCTTGGCACCGATCATGGCCGGTACGCCGGTGGTGTAGGAGATCGCCTGGGATTGAACTTCCTGGTAGCAGTCCTGGTGGTCGCAGGTGTTGTAGACGTAGTAGATTTTCTCTTCGCCGTCTTTGGTGCCACGGATAATGTTGCCGATGCAGGTCTTGCCTTTGGTCAGCGGGCCGAGGCTGGCGGGGTCTGGCAGCAGCTCTTTAAGGAACTGGATAGGTACAATTTGCTGGCCCTGGAATTCCACCGGCTCAATGCTAGTCATTCCGACGTTTTGCAGAACTTCCAGGTGTTTCAGGTAGCTCTCGCCAAAGGTCATCCAGAAACGCGCGCGCTCAATTTCCGGGAAGTGCTTGGACAGGGATTCCAGCTCTTCGTGGTAGAGCAGGTAGATATCCTTATCGCCAATGCCTTCGGGGAAGTTGAATACGCGTTTCTCTTCCATCGGCTTGGTGGTAACCCACTGGCCATTTTCCCAGTAGCGACCGTTGGCGGTGATCTCGCGGATATTAATTTCCGGGTTGAAGTTGGTGGCGAACGGCAGGCCGTGGTCGCCGGCATTACAGTCGAGAATATCCAGGGTGTGGATACGATCGAAGTGGTGCTTCTTGGCGTAGGCGGTAAATACGCTGGTGACGCCGGGATCGAAGCCGCTGCCCAGCAGTGCCATCAGGCCGGCTTTCTCAAATTTCTCCTGGTAGGCCCACTGCCACTTGTACTCGAACTTGGCCTCTTCCGGCGGCTCGTAATTGGCGGTATCCAGGTAGTGCACGCCGGTTTCCAGGCAGGCATCCATAATGTGCAGATCCTGGTAGGGCAGGGCCACGTTGATGACCAGGTCCGGCTTCACTTTTTCGATCAGCTTCACCAGTTCAGGCACATTGTCCGCATCTACTTCAGCGGTGTCGATTTTGCGCGGCAGCATAGCGGCAATCTTGTCGCACTTGCTTTTGGTGCGGCTTGCCAGGGTGATATTCTCAAATACCTCAGCAACCTGTGCGCACTTGTGCGCAACCACCTGGCCGACACCGCCGGCGCCGATGATCAGTACGTTGGCCATAAAGATCTCCTTAATCTGCGGCTTTTATTGCCGCTATCTTTTCAAAGGCGCTGGCGCCTTATTATTCAAACTTACTTTTCGAAATAGGTGTAACCGCTCATGCTGGCGGTATAAGTCTGCAGAATCTGCTTGCGCTGGGCAGCGGTAATCAGCCCCTGTTTCACGGCGCGTTCCGCCAGGCGGCGGAAGCGCTCGAACAGCGCCTTGGGTTGATATTCTACGTAACTCAGTACATCGGAAATACTGTCGCCGTGAATCTCGTGGCTGAAGTCGATGCTGCCGTCTTCCTGAATGCGTACGCTCACGACATTGGTGTCCCCAAACAGGTTGTGCAGGTCGCCCAGGGTTTCCTGGTAGGCGCCGATCAGGAAGGTGCCGAGGATATAGTCCTCGCCATCTTTTAGTTCGTGCAAGGGCAGGGTTTTCTGCTCTTTTTCCCGGCCGATAAAGCGGTCGATCTTGCCGTCACAGTCACAGGTGATGTCGGCGATGATGGCGGAGCGCGTCGGCGCTTCGTCGAGGCGGTGGATCGGCAACAATGGAAATACCTGGTCGATAGCCCAGATATCCGGCACCGATTGGAATACGCTCACATTGGCGTAGTAGATATCCGACAGTACCTCCGGCAGAGCTTGCAGATCTGCGGGAATCTCTTCGGCCTCATCGAGTAATTTGCGAATATCCTGGGCGCCCTGCAGGAACAGGTTTTCCGCATTGGCGCGTTCGCGCAGGCTCACCTGGCCGTGCAGATACAGAGAGCGCACTTCATCGCGGTAGTAGAGGGCGTCGTTGTAGCTCTCCTGCAGGTTTTTGGGGGTGATACTGCGCACTGCGTCCTGCAGGTTGAGCAGCATCTGGTGGTCGCCTTCGCTGATCTTGGTGTGCTCCAGCTCCACCGGCTCGAAACGGGTAGTGTCGAGAATATCGAATAGCAGTACAGAGGAGTAGGCTACAGTGGCGCGGCCGGATTCGGTGATAATCACCGGATGTTCGACTCCCTCGCTATCGAGGGTGCCCATAATGGCTTCCACTACATCGACACAGTACTCGTCCAGGGAGTAATTCTTTGAGTGGGTGTAATTGGTCTTGCTGCCATCGTAATCCACCGCCAGGCCACCGCCCAGATCCAGGTAGCCCATGGGTGCGCCTTCTTCCACCAGATCGGCGTAGTAGCGGCAGGCTTCCAAAACTCCGGTGCGGATGTCGCGGATATTCGGTACCTGCGAGCCCAGGTGATAGTGCAACAACTTGAGACAGTCGAGCATATCGTGGTTGCGCAGTTGATCGACCATGGCGATCAGGTCGTTACTGCCCAGGCCGAAAATACTGCGGTCGCCACTGGTCGCATTCCAGTAGCCGCCCACCTTGGAGGCGAGTTTTACCCGTGCGCCGATATTGGGGCGCACCTGCTCGCGCTCGGCGCAGCGGATAATGGTCTCCACTTCCGAGGGCGTTTCCACAACGAAGAAAACCTGTACGCCCAGGCGTTGGGCCTGCAGTCCGAGGTTGATAAATTCCTCGTCCTTATAGCCGTTGCAAACGATCAGGGATTCGGTGTTATCCAGAATGGACAGGGCAGCGATAAGTTCTGCTTTACTGCCCGCCTCCAGGCCGTGGTTAAAGCGGCGTCCGGCATTGGCAATTTCTTCAATGACCTGACACTGCTGGTTCACCTTAATGGGGAACACGCCGCGAAAAACATTGCCGTAGCCGCAATCGTCGATAGCGCGGGCAAAAGATTCGTTAATCCGGGCGATCTGCGCTTCGAGTAAATTCTCAATACGCAATAGCAGGGGCATACCCAGGCCGCGCTCGGTGGCGCCTCGGGCAATGTCCATCAGCGAAACACTGTGTGTTACCCCGTTGGGGCCGTCGACTTGCAGTGAAATTTCACCATTTTCGTTCAAATCGAAATATCCGGCGCCCCAATTGCGGATGCCGTAGAGTTCGGCCGAATCTTCGCAAGTCCAATCTTTTACTTGTTGCTTCTTCATGGCGCCTTTCTGTTGATATTTGGCGGGCGCGAATCTTGGGCCCAGCAGGGCCGGAAAGCAATAACTATAGATAAAAAAACGCTAATTTTTGCGCACTGAAAAGTAAATGGGAAGTGAGTGGGTGGCCAACTCTTTTGCACTCTGCGACAGGGGGCTGAAGAAGGTGATTGATCTGCGCAAATTTGAGTAAAAAAAGGCGGCCCGAGGGCCGCAGGGAGGGGGGATTGAGTAATCAGTAATAGGTCGGCTTGGGGACAACCCGGTAGCCGCGGTGGCTGTGGTCCCAAAGGTAGTAGGTGTCATAAGCCACGTAGTAATTGTGTCCACCGGCTGCCACGGTCAGTGCTGATGCTGGCAGGCTGTGCACGATAGCACCGTGGGGGGCCTGGGCTACTACGTAGCCGTGAGAAGCCGGGCGATAAAAAATTCCATCGCTATAGTAGAAGCCCGCTGTTCCGATACTGATACTGACGAAATTACGCGGCAGGTGGCGCCAGCGGTAGCCATAACCGTAGTGCGAGGGACGGTAGTGGGGGCGGTGGCCGCGATAACCGTGGCGGTAAACCGGTCTGTGTGCCGCGCGATATTCGTGGCGGTGGCCCTGCTTGTGGCCTTTCCTATGCCCTTTGTTATAGCCTTTGTTGTAGCCCTCTTTATAGGCGTGGCGAACTTCGCGGCGGTGCTGGCGCTCCTCTCTGCGTTCACGTCTGCGCTCTTCTTTCTTGCGCTCTTGCCTGCGGCGTTTCTTTTCCTGCTGGCGGTCGTGATGCTTGTCGTGCTGTTTCTTTAAGTGGCGCTGCTCGCGTTCGGCTCTTCCATATTTGTGGTGGTCGTCCATGGCGCGCTGGTGTCCGCGATGTGACTCGGACAGGGCAGGTGCTGCGATCAGCAGCAGGCTTAGGGTGGCGATGGCAGTAGTGAGGTGTTTCATAACATCTCTCCCGAGCGTGGGGCTCTTTTCTTTCAGATCAGGTCTTTTGTGTATCTTGGCGTGAAGTTTGCCCTGGCGGGTCTGAACACTTCCTGAACTGAATGGGGTAAAATTCGGCGGCAATCGACGGCGTCGATAGTGACTAGCAGTTCAGGTATGGGCAGAGATTGTCTGGCGGGGCCACAGGCTGGATTCTGCGGCGAAATCTTATTGAGAGCGGCAATTTTGCTATGTTGAGACACCTGGTCTCAGCGAGTATGATGCCGCGCTGATTCATAGTGAGCGGTAGCAAGATGCAAGTCTTCCACCACGTAACAAGTCTGCGCGAGGCGCTGGCCCAGGCCCGCAAAGACGGCAAGACCGTCGGCTTTGTGCCAACCATGGGCAATCTGCACGATGCCCATATAGAGCTGGTCAAAATCGCCCAGCAACACTGCGATCTGGTTGTGGTATCCATCTTCGTCAACCGACTGCAATTCGGTTTGAATGAGGATTGGGATAAGTATCCGCGCACTATGGAGCGGGATATGGCCAGCCTGCGGGAAGCGGACTGTGACTTCCTGTTCCACCCGGATGAGAGTGAGATTTACCCCAACGGCATGGATCAGCAGACCCGCGTGGTTTGTCCGGCGATGACCGATGTCCTGTGCGGCGCCAGCCGACCGGGTCACTTTGAAGGGGTCACCACTGTAGTTTCGAAGCTTTTCAACATTGTGCAGCCGGATAAGGCTATTTTCGGGATTAAGGATTTCCAGCAGTTAGCAGTGATCCGCCGTATGGTGGAAGACCTGTGTATGCCGGTGGAAATTGTGGCGGCGCCGGTGCACCGTGAGGAAGATGGCTTGGCAATGAGCTCTCGCAATGGTTATATCACTGCGGAAGAGCGACCGAAGGTTGCTGTGCTCAATCAGTTACTTAACTGGGCCAAGGATGAAATTGTGGCTGGACGCCGGGATTTCGCCGACCTCGAAACAGAGGCGCGCAAGCGAATTGAAGAGAGTGGCTTTCGAGTTGACTACTTCTCCATCTGTTACAGCAAGGATTTACAGCCAGCGGCAGATGACGATAAAGAAATCACGATCCTGGGAGCTATGTACACTAGTGCAGCGCGCCTGATCGACAATGTTTCCCTGGAACTCTGAGGGGCATCCAACTATGCAAATTGAAATGTTGAAGTGCAAGTTGCACATGGCCGCAGTGACTCAGGCCGAACTCTGGTATGACGGTTCCTGTGCAATTGATGAGGACCTGGTAGAGCTGGCTGGCCTGCGCGAATTCGAGAAAATCGATATTTACAATGTGAGCAATGGTGAGCGCTTCCACACCTATGTGATCCTCGCCGAGCGCGGTTCCGGTATTATCTCCATGAACGGCGCCGCTGCACGCAGAGTACAGGTGGGTGACCGCATTATTATCGCTTCCTATGCGCAGATGACAGAGGGCGAAGCCGATAACCACAAGCCCAAGCTGGTCTACCTGGATGAGAACAACAAGGTAGAGCGCAGCACTAATACGATTCCGGTTCAGCTAGCCGAAGCCTGACTCTTCTCGCTACAGGGCGTTGTGCCCTGTAGCACTCCCGCCACTTATTGACCAGACATTAATAACACTTCCTGATTAAACCTCTTTTCCAGGTAGGACTCGTCCAGGGTGTAGTGCCAGAGGTTTTTCTTTTGTCCTTTAGCTAAAGCGATTTCGCCGATTCTGCCAGGGTTATATTTGATCGGTTGGGCGAGTTGGTATTTGGCGATGGGGTCCCGATAGGCCTCCTCTAAAGGAATTATCTCCCAGCCTTCCTTCCTCAGTCGTTCAGCCAGATCACCAATAAACAGGGCTGAAATATCCATTTCATGCAACAGTATGACGTGCTTTGGGGAGCGCCCGAGATATTTAATTGCCATATCGTCGTAGTACTTAATGCTCGCCATAAGAACGTCGACATAAAAGTTGGAGAGTCTTTCCATATCAACTGCTTTCCCATCTTTTACTGCCGTTTGGAAAAGTTCTTCGATATACCAGTCGTAGTTATTTAAGGTGATATAGGCGTTTTGATAGTTATTTTTCTGTAGTAGATTCCGGATACCATCGCGTTTTTCGACAGTTTCTCCCTCGCGCAGATAGGGAAAGCGAAAATAGGGTTTAAAGTTGTCAAATTGTTGAAGCAGCTGGTGGGCCTGCAAAAAATCCGCTTGATAAGTGGATAGCCCTGTTTCCAGAAAATTGGGATGGCTATGGGTGTGATTGCCAATAATATGCCTAGCCTTATCGTAGCGGTTCATCCGCTCCAACCCTTCCTTATCGAAGGATTGAGTATTGGAAAAGAAGGCTACTTTGCCAACTTTATATTCTTCTAAGTTTTCAATTAACGTTTTAGCCCGCGTTGGTCCATCAAAATAACCATCGGCTTTACGTGGGGCATCATCGAAAGTAATTGCCAGTTGTTTGGCGCTAGTGACTGGGATTGCCAACAAGTAAATTATCAATAATATGACTGAACGCTGCATGGTTTATTACTCTAATGAGTTTATTTACGAGCTGTTCGCCAGGCTAGGATTTAGTTGTCCTTCTATTCAGGTTTTCTGTCTTAATTTACTGGTCAGAAAACCTGCGTTGTCCAGTAGCCTAGGCTCAGTTGCGGTAGAGTTCGGCTTCCTATTGTGTCCACTATAGCTTCAGATGTATATGGCCAAAATACTTGTTAGTTCCTGCCTTTTGAACTGCGCCGTGCGCTATGACGGTAGTAGTGTTGAGGCCAATAGCGATGATTTTGAGTGGCTTGTGGATACTCAGGAAATTGTTTCCTTGTGTCCGGAAGTGGCGGCAGGATTGCCTATTCCGAGGGTGCCGGCTGAGATCTGTGGCGCAAATGGAACAGAGGTGTTAGATGGAACTGCCGGGGTTATAGGTAGTGATAGAACAGATCTAACTGAGCAATTTATGCTGGGGGCCAAACTGGCTCTGGAATTATGCAGGAAACACAATATCCAGTATGCAGTGCTTACGGAAAATAGTCCCTCTTGCGGAAGTAACTATATTTACGATGGCAGTTTTTCAGGGACAAAAATAATGGGTTCTGGTGTTGTGTCTGCGCTTCTTCAAAGGATGGGAATAATAGTTTTTAGTCAACATACTGTTGGGCAACTTAGAGAATTGATAAGTGCATCCAGAGCTAACTAAGTTGTTAGTATTAATAAAATTAGATCGGCAAAAAGGGCATTGGTCATAGTTAGGCCCTGTAGGTTGATTAATACCGGCGAAGCCGGTGGCTGCCAGATGTCGGTACGATTAGCGCAGTGTCCCTGAAAATTATCCTTTTGTGACACAGCACCCAGCCTGTTAGGTTTTGTCATTTTTAGGGTCCAGATTGGCAGTGACTGCTGTGGCAATAAACAGGTAAGACTGAATACCCTGTTGGCTATTTAAATGGCTGCAGGAGGCAGTGGTGGAAGGCAAGTTTTTTAAAGCCGATAGCAAGTTTATCAAAGCCGCATTGGTACTGGCGATCAGTTCCGCGTTTTATGGCTGCAGCGGTGGCAGCGGTGGTGGTGGTGAAGATCCTGCGCCTGTGGATACCACTCCGCCGAGCCTGACACTGACTCCCGCCAGCGGGGCCTCTATTGCAGCAACCGGCACCCTACTGCTGGATTTTAGCGAAGCGGTGGCATTGGAGGATGTGTCTCTAAGTGGCGCCATGCAGGAAATGGGAGAAGCTCTCTCAAGTCGATCAGGACACCCTGATCTTAACCCCGATAGCGGAGTGGGCAAAGGGACTAGAACTCTCCCTGACAATTGCCGCGCAGGATGCGGCTGGCAACCAGATGGCAGAGGTTGATGTTCACTATACCGTGGATGAAATTGCCCCTTCCGTAGTCAGTGTATCCCCAGCACAGGAGCGTTTGGAGAAGGATGGCGCAATCACGGTACAGTTTTCTGAGTCGATGGATCGCGACAGCCTGCAAATTAGCGGTTTGTTGCTGAATGATGAATACACTCTGACCTGGTCCCAGTCGCGCTTTAATGACGACACCTTGGTGATAGCTCCCAAGAGCCGCTGGCTGTCCGGGGAGAATCGCAGCCTGCACCTTGAAGCCAAAGACCCCGCTGGCCTGGATCTCCCCGCTGAACAGCACAATTTTACTGTGCCATTGTACTTTGAGAATTTTGACAGTGCGCAGGTCGTCATCGGCCAGGATGATTTTTCCAGTACTTTGACCGCCATCAATGCAAAGAATCTTGGCGAGGGCCCCCTGGGTTCCGCTGCCGTTACTGATGAGGGGAAGTTGTTCGTACCCGATTATACAAATAATCGGGTGTTAATTTTTAATTCGGTCCCCACAAGCAATGGAGCGCCGGCCAATGCGGCGCTTAATAAAGATAGTCTTGACGATAGCAGCGGGGGAGAGTTTGGTCGCGGGCCCACAAGCATAAGTTTTGATAGTGGAAAACTTTTAATAAATTACTTGTTTGGTACTCGGGGCCACAGTATTTTTGTTTACGATACTATTCCCGAAGATGGTCGGGCACTGCCTAGTGCCAAACTGCCGCAGGACAGCTGCCAGGGTAACGGCTCCGTATATTCCAGTGCAATGATTGCCGAGGGACGCGTATTCGCGGCCTCGTGGTCTAAAGCTCGAATGGTGGTGTGGGATGACTTGCCCTCAATGGAAGATGCGGCACCGGATTGGCTGCTGGGCCAATCCACACTGGAAAACTGCACCCCTAACGACCGTGAGCAAGATGGCTCGGTTATGCAGCAGCCCAGTGCTCGCACATTGGCTACGCCCGGAGATGTGTGGAGCGATGGAGAAAAGTTAGCCATCACCGACTCGGAAAATAACCGGGTACTTCTGTGGAACTCAATGCCTACTAGTAGCTTTGCTCCGGCGGATATAGTTTTGGGGCAAGCAGATTTTGTCAGTGATGAAAGTCAGCCCCCGAGTCGACAAACCCTGAGTTTGTTAGAGCGGGGTATCTGGTCTAACGGCATTCAGCTTTTTGTGGTGGACGGCGAAAATAACCGAGTGTTGATCTGGAACCAGTGGCCACAGGAAAATTTCGCTCCGGCAGATATTGTCTTGGGGCAGGAAGATTTTGATCGCAGTGCCTTCAACGATAGCAACCAAAATGGGGTTGCTGACGAGGGGGAGTTGCCAAGTGCAGCTACGCTGAAATGGCCCGACGGTATTACCGTTTATGAAGATAAGTTGATTATCAACGACTCGGGTAATAACCGCTTTCTTATTTTCCAATCTCGTTAGTTTTCTCTGTTAAATGTACCGGGCTGATAACCCGGTACAGGCAAACTTAAGTTGATTTGTTTTCTGAGGTTGCAGTCGGACTGCCTGTTCCCAGGGTTCCGGCTGAGATTAGCGGCGGTAGAGGTGCAGAGGTTTTAGCGGGCTCAGCCAAAGTTTTAGGGATAAATAAAGAAGACTTAACTGAGCAATTTATACGGGGAGCTAAACGGGCATTACAGCTATGTCTGCAGCACAATATTAAATACGCAGTACTTACGGAAAATAGCCCATCATGTGGTAGTGATTATATTTACGATGGTATTTTTTCTGGTGCGAAAATAGTTGGTTCTGGCGTTGTGTCTGCACTACGGAGGAGGGAGGGTATACAGGTATTTAACCAGAATATTGTGGGCAGGCTTAGGAAACTTTTGGAAGTATCCAGAGATAACTAAGCTTTCCAGATATATAGTCATATTAAAGGTAGGTATAAAAGTGAATTCTAAAGTTATCAATTTTAAAGAAAAATTGAACCTGTTCTCGGAGCACTGGTCCCCTAAAGTGATTGCCGAGATGAACGATTACCAGTTTAAATTGGTTAAGATCCAGGGTGAATTTACCTGGCATGATCATCCCGATACCGATGAGGTGTTTGTTGTAGTTTCCGGGCATATGCAGATCGAGTTTCGCGATAGTGTCATATCCCTTGGACCTGGTGAGATGACGGTAGTACCAAAGGGTGTGGAGCATAAACCCAGAGCTGAACAGGAATGTGAAGTACTATTGATTGAGCCTAAAGGGGTCGTTAATACGGGCGATGCCGGTGGAGATCTAACTGCGAAAAATGATGTCTGGATCTAAGTGATTGAGCTGTTAATCAACTTTCTTTTACTGTTTGCTTGTCTGATTAACTTGCACCTTTCAGGGCCTGCGTTGGATTGTCTTCGCCCCATGCCAAATTTTGAGATGAGGGGACTGTTTCGCAGCGGCTATGTTATAAAGTGACAAGAATAAAGCTCTAATAAACTCAGATTTCTCTAGGCTAGCCATGCCACGCTAATAATAAAGGAGAAGATGATGTCTGAAGTGCATACCCGCCCAGTCTCCCCCGGTTTTGCTGCCAATGCGCTTATTAGCGCCGAAGACTACGAGACAATGTACCGCCAGTCGGTGGAAAGCCCAGAGGCGTTTTGGGCACAACAGGCCAAGGACTTTTTGCAATGGGACAAGCCGTTCACCCAGGTTCTTGAGGAGGATCTGCACAAAGGCCATACCGCCTGGTTCTCCGATGGCCAGTTGAACGTAACCGTAAACTGCATCGATCGGCACCTGGCCAGCCGTGGCGAGCAGACCGCAATTCTGTGGGAAGGAGATGATCCCGCTGACAGCAAGGTAATCAGCTATCAGAGCCTGTACGAAAATGTGTGTCGCTTGGCCAACCTGCTGAAATCCCGGGGAGTTAAAAAGGGGGATCGGGTGTGTATTTATATGCCGATGATCCCCGAGGCGGCTTATGCGATGCTCGCCTGTGCCCGTATCGGTGCTGTGCACTCGGTAGTATTTGGTGGTTTCTCCCCGGTGTCCCTGAAAGACCGTATTCTCGATTCCGATTGTCGTCTGGTGATCACTGCTGATGAAGCGGTTCGCGGCGGTAAGCGAGTACCGCTTAAAGCCAATGTGGATAAAGCGCTGGTGGACTGCCCTAATGTGCATACGACAATTGTGGTTAAACACACGGGCACACCGGTAGACTGGGATAGCAAGCGGGATATCTGGTATGGCGAATCCATAGGTGAGATGGAGCCGGACTGCGCGCCTGAAGTAATGAGAGCGGAAGACCCGCTGTTTATCCTTTATACCTCGGGCTCTACCGGTAAACCCAAAGGGGTCCTGCATACTACTGCCGGCTATCTGCTGATGGCCACCATGACTTTCAAATATACCTTTGATTATCGCGAGGGAGAGATTTTTTGGTGTACTGCCGATGTGGGCTGGATCACTGGGCACAGCTATATCGTCTATGGACCATTGTGTGCCGGGGCCACCAGCCTGATGTTTGAGGGAGTGCCCACTTACCCGGATGCTTCACGCTTTTGGCAGGTTGTGGATAAGCACCAGGTCAATATTTTCTACACCGCGCCGACAGCGATTCGGGCGTTGATGGGAGCGGGTGACGAGTTTGTAAAAGCCGCCGAGCGCAGCTCCCTGCGACTCTTAGGCACCGTGGGTGAGCCGATAAACCCGGAAGCCTGGGAGTGGTATTACAGTGTGGTGGGCGATGAGCGCTGCCCGATTGTGGACACTTGGTGGCAAACTGAAACCGGTGCGCAGATGATCACCCCATTGCCCGGTGCCATGGCATTGAAACCCGGGTCAGCCACTCGGCCCTTCTTTGGGGTACAGCCCGCGCTGCTGGATAGTGAAGGCCGGGAGATTGAAGGGGAGGGCGAGGGCTCTCTGGTGATTAAAAAGAGCTGGCCCTCCATGATTCGGGATGTGTACGGCAATCGCCAGCGAATGCTGGATACTTATTTTTCCGCATTCCCCGGTTATTACTTTACTGGCGATGGTGCCCGCCGCGATAGTGATGGTTATTACTGGATTACAGGGCGCATTGATGATGTGTTAAATGTCTCTGGACACCGCCTGGGAACAGCGGAGATTGAGAGCGCCCTGGTACTGCACAATGATACGGCGGAGGCAGCGGTGGTAGGTTATCCCCACGATATCAAAGGGCAGGGAATCTATGCCTTTGTAATGCTTAAATCCGGCCATGAACCCAGCGATGAGCTGAAGGCAGAATTAATTGAACTCTGTCGCAAGGAGATAGGGCCAATTGCCAAGCCTGACTTTATCCAATGGGCGCCAGCACTGCCAAAAACCCGTTCCGGCAAAATCATGCGGCGTATCCTGAGGAAGATTGCCTGCAATGAGTTGGACAATCTGGGAGACGTTTCCACTCTTGCCGATCCCACTGTGGTTGACGCATTGATTGATCACCGCGAAAATCGCTGACCATAGGTGTGGCGCGTGAAGGTTTTATTGGCCGGGCATAGCCCGGCCTTTTCATTGGGGCAGAGGTTAAATTCCTCCCCGATTTTTGCGCCATTTTCAGTTAAATAGACAAGTAAATGCCTGCTGCTTTGCACAGTTAGTAACCCTCTAACTCCGGATATTGTTTTCAGGGTATTTACAGTTAAGGAGATTCCGTTTGGAACAGGGACAGTACCTCTGCGATCACTACCGCTTCGCCGCCGATCAGCGCCTCAAGGTTTTTAATTTTTTTGTTGTGTTAACCATGTTTGTTGAGGGAGGAATTTTCACTGCCATGGAGAAAGACTTCCACCCTCTAATCCTGGCGTTGCTGGGAGGGTCTGTGGTCATACTGGTAACCGTATTTTGGCTGATGGACATTCGCAGCCGCCAGCTTATCAAGCTTGCTGTTCCGGCACTGAAAACCCTGGAAATGGGATTCCCTGAGGAAGCGAGAATTTTTTCCAACGATGCCATTCGCCGAGGTGACTTGGCCCGATACACTTTCGCTTTCAGGGTTTTGTTGGTGGGGCAGCTGTTCTTTGGTCTGGGCGTCGCTTCTTACGGTATTTATCACTGGTATATCGCCCCTTAATCCCAACCTTACAGTGGCGGGTATGACTGCATGAAGTGAACTACCTGCCACAACCTCCTCTTTGTCTCGCACGTCTAAAAGTCGGCGTGACTCCCCTCGCTAGGCTATCTTGCAGAAGTATCCGCTTCCCTCCCAAGGTTTATACGATGCTTGATCATATCCGCCTTTATGTGCACAGCTATGAACGCAGTAAGGACTTCTATCAGCAGGCGCTGATGCCACTGGGATACCAGTTGGTGATGGAGTTTGATGATTGGGCGGGCTTTGGTTGGGCAGATAAAGCGGAACTCTGGATTCGTGGGGGGACCAGCACCACTCCACAATTGCATATCGCCTTTCGCGCTGAAGAGCGGCAGGTGGTCAGGGAGTTCTATCGCTTGGCCCTGGAGGCCGGGGGTAAAGACAATGGCGCACCGGCTGTCTACGAACAACATCACCCGGATTATTATGCCGCCTACGTGCTTGATCCCGATGGGCATAACCTGGAAGTGGTGTGTCATTTACCGGGGGACTTACAGGAATAAGTCGATCGAGATTTGGGAGTAATTTATGAACGAGGCAACCCGAGCAAAATACCTGCCAATAGCGCTGGTCGTTGTAGGAGCGCTTTTTATTCTGGCGATTTACCCGATGATGATGTGGATTTGGCCGGAAGGGTGGGGCTGGACCCCGCGGCAGCCGGAATACGAGCAAATGATTATCGGTATTTATGTCACCTTGGGGGTGTTTTTAATACGCGCTGCAAAAAATCCCGCCGCAAATGCCAGTTTAATTTGGTTCACCATATGGTCCAGCCTTGTACATGCCGTCATTATGTTGGTGCAGGCATTGGTGGATAAAACCGAGCGAATCAATTTGATGGGAGATATTCCCGCACTTTTTTTGATTGCTGCTGTGCTTTGGTATCTTATGCCCAGGCAAAAAAAATCTGATTAAACTTTTTTCCTTTTCCGATTTCTCAGAAATTCTGAATTGCTCCTCCTGACTCATCATTATTGATCTCTGCTATAAGAGCGATAACAAGGTCTAATTTCCCGCTTATTGATCCCCCTTATAAGCTCTACTCCTGTAATAGAGATGGCAGTAGAGATAAATAATCCCATGAAATACTTACCCTTATTTGCATTAACTATCGGTCTGATAGGCGGTGCCAATGCAGAGACATTGACTCGCGATAATGGCGCACCTGTCGGAGACAACCAGAACGCACAAACTGCTGGAGAAAATGGCGGTAATTTGCTGCAAGATGTTCAACTGATTCAGAAATTGCAGCGTTTTGCCCGTGAACGTATTCCCGAGCGTGTAGTTCATGCTCGTGGAACTGGTGTTCACGGTGAATTTGTTGCGACAGCTGACCTCAGTGATTTAACCCGCGCAGCGGTGTTTGAGCGCGGTAGTAAAACGTCAGTGTTTGTGCGCTTTTCAACAGTAATCCACTCAAAAGGTTCCCCGGAAACCCTGCGCGATCCCCGTGGATTTGCCACCAAGTTTTATACGGAAGAAGGTAACTGGGATTTGGTGGGTAACAACCTGCCGGTATTTTTTATCCGCGACGCGATTAAATTCCCGGATATGGTTCACTCCCTGAAGCCCTCCCCGGTGACTAATCAACAGGACCCCAACCGTTTCTTTGATTTCTTTAGCCATGTGCCGGAATCCACCCATATGCTGAGCTGGGTCTATTCCGATTACGGAACACCGGCTAACTTGCGCCAGATGGATGGCTGGGGTGTTCACGCCTATAAATTTATCAATGACAAGGGTGAAGTGAACTATGTGAAATTCCACTGGAAAACCCGTCAGGGCATTAAAAACCTGACTGCGGAAGAGGCAGCAGAAATTCAGAGCAAGGACTTCAGCCACGCAACTCGCGATATGTATGCCGCGATTGAAAAAGGCGAATATCCGCAGTGGGATCTGTTTATTAAAGTACTGAAACCCTCACAGCTGAGCAGCTTCAATTACAACCCCCTGGACGCCACCAAAATGTGGTTGGACGTGAAGGAAACCAAAGTGGGCACCATGACACTCAATCGTGTGCCCAAAAATTTCTTTCGGGAAACTGAGCAGTCCGCATTTGCGCCAGCCAATATTGTGCCGGGTATTGAGCCTTCGGAAGACCGCCTGCTGCAGGGTCGCGTGTTCTCATACTCCGATACGCAAATGTATCGCCTGGGGGCCAATCACCAGCAATTGCCTATCAACCGTCCCCGTGTTGCCGTAAATAACTGGAACCAGGATGGAGCGAGTAACTACGGCCAGCAGACTTCAGATGTGAACTATCAGCCGAGCCGCATCGATGCGCGCAACGAGGACCCTAAAGGTCTTTATAGCAACAAGGTGCTGAATGGCAGTACCCAGCAGAAAGCGATTGAAAAGAAACTGCCGTTTGCCCAGGCGGGTGCTTTCTACCGCAGCCTGAGCCCTGAAGAGCGCCAGAATCTGATTGAAAACCTCGCTGGTGATCTGGGTAAAGTGAGTGATGAAAACACTAAGCACATTATGCTGAGTCACTTCTACCGAGCGGACAAGGACTACGGACAGCGCTTAACCAAAGCAGTTGGTGGAGATCTGGATCGCGTGAAAAAACTGGCCCGGTAATTTTTACCCAAGTGCGGGGGACCTCTGTCGCCCGCTAAATTTATACAGGTGAAATTATGAGATCATTTTTATTCGCACTACTCTTTCTCACCTTGGGGGTTCAGGCAGGGGAGCCGGAAAAAACGGAATCTGATTTTACCGAGCTCTCCCAGTATTATTTTGCCGCAGCCAGGATTGGTGATACCGAGGTGCTGCGTGAATTTTCGCAAGCGGGTTTCCCCCTGGATGTACGCAGCCCGAAAGGTTATACGGCACTGATGATTGCCACTTACAACGGCAACGGGGAGGCTGTGGACTACCTGTTGCAGAGAGGTGCAGATGCCTGTGCCCAGGATCGCCGTGGCAATACTGCCCTGATGGCAGCGATTTTTCGCGGTGAGTTTGCCCTTGCACGAACCCTGCTAAAGCAGGATTGCGATTCGCAGCAGGTGAATAAGGCCGGCCATTCCGCCGAGGATTTTGCCGAAGTCTTTGGTCGTGACCAGATAGTTCGACTATTGCAGCAACAGCGGGCAAATGGCGACTAAGACAGTTTTTTGTGCGGTTGGCATTGGATGGTGTCACCGCTCCTGTCCTGCGTGAAATCCTCTTGAGTTGGCCGCTTTAGCTTGCGGCACATTTCTCAGTTTGTCCCCGCCCCCGCGACCGCGTTAGCATAGCCAGCTGCAATCCAGTTGGTACCCACTATGACCTCGAATCATCATCCCTATGAAGCCCTCACGCCGGACGTGGTGATCGACTGTGTCGAGACTACCGGGCTGATTTCCGATGCGCGCATTTTCCCTCTAAACAGTTATGAAAACCGCGTCTATCAGGTGGGTATTGAGGATGCCGAGCCGTTAATTGCCAAGTTCTATCGCCCAGGGCGCTGGAGTGATGAGCAGATAATGGAGGAGCACCAGTTCACCCTGGAGCTGGCAGAGGCCGAAATTCCTGTGGTGGCACCGATACAGTTTGATGGGCGCACCCTGATGGAGTCCGCTGGATTCCGTTTTGCGCTTTTCCCCCGACGGGGCGGTCGCCAGTTGGAGCTGGATAACTTTGATCACCTGGAGCAGGTGGGGACCATGTTGGGTCGCATTCATGCAGCCGGCAGCGCCAAACCTTTCAGCTATCGCCCATCCCTCACTTTGCAGCGATTCGCAATCGATAGCCGGGAATTTATCCTGAATGGAGACTTCCTGCCACGTGAGAACCAGGAGGCCTACGCTTCCGTCACGGGCCACATTATCGAACAGATAGCCCCGCTGT
This sequence comes from Microbulbifer maximicatervae (SeqCode), assembly GCF_052468155.1. Lineage (NCBI taxonomy): Bacteria > Pseudomonadati > Pseudomonadota > Gammaproteobacteria > Cellvibrionales > Microbulbiferaceae > Microbulbifer > Microbulbifer maximicatervae (SeqCode). Next base: position 1,624,790 of record NZ_CP174335.1, read on the forward strand.
TTGAGCGGGACTGGGATGTGCTGCGTCTGCACGGTGATTGTCACAGTGGCAACTTCCTGTGGCGGGATGAGACTCCCTGGTTTGTGGACTTGGACGACTGCCTGATGGGGCCGGCGATCCAGGATATCTGGATGTTGATTTCCGGCAATCGCGCAGAGCAAACCGCCTACCTGGATGCAGTGTTGGAAGGCTATGAAACCTTCTATAGTTTTGATCCCCAGCAGTTGCAGCTGGTGGAACCTCTGCGCTGCCTGCGGCAGATGCATCACGCTGCCTGGTTGGCGCGGCGCTGGCAGGACCCGGCTTTTCCCCAGGCGTTCCCCTGGTTTAATACTGCCCGTTACTGGGCAGAGCATATACTGGCATTGCGCGAACAGCAGTCGGCGCTGCTGGAGCCCCCGTTGACCCTGGGGGCTGTGTAACATGGAGAAAGCAATAATGGATGCGACATGCACCGAGGCTGAGGCGGATCTGATTTGGGAGAAGATTCGTATAGAGGTGGCGCAACAAGTAGAGCGGGAGCCGATCCTGGCCAGCTTTCTACACGCGACCATCCTGAATCACAACTCCCTGGAGGCGGCGCTTAGCTTTCACCTAGCCAACAAGCTGGACAATGCGGTGGCACCGGCGCTGTTAATTCGCGAGGTTATCGATGAAGCACTACAAGCTGACCCTTCCATAGGGCATGCGGCGCGAGCGGATTTGAACGCAATTTACCTGCGGGATTCCGCCTGCCACTCCCTGCACGAGCCCTTCCTGTACTTTAAGGGCTTTCACGCCTTGCAGGTTCACCGTGTGGCCCACTGGCTGTGGCAGCAGCAGCGCCGCTCCCTGGCTATGTTCTTACAGCACCGTGTCTCTGTCGTATTCAGTGTGGATATCCACCCGGCTGCGCGTATGGGTGACGGTATATTGCTGGATCACGCGACCGGTATCGTTATAGGTGAAACGGCTGTAGTGGAAAACAATGTTTCCATCATGCAGTCCGTTACACTGGGCGGCACTGGTAAAGAGAGCGGGGACCGCCATCCGAAAATCCGCCACGGGGTTTTAATCGGTGCGGGCAGCAAGGTGCTGGGTAATATTGAAATTGGCGAGTGCGCCCAGATTGCTTCGGGAAGTGTGGTTCTTAAAACGGTACCGGCAAAGGTGTTAGTGGCCGGAGTGCCGGCAAAAGTTGTCGGGGCAGCCACCTGTGCTGAACCGGCATTATCCATGGACCAGTGTGCCCTGTCGCAAGTACAGAAGTAAGGCTTGTCGCTCCGTGGCGAACACAGGCTACGGGGCTGGGATCACTGGGGAAATGATGCAACGGCACTGTTCTTGGCACTATCCTTTGACCCATGAAATATAGTCTCAGCGCTAAAAATCTTACCTGCCGAAATTTGGAGGCTTATGCGGATTACCGCGCGAGCCTGGTAACTCCGGATTGCACCAAGGAAATTACAGGTATTGTCCGCAGTGATAGCGGCCTGCCTTCCATTGGGCTCAATCAGGTGATTTCCAATATGGTAATGCCGCCGCGCATTATTCAGCGTTTTGCGCTGGATTATTTTGCCGAGCGGCACAGCCCCTTCACCCTTTGGCACAGTGCCTCCAAACCCCTGGACAATGACGCTTTGGATGAGCTTGGGCTAAAGCGGCGCCAGTCCCAGGTAGCTATGGCCGCTGAGATACCCCGACTCAGCGCTGCCGAGGTTCCGGTAGTGGAACAGTTGGCCATTAGTGCGGTGAAAAAAGAGGCCTTGCCTGATTACGGCGCGGTGCAGGCTGCGGCGGCGGGGGAGCAGGAGGGGGCGCAGTTGGCGCACTTTTATCAGGGACTGCAGGAAATTCCCGAGCAGCGACGCGGGCGGCTGAAATTATTCCTCGCTAAGCTGGATGGTGTGCCGGTGGCCGCCGGTTGCCTGTTTGCGGCAGCGGATGCATTGGGACTCTATGACCTGGTGACGCTTCCGGACTACCGGGGTCGCGGGATTGGCCGAGCTCTGTTCAAGCATTTGCTAACCGCTGCCCAGGGCAGCCACCATAAAAATCTGGTGGCTTTGGTGCCGGCGGATCGCCAGCAGCTACTGCTCGATAGTGGCTTTTTTGCAGTTGGCGAGGTTGCCCGCTATCAATACACTCCGGCGCCGGCGGCCGCTAAGCCCGACTGAAAGGGAAGGCGATAACTTCCTCAATCGATCGGTAACCGTCTTTTAACATCAGCAATCGGTCGACTCCCAGCGCGACCCCGGCGCACTCGGGCATGCCTTGATCCAGGGCCGCAACCAGACGCTCTTCAAAGGGGTGTACAGGGCGCTGGTTATTGCGGCGGTATTCCAGATCTTTTTCAAAGCGGCGTTGCTGTTCCGCGCTGTCGGTCAGCTCCCAATAGCCATTGGCCAGTTCCAATCCACCCACATAGGCCTCGAAGCGCCTGGCGACGGGCGTCCCCTGTTCATCTTCCACCACTTTTGCCAGTGCCGCTTGCTCTGCGGGGAAGTCGTACAGCAGGGTGATGCCCTCCCTCATGGTGGGTTCCAGGCGGTGGCTCATGAGCAGGTCCAGGCACTCACTGCGTTCACGGGGTACAAAAGACAATTCCATTTCCCGCTTAACGTAGGAAATCAGCTCGGCTTCGCTGGCACTGTGGGGGTCCAGTTGCAGCTCCCTTAAAAACAATTCCCGGTAACTGAGGGACTGAACCTGGTCCGTCGCCAAAATACCGCAGAGCAGCTCGGCGACCTCCTCCATCAGTTGGTGATCGTCCCAACCGCAGCGGTACCACTCCAACATGGTGAACTCGGGGTTGTGTCGACCGCCGGATTCGCCCTGGCGAAAAGCCTTGCCCAAGTAGTAGCAATCTCCGAGTCCTGCGGCGAGTAAACGCTTTAAACCAAATTCCGGGCTGGTGGCCAGGTAGGCGTTTTTGCCCCGGCACTCTGTGGTGATTGACTCGATATGGGGGTCGCTGGTGGCGCGCTGGGATAGCACCGGAACTTCGGCTTCCACAACATTTCGCTCAGCAAAAAATGTGCGTATTTCAGCGAGTAGCGCAGCGCGTTGGCGCAGGGCTGCAATAGTGGCGGTGGGGCGCCAGGTATCTGTACTCATGTGGGGTAGCTCTGGAGACGAGCGGCCGTAGGCCGCTCGAGGGGAGGAGGTACTTAGTCTTCCTTGGCACGGCCCAGGTATTCGGCGGTGCGGGTGTCTACCTTGATGGTTTCACCGATTTCCAGGAACAGAGGAACCTTCACAACGGCGCCGGTAGCCAAAGTGGCCGGCTTGGTGCCGCCCTGGGCGGTGTCTCCGCGCAGGCCCGGATCGGTATCGGTAATTTCCAGGATTACGTGGTTGGGTGGAGTAACTGCCAGCGGAGAGCCGTTGTACAGGGTTACAGTACAGATATCCTGCTCTTTGAGCCATTTTGAAGCATCGCCCACAGCATCGCTGCTGGCTTGGTGCTGTTCAAAAGTCTCGGGCTCCATGAAATGGTAAAACTCGCCATCGTTGTACAAGTATTCCATTTCGCGATCCATCACATCCGCCGCTTCCAGGCTTTCACCGGAGCGGAAGGTGCGTTCCCATACGCGACCGGTTTTCAGGTTGCGAAGCTTCACGCGGTTGAACGCCTGGCCCTTACCAGGTTTGACGAATTCGTTTTCCACGATTGAGCAGGGGTCGCCGTCCAGCATCACCTTGAGGCCGCCCTTGAATTCGTTAGTGGAGTAACTAGCCATAGCAAATAGAGCCCTTTAAGTCATTTATCTATATGATTTTTAACGAGTTTTTTGTTTCTAGCCGATTCCGGCCAAGGCTGGGCTAACGCCCTCCGCTTCCGCCACAAATGGTAGCCGCAGGTAACTCGTCTGGCTGGGGAAAAGAGACTTCACCGCCAGCCCTGCATGATGGAGCGGGATTATACAGGAGGGTGGGAGCTTGAACGAATACCAGAGAGAAATGGAGGGGAGGCGTTCCGGTTGTTATAGCCAAGCTGCAATTATTGGGGCAGCCAACAATGCAATGGGCTTTAGCCCATTGCACAAAAGCACTTAACTTAATGGGTCGTCCCCGCCGCCATAACCTTTTCTCTGCATGCGGCGCACAAAGTAAGCAAAAGTCGCTTGCGTGCGTTTTTCCTGGAGAATCCAGTCGTGGGCTTCGCGGCCCAGTTCGGGATCAATATCCTGGATGGTGCCGGCGGATTCAGCCAGTATTTGCAGTTTGGCAGCGCGCTCACACTGAACCGCCATTACACAGGCTTCCTCAACAGAGCGACAGGCCATAATCAGGCCGTGGTGTCCCAGTAGGATTGCGCGCTTGTCCCCAATAGCGGCGGAAATCAGCTCGCCCTCGCTGTTACCCACGGGTACACCCGGCCAGTCTTTGAGGAAGGCAATATCCTCATACAACATGCAGGCGTCCATATGGGAAATCTTTAGCGGGCGCTCCAGCATGGAAAGTGCACATACGTGCATGGGGTGGGTATGCACGATGCAGTTCACATCGGGGCGCGCCCGGTAGATCCAGGAATGAAAGCGGTTGGCCGGATTGGCCATGCCCTCTCCAGACAGTACTTCGAGGTCTTCGTTGACCTCCAATAAGTTGGATGAGGTAATTTCATCGAAGCCGAGGCCCAGGCGTTGGGTGTAATAAGTACCGGGCTTTTCCGCACGGGCGGTAATTTGCCCAGCCAGGCCGGAGTCGTGACCATCGTTAAATAAAATTCGGCAAGTCAGCGCAAGCTTTTCTCTCAGGGACCACTCGGGGGTGCTGAGGTGCTGTTTCATTGCTTCACTGGCTCGTTCAACCAGTTCGTTTTTTGCCAGTGATAGTGTTTCAGCCATTGTTATCTCCAATTCTCACAGCAAGTCATATTAATTCTGCGATATTTAATAAATTTTCCTTTTTTATTTTCTTATCGCAGAATAATTTTTAAAAACCTAACTCAAAATGATTCGATCTCTGTCGAATTTATGTTGGTGGCATTTCCCTATGCCCATGCTTTCTCCAACAACACCTGTGAGTGGGTTGATAAGTGCTTGCTAATTAAGCTGTAACAGCTTCAACTTTTTTATGTTTAGTGGAGTGGTAGGCGGTTTCAATAGAATCGAAGAATTGTAAGCGGGCCTCTACAAGGTGGCGCCCGGCTTCAAGCATTATGTCCAGTTGGCTGGGATCCTTGGAGCCGATATCTACCATAATATCGCGAATGGTTTCTGCATGGCCGTCATCACATTCAATATGCAGCAGGAAAAATTGCATTTCTGCATCGGTTACGCCGCAAGAGCGGAATCCGGCAACAATATCTGTATATAAATCGGGTACCAGGGCTTCGGCTCCCAGGCATAGGGCTCCCAATCCTGCACTGGCCCTGAGGTCCCGACAGTTTTTGAACATGGTATCGATCAGGTGCTGAGTGCCTGGTAAAACTTCTGCGTTTTCCAGGGTCAAACCAAAATGCTCGAGGGTTTCGCGATAGATTTCTGCGTGGGGTTTGGGGCTGTCTGGTTCCAGGCCCAGCTCTTCCATTAGATTCTCGGCAAGCTCCAGGACTTCGTGGTTACTCGGGAGGTTTGCCATCATTGCACAGAGATATCTAACAAAGAATCCACTGTAAATACCTTGTTGAACCAAAAATATTTTTAATTCGTCCAGCGTAATGGAGCCTTCACGGCAACGCTTCAAGAAAGGATGTGCGCGAGTTTGCTCAATCAGTAGGTCTTTATTGGCTTCAAGCAATTCAAGCTGCATTTCCATTGGGTAATTCCTTTTTGTAATTCTAAACTTACTGGTTAAACACCTTTTAGGTGTTTTATTTATTTCTTGATAGTGCCCGCCTTTGGCGGGGGCGACAAAATGGTTTTCTTTGCCGGCGTTTAAATTAACACCGAATTATCCCTATTGTGAATAAGGGAATTATGAATTTTTTGATATTTGTTGATGGTTTTTGGAAGATGTTTTTTCTAGTGATAAAAATTTTATTAATAAATAATTTTTGCTTTGCTTTATCCTTGTTGGATTTATCAAAGAAAATGTTTTTTGCTCCCTGAATTAACTGTGGAAATGTCGACTGTGTAGATTTTCTTTGTTGCAGTGGAGTGTTTTGTGGGGTAAGGGTTTTTATTGGTAGGTAGAGTGAATACTTGCTTCGCCGATAATGAGTCTACTCCTAAATTCAGGTAAAGAAGAGTTAAGGAGCCTCTGAATAACTCCATGATACCTCTGGCATGCAGAGCGGTTCACAATCAAGGCGCGGCTTCGCAGGAATGTCTAGACCTTTCAAGAAGTCGCAACGCGGAGTGTGAATCGCTCTGCAAGCCCTGAAGGGCGGGCCTTGAAGGCCACAGCTGCTGCGTTGCAGCTCTTGCAAAGGGCTACGGCCATTCGCGGCGAGCTGCGCCTAACATCTGCAGCCTTCAAGACCCGCAGAGGCATTACGGAGTTATTCAGAGGCTCCTCAAGGCTCTGGTTGCTTAAAGATACAATCCAACTATCCGATATTTTTCCACAGAAGGCTGATGAAGATTTTTTGATTATGTTTATAGGGTTTCTGCAAAAATAAATTCAGTTTATGTAATTACCCGAGGGAATCGATTTGAGGGTTCAACTCACTCACTAGATAGGGTCTGAAACAAATGCCATTTCTCTGATGGGTTTGTGCGAATTCCCATGTCTACCTGGTCACGGCACCCTTTGTGGGGCATCACTGTCAGTGGTGGCGGGAGATTGCAGTGGGGGATCTGATACAATCTCTTATTTTGTAGTGTATCTCCATGATGGCGTCATCATCGGCCCCCGGTATAGAGCTTATCGACACACAGGAATCCCGCTGCTGGCAGGATGAGTTGTCTGATCTGGTCACTGATCCGGCAGAGTTGATTCAATTACTACAGCTAGACCCGCGTAAGCTCCCCAAGGCCTTGCAAGCGGCTTCTGGCTTTTCCCTGCGCGTGCCGCGCCCCTTTGTCCGGCGCATGCGTTGCGGCGATCCCGAAGACCCATTGTTGTTACAGGTTTTACCCGGTGCGGATGAGTTGGAGAAAGTGCCGGGATTTAGTGCAGACCCCCTTGAAGAGGCAGAAGCTAACCCTCTACCTGGAGTTGTTCACAAATACCACGGGCGCCTACTGCTGATCACTGCGGGCCAGTGTGCGGTCAATTGTCGTTACTGTTTCCGACGTGAATTCCCCTACGGCGACAACCACCTAACTCGCAGACAGAGCCTGGCAGCTCTAGACTACATTCGCGCGCGCACTGAGCTGCGCGAAGTGATTCTGAGCGGCGGTGATCCTTTGGTAATGAGTGACCGTCAACTGGCCTGGCTCACCTATGAGCTGGCCGAGATTCCCCATGTAGATAAGCTGCGAATTCACAGCCGCCTCCCGATAGTTGCTCCCAGCCGGGTAAACCAGAAAATGTTGAATTGGTTTACCGGTTCCCGCTTGAAGCCCGTGCTGGTGTTGCACTGCAACCACGCCAATGAAATTGATAGTGAGGTGCGGGAGTCTCTGCAAAAGTTGCGAAGCGCAGGGGTAACCCTGCTCAACCAGGCGGTGCTATTAAAAGGCGTCAATGATAGTCGCGAGGCGCTGGGTGCGTTGAGCGAATCCCTCTTTGCAGCAGGAGTACTTCCGTACTATTTGCATCAGCTGGATCGAGTAAATGGTGCCGCACATTTTGAAGCCTCTGATGCGAAAGCGCTGGAGCTAATCGAACATCTCCGCCAGCAGCTACCCGGTTATCTGGTACCAAAACTGGTGCGTGAAATCCCCGGCGTCCCATCAAAATCCCCGATCTTTGCTGAGAGTTGTTGAAACAGTGCAAAATTACTAGCTCCATTTACCTATTTGGTAGAGGCCTTTACGAGGGGATTGTCGGGTGGGTAAATATCGCCAAATTGATCTAGGCTAATTGTGTGATATCGGTGGCAGATATAGTTGGCGGATCGCCCCATTCAGCAGCTGCTATTTCACTTTATAGCGTTGAAGTTAGGGGCTCTTTAGGTTTGGATAGTTTGATTGGTGGCTTTGGCTTCGCAAATAAAAAAAGGTGGAAGCTTTTAGTGGAGAGTGTTGTGTGATTTAGGTCACAAGTACCAGTTTTATCTGCTCTTGTGCGCGATCCTCTACGCCCCCTAAAATTACCGCTAGCGGTAGCTGTGTGCCGCCATTAAAAAAATAGAGCAAATAATGAGTAGCAACGACACAATACGACTTCTCCTGATTCACGATACCCCGTCGGAAGCCCAGCGCCTTGTGAGTATGCTGCACAACGCAGGCCGTCCCAACCGAGCACAGCATGTGGCCAGCGAGGCTGTGTTTAACCGCCTGCTCCAGGATAAAACCTGGGATTTAGTGATCGCGGCTGAAAGCAGTACTCAGGTGCCCCCCTCAGTGGCGTTGCGCACCATCAGCAAACTGCAGAAAGATGTCCCGGTAATTATGCTGACCGAGCGCACCGGTGCCCAACCCGTGGTGGAAGGTTTGAAGCTCGGAGCCCGCGATGTCGTAGTGGTGGATGAAGACCAACACCTTCTTTTTGTAATACAGCGGGAGCTGGGGGCGCTCGCCAATCGCCGTCAGGCTCGCCTACACGACCGCCGCTATCACGCGACCCTTAACCGTGCCAAGGAGCTACTCGATAGCTCCAAAGATGCCATCGCTTATATATCTGATGGCTTGATCGTCTACGCCAATGACTCCCTTGCAGAGCGCTTTGGTTACGACTCTGGCGAGGACATCGAATACCAGCCACTGATTGATATGCTGGCTGAAAATGAGCAGGAAGAGGGGCGTGAATTCCTCAAAAGCTGCGCTATCGACAACAATGAGCTGGAGGCGAAAGAGTGGAAATTTACCGCCAAGACCGCCTCTGGCGAATCCCTGCCCACTCGCGCAGAGGTACTCAGTACCACCTACGACGATGAGCGCTGTCTGCAGGTGCGTATTGCCTCGCGCCGGGGTGATACGGAGCAATTGGAAGCGCAGCTCAGTGACATCAAGAACCGCGATCCGTTGACCGGGCTTTTCAATCGTCAGCACTTCCTACAGGTACTGGATTCCAGCATCAAATCTGCAGCGGACTCCCACAATACCGGCGGTCTGATGCTGATAGAAGTGGATCGCTTTGAAGATGAAGTGTTGAAAGTTGTAGGAGTGGCCGGTGCTGACGCCCTGCAAAAAGGCATGGCGGAATTACTCAAATCCTGCCAGCGCAGTGGCGATACCCTGGCCCGGTATAGTGAAGATGCCTTCTGCCTGCTCAGCCCGAATACAACTCCGGACAGCATCGAGCAACGCGCGCAGGATATATTGAAGAAGATTTCCGATACCATCTTCGATGCAGATGGCAAAACCCTGCAAATTACATCTTCTATCGGTATTTCCCTGATGAGTGAGGCCTCCAGTGGTTCGCAGCAGGTGCTGGACCAAGCGCTATCTGCTCACAAACAGGCTCTGGGTGAAGAGAAGAAAGGTGGGAAGTTTGCGCTCTACGAGCCGGATACTGAAGGTGGTGCCGACGCCGATACCTATCACCGCGCAAGGGTGGTACAAGCGCTGGAAGCTGGCAGTCTGAAGTTACTCTACCAGCCAATTCTCAGTTTGCAGGGAACTGGCGAGCAACTGTATGAAGTATTGGTGCGTATGCTCGATGACAAGGAAGAGCTGGCGCCGCTGGCCTTCCTGCAGGAACTCGGCGATGCGGGTCTGTCGGCGAAAATGGATCGCTGGGTAATTATTACCGCGATCAAGGCCGCCGCAGCCGCCAGGGCTGAGGGCAAGAATATTTCTTTGATGCTGCATATCACCACTGCTTCACTGGTGGACAGCAGCTTACCCGGCTGGCTGGGGGTTGCCTTCAAAGCTGCCAAGGTGGCGCCGGGAACGGTGATCTTCCAGTTGCGTCAGGAGGATATCAACAGCAACCTGCACGCGGCCCGGGACTTTACCACTCAGGTCCAGCAATTGGGTTGTCGCGTTTCGGTCTGTCATTTCGGCACCGGACTCAATCCGTTCAAGGCTCTTGAGCATGTGAAAGTGGATATCGCCAAGATCGATCCCTCCTTCGTGCGCGAGGTCCAGGATGAAGGCGAGAGCAGTGACTCCCTGGCAGGATTGGTACAGCGCTTGGGTGAGGCGGATACCAAGGTGATAGTGCCCCATATTGAGCAGGCCAGTATGCTGCCGACTTTGTGGCAGACCGGTACTGATTATATTCAGGGGTACTATGTGCAGGCGCCGGCGGAGGATATGAACTTCGATTTCAGTCTCGAATAATTTCTCTCTGAAAGCTTTTTAAAAAACCGCACCGCCTTAACAGGGGTGCGGTTTTTTATTGCCTGCAAATCAGGCGTTGTAGCGGCTGCGTAGGGCGGCGATGGTATTGCGCGCCAGGGCGCCGTACTGCGGTGCCGGTGCCGGTACCAACTCATCAGCTGTGCTTTCACTCCAGGCACGCTGGATATGGTTCTGCCCCGCTTCCTGCTTATAAATCCTTGCCAGGCTGGCGTTGTAATTCTGGCTGGTGACTGTATCCACGTGATACCAGTGGGCCTTGGCGCGGGAGTGGGAAACATCCATCAGCAGGTAACCGCGCTGGGTTATCTCCACCCACTTGAGGTGCGGTATTAACCCGTCCATAGCAATCGCTGCAACATCCGTCAGGTGGGATTTGTCCAGGAAGCTGGAGGTTACTCCGGGGGTGACAAATTCTCCGCCGAGGGCGCCGCGTCCGGTCAGGCGCCCGTATTTCAAAATACTGAAAGGATTGCTGGCCAGGTCCCAGGCCCAGGAGCTGTGGATATCTCCAGTGAGGACGACAAAATTGTCGATATTATTGTCGGCAATGTGGTTGAACAGGCGCTCGCGGGATGCGGTGTAACCATCCCACTGGTCCATATTCACAGACAAATCCCTGGCCAGGGTGAGTTGCGCCATCATTACCTGTTGCCCCAATACCCGCCAGCGCACGCCATCCGACTGGGACTGGGTCAGGCTACTGTGCAGCCATTGTTCCTGCTGGGTACCGAGGATGCTGCGCTCCGGGTCGTCGGCGGTCTGCTGATCGAACCAGTTGGCCTGCTCGGAGCGTGCGGCGATGCGGGTATCCAGCATCATCAGGTCCATGAGGTTGCCGAAGCGGAAGCTGCGGTAGATGGCCCTGTCACCAAATAGATCAAAGATGCCGTTATCGCGGATGGGCATCCACTCGAAGTAAGCCTGGTTGGCCACCGAGCGGCGTACAAACCAGTCGCCCTCGCCATCTTGGACATTGTGGTTCTCGGCACCGCCAGCCCATGCGTTGTTAGTGGTTTCATGGTCGTCCCAGACGCAGATAAACGGGTGTTGGCGATGTACTTCCTGCAAATCGGGGTCGGCGCGGTACTGGGCGTAGCGCAGGCGGTAATCCTGGATATCCACCATTTCCTTGGCGGGGATTGGCTCTCGCCCCAGGCCCGTACCGGTACCGTAGCCACCGGGTCCGTACTCGTAAATGTAATCCCCCAGGTGCAGTACCACATCCAGGTCTGCACGCAGGGCAATTTCCCGGTAAACATTGAAATAACCCATGGGATAGTTGGAGCAGCTGGTCACCGCAAAGCGCAGCTTATCCACATGGCCGATGGGCAGTGTGCGAGTGCGGCCTATGGGCGAGTCGATACCGTTAGAGTAGAAGCGGTAGTAGTAACTGGTGCCGGGTTGCAGACCGCTGGCATCCACTTTGATGGTGTAGTCCACATTAGGCCCGGTAATACCGCTGCCGCTATTGACCACCATGGCCATTTCCGGGTCCAGAGCGACCTGCCAGGTGTAGGGCACCATGGACTGGAATTCTGGATCGGCGGACGGAGTGATACGGGTCCAGAGAATTACGCGATCTGCCAGGGGGTCACCGCTGGCTACGCCGTGCTGGAAGGGCTCCTGGCCGGAACCGTAGGCTTTCAGTAGGGGCAGGGCCGCCAGGCTTGCGCCGGAAAATTGTAGAAACCGCCTCCGGGACAGAGACATGGGGTTCTCCTTATAGTGCTTGTTATAAAAGAGCCGCAGTCTGAATCTGGAAAGTGAACGATGTATTAATTCCCGGTCAGTATTTTTCTTCCCTCGCTGCTATTAGTCATGAAATTCGTCCTAAGGCGACGAAACTGAGACATTAATCTGGTTTATTGGCAAAACGCGGCATGACCGTCGGTACCCGTGGCTCGAGCGGGTGATCAGTGAGCCCCCTTACGGCGGGTGCAGAGTCCCCTGTCGTTTCTCATCTGCGCTCTGTCAGGTATCCTGTGGCGCAAATTGAAAAGCTGAACTCAGGGAGTAGACCCATGTTGCCCCGTTTACTGTGTACCAGTCTGATCGTTGGCGGCCTTGCCGTTGCCGGTGGCTGTTCCAAGTCGGAGCCTTCTAAGGCCGAAGTAGACAGTGCGAGCGCGCCGATAAAGGCGTCCGCTGTGATCGAGAAGAAGCCGGGTGTTGAAAAAGCGCCCCAGTCCGGAGTGGATTACCACTCTTTTGCCAACAGCAATGATTACCAGGTGCAACACCTGGATCTGGACCTGACTGTCGACTTCTCCCGCAAGGTTCTTGAAGGTGAAGCCAAGTTGGACTTCAAGCGTCTCAACGACAAGAACCTGCCGATGGTACTGGATACCCGAGAGCTGGAAGTGGTTTCTGTATCCGCCAATGGCGCGTCAGTAAAATTCTCCATGGGCGAGAAAGACAGTCACCTGGGCACTCCGCTGAATATTGAGCTGCCGGAAGATGCCGACAGCATTACTATCCGCTACCGTACAGCGCCGGGCGCCTCCGGCGTTCAGTGGCTGGAGCCCCAGCAGACTGCGGGTAAAAAGCATCCGTTCCTGTTTACCCAGGCCCAGGCGATTCACGCGCGCAGCTTTATTCCGCTGCAGGACTCCCCGAAAGTTCGCATCACTTACAACGCCACTGTACGCACTCCGAAAGAACTGCGCGCAGTTATGAGTGCGAACAATGACCCGCAGGCGGCCAAAGATGGCGTCTACGAGTTTGAAATGCCCCAGCGCATTCCCTCCTACCTGATTGCCCTGGCGGTTGGCGACCTGCAGTTCAAGCCCATGGGCGAGCGCACTGGTGTCTATGCCGAGCCTTCCATGCTGGAATCTGCAGCGGCGGAGTTTGCCGATACCGAATCCATGCTGGAAGTGACTGAAAAGGCTTATGGCCCCTACCACTGGGATCGTTACGACCTGCTGATTCTGCCACCCAGCTTCCCCTTCGGTGGTATGGAAAACCCGCGTCTTAGCTTTATCACTCCGACGGTGATCGCCGGTGATAAGAGCCTGGTAGCCCTGATTGCCCACGAACTGGCCCACTCCTGGTCCGGCAACCTGGTGACCAATGCCAGCTGGCGCGACCTTTGGCTGAATGAAGGTTTCACCACCTACCTGACTAACCGCATTATGCAGTTCGTCTACGGTGATGAGCGCTACCAGATGGAAATGGCCCTGGGCTATGACGATCTGCAAGCGGATCTGGCTGATAAAGAGCCCCGCGATGAGATTATGGCGATCGACCTGCGCGGACGTGACCCCGATGAAGTCTTCTCCAATATTCCCTACGAGAAAGGCTCCCTATTCCTGTATGAGCTGGAGCAGAAAGTAGGTCGCGAAGCGTTTGACCGCTTCCTGATGGAGTACTTCAACCACTTCTCCTTCCAGAGCATCACCACCGAGGACTTCGTTAAGTATCTAGACAAGACTCTGTTGGTTGAGCACGCCGATAAGCTGGACCGCGACCGCATCCTTCAGTGGATCTTCGATCCGGGTATTCCCGAAGGTGCGCCGCATCCGAAGTCCGATGCCTTCACTAAATTGGATCCAGTGCGTCAACAGTGGTTGGACGGCAAACTGGCGGCGAAGGATATCGATACCAAAGGCTGGACTTTCCACCAGTGGAAGTACTTCCTCGATGGTATGCCGGAAAAACTGACGGAAGCTCAGTTGAAGGAATTGGACGGCGCCTTTGGCCTGACCGAATCCCGCAATAACGAGGTGGCTTTCAGCTGGCTGATGATCGCAGTGCGCAACGACTACGAGCCGGCCTTCGAGCGCCTTGAGAATTTCCTCACCAGTATCGGCCGCAATAAGTTCCTGCGCCCGCTATATCGCAATATGGTTGAGACTGGTAAAAAAGACGTGGCTGCACGCATTTTTGAGCGCGCCAAGGTGGGTTATCACCCGCTGACGGTAAAAGTAAATAGCCTGGTTATTTACGGTAAAAAAGAGAGTTAATCGCTCTCTTTTCCCAGTTGTCGCAATTCCCATAGATCAATATGAGAGTTGCGGCAACTCTCCCTTTTCTTTTTCCCTTCCACTTTGGCTAATGCTAAAGTTTGCTCCACAAAATATTTTTTATGGGCATTCTTTCAGTTTGTTTTTATAGCTAAGTGAACTGGTACGATAGCGTGATTAATACGCCAGATTTCTGGCATAAAAATCATTAAACGGCTGTTCAAATGGATTGCCTTTGCGTACTCTGCTGCCCAGAGATTTTACTCAGGAAGGGAGGCACCTATGTATAAACGGGCTTTACTAATAGTCGTCCTGGGGCTTTTTCTTGCCAGTTGTGGGCAGAAACCCGGGCCCAGTGCTTGCACGGATCACAATAAGCGGCCGAGTTTCCCTTTTCCTCACGCGATGCTTTAAGAGCTAAGCCGGGTTATACCCCGAGCTTGGCAATTTGTTGGTCATTGAGACCAAATAAGTAGAGGGCGGCATCCAGGCCAAACAGATTGATGGCCTGGGGGGCCTGTAGCCTCACCTTGGGCTTGGGGTGAATGGCGATACCCAGTTCCCCTAAATTCAACATAGGAATATCGTTGGCGCCGTCACCCATAGCGACCACAGTTTCCAGTGCCAAATCTAAGCTTCCGGCAATTTCCTGCAGTAATTTGCGTTTGCGATCGCCATCAATAATGGGTTCCACTACTTCGCCGGTGAGGGCCCCTTCGGCAAATGTCAGTTCATTGGCGTGGATATAATCCAGGGGCAGGCGCTCTCGCTGCAGGAATTTCGCGAAGTAGGTGAAGCCGCCAGAAAGTAGCGCCGTTTTACAGCCCAGCGCGCGCAAGGCCGCCAGCAATTCATAGGCCCCTTCTTTTAACGGCAATTCCCGGGCAATTTCTGCCAAACGCTGCTCGGAAAAACCTTTTAGCAGGGCCATACGCCGCTTAAAACTTTCGCAGAAATCTATGTCCCCGGCCATGGCCGATTGGGTGATGGCGGCAACCTGATCACCGATACCAGTAATTTTTGCCAGCTCGTCAATGACTTCAGCATCAATCAGGGTTGAATCCATATCAAAGCCCGCCAGCTTTGGCACCCTCTGGGTAACAGAAGCCTGGATTGTTAGGTCTACTCCCAACTCATCGGCCACTCCAAGGCAGGCCAGACGCGCGCTGTCAAAATCGAGGTCGCCATCAATTTGGAAGCGGATAACGGTGCGATCGCGTCTTTGTGCCAAAGTATCAGCGGCGAATAGGCTCCACTGTTGTTCATCAAAAAATCGCAGAAGGTATTGGAGTTGGGCCAGGGAGACAGAGGGGCTCAACAGGGTGACACACCAAATGGCTTCAAGTGCACTCGGTTCTTCGGGGGGCGGGGTAAAGTCCGTAGCCTCACCGGGAAAAGGGGCTGCACCGGAATACTCCAGGCCGAGCTTGGCGACTTGATCTCGGAAGCTCAGGTAGCGCAGGGTGCCACTTCCTGAAGCCTGGGAAATCTGTTTCAGGGAGAGGTGGAATTCCTGTGAATTTATTTGATCACCCATAAGCTCTGTCCCGATTGAATTAAATGTCCGGCGCATTATAGCTCTTATGAGATTCTTCGCTAAAATTGCCGGGCTTTAATTTCATTGATTGCCGGTCAGCAGGGTTTTTAATGGGCTCAGTTCGAATGGGGAGTAAAATTCCTTTTCGAATTGTGCGAGTTGAATTGAACTATTTCGTCGTCTGCTTTACCAATCGCTCAGGAATTAATTGGGTATGCACAATTTTGGTGCCTACCGTTAAAATGCTCGCTGCTCCAAAACAGCTGGGGCAATAGTAAAAAAACAATACGCAAGATGTCTGCCGCCGTTTATGTCAGTTTCCATTGTATCTATTCTTCGCAAAATACCGGCTCAATTAGCACAGTTGTCCAAACGCGCCCGCCAGCGTTTATTGGCACTGGTTATCTGGCTAACACTGGCAATATTCTGTGCGGCGGCACTGGGACATTTTTATGGTCAGCAGCGCACCGGCCAGATAGAGCGGGACAGAGTTACCGTGAAGGCGGCAGCGACTATTCTCGCGGGGCAGAGCCTGGAGAGTATTGTGGCCGGGGATCGTATCAGCCTACAGCTGATCGCTCGCCAGCTGCTGGAGCTTCCAATGGTTTCCGGCATTTTAATTGAGGATGTGGAATCGAATTCCCTGGCCGAAGTGGGTGACCTGAAAGAGGGGGAGACGATCACCGAGCCAGTGGTCCTGCACGATAGTATTGCCGGCAATATTACTGTGGCGTTTGAGCCTGGTAATTCCGTTACCTTCCCTTGGGCCAGCTTGTTGCTGACCCTCGTTTTTGCCCTGCCATTTAGTGCAGCTGCGGCCCTGCTTACCGGTAGTTTGTCCCGGGAGCGCAAATTGCCCGCACAAATTACTGAGTCTGCTCAAGCTGTAGCTGAAGTTACCGAGCCCAGCGTTGGGCTTTATCTTCGCCCCCTTAACTGGGCGCAGTTGGGCAACCAGTTAAGTCGCAGCGCCCTGGAGGGTTTGCAGCGGGAGCTAGATGGACGTATGCGTTTGCTGCAACGCATATACGGTGCCACCCCCCTGAGTTGCGCCGGGCCACAGATCGGCCTGGATTTCTCTGGAACTGATGCGGCCTTCCGCGCAGTCTGCTGTGGTTTATTGCTGCGGGAGATGCAGAGCGTTAGCCGTGCGACCGGTTTGAAGCTGGCTCTGGCGGTAGTCCCATCCCAGCCACAGAGTCCGGATTTCTGTGCCGATCAGCTACTCAACCAGTCCCGCGGCTTGTTTTTGCACCCGGAACTTCTTGAAGACAGTTCCCTGGTGGGGCGAATTGAGCACCACGGTGCCGGTTGGGCATTGGAGGTGACTGGCCTAACCCCTTCCTATCAAAAACTTCTCAACAATCAGCTACAACAGCTGCTCGGCGCTGAGTCTACTCCCCACAGGACCCCCGTGGGCTAAGTGACTGGAAGTGCCTTAGGGTTCTTTTTTGGCGCGTGCTTTACGTTTACGTTAACGTAAACTCTTGCTAGGCTTGATGGCATCTTGAGGAAGTCGTTATGAAAGCAGAAGCAAGCCAAATGGAGCCCCATAATTACAGCATTTCCGAGCTGGCGCGGGAGTTCGATATCACTACTCGCGCCATCCGCTTCTATGAGGACAAGGGCCTGCTCAATCCGGAGCGTCGCGGCCAGACCCGCGTCTATAGTCCCGAAGAGCGTGTGCGCCTAAAGCTGATCCTGCGCGGAAAGCGGCTGGGATTCTCCCTGGATGAGAGCCGTGAAATTATCGATATGTACGACCCGGCCCACGGCAATGTGGAGCAGTTGCACCGTCTATTGGAGCGCATCGCGCAAAAGCGTCTGCAGTTACAACAGCAACTGCGGGATATCGAAAGCCTGATGGAAGAGTTGGATGAAGCTGAATCCAGGGCCCGTGAGTCCCTGGCGCAAAGCGATGACAGCAGCGTTTCCTAAACAGATTTCGGCACTGTGCCAAGAGTGACGCAGTTGCCTCATGTGGTATTGAACAGCCGCCAAGGCGGTTATTTGAATTAAAGACATTTTTAAATATCAATGGAGCCGTTATGAACACCTCCTACCCAACCCTGAATTTCGGTCTCGGTGAAGACATCGATATGCTCCGTGACATGGTTTACAAGTTCTGCCAGGCGGAGCTGGCCCCACGCGCGGCGCAGATCGATGAAGACAACCTGTTCCCAGCGGATATGTGGAAAAAGTTTGGCGAGCTGGGTCTGCTGGGCATGACCGTGGAGGAGGAGTTCGGCGGTTCCAATATGGGTTACCTGGCACACGCTGTGGCCATGGAAGAGATTTCCCGCGCCTCTGCTTCTGTGGGCTTGTCCTATGGTGCCCACTCCAACCTGTGCGTAAACCAGATCCGTAAAAATGGTACCCGCGAGCAGAAGCTCAAGTACCTGCCCAAGCTCTGTTCCGGTGAACATGTAGGCGCCTTGGCCATGAGTGAGCCCAACTCCGGTTCCGACGTGGTAAGTCTGCAACTGCGCGCCGAGAAGCGCGGTGATCGCTTTGTTTTGAACGGCAATAAAATGTGGATCACCAACGGTCCCGATGCCGATACCTATGTGATCTACGCTCGCACTGAGCCGGGCATCAGCTCCGGTGGTATCACTGCGTTTATTGTTGAGCGCGGCTTTGCCGGTTTCTCCCAGGCGCAGAAACTCGACAAGCTGGGCATGCGCGGTTCCAACACCTGTGAGCTGGTGTTCGAAGACTGTGAAGTGCCGGAAGAAAATATCCTCGGTGAACTGAACGGCGGTGTACGCGTATTGATGAGCGGTCTCGACTACGAGCGCACGATTCTCTCTGGAGGCCCTGTCGGAATTATGCAGGCCTGCCTGGATGTGGTGGTTCCCTATATTCACGAGCGCAAGCAGTTCGGCAAGGCCATCGGTGAGTTCCAGCTGATGCAGGGCAAGATCGCCGATATGTACGCTGACCTGAATGCCAGCCGCTCTTACCTGTACGCTGTGGCCCGGGCTTGTGATCGCGGTGAGGACTCGCGCAAGGACGCCGCCGCTGTAATCCTGTTTACTGCGGAGCGCGCAACACAGATGGCCCTGCAGGCTATCCAGACACTGGGAGGCAATGGCTACATCAACGAGTACGCCACTGGTCGTCTGCTGCGCGATGCCAAGCTCTACGAAATCGGCGCGGGTACTTCTGAAGTGCGCCGTATGCTGATTGGTCGCGAGCTGTTTAAAGAGACCCGCTAAGGCTGGGCATTTCTTCTCGCCGCCGGCGCCTGCCGGCGGCAGCTGTCTCCAGCCGGGCACTGCGGCAATAAGCTGCGCCCTGTGGAGGTCTTTTCTCCGGGAAAGTGAATCGGACTTTATGAATCAGTTGCAGAGCAAAATAAACACGCGCGATGCCGCCTTTGGCGAAAACCGCGAGCAGATGCAGGCGCTGGTGGCAGACCTGCGTGAGAAAGTGGAAGCCATCGCCCAGGGCGGCGGCGAGCGCGCAAGGGAAAAACACCTGGCGCGAGGAAAATTATTGCCACGGGACCGTATCGATGCACTGCTCGATCCGGGTAGCCCTTTTATGGAATTTTCCCAGCTGGCCGCTCACGAGGTTTACGGTGAGGATGTTCCGGCCGCGGGTATTATTACCGGCATCGGCACCGTCTCCGGTCAGCCCTGTGTGATAGTGGCTAACGATGCCACTGTAAAAGGTGGAACCTATTATCCCCTCACAGTAAAAAAACACCTGCGCGCGCAGACCATCGCCGAGCAGAACAATCTGCCGTGCATTTACCTGGTGGATTCCGGTGGTGCTAATTTGCCGCGCCAGGACGACGTTTTCCCAGACCGTGAGCACTTCGGTCGCATCTTCTTTAACCAAGCCAATCTCTCTGCACAGAATATTCCGCAGATCGCGGTGGTTATGGGTAGCTGCACCGCCGGTGGTGCCTATGTGCCGGCTATGGCAGACGAATCCATTATGGTGAAAGAGCAGGCCACCATCTTCCTGGCGGGCCCGCCCCTGGTGAAAGCGGCCACCGGTGAAGAAGTTTCCGCTGAGGAACTTGGCGGTGCCGAGGTGCACTGTCGCACTTCCGGGGTTTCCGATCACTACGCCAATAATGATGTACACGCCCTGCAGTTAGCGCGCCGCTCTGTAGCTCGCCTGAACCGTATCAAAAATCCTGGCCTGGATATCCAAAAGCCTGTGGAGCCGATTTATCCACCGGAAGACATTTACGGCGTGGTGCCCAAAGATTCGCGCCAGCCGTTTGACGTGCGCGAGATTATCGCGCGGGTTGTGGACGGATCTGAGTTCGATGAATTTAAAGCGTTGTACGGCACCACCCTGGTAACCGGTTTTGCCCGTATCCAGGGCTACCCGGTGGGAATTGTTGCCAACAACGGCATCCTGTTTGCGGAGAGTGCGCAGAAGGGCGCGCACTTTATTGAGTTGTGCGCGCAGCGCAAGATTCCATTGGTTTTCCTGCAAAATATCACTGGTTTCATGGTGGGCAAGCAGTACGAGGCGGGCGGTATCGCCAAACACGGCGCCAAGATGGTGA
The DNA here is from genome assembly GCF_052468155.1 of Microbulbifer maximicatervae (SeqCode). Classification (NCBI taxonomy): domain Bacteria; kingdom Pseudomonadati; phylum Pseudomonadota; class Gammaproteobacteria; order Cellvibrionales; family Microbulbiferaceae; genus Microbulbifer; species Microbulbifer maximicatervae (SeqCode). The sequence continues at coordinate 1,645,106 of NZ_CP174335.1, forward strand.
CCGCTGTCGCTACCGCCAAGGTGCCCAAAATTACCATCCTTATCGGCGGCTCTTTCGGCGCCGGTAACTACGGTATGTGTGGCCGCGCCTACGATCCCAACTTCCTGTTTATGTGGCCCAATGCGCGCATTTCGGTTATGGGGGGTGAACAAGCTGCTGGCGTATTGGCCCAGGTGAAGCGCGACCAGATGGCCGCCCGGGGTGAATCCTGGAGCGAAGAGGAAGAGCGCCAGTTTAAGCAGCCGATTGTGGATAACTACGAACACCAGGGGCACCCATACTACGCCTCCGCGCGCTTGTGGGATGACGGCGTTATCGATCCGGCGGATACCCGCCGCGTGCTCGGTCTGTGCCTGGCGGCGGCCAGCCACAAGGAACCGGAAGAGACCAAGTTCGGCGTGTTCCGCATGTAAGGAACCGTGGTTGCGGCGCCAGCGAAATGTTCCGGTGCCGCTTTTGATAGACGCCCCAATCGAGGAATTACAATGAGCGATAAATTGCTGTGCGAAGTGGATAGCGAGGGCGTGGCCACGGTCACCCTGAACCGGCCGGAAATCCACAACGCTTTTGATGATGAACTGATCCACGAGCTGGCCACCACCTTTGACACCCTGGCGCAAAACCCCGCTGTACGTGTGTTGGTACTGGCCTCCAATGGCAAGAGCTTTTCTGCCGGAGCCGACCTCAACTGGATGAAGCGCATGGCGACTTATTCAGAAGAGGAAAACCGCCGCGACGCAGCTGCGCTCGCCGCCATGCTGTACAAGCTCGACACTTTTCCTGCGCCCACTATTGCGCGAGTACAGGGCGCCGCTTTTGGCGGGGCCGTGGGCCTGGTGAGCTGCTGCGATATGGCCGTGGCCTCTGAGCGCGCCAGCTTCTGTTTGTCCGAAGTCAAAATCGGGTTGCTGCCCGCCACCATCAGTCCCTATGTCATCAATGCTATCGGCACTCGCCATGCGCGTCGTTACTTTGTCACAGCGGAACGTTTCCCCGCCGAGCGCGCGGAACAGATCGGTTTGGTATCCGAAGTCTGTGCCGAGGCTGATCTGGACCTGCATGTGCAGAAATTAGTGAATGCCATTGCCGACAATGGCCCCAAGGCAGTCGCCATGGCCAAGCAACTGGCTATGTCCATGTCCAACCGGGTTATCAACGATGAATTGCAGGGCCAGACCAGCGCGCTGATCGCTGCCGTGCGTGTGTCGCCGGAAGGACAGGAAGGGTTGAGTGCGTTTTTGGAAAAGCGTGCACCCAGTTGGATGAATGGTAGCGAAGGGTAATTTTTATGATTCGCAAACTGTTAATAGCTAATCGCGGCGAAATTGCCTGTCGCATTATCAAGACCGCGCGCCGCCTGGGGGTGGCCACTGTCGCCGTTTATTCCGATGCGGATGCCGACGCTCTGCATGTGCAGATGGCGGACGAAGCGGTGCACCTGGGTCCGGCCCCGGCCAGGGATTCGTATCTGGATATCGACAAAGTATTGGGTGCTGCCAAGCAGACTGGTGCCGATGCCATCCATCCGGGTTATGGCTTCCTGTCGGAAAACGCCGAGTTTTGCCGCGCCTGCGATAGCAACGGCATTATTTTTGTCGGCCCACCCACCGGCGCGATTGAGGCGATGGGCTCCAAGTCCGCAGCCAAGCGTATTATGGAAGAGGCCAATGTGCCCCTGGTGCCCGGTTACCACGGCACCAATCAAAATGAAGAGCTGTTGGAAGGCCATGCCAATCGCATCGGTTACCCGGTATTGCTGAAAGCTGCTGCCGGCGGCGGTGGTAAGGGCATGCGCCGTGTCGACAGTGCCGATGAATTCCACGAAGCTCTGGCCGCTGCCAAGCGTGAGGCCATGAATGCCTTTGGCGACGACATTATGTTGCTAGAGCGCTATGTGGTGAGTCCCCGCCATGTGGAAATCCAGGTGTTCTGTGATCAGCAGGGCAATGGCGTCTACCTGTTTGAACGGGATTGCTCGGTGCAGCGCCGCCACCAAAAAGTAGTGGAAGAAGCTCCCGCACCGGGCATGACTCCGGAGCTGCGCGCCCGCATGGGTGAAGCGGCCCTGCGCGCGGCCCACGCGATTGGTTACGTGGGGGCCGGCACGGTGGAATTTCTGCTGGATGCCAGCGGTGCCTTCTACTTTATGGAAATGAATACCCGCCTGCAGGTGGAGCACCCGGTGACGGAAATGATCACCGACCAGGACCTGGTGGCCTGGCAGCTGTCAGTTGCCGCTGGTGATACCCTGCCCATGAGCCAGGATGAGCTGCAGATCAACGGCCACGCCATGGAAGTGCGGATCTACGCCGAAGACCCGGACAATGATTTCCTGCCGGCAACGGGCGTGTTGGTGCGCCACCAGCCCCCGGCGGAAGGCGAGGGGGTGCGAGTGGATACCGGTGTGCAGACCGGCGATGAAATCAGCGTGCATTACGACCCGATGATCGCCAAATTAATCTGCCACGGCCGCACCCGCAAAGAAGCCCTGGCCAAATTGGATCGCGCACTGCGTGATTATCAAATTGCCGGTGTGCGCCACAATATCGAATTCCTGCGCCGAGTGATCAATCACCAGGCATTTGCCAGCGGTTGTATTTCGACGCACTTTATCGAGGACTACGAGGCGGAAGTACTGCACCAGGAGCAGACACTGACGCCGCTGAAATGTGCTGCTATTGCCGGTTATTTGCAGCAGCGTGAAGAGCGCGATCTGCGCAATAGCGCACCTCAGCGGGATCCTTTCTCTCCTTGGCACAATGGTGATAACTGGCGCAATGCTCTGGCTGGCAGTCGCACCCAGACGGTGGACTACCGTGGCCAGCACGCTCAAATTCGCTTTGTTGCGGAGGGCGATAGTCTGCGCTGGACTTGCGATGCCTTGCCTGAGGAACAAAACAGCGGTGAGATTCGCCTGCTCCCGGGACGTGACTTGATGTTGGTGGATGGCCGCCGCATGAGTTTCTCCGCCGTGGATACCCGCGATGGCGGTGCTGTATTTATCGATGGCACCCAGGTGGAATTCAAGCTGTTGCCACCGGATATCGGTGAGAGCAATGACCAGGCCCACGGCCTCGATGCCCCCATGAACGGCACCATAATTTCGCTGCTGGTTGAGCCCGGCTCTACGGTGGAAAAAGACCAGCCGCTACTGGTAATGGAAGCCATGAAAATGGAACACACCCTGCGGGCTCCAGCCGCCGGCACCGTGCAGCAGTTCTTCTGTGCCGAAGGTGAATTAGTGGATGGCGGTAGTCTGCTGGTGGATTTTGCCGGGGAGGAGCAATAATGACTTTGCCCAAACAGGTCAAAATCGTCGAAGTGGGCCCCCGCGATGGGCTGCAAAATGAAAAGCAGCCTATCTCTGTGGAGACCCGTATCGCTCTGGTGGACAAGCTCAGTGCCAGTGGGCTGTTGGTTATTGAAGCCGGCAGTTTTGTCAGCCCCAAGTGGGTACCGCAAATGGCCGCCAGCGAGGAAGTGCTGGCGGGTATCCAGCGCAAAGACGGAGTTATCTACAGCGCGCTCACGCCAAACTTAAAAGGCTATGAGCGTGCAGTGGAAGCCAAAGCGGATGAGGTCGCCGTATTCGGCGCAGCCTCAGAAGCCTTCACCCAGAAAAATATTAATTGCAGTATTGCTGAGAGTCTTGAGCGCTTCCGTCCACTGGTGGAAAAAGCGAAGCAAGACGGTATACCCGTGCGCGGATACGTATCCTGCGTACTTGGTTGCCCCTATGAAGGCGATATTGATCCGGCCAAAGTGGCAGAAGTTAGTGCCGCTCTATTGGAAATGGGTTGCTACGAAATTTCCCTCGGCGACACCATCGGTGTCGGCACCCCGGAATCCGCCAAGCGTATGCTGGAGCAGGTAATGACCCGCGTGCCTGTGGAAAAACTTGCGGTGCATTTCCACGATACCTACGGCCAGGCACTGGCCAATATCTACGCGGCCTTACAAATGGGTGTCGCAGTAGTAGATTCCGCCGTAGCCGGCCTGGGGGGCTGTCCCTATGCCCGCGGCGCTTCCGGTAATGTTGCCAGTGAGGATGTACTTTATATGCTCAATGGCATGGGTATTGAAACCGGCGTGGATTTACAGTTGCTGGCAGAGGCTGGGAACTTTATTTCTGAACAGCTGGGGCGGGAGACTAACTCCCGTGTGGCTAAGGCTTTGGTGCCCTGCTGAGTGCGGTTTTGATTTATTCACATCAGGACTATATATGGTCCTGATGTGAATTCCTGCATTTAGTTTTGAATTACCTTAATCAATCACTTAGAAAAGAACTGCCAGTTGAAGATAGTATCTAGTACTTCTTTTCTGGCAAGAGATTAAGTAATGACAGAACACTGAGGATAACCGGCTGAAATACTGGACGCCAGTTACATAATAAGTATCAAGTTCTATCATTGATAATTAAAGTTTATCGTTTCTATACTCTTCATGAGCTTTTTGCCACTAGTGGGAAATCAATAGACTAAGATCAGAGGCCGCCCTCTATCTTCCTGGTTTAGTTTATATGCATCTGTAAATATCGACTCATTATGTTGGCTAATAATGGAGTTTATAATCTTAAACTCATCGACATTTTTAGATTTTATATAGGATGATTGAGTAAAACTATTGCCCTCCCGCGAAAAGAGATAGAGTGCACCAGCATCAAGTTTATAGTAATTGTGATTTTGATTCCCTGAAAATGCACTGCTATAGCTATCCTCACCGGGAGCACTCACAAGCAATTTTGAACCATCGTAATTCAGGCTTACACTGCTTCCAAATTTATCATATTCATCGGGATTGGATGCTCGTAAAAGCCCAGCTTGTGAAGCAGTCTCTCCATCAAAATGGTATACATATGTTGCTCCGGCGCTTTGATACCGGCTGCTCTCTTCCTTAGAGCCAATGGCGATATACTTCCCGTTGCCACTTATAGTTAGGTATTCTCCAAAATGCTCATATTCACGGGCTCTAGTTGGTTTTAAATATGCTCTTTGCAACCATTCTATTCCGTCGTATTTAAAGATATACGCAGCTCCTGAGCTATTTTCTGAATTGTTGCTCTCATCACCGTTTACCCCACCTGATGCGCTGTCTTCTCCTATTGCACCAATCAGCAGGATGTTACCAGATGAGTCAAACTCTAAGCTTTCACCAAATTGGTCCAGCGAGTCACTCTTTTTAGCCCAAATCTTAGTAGACTGCACCCAAGCTTTGCTCACTAGTTCAAAAATATAAACATTACCTGTTGCACTTTCATGCCCTTCAGAAAAAGGAGAGCCGACGGCAATTCGGGTTCCAGTATCATTGATTGAAACTGATCTACCAAAATACCTTCTTTCATTACTTGGTGGTGCTATATCGGGCTTAAGATATGCGACCTGTGACCAGATTGAATGCTCCCTCTCGAATATATATACTGCTCCTACGCTTGAACCTGAATCGTCACTGCTGTCGCCATTGATGCCTGTTGATAAGCTATTTTCACCAGGAGCTCCAACAACTAACCTAGAACCATTTGCACTAAGGTCGATGGAGTAACCAAAGTGATCATAATTACCTGGGTGAGTTGGCTTTATATATGCTTCTTGTAACCATTCTCCGTCTTTAAGAGAAAAGATATACACGGCTCCGGCTTGCGAAAAAGATTCATCACTACTATCACTGTTGATACCTGCAGCAGAACTACTCTCGGTGCATGGGCTAATTGCCAAGGTTGAGTGATCTGAGCTTATTTGCATGTCACAAAGGTAGCCATCTACAGGGTCATAATTCTCTGGATATATTTCTCCAATACCATTAGCTAATAAGTCTCTTACGTATACGGTATTACTACTTTCACAAACCTGCCCAAAACAAATTTCTAAGAAATATGAGGCGTTAACACGTGCGAAGAGAGGAACAATATGCTTGTAGTTTTGTGTTCCCTGAGTAATATCTTCGCCAACTTGAACAAACCCTGTTTGTCCATCTACATTTTCATGTAATTTATAGTGAGAGGCGCCAGGAGTATCGACCCAAGTGAAATATAATGATTTCGTTGGCTCAACAGATACATCTAAAGTTGTTCCTCGTTTAAATGTGGCTGAGACTTCACAATTTTTTATTAATTGACCTGTCTTATAAATATTGCCATCTAGTGTACCGGAGCAGCCGCTAACTTGGTCAATTACATATCCAGAGTCTGGGATTAGGTGTAGTGATATAGATCCTTTACCGATCAGAGAATCAGATTGAAACTTTCCTCCAGGCCCTGCGACGGTCGTCACCCTAAAAAACTCTTGTTTAAAAATAACAGAGATCTCACAATCGTCGGCGATAACACTTGTGGTATAAGTTGTTCCAACCAAGTTCCCACCACAGCCAGCTGCAGACTCGATTACATATCCTTCATCTAATGTAATATTGAATTGAGCATTGCGGCCTGGCCCCACTTTTACAGACTTCGGCTCAATGTCCCCTCCATCGCCAAGGCTCGTGGTTATGTTATATTCCGTAGTGGTTTGATTTGTTGTGTCGTTACTTCCAGATCCCCCGCCGCCGCTACATGCGGATAGTGCTAATGCAATGCAGAAAATTCCGCTGCTAAATATGCTCCTTGAAGGTTTCTTGCAACCTTTCATTTAACTTCCCTCATGTACAAATCGAAAATACTAAACTTTACAAAATCTGCCAGGTATGATTTTTTCTTTTTCAAAAGAACCCTTCCTCAAGGCTATTAAACAACAGGTGGGTCATTTTTGGCCAAAGGTGACAGGGTGGCTTATCTGTGGTTGTTACTAGCATACTTTATGTGACGGTATTTTCGTTGTAGTCGCAAAATTATGAAACCCCCACGGTTATTAAATTTTGCCGATTAGGTAAATAAAAGTGATCATCAGGTTATTCGATTTTCCGTATCGCCTGCATGTACAAAGGTATGCCCCGGTGTTGGGCTTTGCTGTGGCTAGCTTTACTATCTCTTCACATTTAGGTTGTTGTAATCTATTAACGTGAAATTTGTGGCCGGTTCAAACTTGGTATAGATATATCGCTGTATTGCTTATGCAGTAGAGCCTTAAGCTATCCAGATTTTGTCTATGATCAATATCCGAGCAACCTTCTCTAGATGTTCTTCTAATAAAGATTAAGTCTTTAGAAGAGCCCAATTAGCATGGCAAGGAGCTCCTCTGTTACGTAGTTTATATTTCGAGATAGTGTCCTTCGTTCGTGAAGAAGATTAATCGTTGGCAGAATGTTTTGGTGCCAACACCCTAAACGGCCTCATCATATCGTAATCCTCATGGGAGAGTAGATGGCAGTGCCATACATAAAGGCCTTCGCGGTCGAAGCGGGCTATTACCCGTGTTACTTGGCCAGGAAGGGCGATGACCGTATCTTTGGGGCCGCTTTCTTCTGGTTGTGGTGGAAGGGGTTTTCCCTGTAGAGATTCTATTTCCAGGCGTGCACCCTGAAATATCTTATCTGTATGCATAAATTTCTGCTGCTTGGCAATAAGTTTTCCTTTAAAAGGCTGGCGATCCAGTACCTGGAATTCCACCAGATGAATATGGATTGGATGAGCCGATACTGTAGGGTTGTATATTTCCCAGATCTCAACGGCGTTGTGTTGGATTATTTCTGTAGTAGGATCTTCAAAAAATAGGGAGCCCTCCTTTACTGGACCTAGCATCAGCAAGTTACGGCCGTAAGGATCGTCTAACCGGTAGGTGGCAAGTTGTCGTGTGCGACTGGCTTGGTTAAGCCTATTAAGTGGGGTGCGTAAGGGAGTATTTAGGCTGAGTTTTAAATCTCCAATGGTATTTTTAATCTCTGATTCCTGTTTATTAGAAGGGGTCTTTGTCGATGTTGAAGCAATATGGAATTGTAGGATCTGGCCTGTAGTATTTGGATCGGTAGCTGGTATGATGCCGCCGCGCCCATCGCTTAATACGCGTTTACCATCCGGGTTATAGACAAGTGGAATTGAACTCTTTGGATCATTGGCCTCTACAAATCCTTTAAAAGGGACATCCGGCCCAAAGTTCCGCAGTGTCAGTTCACGCTCTTCATAACCACTGAAATCTACTAAAACATCTGCTCGCTCTGCGGGTGCCAATATCAACTCGTTCAATTTTACAGGGTAATCGAGAAATCCGCCGTCACCGCCGACTTGTACAAAGGGTGTATTTTCGTCGATCCTGAGTATCAGTGTGCGGGTATCGGATGCGTTGAGTAATCGCAGTCGATAGACGTGTGGAGTGACACTGACTTTGGGCCAGGTCATACCGTTTACCAGAATAAAATTGCCAAAAAATTCGTCGAGATGGGACGGATTGGGCCAATTGGTCTTAACCACCTCATGGGAAACCGGTGATGGAGGCTGGTCCCTCCAGCCAGGAAAATACAGCTGCCCATCCGAGCTAAATAAGCTGTCTGTGATAGCGGCTACAAAAGTGCGCTCTTCTGCGGGGAGCAGCTTCTCCTGTATCAGACGGTCTTCATTGTCATCGCCAACCAGGTAAAAACCGAATAGACCTGCGTAAACATTAAGGCGCGTCATGCCCAGGGTGTGGTCGTGATACCAGATAGTGGCGGCATCCTGGGAGTTGTCGTATTCGTAAATCTTTTTCTCAAATAATGGTCCCGTCTCACGATAATTACGGGTGTACCAAGCGAGGGGGTTGCCGTCACTTTTCCACTCTGTATGCCCGCCGTGAAGGTGGGTAACCATAGGTACAGCTTTTGGATCTTTTACGTCGGCGAGGTGAATGGATCGATCCACAGGAAATAGATGCGGACCCGGTAGCTCATTGGCCCAGTGTACAAATACCGGTTGGCCTTCTCGGGCGCGAATAGTAGGGCCAGGAGAGTGGATGCGACCTGCATATTCAAAACCCCAGGCTTTTGTCATTAAACGTTTGCCTTCCTTATCCCGTAGCCCCATCCAAACTTCAGTGGGGCGGGCGGGTAGTTTAATCGAGGCTGAGCCCTGAGGGCGGATTTCTGCGGGTATTGGCAGTTCATTGACGAACTTATCCACAGTTGCTGGATCCAGCAGCCGCAGGGGAGTTGCTTTAGCCACATCTTCAGCAGCAGTCAGGGCAAGGGGAATTAACAACAGCAGGGAAAAGATTACCCGAAACATTGGCTGTTTTTAGCAGTAAGTATTTAACAGTCAAGTATAGGTAAACAAGCGGTATCGGTGGAGTTAACTTGGGGGCAGGGAAGGGTGTACAGGGCCCTTCCCTGATGCGAACTTTCATTAGATAAAGCGATTGATCGCCGTTTTGGCATTGTCCTGATAGGTAGGGTTGTCCAGGTCAGGGAAAAGCTTCCGCTGTTCACCAAGAGGTCCAGTCAATCCGCGTTCACTGCCGTAAAAAATACCTGTGCGGAAGGATCTTGTATCCAGTAGGGCATCGATATAGCGCTTGGCGCCTATTTCTACTTTGTGGACTTTGCCAAGTAGCAGCATAATCTGCATCATGCCCTTCATCATATATTGCTTGAATAACGACAGTGTATTGAAGCCCTCTGTGCCTACCGTAGCCCCGGGACTCATGGTTACGAAGCGGATATGGGGGAATTCCCGTGCCATGGAAGACATCCATAGGGCGCCCATATACTTTATCGGACCATAGGGTACCGTAGCGTCTTTGGTACTGGCATAGAGCTTTCCTTCACAGATCTGCATAAATTCCTCCACAGAGGCGCTTTTCAGGTCTGGTCGCTTCATACCCATCTCTTTTACGCCGCGAGCGGCCTCGGAGCCGGCATAGATAGCAGTCTGGGTTAATTTATTGGCTTTCAGTAACTCGTTAGTCAGTAGAGCATGCCCAAGCAGGTTGACGGCGAAAATTTGTGTGACTCCTTCGGGGGTCTTGTCGTAAAACTCTTTCCCCCCGGTACCGCCAGCATTCATAACCAGCGCATCAACTGGGGAGTCCAGGTTCTTAACTGCCTCTTTCACAGATTGTTGATCCGCGACATCGATCAGCAATACTTCGAAGATATTCCTGCCTGTTACCGACACCAGATCGGCTTGGGCTTCCTTGGCTTTGTGCAGATTGCGGCAGCCGAGATAGATCTTGTTAATCTGCTGGTATTCCGCCAGTTGCTTGGCGCATTCCCTGCCTAAGCCTGCATTCGCTCCGGTAATCAAAACACTCTTAATCATCTTTCTGTCTCTGTGGATATTGGGAACTGGTGCCCGGATATGGATATGCCCGGCTGTTGGAGAGAAAGATAAGCGGTTAAGCGCCTCGTCTTTTGACATTTCTTGCTGTCTTAGTGGGATACCAAGACCGCAAGAAATATCAAAAATAGGGCCTTACTGGCCAATATGATTAGGTCATCACTCCAAATACGGAAAACTAAGGTGACACTATGAATCAGGTGAGTTCTATAGAAAGAAAAATTTTCCAATTGTTAGTGGTAGCGCTAGCGGTGATCTGTTTTGTACCCGGTGGTATCAGTGCATTTGGAGGGCTGAATGGCAGTGCTGCCCTGAGTGGTGGTGCTATGATTTTTGGCCCGGATAGCCCCTTGAGAGGATTTGGGGATAATCAATATCGATTTGCCTTTGGTGTTTTCTTTGCCCAGGGATTGGTTCTACTGTATTTCCTGAGCAATATCGAAAAACATAAAGCATTGTTTTACTTCGTGGCTTTATCCCTCTTTATTGGCGGTCTGGGCCGCTTAAGCAATATTCTGGAATTTGGATTGGTGGATGATCAGGTCTTACCCCCTACGATTATTGAGCTTGCGATAGTTCCACTTCTGGTTTTTTGGCATAGGCGAGTAGCCTCTCAAAGTTAGTCATTAGAAGCTCTTAGTTAAGCAACTAAAATTTATTTACACTTAAGAGGTTATTACTTTGTTACCAGTATTTTTACATATAGAGTCTTCACCAAACTTACAGGAATTGCAGGCTCTTCAGCAGTATAGTGGTCTGGCACCGCAATTAATGCAACAGTATGGGGGGGTGCCTATTGCTTCTTATGATGTGGAAGAGGCCCTGTACGGGGGGCGGTCACCAAGGGCATTTGTTGTGGTATCTTTTCCGGATCGGGAGGCGATCTATGCATTCTTTAATGATCCAGCCTACCAGGCGATTATTCCTTTGAGGGACAAAGCATTTGCCCATTTACGCTTTTTTATCACTAGTGAGCGAATTTAATTTAAAGGCATACTAAACCGGGAAGGTATTGTTCGAAAATTTCACCGTCCCAACGTAGACTGGCAGTGAAGGAGCCTCTCATGCAGCGATTTTTTAAAAGTATTAACTTCGTAGAGCAGCATCTATATGACAAAATTTCTGTTCACGAAATTGCTGCTGCCTCTCATTACTCCACCTACCACTTCAGCCGTATTTTTAAGGCATTAGTGGGGGACTCACCGAAAGAGTATTTGCGTAAGCGCCGATTGACCGTCGCCGCAAAGAGGTTGTTGAGTGAAGATATTGGTATTCTTGAGCTTGCCATGGAGTGCCAATTTGACTCCCAAGAAGCGTTTACTCGCGCGTTTAAAGCTTTATTTAACGTAACCCCGGCACAGTATCGAAAGCAGCAGGATCCTTTTCGGTTGTTGTATAAGGATCAATTTAGCCCTCATATGCTGCACTTCTTGCAAAATGAGTTGTCCATGGAGCCACAAATTATTTCGCGGCCAGCGATGCAATTGGTGGGGGTAGCGCAGGAATACGACCATGAAAATCTCAGCTTGCCAAAGCTCTGGTCTGCATTTCGGCCCTACAGGGATAAAATCCCCAATCGTATCAGCGATGAATCTTTTGGTATCTATGAATGTTATGAGGAAGCGGATGATGAAATTCAGTTTAAGTATGTCTGCTGTGCGCCGGTTGCCGACCTGACTCAGGTACCCGAGGGTATGGTGGCGCGGGAACTACCGGAGCAGCTATATGCAAAATTTGTTCACCGCGGATCTATTACCACCCTGGAACAGACATTGAAGTATATTTGGGGAAGCTGGTTGCCAAAGTCCAATTACGACTATATTGAGAGGCCAGACTTTGAGCTGTACCCACCCAGATATCAGGTTACCAGCCCGACAGCAGAAATGTTTCTCCATATCCCGGTCAAAGAAAGGCCGTAATCGCTTGGCAATAGCGTAGTTTTTTCGCTACTCAATCTTTTCGGTTGCCTGACCTGCGTTGTATCGGTAATGCCCGGTAATTTTAAAGGAAAACAGCATGTCTTCCAGCACGGATCCAGCCCCGATATTGTGTGCGACCAAGTACCGGTTGGTCTTTAGAGAGCGTTTCGCAGTCACAATACCGATATGTGGTAAATTACCGGGCAGCATCCAGGTAACGATGTCCCCTGGTAGATAATCCTCTGCCTTGTCACTTATTGAGAGTGATTGTCCTTTGCGAGTAAAAAAAGCCTGTAGATTGGGTACTCGCCGGTGATCAATATTTTTATCTGGCCTGGAAAGTCCCCAAATGCGTTTAGATGGGTAGGCTTGAAAATGACCCGATATGTCCTCGTGAACTTCTTTTTGCAAATCGATCCCCAGCTTCCTATATGATCGAATCACTACGTCGGTACAAACACCGGTATCAGCCGGCACATCTCCATTTGGATAGGGAATAGACACATAAGCAGGATCGTAGCGTACCTTATGATAGGTTCGCTCCAGAGCAGCTTCGGCCAAAGTTATATTTTGTGCATAACTGGCGGCAGAAATCAGGGTACCCAAAAATAGAAATATCCGTTTCACTAGGGCTCCAGTTTTTTTGAGTCTAGGTTGAAATCCTATACTATCGTTTATTTACCCTGCAACACATCAATAACTATTTTACCTTTGGCTCTTCCCTTATTTAGGTAGTCGAGTGCGGCTTGAGTTTCATGTATGGGGTAGACTCTATCAATAACCGGTTTCAAAAATTCTTTCTCAAGTAATGAAGCAAGTTCTGCGAGAGTAGTGCCACTTGGCCATGAATAGACTAGTTGGAGACGCTGCCTCATCTTTTCAATTAAGGTATCTGCCCCTTTAGCTTTGACGGAGACTGATACTAATAGACCATGTTTGTTAAGAACTTTGGCAGACCTTTCTAATACTTCTCCGCCTAAAGAGTCGAGTACAAGGTCATAATCCTCGAGTAATTCCTCAAATTTTTCGGTTTTATAATTGATAACAGTGTCGGCACCGAGTCGTTTGACTAATGTAAAGTTGGCATCACTGGTGGTTGTGGCAACGAAGGCGCCAATATATTTCGCTATTTGTATAGCGATAGTACCGACTCCGCCGGAGCCAGCGTGGATAAGAACTCTTTGCCCTTTCTGTAATTTTCCCACTTCAATGAGAGATTGCCAGGCTGTTAAACCCACGAGAGGGAAAGCGGCACACTCATTGTTGGAAAGATTGCAGGGGCGGATAGCTGCGTCCATTGCTTTGATTGAAGTGTATTCGGCAATCGTACCCGCTTGATTTGTATCGGGGCGTGCAAATATCAGATCGCCAATTTTAAAATTTCTGACAGCGCTGCCAATTTCTACTACTTTCCCAGTAACATCGTACCCGACAATATGCGGCATTTTTACAGGCATTACGTTTTGTAAAGCCCCCGATATTGCCCAGTTATCGAGGGGGTTGATACTGGCCGATTGTACCTTTACTAAAATACTATTTTTATCCGGTGAAGGTTTAGGCATCTGTGCAATTTCGATGGGGCTGCCATAAGACCTGATAATAGCGGCTTGCATATTTCACAGCTCTAAAATTAGAGGATTGATAGCTTTAGTGTGTTGAAAGACTTGCTAGTTTAGTAACTGTAAAAAAATAACGATTGAAAAAAGGGGCCCGAAGGCCCCTTGTAGCAGTAAATATAGCCACAATGGCTAGCGCAAGTTACTGATACAGCGGTTATATTCGCGAATATAAATCTTACCACCTACCGCAGGGTTAGCATTTGCCATATCTGCAGCGGCATTCATACAGCCTTCTACCTGGTCTCTAGTCAGACCCCAAGTTTGGGGGCGAGGTTGTGAGCCGCGGATATACATATCCCGGGGATTCTCATAACTACGAATAGAGGTGGGGGGCTGTACTCTGTAGAAATAACGGCCCTGCTCATTAAAGGCATAGAAAGTATTACCACTTTGATAATAAGTCTTGCCGAGAATTTGCACGGGTTCAGCGTTGGATGGGAGGCGCGTCATGCGGTCATCTGCATAACTGAAACCTGCGAGAGAACACAAGAGCACCATTGAAACAAGATATCGCATAACGTCTTCTCCTTCTCCTAGTTTGGCCACAAGTCTACTCAAACTGGGGGAGTGTCCCAACGTGCGGTAATGGAAGTTTCGGTTGTTGTAAAGGTATCTTTTAAGATCCGATCGAGATAACGGTTATGAATTCAATAATTATTTTTTACATGAATAGGTAGAAAACAAAAAAATTTCCTAGATAGCGGTTTTCTTATAGTAATCAGGACCTTTATTTTGCGGAGGTATTTGTAAGAAAGCTAAATCGTGGAGATAAGAATCTGGGTTAGATTGAAATACAAGAAAAATAGATTGTTACCTACCATTTTAAATTGCTCTGATTAAGGGGAAGTTAAAGGGTGGTTTAAAAAATTACATTGTTGTTTAAAACTGTCATCGAGCCATAAAATTACTCAGGCGTGCCACAGGAGATCAAGAGACTTGTGAGCTGATCTCTAGCGATAATGGTCAATTTCAATTTATGGCCGCTTACAACCCCCTCTTCTTAGGCTTGATCAGAGCTTTTGAAATATAGATTTACTAATTTACAAGCCGAGATTCTGCTCTTTAGAAATGGGTCGTAGGTCCTTATGCCCTGGTTGATGAATGTTCAGCACTCGTACCAAGTAACGAGGCTCTTGTCGCACTAATAGCCTCATAATCTGATACCATCGGCGCAAACCCCTTCGCTAGATGATTTTTTATGAAACTACTGCGTTCACTTCTATTTATTGTGCTTGCCCTAATGGTGATATCTGCCCTGGCTGCGCCGGGTTTTATCGGCCCCAAAGTAGAGGAAATTTGGAAGCAGCAATTGGGCCGCTTGCAGGGGGGGAATTCCACGGGTTACGAACGCGGATGGTTTGGTGCTGAAACCAATACTGAAGTGGCATTGCCGGATGGCACTACCCAGCTCAATACCGAGATCCATCATGGGCCGGTGTTGCTTACCTCCAAGGGGCCGCGCCTGGGTGTGGTTTATACCGAGACCCGGCTGGAGCTGGATCAACTACAGCCTGAATTGCGCGCTCAATTGGAGTCCATTTATGGCGCTTTACAGGCGAGTCCGGTAGTTCTGGAAACCCTGGTTACCGCCGACAACCGGGTGCTGAATACCCTGCGCTTAGACCCTTTCAAAAATACTGGCCCACTCGGGGAGCTGGAGTTTGACGGTGGGGAGGTTGCCGTATCTACGGATTACACCGGTGCTGTGCTGAACGGTGTCGTGGAGCTGGGAAGCTTGCGCCATATTCGCGAAGGTATCGAAGTACTGTTTACCGAGCCCCTTGAAGGCGAGTTTGAATATATGCCCGGCGAGGGCGGTAATGCGGAGCTGCGATTGTCGTTGCTGAGGGCAGAATCAGATTCCGGGCCGGTTCAATTGCGCGATGTTACCCTGGACCTGACCTTGGAAGAATTGGCGGCACAGACCCTGAAAATTATCAGTGACCTGAAGCTCCCCACCGTGGACTCGGCAACACCGATTACCTCTGTGCGCCAGCAGATGACCTTGCCGAGAATTAAGACTGCGGATCTGGGGCACTACCTGCGTGTATTGTTGCCGGCCCCTGAGCGGAATTGGGCTCGTGAAATGAGTCGCCCGCTGCGCCTGGAGCAACAGCTGGCGATTCAATCTCGCAATGGCCCGGTGTTAGTAGATGCTGATATCGATTGGCGGGGTATGCGCAAATCCTCCCGCCGAGGTGCCAGTGAGATCGATCAGTGGCTCAAACCGCTGGTAGGTAGTATGACCGTTAGCGCTGCAGAGCAGGCGCTCTTGCAGTCCCCCCTGGTAGGTCAGGCAATGCTTCTGCGAGATTATGGCCTGCTGATCGAAGACAAGGGTGAGCTGCAAATGTACCTCAAGGTCAATCGTGGCCAGTTGGAGGTGAATGGAGAGCAGTTGCCGGCAGACCTGTTTGTAATGGCCCTTACCGGTAAATTCTGATTGCCCAGGGCCAGCTGCTGTCCTGGCAGCTGGTCCCAGAGCGCAGCTGCAGGGCAGCCGCTAAGGCCTCTAACCCGTATTGCGCATGCCCGCTGCAATCCCTGCGATAGTGACCATCAGCGCGCTTTCCAATACCCCATCACTTTCCCGTTCGCGCAAACGTGCCATCAGCTCGGCCTGCAATAGGTGCAAAGGGTCAGTGTAGGGATCGCGCACGCGGATGGACCAGCGCATCACGGGATTGTTATCCAACAAGCTCTCCCGCCCAGTAAGCTGTTTTAGGGCCTCTACAGTGTGAGCAAGTCGCTCTCGCAAACTAACGCCCAGATGGATAAGGTCAGCATCTTTGGTGAGTCGCTCTTCATACCAGGAGGCAACGCGGGGATCAGCTTTAGCCAGCACCATTTCGAGCATATCCACAACGCCTTGGAAGAAGGGCCACTGACGGCTCATATCCCGCAGAATATCGGTTTCATCTGCGTGCTTAAGGGCATTCTCCAAGGCGGCGCCAGTGCCCAGCCAGGCCGGTAACATCAGTCGTATCTGGGTCCAGGCAAACACCCACGGGATCGCCCGCAGTGATTCGACACCGCCACCGGGTTTACGCCTTGCCGGGCGGCTGCCCAGGGCCAGGCGGCTCAGCTCGGTTTCCGGGGTGACAGTGCGCAAGTAAGCCACCAGGGCCGGATCATCCTGCACGACTTCCCGATAATTGCCGACAGAGACTTCCGTGAGCCGGTCCATCTCCGCGCGCCACTCCGAACGCGGCTCTGCCGGGGGCATCAGTGTCGCCTCCAGAGTTGCGGCGACATACTGCTCCAGGTTGTAAGCAGCTACAGAGGGGCGGCCGTATTTGAAGCGAATCATTTCTCCCTGTTCGGTAACGCGAATGCGCCCGGCTATTGATCCCGGTGGCTGCGACAGCAGGGCCATACGAGTCGGCGAGCCGCCTCGGGATATGGAGCCGCCCCGGCCGTGAAACAGAGTTAGGGGGATACCGTGGTTGCGGAATATTCCGGTGAGAGCTTCCTGTGTGCGGTACTGGGCCCAGGCGGCGCCCAGGAAGCCGGCGTCCTTGGCGGAGTCCGAGTAGCCGATCATCACTTCCTGGCCATCGAGCACACGCTGCTTGTAGAGGGGGATATTCAGCAGGGTACTCATAGTGGTAGCTGCACCATCGAGATCGTCGAGGGTTTCAAACAGGGGAACCACTCGCATTGGCACCTGCACCCCGGCAATTTTTTGCAGCAGCATTACAGCGAGAACATCGGAAGGTGTGGTCGCCATTGAGATAACGTAGGCACCTAATCCTTCGGGACCCTGTTCGGCAATGACCTTGCAGGTCTGTAAGACTTCGCTTACCTCTTCGTCACAAAAATCACTGCGGTAAAAGCTCTCGTCCACCAGTGGGCGGCGGCTGTCCAGCTCGGACACCAGGAACTCCTGTTTCTCCTCTTCACTCCAACTACTGTAATTGCCCATACCCAGATAGCGGGTAATGGCATCCAGGGTGTCAGCGTGGCGGGTGGATTCCTGTCGTATATCCAAACGCAATAGAGTGATGCCGAAGCAGTTGAGTCGCCTCAGGGTATCTTTAAGTTGGCCATCGGCGATGGCTGAGAGGCCCACATCGCGTAGGGAGCGGTCGATCAGGCGCAGCTCGTCGGCCAGCTGCTCGCTGCTGGTAAACGCGAGGCCGGAAGGCTCTGCGCGTCGACCAATGCGGGCCTCCATTTTTTCCCGGGTTATTTTGAGACGGTCGCGAACCTGGCGCAGCACCAGGCGATAGGGCTCGTGGCTGGGGCCAGTGCGCTGTAAAAGTTCTTCGCTGGCGCGATGCATGGACAAATCTGCGAGCAGGTTTTCCACATCGCGCAGATAGAGGTCGGCGGCCATCCAGCGGGCTAGGTGCAGAACTTCCCGGGTGACGCTGGCGGTGACATTGGGGTTGCCGTCCCGGTCTCCCCCCATCCAAGAGGCAAAGTGGATGGGAACCCAGTCCACCGGCAGAGGGGGAAGCTTGGCCAGGGCCAATTCACTGTCTATTTCCCGCATGCTTCTGGGAACCGCCTGCCACAGGGACTGTTCGATAGTGGCAAAGCCCCATCTGGCTTCATCAACCGGAGTGGGCCTGGAGCGACGGATCTCGTCTGTGCTCCAAGCGGAAAGGATCTGCTCTTGTAGGTGGCGACGTAAATCCTGGGATTCTTCTAGGGTCAGGTCGGGCCTGTCCAGTGTGTTGAGCAGGTCTGCAACTCGATCGTATTTGCGAATTAGGGTACGGCGTGTCACTTCGGTGGGATGAGCGGTTAGGACCAGTTCTACGGATAACTCTTTTAGTGTCCCGTGGATTTCCTCGGGAGACTTCCCCGCTTTGCTTAACTCTGCCAGTACCTGTCGCAGGCCGCGGTCTGTATCGGGATCTCCGGGAAAGCGCTGGTGCTGGCGGTGCAGTCTCTCGCGATGGCGCTGTTCGGCAATATTGGCCAGGTTTAGAAACTGGCTGAATGCCCGGGCAACTTCCAATAGGGTCGCATCATCCAGGGGGTCGAGTAGCTCTCGCAAGTGATCGGCCTGCATCGCCCCTTTGCTGCGGCTTTCAACGGCCGCCTGACGAATATTCTCAACGGTATCAAATAGTGGCTCGCCAACTTGGTTTCGCAATACTGCGCCGAGCTCTTCACCCAGCAGGCGTACATCTTCCCGCAAGGGGGCATTCTGGTCCTGGTTCACGAATCTATTTCTCCCTGTTAACAACGCGGTGAAAGTCAATCGGATAGGCATATTCGCACACTTTGTGATGAAGCATGCAATGTTGCAGCTGCAACTTTTGGCGAATAAGGGCTTGAGAAAGTAAATGAGGAAAAGTTGGTACAGCCTTTTGGCTAGTCAATCTGCTTTTGTCTTTTACGAGGTGTGAAAGTCGGTAATTTCAGTCAGGGAATCTTGGGTTCATTTCTTACTGAGAAGTAAATGGGCCCAAGATACTGGGCCCATAAAATGAAATATTTGCCATTAATAAGCTGGGCGCCGGTCGACCAGTGTCAGCCAGCCGCGAATAACCCGATAAATTACCCATATCCAGTTAATCGCAAGGATTAGGTAGCCTAGCCCCAGTACCCAGATGGTTAATGAGCCAACAATGGTCCACAGCAGCCAGAACCAGAAGGTGCGAATCTGCCAGCGGAAATGGGATTCGGCCAGGGTGCCGCGAACATCGCTGCGCTTAAAATAGTTGATTAATACCCCGATAAAAAATGGTACTGCAGTAAATAAGCTGATCGCCTGGATCAGGTAAACCATGATGGCCAGGTCGCGCCCGCTTTGTTCTCGGGCTTCCTGACTGCGTTCGGGATACTGCTCTGACATAACTTGTTCTCTTTACTATTCACTCCAATATAGTGTGGTGCAAATAGTGCATTTCAACTTAGCTGCGCTGGGATGTGTTATTTGCGCGGTGGATTGCAGACGCTTTTTCCGCCCTATTGTTTCCCAGTAAGAGTACTGTGGCTCGAAATTGGGTCACAGTAGGGTAGTTCATTTTAATGCCCACTCGGTGTGAACATTGCGTTCGCGCCAGGCCTTTAGCTGGCGTACAGATTCGCGCATAAGCTGTAAAAGCTCTGTGCGCTGTTGGCGACAATGTTCTCTTTCACTATCGATAGAGAGGTTTGCGGCCAGGGTACGCAAGCGAGAAGCTATTGTTTCGAGGCCGACCTCAATAGCTGAGCGAGCCAGTCTTTGTGCCTGCTGTTCTGCATCAAGCCAGTGGCGTCCAGTAATAGCGCTGGTTAATGACGTTATTTGTTTTGGCAGGGTGGCGGTGCGCTCGCTGAGTAATTCGGCAAACGTATGGTGATCCAATGTATCCCGCAGGCGAAATAGGGTATTGGTATTAAGGAGTCGAGTGGGCTTTGCTCCCTGGGGGCCTGCAATGCCCTGGCTTCGGCGAACAGCCCAACTCAATAATTGCATCAGCTGTCGGTCGCCGATCGGGTGGGTCAATACCCCGGTAAAGCCTCTGGCTTGGTAGCGCTCCTTATCGCCAGAGCTGGCATTTTGTAAAAGGGCAAAAATAGGTAGTTCTGCACCTCTCTCCCTGCGGATTTCCCGCACTGCTTCAACACCATCCATCAACGGAAGATGGGTATCTGCCAAAATAAGATCGAAATTTTTTTGCAGTGCCGCGCTGCTCCCATCGATCCCATTGCACTCCCGTTGCACGTTATGGCCCATGGTCTCCAGGGTGGGCTGAAGGGAGTCATGCTTACTGTTTTCAACGAGTAATACAGAGAGCTGTTTGCCGGGTGCACGATGGCTTTCAGTGGGGAGTTTTAATTCTACTGTTTCAACATTACCGCACTGATGTAAGTTCTCCAGGGATTTAAGGGCGCTGTTTAATTGTCTTTTCCCGATTTCTACCAGGGCGCGCGTATTGTTGTCTTCGCTGCGAGCCAATAAATTCAAAGTGCCGAGAAGTGTATCCAGGGGATGCTGTAAGTGGTGCCGGGTTATGGTGAGGAGATCAGATTTCTCCTGGCGCAATTGTTCCAGCTCACTGAGAGCATCGGCAAGTTGTTTTTCCAGTGCGATAAATTCGCTGTTACGACTGTGTACCTGTTGGAAAAGATTGCTATTTTCCTTGCTCAAATTTTTAAGCCGAGCATTGGTATCGAGAGTTAATTGGCGTAATTTAACTTGCCTATTTATTGCAAACGCACAAATTAGCAGTAGAAGCACAGCAGGTATTCCCATCCAAAAGAGCGGGACCTGACTTTTTAGTGTGGTAATAACATCGGCCTGTGCAGTACTCGATAAAAATACCGAACCCGAGACCAATAGGCCGAGGCATATGGCACGCAAGAATACGTGACGAGAGGGAATTCCCCCAGACAAAGTGGTTTCTATCATCCTTGTAACCAACGTTATTTAAATTGGACTAAATCCTGCAGTCCAAAAAGGGTTTATACGACTTGTTGTAATGAATACCCAGGCACACCGGAGATTTTTGATACTGCAATAAGCCCGCTTTTGGTACAAGAAAAATTTTGCTTCTGCTGTGGGGGGAGCAGAGGCGCTTCAGTTAACTTGCCGATAGAAGAGTTGCCGGCTGGCCCCGTCTGTTCTGCCTTGAGGTTGAGCGGCCGGGTTGTTGGGTGTGAAGTTAATCAGCAGATTGCATCTGATTACATAGAGGGATCTAGCAGCAATTTACTAGATTATATGGGTAGATTAGCGACAGCTCCTGAACAAATTACGCCGGAGCTGTCGTGAGGAAATAGTATTCAGGCAGCCTGGGGAATGCGCTCTTGCAGCAATTGCAACATACGCTCTGAGGGAAGGAAAAGGCGAATGCCATCGCAGTGTGCGAGCAGTTCCCGATAAAAATAATCGAAATGGGTGCAGCCCAAAATCAGGATCTGTACGCCACTTTTCACCAATGCCGCGACCAAGTCATCAAGGGCGTGTTGGCGAACGATCATTTCTGCGGCGAGGCCGTCCTCGATATCTTCCACAATTTGCAAGTTGCCAATACCGATGACTTTGGCGGTTGTATTGCGCTCGAGTATTTCCCGCTCGATATTGGCGCAGCTCTGGCAGTTGGCGGCCAGCAGTCCAAAGTTGCGATAGCGCTGGGTAAGCTCAGCGTAGACCTCGAGAGGGGATACCACCTCAATGGGGGAGGCAGCTTTTACCGCCGTCATATCCACAGCACCGGAAAGTGAGTTGCAATAGATCATGGCCGCTTCTGCACCGGCCTGGTACAGCTGCTCAATGGCTTCGATCAATTGTTGGGTAAGGGCGTCGCGCTCCAGCGCCTGCAATTGAGTCTGGGCCTGGGGAGAGGAAGATAGGGACAGGCCCACGCCACGAAGTTGGCGCGCGGCGAGGAAGTCCAACCCGAAGCGGGTATCTGTGGGGGTGCCGGCGACCACGCCAACGGTCATGGAACTGTTTTCAATGGCGTTATCGGTCAACACAGTCATGTTCCTCTCTCGTAATGCCTAATCGAGTATCGGTGACCCCTCAGGCAGCGCGTTTGCTCCACAGGGGGACAAGCGTATTAATCCACACTCGGCGCACCCAGTCGAGATAAATTCCGTAGGGGCGGCCAAGAGCTCCCGCGATGAGCATAAAAGTAATACTGGCGGTGGCAATTTCGTCCCAGCTGGCCCCACCGAGGCGCATATTGGCCATATATAGCGGGAACTGGAAGCTGAGGAATACAAAGGTGTCTACCAGATAGGCATTGATAAAGCCGCCACCCCCAAAACGGTTCACAATCCAGTTGCGATACATACTGAATGGACGGGCGATAAGGGTATTGAATACCAGGGCCATCAGGCGAACTTTCAGGTGTTCGTTCCAACTCATACCCGCCAGAATCAGCTCGATGGGGATCGCTACAGCCCAAGAGAAGCTATTCATGGCGAAGATGTCCAGCATAAAGTCCCAGCGGCGCGCCCCAGATGCCTTTTCATCTGGGGCATCTGGACTGGATGGGGATAGTGCGGGCGCGGACATTGGGCAAACAACCTCGTAGACAGTGGCCGCCTAAACGACTTTGGCGACAGACCGGCGATTATATCTACAATTTGCATAAAAGCTAGCCTTACATCTCGACTGATAGTTTCTAACGATACATTTGTCCTATTTTTTAATTATTTATTAATCTAATTATCTTGTTGTGAAAATCTGGCAGCTGGTCACGAATGGCTGGCACCGGTTAATATGCAACTCTTTGCATAAGATGAGTTGGAGTTTTCATGTCCCTGCGCTTTGCCGTTCTCACCTTGCTGGATATTGAGCCCGGCAGTGGTTATGACCTTAAGCGGCGCTTTGAGCGCAGCGTCTCCCACTTCTGGAGTGCCAGCCATCAACAAATGTATCGCGAGCTGCACAAGTTACATGAGGAGGGCCTGCTGGACTGTGAGGAGCAAGCCCAAGAAGGCAAGCCGGACAAGAAGGTCTATAGCCTCACGGATCTAGGTCGCGCCGAGCTGCGTGACTGGGTCACTCAGCCCAGTGCGCCGCAGAAGATTCGCGAGCCTTTCCTGGTGCGTATGTTCGCCGGTCACAACCTGAGCAAGGATGAAATGCGAGATGCTCTGGAGGCCCAACTGCGCCAACATCGCAGCTCTCTGGAAAGTTACCAGGAGCAAAATGAGCGGGTATTAAAGAGTGATACAGCGCTCCAGGAGCGCTACTGGTTGGCACATCAAACCCTGCTTTTGGGGATTGAGGCGGAAAAGACCTGGATTAGTTGGGCGGAAGGTCTGCTGAGTGAGCTTGAAGAGTCCGTAAAAAAATAACCGCTACTCGCTTGGAATGACGCGCCCGAATCTGGCCAGCGATGCCGTTTGGTGTTCAGTAACCTCGCTCTTTTAGCAAGTGGGGTGACCTTAGCCATGACTTTTACCGTAACACCTATCCGCGAAGATTTTTTAGAAAAGGTTCGTCAAGCAGGTCTAGATGATCTAGGGCAGCCGGTACGGCAGCTGAGCGCCCAGGGCGGTGAGCCATGTCGTGATGTGCGACGGCGCGCACGGCCGGGGGAGAAAATCCTCTTGGCGAGCTACTGCCCTTTCTCTTTTGCCGGTCCTTACCGGGAATACGGGCCTGTATTTGTACTGGCGCAGCCGCAGCCGGAACAAGACTTCAGAGCACAGAATAGCTTCCCCCCGCTAAATAATAATGCGGAAGATTATTTCAAGAGTGGTGTGCCACTAGTGCTTCGCGCCTATAGCGCTGAAGAGCACATCGTGTCTGCGAAATTGGTGGACCCTGAACAAATAAAAACAGAAGTGAGTGAATATTTTATGCAGGATGAGATTGATTACGCTCTGCTGCGCTTCGCTGCTTACGGTTGCTATGCGCTGCGGCTGGATCGCGCATAGTTTTAATAGATATTTGTGAAGGCCAGGTCGCCGGTTAATAAAATCCTGGTGTCAGTGGTAGTGAGAACCACCGGTCTTTTTGGTGGTTGTTTCGGAGTTCAGTATTTATTCCCGAACTCCGAAAATATTTCAAAATTAAATGGAGACTTTTTCCAATACCAAGCTGCCAATAGAATAGCCTGCACCAAAGGAACAGATAATTCCCCGGTCACCGACCTGCAAGTCATCGCTGTGCAAATTAAATGCGATAACTGAGCCGGCACTTGCCGTGTTGGCGTAGCGGTCCAGAACGATGGGCGCGCGTTCAACGCTTGCATTGTCACCCATTAGCTTCTTGGCGATCAGGTTGTTCATATTGATATTGGCCTGATGGAGCCAGTAGCGGCGAACGCTGTGAGGATCGGTGTCTGTCTCTTGCAGGTGGGCCTCAATATGAGACGCCGCCATGGGGCAAACTTCTTTAAATACCTTCCGGCCATTCTGGCGGAACAGCTTACCGGGGCCAAAAGGGTCCACATCGGCGGCGCGAGCGGTGTAGCCAAAGTTCGAACGGATATTGTTGGAGAAAACGGTTTTCGCTTTGGTGCCGAGAATTTCCCAGGCGCTTTCGACAGTACAGGTTTCTCTGCGCTCGATAATGCTGGCTACGGCTACATCGCCAAAGATAAAGTGGCTGTCTCGGTCGGTGTAATCCACTTGTGGTGAGGCCAGCTCGGCATTGATGACCAGTACAGTTTTGGCTGAGCCTGAGCAGATCGCATCCACCGCACGCTGAAGTGAGAAGGTGGCTGAGGAGCAGGCCACTTCCATATCAAAGGCAAACCCATCGATACCCAGTGCACCTTGGATTTCAATAGCAATAGCGGGGTAGGCGCGCTGCATATAGGAGGCACCGACAATGACCAAATCAATGTCAGAGGCCTGCTTATCGGCTTTCTCTAGGGCTAGTCTGGCGGCCTTTAAGCCCATTTCGGCTTGTACACTTAGCTCTTCATCTGCGCGCTCGGGAATAAGGGGGCGCATGCGCTTCGGATCAAGGATGCCATCGCGGGTCACCACATAGCGGCTCCTGATGCCTGAGGCCTTCTCGATAAATTCTGCAGAAGAGAAAGGTTTTGCCGCGCGCTCACCGGCCTCGATCTCTTGAGCATGCTCAAGATTGTACTGCTCGGCATGGGTGTTATAGGCATCTACCAACTCTTCATTGCTAATAGATTCCGGTGGGGTCCACAGGCCTGTGCCGCTGATGACAATGCCCCGTGGCAACTTGTATTCACTCATCGCTGAATTCCTGGCCCGCGACAACAGAAATGCGGGCAATTTAGTCGCTGTTAGAACCTTAGCAGTGCTGGCAGATGAGGGACTGAGGCGCCAGAACGGCAAGGTAAGCTATTGTGACGTTGGGGTGACTATGGGTCTATTTGTAGTCGCGCCGAACAGTCATGGCGTTCTGGCCAAAACGAAGGCGCTGACCTGTTTTGCCCCGGCTGTGAGTAGCTTGCGAGTGATGATTTCAAGAGTCGCTCCCGTGGTTACAACATCGTCTACCAGGCCGATATGGGCACCCGATATTTCTCCGCGCACGGCAAAGCTGTCAGACAGGTTTTTCAGCCGTTGGTTGCGGCTGAGTTGAGACTGGGTTTTGGTGGGTGTTGTTTTGCGCAGTAGTTGCAGATCTACTGGCAGGCACCAGTTTTGGCCCATACCACTGGCAATAAGTTGAGCCTGGTTGTAACCGCGTTGCCAATAGCGGCGCCAGTGCAGAGGAACCGGGGTAAGTATGTCAGGCATATCCTCTGGAAGCCCCAATTGGCGGGCCGCTAGCTGTATAAGGCTGTGCCCGGCGGCCAGGTCCCGGTGGTATTTGAAATGTTGGATTAAGTGGTTGATTGGGTAAGCGTATTGCCAGGCAGCACTGATCTTCTTTAAGGTGGGTGGCCTCTGTAAACAGGCCGCGCAAATATTATCTTTTGCCGCCGCCAAGGGTAGGGCGCAGTAGCGGCAGCTACGGCCTAGCGCCGGTAGTTCCTGAGTACAGGCAGAACAGATTCCAACCTCTCCCGATGCTCCGCCGCACAGCAGGCAGCGGGCCAGACTTTGGGCAAGTTTTCTACTGAATAGCTTGTAAACCATATCGTCTCTTCCGAGTTGACAGCGGTTTGGCCGTGGCTAAACTGGCCAGTCTGGTGGATTGAACGGCAGACGCTGAATTAGAGCTCGCTGATCGATGCCGCTAGAGCCTGCTAACAGGCTGTGAGTATCCGATTTTAATAAGCAACAGAGAGAGTACGCCCTGTGACTGCCGCCCAGCAAATGCCCGCCGCAGAGATCCGCCACGACTGGACCCGCCAGCAGGTACTGGACCTCTTCGCCATGCCGTTTAGCGACTTGATGTTTACCGCGCAGCAAGTGCACAGAGCTTATTTTGATGCCAATCGGGTACAGGTCAGTACCCTTTGCTCTATCAAGACCGGCGCTTGCCCTGAGGACTGTGCCTACTGTCCCCAAAGTGCCCGCTATGACACCGGGCTGGAGCGGGAAAAACTAATGAAGGTTGAAAAGGTATTGCAGGAGGCAAGGGCAGCTAAGGCCGGCGGTGCTACCCGCTTCTGCATGGGGGCCGCTTGGCGCTCCCCCAAGAAAAAAGACATGCCTTACGTGACCCAGATGGTACGAGAAGTAAAGGCGTTGGGGATGGAAACCTGTATGACCCTGGGTATGCTAAATGATGATCAGGCCCAGGAGTTGGCGGATGCAGGCCTCGATTACTACAATCACAATTTGGATACTTCGCCGGAATATTACGGTGAGATTATTACCACTCGCACTTACCAGGATCGCCTGGAAACCTTGGGGCGAGTGCGCTCAGCGGGAATGAAGGTCTGTGCTGGTGGCATTGTGGGAATGGGTGAAGGCGACAAAGATCGCGCCGGGTTATTGATGCAATTGGCGAACCTGCCGGAGCACCCCGAATCAGTGCCCATCAATATGCTGGTAAAAGTCGCAGGTACCCCGCTGGAAGAACAAAAGGACCTGGATCCCTTCGAATTTATTCGCTGCATTGCTGTGGCCCGTATCATGATGCCGAAATCCCATGTGCGTCTGTCCGCCGGTCGCGAGCAGATGAGCGATGAGATGCAGGCAATGGCTTTCCTTGCCGGCGCCAACTCTATTTTCTACGGTGAAAAATTGCTGACGACCGCGAATCCGGAAGCTAACGAAGATATGCAGTTGTTCAGTCGTCTGGGTATTAAGCCAGAAGAGTATCAGCAGTACGCCGATGAGGCTGAGGTGGAAGCGGAATTGAACGCGCAGATTACCGAACAGCAAAATGATGCCTTCTTCTACGACGCGGCCAAATGACCCTGAATGAAGTCCTGCAACAGCGCCTCGCCGAGCGCCGCCAGCAGAATCTGTATCGGGAGCTAAAAACCCTCGATCGTGCACCCGGGCCGCGAGCCCGGGTCGATGGGCGGGAGCTACTGGTATTTAGCAGTAACGACTACTTGGGGCTTGCCAGCCGCGAGGAAGTCATCGCAGCACAGAAGGCGGGAGCAGATTGTGGTGCAGGCGCCACAGCCTCTCACCTGGTTAATGGTCACCTGGATATTCATCACCGCTTGCAGCAGTGCATCGCCGAGGTAACCGGGCGAGAAGCGGCGCTGATATTCTCGAGTGGCTACATGGCGAATATCGGCACTATTTGTGCTCTGTTGGGGCGAGCCGACAATATTGTTTCGGACAGGCTTAATCATGCTTCACTGATTGACGGTGCCCGTTTGAGTGGCGCCAACAGTCTGCGCTTTGCCCATAACGATCTCGCTGGCCTTGAACGCCAATTGCAGCGCGCTACTAGCCGGGGTGGCGCTACTTTAGTAGCGGTGGATGGCGTTTATAGCATGGATGGTGATTTGGCCCCTCTGGCTGAGATTGCCACTTTGTGTAAGCAATACAACGCCTGGTTAATGGTTGATGAGGCCCACGGCTTTGGCGTAATGGGTAGCGAAGCATACCCACTGGCGGGCAGCTGTGCCCTGGCGGGGCTGTCCCAGGAACAAGCCCCGGTTGTGATGGGTACCTTGGGTAAAGCGGTTGGCAATGCCGGTGCCTTTATTGCGGGCTCCCGGTCACTGATAAATTTTCTCACCCAGTTTGCGCGGCCCTATATCTATACCACCGGAATGACGCCAGCAGTGGCTGCCGGCGCCTTGGCTGCTATCGAATTGATTCGCGATGAGCCTCAGTTACAAGGGCGCTTGCGGGTAAATATCGCTTATTTCCGCCGGGGGGCACTACAGCTCGGTCTACCTCTTCAGGCGTCAGCCAGTGCGATACAGCCGCTGGTGTTGGGCTGTGAAAACACTGTGATGGCGGTTGCCAGAGAATTGCAGGAGCGCGGGTTCCTGGTGGGTGCCATTCGCCCGCCTACAGTGCCGCTGGGCACTGCACGCTTGCGCATTACCCTGAGCGCGGCTCACCGGGCCGAGGATATTGATGAGCTACTAGGCGCGCTGCAGCAGATTTTGCAGGATGCAGGGGTACTGGATAAGTGACACGGGTTGAACACTTGGTTTTCCTGCACGGGTGGGGCGGGAGTGCAGACCTTTGGCGGCCGCTTATAGAATCCCTGGCGCGTCGTACAGAAGTGCAACTCCACTGTATTGAGTTACCTGGATTTGCTACACAAGGTGCTGAAGACTGGCCTCCACTAGAAGCTTTGCTGCAGAAGCTTTACCAGCAACTTCCCCCTCGCTGTATCCTGGTTGGACACTCCCTCGGCGGTATGCTTGCCGTTCGCCTGGCTTCTATAGCGAAGCAGGACAAAGTTCTGGGGTTAGTGACCATAGCTGCCAATGCCCGCTTTGTGGAACGAGATGGCTGGCCGGGCATGGCCGAGAGCACTTTCAAGGCATTTTTCGATGCTTTTACATCATCTCCGGAGAGTACCTGGGAGCGATTTTGCTCGCTGCAGGCACGGGGTGATAGCGCCATGCGCTCTTTGCTTAAAGACCTTAAGGCACAAAAACCTCAAATAAATAGTGATGCCTGGCGGGAAGCATTGTGCTGTCTGGCAGAGTTGGATAACCGCCAATACCTGGAAAATCTGTCCGTGCCGGCACAGCACCTGTTTGGCAGCAGGGATGCCCTGGTTCCCATTGAAGCTGCTCGGTCCATTGAGGCGTGTGGGGGCACCGTCAAAGTCATACCCGAGACGGGCCATTTACCCCATTGCACCAAAGCTGACATCGTCGCTGAATATCTATTCGAGCTTCTCGAGTCTATTGGAAATCCCCCGGCTGAGCCGTTTGATAAGGCTGCGGTAGCTCGCTCTTTTACCCGGGCAGCACAGGGCTACGATGATTGCGCCCATCTGCAGCGGGCAGTCTGCCGGCAACTGTTGGCCCAAGCCGATGACAGCTGGGCACCCCGTACGATCCTCGATTTGGGCAGTGGCACCGGATTCGGTACTGAACTGTTACGGCGGCATTTTCCTAAGGCGCAAATTATTGCCCTGGATCTGGCGGAGGGGATGCTGAAATTTGCCCGGACGCAAAGACCCGAAGCTGATGGTTACATTGCGGCCGATGCCGAACAGTTACCCCTGGCGGCGAGTAGTATTGATTTAGTGTTTTCAAGTATGGCGCTGCAATGGTGCTACCGCCTGCCACAATTATTTGCTGAGTTGCAGCGAATACTGGCCCCTGAAGGGCGGTGCCTGGTTGCCACCCTTGGCCCTAAAACCCTGGTGGAATTGAAACAGAGTTGGGCTCAAGTGGATGGGGGGGTACATGTCAATCAGTTTCTGCCCGCCGAGCAATGGCGTGAAGCGGCACTGCACAGTGACCTCAGCGGATTGGTTACGGATGAATTGCGCCTACTGCACTTTGATAGCCTGCGCCAGTTGATGCGGGAGCTTAAGGGAGTGGGTGCACACAATATTAACCGGGCGGCGGA
Organism: Microbulbifer maximicatervae (SeqCode); assembly: GCF_052468155.1. NCBI lineage: Bacteria > Pseudomonadati > Pseudomonadota > Gammaproteobacteria > Cellvibrionales > Microbulbiferaceae > Microbulbifer > Microbulbifer maximicatervae (SeqCode). The sequence continues at coordinate 1,675,114 of NZ_CP174335.1, forward strand.
TAAAGGTATGACAGGTCGCCGCAAACTGCAGCACTTGTCCGTGGCCTATGAGAATAAGCGGGAAGAGCGTGGATTGCCGGTAACTTACGAGGTGATCTATATGAATCTCACCGCTTGCAGGGCAAAAAAATCCGGCTGACCTGCGCCTATCGCAACGCAGGGAGCCGGGTGCAAGATTGAAGAGATCAGGGGTAGATGTCGATAGGGATTGGCGTCTTCACCAGAGCCCAGATTTCGTCCATTTCGCGATTGGAGGCCACGGCGATACAGCCATCGGTCCAGTTGGTGCGGCGCAGGTGTTTTTCCATATAGGACCACTGGGGCTTGATACCGTGGATCATAATGTCACCGCCGGGACTGACCCCCATTTTGGCTGCCCGTGCACGGTCCTGCTTGTTGGGATAGGACACGTGGATTGAACGGTAAAAACGGCTGTTGGGATTCTTCCAGTCCAGTGTGTAGCGGCCTTCAGGGGTGCGCTCGTCCCCCTGGCGAACCTTGTGTCCCCTGGGGTTATCGCCAAAAGACACGGTATAGCTTTTCACGACACGGCCGTCCCGTATCAGCTGCATGAGTTTCTTGGACTTATAAACTACGACGTGGTCAACGGGATCAACTTTCGCTGAAGCAAAGATTGGCACCAGCAGGAGCAGGGCAAAGGTCAGGTATCGCATGGTCTTTAAGCAGTTCGGGTAGTTGTCGGTTATTTCGCAATGACACCGCATCCCTGCTGTCTGTCCCCTTTAAAAGGGGGTTATTGTGTGAGCGCAACCCCGTGCCTTCTTATCGATGTACGGCCTGATTTGTTCAAAATTTGCGCTACCGGGTTAATTTATCACCATCTGAGTGGCGTGAAAAGTCACGTTATGAAAAAAGTTAACTTTTATTGGAGGAGGGGGTTAGGCCTTGGCAAAAACCTATTTTATCGCCGGTACTGACACCGAGGTCGGCAAGACATATGTGAGCGCCGCACTGCTATCGGCAGCGGCGGAGGCAGGCTTGCAAACGGCGGCAGTGAAGCCTGTGGCATCTGGATGTGAGCACACGGATGATGGCCTGCGCAATGAAGATGCCCTTTTGCTCCAGGAAGCGATGACTCTGAAGCTGCCTTACCAGCAAGTAAACCCCTTTGCCCTGGAGCCCGCTATTGCTCCGCATATAGCGGCCGCAGAGGTGGGTAAGCAGTTAAATGTTGCGCGGATGGCTGGCGTCTGTCGGGGAGTGATGTCTGCAGGGGCCGACCTGGTTTTGATCGAAGGTGCTGGTGGCTGGCGCACCCCGTTGGGCCCAAGAAGCTTTCTGTCCCAGTTGCCCCGGGAACTAAACCTACCGGTCATACTCGTGGTGGGCATGCAACTTGGCTGTATCAACCATGCATTACTCTCAGTAGAGGCAATCCGCCGTGATGGGCTTCCGTTAGTGGGTTGGGTAGCCAACTTTGTACGTGGTGAGGGTATGGCTCGCGCAGAGGAGAATCTGCATACCCTTAAGGCTCTACTGCCGGCTCCTCTTCTAGGCTCTCTTCCATTCGATAGCGCCGCGAACTATCGCAATGCTGCCCAGTACCTGGATATCGATGGGTTAATTGCCCAAGCCGATCACTGATGGGGCGGTAGGATAAGGAGAAGGCGCAAAATGCTGTCCTTACAAGGTGATATTACTAGGCCTGATTATATCTGATTTAAAAAGCTAGTTCGTAGGGCGATATCATTTTCCAGAAGTTGGGCGATATTTCGTGTGTCATCGATACCGGAATGCAGTCGCCCACTAAATGTAAGCCCCGATAGTTTAATAGCCTTGGCTAGGTTGACGCGGTGTCCTTTATTGTCAGCGAATATTTGCTTCACATTAATGTGAGGCAGGTACTGTAAGGGGTTTGCTATTTCCTTTCTGCCTGTTTCCATGCGCAATTGCCATGCATCAAAATTTCCCCAGCTGCCCCATGCGGCTAATTCATAGTTGGAAAGCCAATCTTTGAATTTATCCAGTACCCCGGGTAACAACGAGGCCTTATCAACCTGCTCCTGAGTAATACCCGTTAATTCGGTACAAAATAGTGTCAATTTCCTGTGAAGAAAGGGTTTTACGTATAGCTGCCTTTCATCTAATTGAACAAAAGCTTTTTGTGTCAAACTTCCCACTATCGCACCCAACTCTATGGTTTCGGCTTCTTCTGGAGGGAGGGGCGGCTCGTTATCACAAGTACATTCGAGATCAACCAAAAGGATACAGGTTTGATTCTTCATCGTTAATTGAGAAGCTTTTTGCAAGAATATTCATGACAATGTTTAATTTATAGTCTATGTAGTTATTCGGATAAAGCTGGCGTGATTTTCTCTAATTTTTCATTATTTCCTAACTCGGTTATTGCAGTTATTGGATTTGCGTTATTGATTTATTAAAGGGGGAAACAAAACGCGCACCAAAAATTTGTATCGTCCAGCAGTAAAAAGTAGATGGATATATTCTTATGGGGATATCTCTTTGATTGGGGTTGGGAAATTGACTACGAATGAGCATACAAATGGCTGGCAACCACCGATTCTTGAAGATCCCAGCAGATACTTGAAACTAGCAAATAATTCTTGGTTTAACTTGCTGGTAGATTTGCAAGACATACTTACTCGAGAGACAGCAATGTTCTGGCGAGGCCAGGGAATTGGAACCGTTCACTTACCTGTTACGACTGGTAGTATTTCGAGCCCAGTTGGGCTGGGCAGTGATTCAATTCCTGTGAGTATTCAATTAAATGGTCAGGAAACATATCTAGCCGACTCCATGCAGTTTCAGCTTGAGTTGTGTTGTCGAATGAAGCCTCGGGGCGCTTATTATCTAATGCCGTCATTTCGTGGGGAGGACTGGGACGCTACACATCTCTGTCAGTTTATGCACAGCGAGGTAGAAATTAGTGGCGACTTGGATGAGGCTATGTCTTTGGCTGAAGGATATATCCGTGTGCTTTGCGAAGCGATACTTAGGGAGCAAGCTGAGTCAATTACACGAGCAATCGGCAGCTTAAGTCACTTAGAGTCAGTGGCAAACGGAGATTTAACTTTTAATTCTGTTACTTTTGATGAAGCCGCCAAGCTTCTTCAGGACAAGCCGGAGTTTATCGATAAAACGGATTACGGGCGAAATCTTACTAGAGCGGGAGAGCGAGAGCTTATCAGAACTATTGGCCCCTTTGTTTGGGTTACCAAGTGGGACCATGGAATTGTTCCTTTTTATCAAGCCATGGATAAAAACGGCTATAGCGCATTAAATAGTGATCTCTTATTTGGATGTGGCGAAGTGGTTGGTTGTGGTGAGAGACATGTTGACGATCTGGCCGTTCTCACAGCTATGAAGGTACATGGGGTAAATCCAGAATCCTATAAGTGGTATACGAATATGAAGCGGGTTTACCCATTGAGAACGGCTGGATTTGGCATGGGTGTTGAGCGATTTTTGATGTGGGTGCTCCAACACGATGATATTCGGGATCTCCAGATATTACCTCGTAGAAATGGATTTGAATTGTCACCATGAGTTCTTTCGATAGGGACCCTTCAAGTTACAATATTTCTAATCAGGTAAGAATTAGCTCACTGGGATTAGCTGAAGATAGAGTACCTCAGCACTTACACCCCATACTTTCATTTATCAATTCATGGGCAAATCAACAAGATGCACCAGTGACTATAACTATAGGTGGAAGCATCGCATCTGGTGAAGCCGATGCTTTTAGTGATTTGGATATCACGGCAGTCTATGAGTCGACTAATCCACTCAATAGGGCCAGAGCTGAATTTGAGCAGATGTTCACCCGGTATTTTAATATTTGCGTGACATTCTCTGCTGTGCATGCGGGAATCCCAAATTTACTTGTTTTCTATACTCGACAAGATGACTGGATTGTAAAGTTAGATATAAGTTTTTTGTATTGTGCAGATCCTCCCTGCTGTATCCAAGAACCATTCATCGTCTTGCGTAAAGATATTCCTATCAACCAAAACACCATGCCTGATACGAAACCAATGTCAGTGCAGGAGATTATTCCTCGTTATTGTGGATGGCTTTGGTATACATTTGCAAAAATTAAAAGAGGTGAGAGTTTGGCTGCTTGTGACTCTCTCGCCTTTACACGTAAACATGCCATTATCCCACTTATTCAACAGGCTACAGGTGTTAAATTACAGGGGGATCGGCGATTAGAGCAGCGATTGCCGACCGACTGGGTAGAACAACTTCATAACACTCACCCTCGTACTTTGAAGCCTGAGGATCTTTATTTGAGTCAAGCTAGCCTTCATCAAATTTTCCTGCGGGCGGTTAATGAAATAGGAAAGTCTGATTTGTTACTAGAGGAGCAAAAATATAATCAGCTTATTGATGTGTTACGACGGCAGGGGCTAACCATTGACTGGCCTGAATAATGATGCAATGTCGGTAAACTTTGGGCGCTCTGGGCATAAGCCCAGAGAAACAATGTTCGAAATGAAAAGTTCACGCTATCAATATGAATAACAGGTTTTATCCTAAGTTAATACCGGGAAAGGCGATAGCAATATATTCACCCTCTTCAAATGTAGCAAGTAAATATCCTGACCGATTAATTCGGAGCGTCAAAGCCTTGGAGCGAACCTTGAATACAAAGGTTGTACTGCCGGAGCAGGTGTGCTTTTCAAGAGGGTTTACGGCAGGGGCTGCATTGGAGCGGGCTCAGGCGTTTGAGAGTTTATTACTTGATCAATCGATTGCGGGAATCATGTGTTCAATTGGAGGATTCAACTCAGCTGAAATATTAGAACACTTGAATCGAGATATTGTTTGCCGATACCCCAAAGTGTTAATTGGCAACAGCGATGCGACAGCCTTGATTTTAGGTATTTTTAGTTTGAGTGGATGGACTACTTATTTTGGCCCCACGCTGTTACCTCAGTTTGGCGAATACCCTCAGCCTTTTGCTTTTACGATCGAGAACCTTTTTTCTGCCATTGGTAATAATGAGACCTTGACAGAGCTAAGAGATCCTGCTGCATGGACTCGTGAATTTACGGACTGGGGTGAAAGTCCGCGACGGCGCCGTTTGATGGGAAAAGACAGTCACCGAATAGTTTATCGAGAAGGGCTGGGTGAGGGGATATTGTTTGGAGGGAATATAGAGACGCTAAATATGCTTGTGGGTACGCCATATCTTAATATCCCCTCAGATATTATTTTTTTCTGGGAGGCCCATGCTGAAGAAGCGCGACTAGAGAGGGTTCGTCGTGCTCTTACCCATCTGCGTCAATCAGGGATACTCTCTCACGTTAGAGGTATGCTTATTGGACGATCTCCATATTGCACTGATATTGCCGGCGTCACGCTAAAAGATACGGTTCTTGAGGCTTGTGCAGATTTCGACTTTCCAATAGTGGCGAATCTAAGCTTTGGGCATACAGATCCCATGTTGACTTTACCAATCGGCGTTTTGGCTAATGTTTGTGTAATGAAAGGTAGTGAGGCTCGTATCACAATTGTCTAACTTACTTTTGTCAAAACAGGGATGCCCATGCGGTTATTGCTTGAGTACCCCGGGGGAGAGGTCGCAATTTATTGTCTGTCAAAATGATGTTGCGACCGCACTAATACCGATACGTCCGAGAATTAGGGGGAATGTGGTGGTGGTGCCTCACGCCTATCATACGGATTTTTCCACATTCAATCAGAGTGAGTTCCGCGATCTATTTAAGTGTGTCAGGGAGTCTACTTTTGCAGTAGAAAACCTCTATGATCCGGATGGTACCAATGTCTGGTGTGATTGGGGGGGAATTACGGGGCGATCCTATCTTCACTTAGTTTGGGAGATTGTCCCCAGGAGTGACAGGAAAGCGGGTAGAAAATATCGCTATACGGATATTTTTTCGTGTCCGCAATGGAGTTCGCCGGAGAGGGCGAAGGAAGCTGCACGTCTACGCGGTGCTCTCAATTTCTCGAAATAACCCCTATTATAAAACGATCATAACTTGTATTGAGTTTGCTGTGCCTTATACGTTTCGAGTTCGAAGGCCGTGCCCGCTATGTACACTGATGCATTCGAGTGTTCCGCTGGTAAAGGAGATGAAGCACGCTTGCCTGGCGGTAAATCCGAGGCAGCGCAGTAAAGGCGCATTGTTAGTAATCCCTTCTTTGCACACGAATCATTTTACCGCTTGTGACTCGGTAGTTTTATCAGATGTCAGCAATTTGATCCTAACGGGTGTTGATATTCTGCGAGAGGCATTTCAGCCAGATGGTATTCATACATTCTGCAATTCCGGAGTGTCCGCAGGCCAGTCTGAAGATCACATGCATGTGCAAATCATCCCGCGATATGCAGATGAGCCCTATTCATTTGTACCCAGTGATGAGATTCCACTATTAGCTGAGGATAAGTTAGCCGAACTCGTCAGCGTTCTACTGCGAAGGAGCGCCAATGTAGACTAGCAGCAGTTTTTTCAGCCGGCTCCAGTGAGCGGTACTGCACCCATTTAACAGATTGTTCCCACTCTTTAGAACTGAGTGCTTGTCAGGTTCCTCGAGGCCCGAGACTGTTGACATTGGGACGCTTCGGCCCTAGATTCAAACGAGCGTTTGAAACACTTGAATGAGGACCGGGAGCATGGCCGACTATAAGGCGCCACTAAGGGAGATGAACTTCCTACTTCACGAGGTATTTGCTGCGGAAAAACTCTGGGCGGAATTGCCCGGGTTGGCTGGAGCGGTAGATCGTGAGACCGCAGATGCGATTCTCGAAGAGATGGCCAAGCTGGCTGCCAACACCCTGGATCCGATCAATCGCACTGGCGACGAAGAGGGCTGCCAGTGGAATGATGGTGTGGTGACCACGCCGAAAGGCTTTAAAGAAGCCTATGCCACCTTCTGTGAAGGTGGTTGGGGTGGACTGCTGGGCAATCCGGAATACGGCGGCATGGGTATGCCGAAAATGCTGGGCGCTCAGGTTGAGGAGATGATCAATGCTTCAAATATCTCTTTTGCACTCTACCCGGTTCTGACTAACGGCGCCTGCTTGGCAATTGATGCCCACGCCAGTGATGAGCTGAAAGAAAAATACCTGCCCAAGATGTATGAAGGCACCTGGGCTGGTGCCATGGGCCTTACCGAGCCTCACGCCGGTACAGACCTGGGTATTATCCGCACCAAGGCTGAGCCCCGTGGCGATGGCAGCTTTAGCATCAGCGGCAGCAAGATCTTTATTACCGGCGGTGACCAGGATCTATCCGAAAATATTATCCACCTGGTATTGGCAAAATTGCCGGACGCGCCCAAGGGGCCGAGAGGCATTTCGCTGTTCCTGGTGCCCAAATACAAGGTGAACGAAGACAACAGCATCGGCGAGCACAACGATGTGAACTGTGGCTCGATCGAGCACAAAATGGGTATCAAGGCCTCCGCTACCTGTGCGATGAACTTCGACGGCGCCCAAGGCTGGCTGGTCGGCGAGGAGAACAAAGGACTCGCGGCCATGTTTACCATGATGAACTACGAGCGCCTGGGTGTTGGTATCCAGGGCCTCGGCGCCTCAGATCGCTCCTATCAAAATGCTGTTGAATACGCTCGCGACCGTATCCAAAGCCGTTCTCCAGCGGGCGCCAAGCAGCCGGAGAAAGCCGCAGACCCCATCATTGTGCACCCGGATGTGCGCCGTATGCTGCTCACCCAAAAAGCTTTGGTGAACGGCGGCCGCGCTCTGTCCACATACGTGGCCAAGTGGTTGGATATTTCCAAGTTCGGCGAGGGTGAAGAGAAAAAGAACGCGGAGAATATGGTTGCCTTGCTGACCCCGGTAGCCAAAGCCTTTACTACCGATATGGGATTGGATTGCACCATCCTCGGTCAGCAGGTCTTCGGTGGCCACGGTTATATCCGCGAATGGGGCCAGGAACAGTTGGTGCGCGATGTGCGTATTACCCAGATCTATGAAGGAACCAATGGTATCCAGGCTCTGGATCTGGTGGGTCGCAAGACTGTAGCTACCGGCGGTGCTCTGTTCGAGTTGTTTGCTGCAGATGTACAGGGCTTTATCGATGCCCAGATTGATCGCGAGGAAATGGCCGAGTTTATCCAGCCGCTTATCGCTGAGATGCAACGCCTGCGTGAAGCAACTGAGAATATGGTTGCCGCCACTCAGCAAGACCCCCACGCACCGGGTGCGGCTTCTGTAGAGTACCTGCACCTGTTCGGCTACGTCGCTTACGCCTTTATGTGGGCGAAAATTGTGTCTGCGGCGCTGCCGAAAGCGGAAGCGGATAGCTTCTACAACGGCCAGATAAAGACAGCGCGCTTCTACTTCGCTCGCCTGTTGCCGCGCACCCAGGCATTGGCCGGCAGTGTCAATGCAGGCAGCGCTAGCTTGATGGACTTGGAGGAAGAGCTGTTCTAACAGCCCCCAAAGAAAGTGTTAAAAAGCCCCGCATCGCGGGGCTTTTTTGTGGAGCTGTAGAAAGCTTTCTCCTAAACTCAGGGCACAAAAATAACGAGCGAAAGTGCCCATGTTAGATCCCTCCGAAAAGAAACTCTCCGATGAAGACCAAGCCAAGGTCGATAAATACCTGCAGTCCGGCATCAACAGTGTCGAACGCAAGCCTTTCCGCCCCTGGGTACTGTTACTCGGCTTGTTAGCGTTATTGACCTTGCTATCGTTGCTGAGCCTGTATATCGCCCAGACAAAAGGTATCGTTTAGCGCGGCGTGGAGCTTCCCAAGTGCTGGAGTAGCTGCCATTCATCACCGGAAACTGGCTGGATAGACAGGCGCCCCTGTTTTACCAGCACCATCTCAGCCAATTGGGGGATGCCTTTGATTTCTGCGAGGGGCACCGGCCGTTGGAACTCACTTCGCCAGCGAATATCGACGCAGTACCAGCGCGGTTTATCCTCGCTGGCCTTGGGGTCAAAGTACTTGCTTTCCGAGTCGAACTGGGCCGGATCGGGGTAGGCAGAGCGAACCACTTCAGCGGTGCCCACAACTGCCGGCACCTTACAGGCACTGTGATAAAACAGCACGCCATCTCCTTCCTTCACCTTATCGCGCAAAAAATTGCGTGCCTGGTAATTGCGGATACCATCCCAGCGACCGCAACCGCTGGATTCGGCAGCGAGGTCCTGGAGGCTGTATTCATCGGGCTCAGATTTAAATAACCAGTAGGTCATGCGGCAGTTTGTCTCTTTGCTGCGCCGGTTGGTGTTTCGCCGGCTTTCGACGCCATTTAGTATGAAGCTGCCGATTAGTGTCAAATCGGCGCATAGATTTTTACCCAATAAGCGGGAGATTATGGGAAGCAAAACACTTCAGTGGCTCTCACAGAAGCTGGCCAGTCGTCGTTCACAGTACTGGGCCCTGCAGCTCTCTGGTTGGGGGGGATATACGCTGTTGACCTTTGTAGGCAGTTTTTTCTGGGTGAATGACCACTGGGTTCACTCTGGCTACATCATAGTTGCCACTACTGCGGGGGTTATTCTCAGCGAGAGCATGCGTTTGGGTTTTCACCGCCTGTGGAGCAAGCCTCCAGCAATGCGATTGCTAGGCTCTTTACTGCTGGTGGTCATGGCGGCGGTGATTTGGGCAGCAATAAAATTCACCGGCTCCCTGTGGCTTTATGGTCACGATGGTGATGAGCACCCGGCACTCCTGGCTATCTACTGGTTCACCTATTCATTTCTGATTCTGATGACCTGGGCGGCGCTCTATTACGGCATCAAGTATTACCGCTCCTCTCAGGCCCAGCAGGAGAAGGCGCTGCGGGCGGAATCAATGGCGCACCAGGCTCAATTAAAAATGCTGCGCTACCAGTTAAACCCGCACTTCCTGTTTAATACGCTCAACGCAATTTCTACTTTGATCCTCGATAATGACGGGCGCACGGCCAACAATATGGTGACGCGCCTGTCCCAATTCTTGCGCCACTCCCTGGATAATGATCCTATGCAGAAGGTCACCCTGGCGAAGGAAGTTGAGGCGCTGATGTTGTACCTGGACATTGAAAAGGTGCGCTTCGCCGATCGCTTAGGGGTGAATTTGGATTTGCAGGGAGAGTCCCCCCAGGCCTTGGTGCCGAGCCTTCTGTTGCAACCGCTGGTTGAAAACGCGATCAAATATGGGATTTCACAGCTGGAGTGGGGCGGTGAGATTGGCATCAAGTCACGGGTTTTCGCCGGCGAATTGTTGTTGGAGGTCAGCGATAACGGTCCCGGCATGTCGGAAGAGGAGCTGCGCCTGATTGGCAAAGGCTACGGAGTGGGTATTCGCAATACCTGTGAGCGCCTTAAGGCCCTTTATGGCGATGACCAGAGAGTGCGTTTCCGCAACCGCCCAGAAGGGGGCTTGTCGGTAAATATTCGTATTCCCTTTGAACAGGAATAAAGAGATGAGTGGAGTAGAGACCCTGAGGGCGATCGTTGTCGATGATGAACCCCTGGCTCGTCGCGGATTGCGGCTGCGCCTGGAGCAGATGGCTGATATCGAGGTAGTTGCAGAGAGCGGCAATGGTCGCGATGCGCTGGAGAAAATACTGGAGCTGAAGCCCGATGTAGCATTTGTGGATATCCAGATGCCCGGCGTAAACGGTTTGCAACTGGTTCAGTTGATTCCGGTGGACTCTCTACCTCATGTAGTTTTTGTCACGGCCTACGACCAGTATGCGGTAGAGGCTTTTGAAATCAATGCGGTGGACTACGTATTAAAACCCATCGAAGAAGAGCGCTTGGAGTTGGCTCTTACCCGAGTCAGGGAACAGAGAGCCAACGCTGATATCGCTAACCAACGAGAGCAATTACTCGAAGCTGTTGCCGATTTGACCAAGGAATCCCCTGATGTGCTGGAGCAGAAGCTGGTTAGCGGGCAATTTGCCGGCAGTGCCTATCCGGACAAAATTGCAGTGAAAGATGCGGGCAAAATAACTTTGGTGCCCTCCAGTGAAATCGACTGGATCGATGCTGCCGGTGATTATATGTGTGTGCACGCTCGGGGTGAGACCCATGTGATGCGTATCACCATGAAAGAACTGGAGCAGCAGTTGGACCCGAAACTTTTCCAGCGCATACATCGTTCGACTATCGTCAATTTAAGCCGGGTAAGGGAAATACGTGCCCATATTAATGGCGAATACCATCTGGTATTAGATAGCGGCGAGTGTTTAAAAATGAGCCGCAGCTATAAAAATAAAGTCCAGCACTTCCTCTGATCTATAAATTTTTTATGGCTCTCAGGTGAGGCAGCAAAGCAGATGGGTTTTCCACTGTAACGCTGCCTCTTAAGGCATGGATTTCATTTTGTGAATTTTTATTTTCTTTCCGGCGAATAAACGGGCTCTTCATGGCCTGATCGAATTTTCCTGGCAACTAGTCGCAACTGCCTTGTAAGGAATTCATATTCCGCTAGCCTTCAATCCCAATAAAAAACTGGGGCTGAAGTAATGGCATTAACACGCGCCGCGTTAAAAAATCCCGCTGCTGCGGGGGTCGCTGTGGTTATGGCTGTTCTGCTTGGAGCTTTCCTCGCCAGCCAGCTGCCGGTTCAACTTTTCCCCGATATCGACAATCCTCGCATTGCTATCCAGGCGGGCTGGAGAGCGGCCGCACCGAAAGAGGTGGAGGCGGAAATTGTCGAGCCGATCGAATCCGTATTACAGGGCCTCACCGGTCTGGAAATGATGCAAGTCAACGCCGGTCGCGGTGGCGCCTGGGCAAATCTGGAATTTGCCATGGGCACCGATATGAACAAGGTGCTGATTGATGTTATCAGTCGTATGAGCAGTCTGCCGCCATTGCCCCGGGATGCGGAGCCACCCCGAGTAATGCTGGGTGGCTGGGGTGGCGATGCCACAGCGCTGACCTATTTCTTTCTGCAAAAATTACCTGATAACCAGAATAACCTGGATGACTACGCTGGCCTGATCGAAGATGTACTGCGCCCGGAGTTGGAGTCGGTGCCCGGGGTTGCCAGTGTCCAGGCCCAGTCTGGGAGTGCGGCACAGGAAGAGTTGCAGATTATTTTTGATCCCTGGAAAGCAGCTGAACTGGGAGTAGAGCTGCCTACAGTGAGTCGGCAGCTGGCGTCGGCCAGGGATGTCTCCGGCGGATTTACCGACGTGGGGCGGCGTCGCTATACCCTGCGCTTTGTCGGCGAGTATGAACCCAAAGACTTATCCGAATTAGTGTTGGAATGGCGCAATGGACAGCCGGTGCGCCTGGGCGATATTGCTGAGGTCAAGGTGGGGCCTTCCGAATCCCGCGGTGTCACTACGCAAAATGGCAACTCAGCAGTTTCCCTCCGTATTAACCGCACCAACAATGCCAATATGCTGGCTACTTTGGAGCGGGTTAAGCAAAAAGTCGCTGAGCTGAATGAAACTAAATTGAAAGCTGAGCAGCTTGTACTGGTGCAATCATTTGATGCATCAGTATTTGTTTATCGGGCTTTAAATCTGCTCGGCGGTAATATGATTTTAGGTATCGTATTAGCTGTCGGAGTGCTCTGGTGGTTTATGCGACGCATGCGTGCGACCTTGATCGTTGCCGCAGCGATTCCAATTTCATTACTTTCGACCTTTGTGGTGCTGTCGGCCGCAGGCCGCAGTGTGAATGTAATTTCTCTGGCGGGACTGGCCTTTGCTACCGGTATGGTGCTCGATGCTGCGATAGTAGTGTTGGAAAATATTGTGCGCCTGAGAGAGAAAGGTCGGGGGGCAGAGGAGGCTGCGGAGCAGGGTGCAGGCCAGGTGTGGGGTGCACTGTTGGCCAGTACTGCGACAACCGTTGCGATATTCCTTCCTGTATTTTTCCTTAACAGTGTCGAAGGGCAGGTCTTCGGTGACCTGGCACTGACTATTGCTGTGGCTGTGGTGTTTTCCCTGTTGGTTGCGGTGGCTGTGGTTCCCCTGGCTGCGCGTCTGTGGCTACCCACTATCTCTACTGAAGACCGTCTCTCCCGAGTGTGGGAAAAAATAACTTCGCGGGTAATGGCTTTGACGAGTACCAGGACCCGCCGTTGGCAGGTGATCGGGGGGCTTTTATTAATGCCCATGGTTGCGACTTATTTATTCTTACCAAACCTGGATTATTTACCGCCGGTAAAAAGAGATGCAGTTGATGTGTGGATGAATTTCCCCGCATCCACTAATACCAAAACTTTAGAAACAGAAATCGTCAACGAGTTGGATAAGCGCATGGCACCCTACATGAGTGGTGAGCGCGAACCAGCCCTGAAGAACTACTACGTGATCACTTGGCCCAATGGCGGCACTATGGGAGTGCGGGTTAAGGATATGGATCAAGCCAAGGAGATGGAGAGAATCCTGCGGGAAGAAATCCTGGTGGATATTCCTGATTTCCAGGGATTCGCTGCGCGGGGTAATCTGTTTGGCCAATTCGGTGGTGACCGAAACATTGCTTTACATCTGCAATCCCGTGATGCCGAAGCATTGATGCGTGCGGCTGCCCTTGGGGTTGAGGTTGTTGAAGAGGTGATGCCGGGAACGCCGGTGCAGACCAACCCAGGCTTATCTTTATCAGAACCTGAATTGACAGTGCGCCCCAATGATCGCGCAATGCTGGAGCAGGGTTGGAATCGCCAGGATATGGGCGGACTGGTTCGAACGCTGGGCAATGGTCTCTATGTCGGCGAGTATTTTGACGGTGAAAAGCGCCTGGATATTATTTTTAAAGCGCAGCCCTGGAGTACTCCCGAACAACTGCAAAATACGCCGTTGGTAACGCCCCGTGGGGAAGTGGTGCCGCTCAGTCAGCTGGCCAGTGTGGAGCGGACTGTGGGGCCGGGCAGTTTGCGCCGGGTCGATGGTCGGCGCACCATTACACTGAATATAGTACCGCCGGAAGATGTGTCCCTCGAAGAGGTGCGCGCACAGCTGGAGGCGGATGTATTGCCGAAGATTCGCGAAGCTCTGCCCGCTGACGGGAGTATTTTGGTGGGAGGAAATGCCAGTGACCTGGATAAGGCGTTGGCCTCGCTTTCCAAGAATTTCCTGTTAGCGCTGCTAATTTTATTCCTGCTGATGAGCGCACTGTTCCGCTCCTTGCGGGATGCCTCTCTGGTACTGCTCACCGTGCCCTTGGCGACAGTGGGCGGCGTGTTGGCGCTACAAATTTTAAACTTGATCGATTTCCAACCACTGGATCTGCTCACCATGATTGGCTTTGTGATACTGCTAGGACTGGTGGTGAATAATGCTATTTTGCTGGTACACCAGACGCGAGCGGCAGAAATGGCGGGTAGCACTCGGGTCGACGCTGTAGAGCAGGCCTTGCGCCTGCGTTTGCGCCCTATTTTTATGAGTACCCTGACCAGTGTATTTGGCATGTTGCCACTGTTGGTTGCTCCCGGTGAGGGCAGTGTTATTTACCGCGGCCTGGCCGCAGTGATTGTGGGCGGCATGGCAGTGAGCACGCTCTTTACCCTGGTTTTATTGCCGGCATTACTGCAAACCGGCAGCCTGCCACTACCCAAATTTACGGCTATGCGCGAAAGGTTTGCCCTGAGGAGTTCACAATGAAGAAATTGCTCGCAGGAATCGTTTTATCTCTGGGTGCCAATGGCGTATGGGCGCAGGGCGATCCTATTGCGGTATTGGTGGATCGGGCCCAAGTTCGGGAAATTGCTCCGAGCCAGTGGTCTGCCGGTGAGGTGGTTAGCCGACGAGATATCCTGGTTTCTTCTGAACTGGATGGTGTGTTGGAATTTGTCGCTGAACCCGGCAGCTTTATTAAAAAGGGTGAGCGCCTGGCCGAGTTGGACAGTACTCATTGGCGATTACAGCTGCGCAACAGTGACAGTCGTATCGCACAATTGCGTGCGCGGTTGACTTATATGGATGCTCAGTTAAATCGACTGAGTAAGTTGGCGGCAACCAATAGTACCTCCCGAGCTGCACTGGAAGAGCAGCAGGCTGAGCGCGAGGCAATGGCTCAGGACCTGATTGCAGCTCAAATTGAGCGCGACCGACGGGCCTATGAATTATCTAAAACAGCCATTGATGCACCCTTTGATACTTTAGTGGTGAGCCGCGAATTACAGGCGGGAGAATATGTGCGCACCGGTTCGGAATTACTGCGAGCCCTGGATATGTCACAGATGGAAGTGGAGGCGGATATTCCCTTGACGGCTCTGCCGCTGATTCGCATCGGTGACACAGTGGCGCTACGCAGTGATTCTGTCTCTCTGCCGGGAGAGGCACGGGTGGATGATCAATTATTTAGCGGCCGGGTACGTCAATTTGTGCCTGTGGCAAGCGATCGCTCCCGGCGAGTTAAGCTGATGGTAACTTTGCCACAGAGTGCGCCGGAGCAGTGGGACTGGATTGTCGGTATGCCGGTACAGGTCTCTGTGCCCATTGCGCAGGCGCAGGCCACCATGTCTGTGCCAAGGGATGCCTTGGTTTTAAGAAATGGCGATACCTTCGTATATCGAGTGGGCGAGGAGGATAAGGCTGAGCGATTATCTGTGCGTATCGGCAGTGGCGATGGTGAATGGGTGTCGGTAAGCGGTGATCTCACCAAGGGCGATCGTGTGATAGTGCGTGGTGCTGAGCGCTTGCAGCCTGGACAGGAAGTTAAAGTGCTGTCGGAAGTGGTGCGAGATAAAGAGCCATTACAGGCGGGCAGTGGCTAATTCCTGATTTTCCCTGAAGGCCTTCTGATCAAATACAGGGTGACTCGCTGCTTGTGATCGCCCTGGCCCTCCTAATCTTTCGCCAAGCAATGATGTTCCCTCCCCATCCAAACTATTTGTGGGTATATTGACTAAATAATAATCATTCTCATTGACTGGCGTATATTTCTTCAAATATCATCCGCTCCGTTTATGGTGCCCCTGCACCGTTCACTGATTTGGAATGAGGTTTTAGCCGATGAAAATTAACGGCTTAATGAAGAAAAAAGCGCTGTCAGCCTGGATTGCTGCCGCCGTGCTCGCCCCGCTGGGAAGTTCTGCTTGGTCTGCTGAAAGCGAAACTGCTGAAACCATGGAAGAAGTCAGTGTCTACGGAGAGCAGGAGGAGACCAGTACCGCCTCTCGCCTAAGCCTTTCTGTTTACGATACTCCGCAAACGGTAACAACTATATCCCAAGCTCAAATCCAGGACTTTGCCCTACAGGATATTAATGAGCTGCTGAAATATACCCCTGGGGTAACCGTAGAGAACGTAGAGACGGATCGTACTTATTACACCGCTCGTGGCTTTGATATTGTGAACTTCCAATACGATGGTATCGGTGTTCCCTTTTCCTCTGGTTTATCCCATGGGCATCAAGACACAGCGATATTTGATCAGGTTGAAGTGGTGAAGGGCGCAGCAGCTCTGACCACAGGTCTGGCTAACCCCTCCGCGACGGTTAACTTTATCCGCAAGCGTCCAACAGAAGAGTTCAAGGCGGGTGTAGATCTGGTTGTCGGTGAAGAGGGACGTTTGCGCACCCAGGGAGATATCTCAGGTTCTATCAGCGATAACGTCCGAGGCCGGTTGGTGGTTGCAGAGGATCAGGCTGACTCTTATCTTGACCGCTACGAAACTGACGGCAGTGTCTACTACGGTATTGTGGAAGCAGATTTGACTGACTCCACCACCCTGACCTTAGGCCGCAGCCAAAATCGCAGTGAAACCGATGGCAGCATGTCCGGTGCCCTGCCACTTTACTACACCGATGGCAGCGCTACCGATTACGATGTTTCCACAAGTACGGCACCAGACTGGGCTTTCCGCAATGTAGACAGAACCCAGACTTTTGTTGAACTGAAGCAGGATCTTTCCGCAAACTGGTCCGTCACTGCATTACTGACCCAGAATGAAATCGATATGGATGTCGAGGAGATGTATGTCTACGGTACTCCAGACAGAGAGACTGAACTGGGTTTATATGGATATGCATTTGGCTACAAGTTGGATGAAAAGCAGAAGATTGCGGATGTATTCCTGTCAGGAACCTACAATTTGTTTGGCCGCGATCACGAATTGGTGGTGGGTGCCAACTATGCAGATATCGAACTAACCGGCCAATCTTTCTACAGCTACTCCGACGGCTATCCGGTTCTTGGCAGTGACTGGGCTAATGGCACAACGGCGCGGCCTGACTTTGTCGATACCGATGCTTATTACACTGGCCACTACGACGATCAAGAGCACAAGTCTTTATACTTTGCTACTCGCCTGAACGTTACTGATAGCCTGTCCCTGTTGGCCGGTGCGCGCAAAATGGAAGTGGAACAATCCGGCTACAGTTATGGCGTTGATGCTGACACTTCGGCGGATGAAACTGTTCCTTATGTGGGGGCCACTTTTGACCTGAACGATAGTTTCTCCCTCTATGGTAGCTTTACCGAAGTCTTTACTCCGCAGTCTTGGGTTAGCCCTGAATTTACACCGCTAGGTGTCGCAGAGGGAGATAGTTCCGAAGTCGGGGTTAAATATTCACTTGCAGGCGGACAGGCAACAGGCAGCTTTGGACTGTTCGAATCCAACCTGAATAATCTTGGCGAGTATGCTGGGACTGTTGATGGTGTAAATACCTATAATGGGCTCGATTACTCCACTAAAGGTGCTGAGCTGGAATTAATCGGTTCTATTACTGAGAACTTCAATATCAGCTTTGGTTTCACTCATTTAAGTGAAGTGGTGGGTGATGACGGTGAGGATGTCCGCACTTATATTCCGCGCAACACCCTGAAGGTGGCCGTGGCTTACGATTTACCTCAAGTTCAAGGCTTGAAGTTCGGCGGCGGTATCAATTGGCAGGATGATATTTACATTGAGCCTGTCGAGGGTGTTCGTGTAGAGCAGGATAGCTATGCGTTGCTTAGCGCCTTTGCCAAGTACGATATTTCTGATGCTTTAACGGTTGGCCTCAATATTGATAACCTGACCAACGAGAAATATATCAACAGCCTCTATTGGACCCAGGGCTATTACGGCGCTCCGCGTCAGGCACAGTTGAGTGTGAGCTGGCGCTACTAAGGCGCCTAGTTAACTCCGTTGCAGTTTAACCCGGTACTTGTGCCGGGTTTTCTGTTTTTTAGTTTTAGGTAAATGTTATGCGTCAAACCCTGGTTCTTTTACATCGTTACCTGGGGCTTGCTACTGCGGTCTTCCTGATAGTCACCGGGCTAACCGGCGCTATTATCTCCTGGGATCACGAACTGGATGAGTGGCTCAATCCCCACTTATATAAAACTACTTCCAGTGGCGAACCCTTAGCCTCTATCGAGTTGGCAGAACGGCTTGAAGAGTCCTTGCCGCAAGTCCAAATATCCTATTTTGAATTAGTACAGGAGCCTGGGCATACCCAGTATTTCTGGGTAGAGCCTCGAATTGACCCCGCTACCGGTCAATTCTTTGCGGTGGATTACAACCAGGTATTTGTCGATCCGACCAGTGGGGAAATTGTTGGTAAGCGCGAATGGGGACGTGTCTGGCCGATAACAACTGAAACACTGATGTCGTTTTTGTACAAGCTGCATTACAGTTTTCATATTCCTGAATTTTGGGGCACTGACCACTGGGGAATTTGGCTGCTGGGCGTTATTGCACTGGTATGGACAGTCGATTGCTTTGTGGGGCTAGCGGTGACTTTACCTCGCCGCAAGAAATCCACTCGAAAGCCATCTCGGACTTGGTGGCAGCGCTGGAAGCCCGCATGGATGATTAAGGCCGGCGCTGGGCGTGCCAGGCTCACATTTGATTTACATCGTGCGTTCAGTCTGTGGACCTGGGCGCTGCTGCTGACAATTGCATTTACGGCCTTCTCACTGAATCTCTATCGAGAAGTGTTTTTTCCCCTGATGTCGCTGGTATCAGATGTGACTCCGTCGCCCTTGGAAGAGCGCACACCTAACGATCACAGCAATCCAATTACCCCGGCGTTGTCTTTTCGGGATATAGCCGCGATTGGAGAAAACCAAGCTGCGCAGATTGGCTGGCAGCAACCGTTGAATTCCCTGTGGTATGCCCGGGAGTGGGGGATATATCGAGCTGAATTTTTTGATGCCAGCGCAGGGCATGGTGCCGGGGGGGTTGGTCACAAGGCTCTATTTTTTGATGGCCACAGCGGCGAATATCTCGGAGACTTTATCCCCTGGGAAGGGACGGCAGCAGACTTATTTGTACAGGCGCAATTCCCAGTGCATTCCGGTAGGATCCTCGGTCTCCCTGGTCGCATACTGATTTCAATTATGGGGGTGGTGATTGCGATGTTGAGTGTGACTGGAGTTTTAATCTGGTTACGTAAACGTCGTGTGGCAGTCAGTAGTCGGATGGATAGCAGGTCTCCCTTGCCGAGTACAGCTGTATAATTCTATTGGTTAGACCAGTGGTAATTGGAGCAATTTAATGGCGCTCTAGTTACCGCTTGGGATAGCCTTGGGGATGACTTGTTCGCACCATACCCTTAGCGGATTGCAATTTGCTGATGACATTAGCCATGCGATCCCTGCTTACCCTATTTCTTGTATTCTTCTGTTCTGTTTCGGAGTCTCAGGTTCGATCGGACCACCTGCCTCCCGGAGCTGAGCCTATCGAAGTGAATAACCAGACAGTTTTTTATATAAATGGTTATTTCTACCGCAAAGGCCCCGACGTCTATACCCGGATTGAGCCGCCTCTGGGAGCTCGGGTCTCCCGAGTACCTTTTGGAACCCCCATTAACTTGGGTAACAAGCATTATATGCTTGCGGGTAATGGTACCTTTTTCTTATTAGACCCCAGGGACAATCAATATGTGGTGGTCACGCCCCCTCCCAATTGGCAGCATGTTAATCGCAATCCCCTAGCTCCGAAAAAGAAAATATACCCCCGAGCGTATCCGCTCCGCCATTTGCGGCACCGCTCAGAGGGTAAACGAGTCGATCGTAAGGATTGGGGTATTTACTGTGAAGCCCGGGCGGCAAATTTGTTGCGCAGTACGGGGGAGCCTGGAAAAACAGCAAGGCGGGCTATGCGTGAATATCGCAAAGTATACAGGAAATGTTTGCGTCAAAGTCGCCGCTTCAGGTAAATGCATGGGGCAGGGAAGTCCCTGGGCTACACTGAACAATATGGCCCAGTAGGCGCCTATTTTATTAGTGCCGGATTTTTTCACGGATAGAAGTATTTTATGCCGGGTGCCAGCCTTTTCATCTCTCGTTGTAGTGCCGGCAAAGAATTTCCTTTTCTTCACCTCGCCCTTTCATTTCTCCTTTTCTTTAGCGTCGCCTGTCTCTCTGTTTCCAGTGTCGCCCAGCTTCCCGGTAGTAAACCCAAGGAGTTTAAGCCGGAGGTTCCGGATTTTGCTGACCCCTCTGCAGATTGGTGGACTGGATGGACCAGTGCCTCTCCCGAAGAGCGACGAGAATGGCTTAGCTTGGTCACAAAGAGCTGGGAGGAGTGGGAAAAGGATTTGCCGGAGGATGAGGCCTTACAGGACGGTGCAGAAAAGATTAGCCAAAGTTTACAAGGGATCGCAATTACCTGGAAAAAACGAGAGGAGTACCTGAAAGTCCCTTTAATGCCGGATGTGGATTTTCCAGAGAACCCAACGGTATTGAACTGGGCCAAGGCTGATTCTGCCATCAGCCGTGGCCGACGTAGGTTGAAAGGTGTAGA
The DNA here is from genome assembly GCF_052468155.1 of Microbulbifer maximicatervae (SeqCode). Lineage (NCBI taxonomy): Bacteria > Pseudomonadati > Pseudomonadota > Gammaproteobacteria > Cellvibrionales > Microbulbiferaceae > Microbulbifer > Microbulbifer maximicatervae (SeqCode). The sequence continues at coordinate 1,695,718 of NZ_CP174335.1, forward strand.
ACTGGAGGCTCGCCAACTTAAATCAACCCAGTCCCAGTCTCTATCTTTACTGCGTAAACAAGTGATTGTACTGCGCGATTCCAGTGGACGAGAGGAGGATGAGGCGGCGCAGGCCCTACTTTTAGCTCAAATAAATCACCTGAATATTATTGAGCAGTTGAGTACCGTTAATACTTTCCTGGGAACCTGGCGGGAAAAGATTAACAGCGCAGAAATCAAATTGCGGAGACTTCTGGATACCCTTGTCTACTCCAGTAAAGATGCAGAGGAAATAGATAAGGATATTGCGGCGAACGAAAAGAAAATCGAACGTATTTCTGCGACCCGCACCAGTATTCAAAGCACTACAGAACCCTCCACTGACCCCACCATCAATATGCAGAAAGACCTCACCCTGATGCAGCTTGAAGTGGATTTGTTGGAGGAGCAGTTGGAAAAACGCAAAAGTGAATTGCTGCAATCCATCAATGAGGTCCTGAATGAAGAGGGCGAAGAGCGCCCCCTGATTATCAGTCGGGATTTATTGGAAAATGCCAACTCTGTGATTGAAAGTGCGTCGCGGGAGCTGGCGGTGCGCCAGCGCCAGGTGGTGGCCTGGCGCGAAGATGAAGAGAACGAAGACCTGAGTCGCTGGTGGTCTTACTTTGAGCGTATTGGCAGTGGCCTGGCCCGCGCCAATGACCTCGAGCAGGATATTCAGCGCTATGAAAAGGCCCAGCTGGAGGTTTACAAGGAGCGCCAGGGTTGGTGGGCAACAGTGCGCGAACGAGTCGCACTGGGCGCAAGACAAGCTTATAACCGCTGGCGTAAGTTGGCGGATTATCAGCTATTTACTGTTGCCCAGAACCCGATAACCCTGCGGTTGATCGCCAAGATGATTGTGGTCTTGGTGGGGGCCTGGCTATTGTCTGGACTCACCCAGGCCTTCCTGCGCCGGCTTGTGCGCAGGGAGCATGCCAGTGAATCCTCTATGTACAATCTTGGGCGGGTGTTGCACTACATCTTTATTTCCGCGGCCCTGATTGTGGTGCTCAGCATGTTGGGCCTGGATACCTCCAAGTTGGCCCTGGTCGCTGGAGCCCTATCAGTAGGTATTGGCTTTGGGCTTCAGGCGATCTTCTCGAATTTTATCTCTGGTTTGATTCTGCTGTTTGAGCGCCCTCTCAAAGTGGGTGATCTGGTGGAGCTGGAGTCGGGCGTTTTTGGCCGTATCCGGGATATCAGCGTGCGCTCAACCCGTATTACCACGCGGGACAATGTGGATATCTTGGTGCCCAACACTGAGTTTGTTGCGGGCCGGGTTATTAACCACACACTGGATGACCCTGTGCGCCGTATTCACGTACCCTTTGGTGTGTCTTATGCCTCGGACCCAGACTTGGTGCGGGAAGCTGCCCTGGAAGCTGCCGCTCGAGTCAATATCACCCATACCGACTGGAAGCGAAAAACCGAGGTGTGGCTGATGGGGTTCGGGGATAATGCCCTCGACTTCAAGTTGGTGGTGTGGGTCAACAGCAATATGGTGACTTCCCTGGGAGACTCCTATGCCCTGTACAACTTGGAGTTGTTGCGGGAATTTCGCGATAAGGGTATTGAGGTACCTTTCCCTCAGAGAGATCTGCATCTGCGCAGTTGGGATGTTCCGGCGATCATTGGCCGTACTGCCAGGAAGTAAGTGAGGTCCGGCTGGCATGACACCTCCGGGATTTCATAGTATTTTCAGCCCACTGGCCTTTGTGTTGGTGCAAGTTCATTTACCGGTGTTACTGCGTTTTCTCACAGGGCGCTGATGAAATCACAATAAGGGAAGCCCGTGCTGATCATCCCCATCCAAAACAAACCCGACTGGCGCCGGCCGCCATTAATGTGTTTTGCGTTGATTGCCCTTAACTTGCTGATGTTTGTTTTCTATCAAGGGGGGGATGAAGCACGCTGGCAGGAAGCTGAAGATTACTATTTTGAGAGTGACTTACCGGACCTCGAGGAGCAACGCTTTCTTGTGTATGTCAATGAAATGCACCCAGAGTGGAGAGCTCAGATGGGTGTGGAAGGGGAAGAGTTTTTTTACCGGGAATCCCTCGGTAACCCTGAGTTCCACCACTGGCTGTTGCCGAAGCTCGAAGCAGAGGGTGAGACCGAGTGGTTACGACAGAGGCAGGAGTTTGCCCAACTGCGGGATAGGGTCAGTAGCAACGCACTGGGGCTGATACCGGCAGACCCGAGTATTGCTGGGGCCTTTGGCCATATGTTTCTACACGGAAGCTGGGATCACCTTATAGGCAATATGGTGTTTCTGCTGTTGTTTGGCTTGTCTGTTGAACTAGCCCTGGGAGGGTTGTGGTTTATAGGGCTCTACCTGGTGGGAGGATTGGCGGCAGCAGGTCTGCATGTGCTGGTGGAGTCCGGCAGTCATGTACCGATGGTGGGTGCCTCCGGTGCGGTCTCGGCAATTATGGGCATGTTCGTCGCGGTTTACGGTGTGCGCCGGCTACGTTTCTTTTACACCATTGGTTTCATGTTTGGCGAATTCAGTGCACCGGCGCTGCTGGTGTTACCGCTGTGGTTGGGTAAAGAGATTTTCGGTTATTTGTATGGAGATGCCAGCATTGCCTACTGGGCCCATACTGGTGGTTTACTTGCGGGTTTTGCCCTGACTTTGGCGGTGTTGTATTGGCGCCCGATGGTGGAACCTATGCCGGAGGAAGAGGAGGCCCCGTCCCCCCAAAGGGTAGCCTTGGCGCGGATTGATCGTTTTTTGGAAGAGGGAAAAATCCTGGAAGCCACTGAAGCGGCAGCCTCAGCGGTGCGGCAATATCCACAGGCGTTAACACTGATTGAGCGCTATATAGAACTGACCTCAGCGGCGCCAGAGAGTGAAGGTTACCACCGGGCCAATCTCGCTTTATTTGCCCAGGCAGGAAATCTGCAGATCGATGGCCATACCCTGGCAAGTGGCTATCGCCGCTACTTGGCGGCAACAAAAAGTCCAAAGGCGCTCACCGGAAAGGCAAACTTATTGATGGCACGGCGTGCAGCGGAGGAAAAGGACTGGCCGTGGCTAGAGGAATTACTGCGCCACTTGAAACAGCAGCGAGTGAATCACCCCTTGATTCCGAAGCTGGGAATGGTTCTGGTCAATTACTATCGTCGCCTGGGTGAGGAAGGCCGCGCGCGCGAGGTGAAAGAGATGACCCAAGATATGGCTGCCTCAGGTTGAAGAACATAATTCGGTATGTCTTATAAATAATTAAGTAATGTATTGGGGGCAGAGTGAGTCGCTATATTTTGACCGGGACCGAAATTGCAGGGATGGAGGGGGAGCGCAAGGTACATTTCCTCAATGCCAATGCGGTGCGTAAAAACAAGTCCCTGGGTGATCTTACCGGCATATCCGGCTTTGGTTTCCATATGATTGAAATCGAGCCAGGTTATGAATCCACAGAATTCCATTGTCACTATTTTGAAGACGAATGTGTTTATATCCTGGAGGGTAGGGCCGAGGTGCGTATTGGTGACGATCACCACCAGGTTTCTGCAGGGGATTTTATTGGCTACCCCGCTGGCGGCCCAGCTCATGTGATGCGCAATGTGGGAGAAGTGACCTTGCGTTGCATAGTTGTAGGCCAGCGACTGCAACATGATGTTGCCGACTACCCAGAAAAAAATCAGCGGATCTACCGAAATAGTGGTTTACCTTGGGAGTTGGTGAACCGCGATGATATTGACCACCCGAAGTAGTTTTCGCCGGTAGAAAAGAGTGGATTTTTAGCTTATGCCTGAAAAGATTCGGGTTTTTTATAATTCTGCTTGTCCAGTCTGTAACGCAGGAATTTCAGCACAAAAGAAAAAGTCCAACTCCTGCCAAGTGGATTGGGAGGATGTTCATATTGATGAAGATAAAGCGAAGGAACTGAATACAGATTTAGAGTTTGTCCGTGAGCGGTTGCATGTATTGGATGCGGATGGAAATCTGAAAGTAGGCTACGAAGCTTTTATTACGATTTGGGAGAACTCCCCCAAGGAATTGTGGAAGGCCAAGGTGTCGAAGCTCCCTGGCCTGAGGTGGTGCCTAAATATCCTTTACAATATTTTTGCAAGAGGGTTGTATCTCTGGAATCGAGCTTTCAAGCACTGGTAGTCGTGCTCAATGTATATCTGCTGTCGAGTTTAATACGTTCCACAAGGTGTTGATCTGAGAGCGAAAGGCGCTGTCGGGGAATTTCTGTCGGAGAAAGTGAAGCAGTTTTTTTGCTAAGTCTTCCCGGCCTAATCCATCGATATAGACTTGAGCTAATAACAGGTAGGCGGCGTCAAGCTGTGGATAGGCTTCTTTGTGTAGATTATTTAATAGTTGTGCAGCAAGTTGGTATTTATGTTGATGATATAGTACCTGCGCGATAGCGTGGCGAACTTCAGACTTGCGCACAGCTGGAGTGGGCTCTGTAGCTATATAAAGCTCCGCCGCTTTGTGTGGACGATTTATCTGTACAAATTTCTCTAAAAGATGTGGCCCCAGCTCCAGTAGGGCTTTTTTATCTTTGGTTGCTAATAACAGACGGTAATAGCGTTCGTTTAGTATTTCGTCGCTAGGAAAGCGGCGCAGTCCCTCGACTAAAGCCTGACGAGCGCTAGTGAAATCTCCTTCACGCAAAAATATTTGTGCTTCTGCCTGAGCTCGTTTACATAGGAATTCATTTTCCTCTAAGTAATTGTCGTCATCTTCGTACAGTGCAGCTACCCCGAGTTTTTGTTGTCGAGTCAAGCAGATATAACCCATTACTGCACTTGAGACTATGTAAAAGTAAGTAACAGTAGCTGCTGTTGTTGGCATAATTGCCCAGGAGGGAAGCTTGTCGCTAACAATAGCCATTAAAATGGTTGGAGCGAAAGATATGACATTAGTAATAATTAATAACAACCAATAAGGCCAGCCTATAACCAAAGTAAATTCAAGTAACTTAAGTGGATTGATTGCTGCCTTCAAGCTGTGTGTGATAGCCAGGGCAATCATAGAAGCTGGCGTTAAAAAAGAAAGCACTGCCATATAAATAGCTAAAACTCCAAGGCTGCCGGTAGATTGCACAAGTTTGTAACCGACAAATATTGCAATCAGCGTCATTCCGACGACTTTGAGGAGTAATACAGCCCCATTTCCGTCCAGGGCCTCCGTAAGAGCCGGGGCTTCCCGTTGGCCTGCGGCGAGCTTTTCAATCACTAAAAGGTTGTAACGGACTACCACCGCCACAACTGCCACTAATGCAATGAGGCTGAGAAGCCCAATGGAGGTAATTGCCAGGCTTCCGGCAGCGGCTACCGCCATCAGAGTTAATGGACCTGGTTTGAGGGCATAGAGGAAATAAAACAGCCCCATCTGCCAAAATGGTTTTGCACTGTTACTGGCCCCAATATATTCCAGGCTCTTCCGGCAGAGGGGACAGTCGGGCCCTTGCTCGTGATAATTTGCGCTGGATCCGGGAATACACTCGCCACAGAACTGACGGTTGCAGGGCTGGCACTGCCAGGATGCAGTCTTGCTAGTGTGATAGTGGCAGGAATCAGCCATTTATTCTTCCCTAACGAATTTCTCTACTTAATAGTTATTTTGTCGTGGTTCACAGTTTATCTGTCGACTCGGTTGCGGTGCAATCATCAAGTATTTTTAATGTCCTGTTAGAATGCAGGAGAAATACCGATAAAATTGGTACACAAGTTTCAAAATAGGTGTTGTATGACAAAGGCTATGCATATTCATTTGGTTGAGGGCTTTGCGCCGGAACCCTGGGGAGAATCAGCACTGCTGAGCTTTGATGGTAGCGCTGCCAATATTCATATTAGCGCTGCGAAAGGCGCTGTGTTGGTTGCAGCGCAGCGAGCTGCCCGAAAGCTCGATGGTATGGGGGTCAACGATGTTGTCCTCAAAGGAGAAAGCTGGAGCATTGAAAGCCGCTGGGCATTTTGGGCAGGTTTTTTTAACCCGCGTAAATCCAACAAAATTGACTGGGGGACTGATGACAGCGCCGAGTTAAAAGAACTCGCCGCCCGTGAAAATGCCAGTCGCTGGGTTCGTGAAATTACTAATGGTACTCCTGATGATGTGTCTCCGCGTGTATTGGCGGAGAGCGCTGCAGAAATGCTGCAAAAGCTGGCTCCCAGTGCGGTAACTTACCGTATAGTTGCCGGGGATGACCTGCTGCGTGAAGGGTTTGTCGGTATCCACAACGTTGGGCGTGGTAGTGTACGTGAGCCCGTGATGTTACAAGTGGACTTCAACCCGACGGGTGATGACCAGGCGCCGGTTGATATGTGTTTGGTAGGTAAAGGAATTACTTTTGACTCCGGCGGCTACAGCATTAAGCCTTCCAACAACATGGCCACAATGAAATCCGATATGGGTGGCGCGGCCATGGTAACTGGAGGTTTGGCTCTTGCAATAGCCAGAGGTCTCAACAAGCGGGTCAAACTCTATCTCTGCTGCGCAGAAAATCTGATCTCCGGTCATGCCTTTAAATTGGGCGATATTATTAAATATAAAAACGGAGTGAGTGTAGAAATACTGAATACCGATGCTGAAGGGCGCCTGGTGCTGGCCGATGGTTTAATTGCAGCTTCGGAAGAAGAGCCTCGCTGGTTATTGGATGCCGCTACTCTGACCGGTGCAGCAAAGATGGCTGTAGGTCGGGATTTCAACTCTGTCTTTAGTTTTGAAGATGAAGCAGCCCAAAAGGTATTGTCTGCAGCTTCTGAGGAAAATGAAAAGGCGTGGAGACTGCCTTTAGAGCGTTTCCACCTTGAGCAAACCCCGTCCAATTTTGCCGATATCGCCAATGTTGGTATTGAGGGAAGTCCTGGTGCATCTACGGCAGCCTCCTTCCTGGCGCGCTTTGTACGGGATGAAGGTCGCAATTGGGTGCATATGGACCTTTCCGGCTCTTACCAGACCAGTGGCAATGATCAGTGGGCGCCAGGTGCTAAAGGGCACGGCCTGCGTACAATTGCACGCTTCCTTTTGGATAATTAGCAACCGGCAATTTATGCCAAATTCCCTTCGAAACGCGCCTAATAGTCGGCGCGTTTCTTTTACCTCTCCCTTAATACCTATAAGTCATTAAAAAAATTGTACTCCAGCTGATATTCGGGATATTAGTAGGGTTCTGCTAATTGAGGTATTTCGGTTCTGGTTCGTTAGCAGATACTTGGGCCTGGAAGCTTTTGCCAGGTAAATAAGATAATCAGTGATTCGGTGAGCGGTAATGAGCACTGCAACCTCTACAAATAATTCGGATTATAATCCAAACCATTGTGCCAATTGTCATGCAGAGCTATTGGGGCCCCATTGCTACGCCTGTGGTCAGCCGGTTAAAGGCATGGTTCGTCATTTCTCCTCAGTAATTGGAGACTTTTTTGATACCCTGCTTGCTTTTGATTCCCGCACATGGAAAACAATACCCTCTCTGTTTTTTAGACCTGGATTTTTAACCGCTGAGTATTTCTCTGGTCGACGGGTGCGTTATGTCAGCCCTGTACGCTTGTTTATCTTTCTATGTATCACCAGCTTCTTTGTAACCCAGATAAATAGTGATTGGGCTATTAATTTTGGAAATGTAGACGTTGAGTCAGTCGATGTTGAAAAAGCGAGCCAAGGTTATAACGACGCCATCGAAGATATTCGAAAAGGCAAAGAAAAGCACGTTAACAATAGTTATGCTGTCGCTGTTTTGGAAGATGTTGAGAAAAATCTGATTAGCGAACAAGAGAAGCTTACCGGTGGTTTGCATAAACTCAATGAAGATTTAAGTGAGATTGATGGAGGCCAGAATGGATCGGAAAACCTTTCTAAAGAGGAACTGGCCTCAGGATTGAATGAGACTATTAGTGAGTTAGATAGAGAGTTTCTTCAAGTTGATTGGCTTCCCAAACCATTAGAAGATTGGGTTAACCGTAAGGTAGAGAGCGCCCATAAAAATGTAGAAAGGGTGACTGATGATCCAAATCGTTTCAAAAAAGCATTCTTGGGAGCTCTTCCGTCAACTCTTATAGTCATACTGCCAATATTTGCCATGATGCTGTGGGTGCTTTACGTCTTTAAACGCAGACTTTATATGGAGCACCTGATTGTAGCGTTACACAGCCAGGCTTTTATCTGCCTGAGTATTCTGATTGGCAACCTGTTTTATAGTATTAGCAGCCAACTGGAAGGATACGCATTTATATCCTCATCTCTCAATAGCCTGATGGCACTATTAGTTCTTTGGGTTCCTGTATATCTTTTTTGGATGCAAAAGCGTGTATATCAGCAGGGTTGGATCATGACCTTGTTTAAGTATTCTTTTTTGGGGTTAGCCTATCTAGTTTTATTATCTGTTGGTGCGGCTCTTACTGTATTTTGGAGCCTGGCAGAGTTATAAGGATATATCCTAATAGGATTCCAACCATTAAACGCATAAGCGTTTAATGGTTGGTGTTGGTGAAACTGTGCTGTTTAGATGTTAAGTTATTAAAGCTAAGGAGTTCGCTCGCAGCACCGTCTATATTCAGAATATTGTATTGCAAATTTTAATATCCGTAATTCAGTTCAGAAATTTGGACTTTCGGATTACTGGTGGGAAGTAGTTAAAGGGAATGTCGAAGGAAGTAGGTCTTGAGTAGTACGACATCAATAGCAAGTGTTTGTAATGAAGATAATAAGTGCGCAAACTGCTGTACACAGCTGTTAGGTCCCCATTGTTATGCTTGTGGTCAGCCCGTTAAAGGTATAGTGCGGCATTTTTCATCTGTAATCGGTGATTTCTTAGATACCTTGTTGGCATTTGACTCCAGAACATGGAAAACCATACCTGCGCTATTTTTCCGACCAGGGTTTTTAACAACAGAGTATTTTTCTGGTCGTCGTGTTCGATATGTAAGTCCTGTACGGCTATTTATTTTTCTCTGTATCACCAGTCTTTTTGTAACTCGTTTGAGTGGAGACTGGACAATCAATTTTATGGATGCTGATGCTTCAAACGAAGGACCTCAGTTAGAAGCATCGGGTGTCGACCTCCTTTTGCAGGGGGATCGGCCAGTACATACTGAAACTCCTGAACGAAAAGGCCTGCTAGAAGAAATTAAGAAGGCTGAAGTAAGTCTTATCGAAGCTAAAGAGGAGGTTGAAGAGGGTATTAAAAGAGGTATTAAAAATGAGATTGCTAAAGGCAGTAATGAGGGGCGAATAATTTCCCAAGAGGATTCGGAGCCAGTTTGGCAGTCATCAGCCAATGATCCAGATAATAAATTAATAAGAATGGATATCAAAGGCCTGCCAAAGCCCATGCAAGACTGGATGGATGCCAAGATTGAAAATGCCAACCAGAATATTAAACAAGTTACTGAAAATCCAAATCGGTTCAAGAAAGCATTTCTTAAGACGCTTCCTTATGCACTGTTAATTATGTTGCCAATGTTTGCCATGATGTTATGGGTGCTCTATATCTTTAAGCGTCGATTATATATGGAGCACTTAATTGTAGCTTTACATAGTCATGCTTTTATATTTCTAAGTATCCTGATTGGAAATATCTTATACGTGCTAAGTGTTAACATGGCTGGGTATACTCCTATAACATTAGCTTTAGAGGCCCTGATAACCTTATTGATTTTTTGGGTTCTGGTTTATCTCCTTTGGATGCAAAAGCGTATATATAGGCAAGGCTGGTTTGTAACCTTTTGTAAATATTCAGTATTGGGGATGGCTTACTTGTGTCTATTATCAATTGGAGCGGTTTTTGCCATCGTTTGGAGCTTGGCTGGATTGTAATAACAGTTTTAGCGATATAAATTGATGGACATTTAAAGTTTACAGTTATATATAATCGGAAGATATAGTGGGTATTAAAAGTCGAAAGGAAGCCTCGGTAGGGAGGCAAGATTATTGCTCTAACTGTAATACAATTTTATTGGGGCATTTCTGTTATGGCTGTGGACAGTCAGCAGAAGGTATTGTGAGACGCTTATCAAGTGTAATTAGAGACTTTCTAAATACCCTTGTGGCATTTGATTCACGCTTGTGGAGAACCCTGCCGGCTTTACTGTTATCTCCAGGATTTTTAACGATAGAATACTTATCTGGAAGGCGAGCACGATATGTAAGCCCGGTAAAGTTGTTTATCTTTCTTTGCGTAAGCGCCTTTTTTCTGATTCGTATTAGTAGTGATTGGAGTATTGCTCAAGAGCAGCCTATCCGCACTAGCGATAATGTTGCCGCCAAAATGGCTCCGTCGTCCACAGGTGAGACAGAAAAACAATTTGACTGGGATTTACCTGGTGGCAGGAAATTGGACATTCGTGGAGCAGAAAATAAGCAAGAAGTATGGTCGATATCTTTTAATCGGGTACTCTCAATTTTTGAAAAAAAAGTCTATACCGTAGAATTTATGCCGCAGTCATGGCGTCATTGGTTTGATATCGAATTCAAAAAGGCGAGAAGTAATATTGAGCGAGTGTCGGAAAACCCTACAATCTTTGCTAAGGCTTTCTTCGGATCTCTTCCTACAATGCTGTTACTTATGCTGCCAATATACTCAGGTATATTGTGGGTACTTTATGCGTGTAGAGAAAAATTGTATATGGAGCATGTTATTGTATCGCTCCATAGCCATGCCTATGTGAGCCTAACGTTGCTGCTAGGAACTGCTATTTTTCTCTTGCAAGAATTTGTTGAGCCTTTGTTCTGGATGGAAATTTTATGTTATGGGGTTTTGCTACTGCTTTTCCTTTGGATGCCAATAAATTTACTATTGATGCAAAAGAATATTTATAAAGAGGGGTGGGTCTCGACCTGTATTAAATACTCGGTTTTAAATTTTGTTTATCTGCCACTAATTATACTCTGTACGGTAATGGCAGCATTTTATAGTTTGGCTAAATTATAAATTTCTAGTTATTCCAATTTGTGATTCTTGATTCAGTTGCGTTATTTTGCTATTTATAATTGTATGATAGATGGATTTCTATTCTAATTGTTATTAGAAATACGCGGTTTGAAGGTGTTTGTTTTTTGTTTTCATTCAATAGCAAGCAAAATTAATGCCCGCCAGAATTTTACTGTCTCCATAGATATTCATTAAGCACAGTTTACAATCGCTCTGCCCATAAATTCAGTCTAAGTTACATGAATCTGGAATGGGTAAATTTATAGGTGTATTCACTTAAATGGAGGGCGTTATGTTTAAATCTATATTGCGTGTAGTTATCTTAGGGATTTTAGCTTCTAGCAGTTATGCAGATCCAATTCAAGATTTAAGTATGCAAAACTATGAAGCGGGTTGGTTTCCAAATTATTGGCAGGGACAGGGTCCACTGACATGTCGTCGGACTTGTGCAATTTGGGTTGGAGGGGTGCCTGAGTCAGAGGTTGCTACTGACCTGATAGATGATTTTGAATCTACCAGTGTTTGTAAGGTAACTCGCGACCCTGAAATAATCGAGAAACCTGTCAATGACCCATCATCTCACTGGCTATACGGTAATCAGTTTGACGATAAACCGGTTTGCTATGTCGGAACTCCTTATGGTGTCAAAGAAGATGATCACTATATGTGTCTGTGTGTATGTAATAAACCTGACCTGATAGTGAGCCAAATCTATGATCCGATCTGGAATCCTGGAACCGGGCAATCCATTATCGTGGTCGATATCACTAATATAGGTGCTCTGGCAGCGCCAATCAGCCAGGCTCGCCTTTTAGATATTGATACGCTAGCCAATGATGTACAGGCGACGCCTGCAGTTCCAGCAGGTGGCACTGTAAGTATTGTATTTACTTTGGGTTACTGGGTTTTTGATCCGGATGCGGTTTTAGAGGTAACTGCTGACTTTACCAATCTCGTCGATGAGTGTAACGAAAATAACAATACACTGACTTATGCCGAGCAAGGGTAGTAGTAGATAGGGGAGAAGCTCCCGGAACTAAGCCGTAGGGAGCTTTGAGATATTAAATAAGATTAGCTCGAAAGAAATACATTAATAACCTGGCAGCTTTCTTTATCCACCGCAGCATTAGGCTGTTCACTACCGACTGTTTGCTCCCCGGGTATTTTAGGTAGAACGAGATACATTCGTGGGTAGTCTCGGACTATATAATCTTTTTTATCTGCACTCAGCCAAGGGTATTCAGCGGCAATGGCTGTTACTCCACGGAGTAAAGCGATACCATCTGTGCAACTATTAGGAGTAGTAGCTGTGGTGAGCATGGCAAAAGCTAATGAAGAGAAGTTCATAATCTCCGCTATCCCAATGGGTCTTCAGACTGACGTTATGTTTATTCTGGGGACAGTATAGCTGAGCTTGATTATGAGCAACAGATAGCTCTATTAAAGCGGCCAGCTGAAGCTGGCCATCTTCTGCACTATGCGTGCTCTACAGAGGTTTCTTCGACTTTCTCCCAGAGGCGTGTCTCTGTCGGACTAATTAATTTGGACAAAAGATTCGGGGCCACAGAGGTTAGCCCAATAAAACCAACTATCGCACGGAAAATAAATGAGTCAAGCCAGTAGATAAGGCCTATTAACAGTATTGCTATCACAAGTGACGGTAGGGTGGCTTGCAAACGAGACCGCTGAATATGCTGATAATCCATTGTCTCAGGTAGTTGTTTCTCGATACGTTCTAATGCGTGCGCTTTTACTGTTTGATTTAAGAACTCAACAGAATAGGTCTTACCCCCGTGCTTGATAGTTATTACATCCGAATTGTGGTCACTGCTAAGTGAACTTATTTCATTGAGAGGGATTCGGGCTGCGGTCTCAGGTTTACACAAGTGATATATTTCTTCAGGGGATTTCCCCGCTTGGTAGGCAGATTGAGCAGTTAAAGCCTGCTTTTTCGGGATATCAAAATAGACGAGTTCATCTCCTTCTAAGGCGACGAGGTAGTTATCATCAATATCAAGCCAGGACGTCTCAGTATAAAAGCCCTCGGGTAGTGCTTTTTTTGATTCCCTTACAAACAAGAAGCTTAAAATCCAATATAAGACGAGGCAGATACCTATAGTGATAGGTGCTGCTTGAATCAGGTTTCCTACAGGTGTGTTACTTTCGATATCTCTTTGAGCATTCTGCGCCAATACATGACCGTAGATGTCGCCCTCTGGAAACCATACTTCGATAGGTTGACCTTGTTCATATTGACTATAAATTCCTTTTGAAACCTCTGCGGAGGATTCAAAGTCCTCATCTTCATAGTTAAACTGATAGTCAATATAGTAATTTGTACGATAGCGCTTTTTACCTTTGCGGCCCCGGTACTCTTCTTCCTCCTCTCTTAACGCTACTACTTCAGCATCTAGAGCTTGATGATTTTCGACCCAACTTAATGATTCATTGTTGGCACGAGAGTAATAGTTTGACAGAAAGTAAGTCAGAATAAGGAAAACTAAAATACATACTGTACGCACCATCGATTTTCTTTTTTGTCCGGGGGACTTCTGTAACGCCATTTAATACATCCTTACTGTATTTCTTGTGCTTTAGGTATTGGTACTTTTGGAGTAATAAGTTGTTTTTTATAGATTGGGAAATTAGTGTGGGTGCAAAATGCAACTGCAGTTTGTTTGGTAAATAAAACTGAAGGTTAACTCTAAATTAATTTTTATTACTTGACCGGCATCATGGTTGGTTCATTTGCATATTGAGTATTTTCTTAAAGATTATTTTTTATTAAGTAAAACTTCCTACTTAGGATAAGAGCTGACCAATTTGGTACAAACGGTTTAGGTAATACAAACCTTACAAACATTGAGTAGCTGAATGGTAGAGTTTTAATTGCTGTGGGATTTGGACTGACTAGCTAATTTTCTGTCAGCCTTATGAGATTGGGTGGTTCAGTTTCATGGAGGTAGTTCTATGTTGAACTAGTTCAGGTGAAGTACCAATGTCGTTTTGTGTCGTAAATGTGTCATAGCAGACGCGCCCACTGGAGTACAATTCCCTGTGTGGAGGAGATGCTATGACCAAGAAGATAGGTTTTTTTGTTGCTGATGGATTCCAGGCTTTAGACCTCTTTGGGCCCTTGGATGCCTTTATGGAGGCTAATAGTTTCGTTAGTGAGGCCTATAAAAGTTGTTTGATAGGTTTAACCAATGCATCAGTTAAAACCGCGTACGGCCAAGCCCTATCTGTGGATTTTGATATTTACCAGGATAGGGAAATTGATTACCTGGTCATTACTGGCGGTACTGGGATGCGGCAGCTGCGCTTAAGCCCTAAGCAGGTAAATGCGCTACGTGCAATCGCAGACAAAGCAGAGCGTGTCTTGAGTATCTGTACAGGTGCATTCTTGCTAACAGATATATTTCCGGAACAAAAGCACCGTATTACCACTCACTGGCGGCATTGCCGGCAGCTTGCCGAGCAAGCAGTCAATTATCAGGTTGAGCAGGACCCCTTATTTATTGAAAGCGGAAAACTGTGGTCTTCAGCGGGAATTCTATCTGGAGTCGACTTGGCCCTGGAAGTGATTCGCCAGGATTATGGTAATACTATTGCGGCCAGTGTGGCTAAAGACCTGGTGGTTTATCTACAGCGCAGGGGAGGGCAGTCCCAGTACTCTGATCTGCTTAAAGTGCAATCCAGTGACAGTATGAGGCTCAATCCTCTATTGGAGTGGCTGTCGGAGAATTACCAGAAATCAATCAGCGTTTCCGATATGGCGGAGCGTATTTCTGTTAGCGATCGCCAGTTAACTCGCTTGTTCAAGCAACATCTTAATAGCACCCCCGGACATTATCTAAACCAACTCCGTTTAAACCGGGCGCGGGATTTAATCACCTGTGAATCAGCAAGCCTTGTTCAGGTAGCTCGGCAGGTGGGGTTTGCAAGCTATGATAGCTTTCGCCGGGCTTTTTATGGCCAATTTGGTGTGTCCCCCTCATATTTCAGTAGGAATCGTTAAGCCGCGCTCTCACAAGTGTCTTAGTTTTAAGAGTGCGGCGAGATTGAGAGCTATTCCATTACCACTCGACGCAGATCTTGCCAAAGTGCGACCCGCTGGCCTGGTACTCAAATGCTGCAGCCAGTTCCTCCATAGGGTAAGTCTTATCAATCACTGGCTGTATCTGGTTGGTTTCCAATGCGGTGACATATTCCCGTTGATCCCTACGGCTTCCAACGATCAAGCCCTGTAACCGGGCCTGCTTGGCCATCAACAGTGCTGTGGGCACTTCTCCCGAGCGGCCCGTTAAAACACCAATCAATGAAATATGGCCGCCAACTCTGACTGAATGGATCGATTGCTCTAGTGTACCGGGGCCACCGAGCTCAATAATATGGTCCGCACCTTTGCCTTCCGTCAGCTCTATAACCTTTTTTGACCACTGTGTATGCGTGCGATAGTTGACGCCATGATTGGCGCCTAATTTTTTGGCGCGCTCCAGTTTCTCGTCGGAAGAAGAAGTAACAATAACTTTGGCCCCCAGTATTTTGGCAATCTGAATTACCGTAATAGATACTCCGCCAGTGCCTAGAGTCAATATTGTGTCGCCAGGTTTTACCTTGCCGTCTACTACCAATGCCCGCCAAGCAGTAAGGCCTGCGGTAGTAATGGTTGCCGCCTGAGCGTGGCTCCAGCCTTTTGGGGCAAGGGTAAAGGCGCTCTGATCGCGCACAACAAACTCAGCGGCCATCCCATCGATACCGTCACCAGGCGTATTGGCAAAGTTACCCACGGAAGCCATAGGCGTACCTGCTGGCCACTGTGGGAAAAAGCACGACACAACAGAATCGCCAACCTGAAAATCGGTAACTCCCTCACCAACTGCATCCACGATACCGCCTCCATCAGACATCAGAATACGGCCGTCTTCTGTGGGAATACCGCCGTTGGCAACCAAAAGATCGTGGAAGTTGAGGGAGGAGGCTTTAATTGCAACACGGATTTGGCCTGGGCCGGGTGCTCCCGGGTTAGCGATGTCGCTAACCGAAATATTTTCTAGTCCGCCTGGTGTTTTTAGTGTTAATGCTCTCATGCTACTTATCCTTCGTTATTTGTAATACCGCTATATATTGTGATTAAGAGGATCAGTTTTAGCAGACTTTGGGTATAGGCGCTTGTCGAAATTTAGTTTCGCTTGTAATAGGGCAATGTTTAATATAGGAAATCATAGCAATATTGTCGTAAATTTTTACTTAACTAGCCGGCTCGAGTAAATAGGGTAGTCGTCTAACTGTTTGAAAAGTTACCTAGTTTGATTCGTCAAAAAATGCGCCTAGATTGATATGATTTCATTTTCAGTGTTTTATTTATCGTTCTATTATTTAAATACTAGCTTAGTTAAAGTTACGGTGAATAATATGCACGAGAATAAGGTTTTGGTTTGTTTATTTGTCTCTGTTGTAGCTTCTAATTTTTCATATTCTCTGAGTTACGATACTGGTAAAGAAAGTGACTGGCTGCTAAATGCAGAAAGTGAAAGGGATCGTCTAATTTTGTTACAAGACTCTCTTGGAGGGTTTTCTGCTTCGATGTGGGAGGTTGGAGCACGTTATAAAACGATTTATTCTGCTTTGCAAGGTGAGAATTTTGACCTTGCAATTTATCATTGGAAGAAAATCAAAACAGCAATAGAGAATGGTTATGTCAGGCGACCGGCTCGTAAAAAGAATGCCGATGCCATTTTTATGAAAAGTATATATGCGGATGTACTGAAGTCATTTGAAAGTCGGGATGTCAGGCGAGCATGGCAAGGATATTCTGCTGGACGTTCTGCTTGTATGACTTGCCATGTTGCTGAAAAAATTCCTTGGATGAATGATCAGCCGCTGTTTCGAGATACTGTGATTCCAGAATAGATATTTATGTTGATATTTGATTATATTAAATTAATCTAAATATGATTTCTTTGTGTTTTGTTGTTTGTAGAAGGAATAACTTTGGTGGCTGATTGCGTCGAGTAATTTTTATGTAAAGTGAATTTTAAAATAAAATATAAGTTGGTTTAATGTAAAAAAGATGTAGATTTTTAACTTGAAAGATATGTAAAAATATTTGATGTATGAATTTGTGTAATGATTTTCTATTGCGGATAGTGGTGATAATCACGGGTAACAAAAGACAAGACTTTGGGGTCCAGTATCCCATTTATACAAATCCTAATAATGAGCAGAATTATGAGGTTTTATTATTGTGTTGATGTTTATTGGATCAATTTAAGAAGGTGTTGTTTCCATTGTGCAAATATACTCGGTTCTGCTTTGTGTTAGGGGAACTCAATATAAGTTTCAGGCTGGTTTAACATTATTGTAAAAAACTGCTGCTATACACATCTATCTCGCTATCTTCTTTAACATCCAATTGGTGCGATCGCTTCGAAGTAGAGATAAAGACTGATGTCGATACAAGGAATATGAGTGGAGTAAAAATGGTGGGCCCTCCGGGACTCGAACCCAGGACCTGCCGATTATGAGTCGGATGCTCTAACCAACTGAGCTAAGGGCCCACACATTGCTTGCGAGGATCGTTGCAAGCGGTTGGGAAAGTACAAGATTTTCCCTTGTAAATCAATGCCTTTGTTAGCACTCAAGGCTGATATGGGCAAATTCTAGAAATCTTCTTCCCCTGTTGCTCAAGCTTTCGCCAACAACTGAATCTTTATGGGGTAGACGTCCACCTTGCGAAAGCTGCCAAACACCTTAATTGGTTCGGTAGTCTTAATTGGAAGCTGTAATTGGTACAGTTGTCTTGTTTATGCGAAATGGAGGTCAAAATCTCATACTAAAGTATTTAAATCGGCAGTTTAGGGATAAGGATACAGCACCAAACCAGGAATGCAGCGAAGAGGGCGACGGCGACGGCGGCGGAGCCTGTGTCTTTGGCAATCTTGGCCAGCGGGTGTTTCTCGGGGCCGATGCGGTCCACGGTCGCCTCAATAGCGCTGTTGATAAGTTCTATTGGGAGGACAAACATCACGGCTGCAATCAATATGGCGCGCTCAGTAGGTGTCTCCCCGGCCCAGAGTGCGAGAGGCACCATTAGGCAGGCGGCAATTACTTCCTGGCGAAAAGCTTCCTCATTGCGCCACGCAGCGACGAGCCCCTGACTGGAGTAGCTAGTGGCAGCCAGGAGGCGAGCAAACCCCTTCTTGCCGGGCTTGTTGGCAATCTCTTCAGATTTTTCCTGCTTATTCGCCATTTCTTTTTGCATGCTTATCTCCTGCTTTCACTAAGCCTGCGCTGGGAGGTCATCTTTATGTCACAAAAAAAAGCCCGGTTGAACCGGGCTTTAGTCTAGCGCTTACTCGTCGAGGAAGCTGCGTAAATGCTCCGACCTGGAGGGGTGTCGCAGTTTGCGCAATGCTTTCGCTTCGATCTGACGGATACGCTCGCGGGTTACGTCAAACTGTTTGCCCACCTCTTCCAGAGTGTGGTCGGTATTCATATCAATACCGAAACGCATACGCAGTACCTTGGCTTCACGGGCGGTGAGGCCGGAAAGCACGGAGCGGGTGGCGTCGTGCAGGCCAGTTTGAGTGGCGGTATCCACCGGCGAGGATTGATTTTGATCCTCGATAAAGTCACCCAGGTGGGAGTCTTCGTCGTCGCCGATAGGCGTCTCCATGGAGATCGGCTCTTTGGCGATCTTGAGGACTTTGCGCACCTTGTCTTCCGGCATTTCCATGCGCTCGCCCAGTTCTTCCGGAGTGGGCTCGCGACCCATTTCCTGCAGCATCTGGCGGCTGATACGGTTGAGCTTATTAATAGTCTCAATCATATGTACCGGGATACGGATGGTGCGGGCCTGGTCCGCAATAGAGCGGGTAATGGCCTGGCGAATCCACCAGGTGGCATAAGTGGAGAACTTGTAACCGCGGCGGTATTCGAACTTATCCACAGCCTTCATCAAGCCGATGTTGCCTTCCTGGATCAGGTCCAGGAACTGCAGGCCGCGGTTGGTGTACTTCTTGGCGATAGAGATAACCAGACGCAGGTTGGCTTCGACCATCTCTTTCTTGGCGCGGCGTGAACGGGCCTCACCAATGGACATGCGGCGGTTGATCTCTTTGATCTGGCCTACGTCCAGCTTAGCGCGCTCCTGGAACTGAGCCAGTTTGCGCTGGGCGCGAACAACCTCGTCTACGACGTGGCGCAGGGCATCGGAATAATCGCGCTTTTTCTTGATGATTGCGGGAATCCAATCATCATTGGTCTCGTTGCCGGGGAATTCCTTGATAAAGGTCTTGCGCGGCATGCGGGCGCGTTTGATACACATGGCCATAACCACGCGCTCTTGCTCGCGCACGCTATCGAGTACGTAGCGAACTTCGCCGTACAGCGGGTCGAACTGGCGGGGAGCCAGTTTAAAGAAGCGGAATACATCGCCAACGGCTTCGAGGGCCTGGCCAGCTTCTTTGGAATCGCGACCGTGGGCGGCGATGGCTTCGTCGGCAGCTTTCTGTGCGGCGATCAGCGCGTTCATGCGCTCGGCGAGCTCTTCGGGGTCGATACCGCCGGTAGCTTCCTCTTCTTCTTCTTCGCTGCTGTCGTCATCGCTGTCGTCGTCTTCGGCGTCGTCATCGGAATCTGATGACTCCGGCGCGCTGGCAGCGGCGGCGGCTTGGCCGGCCTGGGCTCCGGGCGGAACCTCGTCGGCGGGGTCGAGCCAACCGGAGATAATATCGGGGATGCGGCGCTCTTCTTTTTCGATCAGAGCGTACTCATCGATGATCTGCTGCACTGCACCCGGCCAGTAGGCCAGGGCGGCCATCAGTTCGCGCAGGCCCTCTTCGATACGCTTGGCAATGGCGATCTCGCCTTCGCGCGTGAGCAGCTCTACGGTGCCCATTTCGCGCATATACATGCGTACTGGATCGGTGGTTCGGCCTACGTCGGACTCTACGGCTGCCAGGGCAGCGGCAGCTTCGGCTGCGGCGATTTCATCAGCGGAGCTGTCGCCTTCAGCCATCAACAACTCTTCGGCATCCGGTGCGGTTTCAAACACCTTGATGCCCATGTCGTTGATCATGCCAATAATGTCTTCCACCTGATCGGGATCGGAAATATCTTCCGGTAGGTGGTCATTTACCTCGGCATAGGTCAGATAGCCCTGCTCTTTACCGCGGGCGATCAGTTCCTTAATGCGGGACTGTTGCTGGGTTTTGTCGGTCATGCACAACCCTGAATTCTGGGAATGAAAATACGGGACAAAGACGCGGGATTATAGCGTATTTGCACTAGCAATAACCACTCTAGCTGTCAAGTAACGGCGTAGGTGCGATGTTTAGGGTGCTGGGGTTCCCGATCCCGCCCGGCGGGGGTGAGTGAATATAGTGCTGAGCCCGCAGTTTTCAAGGGGTTGGCGCTTATTAATTCTGCTTTTTTCGCCAATTGGCTAATAGAGCCAGTTGTTCTTCGGGGCTCAACTGGGCGCTGTTCTTGAGTTGATCGAGTAAATCGCGGTTGCGCTGTTTGTCTGCAGCTTGTTTCAGGCGCAGCAGACAGTCGTTAAATTCGGTGTGCGGATCGTATTCCAGGTTGCTGTCATCCTGAGCGAGTTGCCGCGCGACCGATACCAGCGGAGATATAGCGAGCTTGGCCAGGGTATCGCAAGATTCTGCGCTGTGGTGTGCACGCCAGTGGCCGATCAATTGATAGAAATTTAATTGGGGGCGGCTTTTGTACAGTTCCACCAGTTGGATAAACAATGCCAGGTCTGCATTGCCGTCGATGGGGAATTGCTGTGGATTTTCGATTTGTGTTGCCAGCTCCGGGTGGTGCAACAGCAGGGCGATCAGCATGCGCTCTGGCGGCAGGAGATATTGGCTTTGGCGGCGCGGACTGTCGTAATTCGGTGCTGCACTTTCACTGAAGTTGTTGTCGCGCTGCCAGGGTTCCGGCGGTGTGCGGTGCTCCAGCTCCTCGTGAGGGGAGGGTGCTTGGCTTGGCTCTCCCGGTGCAGCTGTAGGTTGCGGGTGGGGCTGTTGCGGCGTGCGAGCTTTTTCTGTGCGGATAACCTCTTGCAGGGTTTCCTTGTCGAGCCCGGTGCGCGAGGCCAGTTGTTGGAACATCAGCTGGCGGTAGACGCCATCGGGCAGCAGGTCCAGCAGGGGGGCGGCGAGTTTGGACAGGCGCGCGCGGCCGTCCATGGTCTGCAGGTTGATATCTTCGCTCAGTAGGTCGAAGAGAAAATCTTCCAGCGGTAGGGATTGCTCCTTAATTAGCTGCTGGAAACGTTCACCGCCCAGTTGGCGTACCAGGGTGTCCGGGTCCTCGCCTTCCGGCAGCAGCAGGAAGCGCAGGCTGCGTCCGTCCTGCATCTGCGGCAGGGCCGACTCCAGAGCGCGGCGGGCGGCAGCGCGGCCGGCACGGTCGCCGTCAAAGCAAAACAGCAGTTCCGAGGTGTGGCGGAAGGCGAGTTGAATATGGTCTTCGCCACAAGCGGTGCCCAGGGTGGCGACGGCGCAGCGGATATCGAACTGGGCCAGTGCCACCACATCCATATAGCCTTCAACCACAATTAGGCGCTCTAAATTGCGGTTGGCCTGGCGCGCTTCCCACAGGCCGTAGAGTTCGCGGCTCTTGTGGAAAATCGGGGTTTCCGGGGAGTTCAGGTACTTGGGTTTGTCGTCGCCCAGTACCCGCCCGCCAAAGGCGATGGCGCGCCCGCGCTGGTCGCGGATCGGGAAAATAATACGGTTGCGGAAGCGGTCGTAGTGGTGGCGCGCGTTGGGCTTGGTATTGCCATCACTGTCCTGGCGGCGAATGGCCAGGCCTGCCAGTTCCAGTTGATCCGCTTTCTCGGGGGTATCGGCTAATGCATTGAGCAGGTTGTCCCAGCCCGGGGGCGCAAGGCCGATACCAAAGTCCCGGGCAATCTCACCGGAGAGGCCGCGATTGCGCAAGTAGGCCACCGCATTGCCTGCGGCGGGGTGGTTACGCAGCTGTTCACGGTAGTAGTCGGCGGCTTTCTCTGTGAGCTGGTAGAGAGATTGACTCTCCCGCTGGCGCTTTTCTTGCCCCGGTGCCAGTTGTTCCCTGGGAACTTCCAGTCCACGGGTGGCCGCGAGTTTTTCCACCGCTTCTGGGAAGGGCAGGCGGTCGTACTCCATGAGGAAGCCGATGGCATTGCCATTGGCACCGCAGCCGAAGCAATAATAAAACTGCTTGTCCGCACTCACGGTAAACGATGGGGTTTTCTCGTCGTGGAAGGGGCAGCAGGCAGAGTAGTTTTTGCCTGTTTTACGCAGCTTGACCCGGCTGTCCACCAGCTCGACGATATCTGCCCTTGCGAGCAGATCGTCAATAAAGTGCTGGGGTATCTTGCCGGCCATGGGGATTCGCTCAGCTTAGGCCAGTTGGGCCTTCACCAGTTTGCTCACCGCGCCCATATCTGCACGGCCCTGCACCTGGGGTTTAACCTGGGCGATGACTTTGCCCATATCCGCCATGCTGTTGGCACCGGTGTCTTTGACGGCGGAGGCAACGATATCGGTGATCTCAGCTTCGCTCAGCTGCTTCGGCAGGAATTCCTGGATAACTTCAATTTCAGCCTGCTCTACTGCTGCCAGTTCGGCCCGGCCAGCTTTCTCGTACTGGGTAATGGAGTCGCGGCGCTGCTTGGTCATTTTGTCCAGCAGGGCGAGGATGCGGGCGTCATCCAGGTCGATGCGCTCGTCGACTTCAACGCGTTTGATCTCGGCGTTGATCAGGCGCAGGGTGGCCAGGCGCTCTTTGTCTCGCGCTTTCATTGCGTCTTTAGTGGCTTGAGTCAGGGTTTCCTTGAGAGTGCTCATAGTGAGTGTTCCGAGATTGTTGGCAATGAATTTTGGATCAGGGGCTTAGGATAGCTTGTCTGTTGGGCGGGGGAAATGCGTTAGCCCAAACGAAAAACGGCGCGCGAGTATGGCTCGCACGCCGTTCTTTATAGCTCCGCTACGGGCTAAGCCCGTCCGGCCGCCTCGCTGCGACAGGCTTATGCAGCCTGCGGCTCTTAGTAGAGACGCTGGAACTTGCGGTTTTCGCGCTGAAGCTTTTTAGCGTGACGCTTTACAGCGGCAGCAGCTTTGCGCTTACGAACAGCGGTGGGCTTCTCGTAGAACTCGCGACGACGTACTTCAGACAGTACGCCTGCTTTTTCACAGGAGCGCTTGAAACGGCGCAGGGCGATATCGAAAGGTTCGTTGTCTTTGATTCGTACAGAGGGCATTAGGATACCTGTTAAAATTCGTTTCTCTCGGCCATTCCGGCAATGCTCTCGCAGTTGCATCCGGTGGCCGGTTCACAGCGAGGGCGCAAATTCTAAACACTCCTATACGGGATCGCAACCCCATTTTCCAGTATGATAACCACCCCTCGAAGTAGTCACGAGAATGAGATCAAGTGCGCGTCCTTGGTATAGAAACCTCCTGCGATGAAACTGGCGTCGCTATTTACGATTCTGAGTCCGGTTTGCTCAGCCATGCCCTGTTCAGTCAAGTGGACCTGCATGCCGATTATGGCGGCGTAGTCCCTGAGCTGGCGAGCCGTGATCATGTGCGCAAACTCTTGCCGCTGATTTGCCAGGTAATGAAGAAGGCCGAGACCAGCCCTTCAGACCTCAATGGTATCGCCTATACCGCGGGCCCCGGTCTGGTGGGAGCGCTAATGGTCGGGGCCTGCGCGGCCCGTGCACTGGCCTATGGCTGGGATATCCCGGCGGTGGCGGTGCACCATATGGAAGGCCACCTGCTGGCTCCAATGCTGGAGGATAATCCGCCCGCCTTTCCTTTTGTGGCCCTGCTGGTTTCCGGCGGACACACCCAGCTGGTGGAGGTGCGGGGGCTCGGCGATTACGAATTGATGGGTGAATCCCTGGATGATGCCGCCGGCGAGGCCTTTGATAAGGCCGCCAAAATGCTCGACCTGGATTATCCCGGTGGCCCGCGTTTGGCTGCCCTGGCGGAGAAAGGAGACCCCAAACGTTTTACCTTCCCGCGTCCTATGACTGATCGACCGGGGTTGGATTTCAGTTTTTCAGGTCTTAAAACCTTCACCCTGACGACGGTGCGCAAGCACGCCCTGGAGGATGGTTTACCGGACGAGCAGACTTGCGCAGATATTGCTGCGGCCTTCCAGGAGGCGGTAGTGGATACCCTGGTGATTAAATGTCGTCGCGCTATTAAGGCTTCCGGCTATAAAACCCTGGTGATTGCCGGTGGAGTTTCCGCAAATAAATTATTGCGTGAGCGTTTGGAAACGAGCCTGCGAAAGGATAAGGCCAGCGTCTACTATCCCCGCCATGAATTCTGCACTGATAACGGGGCCATGATCGCCTACGCCGGTAGTTTACGTTTAAAAGCAGGGGAGCAGACGAGCCTTGCGGTAGATGTGCGTCCGCGCTGGCCTATGACAGAATTGCCCAAGACCGAACTTTAAAAATCCCAGGAATAGCCTGGCAGTAAAAAGAAAAGAGCCGATAAATGGATATTGTTTATATACGGGATTTAAAGGTGAATACCATTATTGGTATTTACGATTGGGAGCGGGAAGTGCGCCAGACGGTCAGTCTCGATTTGGAGATGGCCTTCGATATTAGTGAGGCGGCGCGCACAGACAATATCGAGTACACACTTAACTATAAAGCGGTGGCCAAGCGCTTGATCGCTTTTATTGAAAGCAGTGAGTTTCTGTTGGTGGAGACCATGGCAGAGCAGGCTGCGGCAATTGTTAGGGAAGAGTTTTCTGTAAGCTGGCTGCGACTGCGGTTGTCCAAGCCGGGTGCGGTCAGAGGGTCCAGGGATGTGGGTGTCATTATTGAGCGCGGCGAGAGGCCGGCAAAAGGTGCAGCAGCGATGTCTGCGGGAGTGTAAACGTGGCTCAGGTGTATCTCAGCCTCGGCAGTAATATCAATCGTGCGCAATATATCCGCGCAGCGCTGGATGCCTTGACCGGGCGGTTTGGCGAATTACAGGTGTCCCGGGTCTTCGAAAGTGAAGCGGTGGGTTTCCAGGGCGATAACTTTTACAACCTGGTTGTGGGGCTACAGACTGACCTGCCGGTAGGGCAGCTGGCCCTGTGTCTGCGAGGTATTGAAGATGCCAACGGCCGCCTGCGCTCCGGGCCTAAGTTCAGCGCGCGCACCCTGGATATTGATACCCTCACCTACGACCACCTGACCGGAACTGTCGACGGGGTAAAATTGCCTCGAGGTGAAATTGTAAAAAATGCCTTTGTTTTACAGCCTCTGGCAGAGATAGCACCGGAAGTACTGCATCCGGTCGAGCAGAAAACATACCGTCAACTGTGGAATGAGTACGACCAGGACTCGCAAAAATTGTGGCCGGTAGAATTTATTTGGCCGTGATTCCAATAAATTTTTAAAAAATGTAGATAAAAAAGCAGCCCTTTGCGGCTGCTTTTTTTTAGGAATAATTAACTTAGGCTCATTAGCGCTTCTTTGGTGAACGGAGTGATTTCCTCCGCGCGATCTTCACGCACCTTGGCGAACCAGTGTGGGTCTTGTAATAGCGCGCGGCCAACGGCAATCAGGTCGAACTCCTGGTTGTCCATACGGCGGGTCAGTTCGGCTAAATCGGTAGGATTGGCAGTGCCGCCCATGCCCTGGTTATTGCCGCCGATAAAATCATCGTCGAGGCCGACACTGCCGACAGAAATTACCGGTTTTCCCGTCAATTCCTTGGTCCAGCCTGCCAAGTTGAGATCAGAACCCTCAAATTCTGGCACCCAGAAGCGTCTTGTCGACGCGTGGAAAATATCAACGCCGGCTTCAACCAGTGGTGCTAGGAAGCGTTTCAGTTCTTCCGGGTTTTGCGCCAACTTGGCTTCGTAATCCTGCTGCTTCCACTGGGAGTAGCGCAGCACTATGGCGAAATCTTCGCCTACGGCTTCACGTACCGCTTTGATAATTTCCACTGCAAAGCGGGTGCGATTTTCGATGGAGCCACCGTACTCGTCATCGCGTTGGTTGGTACCTTCCCAGAAAAACTGGTCGATCAGGTAGCCGTGGGCGCCGTGAATCTCTACACCGTCAAACCCAATTTCCTTGGCTGCTTTCGCCGCGTCTGCAAAAGCTTGTACAACTTCCTGGATGTCCTCTTTGCTCATCGCCTGGCCATTGGGCTTGCCGGGTTTGAACAGACCTGAGGGGGAGTAGCCGGGCACTGATTTATCCGGGCCTATGCCCTCTTTGCGCACGGAGCCTACGTGCCATAACTGCGGGATAATCTGGCCACCGGCAGCGTGTACTTCGTCTACCACTTTTTTCCAGCCGGCGAGAGCGGCCTCACCGTAGATTGCCGGAACATTCTCGTAGCCGTTTGCGGCTTTATGATTAACGAAGGTGCCTTCGGTAATAATTAGTCCCACTTCGCCCTCGGCACGGCGGCGGTAATAGCCGGCCACTTGGTCATTGGCTGAATAGCCCGGTGACATGGTGCGGGTCATGGGAGCCATCGCAACCCGGTTGCGCAGTTTTAGGGATTTATGCTCGAAAGGACGCAGCAGGCTGTCCAGGGAACCACTCATATCTCTCTCCTGAATGTCTCGATTCAAAATTGGGACTCAATGGTCCCGCTCGGTCACAATTAAAACGGTTGCGTTATAAGACCTTATTTCGAGGCTGAGTTCAATATCTGGTTTCGTATTGCAACCCTTTTGTCGGTATACTAGGGGTATGTCACGTAAACGCTTTGATGATCTTGATTGCTCCCTGGCTTGCGCCCTAAATGAGGTGGGGGACTGGTGGTCCCTGCTGATAATTAAGCAGGCGATGCTGGGTACCCGCCGTTTTGTGGATTTCCAAAGAAACCTGGGAATTGCCAAAAATATCCTTGTGGATCGGTTATCACGTCTGGTGGATAACGAGGTGCTGGTACGCTTTGATGCGGGTGAACACGGTACTCGCTACGAGTACCGCTTAACGGAAAAAGGCCGGGACCTGTTTACGGTGGTAATCGCCCTGCGCCAGTGGAATCTGCGCTGGAACGGCAATAAAGATGGGATACACCTGGTCGATAAAAACAGTGGTGAGCCTATCTCCGAAGTGGCTGTTCAGAATGCCCAGGGACAAAAACTCAGTATTCGCGATGTATTATTTGTGGATGAAAATGGCCAGCCCCTAGAGCAGGCTGGCTAGCTGGCTTTTTGAGGGGCTCTATCAATCCTGGCTCTTGGACAGCAGTCTGATTATGTCCAGAGCCCTGCCCGGCTCCCAACGCATAACAGAGACAACGCCGTGCATGGCCAGTAGGCGCTGGTCTATTTCCCCTTTCTCCTGAAGCTTGTGTAATTTCTCTGTGGCCTCGGTAAAGCCGCGCTGCTCATAAGTGAGTAGTAATTTGACGGTCTGCTCCACCGGAGTGATTTGGCGTGGAACAGGGGTATACCCCATCGCGCTTACCATACTCTCAGCCGCCAGCCAGGTGGACCAGGGGTTTTGCCCGGTAATAAGCTGGCCATCCACGCTGACTTGTTCCAGGTAAGTGGGCCCAGCCTGAAAAAACGCGCCTTGCTCACGTAAGCGATCCTCAAGCAGGAATGGAAATCGTTGCTCGGCGTCAGGGATAAGAAAAAGCTCCTCTTCGTTAGTAAAAGCACTGATCTGCCGATCGGCGATTAAGGGCTTGCCATTATCCAGGGTGACATTGGCAAGGGCTGCTGGCCCGTGGCATACCGCTCCGATAATTTTGCCGCTGTTATAGATTTCCCGCACCAGGGACTGAATATGGGGATTGTCGGGGAAATCAAACATGGTGCCTTTACCGCCGACAAAAAATACGGCCTGGTAATCTTCTGCTGATACCTGATCGATAGGAATACTGTGATTGACCTTTTGTTGTGCCTCCGGGTCATTGAGAAAGGCATAGTCGAAAGGCCCCAGATCATCTTTATCGATCACCGCAGGCGGTTTGCCGCCTTTGGGACTGGCAATATCGACAATAAATCCGTTGGCTGAAAAGATGTAATAGGGGCGTGCCAGTTCAGTTAATTCATAACCAGTTGCCTTGCCATTATCTCCCATCGTTTCAGTACTGGTGACAACAGCTAAGATTTTTCCTCGGCTTTCCCTGGGTAATTGTTGTAAATACGGCAGGTCACTTACTGTCGTAGTGGAAAAGTCCTGCTCTTGGGGTGGAATTAGGCCCTTAATCCAAATAATAAAACCAAAAAATATGGACAAAGTCAGAGCCAGGGAAATAACAATTTTCTTCAACATATTAATCTCCAAAATTGCAGTAGCAGACGGAAAATCTTCTAGTGAGTTCGTAGGAGAATAAGGGATGGAAGGTGAAATTCAGGTGAGATTACAATTGCTATTTAGGAAGAAAGAAAAAGCTGCGCTCGAGATCGTATAAGGTATGGATGCTGATTCACTGTGCATCTCGAGCGCATACGGTAAAAATTTGAATCTTAGAACGCTACTGTGTAAAAGATAGAGAGCACTGATAAATATTTTTTTTACACTGGATAGAGATGGTCCAATTTAAGGCTTCACAGATTCTCTTGGCCAGGAAAAGGCCTTGACCAATGCCGTCACTGCCTTCCCTCTTTTGGCCGGGTAAGAGGGAGGTTTCTAGATCTAATTGGTTGTCTGTGGCGTTCTCAAAAAAGAGTGTGTCCCCCTTATAGGTAATAACCAATTCAGGGCTGGTAGCGTGCTGTAATGCATTGCTGATCAAGTTGTCGAAGAGCAGACTTACCAGGTGTCGATTGGCCAGGACTCTGACTTTGTGCCCTAACTTTAAATCAACATTAAAATGCTTTTGTACAATTAACTGGTGTTGAGCTAAAAGACGTTCCTCTAGTAAAGCGCACAATGGGATATCTTCCGACTGTAGAGACTCAGAGCGGGCGAGGGCTAATAGTGTCTTAACGGTTTTTTCCATACCGGTAACAGTTTCTAAGAGCTCATTTTTCTCAGCTAAAGTCATTTCCCGATTTTGACTGAGAGCCAGTGTGCTTTTCAGAATGGTTAGTCCGGTGCGCAACTCATGGCTTGTATCCCGGGTAAACTCAGTTTCCCTGCGCAATGTTAGCTTGAGCTGGTTAAGTGTATCTTGCAGCGTACTTGCGAGATAACCGATTTCATCTTGTTCATTGTTATAGGGCAGGGAAATTTGAGAATCGCAGTTTCTCTGCTGCTGAACTGCTTTAGCGAGGGTTACTACAGGCGCGATGGTTTTACGGGAAATACGAAAAGCACAATAGAGGGCTAAGAGTAGGGTCAAGATACAGGCGCTGGCAAAGAGCCAGAGAAGCTTTGAAGATTGTCGGGTAACAGTGAGCAATTCACTGACTTCAGCTACGAGAACGGCGGAATGGTTGTCCGGAAAATGTACTCTGCGTAAATGGAAGTGATGTTCAGTATCACTAAACCACTCAGCCTTTTCTGCATAGCTTGGTAAGGCTGTGCGCAGTTCGGCCGGAATTACTTTGCTTTCAGTGTATAGCGTTAAATAGGGTAGGCGTGGCTCTGGGGTCGTATTAGTCAGTCTTGCCTGCTGTTCGAGGTAGCGGACTTCTCCGGCCAATAAGTTATCGAATAAATGGTCTTCAACTACATAGGCCACCATCATACAAATGGCAAAAAACACCAAGCATAGCAGCAGGGTAAAACTGCCAAAAATAGCGAAGACCTTCCTCTGTAAATTACTGGTTTCGCGCATTGGGAGTTTCCAACTGATAACCGAGATTGGTGATGGTTTTCAACATAGGGGCCTGGAAAGGCTTATCCAGTGTTTGGCGAAGACTATAAATGTGGGATTTTAAGGCGTCTGTTTCTGGGGGTTCATCACCCCAAATATGGTGGATTATTGCCGAGCGACTTACTGGTGCTGGCGACGCCTGGGCGAGCATAGTGAGAATGCGAAAACCGATAGTTGTCAGGGGCAGAGGTTGTTTATCCCGGTAGGCCGTTTGCTGGCGCTGGTTTATCTGTAAATCACCGACCTTAATTTCTTCACTGGTATGCAGCTGGTGTCTACGTGCCAGGGCGCGGCATCTCAGTATCAGTTCCCTTGGTTCGAAGGGCTTACATAAGTAGTCATCGGCACCGATACCAAATCCGCGTTCTTTATCTGCGAGAGCATCTCGGGCAGTTAACATCAGAATTGGCATGTTAACTGGCGCTTGTGCCTTGATCTTTTCGCAGACCTCTAAGCCGTCCATATCCGGCAGGCCCAGGTCGAGAATAATCAGGTCGAAGATTTGTTCCAGGGCCAGCTGTAAGCCCTGGCGGCCCCGCTGGGCATAATCTATCTGCCAGCCCTCAGCGTGCAGGAATTCGGCAAGCTGGCGGGCGATAGTGGGGTTATCTTCAATCAACAATATCTTCAGTGAGCGCACCGGCAAATCTCTTGTGGCAGAGGAAGTTACAAAGCATTCTGACAGAGTGCCGGTGAAATTGAAGTGAAGCCCCGTTGTTGGACTGTTTTAGATATTGGTTGGACCGCCCTAGATATTGAGGTTGCGGCCGCCGTCAACGGCAATAACCTGGCCGTTGATATAGGGGGCGTCACAGATCAGGAAGCGCACGGTTTTGGCGATATCGCTGGGGTCACCGGTTCGGGCCAAAGGAATGCGCTGGGTGATTTGTGCTTTCTTGGCTTCGTTAGTTGCCTCTTGTTCCGGCCAAAGAATGGCACCGGGGGCGACTGCATTGACCCGCACCTGGGGCGATAGCTCCAGAGCGAGGCTTTTTGTCAGCATTACCAGTCCAGCCTTGGCGGCGCAGTAAATAGTATGCTTGGGCATCGGGCGCTCGGCGTGAATATCCGCCATATTAACAACGCAACCCTGTTGTTGGCAGAGTGTTTCTTTCAGGGCCTGAGTGAGAAAGAAGGGGGCTTTGAGGTTGCTGCCTACCAGCCGATCCCAGTCCTCCTCGGTTGCACTTCCCACAGGTGTGGGGTGAAATGCTGAGGCATTGTTGACCAGAACATCAATACCGCCCCAGGCCTCTTGTGCACGTTGGGCCAGATTGGAACAGGCTTCGGCGCTATTCAACTCACTGTGCAACGCTATGGCAGAGTTGGGGCGACGTTGGTTCAGCTCGTTTGCCAGGGCCTTGGCAGCATCAGCCGAGTTGCGATAGTGAATAACAACTCTGTGATCTCTATGCAGCTCTTCAGCAATAGCACGGCCCAGGCGTGCGGCGGCACCGGTAATCAACACATTACGCAATGTAGTTATCCTTTACTCTGGCGATTGCCTTGATGCGCTCCCGGTCCAGTGCTTGCCCCAGTTTCGCACCCTGGTAGCCCTGTTTAATCAACTCCTCGGCAGTTACTGCCGCTGCCCCATCTCGAGCGGCGCGCAAAAATTCCACCTGTGGATAATCTCGATTCTCCAGCCCCTCACGACCTCGGGCATCTGCCTCACAGGCGCGAAGAAAGTTTTCAAATCGCTCGGGACGTCGCAAGGCATCCAGACTGCGGATCATTTTCATAATGGTTTGTGGGCGCAATTCGAAGGCTCTGTGGCAATGCAGGTGATATTCGCAGACCCCGACAGCTAGTGCAGTCAGGTCTTTTGGGGTACGCCAGCGCTCACAGACGGCCTTTACAAGAGGTACGCCTGCGGCCTCGTGGCCGTGGTGGCTGGGGAGAATCTCTTCGGGAGTCAGTCCTTTGCCCAGGTCGTGTAGCAGTACTGCAAAACGCAAGGGGAGCTCTGGCGGTGCGGCGCGCAGGGCTAGCAGTACGTGTTCTCCAGTGTCCACTTCGGGGTGGTGTTTGGGCGGCTGGGGAACACCAAACAAATTCTCTAACTCTGGTAACAGTACCGAGAGGGCGCCGCAGTCTCGCAGTACCCGAATAAAAATATCGGGGTCTGGCTCGGTAAGTGCCCGGCTTACCTCTTTCCAGACCCTCTCGGCCACCAGGTATTCCACTTCACCTGCTTCTACCATCTGGCGCATGAGTATCATGGTCTCAGGGGCAACGCTAAAGCCAAGGTGATGGTAGCGGGCGGCAAAGCGGGCCACTCGCAGTACTCTTAGCGGGTCTTCGGCAAATGCAGGGGAAACATGGCGCAAAAGCCGAGCTTCAAGATCTTCCTGCCCACCGTAGGGGTCAATTAGATTGCCGTCTCTGTCTTCTGCAATGGCATTAATAGTGAGATCTCGCCGCAGGAGATCCTCTTCCAGAGTGATATTGGCATCGGCGTTAACGGTAAAACCGCCATAGCCGTGGCCGCTCTTTCTTTCGGTTCGAGCGAGAGCGTATTCTTCACCGGTTTCAGGGTGTAGGAATACTGGAAAATCTTTGCCGACTGGGCTGTATCCGAGGTCCTGCATTCTATCTGCATCTGCCCCAACTACTACCCAGTCGCGCTCGGTGACTGGACGATTCAAAAGTCTGTCGCGCACTGCGCCGCCAACAAGGTAAATCTTCAAAACATTTGCTCCAGAGCTGGAGGGTCCAGTGATCTGATAGGTGATTGTACTGCCATAAGTCCATTTGTTCCGGCGTTGTTCCAGGTTTGTCTGCTGGACGGAGGATGAGCGGTAGGAGTGTAAGAAGCTTCGGCAAGATAAAAAAAAGGCCCCGAAAAAACAAGGGGGCCCAGGGTCTTAGGGTATTCGCTTAGCAAACATTTCTTTGCCAACTGTGGGGGCTCTGACTTAACGGCCACACCACTGGAAAGGATCGCGTGACAAGTCCCAAGTCACGAATCTAGTGTCATTCTAAGAAACCTGTCTTACCTGTCAACTATATCTATTAGTATTTTTTGAGGGGGTTGTTCCGCTGTTCGTTAATAAATTACATGGACCGAATTTCGGGCTGGGTTTGCAGCATTAAACAGCATAATTTATAGGGGCGGTTCAGCTGGGCAGGATAATTTCACGTGTAACTCTGTGGGGCAGAGGATACTTTCGGGAAGTTGACTGTTCTTCTTTTTAATCGCAGTTGTTGGGGAGAATAAAGATGAGCGAATTACATGTGCTAACCACCGGGGAAGCAGCCAGGTACTGCGGTGTTAACTTCCGAACGGTGATTCGCTGGATTGAGCGTGGCCAGCTCAAGGCATACAAACTTCCAGGGCGTGGTGACCACCGTATCTGTGTTGAGGATTTCGTGGGCTTCCTGCGGGACAACTCAATGCCAGTTCCGAACGACCTGGCAGTTCCCAGTCGAAAAGTGCTTTTGTTAACGACTGATCCTGAGCTGACTTCAGGTGGACGCCAGGCGCTTCAGCAGATGGGGTGTGAAGTAGAAGTAGCTAGTGATAGTTTTTCCGCCGGTATCTTGATGGCGAGTGCCAAGCCTGCGTTGTTAGTGGTTGACACTGGGTTGCTTGGGGAGAGTGGGTTTCAGGTGCTGGACTACCTCAGATCCCGCAGTGAGTATTCAAATTTGAGCATTCTGGTTGTGCCTTCTGATGACGATGGCGAGAAAGCCCGTTGGCTGGATGCTGGAGCTGATGCTCTTTTAACTCACCGTTCTGAGCACGGTGAACTTTCTGCAAAGGCCAAGCTTTTGTTGGAAGCTGATGCCTAAGTAGCGCGATTCGCAAGTGGGTATTATTTCCCCATTCTGTGCGGGGCTGGTATTTCAACAGTTCCCGCGCTGAAACCTATATGGGTTTTGGTATTAACATAGACTCTTCTTCACCCTCCGGTCGGTCCCGACCTTGCTCTGGGCAGTGACAACTGGCCGTTATTTGATCCCCGTTCAAGCTGTTCAGGTGAATATCGAAGCCCCATAGCCGGTGAAGATGCCTTAATACCTCTGCTGTATCTTTACCAAGAGGGCGACGGCGGTGTTGTGTGTGGTGCAGGGTCAGTGAACGGTCACCACGGGTATCTACTGAATATACCTGGATGTTCGGTTCCCGATTGCCCAGGTTGTACTGTCCCGCAAGGTTCTCTCTTAACTGGCGATAACCGCTCTCATCGTGAATTGCGCTGACAATGATATCGTTCTCTTTATCGTTGTCGCTGATACAAAACAGTTTCATGTCTCGCATAACCTTGGGAGACAGGAATTGTAAAATAAAACTTTCATCTTTGAAGTCGCGCATGGCGAATTGAAGGGTTTCACGCCAGTTACTTCCAGCAATGTCTGGGAACCAGCGGCGATCCTCTTCAGTGGGGCTTTCACAGATACGCCGTAAGTCAGTAAAAATACTGAAGCCCAGGGTATAGGGATTGATACCGCTGTAGTGAGGGCTGTCAAAAGAGGGTTGGTAGATAACATTGGTGTGGCTTTGAAGAAACTCCATCATAAAGCCTTCAGTCACCCGCCCGCGCTTGTACAGCTCGGTTAAGAGAGTGTAATGCCAGAAGGTAGCCCAGCCCTCATTCATTACTTGGGTTTGCCGCTGTGGATAAAAATATTGGGCCAGCTTACGTACAATACGCACCAGCTCCCGTTGCCAGTTTTCCAGGAGAGGGGCATTTTTCTCAACAAAGTACAGGATATTCTCCTGAGGCTCTTCGGGGAAACGTTTCTCCTTTGTCTCCTCTATACCGTCACCGAGTTTTGGGATGGTCCTCCATAAATCATTGAGCTGTCTCTGGCGGTACTCTTCTCGCTCTTGCTGTTGGCGTTCTTCTTCAATAGCCGAGATTGGGTAAGGGCGTTTATAGCGGTCTACACCGTAGTTCATTAGGGCATGACAGGAGTCGAGAATGGCCTCGACTTCATCAAGCCCGTAGCGCTCTTCACAGCGGGAAATATAATTTTTGGCAAAGATCAGATAGTCAATAATACTGCTGGCATCTGTCCAGGAGCGAAACAGGTAATTCCCTTTAAAGAAAGAATTGTGCCCATAGGAGGCGTGAGCAATCACCAAAGCCTGCATTGTCATGGTATTTTCTTCCATGAGGTAAGCGATGCAGGGATTAGAATTAATGACTATTTCATAAGCCAGCCCCATCAATCCGCGCTGGTAATTATTTTCCACGCTGATAAATTGCTTGCCAAAAGACCAGTGGTGATAACCCACTGGCATTCCTACCGAGGAGTAGGCATCCATCATCTGCTCTGAGCAGATAACTTCAATCTGATTTGGGTAGGTATCTAACCCAAACTCTTCTGCCAGTGCGCCGATGGCGCGATCATATTCCTGAATTAATTCAAAAGTCCATTCTGAGCTTGTTGATATGGGCTGACGCGACTCAGATTCAGATGCTTCAGCGCCACTGGCAAATTTGTCGAGCATCAGGCAGTCACCTTTTGGCGGAATAGTTGTCGGAACACCGGATAAATATCCTGTACATCGACAATCTGCTCCATAGCAAAGTGATCGGGGAATAAAGTGCGGACACTTTCATACTCTTCCCACAGGGCCTGGTGATCTCTGGGAGTAATTTCCACATAAGAGTAATACTGCACATGGGGCATAATATCGTCGATAAGGATTCGGTGGCAGGTACTGGAGTCGTCGTTCCAGTTATCACCATCTGAGGCCTGGGCTCCATAGATATTCCATTCGCTGGCGGGGTAGCGATCTCTTATAATGCGTCGCATTAATTTGAGCGCGCTTGAGACAATGGTGCCACCAGTTTCCCGTGAATAGAAAAACTCCTCTTCATCAACTTCTTTGGCGCTAGTGTGGTGTCGAATAAAAACGACTTCTGTATATTCATAACTGCGCTGTAGGAACAAATATAAAAGTAAGAAGAAGCGTTTGGCCATATCCTTTGTGGCTTGGTTCATCGAGCCGGATACATCCATCAGGCAAAACATCACCGCCCTAGATCGAGGTTTTGGTTGTCGAATCAGCAGGTTATATTTCAGGTCGAAATCATCAAGGAAAGGGACTCGATTGATACGGCTGCGAAGTTCGGCGATTTGGTTTTTAAGAGCCTCAATTTTGCGCTGATCTCGCAGAGCAGTATCTTTGTTTTCTTCTTGGGATAGATCTTCCTCTAAATTACGCAGGTTTCTTCGCTTATTACTGGTCAAGGCTATGCGTCTTGCATGGGCAGCCCTGAGTGAGCGGATCACATTGAGACGACCTGGAGTTCCTTCATTACTAATTCCGGCACGTACTATTTGAAAAGACTCGTTGCCGGCCAGGCGTTGCTTGATCATATTGGGCAGCTGGAGCCCCTCAAACATAAAGTCCAGAAACTCTTCTTGTGATATCTGGAAGACAAATTCATCAACCCCTTCCCCGCTATCACTGGCACCACCACCATTTCCATCACCGCCTCGCTGACCTTGACGAGGGATACGATCACCAGCAGTAAATTGCTTGTTTCCGGGTAAAACTCGCTCTACGTGCCCACCGCTACCGTGAGAAAATAAGGGTTCGCTGATATCCCGAGTAGGGATACTGATTTGCTCTCCCTTATCCATGTCCATAATAGAGCGGCTATTCATGGCGTCGCCGACAGCTTTCTTAATGTGAGCCTTATAGCGCCTTAAGAATCGCTGCCGATTAACGGTACTCTTTTTCTTTCCATTCAAGCGGCGGTCGATGATATAGCTCATATTTCTGCCTTTGTTCTGAATAAAGCTCACAGGCATTCATCGCCATAAATCTATTCAGAATATTTCCTGCTGAATCCACCAAACACAATTATTGGTATCTTCACTATAGCGAGCCATTGAGGGTCCCGATGAGATGCTGTGAAATCACTCAAGTGCTCACTAAAAGTTAATGATCTAATCAGTATCCGGGTTTGGCTTCCTCGTGTTTTTCCAGTGACCTTAATGGAGGAAAACCTTACTATTGAGATTTTCTCACGCGTAGATACCATTCGGATAACAATCTAACCTGCTTCTCGGTATAGCCGCGTTCAACCATACGCGCAACGAAGTCTGCATGCTTGCGTTTATCATCTGCTGATGCCTTGGTATTAAAGGATATAACTGGCAGAAGATCTTCCGTATTGGAGAACATTTTTTTCTCGATAACGGCACGTAGTTTCTCGTAAGATCTCCAGTCGGGATTTTTTCCTTGATTGTTAGCCCTGGCACGGAGCACAAAATTGACTATTTCATTGCGGAAATCTTTCGGATTGGAAATTCCTGCAGGTTTTTCTGTCTTTTCAAGCTCTTCATTAAGGGCGCCGCGATCCAGTATTTCACCGGTTTCTGGGTCACGATACTCCTGGTCCTGTATCCAAAAATCAGCGTAAGTGACATAGCGATCAAACAAGTTTTGGCCGTATTCAGCGTAGGATTCCAGGTAAGCTGTTTGGATTTCCTTGCCGATAAATTCTACGTACCTTGGAGCTAAATATTCCTTGATAAACCCGAGGTAAGTCTCTTGCACTTCCGGTGGAAATTGCTCCTGCTCTATTTGCTGTTCCAGAACATAGAGTAGGTGGACTGGATTTGCCGCCACCTCAGTAGCATCGAAATTGAAAACTTTTGAGAGGATTTTAAAGGAGAAACGGGTGGATAGTCCGTTCATGCCTTCATCTACCCCTGCATTATCTCTGTATTCCTGAATGGTTTTTGCTTTGGGGTCGGTATCCTTTAGGTTTTCACCGTCATAGATACGCATCTTTGAATAAAGGCTGGAGTTCTCAGGGTTTTTAACTCTCGACAATACAGAGAATTGCGCCAACATCCGTAGGGTGTCTGGTGCACAGGGCGCTTTTGACAAGGAGCTATTTTCTAGCAGTTTCTGATAGATTCGTATTTCCTCCTGCACTCTTACACAGTAGGGCACCTTGACGATATAAATACGATCCAGGAAAGCCTCATTGTTGCGATTATTGCGGAAGGATTGCCATTCCGATTCATTGGAATGAGCGAGGATTGTACCGTTGAACGGAATTGACCCCAATCCCTCTGTACTGTTGTAATTTCCTTCTTGTGTTGCAGTTAGTAGGGGGTGAAGCACCTTGATAGGCGCTTTGAACATCTCGACAAACTCCATCAGCCCCTGGTTGGCCCTACATAAACTACCAGAAAAGCTATAGGCGTCAGGGTCATTCTGGGGGAAATCCTCAAGCTTACGAATGTCGATCTTGCCAACCAGTGATGAAATATCCTGGTTATTTTCATCACCGGGCTCTGTTTTTGAGATGGCAACTTGATCGAGAATAGAAGGACGAATTTTTACGACACGGAATTTACTGATGTCCCCTTTAAATTCATGCAATCGCTTAACAGACCAGGGAGACATAATAGTGTTAACGTATCGACGTGCAATTCCGTAGTCCTCTTCAAGGATGCGGCCATCCTCAGTAGGAGAGAAAAGGCTCAAGGGAGATTCAAATACTGGCGATCCCTTAATTGCATAGATGGGCACCTGCTCCATCAAGGCTTTTAGCCGCTCTGCAAGGGATGACTTTCCGCCACCAACAGGACCTAGCAAATACAGGATTTGCTTCTTTTCTTCCAGACCCTGTGCGGCATGTCGGAAGAAAGAGACAATTTGCTCTATGGCTTCCTCCATACCATAGAATTCACTGAAGGCCTTGTATCGCTTAATAACCTTATTACAGAAAATACGTGACAGGCGCGGGTCCCGTGAGGTGTCTACCAGTTCGGCCTCGCCAATGGCCATCAGCATCCTCTCAGCTGGTGACGCATAGGCACTGCGGTCTGTCTTACACAGCTCCAGGTATTCCTGAATACTGAGTTCTTCGTCCTGGATAGATTCGTATCTTTCCAAGTAGTGATTGAAAATTGTCATGGTGTCTACCTCCCTGTAGCCTACTGGAATTAGCTCAGTTTCCTGCTTTGGTTAGGATGTCGTACGCCCTTGGCTTCTCTTGCCCAAATGGGACGAGCGATGTATGAGCTGTAAAGTCCAGATCGTGTTTGGGATACGCTTGGCGTGAAGCACTATCGTTATTGCCGTTGTGAACCTTGTTCTTTGCTGGAGTAAGTGTTGAATGCTCTCCAGCTTTTCCAGCATAGCTTTCCCTTTGAATGAGACAGTGGAATGTCACTTATATAGGTTGAATTGGGCGGCTGTTTTACGCTTTACTACAGCCCATATTGGGTATTAGAGAAATATTGAGGAACCTAAATGGCGATTTTGGTGACTGGAGGTGCCGGATATATTGGCAGTCATACCTGTATCGAGTTGCTTGCTGCCGGCTTTGAGCCTGTAGTTGTGGATAACCTATCGAACAGCAGTGAGGAAGCCCTACGGAGGGTCGAGTTAATTGCTGGCAAAGATATCCCTTTTCACCATCTGGATATTAGTGATAAGGAAGGTTTACGCAAAGTATTCTCTGATCATAAGATTGACGCCGTAATTCACTTCGCGGGGTTAAAAGCAGTTGGTGAATCTGTTGTGCAGCCTCTGCGCTATTACCAGAATAATGTAGCTGGGACCTTAACTTTATGTGAGGTGATGGAGGAGTTTGGGGTTCATCGCCTGATCTTCAGTTCGTCGGCAACAGTCTATGGTGATCCTGAAACAGTACCAATTAAAGAAGATTTCCCTACTGGCGCAACCAACCCCTACGGCTCCAGTAAGTTGATTGTGGAAAACATGTTGCGCGATCTTTGTGCTGCGCCGAACAGCCAGTGGAAAGTGAGCTTGTTGCGTTACTTCAATCCGATTGGAGCCCATGAAAGTGGGACTATTGGTGAAGATCCCAGTGGTATCCCCAATAACTTACTACCCTATGTTTCCCAAGTGGCAGTAGGTAGATTGGAGCAGCTACAGGTTTTTGGTGGTGATTATGATACCGTCGATGGTACTGGAGTTCGAGATTATATACATGTAGTTGATCTGGCTCGCGGACACTTGGCGGCGCTAAACTTAATATGTAAAGAAGAAATTTCTGAGGGTTGTTATACCCATAATCTGGGGACGGGACAGGGCAGTTCTGTTTTACAAGTCGTTCGTGCTTTCGAGAGTGTCAGTGGGAAGGAAATTCCCTATAACATTGCTCCGAGGAGACCCGGAGATATTGCAGAGTGTTACGCAGATCCAGAGCTGGCTGAAACAGAGCTGGGGTGGAAAGCTGAGTATGATTTAGTACGTATGGTGAAAGATACCTGGCGTTGGCAGTATAAAAATCCTAAAGGCTACAGTGCAGATTAGGCAAAATTAAGTTGAGGAAATTTGATCCTATTTTTTGCCTCACAGAGGATTAGGTTTTTCTATCAACCTGATAATGCTCATTGCTTGCGCAGCTCCATGCGGATATTGCAGGCAATGAGTTTCTTTCATGTTCTAAATAAAATTATATCAACAGCACCTGTGTTAAGGGGCCATTATTCTACCGATAGATACAATCCTGTTGATTGACTTGAACGTTTCTGATTAGTGAAGAATAAGAATTATTTGTCTGTCTGGTTGTATTTATAACTCTCTATTTATAGTTATCAATATATGGAAGCATTTATTACTTCAATTTTTGTTTATTTTTCTCAATCTAAAAGGAGTTAAGATTGAAATATATTCAGTTTTTACTGTTAGTTTTAACTGGTTTTTCAGCTTTAGCTGAAGATATATCTGAGGTGGATATCGCGATTGAGAAGCAGGGCGATAAGCTCTGGAAGCTTACCTATCAAATGGATAGGCCGGCAAGTCGGATTAGCTTTGTACGTAACCCGGATGCCTCTCGTATAAAACGCTGGAAGCCTGTGTCACCAGAATTTGAAATAATTTCTATGGAAGGTGAAGAGTTTCTGGTTAGAAAAGATAGAAGTTCATTCGAACACATTGAATTTTTTTTGACGACTAGCTATATATCCCTTCCTAAAGACTATGCACCTTTCTCCCCCTATTCAGATGGTGGAAGTCTGATATACACAGGCCGCTTTTTTGCTTGTATTGATAACTGTGATGATAAAGCAAAAGCCTGGCGAATAACTATGCAGGTTCCCCCAGGTGAGCATATGATCATTAACGGGAAGATAAATGTTGGGACAGCCAGCTGGATTGATCGTGATAATGGAATGAATGTCTATGTTGGAACTCAAGAACCTATAAATACAGCAAGTGTTGTGGCTGTTGTTGATAGAGGTTTGCCAGAAAAATTGAGATTGTCTTTAGAGTCAGATATTCCCAGGTTAATGAGTTATTTTGAGCAAAAGCTTGGGGCACTAAGTGGAACAAAGCCCGCTTTGTATGCATCATATGCGAATGTCGATGATAACTCTTGGCAAGGGGGGACCTTGCCACATCAGGTTTTTATGCATTGGAATATGAATGAACTTGATGGGAAATTTGCCGACCCTAACTTTATTAATGAAACCATTTGGTTTTTTGCTCATGAGGTCGCACATTTATACCAGCAGGGTAGTGAAGTAGGATTGTATGGTGATGCGAATGAATCGTGGTTACATGAAGGGAATGCGGATTGGTTAGCAGCGCTGGCTTTATTAGATTTGTATCCCGAGTCATCAAAATATGTCTCTAATAAAATTAAGGCTTTTAAGGAAAGTTGTACAAAAGGTGTAAAAGAGATTCCTTTGGTTGAGGCCGCTAACCGGGGCAGGTTTGATCTGTATTATAGCTGTGGTCTGCTCATACATCGGGCAATTGATCTGTTTCTGCAAAGTGAAAATACTGATCCGTCAAATATTTTTTCAATGTGGAGCAGTTTTCGTCAAGAGGTCGAGGGCGGCGGAGAAAAAGGCGCTGATACTTTCTTGGTGCTTCTTAGCCAGAGGGAAGGAGCAGCGGAACTTGTTAACTCTATTGAGCTTTTACTTGATGGGAAACCGTCGAGTGTAGGAGTTGCTTTGGATCAATTAACTTATGGCTTATAAGGTTATTCAAGCTAGGTAAACTGACAGTTAAACTCCCAGATAATAACTGTCAGTTTATTTTTTTAGATTCGGTTGGTTTAAATTCTTCTTTTAGGCTTCAGGGCGAAGTGATTTTTATAAGCTGCAGTCTGTACAAAAAAATTCTTCATCACTTAATCGCATTGCAGTCAGGTATCCTCCCCAAACGCAACCTGTGTCTAGGGCATAGATATTCTCAGTATCTGCGCGGCCTTCCAGGGCAGCCCAATGCCCAAAAATAACCTTGTCATTTCTGGTTTTTCGGTTGGGAAAGCTAAACCATGGCTGGTATTCACCGTGAGAGGCCTGGACCCCCTTTTTATTGATTAGATCCAGAGTGCCATCAGCCTTACAAAATCGCATTCTTGTGAAGTAATTGGTAATGGACCGCAGGCGTTCGATGCCGATCAAATGATCATCCCAACAGTGTGGCTCATTACCGTACATGCCATAAAAATATGCCTTTGCCATAGCTTCGTCGGCGAGGGCCTTATGCACTTCAGTGGCGAGCTTTTGCGCTTTAGTAACGCTCCAAATGGGGGGGATACCCGCATGCACCATGGTGTACCCCTTCTTATGTACTAGAAGGGGTAGGCTTTGTAGCCACTCCAGTAACTTATCAGAATCTTTTGCTTTTAAAACCTTGGCAAGGTCGTGCTCTTTTTCAGACAGAGATTTAGTGCCATGGGCGATCGCCAGTAAATGGAGATCATGGTTGCCCAACACTGCTGTAACCTGCTGGCGGTGCTCATAGAGATAGCGAAGGGTGCTCAGGCTATCCTCACCCCGGTGAACCAAGTCTCCGGCAAGCCAGAGTTTGTCACGGTCAGCACTAAAATTGATTTTCTTGAGAAGGCTTTGAAAAGCTGCAAAGCATCCTTGAATATCTCCGATGGCGTAAGTTGCCAAGGTTCCCCCCAATAATGTGAAAAATAATTATTGTTGTTGCAAGTTTGTACAGTAGTCGGCCAGCTTAACAAAGTCCTCGACGCTTAAGGTTTCTGCTCTGCGGCCGGCATCAATGGGTAGCAGCTCGGGGTCGAGATCCGGGAATAGGGGTTTTAAAGCATTGCGCAGGGTCTTACGGCGCTGCTGGAAGGCTATATTGACGATTCTTTCCAATAATCCTTCATCTTTTGCGGTAAATGGCAGAGTGCTGTGGGGAACCAATCTCACGATGGCAGAATCCACCTTAGGGGCGGGCCGGAAAGACTGCGGGGGTACAGGGAACAGGCCCTGTACGCGACAGTAATATTGAACCATCACGCTAAGTCGCCCATAAGATTTAGTCGAAGGCGTGGCGCTGAGCCGATCTACCACCTCTTTCTGCAGCATAAAATGCATATCCTGGACTTGCCCGCGAAAACTGAGCAGATGGAACAGTAACGGTGTGGATATGTTATATGGAAGGTTACCGACAATGCGTAGCTGCTTATCTCCAGCAAAGGTGCCAAAGTCAAATTTTAATGCGTCCTTTTCAATGATGCTAAATTCCGAGTATTCCCTAAATTTAAATTCCAGCATCGGAATCAGGTCGCGATCCAGTTCGACAGCGGTTAGAGACGGGCACCGTTTTAGTAGTAACTCTGTAATTGCCCCTTGACCCGGGCCAATTTCCACTAGCGTATCTGATTCTTTAGGGCCTACCGCACGAACAATGCGCTCGATAATATTTTCATCGACGAGAAAGTTTTGTCCAAAGCGTTTGCGGGCTTTGTGTTGAAAGAAGTTATCCATTGATATATCTGTAACCTGGATGATTAATTTTGCGGTTAAGCCTTGGGGTGCTAGTGAGCATTTCAGTTGGATACCCTTTAGGGCCTTTCACTGCGCTCACGTGGTGAGGGCATGGTTTACACTTTCTCCAAGCAGGTTTTAGGCACTGGTTAGGAACTGCGCAATTTAGCTATCGCCACAGCCTGAGACAGTGCGGCTTTGAGGCTGCCGCAGTCTGCAATGCCTGTGCCCGCGATATTGAGAGCTGTGCCGTGGTCTACTGAAGTGCGGATAAAGGGTAGCCCCAAAGTGATATTGACGGCGTGGCCAAAACCCTTGAATTTTAACACTGGAAGCCCCTGATCGTGATACATAGCTAAAACGGCGTCACATTCCGACAAATGCGGCGGGGTAAAAAGAGTGTCTGCGGGAAGTGGACCTTTCAGTGATATACCTTGGTGGCGCAAGTGTTCGAGTGTGGGTTCAATTATTTCTATTTCCTCATGGCCTAAGTGTCCCCCCTCTCCAGCATGGGGGTTGAGGCCGCAAACGCTAATACGAGGATTGGAGATGCAGAAATGTTCCCGCAAACTGGCGTCGAGGATGGTAATAATCTGCTCTAGAAGCGGGGGGGTGATAGCAGCGCTCACCTCTTTGAGGGGCAGGTGAGTTGTCACTAGAGCAACTCGAAGGTCCTCTGCTGCTAGCATCATAACGACACGCTCAACACCGGCTTTTTCAGCAAAGAACTCTGTATGGCCGCTAAATGGAGTACCGGCACCATTGATAATGCCTTTGTGTACGGGCCCTGTAACCACGGCATCAAACTGGCCGGCCAGGCACCCCTCTGCCGCAACTGTAAGAGTTTCCAATACATAGGGTGCATTGACTGCATTCAGTAGGCCTGGTTTAGCTGACTCGGCTATGGGGACCGGTAGTATGTAGAGAGCACCGGCAGGTGTCCCCTCTTTGCCTGCTGTGGACAGAGGAAGGAGCTGAAGAGGCAACCCCAATGCCGCAGCGGTCTCTGTCAGTAGTTGGGGATCAGCAATTGCGACAATCTGTGCTGGAGAACTCTCTTGTGCAATCTTCACAGCGAGCTCAGGGCCAATACCTGCAGGTTCTCCGGGGGTGAAGGCAATTTTAGGAGCCATTGCTATATAACTTTCCTGTAGCTACAAAAAAAAACCGGGCACAGGGCCCGGTCTTTCCCGCTGAAAAAGCGGCTTACTATTGGTTTCCTGAGTCCTCGGTGGTCTCAGAGTCCGGCAATTTAATCTCAACGTATGCCTGGTCGCGAATCTCACGGCGCCAGTTTTGCAGTTCTTCTTCATAGCGGCGGTTGCGCAGCAAATTGGCTGCCTGATTGCGGATATATTTGTCGGTCATATCCTGTTTGCGCCGATCTTCAACCTGCAGGATATGCCAGCCGAACTGGCTGCGGAAAGGCAGGCTAATGCTGCCAATCTCAGTTGCATCCATAGCCTGGGTAAACTCTGGCACAAACTGTCCGGGCATAGACCAGCCAAGATCGCCACCGGATAGC
This sequence comes from Microbulbifer maximicatervae (SeqCode), assembly GCF_052468155.1. NCBI lineage: Bacteria > Pseudomonadati > Pseudomonadota > Gammaproteobacteria > Cellvibrionales > Microbulbiferaceae > Microbulbifer > Microbulbifer maximicatervae (SeqCode). The sequence goes on from NZ_CP174335.1 coordinate 1,740,606, forward strand.
ATAGAACCTATATCCTCTGAGTTTTCGCGCGCGAGCTCGCTAAAGTTATCGCTGGCCATGGCCTCTTCACGCAACTCAATCAGCTTATTGTAAGCTTGGTCATCGGTAAGAATAGCGGACGGCTTAAGCAGGATATGGCGAACTTTTGTCTGTTCCACCAACTGCTCGCTGGCGCCTTTCTGCGCGTGAATCTTTAACAGGTGAAAGCCGGCATCACTGCGGAAAGGCTCGGTAACATCACCGGCTTTTAAGTCGGTAAGGGCATCGGCAAAAAGAGTGGGAAGCTCGACGGTTTTGCGCCAACCTAGGTCACCACCGGTAAGTGCATTTTGGCCGGCAGAGTTTGCGATCGCCAGGCGGCGGAAGTCAGCGCCGTCTTTGGCTTGCTGAGCTAGGTCTTCAGCTTTTTCCCGTGCCTGGGTAACTTCGCTGCTGGGGGCACTGGAACTTACGGGGATCAGAATATGGCCCAGCTCAAATTGAGGGGACTTCCAAAACTCCCCCTCCTTGGAGCGTAGGAAGTTATCGATATCTTGATCGGTAATCTGAATCCGGCGGTTAACGCTGCCTTGCTCGACCCGGCGAATCATCAGCTCTTGGCGAATCTGCTGACGAAAGCTCTTCATGCTCATACCGTCAGCGAGCAGCCGCTGGCGGAATTCTTCGGGGCTGACTCCGGCATTTTGTTGGACACGGGCGATAGCTTGGTCCAACTCCGATTCAGAAACGGTAACACCTGCGCGAGAGGCCATCTGCAGTTGCAAACGCTCGATAATGAGTTGTTCGAGAACCTGGCGGCGCAAAACATCCACTGGAGGAGCCTGCACCTGCTGTGCTTGGATTTGGCTGGCGATGGTATTCATGCGCTGGGCCAATTCACTGGCCATTACAACATCGTCGTCAACAACAGCGACTACCCGGTCAAGGTTTCTGACTTGTGCGGTGGCAGTGATGGCGATCAGAGCGCCAGCTGCTAGTACGGGTGCCAGGCCCAGTTTCGGTACGAATTTCTTAATTATTCTCATCACTGTTTCAGCTCTTCTCTCTGATCAAAGTTGGCAATCCCCTGGGTCAGCATTTCTGTCACGGTTGAACCAAAGCCCGCTAATCCTTTGAGTTCGACTTCAAGATAGATACCTTCGTCATACTCAAGGTCTTCAGCAGATACAACCCCTGCTAGATAGTTGTCCAGTGTGCGTCGCCACACCAATCGGGTACGGTAGCAGCAGTCGTCATATTCGATACCTGCAAGGTACTCCAGTTCCCGATTTAAAGTAAGATCATAGCTGGCACCAGCCATGAGTGAGGTATGAGTACCAAGCGGGAGGACGGTTGAGGCATTTAGTTGGCTTACGGTTTCATCTTCATCTTCGTCCTCATCCTCGTCATCCGTCGAGTCGGGGCGTTCGTAGTAATAGCTCAAGTTAAAAATGCGGAAGTCGTCGTCAAGATAGCGCAGGCTGAAATTGCCGCGATTAATATTGTGCTCACTATCTTCATAGACCAGCTCAGTCCCCAGACGCAGGGATTCGAAAGGGCGACTCTCGATTCGCGCAGCCAATTCTGACCGTTGGGTATCCTCAATGTAAGCGGTGCGACCAATTTGCCTGTCACTGGAGTAGTAGACCTGCCCGATACTGGCTGAGAAGAGGTCCCGGCCACTGACTGGATCTAGAAAGCGGGTTGTCAGGCCCAGGGCAAGTCTGTCTGCATCATCGATCCGGTCATTCCCGGTAAAGCGGCTATCACGGAATAACTGGTCGTAACTGAAAGTGTAAAGTGACGTGTCGTACAGCAGGTTGTTACTATCTGGGTCGATATCTTCGGCATCATCACTAATATCAAAGAAATCACTTTGATCAGCATTGCTACTAATTAGGGTAAACAGCCGTGGCTCCAGCGTCTGGATAAAGTCCCGATTAAACAAGTGGCTATCTCGCTCAAAGTAGAGACCTGTATCCAGAATAAACTGGGCGGCAGAGGCATCTGGAGTATCGTCGGCATCCTCGGGTAGAAATAGATCGCTGACACTGTATGCTAAGTAGCGCCCAGCTAGTCCTGGCTTGAAATATCCCCAGAGCCACTCTTTATCCCAGTAGAACTCATAGTCGAGGCGCAGCCGATCAGCGTTAATAAAGTCTCGAGTCCTGGTTATGACACTATCGGGATCATCGGTGTCTTCAATAAACCTTATCGTTTGTGTATCACTGTGATCCCAACTGGTGACTTCGTTCTGCATAGTCAGCAGCCAGTCATCCCAGCGGTAAGTACCGTCAATATCAAAGCGGGGGTATTGGGCAAATTCGTCGAATTTGTCGTTTTCCAATATTTGATAGTCCTGGGTACGCAGCGTCGCCTGCCAGTGCTCGCTACGCAGAAGTCCTTGGAATTTCTGGCTGACTTGAGTTTCCGCATTGATATCTAGGCTGGCGGGACTTAGGTCGCGAAAGTAGTCCGGGTCACTAACCTTGGTGTAGTCGATGTCAGTGCGCCAGATACTGCCGCTGTATCCGCCTTGCTGTTCCATACTGGCTAACCAACGATCTTCCCCTTTGTTGGGTAAAACTAGGTCTTCTGGAAAGCCCTCATCAATCAGCTCCTGAGCAAGGTCAATATTGCCGCCATCGTCGTCGGGCAGATCGGCCAGGCGGATTTCCGTACTAAACATTTCTGCCAGGTGCCTGAACTCTACCTCCAGCCCGGCTCCACGGTATTGGATGTAACGCGGGGAAATGGTGGCGTCCATCTGCGGGGCAATATTCCAGTAGTAGGGAATGGCGAGGTCCCAGCCATTCTTGTCGCTGTTGCTGAGTGTGGGAAACAGGAAGCCGGACATGCGTGCATCGCCCACAGGAAAGCGGAAATACGGCAGGTATAAGACAGGTACGTCCAGAATCTTCAGGCGCACATCTCGTGCAGTACCCTGGCTTTCTACTTCATCAATATTGATCTCGCGGCCCGTGAGTTGCCAGAACTCACGACCGGGTTCACAGCGGGTATATGTCCCTTCGGTCAGGGTCAATTCACCACTGGTTTGACGCGCAACCAGCTCGGCCCCGCCGTGGATAAAAGCATCGTGCACCACATAGGTGGCATCCTCAACAGAAGCCGCTTCGCTTTCGGTGTGAACTTCGGCGGAGGAACCACGGATCAGCAAACCGGGCTCCCGAAGCTCAATCGCACCATCTAAAGTGGCGATATTTTCCGGGCGATTCAGTTTGACCTGGTCGGCGAAGAGCTGCCGGTAACCCTGGGTAATATGTACATTCCCGCTCAGCTCGGCTGAACCATCTTCCAGCCACTGGGATTTCTCAGCAGTTGCTCTGAGCGGGGCTTCCCCAGGGGGCAGGTCAGAACCGGGATAGTTGCGCGGAGGCGCCACAAAGGCGCCAGAGCACACCGCCGGTAAATTGGCTAGCTCCTCCGGGGTTAGCTCAGAGCGGGGCAACCAGTCCAAGTACAAATAGGGGTTGTAGTCGGGATCAGGATACGGTTCGCCCTGATTGGCTTGCGCCCACAAGGGCTGAGCAGCGATCAGACCGAGAGCGATGGAGCGGGCTTGGGAGTTATTAGCAATCGCCAGAGCGAGGCGACGCCACCGGGAGACTTCAAGCATCAAACGATATGTTCCAGCTATCTTTTAGTGTTTCTTTATCGATAGATACGTGCGACAGCTTTCGAGCCGGGGCGCGCAAAATCATCGTCCGATTCTACTTGAATGTAGATGTGGTTAATAGCCGTACTGAAGCCGTAATGTTACAGCTAGAGGCTCAGCTTCGAAACGCAAATTACCTGGAACTCGTGTTCTGTTTTTACCTGAGGCAAAGTAGGGGCTCCAATTAATATAGTGATGGCGTCTCTGGACGCAGAGAGGCTCGGGGTTAAAATGCAGCTAGAAACAGTTGGAATATAAGATGAGCCTAAGATCGAGCAGTGAAGTTGAGCAAGGGTGCGAGATCGACTCCGATCCCAGACGCAATGCCTTGAGTGAGTGGGTTGGCGTGGCCCTGGGTATGGAGGCTCCGGCTGATTTATCGAGCCTGGCGGGGGATGCTGGATTTCGCCGTTATTTTCGCACTCTAACCGAGCCGTCACTGATAGCGGTAGATACTCCCCCCCAATTGACTAACCCCGCCCGCTTTGTGGCTCTGGCTGATTACTTGCGCCGCAACGGTATCCATACTCCGATGGTGATTGCTGCAGACACCGCGGAGGGGTACCTGCTGCTGGAAGATTTGGGGGATACCCAGTTATATAGCGTGCTCAACAGCGACAGTGTTGAAGGACTCTACGCAGAGGTGATGAGTGAACTTTTGTGCCTGCAGCAAATCCCTTTTGAGGAACAATTATTCCCAGCTTATAGCCGGGAGCTACTTCATAAGGAAATGCAGGTTATGCCTGAGTGGCTGATGCGAGAGCTACTTGGCTACCAGCTTTCAGAGCGGGAAGAAAAGCTGCTGGAGCAAACCTTTGAATTGTTGCTTAACAGTGCGGAGGAACAGCCTCACACTATTGTTCACCGGGATTACCACAGTCGCAACCTGATGATTCGCGACGGGGAAAGGCCGGGGATTGTCGATTTTCAAGACGCAGTGTGGGGGCCCGCCACCTACGATCTGGTGTCTCTGCTCAAAGATTGTTATATCCGTTGGCCCCGCGAGCGGGTAGAGCGTTGGGTGCTAGCTTACGTTGCGACCGCTGAAGCGGCGGGTGTTATGCAGCCTGTGGACCCACAACTTTATCTTCGTTGGTTCGACTGGATGGGGCTACAGCGTCATATTAAAGTGCTGGGTCTGTTCCCGCGCCTCAGTCTGCGTGATGGAAAGCAGGGATACTTGCAGCACCTGCCGCTAGTGATTCGCTATGTTTTGGAAACCGTTGAGCGCTACCCAGAGCTGGAGCCGTTTACTGATTGGTTCAGCGGCACCCTACTGCCGCAGATAGAGCCTTTGCCCTGGTACAGCGATTACCGCTGTGCCGGTGACTAGCCGAAGTAGGCCGTACGAAAACTGTACAGATTAATTTAATGAGCAAACCCAAAGAGAATTCCCCTTTGACTGCCATGGTATTGGCAGCAGGTTTTGGGCGCCGTATGCGCCCACTGACTGACCAAACTCCAAAGCCTCTGTTACCGATTGCCGGTAAGCCTCTGATTGAATATGCAATTGAGCGCTTGGCAGCTATTGGTGTGCAAAAGGTCGTGATTAACCTGGGCTACTTGGGACCCAAAATTCGTCAACAGCTCGGTTCTGGTTCCCGCTGGGGGTTGGATATTCACTACTCCATTGAGCATGAGGAGGAGCCACTGGAAACTGCCGGTGGGATTCTCAAGGCGCTGCCACTGATCGGCGACTCATCATTTCTAGTGGTTAATGGTGATGTCTGGTGTGACTATGACCTGTCGCAATGGATCGAGAGGCCGCTGCCGGAGTCTTGCCCTGGACGCCTTTTGATGGTCCTTAATCCTCCCCATAACCCCGATGGAGATTTTGGCATAGAAGGTGGCTTGCTGTCGGGTACAGCCAAGCCCCGCTATACCTTTGCGGGTATTAGCTGGCTGCGAGCTGAAACCCTCACTGAATACCCTAAGCGTCGCGAATGCTTTGGGCTTGGGGAAGTGTTCACCTTTAATGAGGATAAGCTACAAGCTGAACTCTATGAGGGGGACTGGTGCGATGTGGGAACCCCCGAGCGCCTGGAAAATTTAGATCGCCGACTGACTGGCGAAAGTTGAGTTACCAAAGGATATTTTGATGTCAGATTACAAGATCGCCCCCTCTATTCTCTCCGCAGATTTCGCACGTTTGGGTGAGGAAGTGGACAATGTGTTGGCAGCCGGAGCGGACTGGGTGCATTTTGATGTGATGGACAATCACTATGTGCCAAATCTCACGATTGGCCCTATGGTATGCCAGGCCCTGCGCAAACACGGTGTTGAGGCTCCGATTGATGTGCACCTGATGGTGGAGCCGGTGGATGAAATGATTCGCATGTTCGCCGATGCCGGAGCTACCTATATTACGTTCCACCCAGAAGCCTCTCGTCACCCGGACCGCTCCCTACAATTGATCCGCAGTCTCGGCTGTAAAGCCGGGCTGGTGTTCAATCCAGCTAGTGGCCTCGATGCGGCCAAGTATGTAATGGATAAGCTGGATATGATCCTGCTGATGTCGGTGAACCCGGGCTTTGGTGGGCAGAAGTTTATCCCCAATACCCTGACCAAGTTAAAAGAAGCCCGCAAGTTGATTGATGAGTCTGGGTTTGATATTCGCCTTGAGATCGACGGCGGTGTGAATCGTGACAATATTGCCGAAATTGCTGCAGCTGGAGCAGATACCTTTGTCGCTGGGTCTGCCATATTCAATACCCCGGACTACGCTGAAGTGATTGCAGCCATGCGTAAGAGTTTGGCTTAATTTACAAAACTGGCGGGCAATCTCTTGCCCGCCATAGACGGGATTTGTTAACTTGTGCGCCTGCACTGAGGGAATTTCCGTGAACCACTCTTTCTCCCTGACAAACAGTTGGCGATGGCGCCACTGACCTGCTGAGGCCCAATCGAATTTGGCGATTGAGGCACCTTTCCCGTGGGCGCTGCTTATACTCTGGCGCCAATCATAAAGAATGAAAAATTGATCGGAGTCTCCATGACCCCTACTGAATACGCTCAACTTGCGTCTGAGGGTTATAACCGTATCCCCCTGGTAAGGCGCGTACTGGCGGATATTGAAACGCCACTGTCCACCTATTTGAAACTGGCCGGAGGCCGTTACAGCTATTTGCTGGAATCGGTCCAGGGCGGGGAGAAGTGGGGACGCTATTCCATTATTGGTTTACCTGCGCGGACTCTGCTCAGGGTTAAGGGCACTGACATCACCGTGGAAACTGATGGTGAGGTTGTAGAGAGCTACAGCGTCGCCGACCCTCTGGAGTTTGTTGAGCAGTTTCAGCAGCGCTATCAGGTGCCTGAATTAGTGGATCTGCCCCGTTTTAACGGCGGGTTGGTGGGCTATTTTGGCTATGACTGCGTGCGCTATATCGAACCGCGTCTGGCCGTCAGTACTCCGCCGGATACCCTGGGAAACCCGGATATCCTGTTGATGGTCAGCGATGAATTAGTGGTTTTTGACAATCTTGCCGGTGCGGTAATTCTGATTGTCCACGCAAATACCGCTGAAGAAGCAGCCTATAAAAAAGCCCAGCAGCGTCTGGACCAATTGGTTGGCCAGTTGGCACAACCGCTGCCGGATACTGTACCCCTCGATTTGCATGGGCGCGGCATTGATGAGAGCGAATTCCAGTCCCACTTTGGCGAGGACAACTTTAAGCGCGCAGTAGACCGGGTTAAAGAGTATGTGCTTGCCGGCGATGTGATGCAGGTGGTGCCCTCCCAGCGCCTGTCTGCGCCTTTCGATGCGCCGCCACTCAATTTTTACCGTGCTTTACGCAGTTTGAACCCTTCGCCGTATATGTATTTCCTCGATCTGGGTGACCACCATGTCGTGGGCTCCAGCCCAGAAATTTTGGTGCATTTAGAAGAGGGAGAAATGACTGTGAGACCTCTGGCGGGAACCCGCCATCGGGGAGCCACTGAGGAGGAGGATCTTGCCCTGGAGGAAGAGCTGTTGGCAGATCCCAAAGAACTCGCCGAACATCTGATGCTGATTGACCTGGGGCGCAATGATATCGGCAGGGTGGCTGATACTGGCAGTGTTAAAGTCACCGATCAAATGTTTGTCGAGCGCTATTCCCACGTGATGCATATCACCTCCAATGTTGTCGGCCGGTTAAAGCCGGGCCTCACCGCAATGGATGCTCTGCGCGCGGCACTGCCGGCCGGTACCCTGTCGGGCGCCCCCAAGATTCGCGCTATGGAAATTATCGATGAGCTGGAGCCAGAAAAGCGTGGCATTTACGGTGGGGCGGTCGGCTACCTGGCTTGGAATGGCAATATGGATACCGCTATCGCCATTCGTACCGCAGTTATCAAGGATGGCCGACTATATGTGCAGGCGGGGGCTGGCCTGGTGGCGGACTCAGATCCACAGTCAGAGTGGAATGAAACAATGAATAAGGCCCGAGCGCTTTTTCGCGCTGCCGGTATGGCGCTGGCCAAGAGTAGTGACCCTTTAAAGATCGAGCAAGATGAGCGAAGTTAGTATTTCTCAAAAGTTGACCCTGGCTGAACGCTGCGAGCGATTCGTCGCAGCGCCGTTATTTAACCAAATCATTATCGGAATGATTCTGCTCAATGCTGTCGCTGTTGGGTTGGAGACTTCCTCTTGGGTGACGGAGCGCTTTGGTACGCTGCTGGGCGCTATTAATCAACTGATTCTCGCCTCATTTGTTATTGAGGCGCTGGTTAAAATTTTTGCCCATGGGGCCCGTCCCTGGCGTTACTTTGCCAGTGGTTGGAATTGCTTTGATTTTACTATTATTGCACTGAGTTTGATTCCTGCTACAGGGCCGCTAGCTACCCTGGCGCGCTTGGTGCGGGTATTAAGGGTTTTGCGGCTGGTGTCTGCATTCCCGGAACTCCGCACACTGGTGGACACGCTTTTGCGCAGTTTGCCAAGCATGATGCACATTGCTTTGTTGATGAGCATCATTTTCTATATCTATGGTGTAGCGGGTTATTTCCTATTTCACGATATTGATCCAACTCACTGGCGCACTTTACCCATCGCATTTTTGAGTTTATTCCGCATAGTCACCTTTGAGGACTGGACGGATATTATGTATACAGCGATGGATTCGATGCCTTGGGCCTGGCTTTACTTCGTCAGCTTTGTGGTCATGGGGGCGTTCGTAATGATTAACCTCTTTATCGGTGTAGTCTTGAATAATCTGGAAGAGGCCAAATTGCGACGAATGGATGAAATGTGTCTGCCTCCAAGCCAGACCGAAATCCTGCGCGAACTCCGCGCAACCCAGGCCTCTCTCGCACGCCTACAAAAAAGAATGGAAGAATCCACTTATCAACCAGAGGCTAAGGGGGCCGCACAATGATTTTAATGATCGATAACTACGACTCCTTTACCTGGAATGTAGTGCAGTACCTGGAAGAGCTGGGTGCAAAAGTGGTGGTAAAACGCAACGACGAAATTACCTTGGATGAAGTCGAGGCAATGGCGCCAGAGAAAATCGTGATTTCGCCGGGTCCCTGTACCCCCAATGAGGCGGGTATTTCTCTCGATACCATTCGCCGTTTTGCCGGCAGTATCCCTATTTTGGGTATTTGTCTGGGGCACCAGAGTATTGGACAGGTCTTCGGTGGCAGGGTAGTCCGTGCCCGGCAGGTTATGCACGGCAAAACATCCCCTATAGTGCACAACAATTTGGGGGTGTTCCACGGTTTGTCCAACCCATTTGAGGCGACTCGCTATCACTCACTGGTAGTGGAGAAAAGCAGTTTACCGGAATGCCTGGAGATCACTGCCTGGACTGAGACAGAGGATGGTGAAATTGACGAGATCATGGGCGTGAAGCACCGGGAATTAGCAGTAGAAGGGGTGCAATTTCATCCTGAGTCAATTCTCACCATGCACGGTCACGATATGTTGAGAAACTTTATCGAGTCTTGAGGGCCGGAAGAACAAGTGCGCGGCGGGCAGGTCCCGCCAGAATCAATAACCAGAGTGGGGCAAAGGGGGAAAAATGAATATTCAACAGGCCATTGCCAAACTGGTGGATGGCGAACACCTTACTCGTGAAGAAATGCGCGAAACCGTGGGCCAGATTATGCGTGGCGAAGCGCTGGAGTCACAGATAGGCGCACTCCTTATAGCACTGCGTATACGCGGTGAGACAGTCGATGAAATTGTCGGCGCAGTGGAAACCATGCGTGAGCTGGCGGTAAAGGTTGAGCTCGACCTGGAAAACACAGTTGATATTGTCGGCACCGGCGGCGATGGCGCCAATCTGTTTAACGTGTCCAGTGCGAGCAGCTTTGTGGCAGCTGCTGCCGGAGCTAAGGTAGCCAAGCATGGCAATCGCTCGGTGTCGTCCAGTAGTGGTTCTGCGGACCTGCTTGAGCACGCCGGCGTATTTTTGGAATTGAGTCCCTCGCAGATGGCGCGTTGCGTAGAGACTATCGGTATTGGCTTTATGTTTGCGCCCAGCTTTCACAATGCGATGCGCCACGTTGGCCCATCGCGCAAGGCGCTGGGACTGCGTACCATCTTCAATTTACTCGGGCCGATGACAAATCCGGCGGGAGTAAAGCGCAAAGTAATCGGTGTTTATGACAAGCGCTACTGCCGCCTGTTGGCTGAAGTTTTGCAAAAGCTCGGTTCAGAGCATGTGCTGGTTTTACATAGTGATGATGGGCTCGATGAAGCTAGTATTGCTGCGGATACCTTTGCTGTGGAATTAAAGGATGGTGCATTGCAGGAATATACCCTCAAGCCTGAAGACTTTGGCTTGCAGCGCCGTGACCTCTCTGATCTTAGTGTTTCTGGTTCCGAGGACTCCCTGGCCCTGATTCGCGATGCGCTGGGTAAGCGCAATACTGAGGCGGGGCAAAAAGCCGCGGATATTATTGCGCTTAACGCAGGCCTGGCAATTTATGTCAGCGGCGTTGCGCACTCTGCAGAGCAAGGTGTCGCTATGGCACAAGATGCTATCGACAGCGGTCTCGCCGGAGAGAAAATTAACGATCTTGCCGCGTTTACCAGTGCGTTTCGCCCAGAGGAAATTCAATCGTGAGTACACCGACCATTTTAAAAACAATTGTCGAGCGCAAGTGGCAAGAGGTTGCCGAGCGCAAGGCTGAGTGCTCCACCGACGAAGTTCGCCTTCGCGCCCGGGATCAGGAACCGGCGAGAGGCTTTGTCGATGCAGTGGATCGCAAGATTTCCACTGGTGAGGCTGCAGTAATTGCCGAAATTAAAAAAGCCTCTCCCAGTAAAGGCGTGATTCGCGAGGATTTCCTTCCTGCAGAAATTGCTACCAGCTATGAAAAAGGTGGCGCGGCTTGTCTGTCAGTACTAACCGATGTCGACTTTTTTCAGGGCGCAGATAATTACTTGCAGCAGGCCCGGGATGCCGTACGCCTACCGGTGCTGCGCAAGGACTTTACCGTTGATCCCTACCAAATCTATGAAGCTCGCGCGATTGGGGCCGACTGTATTTTGCTGATTGCAGCCTGCCTGGAAGATCCACAGATGGCGGATCTCAACGGGCTCGCTTTGGAGTTGGGTTTGGATGTCTTGGTGGAAGTGCATAACCACAGGGAGTTGGAGAGGGCCCTGGCATTACCTAACCGCTTAATCGGCATCAATAATCGCAATCTGCACACTTTCGATGTGCAGCTGGAAAATACCTTTAAGTTACTGGACTTGATCCCCGACGACCGTCTTGTGGTCACGGAAAGTGGTATTCATACCACAGACGATGTTGCGGCGATGCGTGGTCATAACGTCAATGCTTTCCTGGTGGGAGAGGCCTTTATGCGGGAGGAGGAACCGGGCAGGAAACTGATGGAAATGTTTAACTGACCGCTTACTCCAGTAGTAGAAATAAAAAAGGGCGATGTAAAAATCGCCCTTTTTTTATGCGGTGTGTTTATTCGGTTACTAGCGGGTACCGTACACCACCATGGTTTTACCTTTAACGGAAACCAGGCCCTGTTCTTCCAGGGTTTTTAATACGCGGCCCACCATTTCCCGGGAGCAGCCGACGATACGGCCAATTTCCTGGCGGGTGATTTTTATTTGCATGCCCTCGGGGTGAGTCATTGCATCCGGCTCATTGCATAGGTCGAGCAGGGTGCGAGCGACACGTCCGGTGACATCCAGGAAGGCGAGATCGCCAACTTTGCGGGTGGTGTTGCGCAGGCGGCCTGCCATTTGGGTGGCCAGGGCAAAAAGAAACTCTGGGTGCTGGCGAGTGAGCTCTTGGAACTTGGTGTAGGAGATTTCTGCCACCTCACACTCGGTTTTGGTGCGGACCCAGGCACTGCGGGTGTCCTGATCGAACAGGCCCATCTCACCGAAAAAGTCTCCGTCGTTGAGGTAGGCAACGATCATCTCGCGGCCTTCATCGTCCTCAATCAGAACTGTAACGGAACCGCGCATAATGAAATATAGGGATTCACAGCGGTCGCCAGCATAGATAATTGTGCTCTTGGCCGGGTAGCGACGCCGGTGGCAGTGGGCCAGAAAGTCTTCAATATTGCCGATAGTCATGGGGTCTTCGATAGCAACCGTCACGGATTTATTCCTCATTTTTTGTCTTGTGCTCTATCCCGGCTTTAGCAGCTGAGCACTATTGAATTATCGCGCGAAAACAAAATCCCCAACAGGGGCTGACCGCGGCAAAGTTCCGCAGTGTGACCTGTGACACTATGGCACTGGGTCGCTTGGACTTCATAAACCACGATGCGTTCATAGAAAAAGCATTTGATCATGCGTCATTCGGCTTTCGCGCGGAGGCGTACCAGACACTATACCGGAAACATACAGGTGCCGGGATAGACTTCGCCAATATGCTAAGCTTCACCGCTGAAGTTTTAATGGGAGTGGAGTGATGCAGGGGAAAGTAACCTGGGTAAATGATTTAACCTTCGTCGGTGAAGCCGGCAGCGGTAATTCGGTAGTGATGGAAGGCGGCCGCACAAATAATGGTGTGCGCCCGATGGAAATGATTTTGCTGGGCGTCGGTGGCTGCGCGGCTTACGATGTGGTGAGTATTTTACAGAAGGCGAGACAAGACATTATTTCCTGTCATTGTGAACTGGAAGGTGTACGCCCGGATACAACCCCATCGCCGTTTGAGCGAATTGAAATGAAGTTTGTAGTGCGCGGTCGCGGATTGAAGGAATCCCATGTTGCCCGTGCAGTGGAACTCTCCGCAGAGAAATACTGCTCAGGCTCCATCATGTTGCGCAATGCGGGTGTCGAGATTGTGCACAGCTACAGCGTTGAAGAAGTTTGAAGGAAAATTAGCCGGGAAGGGAGGGAGGATACTGGGCGTAACCTCCCTAAAATCCAAGTCGTTTTAATGAGTGAAGAGTAACGGTCAGATTTTATAACTGGCCGAGGTCATCACTTTGGATACCAGAGACATCACTCCTTTTACCGGAGCGGGGAAGCGGGCACCACCGGCGGCCAGTGCAGCGTGGGCGTGCTCGTCTTCGTCAATTAACATCTGTTCCACTACCGCACGGCTTCTCTTGTCGTCGGCGGGAAGCTTTTCGAGGTGGCTCTCAAGATGTTTACACACCTGGTCTTCCGTAGCGGCCACAAAACCGAGGCTGATTCGGTCGCTGATTTTCCCGGCGGCGGCGCCGAGCCCAAAGGACATGCCGTACCACAGTGGGTTGAGTAGGCTGGGGCGGCTGTCCAATTCCTTCAAGCGCTGTTCACACCAGGCCAGATGGTCGATCTCCTCATCGGCAGCGCGCTCCATTTCCCCCCGCACCTCGGGCAGCTTGGCGGTCAGGGCCTGGCCCTGGTAGAGCGCCTGGGCGCAGACTTCACCGCTATGGTTGACCCGCATAAGGCCAGCGGCGTGTTTGCGTTCGCTGTCGGTGAGGTCTGTCTCGGCTTCACCCTTGGCCGGGGATGCCCGGCCGTGGCAGGGTTCGCCGGGACTCAGGGTGCGCAGAGCCCGATCCGCTTGAATTAACAGGCGGTCGAGTCCGCTGAGGCTGCGTTTACTCATAGTCTTCTGCTCCCTGTGGGAGGCGACCGCTGATGAGCGGCCGCCGATGCCAGCTGTTAGTCCTGCTGCTCTGCAGAAACCTTTTCTCTTTCGACAGCGCGGTAGCCGATATCTTTCCGGAAGAACACGCCGTCCCAGTAGATAGCCCGAGCTGATTCATAGGCATTTTCCTGAGCTTCAGCGACGGTATCCCCCATTGCTGTCGCGCACAACACCCGGCCACCGTTGGTGACTACACGCTCACCATCCAGTGCGGTACCAGCGTGGAAGACCTTGGCGTTGTCACTGTCTGCTTTGTCCAGGCCGCTGATGGCATCGCCTTTGCGGTAGCTGCCGGGATACCCGTGTGCGGCAAGTACCACGCCCAGGGCCGGGCGGGGGTCCCACTCAGCAGTGACAGTGTCCAGCTTCTTGTCCAGAGCGGCCATGCACAGGTCGACCAGGTCCGACTTCAGACGAATCATAATCGGCTGGGTTTCCGGATCGCCAAAGCGGCAGTTGTACTCGATAACCTTCGGAGTACCGTCGCTATCGATCATCAGGCCGGCGTAAAGGAAACCGGTGTAGGGCGTACCCTCAGAAGCGAGACCTTTAACGGTGGGCTCGATAACCTCTTGCATAATGCGCTGGTAAATGGTGTCAGTCACCACCGGTGCCGGGGAGTAGGCACCCATACCGCCCGTATTGGGGCCGGTATCGCCATCGCCAACGCGCTTGTGATCCTGGCTGGTGGCCATCGGCAGGATGTTTTCACCATCCACCATCACGATAAAACTCGCTTCCTCACCCTGGAGGAACTCCTCGATAACCACGCGGCAGCCGGCTTCACCAAAGGCGTTTCCAGACAGCATATCGCGTACGGCGAGCTCAGCCTGCTCTTCGGTTTCGGCAACGATTACACCCTTGCCCGCAGCCAAGCCGTCGGCTTTAACCACGATGGGCGCGCCGCGCTCGCGAATGTAGGCAACCGCAGGCTCCACTTCGGTGAAATTGCGGTAGGCAGCGGTGGGGATTTTGTGGCGCTCGAGAAAGTCTTTGGTAAAGGCTTTGGAACCCTCCAGTTGCGAGGCGCCTTTGCTGGGGCCAAAAATGGCGAGGCCGCGGGCATTAAAGAAATCGACAACACCCTCTACCAGCGGTGCTTCCGGGCCGACAATCGTTAGTTCTACGTCGTTTTCCTCGGCGAAATCTGCCAGGGCGGCGAAGTTATCCACACCGATTGCGATATTTTCCAGCTTGGGTTCGCGGGCAGTGCCGGCGTTGCCAGGGGCAACATAGACGGTGCCGACATTTGGGTTTTGCGCTGCTTTCCACGCCAGGGCGTGCTCGCGGCCACCTGATCCGATAACCAATACGTTCATTCTTAAATCCCCCTAAGTCGACCGATCCGGTCCGTTGCACAGGTTATAGGTGTGCTAGTTTAACGTGGAATTGATTCTGAGGCCTGAGTCTCGCCCCTGGATTCCAATGATTTGTGCGGGTTGGAGAGGGTAGATACCTTCCAACCCGCTGATCATAGCCCGCAATGTTAAGTCTGTGCGGGCGCACAATCTTAGTGGCGGAAGTGGCGCATACCGGTAAATACCATGGCCATATTGTGCTCGTCCGCTGTGGCGATCACTTCTTCATCGCGCATGGAACCGCCGGGCTGGATGACCGCCTGGATTCCCACAGCGGCAGCATTATCGATGCCGTCGCGGAAGGGGAAGAAGGCATCGGAAGCCATAACGGACCCTGCAACAGCGAGGCCGGCATGCTCGGCCTTGATTGCGGCGATGCGTGCAGAGTTTACGCGGCTCATCTGGCCTGCGCCTACGCCTACAGTGCGACCGTCTTTGCCGTATACGATGGCATTGGATTTTACGAACTTGGCCACTTTCCAGGTAAACAGCAGATCGCGGATTTCTTCTTCAGTGGGCTGGCGCTTGGAGACTACTTTCAGGTCGGCAGCGGTGATCAGGCCGTCGTCGCGGTCCTGAACCAGCAGGCCGCCATTAACGCGCTTGTAGTCCAGTGCCGGGGTGCGCTCACTGCTCCACTGGCCGCATACCAGCAGGCGCAGGTTCTTCTTCTCGGCAACGGCCCGTTTAGCCTCTTCGGAGACTGACGGTGCGATGATGACTTCAACAAACTGTCGCTCGACGATAGCGCGGGCAGTGGTGCCGTCCAGCTCTCGGTTGAAGGCGATGATACCGCCAAAGGCAGATTCGCTGTCGGTAGCGAAGGCCAGGTCGTAGGCCTTGTGAATATCTTCAGCAATCGCCACACCGCAGGGGTTGGCGTGTTTTACGATCACGCAAGCGGGTTGTTCGAAGGATTTCACGCACTCCAGCGCGGCATCGGTATCGGCGATATTGTTGTAGGACAGCTCTTTGCCCTGCAGCTGGGAGGCAGTGGAAATACTGGCCTCAGCTGGGTTGGCTTCGGTATAGAAAGCGGATTTCTGGTGCGGGTTCTCACCGTAGCGCAGGTCCAGTTTCTTGATGAATTGGCTGTTGTAGGTACGCGGGAACAGCTGCTTTTCTTCGCCTTTAATGGCGCCCAGGTAATTAGCAATAGCGCCGTCATAGCCCGCCGTGTGCTCAAAGGCTTTTACCGCAAGGTCAAAGCGGCTGGCGTGGCTCAGGGCACCATCGTTAGCTTTCATCTCCTCGATGATATTGACGTAATCGCTGGCATTGACCACGATAGTGACATCTTTGTGGTTCTTGGCGGCCGCGCGAACCATGGTGGGGCCGCCGATATCGATGTTCTCGATAGCGTCTTCGAGGGAGCAGTCGGGCTTGGCAACGGTTTGAGCGAAGGGGTAGAGGTTAACCACCACCATATCGATTGGGGTGATACCGTGCTCGCCCATGATGGCATCATCGGTACCGCGGCGCCCCAGAATGCCACCGTGTACTTTCGGGTGCAGAGTTTTGACACGGCCGTCCATCATTTCGGGGAAGCCGGTGTAGTCGGAAACTTCTACCACGGGAATACCCGCTTCCTTGAGCTGGCGGTGGGTTCCGCCGGTGGAAAGAATCTCAACCCCCATTGCGGAGAGCTGTTGAGCGAACTCTACAATGCCACTCTTGTCAGAGACACTAATTAGAGCGCGGCGGATGGAAACCTTGTCTGTCATTGCACTTGATCCAACTGGTTTTCGAAAAGGATGTTTAAAGGGTTTTAGCGGTTGCCCACTGTGGCAACAAAAACGCTGCCGGGAAAATAGCGAAGGGGGATGAGTTACCTCATCCCCCTTCAAAATTTCGCTCGGTGGGAAGCTTACAGCAGGCCGTAGCGCTTCAGCTTCTTGCGCAGGGTGCCACGGTTGAGACCCAGTAATTGCGCGGCGCGGGTCTGGTTGTGGCGGGTGTATTTCATCACCACTTCGAGCATGGGCGCTTCGATCTCCGACAGCACCATGTCGTAGACATCGGTTACCATCTGGCCATCCAGGTGGCGGAAGTAGTTCTCCATTGCGTGCTCGACGGCATCGCGCAGGGACTGCTGCTGTGGCTGTGCCAGTTGAGTCTGTCCCCTGGAGGATACTTCTTCATTGCCAGTATCCGGAATTAATACTTCGTTGTTCATGCCGCTTGTGCCCCTCTCGTTATTCGGCGTTCAAACCACTCGTGAACGCTGGCATGTTGTACTTCTGCACTCTCTATTTGGAAAAAGGTCTTGCGGAAGGACTCGCTATCCGCGAGCGTCTTCAAGTACCAGCCCACATGTTTGCGAGCGATACGGACCCCCATCACTTCACCGTAGAATCGGTGTAGTTCGCCCAAATGGGCGAGCAAAATATTCCTGACTTCATCCAATGTCGGTTCGGGTAGCCGCTCGCCAGTGGCGAGATAGTGGGCTATTTCCCGAAAAATCCATGGTCGTCCCTGTGCTGCACGGCCAATCATGACCGCCGATGCGCCAGTGTAATCGAGCACCTCTCGGGCTCTCTCAGCACTGCAGATGTCGCCATTGGCAAAAACCGGGATTTTTACCCTGGATACAATTTCGGCAATGGTATCGAATTCAGCCTGTCCGTGGTAGCCACAGGCGCGAGTGCGACCGTGAACCGCCAGTGCAGCGATCCCGGAATCCTCGGCCATTTTGGCTACAGTGACGCCATTGCGGGAATCCGGGCACCAGCCGGTGCGGATCTTTAGCGTCACCGGGACGGAAACAGACTGGACCACGGCTTGAAGAATATCCGCTACCAGCTTTTCATCCCGCAGCAGGGCGGAGCCCGCTGCTTTCTTACACACCTTTTTTGCCGGGCAACCCATATTAATATCGATGATTTGCGCGCCGCGACGAGCATTCTCCCGAGCGGCTTCCGCCATCATCTCAGGATCACCGCCGGCGATCTGCACCGATATGGGCGCCGCTTCGCCACCGTGATCCAGGCGCAAGCGGGACTTGCGGCTGTTCCACAGGCGAGTGTCCGAGGTCACCATCTCCGAAACAACCAATCCGGCGCCGAGTTCTCGGCACAGCTGGCGGAAGGGGCGGTCAGTGACACCGGCCATGGGCGCCAGAATTACCGGGTTGTCGATAATATAGGGGCCAATGGCAGTAGACACGGTAGCTCCATTTGGGCTGTAGGAAGGGCAATCTGTGCCCCGGCAAAACAGCCGCCTATGATAGCGGCTGGCCCGTTAATGGCAAAGCGAAAAAGCGGGCAATTTGATCGAACACTGTTCATTTAGCCTGCTGAATGCGCAGGTTTGGTTGTTTATGGCGCCAAATCCCCTTTGCTAAAAACTCAGCCGGGGTGCTTGTGTGCGCTCAGTGAGTGATGTTCAACTCGTAGTTTACCGCTTCTGCACCGGGGTCAACCACCTCAATCGCGATATGAATGGGGCTGTCCTGGGGCATTAGTTTGCGTCCGGCCAACTCCCCCTGTAGGTACTCGTTCGGGGTAAACCGGCGACTGGCCACAGCCTTGTCCTTCAGGTCGCTGAAGTTCAGCAACAGGTTGGGGAAGGGTTGCGCGTAGGGGGCGGTATTTAGCAGCACTGCATCCACTACCAGGGCGCCCTGCAGCTGCGGGTGGGTACGCACCATTAAGTTTGTGGCCTGGATCGCCCGGGTATCTTTTAGTTGAGGTAAGGTGCAGCCGAATAGTGGGCAGGCGGCAGCATAGAAGTCGCGCCAGGGCTGTTTGCGGCTGAGGCTATCGAACTGGAAGTATGCAACCTGAATCACTATGCCGAGGATCGATAGGGGAATCAATGCACGCCATAGCCAGGGAGAGGCTGTGCGTTTCTTTTTGGGGACTCCCCACGACATCTCCACAGGCGCGGGCTGGATGGCTGAGATCAATTGCTCCCGCTGGGGCTCTTCAGCAGTGGTAGATTCGCCACCGAAGTAAGGCTCCTGGCGGCTTTCCTTAGTGGGGGGAGGTGTATCTACAGGCTCGGTTGATACTGCAGGCTCATTGTTGTCCCAAGACGATTCCTCAGCGAGGGAGCTAGAAGTTTCAAACTCCGGTACTTCAGGTTGGCCGTTGTACTCGGGCGAAGGGTCAGAATCAAAATCAGGAAGTTCTTCCCAGTCCGGCTTGAGGATTTTATCCAGGTCCTCTTCGGGTTCCGCTTCCTCTTCGGTGTGAGATGTTTCCAGCTCCTGCCACTCATGGTCGCCAAAGGCGTCACCAATTAATTCCTGCGCTGCTGCACTATATTCTTTTGGTTCAGATTTGGGCGCGCTGTCAGGTGCCCCCTCATTGGTTGCACTCTCCCGACCGGCAGTTTGATCTACAGCTGGTGGAGATGGCGGGGTGGCGGGTTCGTCCTCGTCGAGCTCGATATCGTCGTGGATCAGGAAGTCATCGTCTTCCAGCAAAGCCTCCAAATCATTGCGGCTCTCGCTATCACTTTCTGAGAAAACGATATTTTCGTCTGCGCGAAACACCTGCAGGCAAGACCCACAGCGAACGGCGCCGCGGGCAGCGCGCAGTTGCTGGTCATTAATATGAAATGATGTGCTGCAATGAGGGCAGCGGGTTACCAGTTGAGACATTCGACTAGAGCGCAGTTTATTTAGCAGCCAAGTTTATCAGCCCAAAGGGGTCCCGCGTAGTGCTGGGGAGCGCATTTAGCGCACCCGCTTGCCTGTCAGTCTGACCCATCCCTCGTGTTCGCCGTCAGGATCGAACTCAATCCATTCGCTGTAAGCATTTTTCACCTGCTCTGCCTGGGAACTGAGGATGCCGGACAGACAGATTTTTCCGCCCAATTGAGTGAGCTGTATCAGTTGAGGGGCGAGTTCTACCAGGGGACCGGCGAGGATATTGGCCAACATAACATCGGCGGCTTCGCTCGGCATTTGTTCTGGCAGGTAGACCGGGAAGCGCTCGGGGTTTATGCCGTTGCGCTGGGCATTGTCGCGGCTGGCGAGCAATGCCTGGGGATCGATATCGGTGCCGAGAACTCGCTCTGCTCCCAGTAGAAGTGCGCTAATCCCCAGAATACCCGAGCCGCAACCGAAGTCGATGGCACTCTTACCTGCGAGCTCCTGCTGCGCCAACCATTGCAGACATAGGAAAGTAGTTGGGTGCGTGCCAGTGCCGAAGGCAAGGCCCGGATCGAGCAGCAGGTTCACGGCGTCTGGCTGTGGTGGCTCACACCAGCTGGGGCAGATCCACAAATTGGGGCCGCACTGGATGGGTTTGTAGTGGGTCATCCACTCCCGCTCCCAATCCTTGTCCTCAAGTTGCTCCCAGCGGGCATTGGGCAGTATTTCGCATAGGAAGGAAGCTGCTTTTGCCTCGGTAACTGAGGTGTCGACTTCCGCATCGAACAACCCGGTAACCCGTGTTTGCTCCCATAGGGGCACTTCTCCCAGCCCGGGCTCAAGGATCGGTTGGTCAGCGTTGTCTTGCAGGGTGACAGATACGGCACCGGCAAAAAGCAGTGCGTCTTCGATTTTTTCCGCGTGATCACGGTCGGTGTCCACGCGGAGTTGTAGCCAGGGCATAATTATTCCGGAATTGTTGTAGCGATGTTTACGGCATTGTTGCGGCCGGGCCGCACTCAGATAACGACGGTTGCCACGCCATCCTTGGCAAGGTTCAGTGTCGTTATGTTTGCCGCAATTCTCGCTAACTTTGCCCCGGCTGGCGAGCGCTTAAAGACCTAACTTCTTCTCCAGGTAGTGGATATTGACCCCACCCTTGGCAAAGTTTTCATCTCGTACCAACTCTTCCTGTAGGGGAATATTGGTTTTGATACCGTCCACTACCAGTTCCGACAGGGCCACACGCATACGCGCCAACGCGGTTTCACGATCTTCCGCATGGGTGATCAGCTTGGCGATCATGGAATCGTAGTTGGGGGGTACCGAGTATCCGGAATAGAGATGGGAGTCGACCCGCACACCCAGGCCGCCAGGCATATGGAAGTTGTTTACCTTGCCGGGGCTGGGGAAGAAGGTCTGCGGGTCTTCGGCATTGATACGGCACTCAAAGGCGTGACCGTTGATTACGATATCTTCCTGCTTCAGGGATAGCTTCTCACCGGCACAAACCCGAATCTGCTCTTTGATCAGGTCGACGCCGGTTACCATTTCGGTAACGGGGTGCTCCACCTGGATACGGGTGTTCATTTCGATAAAGTAGAAGCGCTCATTTTCATACAGGAATTCAAAAGTACCCGCGCCGCGATAGCCGATATCGATACAGGCTTGTACACAGGACTCATGTACCTGCTCGCGCACCTCATCGGGAATACCCGGAGCTGGGGCTTCTTCCAAAACTTTTTGATGGCGGCGCTGCAGGGAGCAGTCGCGATCGCCGAGATGGATGGCGTTGCCCTGGCCATCGGCCATTACCTGGATCTCAACATGGCGGGGATTCTGCAGGAATTTTTCCATGTAGACGGTGCCGTCACCGAAGGCCGCTTGGGCTTCGGACTTGGTCACGGCAATCGCGTTCACCAGCTCCTCTTCCTTTTCCACCACGCGCATGCCGCGACCACCGCCACCGGCGGCAGCTTTAATGATGACCGGATAACCGATGCTGCGGCCGATCTCCATGCAGCGCTCGCTATTATCGGGCAGCGGGCCGTCAGAGCCTGGAACGGTGGGAACGCCAGCCTTTTTCATCGCGGCAATTGCAGACACCTTGTCACCCATCAGGCGGATCACATCGGGATCAGGGCCGATAAAGGTAAAGCCGCTCTTTTGCACCTGTTCGGCGAAGTCGGCGTTCTCTGCGAGAAAGCCATAGCCGGGGTGCACGGCTACTGCATCGGTGATTTCCATGGCGGAGATCAGGGCCGGCACATTTAGGTAGCTCTGCGGGGATGGATTGGGACCGATACATACAGATTCGTCGGCCAGGCGTACATGCTTGAGGTTGCGGTCTACCAAAGAGTGCACCGCCACAGTGGCGATGCCCATTTCTTTACAGGCGCGCAAAATCCGCAATGCGATTTCGCCGCGGTTGGCGATTAGGATTTTGTCGAACATTGTGACTTACCCCACTCAGACGATGGTCACGAGGGGCTGGTCAAACTCAACCGGTTGGCCGTCTTCCAGCAGGATCGACTCAATGGTACCGGCCTTGTCGGCTTCGATCTGGTTCATCATTTTCATCGCTTCGACGATGCACACAACATCGCCAACTTTGACCTGCTGGCCCACCTTCACGAATGCCTCGGCGCCAGGGCTGGGGGCAGCGTAATAGGTGCCTACCATCGGGGACTTCACCGCGTGTCCGCTGATAGCCGGCTTGGACTCTTTTTCAGCTGGGGCAGCAGGAGCGCTGGGCGCCGGGGCGGCGGGGGCGGCAACCGGTGCGGGAGGCGCGCTGTAAATCGGTGCAACGGGTTGGGCTGCGCTGCTGACGCCGCGACTAATGCGCACGGACTCTTCGCCTTCTTTGATTTCCAGCTCGCCGATATCCGATTCTTCGAGCAGCTCAATCAATTTTTTAATTTTGCGGATATCCATAGTTATTTACTCGCAGTTTGATTCATTGTTGTGCAGGTATGGCATCCAGTTGGTGGATGGCTGCCTGTAAGGCCAGGGTGTAGCTGTTGGCGCCAAAGCCACAGATTACGCCGCAGGCCAGATCTGAAAGATAGGAATGGTGTCGGAAAGCTTCCCTGGCATGGGGATTGGACAGGTGAAGCTCAATAAACGGGATGGCAACGGCTGCCAGGGCGTCGCGCAAGGCGACACTGGTATGGGTGAACGCAGCGGGATTGATCACGATAAAGTCGACCCCACTGGTCGCCGCCAGGTGGATTCGTTCGAGCAGGGCTGATTCACTATTGCTCTGCAGGACTTCCAGTTCGTGGCCGGCGGCGTCGCACTGGCGCTCGGCGGCTTCATTGATATCCGCCAGGGTGGTAGACCCGTAGATGTGCGGTTCGCGACTGCCTAAAAGATTTAGGTTGGGGCCGTGAAGGAGAAGAAGTTTAGCCATAATTCGCCCTGAAGAAAGTTGCCGAAAACCCATATAAAGTGGGTTAAAATTGGCTATCTTGTGGGCAAACTCGAAATTTCGGCCTAGCTGCCCGAACTCATTAACCGAGTCTGCCGCAAAAGTGACTCCCTGTCCATGCCAGACTCGGAGTTTATCGAAGTTAGCAGCAGTTCGGCGATATTGGGCAAAAAATTAGTTCAAAATATCCGGGCTGTGGCCTGTTTACCTTGGGTTATTGGCTACAAAGGCGCCAAAAACTTTACTGAGTCACCCCAGTGCTCAAAGGGGAGTCCACAGCGTTCTCCAATTCCTGTAGTAAATCATCTTGAGAAAGTATTTGCGGCAGTACTTTTGCGTTGCCCCCATCGGCGGGATAGAGGAGATACAGCGGCACACTGGTACGCCCGTATTTGGCCAATAATTCGCTGATTCGCGGATCCTGGTTGGTCCAATCGCCTTTCAGCGCGACCACGTTGAGGCGCTCCAAAGCATCACTGACCTCGGTGCTCGACAGCACAGCTTTCTCATTCATCAGGCAGGTGATGCACCAGGCCGCGGTCATATTGGCCAGAACTGCACGCCCCTCACTGCGTGCAGTCTCCAGTCTCTCTGCCGAATAGGGCTCCCAGTAATCGCTGCTGGACAATTGTTCAGACTGATTGATGGTTTTCAGTTGCGGAAGTAGAAAAACTGCCAAGGCCAGGGAGGCCAGGGCCAGGGAACCGCGCAGCCAGTGCCATTGCGGACGCGGCCAAAGCCACAGGGCAAATGCAATGGCTACAGCACCAGCCAGTACCAGGGCAACTCCATCCCCCCCGGCTTGTCGGCCCAGAACCCACAGTAGCCATACCGCAGTGAGATACATCGGGAATGCCAACAACTGCTTTAGGCGATCCATCCAGGGGCCGGGTTTGGGCAGCTTTTCCGCCAGAGCGGGGATATAGGTCAACAACAGGAAGGGGGCCGCCATGCCGGCGCCAAGGGCGGCAAAAACACTTAGCGCAATTAGCGCGGGCTGCGTAACAGCAAACCCCAGTGCGGAGCCCATCAGCGGTGCAGTACAGGGACTGGCCACCAGGGTTGCCAGCGCGCCGGATGCCACAGAGCCCGACAATCCCTGACGTTTATTCAGGTTGCCGCCAATACCCATCAGGTTACTGCCGAGTTCGGTCATTCCAGACAGGCTCAACCCCATGATAAAAAACAGGTAGGCGAGTGCTGCCACCAACCAGGGGGATTGAAGCTGGAAGCCCCAGCCAACAGCCTCTCCGCCGGCGCGAAGGGCGAGCATCACAGCGGCGATAGCCACAAAGCTCAAAACTACGCCCAGTGTATAAGCCCAGCCGTGGTGGTGCCTTTGGCTTGCATTTTGTGCCGCCTGGCTCACTGCCAGTAATTTAATCGACAGTACTGGGAAGACACAGGGCATCAGGTTCAGGATCAGGCCACCGGCAAATGCGAGAAGCAGCGCCAGTGATAAGGTGACATTGCTATTGCCTGCGGCACCGCCAGCACTCGCTGGCGGAGTGGGCGCGCCTGTAATTAAGGCGCTGTCCTGCGGTTCTATATCCTGACTGGCAAAATCCACACTGTAGTATCGGGTCTGAGGCGGATAGCAAAGGCCGGCATCTGCGCAGCCTTGATAGTGGAGCTCCAGTTGGGTAGAACCGCTGGTTTCAGGGATATCCAGGGCAAATTCGAGCTGGCCTCGGTAGACCTCAGTCTCTTTCTCGAAATAGTCGTCCCAAATGACTTCACCGGTTGGCAGGTTCAGGGGGATGGGAGTTTTTTCACCATTATCGACCCTGTACAGCGCCAGTTTTTCGCGATAGAGGTAGTACTCTGGGGCAATCTGGAAGAGTGCACTGAGGCCGTTGGCATCAAAGAGCAGATCCTGTTGATAAGCTTCATCGACCGGCAGGAAAGTGTTTTCCTGGGCGCTGCTCAGCGAGGCAAAAGGGTTATCGGAATTCTGCGCTGTAGCTCCAATGCTGGTTATGGCCAGCAGGATTGTCAGCAGAACGAGGAAATTTTTTCGGAAACTTTTGGTCATCACAGCCATAGATGAAAAAATTCATTATAGTCAGGCGCATAGTTCAGACTGCTGCACCAGACGGGGGTTCAGTCGCCGCAGCAGTATAGCGACGCTAGTGGTACAAAAAAACAACAATAGGGGATTGTTTTGCCGTCATTTGAACGCCTTCACAGCCTTGGGGTTTTACTGCTACTGGCATTTTGCCTGGGGGCCTGCTCATCCAATAAGCCCGCACCCAAAACGGTTGTCCCTCCTCCCGCCCCTAAAAAGACGCCATCCCAAGACCAGGTTCGGCGCAACAATATTTCCTTTTTTTTGAGTCGTGCGGAACAGGCGCTACGCAAAGGGCATCTAACCCAGCCTGCCGGCGCCAGTGCCTACGACTATTACCTGCGTGTATTGCAACTGCAACCGGATAACAGCAAGGCAGAAACTGGTATTCAAACCATTGTGGTCACCTATGTTGAGCGGGCGCGGGACGCCCTGCGTCGCAGGGATTTTGGGGAGGTGAATACCCTGTTGAAACGGGCTGAGATGTTGGCCCCGGCCAATCCGCTGGTGGCTGAAGTGCGTACACAGTTGGTCCGTGAGCGGGGGAGAGCGCAGCTCGATTTACCGCAAGGGGAGGTGATAGGTCTGCCAGCCGGTGAACTCGCAGTAAGGTCTGCCGGGCTGGTGGAGCAGTTGCAGCGAGTAGCGGGCAGGATTCGCAGCGAGGAGCTGCGCGTCATTATCGTAGCGCGCAGTGATGCTGAGGGCCGTTGG
Source organism: Microbulbifer maximicatervae (SeqCode) (assembly GCF_052468155.1). Lineage (NCBI taxonomy): Bacteria > Pseudomonadati > Pseudomonadota > Gammaproteobacteria > Cellvibrionales > Microbulbiferaceae > Microbulbifer > Microbulbifer maximicatervae (SeqCode). The sequence goes on from NZ_CP174335.1 coordinate 1,766,486, forward strand.
GTTTATCAGCAACTGCGCGAGGCTGTGCCCGGGTATCGGGTGCGTGGAGATATCAAAGTCGGGAATCCGGCGAAACTGATTCTGATTAAGCCCAGTGGAGGGGCACCATGAAAAAAGTATTGGCATTTGCCTTTTTAATCACCGCATTCCTTATGTCTAAAGGCGCCTATTCCATAGGAATTACGGCGGAGGGGTATGCCCGGGAAACTCCTCCGGGACCTTCGATGAGCGCTGCCTTTGTGTCGCTGCACAACACTGGTGATTCGAGTCAGGTACTCACGGGTGTGGAGTTGCCGAGTGTTGAACAGGCTTCAGCAGACCTGCATACCACAATATCGGAGAACGGAATAAACCGGATGCGCCCGCTGGATCAGCTGACGATTGCCGCCGGGTCAAGTGTAGATATGGCTCCCGGTGGAGTTCACTTAATGATTAAAGGTCTGCGCTTGCAGGCGGGGGAGGAGTTGCCGTTGCGACTGCTTTTTGCCGATGGCAGCAGTGTAGATATTCTTGTGCCAATAGTTCGGATGAGTGATGAGGGTGAGCACCACCACCATCACCATGGCTGAATTGGCCGTTTTTTTGAAGTGAGGGGGAATTAAACATGAAGAAGTTATTGATTTTTGCCGGTGCGCTGTTACTCAGCGCTTGTGCTCACAGCCCGCTGCAAATTTGGCTGCAGCCTCAGGTCCAGGTTGCTCCTGAAGCGATAGGCGAAGGCTTTAGTATGAGTGTGATGGGAGTTAATGAACTGCCCTCTGGCGGCTTGGGATCATTGGGTGGTGTTTATGCGGATACTGCTCAGGTAAGTATTGGCAATGACGCTGGTGAGGCTATTGCGGCGGGATTGCGTGAGGGTTTTTCAAATTGGTCATTCCGAATTACCGATAGCGCGCCGGAAGTTCAGGCGATCGCAAAATTGGTAAAACTCACCTACAACAGTCCAAATACGGTTTATACCACCGAGATTGACACCTCTGCTGAAATTCACCTGGAAGTGAAAATTGGTCCTCGCACTTATTTCGGCACTTACAGCGCTTCCGGCAAAGATCGGAACCTGGTTAAGCCCAGCCGTGAAGAAGTCCAAAGCCGTGTGAATGGACTGCTCAGCACAACTCTACAACGAGTATTTGAAGACGAGAAATTAAAAAATTTCTTGCGCAGCAATCTGTGAATGTGCAATTTATACATTTGTAGAAAAAACTCGGCTGGGAGGCTGGATAATTGAATAAAATCGGCGATCGTGGGCGATGATGTCGGTAACCTTTTTCGGTTATGGCCTGTCGCAAGGCACCTCCCCGCTGCCGGGAAAGGTTTGCGCTTTGCTCTGTTGTGTTTTGAGTGAGTTTTCCCGTGACGCTGTTTAATCCAGAGGCGGCAAGTTATCTCGGCCCCCTCGCCCAGTTGGAAGAGGGGCTGCGTCCCTGTGAGCAGATCAGTTTACAGGCGGCGGAGGCGGCTCTCGGTGAAGTTGCCGATGGTGTCATTGTCACCGATGCTGCGGGCACGGTGGTTTACACCAACCCCCTGGTCAACGAAATGACCGGCGACCTGGTTGGACTGCTGCCCGGCCAGCCACTCAGTGAAGGTTTACGCCTGTGCAATAGCCGGGGCGATGCGATAGAGCCGATACTACCCGCATCCAGTGACCTGGGTGAAGTGCCCAGAACCAGAGAGTTTAATGCCTGTATTGAGCGCTCAGGGGAAGAGCATGTCCCACTTGAAGTGACCGTGCAGGTAATGGCTCTTTGGGATATGGGGGTGCTTAAAAATTATGTTTTGGTGTTGCGGGATACCTCTGCCGCACGCAGGGTTTCCACCCGCCTTATGTGGCAGAGTAGCCACGACGCCTTAACCCGACTGCCCAACCGACAATTCTTTGAGAGTGAGCTGCAAAGCCAACTCAGCCTCTGTGTCGATAAACGCCAGCACCATGTATTGCTCTACCTGGATGTTTATCAATTCAAAGTTATTAACGACACCCTGGGCTTTGTTGCCGGGGACCAGTTGTTGGTTCAGTTGGTGGAGTTAATCAAGCGCTGTCTCTCCAGCGACGATCTGTTTGCCCGGGTGGGCAGTGATGAGTTTGCGATACTACTGCGCGACTGCACCCTGGAAGAGGGTGGTCGTGTGGTGGCTCGGCTGCGTGACTCTGTGCAGAACTTCAGTTTTTTCTGGGAGGGGAATGACAACCGGGTCGCGGTGTCGATTGGTGTTGTTGGTGTCGATCACTTTACCCCCAGTGCCAGTCAGTTACTGGCGTCGGCCAATGATGCCTGTTGCAGTGCCCGGGAGCAGGGCAGAAATCGCGTTAAGCTGTTTGGCGACTCCCGCAAGGTATTGGAGAAGCGTCGCGAGACTACCTGGGTTGCGGAAATTCACGCGGCTTTGCGGGAAGATCGCCTGATGTTGTACCGACAGCCAGTGGTTTCACTAAAGGGGGACCGCAATGTCCACCACTATGAAATCCTGGTGCGGATGCGCGGCCGTGATGGTGGAGTGATTTCACCGGGGCTATTTTTGCCAGCCGCAGAGCGCTACGGCTTGATCGAGGAAGTGGACCGTTGGGTAATTCGCCGGGTCTTTGACTATATGGCCCAGGAGCAGCGCCTGGGGATGGGCGGAATTAATTATGCGGTCAATATTTCCGGTATCAGCCTGGGGGATGAGACCTTTGCTGATTTTGTGCTGCAGTCTTTGTCCGATGCCGGTGTAACGCCTTCGCGGGTTCAATTTGAAATTACAGAAACCAGCGCCATCAATAATCTCGAGCGAGCCCTGATATTTATCCACAAGCTGAGAGCCGCCGGTTGCAGCTTTGCCCTGGATGACTTTGGTCGCGGTGTTTCCTCCCTGGCTTATCTGCGCCAGCTGCCGGTAGATTTTCTTAAAATCGACGGAAGCTTTGTGCGGAATATGCTAGAAGATGAAATTGATAGCGCAATGGTAAGCACTATTGATCACTTGGCGAAGAGAATGGGTATCAGCACTATCGCCGAGTATGTAGAGAGCCCGGAGTTAATGGAAAAATTGAGCCAGATGGGGGTGGACTATGCCCAGGGGTTCGGTATTTCCGCAGCGACGGGGTTGCCGGAGCTGGATAGCTACCCGGGGATGCTCCACCATTCCAGAGGGCCCAAGCCTTAGGGGCCCCTGGAAATCATGTGTCTATAGATAGCTGCTATTAGGCAATTGCTATTAAACAACCGGTGCGAGTAATTCGGAGTGCTGTTCGGCTTCTAGTCGCGGGCCGTATTGGCTCACTACCTGGGCGGCAGCGCGGCAAGCGAGTTCGCCGGCTTCGGTAAAACTCATTTCGCGGTTGATACCGTAGAGGAAAGCACCGGCAAACATATCGCCTGCGCCGTTGGTATCGATGGCGCGGACTTCGGGGCTCTCTATGCGGTGAACGTCGTTGCCGTCCCATAGCAGTGCGCCATCGGCGCCCAGGGTAATCGCGAAACTGCGGCAGTAATCGCGCAGCGCTTCAACGGCGCCCTCCACAGAGTCGGTACCGGTAAAGCCCAGAGCCTCATCCCGGTTGCAGAACAGCATATCCACACCGCCGCCAATCATTTCCCGCAGCCCTTCGCCGAAGAACTGAACCATAGCCGGGTCAGACAGGCTGAGAGCGGTTTTAACTCCGTGGGCTTCGGCTTCTTCGCGAAGCTTGATCGCTGCGGCACGACCCGTTTCAGAGGAGACCAGGTAGCCTTCGATATAGGCCCACTTGGAGGCGGACAGTGCATCGCTATCCAGCTCAGCGACTGAGAGCTGTTCACTCATTCCCAGATAGGTGTTCATACTGCGTTCGGCATCCGGGGTGATAAGCACCAGGCATTTGCCGGTAGTGCCCTCATCAGCTTGCTTCAGTGTTTCGGGGTAGTCGACCCCGGCGCTGTTAAGGTTGTTTCTGTAGAAATCACCATTCTCGTCAGCGGCAACTTTGCACGAATAGAAGGTGCGGAGACCGAAATAGCTGGCAGCAATGACTGTATTGGCACCGGAGCCACCGCAGGCCAATTTGGCAGTGACCATATGGTTTTGAAGGTCGTCTACCAGTTGTTGCTGACGGGCATCATCTACCAGGGTCATGATTCCCTTTTCCACGCCAAGGCTGCTCAAATCCTGGTCCGACACTTCGATTTCTGTATCGAGTAGGGCGGCACCTATGCCGTAGAGATCGTATTGCTGCATATCATTCCTATTCGGGCTTATTGTCTACATTTCCGCCGCATTATGGACGTGATTTTGCCAAGTGCAAGGCATTGGGGAGGGCTGGCGACAGCAAACCCTCACATAGGCGCTTGTTACATCTTGGTGAACTTATAGGCGGTTGCTGCGGTCAATCCTCGCACAGGTGTAAATAGCACCTTCACGTAAACCGCCAGGTGATAGATACTGCCAAGCCTGGATTTTAGCCCGCTAATTGAGTGGGCCCGCCAGTGCTGAAAGGCACTGGCAGCAAGATACCAGCGGAGCTGCCACCTGCTGGTACCCTGCGTTCGACTCTTCGATTGGGGCTGGTTAGGTCTCATGAGTCGCTTGATGTACTGAGTTGGCAGCGGGACTGAATCCTCATATGGCATCAACGAAACGCCGGCGCGTCAGAGCGTCAAAGCCCAAACGACGATATCGCTGGCTCAAGCTGCTAGTGCTTTTAGCCCTGGTGGGCTCCCTGGCGCTGGCAGCGTATATGGCTTACCTGGATGTGCAGCTGCGCGAGCGACTGGATAGCCGTCAATACCAACTCCCCGCCCGAGTCTACGCTCGTCCGCTGGTGCTGCGCGAGGGTATGGCAATGCATCCGGATGAGTTGGAGTCCGAATTTGCTGCCTTGAATTACCGCAAGCAGGGCACTCTGAGTGAGCCTGGTTCCTGGGTTCAGGACGGAATGAATTACAAAGTCTGGCGCCGGGACTTTATCCATGCCAATGGCCGCCAGCCTGCTGCAGTGGTCTCCTTCCGTCTGCGCAATGATCAAATCAGCGGCCTGCGTGATGACAATGGCCGAAGCCTGGCAGAATTCCGCCTGGATGCGGCTAATATCGGCTCCCTGCTGGGGGGAGGCGATGACCGCAATCCAGTGCGTTTCGATGATATTCCTCCTTTGGTAGCCAATACCCTGATTGCTGTTGAGGATCAGGACTTCCTCAATCACTTTGGTGTTTCCCCTCGCGGTATTGCCCGGGCCATGGTGGCCAACGCAAAAGCCGGACGATTGGTACAGGGTGGCTCCACAATTACCCAGCAGTTGGTCAAAAATATCTTTTTTGACCATAAGCCCAGCCTAAGGCGTAAATTCAACGAGGCCCTGATGGCCATCCTGATGGAGGTGCACTACGACAAGCGCTATATCCTGCAGGAATACATCAACGAAGTGTGGTTGGGTCAGCAGGGTGCCAGAGGTATTTATGGCTTTGGGTTGGCCTCTGAATTCTATTTCCAGCAGCCCCTGGATACCTTGGAACCCCATCAGGTAGCGTTGTTGGTGGGGCTGGCGAAAGGTGCGTCTTACTACAACCCCTGGCGCAATCCCGAAAGAGCACTGCAAAGGCGCAATACCGTGCTGGAATTGATGCTGGAGCAGGGGCTGATTACCCAGGAGGAGTTCCAGAAGTATTCCGCCAAGCCTCTGGGGGTGGTCAAGGGTGGTGTCGGTGCGCAGAATCCTTACCCGGCCTTTACTGAGCGGCTGTTGATTGAATTGCGTCCCTACTACTCCTACGAGGAATTGCGCACTTCGGGTTTACGGGTTTACACCACCTTGGCCCCTTCGGTGCAGAAGTTGGCGGAGGAGTCCATTAGTCAGGGCGTTAGCCAGCTGGAGAAAGACCGAGGGATCAAAGCCAATTCACTCCAGGCCGCGACAGTATTGTTGGATAATCGCAACGGCAATGTGCTGGCTATGGTGGGAGATCGGAACCCGGACTACCCAGGTTTCAACCGGGCGCTGGAAGCCCGCCGCCAGGTGGGCTCCCTGATTAAGCCGGCTGTGTTTCTCACTGCTCTAGAGCGACCGGAAGAATACAACCTGGCCACCCTGATCGATGACGCCCCGGTGAGAATTGAAGAGGCGGATGGTGATGTATGGATGCCGCAGAACTTCGATAAGCGCGCTCATGGACAGATACCGCTTTATATCGCTCTGGCCAAGTCCTATAACCTGGCGACGGCCCATTTGGGATTGGATCTCGGCCTGCAGAATGTGCGCCAGACGATTCGCCGCCTGGGTGTTGAATCCAGGCTCCCCCGAGTGCCGGCAATGTTGCTTGGTGCTGTGGAGATGACCCCGTTCGAAGTTGCCGGTATGTATCAGACCATCGCGAACAATGGTGAGACGGTACAGCCGCGCACACTGCTGGCGGTTTCCGATGCCCAGGGCGGCCGTGTACAGCACTTCCGCCGCAAGGCTAATCGCGGTGTCGACCCCGTTCCAGCTTACCTGTTGCGCTGGGGGCTGGAGCAGGCCATGCGTGAGGGTACCGGACGCCGCTCCGCCAAGCGCTTGCCAAGTAGCATCGCCTTTGCGGGGAAAACCGGAACCACTAACAATAACCGCGATAGTTGGTTTGCGGGCTTCTCCCCGGAAGTAACCGCCGTAGTCTGGCTCGGGCGCGACGACAATGAGCGCACGCGCCTAACTGGCTCTACCGGCGCACTGCCGATCTGGACGGAGATTATGCGCAAGCTGCCCCATCAACACGGACCGGCAGAGATGCCCCGAGGAGTGGAGCTTAAGTCAGTGAACTCCCGGGGGCAGTTAATGGACCCGGATTACTGTCGCGGTGGTTATGAGATTCCTTTCTCCTACGAGAGCCAGCTGCAACCGGCGCCGGAATGTCGGGGGCAGAATCGCTGGCGCTGGTTCCGCAATCTATTTGGCAATGGTCGCGACGAAGCGGCTCCCAGAGAGGAGATGAGTCCCGGTTGGGGGGTGGATACCAGTGAGCAGCAGATGCGCGATCAGCGCCGCCAACAATTGCAGGAGCAACTTCGAGGTGACGATGCGGAAGAGTTTGGTGTAGATCCCGAGTATGGCTCCGGTTATGAAGAGGAGCCCCTGGAGCTGCCAAGAGATAATACTTTTGGCGGGAGGGCTCACAGCGTACCGGTAGAGGAAGCCCAGCCGGTGGGGCCTGACCTGGAAGATCAGTGGCCCTAAGGAAGGTAGCGCGCGATTGAATCGCGCGCTTTATCGCCGGCTATCAGTCTTGCAGCAACTGTGCGGCTTCTTCGGCGAAATAGGTGAGGATGCCGTCGGCACCGGCACGCTTAAAGGCTAATAGGGACTCCAGAATAACTGCCTCTCGCTTCAGCCAGCCATTTTCAAAGGCGGCGCAGTGCATCGCATACTCCCCGCTCACCTGATAGGCGAAAGTGGGAACCCGCAATTCTTCTTTTACCCGACGCACTATATCCAGGTAGGGCATACCGGGTTTCACCATCACCATATCCGCGCCCTCTTGCAGATCCAGGGCGCACTCGTGCAATGCCTCATCGGTGTTGGCGGGGTCCATTTGGTAGCTCGCTTTATTGCCACCTTTCAAGTTCCCGGCAGAGCCCACTGCATCGCGGAAAGGGCCGTAGTAAGCGGAGGCATATTTAGCGGCGTAGGACATAATCAGGGTATTGCTGTGGCCCGCGCCTTCGAGAGCATCGCGAATGGCTCCGATACGGCCATCCATCATATCCGAGGGGGCCACCATATCGGCACCGGCTGCAGCGTGTGACAGGGCCTGCTGTACCAATACCTCAACGGTTTCGTCGTTGACGATATAACCGCTGTGGTCCATCAGCCCGTCCTGGCCGTGGCTGGTAAAGGGGTCCAGGGCTACGTCGGTGATAACTCCCAATTCCGGTACCGCATTTTTCAGCTCGCGAACAGCCCTTTGTGCCAAGCCATCGGCGTCGTGGGCGGCACTGGCGCAGTCGGACTTTGCCGACGGGTCGACTACTGGAAACAGGGCTATGGCCGGGATTCCCAACTCTCGAACTGACTTCGCTTTCTTGGCCAACAGGTCTACGCTCAGGCGTTCAACACCCGGCATTGAGGCGACTTTTTGGGTTTCGTTACGCCCCTCAATAACAAACAGTGGCAGGATCAAGTCGTCACTGCTCAACTGGGTTTCCCGCACCAGTCGACGGGAAAAATCCTTTGCACGCAGGCGACGCAGGCGAGTGTTGGGGTAGGCACCACGGCCGAAACTTTGGCTCATCGGGAAATTACTCCGGCTATCCATAGGGCCGCAGAAACCCCGCAGCCGCAATTGGCAGCCATCATATCAAATTGCCGCAGAGGGTGATTTTCGATTGCTGAGGGAAAGCGGTTTAAAAATGGGGCTGATGTAAGTGCCTTACCAATAGTTTGCCGGCGGCTTCTATATGTTTTGCCAGCAGTGCGGCGGCTTGGTCCCCGTTTCCCTCTTGGAGTGCATTGAGTATTGCAAAGTGCTCGTCCTGACTGGTGTCCTTGTAATTCAGACCGTGGGATTGGTAACCGATATAGCGCTCACATTGCCGGTGCAGTTGCTCGACGGTACTAAATAGCGTGGGTCTTGCAGCTGCCCGGTAAATACAGGCATGGAACTCCCAATTCATTTTTCCGATCTGTTCGGCGGAGAGTTCAGGTTTGGCTTGCATGGATTCCAGAATATCTCTGGCCCGCCCCAGGATCTCTCCATTAAGGCTTTCCAGTGCCAGGGATTGCAGCAGCGGTTCCAAGCGCACGCGCATCAGGTAGAGGTCTTCCACTTCAATAGGGTCAAACTGCGGCACTGCGACGCCGCGTTTCCCGTGCCCGGTTAACCAGCCCTCATTTTTCAATCTTTGTAGAGCGTCCCTAACCGGAATACGGCTCACGGCGTAAAGCTCTGCCAGTTCGGCTTGCTTTAGCACCTGGCCGGCGGCGAAGCGCCCATGCTGCAAGTCCGACTTAATTTTTTCGTAGAGGCCCATCGATGTTTATTAATTCCTGCGCTTGAAAAACCAGTAACACACCAGCCCTCCCAGCAGCCCCCAAAAGGCAGAGCTAATGCCAAAGAGGCTGATACCGGAAGCACTGATCAGAAAAGTGATAATTCCGGCTTCGCGACTGTCGGCCTCGGCTGTTGCTCCAGCCAGGCTGCTACCAATGACGCCAATCAGTGCCAAGCCGGCGAGGCCGGCAATCAGTGCCTGGGGAGAGGCGCTGAATAATGCTACAACGCTAGCGCCGCAGAGGCCCACCAGCAGATAAAAAATACCGGCGGCAATGCCGGCGGTATAGCGTTTGTCGGGGTTGGGATGGGCTTCCGGGCCGGTGCAAATAGCAGCGGTAATAGCCGCCAGATTAAATGCAAAGCCACCAAACGGTGTCAGCAATAAAGAGGTGAGGCCGGTGCCACTAATAACAGGAGATATAGGCACTCTACTGTAGCCACTGGCGGCCAGGGTTGCCGCTCCGGGCAGGTTCTGAGAGGTCATAGTGACGATAAAAAGAGGAAGGCCAATGCCAATTAAAGTGGAGAGGCGGAATTCTGGCGTTACCCAAACAGGGTGTGCCGCTTGCCAGCCGATCTGGGCCGATGCAATGAGTTGCAACTTCCAGCAAGTCGCCACTCCAGCCGCTAGTACCAAAATAATGGCATAGCGAGGCGCCCAACGGCGCCCGACTAGATAGGTCAGTAACATGATGCCGACCAATAGCGGTTGTGCCTGCAGAGAAGTAAATACTGAAAGACCAAATTGCAGAAGTATGCCTGCGAGCATAGCGCTGGCAATCGGTGCCGGCACCATTCGCGCTACTCGCTCAAAGGCTCCGGACAAGCCCACGAGGAGTGTTAACAGGGCGCTAAACGCAAAAGCACAATGGGGATGCCACTTAAACTGGTGGCCAAAAGTGCAGCACCTGGAGTCGACCAGGCAGTGATTACCGGGGCGCGGTAATACCAAGAGAAGGCAATACAGGTAATGCCCATCCCCAGGCCCAGGGCGCCAATCCAGGAGGTGATCATTGCTTCACTTGCGCCAGCTGCACGTGCGGCTTCAAAGACTATGGCGGCGGAACTGGCTACTCCCACCAGCACGGCGACAAAGCCTGCGCTGATGGCGGACAAGCGGGTATCTGAAAACGGTGAGCTTTTCAAAATGTATACCTTTTATATTTTGTATACATTTTTAGCTGTTAGCTTTTTTCAGCGCAATAACTTTGCGGTGAAGCGACTGGGGCTTTATTGGAGGGGGTAAAGTAAAACGGGTATAGAAGCAGCACCCGCAGGCTGCGGGTGCTGGAGAGAGGCGGGCAATTAGCCGAGACGGGCGAAGACGCGTTCAGCGGCAGTGATTGTGGCCTCAATATCCTCATCGGTATGAGCTGCGGACATAAACCCTGCCTCATAGGAGGCCGGTGCCAGGTAGACACCTTCTTCCAGCATGCCGTGGAAGAAACGGTTAAAGCGCTCGTTATCGCAGGCCATTACCTGTTGATAGTTAGTTACTTTAGGTTCTTCGGTGAAGAAGAAGCCGAACATGGTGCCGGCCTTGTTGGCGGTAATTGGGATACCTGCGGCTTTACCGGCCGTCAGGATGCCCTCCACCAAACGGTCGGTTTTGGCAATTAAAGGCTCGTAGAAGGCGGGTTCTTCCACTAAGCGCAGGGTCTCCAGGCCCGCGACCATAGCCACAGGGTTACCGGACAGGGTGCCCGCCTGGTAAACCGGCCCCAGGGGTGCGATTTGCTCCATGATCTCGCGTTTACCGCCAAAGGCGCCAACGGGCATACCGCCGCCGATGACTTTGCCAAGGGTGGTGATATCCGCTTCGATACCGTAGAAGCCCTGGGCCCCGGTCAAGCTCACCCGGAAGCCGGTCATTACCTCATCGAGAATCAACAGGGCACCGTGCTGGTCGCAAACTTCGCGCAGGGTTTCCAGGAAGCCGGGTACCGGCGGAATGCAGTTCATATTGCCGGCAACAGGCTCGACGATGATACAGGCGATTTGATCGCCCAGCTCTTCGAAGCAGCTGCGCACACTATCAGCATCGTTATAGCTCAAGGTGATGGTGTGATCTGCCAGGGCGGCGGGAACGCCGGGAGAGGAGGGTACACCCATGGTCAGGGCCCCGGAGCCGGCCTTAACCAGCAGGGAGTCGGAGTGGCCGTGGTAGCAGCCCTCGAACTTCACAATCTTGTCGCGCCCGGTAAATCCACGGGCCAGGCGAATCGCGCTCATGGTGGCTTCGGTACCGGAATTGACGAAGCGCACCAGGTCCATGTTCGGCCACAGGCGGCAGAGTTCTTCGGCCAGTTCGGTTTCCAGTTCGGTTGGTGCACCGAAGCTCAGTCCCGATTGGGCCTGTTCCACCACGGCTTCAATGACTTCCGGGTGTGCGTGGCCCAGCACCATGGGGCCCCAGGACTGTACGTAGTCGATGTAGCGTTTCTCGTCTGCATCGTAGAGGTAGGCGCCCTCGGCACGGCGGATAAACACCGGGGTACCGCCGACTGCGCGAAAAGCCCGTACCGGAGAGTTAACGCCGCCGGGAATATACTGCTGTGCTTCTGCGAAAAGCTGCTCGGATTTACTCATAAACTTAATTCAGGTTCTGCATAAAGGGCCTGGGGAGCATTATCGCGGGGGTGGCGCCTGAGGACAATGTGTAGATTGGCGACGACCGGTCACAGACTGTGTAGACAGAAGATCTCACCGCCACGGGAACGGTGAGACTGATCGGGGCAGGGGCGAAATTTGTGTCAGCAGCTCCAGGTTTAGCGTTCGCACCAGAACAGCCGGTTGGGGATCGGTCTTCCCATGCCCAGGCGCCGGCTGTCTTTGATCGCACTCCAGGCGTACTGCTGACTGCGGGTAACCGCTTCGATAATGGTCAGCCCGTGGGCGATATGGCAGGCAATGGCAGTAGCGAGGGTGCCGCAGACGCCATAGGCCGCTGGCTGCAAGCGCTCCCACTTGAACTCCCGCATCAGGCCGCGCTCATCGTAGAGCCGGTTCTGCAATTGTTGCTCGTGGGGCACGCCAGTCAGCAACAGGTAGCGACAGCCGGATTCGAGGATTTCCTGGGCCATGGCATCGAGGACATCGGCCTCCACAGCCATGGCGCGAGCTTCCCTGCGGTTGGGGCACACCATGGTCGCCTTGGGCAACAACAGCGACACCATAGCCTCCCACAGAGGTGGGGCGAGTACGCTATCTTTGTCGGCCAGTGTGGCATCGGGGTCGATAACGACGGGAATATCCGGGTAGTCGTGGAGTACGCTGTGAAGCGCGCGCACATTCTCCACAGAGCCCAGGTAGCCGACCTTGATCGCGGCGATCGGCATGTCTTCCAGAACGGCCCGGGTTTGTTCAATTAGCAGGCTGTCGTCGACTGGGGCGACACCCAGCAATTCACCGGTGTTACACACGCTGATGGCGGTAACTGCCGAGGCCGCATGGCAGCCGAGACTGACCGCTGTCTCAGTATCTGCGGCAATTCCGGCGCTGCCGCTGGGATCGTGGTGAGTAACGGTCAGAATAACGGGCTGAGGTGTATCCATAAGTGCTCTACATGACGGCCATTAGCTGTGCGCCTAATTCTAGTTGCTGAGCGCCTTTGACAAGGAATGAATACGCGCCAAATTAAAATGGCTTTACGACAACCAAAATGACGATGGCGACAAGTGCAACTGCTGGGAACTCATTAAATATTAGGAAGTAGCGGCGGCTGCGGGTAACGGTTCCCCGGGCAAACTTGCGAACATAGGCGCCACAGATATGGTGATAGCCCAGGAGGAGCACAACAAAAGTCAGTTTTGCGTGCATCCAGCCGGCGGAGGTGTAGTAGGCCGGGTTCAAGCTGTAGAGCCAGATGCCCAAGGCAACGGTAGCCAGCATGGAGGGAATGGCAATACCGCGATAAAGGCGGCGTTCCATAATACAGAAGCGGTCGCGGCTAACGGCATCAGTGGCATCGACATGGTAGACAAACAGTCGAGGCAGATAAAAAAGTGCGGCAAACCAGCACACCATCGCAATAATGTGAAAAGCCTTGATCCACAGCATTGAAAGTCCCCTTAAAAGAAACGGGAAGAAAAATTACTTCCGGTAAAAGTTGTTAATTTGTAGCGGCAGAATAATGCCCGCCGTGCGATTGTCCAGCGAGCCGCTTTTATGACGGCAGATATACAGGCCATCCGCGCCACTTCTCTCCAGCTTTTGCGAGGCCTCCAGCATTGTCGCTCGCCAACTTAGGGACGCCAGCTGTTTGCGTTCACCGGGTAGTCTTAATAAATCGATCATTTCTCCCGGGTCTAGTAATTTATCTGATGCGGAGGAAGCCTGTTTTTCGCTCTCGACCGCCTCATTCGCACCACCGCGAAGAAAAGTTGCCAAGTCTGCTGCACGCAGTAGTTGCGGTGCCGGCTCCTTGGGTAAATCGATAAGAATCCACTCGGGGTGTTGATTAATTAATTCTTTTGCCGCAGCGCGGGTAATTTCCCTAGGAGTCACAACAAAGCTCTGATTCATTTCGCTGGCAACTCCGACACTGCTCAGCATTTGCTGTCGCCAACTTGGCATTCCCGCTTTATTCAGGGCGCGCAGCGTTTCATGATAGAGACCGATAGTGGAAAAGAGTTGGCGGCTTACTAATGTGGCCACCACGATCATCATCATTCCAGGGAATAAAATATGTGGGTTATAGGTAAGTTCCAAGATAGCGAGTAGCGCAGCTAGAGGTGCATTGAGCATGGCAGCCATCATTGCTGCCATACCCACCATGGCATAAAAGCCAGGGCTCGCTGTGTGCTCACCCAGCCACAAGTTAGCCAGGCCACCGGCAATACCACCGATACAGGCACCGATAATCAGGCTGGGGCCTATTACCCCACCGGGAATTCCGAGCCCTGCCCCCAAAGCGGTTGCGACTAACTTCGCGGCGACAATAGCAATGAGTGTCGCGACCCCCAACTCCCCCAGCATTGCCACCTGCAAGGTGTCATATCCACCGCCCAGGATTTCCGGTACCCAGATACCCAAGGTGCCAGTAACAAGGCCAACCAAGAGAAATCGAAGAAGTGGGGAGTAACGTTGCTGGGGAATCAAAATACGCTGGGAGCGGATAAATAATCCGGCGAGAACCCCAATAACCAGTGCGCACACAAAAAGTAGCGGCAGCTCGGCAAGGGAGTTGAGTTGAATCGCGGGTACATTAAAGTCCGGCTGGCTACCGAAAGTCAGCTGGGTGATGGTGCTACCGGCAACAGCCGCGAGAATTATCGGTAAAAAACCTGCCACAGTATATTCCAGCATCACGACTTCCATCGCGAATACCACGCCCGCCAGCGGGGTATTAAAGGAGGCCGCAATTGCTGCGGCTACACCACACCCCAGTAGGTTGCGACCGGAATTATTGGGGAGCTTCAGCGCCCTGGCTAACCAGCTGCCACTGGCTGCTCCCAAGTGTACAGCTGGGCCTTCCCGCCCCACCGAGTGGCCGCTAATTAAAATTATTGCGCCGGCAAAAAACTGTAGCAGGGCATTTTGCATTGGCATTTGCCCCTGGTGGTTGTAGAGCCGGTCCAGGACATGGACCACTCCCACCTGGCGGCGTCTGGGATTTAGAAATAAATAGATACATCCCACTGCCAGAGAGCCGATGACTGGCAATGCGAAGCGCCAGAATGGAGGAAGGGATTCGTAATTTTGTGGGATTGATAAAAACAGCGCGGTCGGCCACTCCATCGCCAGCCGAAAAAGTACAGTTACCCCTCCGGCCAGGATGCCGGTGATCAGGGCCATTCCCAGCAAAGGCGCCAGCGCGTCTTTGGAGGAAAGCTGTAAGCGCATATTTTCGAGGCTGCCAGGCCTGACTAAATAACGCGAAAATGACTTTTTTAGTGAGTTCCTTGGGGGCTGTGACACCGCACATCCTTAAAATGCTGGGGCTTGTGGTAGAGTGCCTGTCTGGTTTTACGATTATCGTCTCAGTTGGCGGATATACCGGAGATTTTAGCAAGGTGATAAAAGTAGCGATTGTCGGGGGCACCGGCTATACAGGGGTGGAATTACTTCGGCTTCTCTCAACACATCCACAAGCGGAAGTTACCGCAATCACCTCCCGTTCGTTGAATGGTACCCCGGTTGCCGAGCTTTTCCCTAGCCTGAGAGGGCACTCGCAGCTGTCTTTCTGTAGCCCCGATCTCGAACAGCTGGCGGATTGTGACGTTGTATTCTTCGCTACACCTCATGGCGTTGCCCAGGCCCAAGTACCGGCACTTATTGAACGCGGAGTTCGAGTGATCGATTTGTCCGCCGATTTCCGTTTGAAAGATATACCTACCTGGGAGCAGTGGTATGGCCAAGCCCACGCCGCTCCGGAATTAGCTCAAAGCGCTGTTTATGGTTTGCCAGAAGTTAATCGGGAACAGATTGCCAATGCGCAGTTGATAGCCTGCCCGGGCTGTTATCCCACCGCGATTCAATTGGGATGGATACCGCTTTTGGAAAAGGGCCTGGTAGAACCTGGTGAGCTGATCGCCAGTGCGGCCAGTGGTATCAGTGGAGCGGGGCGACAGGGTAAGACCGACTTGATTATGGCTGAGAATAGCGACAACTTCCGCGCATATTCTGCCGCCGGGCACCGTCATTTACCCGAGATTGAACAGGGGCTTCGTCGAGTGCAGGCCACTGAATCCTCTCCCGCGCAGGTGACTTTTGTACCGCATTTACTTCCCATGATTCGCGGTATCCACGCTACTTTATTTGCCCGCTCAGTGGGGAAGGTTGATGCCGATGAGCTTCAACAGATCTTTGAAAACCGCTATAAAAATGAGCCTTTTGTAGATGTGATGCCGGCGGGCAGCCACCCTCAGACTCGTACGGTTAGAGGGACCAATATGTGCCGCATCTCGGTATTGCAACCCCAGGAGCGGGATACGGTACTGGTATTATCGGCCATTGATAACCTGGCCAAAGGCGCGTCCGCCCAGGCAATCCAGAATATGAATATTATGTTTGGCTTAACTGAGACGTTGGGCCTGGATAGCCCGGCACTGCTGCCTTAGAATCGGGTGTTTCCCGACAATCGATAAATCCCGGATAAGACTTAGCAGATTTCATGGTGCTCAAAGTTAAAGGCAGCAAGCAGTACCGCATGAAAGTGGTGCCTCATAAACCCTTCTCTGGTGTCATTGCCGTAGTGGGGGTCGTTTTTTTGGTATTAGTGACCTCGGCGGGGTCCTATTTTGCCGGACAGTATCAGCTGCGCCAGAGCCTCGATCGCAAGACACTGGAGCATACTCAAGTACTCGATCGTGTTACCGCGCTCCAGAGTGAGAATGAATCCCTGCGAATGAGGGTTGCCACTGCAGAGCAGTCGCTGACTATCGGTGAGCAGGCGAGTGAGTCGGTACGTGCGGAACTGGTGCAGAAAGAGAGCCAGATCGCAGAGCTAAAGCAGGAAATTTCTTTCTATCGCGGCGTCATGGCCCCTGAAGATGGGGGTGAGGGGGTGTCCATTGGACGCTTTATCCTCTCGCAGACCGGCGATCCAAAAAGTTACCAGTACAAGTTACAGATCAAACAGTCCGCAGCGCGTCGAGATGTTGTAAAAGGCACGGCCACATTTACCGTAGTGGGCCGTCAGGATGGGGAACCGAAGAGTTACTCTCTGAAGGAACTGTCGGAGCAGGTGGATAGTGAGTCGATTCAGCTGCGTTTTAAATATTTTCAGAATATCGAGGGAGAGCTGCGCTTGCCGGAGGGATTTGTGCCCGAAGGTGTGGAGTTGTCACTTAAATCTTCTGGGCGCAAGGGCTTTAATATTGAGCAGCGCTACGGTTGGTTAGTACAGGAAAGTTAGCATAGGTGCCAAAGGCACGAGGTTTTGGGGATTATGTTAAGAAAAAAAGAGAAACAGATAACTATGGCCAATACCGGTAGTAACCACACGACTTTGATCGCTCGTCAGACTGAGATCAGCGGTGATATCCACTTCCGTGGCAACCTGGTCATCGAAGGTAAGGTGCGCGGCAATGTTACCGCTCACAGTGATAGTGATGCGCGCCTGCAAATTGTGGATGGCGGCATCATTGAGGGTGAAATTCGTGTGCCTCAGGTAGTGATCAATGGCAATGTGAAAGGGGATGTGTTTGCTGCGCGCCACCTGGAACTCGCTTCCAAGGCAATGGTAGAAGGCAATGTACACTATAAGCTGATCGAGATGCTGAAAGGTGCCCAGGTAAACGGTGCCCTGGTATCCAGTGCCGACCTGAGTAGCGCGGGTGAGCCCCATATGCTCGGCTATTCCGAAGATGAAACTGTCATTGAAGCCTCTTAAGTCCGGGTAGTACTGGCTGGCGCTGGTACTTTGTTGTACCGGCCTACCTGCCGGTTAATACTTGACTGAATTGCTGGGTTTAAGCAAGATGACGCCCCCGGGGCTGCACTCGTTATAACTTTTATACGAGCGGTGAATGTCCCGATGAGTTGAGAGAGACTTATGTCAGAAGCTGTATCCTTTTCTCCCGCGCCACTCGTGGTCACAGACAAGGCTGTGGCCAAGGTAAAAAGCCTGTTGGAAGAGGAGGGCAACCCGGAGTTGAAACTCAGGGTCTTCGTGACCGGAGGCGGCTGTTCCGGTTTCCAATACGGTTTTACCTTTGATGAATTGGTTGCCGAAGATGATGCCATCATAGAAAAGGATGGTATTCAGGTCTTGGTGGATGCGATGAGCTACCCCTACCTGGTTGGCGCCAATGTTGATTACGAAGAAGGCCTTTCGGGGTCGCGCTTCGTAGTACAAAATCCCAATGCGTCCGCTACCTGTGGCTGCGGCTCCTCTTTCTCTATTTGAGAAATCCTAACCCGCCCTATTATCAGGGCGGGTAAATAGCCCCTAGAACCGCCTCTTTCTGCGCGCCAGTCACTCCCGGGCAATTACCGGGCAGCCCTCTCAATGTCTGGCGGGCTAACCAGGCAAATCCAACGGCTTCGAGCCAGTCTGCGTCAATACCGTAACTGCCCGTGTCAGTAATAGACCAGGTGGGCAAGCGGCGCTGTAATCGCGCAACCAAGTCCTTATTTTTTGCCCCGCCCCCGCAAGTGAGCAACTCGCCGCCTTCGGCAAAATTATGCACGGCGTCGGCGATACTGGCTGCGGTCACTTCAGACAGGGTCGCCTGCACATCTACCGGCGCTACTTCCAAACCGGCGCAGGCCTGTTCGAGCCAGCTGGGGTTAAAAGTTTCACGGCCAGTGCTCTTGGGTGGCTCGGCGGAGAAATAGGGATCTGAAAGAAGGCGGTTGAGAAGTTCAGCATTGGCGCGACCGCTCGCGGCCCAGTCTCCATTTCTATCGTAGGGCTGGTTTTTGTGTAGGTTCACCCAGTAGTCGAGCAATGCATTACCTGGACCCGTGTCATAGCCGTAAACCTGGCCATCTGCCGTCAGCTCAGTGATATTGGCCATCCCCCCAATATTGACCACAGCACGGCTTCCATCAGTTTTGAAGGCGGCCTGGTGAAACGCCGGCATTAAAGGCGCTCCTTGACCACCGAGAGCGATATCCCGGCGACGGAAATCCGCAACGGTGCAGATGCCCGTCAGTGCTGAGATGGTGTTGGGGTCACCGAGTTGCAAAGTAAAGGGAGAAGTCACTGTGCCTGGGGGGCGGTGGCGTACAGTTTGGCCGTGACTGCCAATGGCGGTAACAGACTGACCCTCAACACCGGCTCGGGCTAGCAGGGTATTGGTGGCCTCGGCAAAAACCTGTCCCAGTTGCCGGTCTAACTGTCCAGCGCGATCCAACTCTGAAGGGCCGGGGGCACAGAGGCTGAGGATAGCCTCGCGCAGGCCGCTGTGAATCGGGTGGGCTAGCGCAGCCAGGATCCGGGTGTTTATTTTTTCTTCATCGCCAAAATCGACCAGCACCGCGTCAATGGAGTCAACGCTGGTGCCGGACATCAGGCCGATAAACAGATCGGGCATATTCGTTGGCGCTTGTTAGGGGCTTTCTTCATCCAGTTGAGCCAAAGCCGGCCCCTGGAAGTTTTCTAGTTTCGCCAGAAGTGGCTGGGTCTGGTTTTTAAAACGGATCATCTCAGAAGTCGGTACCGACTTTGCCTTGGGCAATTTGCGCACAATGGTGGCGGGGTTGCGATGTCTGCCATCCACCAGGAATTCGTAGTGCAAGTGCGGGCCGGTGGCATAACCGGTAGACCCCACAGTGCCAATAACCTGGCGCTGCTTAACGCGCTGGCCCTTTTTGACTTTGCGCTTGGTTAGGTGGAGATAGCGGGTTACATACCGTTCGCCGTGCTGGATAAATACGTAGTTGCCGTTGGGTTTGCTATAGCCGGACGCGATAACCCGACCATCGCCAGTAGAGTAAACGGGGGTGCCTCTTGGAGCGGCATAGTCGGTGCCATTATGAGGTCGGCGTGACTTGAATACAGGGTGCAGGCGGCTTGGGTTGAAGTGAGAGCTGATGCGGACTATGTCCAGCGGTGTGCGGATAAATGCCTTGCGCATACTTTTGCCTTCAGGCGTGTAGTAATTGGCATCACCACTGTTATCCACATAGCGTACAGCGCTAAAAGTTCTTCCCTGGTTGGTAAAACTGACCGCCAGGATAGGACCGTTGCCAATTTTCTCCCCATCCAGGAACAACTCTTCGAACATCACACTAAAGTTGTCGCCCTTGCGAATATCGAGGGCAAAGTCGATATCGGAGCTGAATACATCCGCCATCTCCATTATCAGGCTGTCACTCAGCCCAGCATCGCTGCCGGCCAGGAATAGGGAACTATCGATCTGGGCCTGTCGGTAAGCCGGGTGGCTGTCGGGCTCGCGAGTTATCAGTGCGTGTTCAAACTTATCTGCATTTGTGCGAGTAAACTCAATTTGATTGAGTCGGTCCCGCTGTAATTTCAGGGACTGCAGCTGGCCATCATTATTTGTTTGAAAGGTCAGCTCTTCACCCGGAGTTAGACGTGCCAGCTGTTTTGCCTCTTTGCCGCTACCCAGAAGCTGGTACATCTCTTTGGCGCTGATTTTTGCACGTTGAAATAGGTCTGACAGAGTATCCCCGTTACGTACTTCAAGACTCAACGACTTGACCGCCTCAACACTGACGTTAAGCAGTGGGGTCTCCGCCGGCGTATAAGTGAGTGCAGGTTTGGCTTCAGTGCTGTCGTCGCTTGTGACCTCTGAAAGTTTGACGGGTAGGGATGTGCGCTTAGAGGAAATCTCCGGTGAAGGAATCAGAACGGCCAGCATAAGGACAAAGGCTGCGATGCCAGCGGTCAGCGCATGAACGCGGGGAAAATGCTTGGGTAAGCCGCCAATACGGAGGCCTGTACTCGATTTACGATGGTTTTGCATGGCGTTAGCGGATGGTACTGGCGGTCGTTGTTATTTGCGCTTGAAAAACTGAGTGTCTAAAAAACAGGCATTGGAGGGGCTTTATAGCAAAAAAGCCGCCTTGGTTCACGAGATAATTGACACGTCTTTGCACGGTTTGGTTCCTCATGAATTTTGTTTTTAGTGCGGATACTGGGCTGCTGCACGCTTGTATTTGCCGCAAACTTCGGTAATGTTGCAGCGCATTTTGCCGCCGCTTGGTGGCGCTAATTTCAAGCCTATATATGAGGGGAAAGCATGGCTGGGGTCGACATGACACTGCTTGAAGACTTGGACCGTCGCGGATTAATTAATCAAGCGACTGGTGACGGCGAACTGACGCAGCATTTGTCGGAGAGTCGAACCCTGTATTGCGGTTTTGATCCCACTGCAGACTCCCTTCATATAGGCAGTCTAGTACCGTTGCTGACCTTGAAGAGGTTTCAGGCGGCAGGGCATAAACCAATTGCACTGGTTGGCGGTGCCACGGGGCTGATTGGTGACCCTTCTTTTAAGGCTCAGGAGCGCAGTTTGAATACCCCCGATATTGTTGCGGGTTGGGTAGACAAGCTGAAAAGCCAGGTTTCCCAATTTATCAATTTCGATTGTGGGGAAAATAGTGCCATTGTCTCCAATAA
>NZ_CP174335.1:1792500-1902500 GCF_052468155.1 Microbulbifer maximicatervae (SeqCode)
CTAAGGCGAGGGCGAAAGCCGTAGTCGATGGGAAACAGGTTAATATTCCTGTACTCGCTATTACTGCGACGGAGTGACGGAGAAGGCTAGGCCAGCATGGCGATTGGTTGTCCATGTTTAAGGTTGTAGGCTGGGGACTTAGGCAAATCCGGGTCCCTAAGGCTGAGAACTGATGACGAAGCCCACTTAGTGGGTGAAGTGGTTGATGCCCTGCTTCCAGGAAAAACTTCTAAGCTTCAGGTAATAGTGAATCGTACTCTAAACCGACACAGGTGGTCAGGTAGAGAATACCAAGGCGCTTGAGAGAACTCTGGTGAAGGAACTAGGCAAAATGGTACCGTAACTTCGGGAGAAGGTACGCCGGTTTTGGTGATGGGACTTGCTCCCTAAGCTGAGGCCGGTCGAAGTGACCAGGTGGCTGCGACTGTTTATTAAAAACATAGCACTCTGCAAACTCGTAAGAGGACGTATAGGGTGTGACGCCTGCCCGGTGCCGGAAGGTTAATTGATGGGGTTAGCTTCGGCGAAGCTCTTGATCGAAGCCCCGGTAAACGGCGGCCGTAACTATAACGGTCCTAAGGTAGCGAAATTCCTTGTCGGGTAAGTTCCGACCTGCACGAATGGCGTAACGATGGCCACGCTGTCTCCACCAGAGACTCAGTGAAATTGAAATCGCTGTTAAGATGCAGTGTACCCGCGGCTAGACGGAAAGACCCCGTGAACCTTTACTACAGCTTTGCACTGAACTTTGAGCCTATTTGTGTAGGATAGGTGGGAGGCTTTGAAGCAGCGACGCTAGTTGTTGTGGAGCCGTCCTTGAAATACCACCCTGGTATGTTTGAGGTTCTAACTCTGGTCCGTTATCCGGATCGAGGACAGTGTATGGTGGGTAGTTTGACTGGGGCGGTCTCCTCCCAAAGAGTAACGGAGGAGTACGAAGGTGCACTCAGCATGGTCGGAAATCATGCAATGAGCATAATGGTATAAGTGCGCTTGACTGCGAGACAGACATGTCGAGCAGGTACGAAAGTAGGTCATAGTGATCCGGTGGTTCTGTATGGAAGGGCCATCGCTCAACGGATAAAAGGTACTCCGGGGATAACAGGCTGATACCGCCCAAGAGTTCACATCGACGGCGGTGTTTGGCACCTCGATGTCGGCTCATCACATCCTGGGGCTGAAGCCGGTCCCAAGGGTATGGCTGTTCGCCATTTAAAGTGGTACGCGAGCTGGGTTTAGAACGTCGTGAGACAGTTCGGTCCCTATCTGCCGTGGGCGTTGGAGATTTGAGAAGAGTTGCTCCTAGTACGAGAGGACCGGAGTGAACGAACCTCTGGTGTTCCGGTTGTCACGCCAGTGGCATTGCCGGGTAGCTATGTTCGGACGGGATAACCGCTGAAAGCATCTAAGCGGGAAGCCTCCTTCAAGATAAGATCTCCCTGAGGCCTTGAGCCTCCTGAAGGGCCGTGGAAGACTACCACGTTGATAGGCTGGGTGTGGAAGCGTTGTGAGGCGTTGAGCTAACCAGTACTAATTGCCCGTGCGGCTTGACCATACAACAGAGATGGTTACTAACGACTAGCTAAGCTAGCGGATTGTGAGTTAGAGACATACGATCCCTTGCGGTGTATTACTACAGATTGTTTTACCGACTTATTTGGGGTTATCGCCGGTCAATAATGACCAAGGCAAACAGCGATAACACGGCAGGCCAAGCACTTTGCTTATAAGACCAATGCCAACCCAAGCCAGTTTGCCTGACGACAATAGAGTTGTGGAACCACCTGATCCCTTGCCGAACTCAGAAGTGAAACGCAACATCGCCGATGGTAGTGTGGGGCTTCCCCATGTGAGAGTAGGTCATCGTCAGGCTTCTAATCCGAAAAGGGCCACCCAATAGGGTGGCCCTTTTTTTATGGCTGAAAATATTTAAAAAAACAAAAACAAAAGCTAAAAAAATAAGAGAGAGAAAGTAGAAAATACTTAGTAAAAATTAAATAGAAAAAATAAAAGTAATTCTGAAAAACTTTAATGCTCCACTTTCTCTTAAAAAGTCAGTCAGTAAATAAAAAAGAAAAAGCTAAAATTACCTGAGTACCTTAAACAGACGCTCTCCTAAAAAGCCTATAAAAATAGGTCTTTACCGACCTCCGTAGCAAACGCCTTTGCGTTCACTCAAAAAATAATCCAACAAAAATAACCCTCGTAAATACCAGAAAAGTACCCATACCACTCCCGCCAAAAATTAAAATTAGCCCATAAAAATATCGGTGATTTTTTAGTCTCTGCAGTAATCCCCTGTAACCACGGGGCCTGTAGCCCGTTTATTAAAGTTATGCACAACTCTATCCAGACTTTCTGTTAGTAACCTCTGGCTGTGGAAATCCGTGCAAAAAGTGCTGCTTTTTTACCCGCCTTCAATAGAGCCAAGCAACCACGGGGCTGGCCGGGGATATCCAAGAGTTATACACAGCTCTATCCATGGTTTCTGTTGGTAACAAAGACGCCATAAAACGGACATCAGTTATTAACAGTGTTATGAGCGATAAATCTGTGGATTACTGCGGCTGATTGGTACGCCAGTATGCGAGAGAAGAAAAATTTGGGGATAAAAAAAGCCCCACCAGGTGGGGCTTGGGTGGGCTAGCAAGCAAAGGCGTTATCTGGAACGAGCTCAAAGTTCATATCATTCAAACTGAGGTCTTCCAGTGGAACTAGCTCGGCAGGGAGAGCAAAGCGTCGTGCGGCATTGTTCTGGTGCCAATCCAATACTTCAATGTCTGCTAACTCTTCTTGCTGTAGATCTTGTAAAAAGGTCTTCAGCTCAGTGGTGCTCGCAGTAATTAGCGACTGGTAGTCGTAGGTTCCCAATAGTTTAACGAAGCGGTATTCATCCGTGGCATCTTCAATACGCAGCCAGGCCTGCCCATTGGAATTACCATCCTCGCCGAGAATAACCGGACCTTGATCATCGTCGAATACTGGAATGAGCTGATAACCGGGAACAGGTAGTATTGTCCCCACCCATACCCAACCAGAGAGGCTGGTGCGGCTTAATTGCCATTCACAGAGCCATACCGTCTGATCATCGTCTATGCGAAATTCCCGGTACTCCCTTTGGCTTAAATAGTTGTCAAAGCTGACTTCGGCATTGGGGTTATCTTTACGAAAACTATGAAGCTGTTGTGTCATTTCATAGTTTACTTCCCAGTGCTTTTTCAAGCGCCACTGCATTGGGTATTGGCCCCATTCAACGATATATTCTTCGTGCTCGCGAACAGTTTCGACTACGCGCCAAAAGGCGCCGTCAATAAGAATGCAGGTATCCCCGAGCTTGCAGCCCGGAGCAATGATGCTGCATTCAGGTGAGGCTTCGGACGCACTCACTAAGTGTTCGCTACGCCCTTCAATAACGTCATACCAGGGAAATCCGTGACGCAATGGCGGCGGGAATGCCAATGGCGGCCGGCCGCCAAGTAATCGTCGGAAGAGAACCGATTTTTCAATTTCAAGATCAGAAAGTGTATAGCCTTCCTGTTGTGTGATTTGGCCCCAGGCAAAGGCGGCTCGGATTAGGTGTTTTTCTCGGTCTGAAAAGCTCATGGGTGCAATCATGGGCAAGTAAATAAGAAACCATACCACTGTGCAGGGGTGGGTGCTAATGCAAATGCAATTATCTGTCTTTTGTTGAATGGCGACATGTTGAAAATGGTTCGATACACTGGCTGGGATAAATTAGATGGATAGGGAGTTGTCAGTGGTTTGGATACAGAGGTTTGCGATCTTCGCGATCGGCTTGTTTATAGGGCTATCTCCAGCAGTTGCAGAGGAGAGAGAAGAGAGTAACTTCTCGCCCTGCTACCTGGACGGCTGGAGCCATGCTCTGCACTGTACAAAGATACCGGTTGGTGAAGGAGAAGCTGCAGTAGATCTAGCGGTAACGATAGCCCCAGCAGTTAATGACATTGGACTGGAGCCACTTTATTTACTGGCCGGTGGCCCCGGCCAGGCAGCCAGTTATCTGACCCCAATTCTAAATGCCTTATATAAAGTCAATCAGAGTAGGGCGATCGTTCTTGTCGATAGGCGCGGCTCGGGTTACTCGGCTGCATTTGATTGTGGGATCGACGGAGAAGTCCATATGGATCTGGAGGCGGTCACCGATCAATTCTCAACTTGCTACCTTGAAAACTCTTCCTTTGCGAAAGCCCTGCATAGCCGTCAAGCGGTTGATGATCTGGAGGAAGTGCGCCTCCAGTTGAGGCATAAAAAAATTGCTTTGTGGGGAGGTTCTTGGGGAACTCGCACAGCGCTTCTTTACCAGCAATGGTATCCCGAAAGTTTGAGTGTCCTGATCCTGGATGCCGTAGCCCCGATTGATTCAAAAGTTTTTCTTACTGCGCAAGCTGCTGAAAAGGCGCTGCTAAAATTGGAGAAAGACTGCAGTCAGGATCCGGTGTGCTCCGAATTTGGCGATTGGAGATCTGACCTGGATAGCTTGCTTAGGGACTGGGATGGAAGAGCATCGAATTTCCCGGACCCCCACTCTGGTCGCACAATGGAAACAAGTGTTCCCCGGAGCTTCATACAAAACCTGATAAGGACCGCGCTCTACACACCTGAAATGGCAGCGCAGTTACCATACGCTATTAGCCAGGCTGAGGAAGGTAATTATTTGCCGCTATCGGGATTGGCTGGACTTTTATCTGATGATGGAAGTATGTCTATGGGGCTCACCTTATCAGTTGCTTGCGCTGAAGAGTTAAATCGCACTACAGAGGAAGAGCTGGCTGCAGATATTCGCAATAGCTTTTTAGGTGATGCTTTTTTTGAGATTTTTGCTGAGGGTTGCAAGGTGTGGCCCGTATCTCCTATCACTTACGAAGTCCCGGAAGAAAGAAATCATCCTGTGTTAATTATTTCCGGGGAGGCTGACCCTATTACCCCACATTATTATGCTGAACAAAGCTTGGGGTATCTTTCAGAATTAACACAGGTAGTGGTTCCAGGTGGTGGGCATATCAATAGTATGCGCGGTTGTATACCAAAGCTAATAGATGATTTTCTAAAATCTCCACTTGCTTCTTTAGATAGTGATTGTATTGCGGATATTCAAAGACCACCTTTTATGGCGGGTGCTTTTGGACCTGAAATTGATAAAGCGGTATCCAGTGAGTTGCTATCGAGCCAAGGGGATAACAAATGATTGCTGTTAAATCTATTCACAAGCAATTCTCTGGAAAGAAAGTACTCAAAGACCTGAACTTCAATATACCTGATGGCCAAATAACCGCTTTGCTGGGGGCTAATGGAGCCGGTAAAACTACTTGCCTGAGAATTATAGCGGGGTTGGTAAAACCGGATGAAGGTACAGTATTTGTTAGTGGGCTTAATGTGGCCGAAAAGCCATTAGAAATAAAGCGGCAATTGGGCGTTGTCGGCGATCGTGAAGGCTTGTATGAACGACTTACTGTAGCGGAGTACTTATCATTTTTTGCCAGTGCGCAAGGATTATTTGGGGCAGAGCTTAAGCGCGCATTGAATTCTGTTCGAGAAGAGCTGGAATTAGAAGATTTGTGGCAACGTCGGACAAAAGGCTTTTCCCAGGGGGAGAGAATGAAAGTGTCGCTGGCGCGGGCACTAGTCCACCGGCCTACGCATTTGATACTAGATGAACCGACTCGCGGTCTTGATGTCCTTGCAGCGAGACTGCTGCGGAAAACACTTCTGCGGTTGCGCTCTGAGGGCGTAGCCATTTTATTTTCCAGCCATATTATGGCTGAAGTCACTGAGTTGTCAGATAGAGTGTTGGTGATGGCTAACGGTGCTATTGTCGACAGTGGTACCCCAGATGAGCTTGTAGAGCGCACAGGCTGTAAAAACCTGGAAGATAGTTTTGTCACTCTGGCTTACGGGGTTAAAGGGGAGGTGATGGCATGAAATTTTTAAACCTATTATTTACTCCCGCCATGTCTGCTCTTTTGAAAAAGGAGTTATTAGAGGTTTGGCGTGACCGGCGAGCACTGTATTTATCGTTGTTTTTTGCCATTTTATTTCCCGGAATGATCGCATCAATGACTCTGTTTATGTTTAAGTCCCAAGGAGAGAGGACATTTCAGCTAGCGTTGTTAGGCGGTCAGGATTTACCAGTATTGGAGCAGCAGCTGAGTAAAGGGCGGGTGGAACTGGATAGCCTGTCAGAAGGGGACCCGATGGCTTTACTTGATGAAGGTTACGATGCAGTTGTGAAAATTGACGAAGGCTTTTCTACCGATTATCGCAATTTCCGCAGCCCCAAGATTTATTTGTATGTTGATAGCTCCGATCGTTTCAGCGGGCAAGGCGCGAGCCATGTTCAACAAAAGCTGGGTGAGCTACAACAGCTCGTTATTCAACAAAGAATGGTCGCTAGGGGAGTCCCACTAAAAACAATGGCACCCTGGCAAGTACAGGTCAGGGATGTCAGTACCCCCTCTACCCGCAGTGCCTGGATTGTTGGTTCAATACCGGCACTCCTGATAATGACGCTGTTTATAGGTTGCTTGTCCTCGTCCATTGATGCCTCTGCCGGTGAGCGGGAGAGAATGAGTTTTGAGGTATTGCTGCAACAACCTCTGGCCGCCTGGCAGGTGGTCCTGGCCAAGGTGCTCGCTGTAGCCAGTATCAGTTGGTTATCTTCTATTCTTGCGTTAGTTTCGCTAATGGCTGTTTTTCCATTTTTGCCCTTGGCTGAAATGGGGATACAACATGCAACTACGCTAAGTGGAATGGTCGCTATGGCGCTTGCCCTGCTGCCATTGGCTCTATTGGTTGCTGTACTGCAAATATTGTTAGCGTTGCGTTCCCAGTCATTTAAAGATGCTCAAACTCAATTGAGTATATTGCAGATTTTACCTGTCACTATGTTGTTAATATTGGATATGTCATCCATAGAGCTAGAGGAACCTGTCTGGCAGTTGGTCCCGCTGGTCGCGCAACAGCAGTGGTTTAAGGCTCTACTGGTTGGGGATACGGTCTCCATATCACTAATGATCGCTGGCTCACTGGTCAGCCTTTTGTTGGTTGTTGGGTGTATATTAGGCGGTGCCCGAGCGCTGCAGCGAGAGAGTCTGCTCGGAGCTACCTAGCTTACTGATTTAGAGAGTTGTACTGGTATGAGTGACTTTCGTGAAGGGTTATTAAGTATCAACCTGAGGTCTATAGCAGATAACTATCAGGATCTGGCTAATCGCTTGAAAGCCGGCACCCGGTGCGGTGCTGTGGTTAAAGCGGATGCTTACGGCTTGGGAATGGCTCATGTTGCACCGGCGCTATACGCTCAGGGATGCCGCGATTTCTTTGTGGCCACCCAAGTCGAGGGGGAGCGCTTGCGCAGTGACCTCGGCAACGATGTGAATATAGTCATTTTTACCGGTGTCAGGCCTGGTGCTGAACTAGAGTGCGCTCGCGCGGGTTTGATCCCCACATTGTTTACTCTGGATCAATTGAAGAGCTGGGTTGAAATCTGCGAGAAAGCTCAGTTGGAGGCCCCTTGCGCCGTAAAAATTGATACCGGCATGACTCGGCTGGGATTGACCCCAGATGAGTTCGAATTGCTGCTCAAGGACCGCCCTCTCTTGGAGTCCGCCGATGTTCGGATGTTCTTCAGTCATCTTGCCTGTGCAGATCAGCCCCAGCATCCGCATAACAAGCTTCAGTTGAACGAGTTTAAGACCGCGGGCGATCGCTTGCGGGAACTGTGCCCGGATATTCAGCTCAGCCTTGCGAACTCATCCGGCATCTTTTTGGGTGAGGACTATCACTTTGATATTGCCCGACCGGGCTCCGCACTATACGGCCTTAACCCTGTCCCTGAGGCTGAAAACCCGATGCGTCCAACGGTGACTTTGGGCTTGCCAATTGTCCAAAAGCGCTATGTCAGTCAGTCCCGGTCTGTGGGGTATGGTGCGACCCAGGAAGTTCCCGGAGATAGTTGGCTTGCGGTAGCTCGGGGTGGATATGCCGATGGCATTATACGAGCCCAAGGGGGGCGGGGGCGCGGATGGGGGCACGGCCGCCCTCTGCCAATTGTCGGGCGTATATCAATGGACTCTACCACTTTCGATATTTCGGGTCTCAGCGAAGAGGAGCGGGACTCCCTTCAGTCGATCGAGATTCTCAATGACCAGCTTACGGTGGATGAGGTCGCTGGGTATGCCGGGACTATCGGTTATGAAGTCCTGACGAGCCTCGGGCATCGCTATGGCCGCCATTATGTAAAAGGTTGAACAAATTGCAGGACGTCGCCGCAAAAACACCATTAGAACAGCTTCGCCCGGTGCTGGAGCTGCTGGCGGATGGGGAAATACACTCGGGAGAATCCCTCGGGAATGCGCTTGGTGTCAGCCGAGCCGCTGTTTGGAAACAACTACAAAAGCTCGAGAGCTACGGCCTGACGCTTGAGTCTGTTAAGGGGCGAGGTTATCGCTTGCCGGGAGGTCTCGACTTGCTATCTGCGCAGACTGTTACCGCTCAGCTGGATGATTCAGCCCGAGCGCTACTGCGCGAGTTGCGGGTTTTTGATGAATTGAGTTCAACGAACTCGCTGTTACTGGAACGTTTTGAAGAAGGTAAGGGGCATGCTGTAGCGATTCTCGCCGAGCGGCAAAGTGCCGGTCGGGGTCGCCGTGGTCGCAATTGGGTCAGCCCGTATGCCACAAGTATCAGCCTCTCAGTGGGCTGGGAGTTTAATGGTGGTGTACTAAGCCTGGAGGGGTTGAGTCTTGCCGTCGGTGTTGCTGTGGCAAAAGCGCTCGAGCGTTTTTCTGTACCGGGCGTGCGCCTGAAGTGGCCAAATGATGTGTGGTGCCAGGGCCGTAAATTGGCCGGTGTATTACTTGAGCTAAAAGGGGATTTAACCGATCGCTGTTCAGTGGTTATCGGTATCGGGTTGAATAATGGTCTCAATGCAAAGACAGCTGAGGAGATTGATCAACCATGGGCAGATCTCCAGCAAGTCCGTCCTGGTATTGGCCGCAGTGAATTAACTGCGGCGATACTCAGCGAGCTGTTACCGATGCTGGAAACTTACCCGGAAGGGGGCTTCGCCGCTTACCGGGAATCGTGGTCAACCCTAGACCAGTTTGCCGGGCAGCCAGTTCAGTTGCGGTCAGGTAATTTGAGCTGGGAAGGTGTTGCGGCCGGTGTCGATGAAAAAGGAGCCTTGTTACTCGACACTGATAAAGGGCAAAAGTCATTTCATGGGGGGGAAATCTCGTTGCGGGGGCAGGTGTGATTCTAGAGCTGGATGTCGGCAATACACGGGGTAAGTGGCGCTACCTGGTCGAAGGCGAGGTGATAGCCCGTGGTGATATCGAAACTGGGCAGTTGCGCCAGCAGGTTTTGCCTGAGGGTTGGGCAGACTTAACCCCCTACCGTTTTCGGGTAGTGAATGTCGCCGGTCCCGTTGTTGCTGAATTCTTGAGTCAGGTGGCCCGAGACCTGTTCACACTGGAGGCTGAATTCTCGGCAGTAGCGCCCCAATGTGCCGGCGTTATCTGTGGGTATGAAGACCACTCCGCCCTGGGGGTGGATCGGTGGCTGGCAATGTTGGCGGCCTACCAGCAATCTCCCCGAGCATCATTAATTGTGGATTGCGGCAGTGCGGTCACCTTAGATTTGCTGGACAATAGCGGGCGCCACATTGGGGGATATATCGTTCCCGGTTTCGGATTGATGAATCGCGTTCTCAGTGTCGATACTCATGCAGCAAAGAGTCGTGAGGCACTGGCCCTGACAAAAACATTGGGCGCGGGACGCAATACCAATGAGGCGATAAACCGTGGCCTCTTGCTGATGGTGTTGGGTGCGGTTGATCGAGCAATGGAAGAATTGCAGGTCCACTCCGGTTCCCCCCCTTTATTGTGGTTAACCGGTGGAGATGCGCAGTTGCTCTCCGCAGTTTACCAGCACGAACATCGCCTGGTTCCCGATTTGGTGATGGATGGGTTGGCCCTTAGTAATCCATAAAAATTTACTCTGTTATGCGCTGGATAGCCCTTTCTTTAGTCGCCCTGAACGCTGTGCTTTTTGCCTGGTATATGTTGGTAGCGCCGTCTCCGCAGTTAAGTAGCGGCAAGAGCCCGATCCCTCACGAGTCGGAGGGAAAGAAAATTACCCTCGTTAGCGAAATATCCCCTGAAGAGCTGCCTGCTCCAGAGAAGGCCGGGGCACTGAGCAAGGAGTCCTTTGAGGTTGAGCAGCTTTGTACGCTGTTGGGGCCTTTCGCGGAGGAGTACCAGGGCGAGGATCTCTTGCAGCGAATCCGGTCCCTTCAGGTTAAAGCCGAGCTGCGTGATATAGAAATGCAGGGGCAGATGCGCTACTGGGTATATCTGCCGCCACTGAGTTCGAGGCGGGAGGCCTACAACCGCTTGCGTGAACTACAGTCTCAGGGGATCGACAGCTATGTCATTCCCAAAGGCGCATTGGAAAATGGCATTTCATTTGGGATTTTCAGTGAGCGAGCCCGAGCTGAGTCCCATACCAGCGTTTTGAAGGAGAGGGGGGTTACCGCGCAGTTCAAGGAGGAGCCGCAAACCTATATGGAGCGGTGGATAGTTATGCCCCCTGGCAGCACAGAAAGTCTTGCAGAAGAATTTTGGCGACAACTGCAAAGTGAATACCCGGATCTGGATCGGCGCCCAAATCTTTGTTCTGAAGTGCTTGGCTAACAAAAAAGCAGATTTATCAGAAAACCATCAGGTGGCGTCTCGAATCGCTGTTTTTTTCAACAAGTTGGAATAGGCGACATAAAAAATATGATTTATCTGCAAAAAGGGTGTTGCGTGTCGAGATAAGTTCCCATAGAATCCCGCCTCCATTGACGAGGGTGACTTAACAACTTCGGCAATGAACGGGATAGGGCTGGCGTAGCTCAGTTGGTAGAGCAGCTGACTTGTAATCAGCCGGTCGGGGGTTCGACTCCTCTCGCCAGCTCCATTTTCATCCCGTTGCTGTCAAAATTAGGTTTCGCTGCTAAGTATGTGAAATTTAAAGAAAAATTGTTGACAGCGCAGCGAGATGTGTAGACAATGCACACCGCTTTGAGCAGGGGTTCCCGAGTGGCCAAAGGGATCAGACTGTAAATCTGACGCGAAAGCTTCGGTGGTTCGAATCCACCCCCCTGCACCATATTACACCTTAGGGTGTTGCGCGAAATCGAATGGTTTCGCATGGAGGTCCCGAAAGCGGGCATAGTTCAATGGTAGAACCTCAGCCTTCCAAGCTGATGATGCGGGTTCGATCCCCGCTGCCCGCTCCAAGTTTTGGGGTTGGTTGGAATGCTCTCCAGGGTGCAACATTTTAAGATGCCGTTATCGGCAAGATTTTAGCTCATGTAGCTCAGGGGTAGAGCACACCCTTGGTAAGGGTGAGGTCGGCGGTTCAAATCCGCCCATGAGCTCCATTTTATATGACCGCAAGAGTGAAAGCTCTTGCGGTTGTTTGTGTCCGGGGTCGGATTTTCCGGGTCGGATGTGCATGTTCTGGACGTGGGTGGTGCCGTTATCGGCTCGCCTATATATAGGAGGCTGCAATGGCAAAAGAAAAGTTTGAACGTTCCAAGCCCCACGTGAACGTGGGCACCATCGGTCACGTTGACCACGGTAAAACCACCCTGACCGCTGCTCTGACCCGCGTATGTGCGGAAGTTTGGGGCGGTGACGCTGTTGCTTTCGACGGTATCGACAATGCACCGGAAGAGCGTGAGCGCGGTATCACCATCGCTACTTCTCACGTTGAGTACGAGTCCCCGACTCGCCACTACGCTCACGTAGATTGCCCGGGACACGCCGACTACGTTAAGAACATGATCACCGGTGCTGCTCAGATGGACGGCGCTATCCTGGTATGTTCCGCAGCTGACGGCCCCATGCCGCAGACTCGTGAGCACATCCTGCTTTCCCGTCAGGTAGGTGTACCTTACATCGTTGTATTCCTGAACAAAGCGGACATGGTAGACGACGAAGAGCTGCTCGAGCTGGTAGAAATGGAAGTTCGCGAACTTCTGGACCAGTACGAGTTCCCAGGTGACGACACTCCGATCATCGTTGGTTCCGCTCTGATGGCCCTGAACGGCGAAGACGACAACGAAATGGGTACTACCGCTGTTAAGAAGCTGGTAGAGACTCTGGACGAGTACATCCCTGAGCCAGAGCGCGCTGTAGATCAGCCGTTCCTGATGCCGATCGAAGACGTATTCTCTATCTCTGGCCGTGGTACTGTTGTAACTGGTCGTGTAGAGCGCGGTGTGATCAACACTGGTGACGAGATCGAAATCGTTGGTATCAAAGAAACCACTACTACTACCTGTACTGGTGTTGAAATGTTCCGCAAGCTGCTCGACGAAGGTCGTGCTGGTGAGAACATCGGCGCACTGCTGCGCGGCACCAAGCGTGACGAAGTAGAGCGTGGTCAGGTACTGGCTAAGCCGGGCTCCATCACTCCGCACACCAAGTTCGAAGCGGAAGTGTATGTACTGTCCAAGGACGAAGGTGGTCGTCACACCCCGTTCTTCAAAGGCTACCGTCCTCAGTTCTACTTCCGTACTACCGACGTAACTGGTGCGGTAGAGCTGCCGGAAGGTACTGAAATGGTAATGCCGGGTGACAACATTCAAATGGTTGTTACCCTGATCGCTCCGATCGCCATGGAAGACGGCCTGCGCTTCGCTATCCGCGAAGGTGGTCGTACCGTAGGTGCGGGCGTTGTTGCTAAGATCATTGAGTAATCTTTGATTTCTGCATCACAATATTCTATGTGGTGCACCAGGTGGGAGAGTTCCTGTAGCTCTCTCATCTTTGAGTGCGAAAGTGCTCACACTGTACAGGCCAGTAGTTCAATTGGTAGAGCACCGGTCTCCAAAACCGGGTGTTGGGGGTTCGAGTCCCTCCTGGCCTGCCATTTTTAATCACTCCGCTTAGATAAGCTTAGGGGTGTCGCAAAACCCTACTTGTCAGTGGGGCTTTTGTGTTTATGAGCGCTAAAAGATTATCTATAGTGCGCTAAGGGCTTCTTATATGAATGCTAAAACAGAAGCGAAAACCTTTCGTCTTGACGGTCTGAAGTGGTTGTTAATAGTGCTGCTGGTGGGCGGTGCTGTTGCAGGCAATTCATATTACGCCGAATTCCCTTTGTTTTACCGAGTGTTGGCAGTAACTGCCATCTGTCTGGTAGCTCTGGTTGTGGCTGTAAATACCGCCAAAGGCAATGCGTTGTGGCAACTGTTGCGCGAAGCGCAAACTGAAGTCAGGCGTGTGGTTTGGCCGACCCGCCAAGAAGCAACCCAGACCACAGCGATTGTGGTTGTTTTCGTGTTGATTATGGCGCTTATCTTGTGGGCGCTTGATTCGGCTCTGGGTTGGGCGGCTTCCAAATTTATCGGCTAAAGGTTGATACATGTCAAAGAATTGGTATGTGGTCCAGGCTTACTCGGGCTATGAGAAGCGTGTCGCCAGCTCCCTGAAAGAGCGCATTGAGCTGAACGAAATGGACCACCTGTTTGGTGAAGTCCTGGTTCCCACGGAAGAAGTGGTTGAAATGCGCGCAGGGCAAAAGCGTAAGAGTGAGCGCAAGTTTTTCCCGGGCTATGTCCTGGTAGAAATGGAATTGAATGACGATACCTGGCACTTGGTGAAAGAAACTCCCCGAGTACTGGGTTTTATCGGCGGTAAGGCGGATAAGCCAGCCCCGATCACTGACCGCGAAGCGCAGGCTATCCTGAATCGCATCGACGATTCCGCCGATAAGCCCAAGCCCAAGACTCTGTTTGAGCCTGGTGAAATGGTTCGAGTTATCGACGGTCCGTTTAATGATTTCAACGGTGTGGTTGAAGAGGTTAACTACGAGAAGAGTCGCTTGCGAGTGGCTGTGTTGATCTTCGGACGTTCCACCCCGGTTGAACTGGAGTTCAGTCAGGTAGAG
Organism: Microbulbifer maximicatervae (SeqCode); assembly: GCF_052468155.1. Lineage (NCBI taxonomy): Bacteria > Pseudomonadati > Pseudomonadota > Gammaproteobacteria > Cellvibrionales > Microbulbiferaceae > Microbulbifer > Microbulbifer maximicatervae (SeqCode). Next base: position 1,806,463 of record NZ_CP174335.1, read on the forward strand.
AAGACCTGATTCCAGTATAAATTTTTTGCCCCCTTTCGCCGTGAGGTGGAAGGGGGTTTTCGCGTCCCCGAAAAATGAGTTTTCATTTCGGGGTTCGGGGAGCTTGCCCTTAAACCTTATGGCTGAGTGGCGGGCGTTAATACCCAACTAGAGGAGAGCTGTAATGGCTAAGAAAGTAGAAGCTTATATCAAGCTGCAAGTTAAGGCCGGTCAGGCCAACCCGAGTCCGCCCGTTGGTCCCGCACTGGGTCAGCACGGTGTGAACATCATGGAATTCTGTAAGGCGTTCAACGCCCAGACCCAGAGCCTCGAGCCAGGTCTGCCAGTTCCAGTTGTAATCTCTGTATACAACGACCGCTCTTTCACCTTCATCATGAAGTCGCCGCCCGCCGCTGTACTGCTGCGCAAGGCTGCCAAGATCAAGAGCGGTTCCGGTCGTCCGAACACTGAGAAAGTGGGTAAAGTAACCCGCGCTCAGCTGGAAGAGATCGTAGAAATGAAGAAAGCAGACCTGACTGCATCCGACTTGGACGCGGCCGTGCGCACTATCGCCGGTTCCGCTCGCAGCGCCGGTATCGAAGTGGAGGGTCTCTAAGTGGCTAAATTGAGCAAGCGTCAGCGCGTAATCGCTGAAAAAGTTGAAGCTGGTAAAGCTTACGGCATGGAAGAAGCCGTAGCTCTGTTGAAGGAGCTGTCCAACGTTAAGTTTGCAGAAACTGTAGACGCTTCTGTAAACCTGGGCATCGACCCACGTAAATCCGACCAGGCTGTTCGCGGTGCAACTACTCTGCCGCACGGTACTGGTAAAGAAGTTCGCGTAGCTGTTTTCACCCAGGGTGCTAACGCTGACGCCGCTAAAGAAGCGGGCGCTGACTTGATCGGTATGGACGAGCTGGCTGCCGACGTTAAAGCAGGCAAGATGGACTTCGACGTAGTAATCGCTTCCCCCGATGCGATGCGCGTTGTAGGTCAACTGGGTCAAATCCTCGGCCCGCGCGGCCTGATGCCGAACCCGAAGACTGGCACCGTAACTCCAGACGTTGCTACTGCGGTTAAAAATGCCAAAGCTGGTCAGGTGCGTTTCCGCGCTGACAAAGGCGGCATTATCCACGGTGGTATCGGTAAAGTGGCTTTCGATGCGAACTCTCTGAAAGAGAACCTGGAAGCTCTGGTTGCCGACCTGAAGAAAGCCAAGCCGGCTTCTGCAAAAGGTGTATATCTGAAGAAGATCACCCTGAGCACCACTATGGGCCCGGGTCTGGTTATCGATCAGTCTTCCCTGAATATCTAAATATCACTGCGGGGTGTGATCACCTCTCAGTAAATCGAACTTTGGGGTCCACCTGAATGCTTCGGCAGAAGGTGGGCCGTCAAAGACCGTAGGTGTCAGGTGCGTTGAGGTTTAACGTGCCTGGCTTAATCCGAACTTCGGCCAGGTTGGCCATTGCGAGGTTCGAGCCTACGCAGACGGTGTCGCCCAAACCAGTATTTTTACTGGATTTGAGCTTTATGCACCGGAACGGATCGGACGTTTAAGTCCGGTTTTTTTCAAATCCAGGAGTGACACTATGGCTATTGGACTCGAAGACAAGAAAGCGATTGTCGCAGATGTCCAGCAAGCTGCTGAAGGTGCTCTGTCTGCGGTTGTTGCGGATTCCCGCGGCGTAACCGTGAATGACATGACCACTCTGCGCAAAGAGGCTCGCGAGAACGGCGTTTGGTTGAAAGTCGTCCGCAACACTCTGGCGCGTCGCGCTCTGGCAGGTACCGAATACGAATGTCTGACTGACAAATTCGTAGGTCCTAGCATCATTGCATTCTCTAACGAACACCCAGGTGCCGGCGCGCGCATCCTGAGCCAGTTCGCTAAAGGCAATGACAAGCTGGAACTGAAAGGTGCTGCCTTCGAAGGCGCGATCACCGACGTCGCATTGTTGGCAAGCCTGCCGACTTACGACGAGGCGATCGCCAAGCTGATGAGCGTGTTGAAAGAAGCATCTGCTGGCAAGCTGGTTCGCACTATTGCGGCCGTTCGCGACCAAAAAGAGCAGGAAGCTGCGTAATTTTTTCGCTAGAGCGAATCGCAGTTTCAAAACGAAATACGAGCAGCTACTGCTCAAACCAATTCAGGTACTGAATCATGTCTCTGACTAAAGAAGATATCATCAATGCTGTTGCCGAAATGTCCGTTAAGGATGTTGTTGAGCTGATCGAAGCAATGGAAGAGAAATTCGGCGTAACTGCTGCTGCAGCAGTTGTTGCTGGCCCGGCTGGTGGCGAAGCTGCCGCTGAAGAGAAAGACTCTTTCGACGTAATCCTGACCTCCCCAGGCGACAAGAAAGTGAACGTGATCAAAGTTGTTCGCGGCATCACTGGCCTGGGCTTGAAAGAAGCTAAAGGTCTGGTAGACGGCGCTCCGAGCCCGCTGAAAGAAGGCGTAAGCAAAGACGAAGCTGAAGCAGCTAAGAAAGAGCTGGAAGAAGCTGGCGCAGTTGTAGAACTGAAGTAATTCGGTTCTTGCGTCTCCCGCTAGCTGTCGCGTAAAGCGGCGGGTAGCGGTAAGGCTGGTGGACTTTTGTCCGCCGGCCTTTTTGCCGTTTGCGGTACTGAGGTTTTTACCGGTGCCGGCGGAATTGAAAAACCGTGGCAAACCTCATTTAACCATAGCGCAGTAGCGCTACCCAAAAGCAAGCGGAGAGGTTTCTGGCCAGTGCAGGCAAGTTGCATTGACCAGAGGCTTCTCGCCCGGAGGGGCTCTGGACTGGAGTCCCACGAAGTCTTGTCACTGATCAAGCTGGGGAATTTGAATGGCTTACTCATATACTGAGAAAAAACGTATCCGCAAGGATTTTGGCAAACTGCCTAAGGTCATGGATGTGCCCTTTCTGCTTGCGATACAGCTCGATTCTTATCGCAACTTTACACAGGCCGACAAGCGCCCCGACGACCGTATGGACGTTGGCCTGCAAGCGGCGTTTAAATCTGTATTTCCGATTGTCAGCTATTCCGGCAATGCCGCCCTGGAGTACGTAAGTTATACGCTGGGTAAGCCCGCTTTTGACGTTAAGGAATGTACCCTGCGCGGCGTAACCTATGCATGTCCGCTGCGCGTGCGTGTGCGTCTGATTATTTACGATAAAGAATCTGCGAATAAGTCCATTAAGGACATTAAAGAGCAGGAAGTTTACATGGGCGAGATTCCGCTCATGACCGACAACGGTACCTTCGTAATCAATGGTACCGAGCGCGTTATCGTATCCCAGCTGCACCGTTCCCCGGGTGTATTCTTCGATCACGACAAAGGCAAGACTCACTCTTCCGGTAAGCTGTTGTACGCCGCGCGTGTCATCCCCTACCGTGGCTCATGGCTGGACTTCGAGTTCGATCCGAAAGACCTGGTATTCGTTCGTATCGATCGTCGCCGTAAATTGCCAGCGACTATTCTGCTGCGCGCCCTGGGTTACACCTCCCAGGAAATGCTGGAAATGTTCTTCGAGACCAGCACCTTTGAGTTGTTGGAAGACCGTGTCAGCCTGGAGCTGATTCCATCCCGCCTGCGCGGTGATGTTGCTTCCTTTGACATCAAAGATGGTCAGGGCAAGGTGATTGTCGAAGAGGGTCGCCGTATTACCCCGCGTCATATCCGCCAGTTGGAAAAGGCCGGCGTAGAAAAGCTGGAAGCACCGCTTGAGTACCTGTTTGGCCGTGTACTGGCGAACGACATCATCGATGAGTCCACCGGTGAGATCGCGATCGACTGTAATACCGAGATTACTGATGAAGTAATCGCCAAGCTGCGTGTACTGAACGTTAAGAGTTTCCAAACCCTGTACACCAACGATCTGGATCGCGGTCCGTTTATCTCCGACACCCTGCGTGCAGAGCCGTCTCGCACTGTGTTGGAAGCGCTGGTAGAGATCTACCGTATGATGCGCCCGGGCGAACCGCCCACCAAGGAGTCCGCAGAAGCGCTGTTCGAGAACTTGTTCTTTACCGACGAGCGTTACGACCTGTCCGCTGTTGGCCGCATGAAGTTCAACCGCCGCCTGGGTCGCGAAGATGAGACTGGCCCCGGCACTCTGAGCAAAGAAGATATCGTCGAAGTTCTGAAGACTCTGATCGATATCCGCAACGGTCAGGGCATGGTCGACGATATCGATCACCTGGGTAACCGTCGCGTGCGTTCCGTAGGCGAAATGGCTGAAAACCAGTTCCGCGTTGGCCTGGTACGTGTAGAGCGCGCTGTTAAAGAGCGCCTGTCCATGGCGGAGTCCGAAGGCCTGATGCCTCAGGACCTGATCAATGCCAAGCCGGTTGCCGCTGCCGTGAAGGAATTCTTCGGTTCCTCGCAGCTGTCCCAGTTTATGGACCAGAACAACCCGCTGTCGGAAGTGACTCACAAGCGTCGTGTTTCCGCCCTCGGCCCGGGTGGTTTGACCCGTGAGCGCGCTGGCTTTGAGGTGCGCGACGTGCACCCGACTCACTACGGCCGCGTATGTCCGATTGAGACGCCGGAAGGGCCGAACATCGGTCTGATTAACTCCCTGGCTACTTACGCCCGCGCCAACCATTACGGTTTCCTCGAGAGCGCCTACCGCAAAGTGGTCGATGGCAAGGTAACTGATGAAATTGCGTACCTGTCCGCGATCAATGAAGCCAACTTCATTATTGCCCAGGCGTCTGCGGAAGTAGATGACAACGGTAACTTTGTTGATGACCTGATCAGCGTGCGTCACCAGGGCGAATTTACCCTGAAAGCACCGGGCGAAATCCAGTATATGGATGTTTCCGCCAAGCAGGTGGTTTCCGTAGCTGCGGCGATGATTCCATTCCTCGAGCACGATGACGCCAACCGTGCATTGATGGGATCGAACATGCAACGTCAGGCGGTACCGACCCTGCGCGCTGAAAAGCCGCTGGTGGGCACCGGTATGGAGCGCACTGTAGCGCGCGACTCCGGCGTGTGTGTGGTTGCTAAGCGCGGCGGCATTATTGAGCGCGTTGATTCCAGCCGTGTGGTTGTTCGCGTGGCCGACGCTGAGGTGGAAGCCGGTGATGCAGGTGTGGATATCTACAACCTGACCAAATACATCCGCTCCAACCAGAATACCTGTATCAACCAGCGCCCGATCGTTAATACCGGCGATCGTGTAGTCCGTGGCGATATCCTTGCCGATGGTCCCTCTGTAGACCTGGGTGAGCTGGCTCTGGGCCAGAATATGCGTATCGCATTTATGCCCTGGAATGGTTACAACTTTGAGGACTCCATCCTCATCAGTGAGCGCGTTGTACAGGAAGACCGCTTCACCACCATCCACATTCAGGAGCTGACCTGTATTGCCCGTGATACCAAGCTGGGCAGTGAGGAAATTACTGCGGATATCCCCAATGTTGGCGAATCTGCCCTGAATAAGCTGGACGAGTCCGGCATCGTATACATCGGCGCAGAAGTAGGCGCTGGCGATATCCTGGTAGGTAAGGTCACTCCGAAGGGCGAAGCCCAGCTGACTCCGGAAGAAAAACTGCTGCGCGCAATCTTCGGGGAGAAAGCTTCCGATGTTAAAGACACCTCCCTGCGCGCGCCCAGTGGCACTCGCGGTACGGTGATCGACGTGCAGGTATTTACCCGTGACGGCCTGCAGAAAGACCAGCGCTCCCTCGATATCGAGAAGTCACAGCTGGACGAGGTCCGCAAGGATCTGAACGAGGAATATCGCATTGTAGAAGGTGCGACCTTCGAGCGTCTGCAACAAGCTCTGCTGGGCCAAAAGGCCGCCGGTGGTAAGGGCGTTAAGAAGGGCGATGAGATGACCGCTGAAGTCCTCGCCGCCCTGCCGCGCGAAGACTGGTTCAAGCTGCGTATGGAAGACGACAGCCTGAACGATCAGCTGGAAAAAGCGGAAGCTCAGCTGAAAGAGCGTCGCAAGCTGCTCGACGAAGCCTTCGAAGACAAGAAGAAGAAACTGGAGTCCGGCGATGACCTGGCTCCGGGCGTGCTGAAAATCGTCAAGGTTTACCTGGCGATCAAACGCCGCATCCAGCCGGGCGACAAGATGGCCGGTCGTCACGGTAACAAAGGTGTTATCTCCGTAATCAAGCCCGTTGAGGACATGCCATATGACCAAAACGGTGAGCCGGTAGATATCGTCCTGAACCCGCTGGGCGTTCCCTCGCGGATGAACGTTGGTCAGGTTCTGGAAATGCACTTGGGCATGGCCGCTAAAGGCCTCGGCGTTAAAGTCGACAAGATGATCAAGGAGCAGCAGGAAATCGCCAAGGTGCGCGGATTCCTGGAAGAGGTCTACAACTCCACTGGCGGACGCAAGGAAGAACTCGACGAGTTCTCCGATGAGGAAGTCATGACCATGGCGCAAAACCTGCGTCGCGGTGTACCTATGGCGACCCCGGTATTTGACGGTGCCGATGAAAGTGAGATCAAGCAGCTGCTGCGTCTTGCCGATATCCCGGACTCCGGTCAGATCACCCTGCACGACGGCCGTACCGGCGATGCTTTCGAGCGTCCGGTAACTGTGGGCTACATGTACATGCTGAAGCTGAACCACTTGGTAGACGACAAAATGCACGCGCGTTCTACCGGTTCCTACAGCCTGGTAACCCAGCAGCCGCTGGGCGGTAAAGCCCAGTTCGGTGGTCAGCGTTTCGGGGAGATGGAAGTGTGGGCGCTGGAAGCTTACGGCGCAGCATACACCCTGCAGGAAATGCTTACGGTTAAATCCGATGACGTGGAAGGCCGTACCAAGATGTACAAGAACATCGTGGACTCCGACCACCGCATGGAGCCGGGCATGCCGGAATCCTTCAACGTACTGGTTAAGGAAATCCGCTCTCTCGGTATGAACTTCGAGCTTGAGCACGAGTAAATCCGAACCCGTACCGAAGCCTGTTGGCAGGTGAAATGAGACAAGTGCCAGCGCCCCTCGAAGCAGTGGGGCAGCTGGCTAGCCCGGCGGCTAGTGCGAGTGCCGGGTTGACTACCCCCTAGTGGAGGAAAGGCCTTGAAAGATTTATTAAATCTGGTGAAGTCCCAGGAGCAGCTGGAAGAGTTTGATGCGATTCGTATCGGTCTGGCATCACCGGACATGATTCGCTCCTGGTCCTACGGCGAAGTGAAAAAGCCGGAGACCATCAACTACCGTACCTTCAAGCCTGAGCGTGAAGGCTTGTTCTGTGCCAAGATCTTTGGCCCGGTAAAAGACTACGAGTGCCTGTGCGGTAAGTACAAGCGCATGAAGCACCGCGGCATTATCTGTGAGAAGTGTGGCGTTGAAGTGACCAAGGCCAAGGTTCGCCGTGAGCGCATGGGTCACATCGAGCTGGCCAGCCCGGTTGCACACATCTGGTTCCTGAAGTCCCTGCCGTCCCGTATCGGCCTGCTGCTGGACATGACCCTGCGCGATATCGAGCGCGTGCTGTACTTCGAATCTTACGTGGTTACCGAGCCGGGTATGACCACCCTGGAGCGCGGCCAGCTGCTGAATGACGAGCAGTACTTTGAGGCGATGGAAGAGTTCGCCGACGAGTTTGAAGCGAAGATGGGTGCCGAGGCGATCCAGGAGCTGATGGCGGACATCGAGCTGCCAGCGGAAATCCAGCGCCTGCGTGAAGAGATCCCTGCGACCAACTCCGAAACCAAGATCAAGAAACTGTCCAAGCGCCTGAAGCTGCTGGAAGCCTTCTACAAGTCCGGCAACAACCCGGAGTGGATGGTGATGAAGGCTCTGCCGGTTCTGCCGCCGGATCTGCGTCCGCTGGTACCGCTGGATGGCGGCCGTTTCGCGACCTCCGATCTGAACGACCTCTACCGTCGTGTGATCAACCGTAACAACCGTCTGAAGCGTCTGCTTGAGCTGAACGCGCCAGACATTATCGTGCGCAACGAAAAGCGCATGCTGCAGGAATCTGTTGACGCACTGCTGGATAACGGCCGTCGTGGTCGCGCCATCACCGGCTCCAACAAGCGCCCGCTGAAGTCCCTGGCTGACATGATTAAAGGTAAGCAGGGTCGTTTCCGTCAGAACCTGCTGGGTAAGCGTGTTGACTACTCCGGTCGTTCCGTGATCGTGGTAGGTCCGACCCTGCGTCTGCACCAGTGTGGTCTGCCCAAGAAGATGGCACTGGAACTGTTTAAGCCGTTTATCTTTGGCAAGCTGGAATCCCGTGGCCTGGCCACTACGATCAAAGCTGCCAAGAAGATGGTTGAGCGCGAGGAAGCTGTCGTTTGGGATATCCTCGACGAAGTGATCCGCGAGCACCCGGTACTGCTTAACCGTGCACCGACCCTTCACCGTCTGGGTATCCAGGCGTTTGAACCGGTACTGATTGAAGGTAAGGCAATCCAGCTGCACCCGCTGGTTTGTGCGGCCTATAACGCCGACTTCGACGGTGACCAGATGGCGGTACATGTACCGTTGACGATCGAAGCGCAGCTGGAATCCCGCGCGCTGATGATGTCCACCAACAACATCCTGTCGCCTGCCAACGGTGAGCCGATTATCGTACCGTCCCAGGACGTGGTACTGGGTCTGTACTGGATGACCCGCGAGCGCGTTAACGATAAAGGCGAAGGCATGTTCTTCTCCGACATCAAAGAGGTGAGCCGCGCTTTCTACGCCAAGCAGGTTGGTCTGCAAGCGAAGATCAAAGTACGTATCCGCGAAAATATCGTCGGCGAAGACGGTGAGAAGCACGAGACTATCTCCATTCAGGACACCACTGTAGGCCGCGCGCTGCTGTGGAACATCGTGCCGGAAGGCCTGCCGTTTGCGCACGTCAACCAGCCGATGAAGAAAAAGGCGATCTCTCGCGCCCTGAACGAGTGCTACCGTAAGGTAGGCCTGAAGGCGACGGTTATTTTTGCCGACCAGCTGATGTACACCGGTTTCGATTTCTCTACCAAGTCCGGTTCCTCCATTGGTGTGAACGACTTTGAGATTCCAGCTGAGAAAGCTGAGCTGATCGATGCCGCTGAAGCGGAAGTGAAAGAGATTGAAAGCCAGTTTGCTTCCGGCCTGGTAACCCAGGGTGAGAAGTACAACAAGGTTATCGACGTTTGGTCCCGCACCAACGACAAGGTAACCCAGGCGATGATGGCCGGTATCAAGAAAGAGAAGGTGATCGACCGCGAGGGCAACGAGACCAAGCAGGACTCCTTCAACTCCGTATATATGTACGCAGACTCCGGTGCTCGTGGTTCTGAAGCTCAGATCCGTCAGCTCGCTGGTATGCGTGGTCTGATGGCCCGTCCGGATGGCTCCATTATCGAAAACGCCATTACGGCAAACTTCCGTGAAGGTCTGACTGTACAGCAGTACTTCATCTCGACCCACGGTGCTCGTAAAGGTCTTGCGGATACCGCACTGAAAACCGCTAACTCCGGTTACCTGACCCGTCGTCTGGTTGACGTGGCCCAGGACGTGGTAATTACCGAGCTGGATTGTGGCACCGACGACGGTCTGACCATGGCGCCGGTAATCGAGGGCGGTGACGTTATCGAATCTCTCGGTGACCGTATCCTCGGCCGTGTAGTGGCCCGCGATGTACTGAAACCGGGCAGTGATGAAATCGCCGTTTCTGCCGGCACTATGATCGACGAGAAGTGGGTAGAGCGCATCGAAGCCATGGGCATCGATGAGGTTCTGGTTCGCTCCCCGATCACCTGTGAGACTGCACACGGTATCTGTGCCCAGTGTTACGGCCGCGACCTGGCCCGTGGCCACCGCGCCAACCCGGGTGAGTCTGTGGGCGTTGTTGCCGCACAGTCCATCGGTGAGCCGGGCACCCAGCTGACCATGCGTACCTTCCACATCGGTGGTGCTGCAAGCCGTGCCTCCGCTGCGGACAGCATCCAGGTGAAGCAGGGCGGTACCGTACGTCTGCACAATGTTAAGACGGTTAAAACCGAAGTCGGCACTCTGGTAGCCGTGTCCCGTTCCGGTGAGCTGGCGATTGCCGACAGCGCCGGTCGCGAGCGCGAGCGCTACAAGCTGCCTTACGGTGCTGTGATCAGCGTCTATGAAGGTGCTGAGGTAGATGGTGGCCAGATCGTGGCCAAGTGGGACCCGCACACCCACCCGATCATCACCGAGGTTGCCGGTTGGGTGAAACTGTCCGGTATGGAAGAAGGGCTCTCCATCCGCAAGCAGACCGACGATATCACTGGTTTGTCTTCTATCGAGATTATCGATCCGGCCGAGCGCCCGGCAGCGGGTAAAGATCTGCGCCCAGCGGTAACCCTGCTGGATGAGAACGGCGAAGAGCTGACTCTGGCTAACAGTAATGCGCCTGCGCACTACGCCTTGCCGCCGCGTGCAATCCTCAGCCTGGCTGAAGGTAAGCAGGTGAACGTGGGTGACGTAATTGCACGTATTCCGCAGGAATCCGGCGGTACCAAGGATATCACCGGTGGTCTGCCCCGCGTTGCCGACCTGTTTGAAGCGCGTAAGCCGAAAGAGCCGTCCATTCTGGCGGAAATCTCCGGTACCGTTTCCTTCGGTAAGGAGACCAAAGGCAAGGTTCGTCTGCAGATTACTCCGCGCGACGGCAAGCCGCTGGCCAATGGTAAGGACCACTACGAGGTTCTGATTCCAAAGCATCGCCAGCTGACCGTGTTCGAAGGTGAAACCGTAGAGAAGGGTGAGGTTATCTCCGATGGCCCGTCCAACCCGCACGATATTCTGCGCCTGAAAGGTGTTGAAGAGCTGGCTCGCTACATCACCAACGAGATCCAGGAGGTTTACCGCCTCCAGGGTGTAGGTATTAACGATAAGCACATCGAAACCATCGTGCGTCAGATGCTGCGTAAAGTTGAAGTCACCGAGATGGGTGATTCCAGCTTGATTAAGGGCGACCAGGTTGAATACCAGCGCGTGATCGAAGAGAACGAACAGCTGCGTGCCGAGAACAAGCAGCCCGCTCAGTTCGAGCGCCTGCTGCTGGGTATTACCAAAGCGTCCCTGGCAACTGAGTCCTTCCTGTCAGCGGCTTCGTTCCAGGAAACCACTCGCGTTCTGACCGAAGCGGCGGTAACTGGTAAGGAAGACAACCTGCGTGGCTTGAAAGAGAACGTGGTTGTGGGTCGCTTGATCCCGGCTGGTACCGGTCTGGCTTACCACAGCGAGCGCAAGCGCAAGCGCAGCCTGCAGCTGGAAGAGGCCTTCGGTGAAGGACCTTCCGCAGCTGAGGTTGAAGCGGCTCTGACTGAGGCACTGAAGTCCTCAGGCGAATAAGGCGTATCTCACTCTATCTGTCGGTGGAGTGGGGTAGGTTGGGGCACTTAGGTGCCCGATCTGATATTGGCGACTGTCTGTGATGTAAGCACTTACTTCCGTCGCCGATTGACTAGGCGGGTTGTCGCTTATAGAATGCGGCCCCCGCTTATGTGGGGTGTTCCGTTTGATCCCAGGATCGGACGATACACACAGACGATAGGCCCTCACTGTTAGAGCTGGGGGCATTTTATTTTTGGAGTGATTTTTAATGGCAACGATCAACCAGTTGGTTCGTAAGCCGAGAAAACGCAAAGTTGAAAAAAGCGACGTTCCTGCTCTGCAGGCTAGCCCGCAGCGTCGCGGAGTTTGCACTCGTGTGTACACCACTACACCGAAGAAGCCGAACTCTGCACTGCGTAAGGTTTGCCGTGTGCGTCTGACCAGCGGTTACGAAGTAACTTCGTACATCGGTGGTGAAGGCCACAACCTGCAAGAGCACAGCGTGGTACTGATTCGCGGCGGTCGTGTAAAAGACCTGCCGGGTGTGCGCTACCACACTGTACGCGGTGCACTTGACTGTGCCGGCGTAAACGATCGCAAGCAGGGCCGTTCTAAGTACGGCGCCAAGCGTCCTAAAGGTTAATCACCTTTAACGATTTGCGTTTCGGTTTCCAACCGGAGTAAGGCTGAGCTCGCCGGATTGTAATGTTTTACGGCGGCGTCTCAGAATAACCCTGAAGAGAGGCAATACCCATGCCGAGAAGACGAGTAGTCGCCAAGCGCGAAGTGCTACCGGACCCCAAGTTCGGGAACGTCACCCTGGCCAAGTTCATGAACCACGTCATGATCAGCGGCAAGAAGTCAGTTGCAGAGCGTATCGTATACGGTGCACTTGAAACTATTTCTGAAAAATTGAACAAAGATCCGATCGAAGTATTCGAGGAGTCTTTGGAAAATATCGCGCCTATGGTGGAAGTAAAGTCCCGCCGTGTTGGTGGTGCGACGTATCAGGTGCCTGTAGAAGTGCGCCCCTCGCGTCGTACGGCTCTGGCAATGCGTTGGTTGGTGGAGTTCTCCCGTAAGCGCGGTGAGAAATCTATGGCTCAGCGTCTGGCCAACGAAATGATCGACGCAGCCCAAAACAAGGGTGGCGCGGTCAAGAAGCGTGAAGATGTACACCGCATGGCAGAAGCCAACAAGGCATTCTCTCACTACCGCTTCTAAGTCTGATGAATACCAACATCGGAAATTAATACCGAAAGGCAGCACGGAAATTTCCAGGCTGCCTTTTGCCGTTATATCGAGGATACAACTGTGGCACGTAAAACGCCCATCGCACGTTACCGTAACATCGGTATCTGTGCCCACGTAGACGCCGGTAAAACCACTACTACCGAGCGCGTACTTTTCTACACTGGTCTATCCCACAAAATTGGTGAAGTACACGAAGGTGCTGCCACCATGGACTGGATGGAGCAGGAGCAGGAGCGTGGTATCACCATTACTTCTGCTGCAACTACCTGTTTCTGGTCTGGCATGCAGCAGCAGTTCGACCAGCACCGCGTAAACATCATCGATACCCCAGGACACGTTGACTTCACTATTGAAGTTGAGCGCTCCCTGCGCGTACTCGACGGTGCTGTTGTTGTACTGTGTGGCTCCTCTGGTGTTCAGCCTCAGACTGAAACCGTATGGCGCCAGGCGAACAAATACGAAGTACCGCGCATGGTATTCGTAAACAAAATGGACCGCGCCGGTGCGAACTACCGCAACGTTGTGAGCCAGCTGAAAGATCGCTTGAACGCGAATGCTGTACCTCTGCAGATGACCATCGGCTCTGAGGACGAGTTCAAGGGTGTTGTTGACCTGGTGAAGATGAAGGCCATTCTGTGGAATGAAGCCGACCAGGGCATGACTTTCGACTACGCTGACATCCCCGCTGAGCTGCAGGACGAGTGCGACGAAATGCGCGAGTACCTGGTAGAAGCGGCCGCTGAAGCCAGCGAAGAGTTGATGGAAAAATACCTGGAAGAAGGTGAGCTGTCCGAAGAAGAAATCAAGGCAGCTATCCGTCAGCGTACCCTGGCCAACGAAATCGTACCGGTTCTGGGCGGTTCTGCGTTCAAGAACAAGGGTGTACAGGCTGTACTGGACGCAGTTATCGAATACCTGCCGGCGCCGACTGAAGTTAAGGCGATCGAAGGTACTCTGGAAGATGGCGAAACTGTTGAGAGCCGCGAAGCTGACGACAACGCGCCGTTCGCTGCACTGGCGTTCAAAATTGCTACCGATCCCTTCGTTGGTACCCTGACTTTCTTCCGTGTTTACTCCGGTAAGCTGGAGAGCGGTACTGCGGTATACAATTCCGTAAAAATGAAGAAAGAGCGTGTCGGTCGTATGGTGCAGATGCACTCCAACGATCGTCAGGAAATTAAAGAAGTACTGGCTGGTGACATCGCTGCTGCGATTGGTCTGAAAGACGTAACCACTGGTGACACCCTGTGTGCCGAAGACAACAAGATTGTTCTGGAGCGTATGGAGTTTCCCGAGCCGGTAATTTCTGTTGCGGTTGAGCCCAAGTCCAAGCCGGACCAGGAAAAAATGGGTATTGCCCTCGGCAAGCTGGCCCAGGAAGATCCGTCCTTCCGCGTGAAGACTGACGAGGAAACCGGTCAGACCATTATCTCCGGTATGGGTGAATTGCACCTGGATATCATCGTTGACCGCATGAAGCGTGAGTTCAACGTTGAAGCGAACATCGGTAAGCCTCAGGTTGCCTATCGTGAAACTATCCGCAACACCTCTGAGATCGAAGGTAAGTTCGTTCGTCAGTCCGGTGGTCGCGGTCAGTACGGTCATGTATGGGTGAAGTTTGAGCCCGCCGAAGACGAGTCTCAGGAAGGTCTGGAATTCGTTAACGAAATCGTGGGCGGTGCGGTACCGAAGGAATACATTCCTGCGGTACAGAAAGGTATCGAAGAGCAGATGAAGAACGGTGTTCTGGCCGGCTACCCGCTGCTGGGCCTGAAGGCGACTCTGTACGACGGTTCCTTCCACGATGTGGACTCCAATGAAATGGCGTTTAAGATCGCCGGTTCTATGGCGACCAAGAAGCTGTCCAGTCAGGGCGGTGCGGTACTGCTCGAGCCGATGATGAAGGTGGAAGTGGTAACTCCGGAAGAGAACATGGGTGATGTGGTTGGTGACCTCAACCGTCGCCGTGGCCTCATCCAGGGTATGGAAGACAACCCCTCCGGTAAGGTTGTCAATGCGGAAGTACCTCTGGCAGAAATGTTCGGTTACGCAACCGACCTGCGTTCTGCTACTCAGGGGCGTGCTACCTACACCATGGAATTCCTGAAGTACGCCGAAGCGCCGAAAAATGTTGCCGATGAGATCATCGCCAAGACTAAGGCCTAATTAACTTCTGCTTAAAGGGGGTCGGGCCAACAGCTGGGGCCCCTTTGGCAAACTTTTAGCTAGAGGACATCTAAAGATGGCAAAAGAAAAGTTTGAACGTTCCAAGCCCCACGTGAACGTGGGCACCATCGGTCACGTTGACCACGGTAAAACCACCCTGACTGCTGCTCTGACCCGCGTATGTGCGGAAGTTTGGGGCGGTGACGCTGTTGCTTTCGACGGTATCGACAATGCACCGGAAGAGCGTGAGCGCGGTATCACCATCGCTACTTCTCACGTTGAGTACGAGTCCCCGACTCGCCACTATGCTCACGTAGATTGCCCGGGACACGCCGACTACGTTAAGAACATGATCACCGGTGCTGCTCAGATGGACGGCGCTATCCTGGTATGTTCCGCAGCTGACGGCCCCATGCCGCAGACTCGTGAGCACATCCTGCTTTCCCGTCAGGTAGGTGTACCTTACATCGTTGTATTCCTGAACAAAGCGGACATGGTAGACGACGAAGAGCTGCTCGAGCTGGTAGAAATGGAAGTTCGCGAACTTCTGGACCAGTACGAGTTCCCAGGTGACGACACTCCGATCATCGTTGGTTCCGCTCTGATGGCCCTGAACGGCGAAGACGACAACGAAATGGGTACTACCGCTGTTAAGAAGCTGGTAGAGACTCTGGACGAGTACATCCCTGAGCCAGAGCGCGCTGTAGATCAGCCGTTCCTGATGCCGATCGAAGACGTATTCTCTATCTCTGGCCGTGGTACTGTTGTAACTGGTCGTGTAGAGCGCGGTGTGATCAACACTGGTGACGAGATCGAAATCGTTGGTATCAAAGAAACCACTACTACTACCTGTACTGGTGTTGAAATGTTCCGCAAGCTGCTCGACGAAGGTCGTGCTGGTGAGAACATCGGCGCACTGCTGCGCGGCACCAAGCGTGACGAAGTAGAGCGTGGTCAGGTACTGGCTAAGCCGGGCTCCATCACTCCGCACACCAAGTTCGAAGCGGAAGTGTATGTACTGTCCAAGGACGAAGGTGGTCGTCACACCCCGTTCTTCAAAGGCTACCGTCCTCAGTTCTACTTCCGTACTACCGATGTAACTGGTGCGGTAGAGCTGCCGGAAGGTACTGAAATGGTAATGCCGGGCGACAACATTCAAATGGTTGTTACCCTGATCGCTCCGATCGCCATGGAAGACGGCCTGCGCTTCGCTATCCGTGAAGGTGGTCGTACCGTAGGTGCGGGCGTTGTTGCCAAGATCATCGAGTAATAGTTACTCCTGATCTAAATAAAAAGCCGCAGCGGACGCGCTGCGGCTTTTTTTGTGCCCGATAATTGCCTGCTTACACCAACTGGTGTTGTTTGGTGCTGCGAGCATCACCCCTCTTTGTAACGGCTCAATATTGAATCCTTTCCGGCATATCTGCGGCCGCTAATATTTACTTTTAATCTAGCGAGCTTATGGCCAATCCCGGCTTAAATCACAGCTTCTGCTGCCCGCAAACAGCTTGGTGAATTGAGGGCCGCTCATCTCGACTAGCTCTTCGTGGTCACCGGCCTCAAAGTAAATGGTTTCACGGTGTCCAAGGCTAGTGTCTAGCAGGGTGGTAATTCCGTAAGCCTGGCCTAGGGCGGGCAGGGCGCCCAGTTCACAGTCAGGGAATATGGCGCCGAGTTCGGTTTCCGAGACCATTTGCAGTGAGTTTCGCCCTGTCTCATTGTGAAGCGAGCGCATATCGAGGCTGCTGCTGGCAGGGATCACAGCCATTACGTAACCCTCTATATCCTGAAGCAAAATCGCTTTTGCCACCTGATCCTCACGCACATGGGCGGCGCGGGCGCTTTCCCGGCTGGTGCGAGTGTGTGGATGCTGAATCAGATGATAATCGACCGATTGGTCATTTAAATATTGACTCAGTGTTGCGGCGATAGTCATTGTGGATACCTCGTTCCGCTTGGGGTACTCAATTGTAGTTTCAGCAGATTGAAATTTGATCAGCCTGTACAGTTGACAGCCTGCTGCGCTCCCCGTAGAATTCGCGCTCCTTTTCGCCCGCCCTCGGGGCTGCGTAAGAGGACGTTCTTTAGTTAATAATTGGAGTTTGATTCCATGCAGGGTCAACGTATCCGTATTCGCCTGAAGGCCTTCGATCACAAGCTGATCGATGCGTCCACTCAGGAGATCGTAGAGACGGCTAAGCGCACTGGCGCACAAGTTCGCGGTCCTATCCCGCTGCCGACTCGCAAAGAGAAGTACACCGTACTGATTTCCCCGCACGTTAATAAAGACGCTCGCGATCAGTATGAGATCCGTACTCACAAGCGTTTGCTGGACATCGTTGAGCCTACCGAGAAAACCGTCGACGCGCTGATGAAGCTCGATCTGGCGGCCGGTGTTGAGGTCCAAATTAGTCTCGGCTAACACTTTTACTAACTACCGAATCCCGGGCGAAAACGGTCCGGGTAGTGTAACGCTCTGAAATTGGGCGGCCGCAGTGGGTTAAAGCCCCGTGCACTGAGAGGTTAAAAAAGATGACTATAGGTATTGTCGGCCGCAAGAGCGGCATGACTCGCATCTTCACTGAAGATGGCGTATCCATTCCGGTAACCGTTGTTGAGGTTGCTCCGAATCGCGTCACCCAAGTGAAAACTCAGGAAACTGACGGTTACAGCGCTGTTCAAGTAGCAGTAGGCAGCCGCAAAGCTTCCCGTGTCTCCAAGCCCGCAGCGGGCCACTTCGCCAAAGCCAATGTAGAGGCTGGCACAAATCTTTTCGAACTGCGCACTGACGGTTCCGAAGAGACTTTCGAAATCGGTTCTGAAATTACTGTTTCCAGCTTCGAAGCTGGCCAGATGATCGACGTAACCGGCACTTCCAAAGGTAAAGGCTTCCAGGGCGGCGTTAAGCGTTGGAATTTCCGCACCCAGGACGCAACCCACGGTAACTCCCTGTCTCACCGCGCACCCGGTTCTATCGGTCAATGTCAGACTCCTGGCCGCGTATGGAAAGGCAAGAAGATGGCCGGACATATGGGTGCTGAGCGCGTAACCGTGCAAAACCTGGAAGTGGTTCGTGTCGATGCCGAACGCAACCTGCTGTTGGTTAAAGGCGCTGTACCCGGTGCACCCGGTGGCAACGTTATCGTTCGTCCGGCAGTTAAAGCCTAAGTCTGAGGGGAAATAGATATGGAACTGAATATCGCTACTCCCGAAGGCGCTAAAGGCACAGTAGCTGTCTCTGAAGTGACTTTCGGACGTGAGTTCAACCAAGATCTGGTACACCAGGCAGTTGTGGCCTACATGGCCGGCGCTCGCCAGGGTACCAAGGCGCAGAAAAATCGTTCCGATGTTTCTGGTGGTGGTAAGAAGCCATGGCGCCAAAAAGGTACTGGCCGCGCACGTGCCGGTACTATCCGCAGCCCGCTGTGGCGTTCCGGTGGCGTAACTTTCGCCGCTGATCCACGCGATCATAGCGTTAAGCTGAACAAAAAAATGTACCGCGCTGCACTGCGTTGCATTCTGTCTGAGCTGGCTCGTCAGGAGCGCCTGGTAGTGGTTGAGTCCTTTGATGTGGACGCACCCAAGACCAAGCAGCTGGTAAGCAAACTGGCTCAGTTTGACCTGTCCGATGCGCTGATCGTGACTGAAGAGGTTAGCGAAAACCTCTACCTGGCCGCACGCAACTTGCACAAGATCGACGTCCGCGATGTACAGGCGATCGATCCAGTAAGCCTGATTCGCTTTGATAAGGTCGTGGTTACCGTTTCTGCGCTCAAGAAAATTGAAGAGGTGCTGGGATGAACCAAGAGCGACTCTACAAAGTACTGCTGGGCCCGGTAATTTCCGAAAAAGCTGCTGGACTGGCGGATAGCGCCAATCAGGTAGTTTTCAAGGTTACCACCGACGCCGAAAAAGCTGAGATCAAGGCTGCGGTTGAGAAGCTGTTTAACGTTTCCGTTGAGCAGGTTCGCACCGTGAACGTAAAGGGCAAAACCAAGCGCACTCGCAATGGCATGGGCCAGCGCAGCGATTGGAAAAAAGCCTACGTTCGCCTGGCTGAGGGCAGCGACATTAATTTTGAAGCTGCTGAGTAAAGGGGACCGTTACAATGGCAATTGTAAAAACAAAACCGACCTCCGCCGGCCGTCGTCACCTGGTTAAGGTTGTTAACACCGACCTGCACAAGGGTGCTCCTTACGCTCCTCTGTTGGAGAGCAAGAGCAAAAGTGGTGGCCGTAACAACAATGGTCGTATCACTACCCGTCACATCGGTGGTGGCCACAAGCAGCACTACCGTGTAATCGACTTCAAGCGCAACAAAGACGGTATTCCGGCTAAAGTTGAGCGTCTGGAGTACGATCCCAACCGCAGCGCACACATCGCTCTGGTGTGTTACGCCGACGGTGAGCGTCGTTACATTATCGCACCGAAAGGCCTGAAAGCAGGTGCCACCATTCAGTCCGGCGATGCCGCACCGATTGTTGTGGGTAACACTCTGCCTCTGCGCAACGTTCCGGTAGGTTCTGTAATCCACGCGATCGAGCTGAAGCCAGGCAAAGGCGCTCAGCTGGCCCGTTCTGCTGGTGCCTCTGTGCAGCTGGTAGCTCGTGAAGGTCAGTATGCGACCATTCGTCTGCGTTCCGGCGAAATGCGCAAGGTTCTCGCTGAGTGCCGCGCAACCCTGGGTGAAGTGAGCAACTCCGAGCACAGCCTGCGCAAGCTGGGTAAAGCTGGTGCTGCACGCTGGCGTGGTGTTCGTCCTACCGTTCGCGGTGTGGCGATGAACCCGGTAGATCACCCGCACGGTGGTGGTGAAGGCCGTACCTCTGGTGGTCGTCATCCGGTTACTCCGTGGGGCGTTCCGACCAAGGGTAAGAAAACGCGCAAGAACAAGCGCACCGATAAGATGATAGTACGTCGTCGCGGCAAGTAAGCCGCGCGATGTCTGAGCAGCTAGAGAGGAATCGACAGTGCCACGCTCATTAAAGAAAGGTCCCTTTATTGATCTGCATTTGATCAAGAAGGTGGAGGCAGCGATTGCAGCAAACGATCGTCGGCCGATTAAAACCTGGTCCCGCCGTTCCATGATTATGCCGGAAATGGTTGGACTGACGATTGCCGTGCACAACGGTCGTCAACACGTGCCCGTTTTGGTTAACGAAGAAATGGTTGGCCATAAACTGGGCGAGTTCGCTGCTACCCGCACTTACCGCGGTCATGCTGCGGACAAGAAAGCGAAGAAGCGCTAAGCCGAGGTTATAAAGATGGAAGTAGCAGCAAAATTACGCGGCGCACGTCTATCGGCGCAAAAGGCGCGACTGGTAGCTGATCAGGTTCGCGGCAAAGGCGTTGAAGAGGCCCTGGATATACTGGCTTTCAGTACTAAAAAGGGTGCGGCGATCATTAAGAAAGTACTGGAGTCGGCCATTGCCAACGCTGAGCACAACGAAGGTGCTGACGTTGACGAGCTGAAGGTTTCCACAATTTTTGTGGACGAAGGTATGACCATGAAGCGCATTAAGCCGCGTGCTAAAGGTCGTGCTGATCGCATTCTTAAGCGTACTTGTCACATCACTGTGAAAGTGGCCGAGAAATAAGAGAGCAGGCGAGAAAACCATGGGACAAAAAGTACATCCTACCGGCATTCGTCTGGGTATCGTTAAAAAGCATACCTCTGTTTGGTATGCCGGCAGCGACGAGTACGCAGACAAGCTGTACACGGATCTGAAAGTTCGCGAATACATTCGCAAAAAACTGGCCCACGCTTCTGTGAGCCGTATCGAGATCGAACGTCCGGCAAACACTGCGCGTGTGAAGATTCACACTGCACGTCCGGGCATCGTGATCGGTAAAAAAGGTGAAGACGTAGAACGTCTGCGCAAAGAAGTAAGCGCGCAGATGGGCGTACCTGTGCACATCGACATCGAAGAAGTGCGCAAGCCTGATATGGACGCGGCTCTGGTTGGCCAGAACGTTGCCCAGCAGCTGGAACGCCGTGTTATGTTCCGTCGCGCTATGAAGCGTGCCGTACAGAACGCTATGCGTCAGGGTGCCGAAGGTATCAAGATTCAAGTAAGTGGCCGTCTTGGCGGTGCAGAAATCGCGCGTACCGAATGGTATCGCGAAGGCCGTGTGCCCCTGCACACCCTGCGCGCCAACATCGACTACGCCAATGTTGAAGCGAAGACTACTTACGGCATCATCGGTATCAAGGTGTGGATCTTTAAAGGCGAGGTAATCGGTGACGAAGTGCCCGATGAGAAGCCGGTAAAGAGCCGCAAAAAAGCTGCTAAATAAGGGGTACGCAAATGCTGCAACCAAAGCGTACAAAATTCCGCAAGGTACAGAAGGGTCGCAACCGCGGTCTTGCTCAGCGCGGCTCTAAAGTGAGCTTTGGCGAGTTTGGCCTTAAGGCTACCGGTCGTGGACGCATTACTGCGCGCCAGATCGAAGCGGCTCGTCGCGCAATGACTCGTCACATTAAACGTGGCGGTAAAATCTGGATTCGTGTGTTTCCAGACAAGCCAATTACCAATAAGCCCCTCGAAGTTCGAATGGGTAAAGGTAAAGGTGGCGTTGAATACTGGGTAGCTCAGATCCAGCCGGGCAAGGTCCTCTATGAGATGGAGGGTGTGTCCGAGGAGCTGGCTCGTGAGGCTTTCGCACTAGCTGCGGCCAAGCTGCCTGTAAAAACAACTTTCGTTAAGCGTTCGGTGATGTAATGAAGACTGCAGATCTACGCGAAAAGTCAGTTGAAGAGCTGAACCAGGAACTGCTGAACCAGCTCGAAGCTCAATTTAAGCTTCGTATGCAAAAATCCACCGGTCAACTGGCTCAGACTCATCTGCTGAAGCAGACTCGTCGCGACATTGCTCGCATAAAGACTGTGTTGACCGAGAAGGCAGGTAATTAATCATGGCTGAAGCAAAACTGAAGCGTACTCTGACCGGCAAGGTTGTGAGTGACAAGATGGATAAAACCATCACCGTTTTGATCGAGCGCCGTGTTAAGCACCCGATCTACGGCAAAATTGTAAACAAGTCCACAAAGCTCAAGGCACATGATGAGAACAATGATTGCAGCATCGGTGATGTTGTAACCATCGAGGAATCTCGTCCTCTGTCCAAGAGCAAATCTTGGGCTTTACAGAAAATTGTAGAGCGTGCGGCGAAGGTATAACCCCTAGCGCATTGACTGCCGAATTGAAAGGTTTCGGAGAGAGACAATGATTCAAGCGGAATCCTACTTAGAAGTAGCTGACAACAGTGGGGCTCGCCGCGTCATGTGCATCAAGGTGCTGGGCGGCTCCCATCGTCGTTATGCCGGCGTGGGCGACATTATCAAGGTAACCGTTAAGGAAGCCATCCCCCGCGGTAAAGTGAAGAAAGGTCAGGTAATGAACGCCGTTGTGGTTCGCACCAAAAAAGGTGTGCGTCGCGCGGACGGTTCCCTGATTAAATTTGACGATAACGCAGCGGTGCTGCTGAACCAGCAACTGGCGCCGGTTGGCACCCGTATTTTTGGTCCGGTAACTCGCGAATTGCGCGGTGAGAAGTTCATGAAGATCATCTCCCTCGCTCCCGAAGTTATCTAGGCCTCGAGCGGAGAAGAGTTATGCGCAAGATCAAGCGTGACGACGAAGTGATCGTTATCGCCGGTCGTGACAAGGGCAAACGTGGTTCAGTACGTAAAGTACTGAACGACGGTCGTCTGATTGTCTCCGGCATACAGATGATCAAAAAGCACCAAAAGCCAAACCCACAGATGGGTATTGCAGGTGGCATCGTTGAGAAAGAAGCTGCTATCCAAGCTTCCAACGTAGCCATCTTCAACCCTAACACCCAGAAGGCTGACCGGGTGGGCTTTAAAGTACTGGAAGACGGCACTAAGATTCGCGTCTTCAAATCCAGCGGCGAAGCCATCTAAGGCTCTTGACGCAAAAGCAGGTTGGTAGATCATGGCAAAGCTTAAAGAGCTCTACACTAAGGACCTCGTGGCCAAGCTAAAAGAAGAGCTTGGTCTCGAGAATGTGATGGCAGTGCCGCGCATCACCAAGATCACCATCAACATGGGTGTTGGTGAAGCGATTGGTGATAAGAAGGTGCTGGAGCACGCTGTCAACGATATGACAGCAATTACTGGTCAAAAGCCCATCGTTACTAAAGCGCGCAAGTCTATTGCGGGCTTTAAGATTCGTGACGGTTGGCCGATCGGCTGCAAGGTAACTCTGCGCGGTGAGCGCATGTATGAGTTCCTGGAGCGTTTGGTTGACATCGCGATTCCGCGTATCCGCGACTTCCGTGGCATTAGCCCGAAGCAGTTCGACGGCCGCGGTAACTTCTCTATGGGCGTGACTGAGCAAATCATCTTCCCGGAAATTGACTACGACAAAGTAGACAAGCTCCGCGGTCTGGATATTTGTATTACCACTACAGCTGCAAACGACGATCAAGGTCGTGCGCTGCTGAAAGCGTTCAACTTCCCTTTCAAGGGTTAAGAGGATTCCATGGCGAAGAAATCCATGATTGCGCGCGAAAACAAGCGCGCTCGAACCGCAGCTAAGTACGCCGAGAAGCGTCAAGAGCTGAAGGCGATCATCGCCAGTTCCACTGCTTCCGAAGAGGAGCAGTGGGAGGCTCAACTCAAGCTGCAGAAAATGCCGCGCGATGCAAGCCCGGTACGTCAGCAACGCCGCTGTCGTATTACTGGTCGCCCCCACGCTGTATACCGCAAGTTCGGCCTGTGCCGTAACAAGCTTCGTGAAGCTGCGATGCGTGGTGATGTTCCTGGCCTCGTGAAGTCCAGCTGGTAATTACCAGCTGGTTTAAGGCAGATTTGAGGAGTCTCATAAGATGAGTATGCAAGATCCGTTGGCAGATATGCTGACTCGCATCCGCAATGCCCTGGCGCGCGGAAAGGCGGAAGTCACCCTGCCATCATCCAAACTGAAAGTAGCAGTGGCCAAAGTCCTGAAAGACGAAGGTTACGTTACTGATTTAAACGTAAGCGAAGGCGCTAAGCCGGAACTGACCATTGCTCTGAAATACTTCCAGGGCAAGCCGGTTATTGCCGAGCTCAATCGCGTTTCCCGTCCGGGCCTGCGCGCTTACACTGGTAAAAAAGCTCTGCCTACCGTACGTGGTGGCCTGGGTGTCGCGATCGTTTCCACCTCTAATGGTGTGATGACTGACCGCGCTGCACGTCAGGCTGGTATCGGTGGCGAAGTGCTTTGCACCGTATTCTAAGCGGGGGTTGCAATGTCTCGAGTAGCAAATAGTCCGGTAGTTATCCCCGCAGGTGTAACCGTAGACCTGAAAGGTCAAAATATCGCTGTTAAAGGCGGTAGCGGTAACCTGGATATGGTTATTCACGGTGATGTAGAAGTGAGCGAGGCTGAAAGCCAGCTGACTTTTGCCGCGCGCAATAACTCCAAGCAGGCCAGAGCCTTGGCGGGTACCACCCGTGCTTTGGTCAATAACATGGTGATAGGCGTAAGCAAGGGCTTCGAGAAGAAGCTGCAGTTGCTGGGTGTTGGTTATCGTGCGAAAGCAGCCGGTAAAGCGGTTAACCTGACCCTGGGCTTCTCCCATCCGATCGATTATCAGTTGCCGGAAGGTGTGACTGCGGAAACTCCATCCCAGACTGAAATCGTACTGAAGAGCAGCAATAAACAGCTGCTGGGCCAAGTGGCCGCTGAGATCCGCTCGTTCCGTCCGCCGGAGCCCTACAAAGGTAAGGGTGTCCGTTATGCCGACGAGCGCGTGTATCGCAAAGAGGCCAAGAAGAAGTAAGTAGGGCATAGATATGAACGTTAAGAAAGCATCTCGCTTGCGTCGTGCACGTCGTGCCCGCGCCAAGATCCGTGAGCTGGGCGCCGTTCGCCTCACCGTGAACCGCACCCCGCGCCACATTTACGCACAGATCCTGTCTGCCGAAGGCAGCGCGGTATTGGCTTCCGCCTCTACCCTGGACAAGGACCTGCGCTCTGGTAAAACTGGCAACGCTGACGCTGCTGCCGCAGTTGGCAAACTGATCGCTGAGCGCGCGAAAGCCGCTGGCGTTGAACAAGTTGCCTTCGATCGTAGCGGCTTCAGATACCATGGCCGTGTTAAGGCTCTGGCTGACGCTGCCCGCGAAGCCGGTCTGAAATTCTAAGGGTTGAGTTATGGCTAGAGAGAAAGACAAAAGCAACGACGAAGGCCTGCAGGAGAAGCTGGTCCAGGTCAACCGCGTTGCCAAGACTGTTAAAGGTGGTCGTATCTTCGCCTTTACCGCACTGACCGTAGTTGGTGATGGCAATGGCCGTGTTGGCTTTGGTCGTGGCAAGGCACGTGAAGTGCCTGTAGCGATTCAAAAGGCGATGGAATCTGCACGCCGCAACATGATCCAGGTAGACCTGAATGGTGACACCATCCAGTACGCTACCAATGGTCGCCACGGCGGTTCCAAGATTTACATGCAGCCCGCTTCCCAGGGTACCGGTGTAATTGCCGGCGGTGCTATGCGCTCCGTTCTGGAAATGGCTGGTGTACACAACGTATTGGCTAAGTGTTACGGCTCCACCAACCCGGTGAACGTAGTACGTGCAACTTTCAAAGCTCTGGAGCAAATGCAGAGCCCGGAAGATGTAGCTGCCAAGCGCGGTAAATCTGTCGAAGAGATTCTGGGCTAATTACAGCTCGGATTTAAGGTTATTGGTGGGTTAAGACCATGGCTAAGAAGACCATAAAAGTGACCCAGACCAAAAGCATCAACGGACGCCTGAAAAGTCATCAGGCGTGCGTTGCGGGTCTGGGCCTGCGCCGCATCGGCCACACAGTGGAAGTGGAGGATACTCCCTCCGTGCGCGGTATGATCAACAAAGTAAACTACCTGGTTAAGGTTGAGGGGGAATAACATGCGTTTGAACGACTTGTCTCCAGCACCAGGCCACAAGCACAGCGCCAAGCGCGTTGGTCGCGGTATTGGTAGCGGAATTGGTAAGACCGGTGGCCGCGGCCACAAAGGTCAGAAAGCGCGTTCCGGCGGCAGTGTTCGTCCGGGCTTCGAAGGCGGTCAGATGCCTTTGCAGAAGCGTCTTCCTAAGTACGGTTTCACCGCTCGTGTTTCTCGCTTTACCGCAGAAGTACGTCTGGCTGAGCTGGCGAAGGTAGAAAATGACGTAATCGATTTGGCAGCGCTTAAGAATGCCGATATTATCGGCAGCCATATTAAACGCGCCAAAGTGTTCCTCTCAGGTGAGCTGACCAAAGCTGTTACCGTTAAGGGTCTGGGAGTTACCAAAGGTGCAAAGGCAGCGATTGAAGCTGCTGGCGGTAAAATAGAAGACTAATCGAGGCGCCAATGGCACGACCAGGATCCGGTGGAAATCCCCTGGGCAACAGCAAGGGATTGGGCGAGCTTTGGGCTCGCCTTCGTTTTCTGTTTCTAGCGATTCTTGTTTATCGACTGGGGACACATATTCCGGTGCCCGGCATTGATCCGGAAAAGCTGTCAAACCTGTTTAACCAGAACCAGGGAACCATCCTTGGCCTGTTTAACATGTTTTCAGGCGGCGCCCTGGAAAGGATGAGTATTCTGGCGCTGGGCATCATGCCCTACATCTCCGCGTCCATCATCATGCAGTTGATGAGCGCGGTGACTCCCTCTCTGGAAGCGTTGAAGAAGGAAGGGGAGGCCGGAAGACGTAAGATCAACCAGTACACCCGCTATCTGACGGTAATACTGGCCCTGATTCAGGGGATCGGTATGACTTTCGGCCTGGCAGGGCAGAACCTGGCTTACTCATCTGAGCCCGCGTTTGGTTTTTACTTTGTGGCGGTAACGTCACTGGTGACTGGTGCTGTATTTATGATGTGGCTCGGTGAGCAGATCACTGAGCGCGGTGTTGGCAACGGCATTTCCATGCTGATTTTTGCCGGTATCGTCGCCGGTTTACCCGGTGCCATCGGCCAGGCATTTGAGCAGGCGAGACAGGGTGAGCTGCACATACTCATGCTGTTGATGATTGGCGTCATCGCTCTTGCTGTAGTGTTCTTTGTGGTTGTTATGGAACGCGGCCAGCGCCGCATTACGATCAACCACGCCAGGCGCCAAGCGGGACGCTACTCTGCGGCTCCAGCTGCACAGGCGAGCCACTTGCCGCTGAAGGTAAATATGGCCGGTGTAATTCCGGTAATCTTTGCCAGCAGTATCCTGTTGTTCCCGGCCACACTGGCACAGTGGTTTGGTCAGGGCGGGGAAGGTCTCGGTGCAGAGATCCTGCAGTGGATGGCGTTGCAGCTTGGACCAGGGCAACCGCTGAACATTATTCTGTTCGCACTGTTGATTGGTTTCTTCTGTTTCTTCTACACGGCGTTGATGTTCAACCCGAATGAAGTTGCGGATAACCTGAAAAAGTCCGGTGCTTATGTGCCAGGCATTCGCCCTGGAGAGCAGACGGCCCGCTATATCGATAGCGTGCTGACTCGCCTCACTCTGGTGGGTGCTGTATACATCGCACTGGTATCCCTGCTGCCGCAGTTCCTGGTGGTTGGGTTTAACGTTCCCTTCTATCTGGGGGGTACCTCACTGCTGATCGTTGTAGTCGTAGTGATGGACTTTATGGCACAGGTACAATCGCATCTGCTGTCGCACCAGTACGAGGGTTTGATGAAAAAATCTAACCTGCAAAGCTACGGTCGTCGCTAGGGCGTCGCCTGCTCGCAGTTTGATTGAATTGAGGTAAGGTCATGAAAGTACGCGCTTCTGTAAAAAAGATCTGCCGTAACTGCAAAATCGTGCGTCGCAAGGGTGTTCTGCGGGTAATCTGCAGCGCTGAGCCACGTCACAAGCAGCGTCAAGGCTAAGAAGGGGCCAGCCCCTTGCGGAGAGCGCCCACAGGGCGCCTCTGTAAAAGCTGGAAAAATTCGCTACTCGATACAGCCCCGTATCGAATGGCAACACCCCGGGAAGTTTTTTGGGGTGGGAAGTTAGCAACAGCAAACTTCCAACTGGGGGCGTTGACTGTCGTCTTCATCCGCTTCGGGGGACCGATGCGGACGTTGGCTATTGCAAATTAGTGTCTGAAAAGCTATTCTTGCGCGCCTTTTTGGTGGCGCCGCCGGTTTTTTAGTCGCTGTCAGCGCCGAAATCAAAGTAGAGTCACATACTTAATATAAAGCAGTGACTCCAATACGTGGAGTACGCCTCTATGGCACGTATTGCTGGTGTCAATGTACCAGACCACAAGCACGCCGTAATCTCCCTGACCCACATTTATGGGGTTGGTCGCACTACGGCTAAGTCTATTTTGGCAGCGGTTGGTATCGCTGAATCCACCAAAATCCGCGAACTGTCTGAAGAGCAGATCGAAACCATCCGTGGTGAAGTTGCAAAACTGACCGTGGAAGGCGACCTGCGCCGTGAAATATCCATGAACATCAAGCGTTTGATGGACCTGGGTTGTTATCGCGGTCTGCGTCACCGTCGCAGCTTGCCGCTGCGTGGTCAGCGCACCAAGACCAATGCTCGCACCCGTAAGGGTCCGCGCAAGCCGATTCGCAAGTAAGCCTTAACTAAAAGGCGCGAAATCGCGGTTCAAGATGCCCCGTCCGGCTAATCGCCGAGGGGATTTGATACAGGATTTAGGATACTGGTATGGCTAAGCCAAAAACTACTGTTCGCAAAAAGGTCAAAAAGACCGTTGTCGACGGTATTGCCCACATCCACGCATCGTTCAACAACACGATCGTGACGATCACTGATCGCCAGGGTAATACCCTCAGCTGGGCCACCGCAGGTGGATCTGGCTTCCGTGGCTCGCGTAAGAGCACCCCGTTTGCAGCCCAGGTTGCCGCTGAGCGCGCAGGTACTGCAGCTCAGGAATACGGCCTGAAAAACCTCGACGTAGAAGTTAAGGGCCCTGGCCCCGGTCGCGAATCTGCCGTTCGTGCACTGAACAACTGCGGCTACAAGATCACCAACATCACCGACGTGACGCCTATCCCGCATAACGGATGTCGTCCACCTAAAAAGCGTCGCGTGTAAGAGGGGGCTGACAAAATGGCACGTTATATTGGACCAAAATGTAAACTGTCCCGTCGTGAAGGGACTGACCTGCAGCTGAAGAGTGGTGTTCGTCCGCACGACTCCAAGTGTCGCGCAGAATCCAAACCCGGTCAGCACGGCGCTGGTCGCGGTCGTCTGTCCGACTACGGTATTCAGCTGCGTGAAAAGCAAAAAGTTCGTCGTATCTACGGCGTACTGGAAAAGCAGTTCCGTAACTACTATAAGGAAGCAGCACGTCTGAAGGGCGCTACAGGTGAAAACCTGCTGCAACTTCTCGAGCAGCGTCTGGACAACGTGGTTTACCGCATGGGCTTCGGCTCAACTCGCTCTGAAGCGCGTCAGCTGGTTTCCCACAAAGCGATTCTTGTAAACGGCACTACCGTTAACATCCCTTCTTTCCAGGTTAAAGAAGGCGACGTTATCGCTGTACGTGAGAAAGCCAAGAAGCAGCTGCGTATCCAGAATTCCGTTTCCCTCGCTGCCCAGCGTGGCGATGTCGAGTGGGTAGACGTAAACGCGAGCAAACTGGAAGGCACTTTCAAGCGCACTCCGGATCGTGTCGATCTGCCGGCAGAGATCAACGAAAACCTTATCGTGGAACTGTACTCCAAGTAACAATAAGTCCACTTTAAGGAATGCAACTGTAAACAGGTATGGCTATGCAGACTGCTGTCAACGAGTTTTTGACACCGCGTCGTATTGACGTCACCGAGTACAATCCGAATCACGCCAAAGTGATTTTGGAGCCCCTGGAGCGTGGCTTTGGCCACACTCTTGGCAATGCGCTGCGTCGCATCCTGCTGTCCTCCATGCCGGGCTGCGCCGTCACCGAGGTGGAAATCGAAGGTGTCGAGCACGAGTACAGCGCGATCGAAGGTGTGCAGGAAGATGTAATTGAAATCCTGCTCAACCTGAAAGAAATCGCCGTTGTTATGCACGGTAAGGATCAGGCGGTATTGAGCCTGAGCAAAAAGGGCCCAGGTGCGGTGACTGCTGGAGATATCCAGGTAGATCACGACATCGAGATCGTTAATCCTGAGCACGTGATCGCCAATATTACTGGTGATGTCGAGCTCAACCTGCGTCTCACTGTAGCGCGCGGCCGTGGCTACCAGCCCGCCGATGCTCGTCGTGGCGAGGAAGAGGAAAGCCGTGCAATTGGCCGTCTGCAGCTGGATGCTTCATACAGCCCAGTGCGTCGCGTTTCCTACAGCGTGGAAAGCGCGCGTGTAGAACAGCGCACTGACCTGGATAAGCTGGTTCTGGATCTGGAGACCAACGGTACCCTGGACCCGGAAGAGGCTATTCGTCGCGCCGCCACTATTCTGCAGCAACAGCTCGCAGTATTTGTGGACCTGGAAGGCGAGAAGGATGCACAGCCGAAGGCTGAAGAGCCTGAAGTTGATCCGGTACTACTGCGCCCGGTAGACGACCTGGAGTTGACTGTACGTTCGGCGAACTGTCTGAAGGCAGAGAATATTTACTACATCGGTGATCTGATTCAGCGCACTGAAGTAGAACTGCTGAAGACGCCGAATCTTGGTAAGAAGTCTCTGACTGAAATCAAGGACGTACTGGCTTCCCGTGGTTTGTCCCTGGGTATGCGCCTGGAAAACTGGCCGCCGGCCAGCCTGAAAGGCGACAGCAAGTTAAGCCCCCTGTAAGCATTTGGTAGTCGCGACGGTGTCGTGATTAGTAGAAAGAACCCGAGCGGTGCTACAGCTTAGCGCGACACCGCTCCAGAACGACCTGCTGTGACAGCAACTTAGGTCGTAAGGAATTGAGTCATGCGTCATCGCTATAGTGGCCGTAAATTCAGCCGCACGAGCGCTCACCGCAAGGCCATGTTCAAGAACATGAGCGCCTCTCTGGTGGAGCACGAACTGATCAAAACCACACTGGCCAAAGCCAAAGAACTGCGCCGCGTTGCCGAGCCGCTGATCACTCTGGCTAAGAAAGACAGTGTTGCTAACCGCCGTCTGGCTTTCGCTCGTATCCGTGATAAGGATGCTGTGCGTAAGCTGTTCGACGAGCTGGGTCCTCGTTACGAAGCCCGTCCTGGTGGTTACATCCGTATCATGAAGTGTGGTTTCCGCGCTGGTGATAAGGCGCCGATGGCATACGTTGAGCTGGTAGACCGTCCTCAAGTAGAAGACGAAGCTGCTGAAGCTTAAGCGTTATTAGCCATAGCGCTACGGAAGGCCGGTCTTTGACCGGCCTTTTTTTTGCCATAAGGAGATTTTTGTATGTCTTTTGAGCAACTATTAAAGAGTTTGAATCCCGAGATTGTGGGCAGCTTAAAGCGGGCCATTGAGCTTGGAAAATGGCCCAATGGTGTTGCGCTATCCCCTGAGCAGCGCAGCCTCTGCGCAGAAGCGGTTTCCAATTGGGAGTCCGCAAACCTTCCGCGGGAGCAACAGCTAGGCTATGTGGCGCCGAAGACCAAGGATGAGCCCTGTGTAGGAAAAAAAGACGATGAGCAAGCTGTTAACTGGGTTGGCTAGCTAATCAGTCTGTAAGATATTGGCACTTTATTCATTGGTGAGGGCGTTATTTTCTTTCATGCTCTCCCAATTCTCTGCTTAGATAGTTACCGACAGACAAATACATAATTTCTAATTTGCTCGGTAACTAATTATGAAAAAGCTGATTTTGCTTGCCGGAGCAGTAACGCTCGCCGTTGTAGGGGTTGATCACTACGATATTGATGTGCGCTCAAGTGTGGCCAAGGTGCGCCAGATAATAGAGCCGCTAAAAGATGATAGTGAATTAGTAAAGAATATTTCTGACAGCATACTCTGGTCCCAGCTGGAACATGGGGAAGTCGAAGAGTTATTAAATCATCCTCGGGTTCAGGCTTATCTGGATCGTGAGAATGTTAAGCAGGCGCTCAAAGACTACTTTGCAGACCTGGGCAATCTCTCTGGTGAAGAGGCCTGGGATGCAATTGAAAAAATAGAGCGGGAATCGCGTATTACAGGCTATGAAGCGCTTTCAATGAAGTTGGCCTGGCTGGAAAAAAATAGTCTTAACCAGGCAGAGTTCACCCAAAGAGCTGAAGAGCTATTTAATATTTATCGGGATAAAGCGCAAACGGTGATCAGGGATTACGACCCTCATGTCGAGGTTCCGGGCTTTTCCACCTATAAGGATCTTGAGCGCTCGATCGTTGAGGAAGTTCAGCAGATGACGTCCTTTCCCGATGGCATGAGTAGACATGAATACTTACGTAAACGTCTTCAGGACGCCCGTGAGGCGGTATATGGCAGTTAGGTTTTCTATCACTTCAGCGCTGCCAGCGAGTTACCGGCAGCGCTGGGGGTATTTTAATTACATAAACAAGCCGATCAGATCATAGAACCAGTTACTGTTGTCCTCATAATCTGAAACCTCATCGGTTTCGTATGCCCGAATCATGCCTCCACCGTTATGATTGACGATGTTGTCGAGGAAATCTTTTAATTCAAGCCCGTGCTCGGCAATCTCACCATAGTTTAAATCGATAATGGTTGTGCAGTGGCTCTCGTTTAAATTGCGGAACATCGGGAAGTAATAGCCCCAGTTACTAGTTTGATCCAGCAGCGGAATCAAATTTTCATGGGTATCTTTCTGCCAGCGCTGTCGCAATTTATTTAAACGGGAGTCTGCATCGGGATCATTATAAATATCCTCATAAAATCTCTCGTAGGAGTAGGATGAAAAATTCCCGTCAGCAAGAAAGTGCGTAATACCCAGTCGATCTGAGGGGAATTTATTGGAAAGCGCTGCATAAAGTGAGGCTAGCTGATTGGCTTCGAATCCCGGTGTTATGGCTTTTAACATAGTGATGGGGTTTTCCGAGCTTTCATCGCTATCGGCGGTATAGGTAGTCCAAGAGCGCAGCACTTCTTTATGTAGCGGTAAAGAGGGATATTGGGTGCTGTCACTCCCGTCTAAAGGTGCCTGATAGAGAGGGCCTGAATCATCGAGGAGATAGCCATAATCGACATTCATATCCTCGCGCAACTTCGAATAATTAAACAGAGCACCAATACTACCTGCACTACAACCCGCAGCGAGCATCTGCTTCGGTTTTTGCAAATTATTTTTCACCCAGGAAGTAACTGCCTGAACGTTGCGTAATCCATTGTGGTGCCAGATAAGGTCGGGGTTCTCGCCAGTAGTATCCTCGTATATTTCAGTTTTATCGCCTACGTAGATATCCCCTGTGCAATACGGTACATAAACCATATTCCACTCGCCAGTTTTATACTGGTCGTAGGGGTGATGTGTATAAATCAAAGGGGATACGCCAGCGGTAGTAAGATTTTCGAAATTTGTAAAATCTAACAAGTGCACATTGCTTAGGTAATCATCGGGAATGCCATTGGGGTTGCGAGCCCCGCGAATACCAGCTTGTCCTGAGCAGCTTTCATAGTCCCAGCATGCCCCTCCACCCTCGAAATAGAAAATGGTGTTACTGGTATCTGGAACACGGTGAACAAAGAACTTATAGGGTGATCCATTCCCACACATGGCACCTGTACTGGTAGGTACATCAATTTTTTGCCAGGTGTTGTAGTCGCCAGGATCAAAATCATCATTAAAACTGGGATCATCCATAGTTAGTGGATACATCCCTTCAGCTTGCTGCGAGGTGACTGGCGCATCGGCATTGGGTGGATCAAACAAATGCTTTAGGGTAGTCCAGAAGTTGTAATCACCCGGTTCTGCATTTGCATGACCTGTGATAAGTAGAGAACTCGCTAAGAGTATTGAAATAAAACCGCGGAGAATTTTTATCATTATTAATCCCCTTAAGGTATTGTGTGTTTTCTCTTTGGAATGTGCTTTGTTGATCCTGAAATAATTGTTTGGAGATTTATTTGCTCCCTATAGATAATCAACTTGCACGCTAGTCCAAATCGCTGTTTGGGTAAAACCCAATGAGGTTAGTTAATAATGATGTTTTGGTCTAGAAAGATATGAGGGGAAACTTGCCGGTCACAGAATTTCTGTAATATTTTTTCTTTTTTTGTCCAAAAATATTCCATTTAAATTTTTAATAAAATTATTTTGTCTATTTTGGCGTAATTTTTATTCTCTACTTTATGCTGTTATTTTTGAGTATTAAATAGTTCTGTATCTGATAATGTTTATGCTTGCATTAAAGGGATAGTGCCTCCCTGTGATTAAGATTCAGGCTCTGTTGGAGTTTTTTAATTAGGTCTTGTTTCTTTTTGAAAATTTCACGCGATTCTTCAATACTTATTTCTTGAAATGTGATTTTGTTTTTTGGGGCTAGCTGACCCAGGCGATGAAGTTCCGATTTTATAATATGGCCTATTCGGGGGTACCCGCCAATAGTCTGTCCCTCAATAAAGGAAATAATAGGATTGGCATCGGGTGGTACTTGAATGCTGCCGGGATAGAGTCCTGCTGATGATAGTTGTGTCTTTCCGTTTGTAATTTTATGAATTGTAGAATTGTTTTTAGTGGATAGACGAATGCCCATACGATTGCTTTGGGTAGAAACCAGATAGGTTGAGCCGTAAAAGTGTTCAATAAATTTCTTGGAAAATAAATTGCTCTCTGGTCCAGCCACTAGTCGTAGCTTTGAATTATGTGAGTAGTGAAGGTGAAACCTTTTATTTAGTACAGATTCTTTTGCGGTGTGGACTTCTTTAAAGTGGATGACTTCGTTAGATGTGATCGGTTTGCCACTATTTGCGCCAAATTTACTTATAACGTGAGTTGCAGAGCTACCTAAGATATTGGGTGCGTCTATCTTGGCAGAAATCGCAAGGTAGGTTCTTGCACCGGAAATAGCTTGAGCTATATCCAAAATATCACCAGGCTTAACCCTATAGGTTCGGAAATTATCAATTGACTCGTTATTTAAGGAACCTCTGAATTGGCCTCCGGCTATAGCGATAGTGAGATTGCAGAGGAATTCGATTCTAGGACCGAGCAGGGTGATCTCAAAGGTTGGGTGCCCTAACGGGTTTCCTAATAACAGGTTGGCTATTTTCATCGATAGTGGGTCGGCAGCACCTCCCCATGGAATTCCACAGTGCATCATGCCTGGACGACCCAGGTCCTGAATACTTGTCTGTAGCCCTGCTCGAAGAAAGTGAATACCCATAGACCCTCCTTTTTAGGGTGAACTACTTTTAGTACTCTGCGAGAGTATATGAAATTGCTGAGAATCTATTGCATAAAACTCAATTTCATCTAAAGGTGCAGCGATAAATGGGGAGGGTTCCGCAGGTTGAAAAAGACTAAGGGGTGTCTGGCCAATAATTTGCCATCCCCCCGGTGTAGCTTGTGGGTAGATGCCTGTTTGTTCTCCACCTATCCCGACAGCGCCTGCGGGAATTCTGGTTCGGGGAGTTTCTTTTCTGGGGCAATATAGCTTTGGGTCAAGTCCGCCAAGGTATAAGAAGCCTGGAGTAAAGCCCAACATATGCACTAAGTAACGTTGTGCGGTATGTCGTTTGATGATTTCCTGTGACGATAATTTGGTATGTTCTGATAATGCCTCAAGGTCTGGAGAAAAGCCTTCTTCGTAGCATACGGGAATACGCACTATGCGTGGTCTACTGGTGAAGGGGGCAGGGTTGTTTAGAAAGTCCTCGGTAGTTTTAGTGAGTAATTGGTATAAGGTTTTGTGATCCCATAGGGAAGGATTGAAAATAACAGTTAAGCACTGGTATGCAGGAATGATATCAATGATACCTGGATGCACTTCATTTAATAGAGCCGCTCTCAAACCGATAATTGTCCGGCTAAGAGCTTTGCATGGTTTGCCGGAAAAGCGGATATCTACTGCACAATCTCCGTTAATGGTAATAGCTAGTGGTATATGGGGGGCAGGGTGTGTCACCGAGCTATACTCACGCCGTTTGCATTGAGATGTTGATTAAGTTGTCTGGCGATAATGGGCGCTTGGGGATTATCGCCGTGGAGGCAGATGGTATCCACAGAGAATTGCAATTTTTCACCAAGATAATCGTTAAATTCTAAGCCCTTTGCCAAGCAGATAGCCTGCTGTAAGCACTGTTCTGTCTCAGCAATAACAGCACCCGCCATTGAGCGTGGAGCTAGTTGGTTATTGCTGAGGTACTGCCTATCCATAAATCCTTCGCGAATAAATGTTTTATTTTGTTTGGCAGCAGCGAACTGCATGGCAGCGTTGGCTAACCCAATAATTTTCAGTGAAGGATATTCTTTGTCGAGTAGGGTAATAATACTTTTAGCGAGTTCTCTGTTTGACTCTGTATCATTGTAGAGAGCGCCGTGTAGTTTAATATGGTCTAAAGTTGCTCCTAGGCTACGCGCGATATTTTCTAGTTGGTTTACTTGTGCGCAAAGAGAATCGAGTAATTTATTTTGAGGAATAACTAGAGATTTGCGGCCAAAATTTTCCCTGTCGGGGTAGCTGGGGTGCGCGCCGATTTTTAAACTATTTTTTAGGGCGTTTTCGATTGATCTACCCATGATCTCGGGAGTGCCAGCGTGGCCGCCGCAAGCTATATTGCAGCGGGAAATAAACGGCATGATTTGGGCGTCCCTGTCACAGCTGCGCAAATCAGCACCTTCACCCAGATCGCAGTTGATATCAATATTCACTGTGGCATCCTGCCTGTAATATATTTCGAATGCGTTTTAACGCTAAGAACCCGCCTATTAAAGTGGTTAATTGTTAGGGCACTGGCTGACTTCCATTGAAATTTTCTTTGAATTTGACTCATAGCAATTTCCCAGCGGTGAGCAGAAGCAGGCGGAAACCGAAAGTTTCCATCTTTCTTGATTAATTTTTTCCCATAGTTCAGAAGTTGCAGTGCCACGACTTAACGAATAGAAAGGATACTCAGATTGTGCGGGAATGATAACTTCATTTATTTCTGAAGAGCTTTGAAAGCCTTCATCAAGGGGTGGGTGGTGATTTCTATGGTTTCTATTAAATTTATTTTTCATCATTTTATGCTCCTCCTGACAGCAGGCTTGCAAAAAATCATGGGTGCTTGAGTATTCTACATTTCTATATTTAAAACTAACGGATTTTAGGATGGCTGGGCCAGCTCCAGCATTGTGAAAATTAAAAGTGATCCTATTCTGATTTCTCTTCTCATCATAGTTTCCATGGCTGAACTGGATAACCGGCATTGTCATTATTTTGACTTGTTGGTTGGCAGCTCTGGCTTGTAAATAGGTGGCATAGAAGGATGCCAGAGAAATCATAATTGCACTTACTGCGATCACTGAGTTTAAGCGGTCACGATTGAATAACTTCATATCTTGTCGCACCTACCTACTAGTTATTTTTAAGTGAATTGAGCTAGAAAGGATGCCGGTCTATAGATTGGCATCCTTTCCTATTCAATTAGTTCAGCATGGTTTTTAGAAAGCGCCCGGTATGGGAAATGTCCATTTCTGCAACATCCTCAGGTGTCCCCGTGGCAATAATTTGCCCGCCGCCAGAGCCACCCTCCGGGCCCAGGTCTACAATCCAGTCTGCAGTTTTGATCACGTCCAGATTGTGTTCGATCACTACGATGGTATTGCCGTGATCGCGCAGGCGATGGAGAACATCCAGCAGTAATTGGATATCGGCAAAGTGCAGGCCGGTAGTCGGTTCGTCGAGGATGTACAGGGTTTGCCCAGTGTCTCGTTTGGATAGCTCGCGGGAGAGTTTTACCCGTTGGGCTTCACCACCTGAGAGAGTGGTGGCAGCCTGGCCTAGCTTGATATATGAGAGGCCGACATCCATTAGGGTTTGCAACTTCTTCGCGATTGCGGGCACAGGGTCAAAGAATTCCCGTGCATCTTCCACGGTCATTTCCAATACTTCGTGGATATTCTTGCCCTTGTAGTGTACCTCCAGGGTCTCGCGGTTGTAGCGCTTGCCGTGACAGGTATCACAGGGTACATAGACATCCGGCAAAAAGTGCATTTCTACCTTAATCACCCCGTCGCCCTGGCAGGCTTCACAGCGCCCACCCTTGACGTTAAAGCTGAAGCGTCCAGGTTTATAGCCCCGTGAGCGGGCTTCCTGGGTGCCAGCAAACAAGTCGCGAATTGGGGTAAAAATACCGGTATAGGTTGCCGGGTTTGAGCGAGGAGTGCGCCCGATAGGACTCTGATCAATATCCACGCATTTGTCGAAGTGCTCCAGACCGTGCGCCTCTTTATAGGGAGAGGCCTTAAGGGTTGTTGCTTTGTTAAGTGCAGTGGCGGCAAGTGGATAGAGGGTTGTATTAATCAGGGTGGACTTACCAGAGCCGGATACACCGGTTACACAGGTAAATAATCCTACTGGGATCTCCAGATCGACGTCCTGTAAATTATTTCCACTGGCCCCTTCGAGGCGCAACAAATAGTCCGGGTCGGGTACGTAGCGTTCTTCCGGTACGGCAATTTTCTTTTTGCCGGAGAGGTACTGACCGGTTAGGGATTTCTTGCATTTGGTAATTTTATCGGCGGTACCCGCTGCCACGACTTCTCCACCATGGACTCCGGCACCGGGGCCAATATCGACGATAAAGTCGGCACTGCGAATGGCATCCTCATCGTGCTCCACCACAATAACCGTGTTGCCGATATCGCGCAGGTGGGTAAGGGTGTTGAGCAGGCGCTCGTTGTCCCGCTGGTGTAGGCCGATAGAGGGCTCGTCGAGAATATACATTACGCCCACGAGGCCGGCGCCGATCTGGCTGGCGAGGCGAATGCGCTGTGCTTCGCCGCCGGAGAGGGTTTCTGCACTGCGGTTTAGGGTTAGGTAATTCAGGCCGACATCGACGAGGAAGCGGAATCGATCGCGAAGCTCTTTGAGAATCTTATCGGCAATCTCTTTCTGGGCGCCTTTAAAAGCCAGCTCATGGTCGAAATACTCGAACGCATCGCCTACAGGCAGCTCAGTAATTTGCGCCAGGGTGCGGTTATCCACAAAGACATGACGGGCCTCGCGGCGCAGGCGGGTACCGTGGCACTCTGGGCATTTTTGTGTACTCAGATACTTGGCTAACTCCTCCCGTACCGATTGGGACTCGGTATCCCGATAGCGGCGTTGGAAATTGGGGATAATGCCCTCGAAGGTGTGCTGGCGCACGGTGACATCGCCGCGATCATTGACGTAGCTGAAGTCTATCTCTTCATCGCCACTGCCCTGCAGGATAACCTTGCGGTGGGCTTTGCGTAATTTTTTCCAGGGCTTATCCAGATCGAAACCGTAGTGCTCGGCGAGGGAGTCGAGCATGTGGTAATAGTAAATGTTGCGTCTGTCCCAACCGCGAATGGCCCCCTCGGAAATACTGCTTTCCGAATCGATAATTACCTTGTCTTCATCGAAGAACTGTTTGACGCCCAGGCCGTCACAGCTGGGGCAGGCACCGGCGGGGTTGTTGAAGGAGAACAGGCGCGGTTCTAGCTCATCCAGTGAGTAATCACAGACGGGGCAGGCGTGGCGGGCAGAGAAGAGGCGATCTTCCTGGTCTCCATCCATAAAACTGATGGAGGCGATACCGTCGGTGAGATTCAGGGCAGTTTCGAAGGATTCCGCCAAACGCAGTTGCAGGTCCTCACGCACCTTAAAGCGGTCTACCACCACCTCAATGGTGTGCTTGCGGCGCTTATCCAGCTTGGGGGTGTCGTCCAGGTCACAGATAACTCCGTCGATCCGTGCCCGCACAAATCCGTCCCGGCGCAATTGTTCAAATACGTGCTGGTGCTCACCCTTTCGATCGCGAACTACCGGCGCCAGCAACATAATCTTGCTGCCTTCCGGTAAAGCCAGTACCTGATCCACCATCTGGCTGATTGTCTGGGCTTGCAGGGGTTCGTCGTGCTCGGGGCAGCGGGGTTCTCCAACCCGGGCAAATAGCAGCCGCAGGTAGTCATAGATCTCTGTGATGGTGCCCACAGTGGAGCGGGGGTTGTGTGAGGTGGACTTCTGCTCGATTGAAATAGCCGGTGATAGCCCTTCGACGGTATCCACATCCGGCTTTTCCATCATCGACAGGAATTGACGGGCGTAGGTGGAGAGTGATTCCACGTAGCGGCGCTGCCCCTCTGCGTAGAGGGTGTCAAAGGCCAGGGAAGATTTGCCGGAACCGGACAGGCCGGTGATAACGATCAGTTTATCGCGGGGAATGTCCAGATCGATATTCTTCAGATTGTGGGTGCGAGCACCCCTTACATAAATCGTGTCCACGCTCTACCTATATGCTGCTAATACTGGGCCGGGCCTCGGACTTGCTCCGCGCGGGGCGATCACAACTGCGGTGCCGGAAAAACAGTCAAGTATAAACTCGCCACCTGATGTGCGAAAATTGTCTTTCGCAATACCCGACATTCAGGCAGATAGCATTCGATGATTCCTGTGATTCTCTGTGGTGGCACTGGCTCGCGCCTGTGGCCACTCTCTCGCGAGGCCTACCCTAAACAGTTCTTACCCCTTATCGGTGGTGAAACGATGTTACAGGCAACCGTAAGGCGCCTGGAGGGCATTGAGCCATTACAGGCGCCGATCCTGGTATGCAACGAAGAGCATCGTTTTGCCGCTGCCGAGCAATTGCAGGAAATCGGCCACGGAGCCCAGTCCATTTTACTGGAGCCCTGCG
The DNA here is from genome assembly GCF_052468155.1 of Microbulbifer maximicatervae (SeqCode). Lineage (NCBI taxonomy): Bacteria > Pseudomonadati > Pseudomonadota > Gammaproteobacteria > Cellvibrionales > Microbulbiferaceae > Microbulbifer > Microbulbifer maximicatervae (SeqCode). Next base: position 1,846,760 of record NZ_CP174335.1, read on the forward strand.
CGCGCAATACTGCACCGGCTATTGCCCTGGCTGCCCTGGCAGCACTGGAGTCAGGAGCTGACCCTTTACTGCTGGTATTACCGGCAGACCACGCCGTTTCCGACGAGGCAAATTTTCAGGAGTCTGTAGAGTCGGCCCGAGCCCTGGCTGAGCAGGGGTATCTGGTCACCTTTGGTATTGTGCCGACCCGGGCGGAGACCGGATACGGCTACATTCGGCGCGGGGATAAATTGGCGGAAACTGCTTGGAAAGTGGCGGAGTTCGTCGAAAAGCCGGACACTGAAACCGCTGAAGCTTACCTGGCCTCCGGGGATTACTCCTGGAACAGTGGCATGTTCCTGTTCCGAGCTTCCCGCTATCTGGAGGAGTTGGAGCGGTACCGTGCAGATATTCTCACAGCCTGCCGCAGTGCCTATAAGAGTGCCGCGAGGGATCTGGATTTTACCCGGGTGGATAGAGAGGCTTTTGCAGCCTGCGCAGATGAGTCTGTGGATTATGCAGTAATGGAGCCGACGGAATCCGCGGCAGTTGTACCTATGGATGCGGGTTGGAGCGATGTGGGCTCCTGGCAGGGGCTATGGGAGTTGGCAAAACGCGATGCCAATGACAATTTGCTTCAGGGTGATGTGTTGCTAGAAGACTCCCAGCGCTGCCTGGTGCGTGGTGAGAGCCGCTTGGTCAGCCTTCTCGGTGTATCCGACCTAGTGGTTGTCGATACTGACGATGCGCTTCTGATCGCTGACCGGCAACGGGTCCAGGAAGTCAAAAAACTGGTCAGTAACCTCAAGAACACTGGTCGCAGTGAGGCCCAAAGGCACCGCAAGGTATATAGGCCCTGGGGCTACTACGACTCGATTGATGCGGGTCCACGCTTTCAAGTGAAGCGTATTGTGGTGAAGCCGGGCCAGCAGCTATCCCTGCAGATGCATCACCACCGCGCTGAACACTGGGTTGTGGTGCAGGGAACTGCGAAGGTTACCCGGGGTGAAGAAGAGGTCCTGATCACCGAGAACCAATCGACTTATATCCCCCTGGGGGTGGTCCACCGCCTGGAGAACCCCGGCACGATTCCCTTGGAGCTGATTGAGGTGCAATCCGGCAGTTATCTCGGAGAGGATGACATTGTCCGCCTCGATGATGAGTACGGTCGTAACTAGTTGTGGATAAAAGTTGTGCTGTTTCCCCTACAGCCGGGAGGCGGCTCACTGTACAATGCGCGCCCTATTTGATGCTGTTCCGGGATTTGCATGAATTCCATTGAGCGCCGCGCCCTGGGTGGGCTGGCTTCCCTGTATGTCTTTCGTATGCTGGGCCTGTTTATGGTCCTGCCGGTTCTCACTGTGTACGGCGAGGGCTATCGCGATAGCACGCCCATGCTGCTGGGGCTGGCAATGGGCGCCTATGGCCTGAGTCAGGCGATACTCCAAATTCCTCTGGGGCTCCTGTCCGATCGCTGGGGGCGCAAGCCGGTTATTTATACCGGCCTTGCACTGTTTGCCCTGGGCAGTGTCATCGCTGCACTGACGGATTCGGTTTACGGACTTATTGTGGGGCGGGTACTGCAAGGTTGTGGTGCTATTGCCGCTGCGGTGATGGCGCTGGTTGCCGACTTAACCCGCGATGAAAAGCGCGGTATTGCGATGGCGATTATCGGAGCGTCTATTGGCGTCGCATTTATGCTGGCGGTGATCCTGGGGCCAGCGCTAGCCGGTGTGGGCGGCTTGCCGGCAATTTTCTGGGTCACTGCTGGATTAGCACTGCTGGGTGGATTATTGGTTTGGCGCCTGGTGCCGACTCCGGAGGCGGCTCGGCGGCCCGCAGTTTATGGCAGTGGTTTTCGTTCGGTAGTTAAAAGCGGTCTTGTTTGGCGCTTGGTTTCTGGGGCCTTTTTCTCCCACTTGTTGCTCACGGCATTGTTCGTCGCCTTGCCATTGGTGCTAGTCGATAGATTGGATTGGCCGGCTAGCGAGCACTGGAAATTGTATGGACCACTCATGCTCGGCACCTTCTTGCTGATGTTGCCAATGATGAGGGCGGCAGAGAAAAGTGATCGGGTGCCTTTTGCGCTTAATTTTGCTTGTTTAGCTTTGATCGGTGGCAGTGCGGCCTTGTTGTCTGTAAGCACCTGGATGCTGGTAGTCTTGCTGGCAGTGTTCTTCACCGGTTTCAACCTGCTTGAAGCCCTGCTGCCGGCGCAGCTAACCAGGAAGGCTCCGGCGGAAGCGAGGGGCGCAGCTACGGGGCTTTACGCGACTTTACAGTTCTTTGGCACCTTTGTCGGCGGTAGCCTGGGTGGCCTGCTGTTCGGTCTGGGGGGCGCTTCCGCAGTTGCTGCTCTGGGTTTGGCGGTGCTGCTGCTATGGATGTTGCTGTGGTGGGGTTTGCGCGAGAGAGCGTGAAGGTAGCGCTTACTAACACTGAGCCGCTATTGTATCCTACTGGATAAAAATACAATATTTACTGATGGTGCAATGTAGCACTGACGGTATTTCATAACACTTGATAGATTAATTGATTGTTTAAATAGTTTATTGCCCCGGGTGGAGCCCGGGTTGACGAGAGGAGAGGGCCATGGCCAGGGGTATTAATAAAGTAATTCTGATCGGTAATCTGGGGAATGACCCGGAAACCAAATATATGCCGAGTGGCGGTGCTGTTACCAACATCAGCCTGGCTACAAGTGAGAGCTGGAAAGACAAGCAGACTGGCCAGCAGCAGGAGCGCACTGAGTGGCATCGCGTAGTATTTTTTAACCGCCTGGCTGAGATCGCCGGTGAGTACCTGCGCAAGGGGGCCAAAGTTTATGTAGAGGGCTCTCTACGCACCCGTAAGTGGCAGGATAAGAATTCCGGCCAGGACCGCTACACCACTGAAATCGTTGCCAGCGAAATGCAGATGCTGGACGGTCGCGGTGAGCAGGGCGGCTTTGGTCAGGGTATGGGTGGCGCTGGAATGGGCGCAGCCGCAGGTGGCCAAATGGGTGGCGGCCAGCCGATGGGTGGTTCCAGCGGTTTTGACCAACAGGGCGGCGGTTTTCAGGGTGGCTACCAGCAGCAGGGCGGCCAGGAGGCATACGGGCAGGGGCGTACCGCTCCCTCACCGATGGCACCAGCTAACCAGCAGCCCCAGCAACAGCCGAACCAAGGTCCTGCCGGTGGTTTCGATAATAGCTTTGATGACGATATCCCGTTCTAAGAACTGGATTTACCAGTGTCTGAATTGAATACAGGTTATATGCCGGATACCGTCGCCATTATCACAGCTGGTAATGAGATTGATGGTGCGCTGCAAAAAAGACTGCAGCGCGCAGGCTTTCGCATACAGCAGTTGACCCCCGGGGAAATCGATCAATTGAGACCGGGCTCAATTGTGATTAATGCCTCCGCCTGTGCCGACAATCGAGGCATGCCGGAGTCACTGCTGGTGAGTAAGCGGCTTTGTGCTGCACCCTGTGAACATATTATTCATCTCTCATCCTACCAAGTTTTTTCTGGCGGTGAGCGCCGCCGCTATGACGAAGATGAGCCCGCAGAACCACAGTCCTCGAGTGGGCGCGAATGGCTGGCCTGCGAAGATGCCTTTAATGGGCTGCAAAACCTGACGATTTTGCGTTTTGGCTGGATGGTGGATAGTGGTCCGGATGCCTTGTTAGGGCGTATTTTACGCAACTTTGTGTCTGGAGAGCCTTTAGCCCTGGATGGAAGGAACAGCGGCAACCCAGTAACAGTGGTGGATCTGGCTCGTGTCGCAGTGGCGGTTGCCCAGCAGCTCGCTAGCGGGGCCAAGGCAGGAGGCGTTTATCACTACGGTAGTTCTGATAGCTGCACAGCGATGGAGTTTGCCCTGGAGGTGGTCGAGCGCGCCCAGGCTTTTTACGATGAAGAGCGCTTTGCGCAATTTACTTCATTAGGGGATGAGGCTGAGAAGCGGGATCGCAGCATAGTACTTTCATGTGGCAAGTTGCGGGATGTCTTTGGTGTTCAGCAGCGGAGCTGGAGACAGGGACTGACACGCCAGGTTGAGCTGTGGTTGGAGCGCTTGCACGCGACTCCGGAATAGTTTGGTTTCTGTTGTGCAGTCAATAAAAAGGGCGCCTCGCGGCGCCCTTTTTATTTCGATTAGATTTTATCGAATATCAGGCAGGCATTAGTTCCGCCAAAGCCAAAGCTATTGGACATAGCCCGTTTGACTTCAGTCTCACGCAGCTGGCGGACAAGGTCCATGCCTTCCGCAGCGGGGTCGAGGTTCTCTACATTGGCTGATGCAGCAATAAAGTTATTCTGCATCATCAGCAGGCTGTAAATGGCCTCCTGAACCCCTGCAGCTCCCAGAGAGTGGCCTGTCAGAGATTTGGTAGAGGCGAATGCCGGAACTGTATCCCCGAAGGCTTCGCGCATGGCTTTCAATTCGGCGACATCGCCTACGGGTGTAGAGGTGCCGTGGGTGTTGATATAGTCCACGCTACCCTGCAGGCCTTTGCCGTCCATACCGGCCAGAGCCTGCTGCATACAGCGGGTGGCGCCTTCACCGCTTGGGGCAACCATATCGTAACCATCGGAAGTTGCGCCGTAACCGGTTAGCTCCGCATAGATGGTCGCACCGCGAGCCACGGCGTGCTCCATTTCTTCGAGTACCAGACAGCCACCACCACCGGCGATCACAAAGCCATCGCGATCGGCATCGTAGGGGCGTGATGCTTTTGTCGGAGTATCGTTATATTTGCTTGAGAGGGCGCCCATAGCGTCAAACAAGTGAGTCAAACTCCAGGCAAGTTCCTCACCACCGCCAGCAAACACTACATCCTGCTTACCCATCTGGATAAGCTCAGCTCCGTTTCCTATACAGTGGGCACTGGTAGCGCAAGCGGAAGAAATACTGTAGTTCACCCCTTTGATTTTGAATGGAGTGGCTAAGCATGCGGAAACGGTACTGTTCATTACCTGGGGCACGCGGTAGGCGCCTACACGGCGAACACCTTTTTCCTTCAGAGTATGTGCAGCGTCAATAATCTGCTGAGTGGATGTGCCGCCAGAGCCCATCACGATACCCGTGCGCGGATTAGATATCTGCTCCTCCTGCAGGCCCGACATCTCGATTGCTTCACGCATGGCAATGTACGCATAGGCTGCAGCGTCGCCCATAAAGCGAAGTTGCTTGCGATCGATATGCTCTTTGAAATCGATGTCCACAGGCCCAGCCACATGGCTGCGCAGGCCGAGCTCCTTATACTCTTCTTGGAAGCGGATGCCGCTTCGACCAGTTTTCAGTGACTCGGTGACTTCTTTAGTGTTGGTACCGATACAGGAAGTGATACCCATTCCGGTAATGACGACCCGACGCATAGTGATCTCCAGCATAGCTTGTCGGCAGAGGACTGATGGTTTCTACCGGTATTAGTCTTAAACGAGTTTAAAAATTGTCCGTACGGGTAAATAAGCCTACGCGAAGATCCTTTGCTGTGTAAATTTCTCTTCCATCCACAGAGACACTGCCGTCGCCAATACCCATAACAAGCCTGCGCTCAACAATCCGGCTCATCTGAATATGGTAAGTCACCTTCTTGCTGGTGGGGAGAATTTGGCCGGTAAATTTAACTTCACCACAGCCCAGTGCTCGACCGCGGCCGGGGTTGCCTTTCCAGGCCAGGAAATAACCCAATAATTGCCACATAGCATCCAGGCCGAGGCAGCCGGGCATTACGGGATCGCCGGGAAAATGGCAGTCGAAGAACCATAGGTCGGGGTGAATGTCGAGCTCAGCGATCAGCTCTCCCTTGCCGAAAGCACCACCTTCCTTGGATATATGGGTGATACGATCGAGCATCAACATATTGGGAGCCGGCAACTGGGCGTTGCCTGGGCCGAACATCTCGCCACGGGAGCAGGTCAGGAGCTCCTCTCTGGTATACTCACTTTTTTGTACAAAATTACTCATCATTTCCCCGTTAGTGGGTGGTTATGCAATTGAGATTGGACACTTTTGCAAGAGCGGGCATTCTAAGGGGTCTGTGTCGCTTGTCCAGTCGGTCAAGGGGGTTTTTGTGACTGGCGTGAGAATTGTCTTCACAAATACCGCCTATTTAGCGTGTTAATTCCTCATCTTACTCATATAGTTTTGGTGTTTATCCTCAGGGAATTCACATATTGGGCCAAGCTTAACGTTATCGAGTGTAAGTGCTTGCACAGCGACGCTATGATAAGTTGCCGGCACTGCGCGGGGGTGCGCTGTTTTAAATTGATTGGGGGAGCAGAATGCTCAAGAAATGCCTATTTCCTGTTGCCGGCTATGGCACTCGTTTTCTTCCTGCCACCAAGGCAATGCCGAAAGAAATGTTGCCGCTGGTGAATAAGCCACTGGTTCAGTATGGCGTTGAGGAGGCTATAGAGGCGGGACTGACCGAGATTGGTTTTGTCACTGGGCGAGGCAAGCGCGCGATTGAGGATCACTTTGATACCAATTTTGAGCTGGAACACCAGATCGCGGGTACCGGCAAAGAACGTTACCTGGACTCCGTGCGCAAAGTGATTGATAGAGCGAGCTTTTCTTATACGCGTCAGGGCGAAATGAGAGGCCTGGGTGACGCTATTTTGCAAGGACATCGCCTGGTTGGCGATGAGCCGTTTGCCGTGGTGTTGGCTGATGACCTGTGTCTAAATGAAGATATGGGCGTTTTGGGGCAAATGGTTCAGCTTTATAAGCAATTCCGCTGCAGTATTGTTGCGGTAGAGGAAGTACCGAAGGAGCAGATTCATAAATTTGGTGTGATCGGTGGCAATGAGATTAAACCTGGTCTGTATCAAGTCACCAATATGGTGGAGAAGCCTGCAGCGGAAGATGCCCCAAGTAATATGGCGATTATTGGTCGTTATATCCTGACACCGGATATCTTTGATCTGATCCGTGATACTCCTCCAGGCAAAAATGGTGAGGTTCAAATTACCGATGCGCTGATGGCGCAAGCTCAGCAGGGCTGCGTATTAGCCTATGCCTTCAAAGGTCGACGCTTTGACTGTGGTTCTGTAGAAGGCTTTATTGATGCTACTAACCACGTTTACGAAAATGTGTATTTGCCAGAGCAGGCTGCTGAGGAGAAAGGTAAGTGAGTGAGTTGACTTGTTTCAAAGCTTATGACCTTCGCGGCCGTGTACCCGATGAACTTAATACCGATGTTGCATATCGAGTGGGGCGTGCCTTTGCCCAGTTCCTGAATGCTCGTCGAGTAGTTGTTGGGCATGATATTCGGCTTACCAGTGGCGAGCTGACAGATGCGCTGGTCAATGGATTGCGAGATGCGGGTGCCGATGTTTTCCATATCGGCGAGTGCGGTACAGAAGAGGTCTACTTTGCCAATTTCCACGGGGACTTTGACGGCGGTATTTGTGTTACTGCTAGTCACAATCCTATGGACTACAACGGCATGAAGTTTGTCCGTGCAGGCAGTAGTCCAATCAGTGGTGATACCGGTCTACTGGATATCAAGCGCTTGGCAGAAGAAAACAACTTTGCTCCGGTTGAGCAAAGAGGCACTTTGCAGCGCTTTGAACACCGCGCTGATTTTGTGCAGCACTTATTGGGGTATATCGATAATACTGCATTGAAACCATTAAAATTGGTGGTTAATGCCGGTAATGGTGGTGCGGGGGCGGTTGTTGATGCGCTGGCTCCACACCTGCCATTTGAGTTTGTGCGAGTTCACCACGAGCCCGACGGCAACTTTCCCAACGGTATTCCCAACCCAATTTTGCCAGAAAACCGCAATTCTACTGCCGAGGCAGTGCGGGCAAGCGGTGCTGATTTTGGTATAGCCTGGGATGGTGATTTTGATCGCTGCTTTTTCTTCGATGAAAGTGGTGATTTTATTGAAGGTTACTATGTTGTTGGCTTGCTGGCAGAAGCTTTCCTGGCAAAAAACAACGGTGCCAAAGTTGTTCATGATCCACGCCTGCTCTGGAATACCGAGGATATTGTCCGCGCTGCTGGTGGAGAGCCGGTACAGAGTAAAACCGGTCATGCCTTTATTAAAGAGCGCATGCGCAAGGAAGATGCCATTTATGGCGGTGAAATGAGTGCGCATCATTATTTCCGGGATTTCGCCTACTGCGATAGCGGTATGATTCCATGGTTATTGGTTGCTGAGTTGGTAAGTCGCAGTGGTAAATCGCTGTCACAGCTTGTTGGTGAGCGCATGGCCGCTTTCCCCTGTTCGGGAGAGATTAACTCTAAGGTTCAGGATGCTGCAGCACTGTTAAAGGCGGCAGAGGAAAAGTATGGACCTGCAGCTGACAGCGTTGAGCACGTGGATGGGTTGAGTATCGTTTACCCCGAGTGGCGTTTTAATTTGCGTATGTCAAATACTGAACCGGTTGTTCGCTTGAATGTTGAATCCCGGGGAAGTGAGGAATTAATGCGGGAGAAAACAGAGGAGCTGCTTAAGCTTATCGGTTGATACTCGTTTTTTAATGTTAAAAAGCCCCGCAACTGCGGGGCTTTTTGGTTTGGGGGTACTCAAAGTTACTTATCTGGTTTTATGGAAGAAATTATAAGAGTCGGGTGACAGCTTGGATGGGGCCTTTGGGGGTCTTTACGTGTTGAGCGAAGATTTGCCACTGGTTCTTAACCCGTACTCCAATAACATAAGCGTAGTCTGTGTAGATGTGATGGTGGGGCTTTAGAGTTGAGCGCCCAAGGGATTTTGTGACGTTACCTAAAAACCTAAACTTTCCCCGGTTGATAATTTCATTGTGTGTGGCCTTGCCATTGAGTCCCTGTTTTTTCCTTGGGCGAACATGAGCAACGGCCGGCATATTCGTATTGCGCCCGCCAATACAGAAACAGCAGTCACTGAGTTGCCCGGTAATCATAATGTCGGCACCGCTGCGCATTTGGTAGGGCTCAAGGCGATCTAGGGCAAGGACTTCATCCCAATCGATCATACGAATATGGTGGACCTTGATTGTTTGCGGATCTTCGATAAAGACCCCTTGGCGGTGGAAAGCAAAAATTTCATTGGGGCTATCGATACCAGGTGCGCCCATGCCCATGGTGTAGGTCCCGAATTGATAATCCATGACTCCAGTATCTTTTGTACCGGTAATCCTCACCAGGTTATTTTTTAAGAACATTTCCGGGTAATTTCTAAGCTGATAAAGCGCAGTAGAGCTTCTCATGTGCTGATCTCTCCATACCAATTATATTCTTCTCGTTATTTTTGCCCCTGAGGAATTGGTGTTGGCGCTTGAAATAACAAGAGGAACAATCGTACCGAATGTTGGAGGGGTAGCGGGAAATAGATACGAATAAAGCTTGGAGGCTGGTCAGGTTTGGTAGCTGCTCGAGGGGGGAGCTGCGTTGTTTCGCATTGTGCTTAAGGTAGCGGCGCTGCCCGTGCTATCGATATAGCCCGAGCAGCATTTACTTCTAGACGTTTCTCTCTATAGCAAAACTCGCCAATTGCTGCAGGGCGGTTTTTTGTTCGCTCTCGGGCATAAAGGCCAATTGCTTTTTGGCGTCTTCTACAGCGGCCCGGGCACGATCCATGGTGTAATCCAGAGCACCGCAGGCTTCAATGGCCTCTACTATTTCACTGAGCTTTTCCGCACTGCGCTGTTCAATTGCAGTTTTTACCAGCAGTGCCTGGTCCTTGCTGCCGTTGGCCATGGTGTAGATCAAGGGCAGGGTCGGTTTGCCCTCCGCCAGGTCATCCCCAACATTTTTACCCAGTTCTTCCGAATTACCGCGATAATCGAGAGCGTCATCAACCAGCTGGAAGGCGAGTCCTAGGTGTCGACCGTAGAGTTTCAGTGCAGTTTGTTCTTCACTTGAGCAGTTGGCTAATACGGCAGCAGTTTCACAGGCGGCTTCAAACAGTGCGCCGGTCTTTTTGTGGATGACAGTGAAGTAATTCTCTTCGCTTACTGCGGGATCACCGGCGTTGACCAACTGCTGTACTTCACCCTCTGCGATGGTGTTGGTGGTCTCTGAGAGTATTGCCATGATGCTCATGTCTTCCAGAGCAACCATCATTTGGAAGGCGCGGGAATAGAGGAAATCTCCCACGAGTACGCTGGGCGCATTGCCCCACTTGGCATTGGCGGTAAGGCGGCCGCGGCGCATGTCAGAGGTGTCTACAACATCGTCGTGCAGTAAAGTAGCAGTGTGAATAAACTCGATAATTGTGGCGAGATCGATATGGTTCTCACCCTGATAGCCGCAAGCTTTGGCGCAGAGCAGTACCAGTAGTGGGCGCAGGCGCTTGCCTCCGGCTTCGACCAGGTAGTGACCTATATTTTCCACCAGGGGAACGTCCGAGTGCAGTTGATCGAGAATGCGCTGGTTAACCGCAGCAAAGTCTTCGGCGGCGACCCGGTGAAAAGGCAGCATGTGAGAGTTCCTTATACGACTAGACAGAGGCCTCCCGGCGGCCGGAAGGCGAAGGGGCGCTATTGTATCAACCCGGCGAATTGATTAGAATCTGCGCCCCGCCAATTGCGGGCTCTTTGCGGCTATTGGGTCGTCTGCGGGCCTTTTGGCGAATAGATGTTAAACACACGGCGCAAGCTCCCGAAATGCGGAGCAGTGACTTACTGGTCCTCCCGCTGCTTCGTGTCGTCCTTACCGGAGCATAGAAATATGTACGCTGTTTTTGAGAGCGGTGGCAAGCAACACCGTGTAGAAGAAGGCGAAGTACTTCGCCTGGAGAAGCTGGAAGTAGCAACTGGCGAATCCATCGATTTTGATAAAGTGTTCATGGTTGTCGATGGCGACAAGATCAACATTGGCGCTCCCATTGTAGATGGCGCTAAAGTAACTGCTGAAGTGGTAAGCCACGGCCGCGGCGAGAAGGTGAAGATCATCAAGTTCCGTCGTCGTAAGCACTCCATGAAGCGCCAGGGCCACCGTCAGTGGTACACCGAAGTTAAAATCACTGGCATCAAGGCATAAGAGAGGAGTAACGACTCATGGCACATAAGAAAGCTGGCGGTAGTACGCGAAATGGTCGCGATTCCGAGAGTAAACGCCTGGGCGTGAAGCGCTTTGGCGGCCAGTCTGTAGCAGCAGGCAACATCATCGTTCGTCAGCGTGGCACCAAGTTCCACGCCGGTGTTAACGTTGGTATGGGCAAAGACCACACCCTGTTCGCCACTGCGGACGGCGTTGTGAAGTTTGAAGTTAAGGGCCCCAACAACCGCAAGTTCGTTTCTATCGAAACTGCTTAAGCGGTCATTAGCCCAAGCTTTATAAAAAGCCCCGCTATTGCGGGGCTTTTTTGTTGGAAAAGTCGCAAAAAGGCCGCGACGGGAAGTTAGGGTGGCAGTTGCCCACAGGAGGCGGCTTGTCGGCTGGTATGATGATAGTGCGCGCATCTGCGCACCGGATGAGACAACCGCTGTGGCGGTGGAGTGATTATGAAGTTTGTCGATGAGGCGCCCATCTCTGTGCAGGCAGGCAAGGGCGGCAATGGCTGCCTGAGCTTTCGCCGGGAAAAATTTGTTGAGAAGGGTGGTCCGGATGGCGGTGACGGCGGCGATGGCGGCTCCGTGTACCTGGAAGCTGATGATTCCCTGAACACCCTGGTGGATTATCGCTACCAGCCCCGCTACGCCGCTGAGAGTGGCCAGCCGGGTCGAGGGCGCAACTGTACTGGCGCCAAGGGTGAGGACCTGGTCCTTAAGGTGCCGGTGGGCACCACGATCATTGATGCGGATACCGGCGAGACTATCGGCGATATGACCGAAGCCGGTGAGCGTCAGCTGGTGGCCCAGGGGGGCTTCCACGGCCTGGGTAATACCCGATTCAAATCCAGTACTAACCGTGCGCCGCGTCAGACCACGCACGGCACTGAGGGTGAGATGCGCAGCCTCAAGCTCGAGCTAAAAGTTCTGGCAGATGTAGGCATGTTGGGGCTGCCCAATGCGGGTAAATCCACGTTTATTCGCGCCGTCTCTGCGGCCAAACCGAAAGTGGCCAACTACCCCTTTACCACCTTGGTACCAAATTTGGGGGTAGTGCAGGTTCAGAAGCATCGCAGCTTTGTGATTGCAGATATTCCCGGCCTGATTGAAGGTGCAGCCGAAGGGGCGGGCCTGGGTATTCGCTTCCTCAAGCACTTAACCCGCTGTCGTGTTTTGTTGCACCTGGTTGACCTGGCTCCCTTCGATGGCTCTGATCCGGTGGAGAATGCCCGAGCCATTGAGCGCGAGCTGTCCACTTTTAGCCCGACTCTGGCTGGGCGTGAGCGCTGGCTGGTATTGAACAAGACCGACCTGGTTCCCGCTGCGGAACTGGAAGAGCGCTGCCAGGCGGTAGTGGATGCTCTGGGCTGGGAAGGGCCTGTGTTCCGTGTGGCAGCTATTCGCAAAGAGGGTACCGATGCCCTCGGTGGGCGCCTGATGGACTACCTGGAAGAGCGTCAGGAAATTGAGGAGCGAGATCCCGACTTGGCTGTGGCGGAGCTGGAAGCGCAGCGTCAAATGCAGCGCGAAGCTCGCGAGCGAATCGAAGAGTTGAGAGAGAGTCATCGCGCCAAGCGCAAAGCGGCCAAGGGGCAGGTGGATGACGACGAGGATTGGGATGATGACGACGACCACGATGTGGATGTCGAGTATCGCTCTTAAATGGCATGGAGCGAGCAGTTGCTGAAGTAGCTTGGCTCGCTCAATAGTTATCTTGTCCTGAGGGGGAAGCATGGACTCCGCAACAGTGTCCCGGCAGGCGTTGACCAAGGCCCAGCGGTGGGTGGTAAAAATTGGTAGCGCCCTTCTGACAGATAATGGTCGAGGTGTGAATACCGCTGCCATTTCTGCCTGGGTGGCGCAGATGGCTGATTTGCGCCGTCGAGGAATCGAAGTCGTTCTGGTGTCATCCGGCGCTGTTGCGGCCGGAATGGATCGATTGGGCTGGTGTCGCCGGCCCGAGTCTATCCACCAGTTGCAGGCGGCCGCTGCTGTGGGACAGAGTCATCTGGTACAGGTTTATGAGCAGGCCTTTAACCGCTTTGATATTCGCAGCGCTCAGATCCTGCTGGATCACGACGATCTCTCCAATCGCACCCGCTACCTGAATGCTCGCAGCACTTTGCGCACGCTCCTGTCACTGGGGGCTGTGCCTATCGTGAATGAAAATGACACGGTAGTGACTGACGAAATACGTTTCGGCGACAACGATACCCTGGCGGCCCTGGTTGCAAATCTGGTTGAGGCAGATGCGCTGCTGATTTTGACCGATGCGGATGGGCTGTTTACTGAAGATCCCCGCGATAACCCCGAAGCAGAATTAATTAGTGAGGCATCTGCGCTTGATCCCAGGCTGCTCGAGATGGCGGGGGATTCCCGCAGCGGTCTGGGTCGTGGTGGTATGACCACCAAGGTGCGCGCAGCGCAGTTGGCAGCGCGCTCAGGAGCTCGCACAGTGATCGCTGGCGGGGCCTTGGAGGCGGTGATAGATAAAGTCTGTGCCGGCGAGCAGCTGGGTACTCTGTTGCTGCCAGAGGCAGATCCCCTGGCGGCGCGTAAGCGCTGGCTCGCTGGACAGTTACAGGTGCGCGGAACCCTGTTAGTGGATGCCGGTGCCGAGGCAGCTATGACTGGGAGTGGTAGCAGTTTGTTGCCGGTGGGGGTTACCGCTGTTGAAGGGCATTTCAGGCGCGGAGATCTGGTGTCTTGCAGGAATGCTGAAGGTCGCGAGATAGCGCGGGGCCTGGTCAATTATGACAGTAGTGAGAGCGGTCGGATTCTGGGGCAGTCATCGGAGAAGTTTGCCGACCTTTTAGGGTATCGGGATGACGATGAATTAATTCATCGCGATAACCTGATCCTGCTCTGAATTGGCAAGTTTCGAATACAAAAAAGCCCCGCAATGCGGGGCTTTTTTGTGTCTGCTGCCTAGGGGATTAGGCGGCCAGAGCTTTGATCTGAGCGTTCAGACGGCTCTTATGACGAGCGGCTTTATTCTTGTGAATAATGCCTTTGTCTGCCATACGGTCAATAACGGGAACTGCTTCTGCGTACGCAGTTTTTGCTTTTTCCGCATCGCCGGCATCGATGGCCGCAACTACCTTCTTGATGTAGGTGCGCACCATGGAGCGCAGACTGGCGTTGTGCATGCGGCGCTTGTCGTTCTGGCGCGCGCGTTTCTTCGCTTGAGGTGAGTTGGCCACCGGTTGCTCCTGTCTGGAATCTATAAATCTGTAACTAACAGGCCCTGGGGCCCGATCGGGACGCGACATTATCCCCACAGTTGGTTGTTTGTCAACCATAGCGGGCGTCTCGGTGCAGATATGTTGTCAATCCACAACGGCGGTTACCCGGTCGGCAACTCCAGGCTGAACTCTACACCGCTGCCGTCGCTGCGGTTTCGGGCTTTTAAGGAGCCACCGTGGAAGTCTGCGATCAGTTTTGCGATATGCAGTCCCAGCCCCAGGTGGCCGGCATTATCGCCCTGGTTGCGCACAGAAACGAGAGAGTCGAACAGCTTGTGAGCGTAACCTTCCGGGAGCAGAGGGCCGTCATTGCCCACTGTGATCAAGTAGGTATCTCTGTTTGTTGCCACTGACAGGCAAATTTCACTGCCTTCGGGAGCGAAGCTACATGCGTTATCCACCAGCTTGTCCAGCAGTTGAGCCAATAACTCCGGTGCGCCGTGGCAGGCTAGCTCCCCAGTGGGTTTGTTTAGAGTAAATCGGTGTTCGCTGTGAGCATCGCCATAGCACTGTGTCATGACTTCAAGCAGGTCTGCCAGGTCGAAAGGCTCCCGCTCCGCTTGGTGGATGCTGGTTTCAAGATTGCTGGCTGCGGAGAGACTGTTGAGAATCCCCGACAGCCTTGCACTGCCATCCATAGCCCGCCCTGCATAGCGGCGGCTGTGGTCGTCGAGTTCTCCGGCGGCGAGGTTATCCAGGGATGAGCGAACCACTGCCAGCGGTGTGCGTAGCTCGTGTGACAACTTACTGGCGAGAGTGCGCAGGTACTGGTGATATTGGTCCAGTTCTGCGAGCAGGCTGGCGAAGGCCCGGTTTAGGTCTCCCAGTTCATCGCTTGCCTTTGAGTGGGGAAAGTTGCCGCGCAGTTTGCCGCTGGAATCTACTGCGTTGCGGGCGGCCTGGTGTAGCTTGCGCACGCGCCAGGAAAGCCAGCTGGCGTAGCCCAAAAGGAAGAGCAGGGCGATAGCGGCCGCGGCGCAGCTGATCAACCACAACCGGTGGGCTGCTCCCTCGGTGACTGATTGCATCGCTTCGCCAGATTGCAGGACGACGACTTGCCCCAGAAGTGGCCGCTCAACCACTTCGTCGACCCGGGTGATAACGGGCACACTCACCGCACCAATTCGGGATTGCAGCGGTCCTGAATACCATTGCTCCTGGGTGCCACGGCTGTCAGGCGTCGGAAGAGGCAAGCTATTTTCCGGCAGCTGTGGCAAATCCTCTCTGGAAAGCAATTTGCGATAAGCCCAGTCTCTCAGCCACGAATTGCTCTCGGAATCTGCCAGCTGTAGTTGTCCGTTGCTGGCAAGAAGAAACCCCTCGCTGTCCACTACTGCGAGGCGCAGTCCAGGGCGCGCAAAGTGGTCGAGTTCTCTTTGAAGGTCTGGCAGAGGGCTTACCAAGCGCCCTGGGTGACCATCTGCCGGAAGTGTGCTGGCGCTTCGAGTCGGTGAGGAGCCACTGCTGTTTGCCCTGTCGTGAATACGGATAGCGAGGGCTCCACCGGTTAGGGTTTGTGGTAGAGCCAGTTCCAATTGGTAACCGGCACCAGAAGTTGTCCAGCGGCCCCTTAAGCGCAGCTCACGCTCGTAGCGGCCCTCTCTCGGGTTGTGCCACAAGGCGCTGGCGGTCCCCTGGCTGGCGACGGGCAGGATGTAGTGCCGGTCAGCGGTAAACAGCTCTACAGTGTCACCACCAGCGATCAGGCCTGTGCGGGGGTCCCGGTAGGCGGGAGTTGAGTCCGAAACAGTGAGAAGCAGGTAGACTTGCTTATCCAGTTGCCCCAGCGTCACCTGGGCCATAGGGGATAGCTGCCCGTCCTCAAGGGCTCTGGGCTCCAGTTGCTGCGCTCGCCACTCATCGCCATAGCCGTCGACTCTCGGAGCTTGAGATAGGGGATTCAGGTAGAGCTGAGCGCCTGGTGGGCGTGAAAGGCGCTGAGGGTCCGGGGCGATAAGCTGGGGGGCACTGGCCAAGCGTGCGGCAATTGCCGCCGCAGTTGCTTCAATTGCCTGGATCTGGCCTTGTGCTAGGGCGTCGTCCACCTGGCGGAGGTACTGGCAGCCGGCCCAGGGCAGGGTGAGTGCGACAAGGCTGACGAGCAAGAGTTGGCGGCGTAGGTTCATACTTAAATTTTTGAAATTGTTCGCCCGATGGCGGTTTACAGCTGCCAGCGATACCCCATGCCGTAGGCGGTTCCTATGGCATTAAACTCGGTGTCCAGCGCCTGGAATTTGCGCCTGATTCTTTTGACGTGAGAGGTGATGGTGTTGTCATCCAGCACTACGCGGGCTGCTTCCATTAGTTGGCTGCGGGATTTAACGTGGCCGGGCCTTTTTGCCAGGGCGTGGACAATCCAGAATTCGGTCACGGTTAAGTCCACGGGTTGCTCATCCCAGTGGCAATGGAGCCTGGAAATATCCAGCCATAGCTTTCCCTGAGTTAAGCTCTCGCCTTCATCGTTTTGATCTCGCAGCACGCTAACGCGGCGCAGTAGGGCGTTAATTCGCGCCTGCATATGGGGTAGGGAGATATCCTTGGTGAGGTAATCATCAGCCCCCAGGCGCAGTCCGGAAATAATATCCAGCTCTGAGTCCCTGGCGGTGAGAAATAATATTGGCAGGCTCGGCGCCATAGCGCGCAATTCCCGGCAGAGCTCAAAACCGCCCTCCACCTCGCTGCCCAGGCCAACATCGATCACGGCCAGGTCCGGCAGCCGCTGGCGAAAAGCATCCATGGCCTCAATTCTGGCGCTGTATAAATCGACCCGGTAACCGTGGCGGCGCAGAGCATCGCGGTAGTTTTCTGCGATAGCGCGTTCATCTTCGACAATGGCGATGGTTGCACTCATGACAAATCCCGACTTAATTCCTTTCTGGCGGAGAATCATGCACGAAGTTGCAGGGGTTAGGCAAAAAGGCGGGCGCAAGGCGCCCGCAAATACAACAGGGTTTCTATCAGCTTGGAGTTGCGTGAGTGGATTTGCGATCCACTCACGCTTATGTAGTGCGGCTTGAAGGCGAAGGGATGTGCGGATTTGTTGTCCGCCGTGCCCCTTTGACTCAGAAGTTTCCCGCCATGGACTCCGGAAGGGAGAAGCGGATGTCGACGCGGCGCTCCATGGCGTAGGCGTCTACATCGCCTCGGGCTGCCTGGGAATAGGTGGAGCCGAGTGCGCTGCGGCTGATTCTTGAGGCATCAACTCCCAGCGATACCAAAGCCTCTTCCACACTCAGGGCGCGTTGATCGGACAGTACATTGTTGTAGCCGTCGCTGCCGCGAGGATCTGCGTGTCCCTCCAGGTGAATTTGCAGGTGGGGGTGGCGCTTGAGAAAGTCAGCCATGGCACTCAGCTGATGCATTTGGCCCTCCTGAAGCTCGTCCTCCCCAGTGGTAAACAGCATTTGGAATTGCAGTGAATCCAGGGCCAGTTGGCTGGCGTCGTTCGCGGACAGTTGAGCCGCATCCAATTGCTGTGCCAGGTTGCTGAGCTCTGCACGGCTCTCTGTCAGTTGTGTTGCCAGCATATCTGCCTCGTCTGCTTGCTTGATCTGCTCTCCGAGCCAGGCTCCGCCGAGTGCTCCGGCGATAAAGCCAACGGGCCCACCCAATGCTGCACCGGCAATTGCAGAGCCGGTAAAGACTGAGGCCTGCTTGGCCGGAGTCAAATTGGATTCGTTTTGTTCCTTAGCGTGGGCTCCGGTGGCAATCAGAGAACCCAGGGCGACGGCCATCACTACTTTTTTCATTGTTCTGCTCCTTAGCGGCTTTTCTTACTCGTGTGGGCCTGTTCTGTTGTGGCCCGTTTGAGTGTTATTAAAAAGCTCCAAGGAGGCGCTGGCGTGGCGCAGCTATGACCAACTGCGGCTCAATTGTGGCGAAATATGGCGATCGCTCCGAAACCCAGCTCAGAAGCTGGAAGGGGCTGGGCGACCGCAGTTATAGCAGGGGGTGGATGGACAGACGGGGCTGGGGCCATCAACAGCTGCTATGTACCGCACAATTGCCAGAACCAGGGCAATAATCAAAGCACTAATGGTCATCCCTTCTCTCCCCGCACCACCAGCTCCATGGGTGGCGCGACTAGCTCGCTCTTAGTATAGGCTCGCGGTCCTGCAGTCGCAGGGCCTCAGCTCTGTAGAGGAGCCCATATATCCCCAGGTTTTGGGGTAGACTTGCCGGCCAACAAGTTTCAACTTTCGCCAGGAGTCCGAGTTTTGTCGCAGTCATCCCCAGCTCAGGAACAGGCAGTCGAAAAATCTGGTGCTTCCAGATTGCTGCGGGGCAGTTCCGTTGTCGGTGCTGCCACTATGCTGTCGCGAGTGGCCGGGCTGGTTCGCGACGTGGCACTGGCCCGCTTTGCCGGTGCGGGCGATGCTGCCGATGCCTTTTTTGTCGCATTCAAGATTCCCAACTTTTTCCGCCGCTTATTTGCCGAAGGTGCATTTGCCCAGGCCTTTGTGCCGGTACTGGCCGAATACCGCCAAAAGGGCGGTAAGGCGGCTGCGCGAGAGTTAAATGACCGGGTTGCTGGCGCCCTTGGCGGCGTACTTTTGTTGGTTACTCTGTTTGGTGTTCTCTGCGCTCCACTAGTGACGGGTATTTTTGCTTTTGGTTGGTGGTGGGACGGCAGTGAGCGTGAGAAGTTCGATCTCGCTACCGATATGTTGCAGATCACCTTTCCCTATTTAATGCTGATTTCCCTGGCGGGATTTACCGGGGCAATACTCAATACTTTCGATCGTTTTGCGATTCCGGCGCTAACCCCGGTGATGCTCAACCTGGTTTTGATTGCTGCGGCGACTGTTGCTACCAGCTGGTTTGATCCGCAAATTATGGCGCTGGCCTGGGGCGTTTTTGTTGCGGGGGTGGTGCAGCTGCTGTTTCAACTGCCTTTTCTCGCTCGTGAAGGTTTGCTGCCTAGCCCTAAGTGGGATTGGCAGCACAAAGGAGTGCGTAAAATTTTACGCCTGATGGCGCCGGCGATTTTTGGGGTGTCAGTGACCCAGATCAGCCTGGTGATGGACACTCTGCTGGCTTCATTCCTGCCCAGCGGCAGTGTTTCCTGGCTCTATTTTTCCGACCGCCTCACCGAGCTGCCCTTGGGGGTGTTTGGGGTTGCAGTGGCAACGGTGATTCTGCCGAGCTTGTCGCGTCAGCACACCGACGGAGACCCCCGTCGGTTCCGTCATACCCTCGACTGGGCTTTGCGCAGTGTCACGCTAATTTCCCTGCCCGCTTCTGTAGCCTTGGTGGTACTGGCTGAGCCGCTCCTGACAACCCTTTTTCAGTATGGGCAGATGCAGCCGCGCGATATGCAAATGGCCGCCTGGTCCCTGCGCGCTTATGCCATGGGGCTGCTGGCGTTTATGCTGATTAAAGTGCTGGCGCCGGGCTATTTTGCTCGCCAGGATACCTATACCCCAGTGCGCTTTGGCTTAATTGCTATCTCGGCCAAAATGGTGTTGAGCCTGCTGTTTGTGATACCGCTTAACTACTACTTCAAACTCGGCCATATGGGCCTGGCACTGGCTACGGCTTGTCAGGCCGCTATTAACGCCTGGCTCCTCTATAAAGGCTTGCGTCGAGATGATGTCTATAAACCTGAGGCTGGGTGGGGCACTTACCTGGTAAGGTTGCTTCTGGCGAATTTGGCGATGGTTGCGATTTTGCTCGGGGCCCTGCACCTGTGGTCGCAGTGGAGTGAATGGGCCTGGTATGACCGCGCCTGGCGTATGGGGCTAATCGTAGCTGCTGGGGGAGCGACCTATCTGTCCGTTTTACTGGTTTCAGGATTGCGCCCCCGCCACTTCCGCGCCACAAGTTAGTTTATTAAGTGGGCATATCTGGATAAATATGGCCTCTGGCCGCCCAGTGGGAATCCGCTATACTGTGCGGCTCGATTTTATGAGGATGGGAAAATCGCTTTGGCCCAGGAGCGCGAACTAATTCGCGGGTTGCACAACCTGCGCCCCCGCCACCGGGGAAGCGTGGCGACAATCGGCTCGTTCGACGGTGTACACCTCGGTCACCAGGCGATTATTGCGCAGCTCAAGCAACGCGCGCAGGAACATGATCTGCCCTCGGTGGCGATTATCTTTGAGCCCCAGCCACATGAGTTCTTCTCTGGGGAAAGGGCGCCCGCGCGTCTGATGCGCTTTAAAGAGAAGGTATTGGCGCTATTTGATGCTGGTGCCGACCGGGTGCTGTGCCTGCAGTTTAACGAGAAACTGCGCAACCTGAGTGCCGATGCTTTTGTGCGCCGTATTCTGGTGGACGGCCTTGGAATCCGCCATTTGGTGGTGGGAGACGATTTCCGCTTCGGCTGTGATCGCAGTGGCGATTATCAACTTCTCCAGGGCGCCGGGGCCGAAAATGGATTCACGGTGGAAGACACGGCTACGCTTGAGGTTCGCGGAGCCCGGGTGAGCAGCACCCGCATCCGCGAAGCCTTGCAGCGGGGCGAATTTGAGTTGGCCGAGGCCTTACTCGGGCGCCCTTACAGTATTACCGGACGGGTTGCCCCCGGCCGCGCCTTGGGCCGGCAACTGGGTGCTCCCACAGCCAATGTGCGTTTGCACCGCTACCGCTCCCCGCTGGTTGGCGTTTACACCGTTCGCACCAAAGCCGCGAATGGAAGTGAACTCGCAGCTGGGCGGCCGGAAATTGACGGTGTTGCCAATGTGGGGTTTCGCCCGACAGTTGAGGGAGAGGGCGCCCGGCCACTACTGGAAGTCAACTTGTTTGATTTTGATGGCAACCTCTACGGGAAAGAACTAGCGGTAGAGTTTTGCCACAAACTTCGCAATGAAGAGAAGTTTGCCTCCCTGGAAATCCTCAAAGCCCGCATCGCTCAGGATATTGACGATGCTAAAGACTGGTTTGTGCAAAACCCCAAGGGACACTAACCGGTGTATAGACGATGAATTATTCTCTACTAGAGCTGAAGTAGACATCCAATGACTGATTATAAAGTGACCTTAAACCTGCCTGAGACCGACTTTCCTATGCGCGGCAATCTGCCCCAGCGCGAGCCGGCTATTTTAAAGAAGTGGCAGGAAACCAAGCTCTACGAAAAAATCCGCGAAGCGCGGGAGGGGCGCGAGCAGTTTATCCTGCACGACGGTCCTCCCTATGCCAACGGGGATATTCACATAGGTCACTCGGTCAACAAGATTCTCAAAGATATTATTATCAAGTCGAAAACCCTGAGCGGTTTTGACGCTCCCTATGTGCCTGGCTGGGACTGCCACGGCCTGCCGATTGAGCACCGCGTCGAGAAAAAGATTGGCAAGGCTGGCGCAAAGGTGGATCACAAAACTTTCCGCCAGAAGTGCCGCGAATACGCAGCCAAGCAGGTGGACGGACAGAAGAAAGGCTTTATTCGCCTGGGGGTGTTCGGTGAATGGGACAATCCCTACCGCACCATGGATTTCCAATTTGAAGGCGATATCATCCGAGCGCTTGGGCAAGTGGTCAAAAATGGCCATTTGGCACGGGGTTTCAAGCCTGTGTACTGGAGCGTTGTGGGCGGATCAGCTCTGGCGGAAGCGGAAGTGGAGTATCAGGATAAAACCTCCTACTCCATTTACGTTTGCTATCCGGCGACGGAAGAGACATCCCTGGCTATCGCCGATGCGGCAGGTGGATACGCGGGTGAAGGCCCCCTATCCGTTGTTATCTGGACCACAACCCCCTGGACGCTTCCTTCCAGCCAAGCGGTTTCTGTCAATGCTGAGCTGGAATATGTTGTGGTGCAAACGGCTGAGCGCCGATTGCTCGTTGCCGAAGCACTCAAGGATGCCGTATTGGAGAAGGCGGGGCTCGAAGGTGAAGTGGTAGGCCGTATTCGCGGTGCCGCCTTGGAGCACCTGAAGCTAAACCATCCTTTCTACGAGAAGCAATTGCCGATGATCCTCGGCGACCATGTCACCACTGATGCAGGTACAGGCTGTGTACACACTGCGCCGGACCATGGTCCCGATGACTTCCAGGTGGGCAAGCGCTACGGCATCGATACCCTGAACTATATCGATGACAATGGCGTATACCGCGATATGGTACCGCTGTTTGCCGGTGAACACGTCTACAAGGTGGACGACAAAATCGTGGCCCTGTTACAGGAGCGCGGAGTACTTCTGCACCAGGGTAAGATGGAGCACAGCTACCCTCACTGCTGGCGCACCAAGACGCCGCTTATTTACCGCGCAACTCCGCAGTGGTTTGTGAGCATGCAGCAGAATGACCTTCTGGAGAATGCACAGAAGGCAGCGGATGAAGTTCAGTGGATCCCCGGTTGGGGCAAGGCTCGTATCGATGCCATGCTCGACGGCAGCCCGGATTGGTGTATTTCCCGCCAGCGTACCTGGGGCGTGCCCATCGCTTTGTTTGTTCACAAAGAGACCCATGAAATCCATCCGGACACTCCCGCTTTGATGGACAAAGTGGCTGAAAAGGTCGACGCCGAGGGTATGGATGTTTGGTTTGACCTGGACCCGCAGGAGCTCCTGGGAGATGAGGCAGACCAATATCAAAAGGTTACCGACACCCTGGATGTCTGGTTCGATTCAGGTGTGACTCACTACGCCGTACTGGAGCGCCGCAACGGCCTGCGCTTCCCGGCAGATCTGTACCTTGAGGGCTCTGATCAGCACCGTGGCTGGTTCCAGTCTTCACTGAAGACCTCCATCGCCATCAACGATTGTGCCCCTTATAAGCAAGTGTTGACCCACGGTTTCACGGTAGATGCACAGGGACGGAAAATGTCCAAGTCCATCGGCAATACCGTTGCACCACTGGATGTAATCAACAAGTTGGGTGCAGATGTATTGCGCCTTTGGGTTTCCGCTACAGACTTCAGTGGTGAAATGGCGGTTTCCGATGAGATCCTGAAACGCACAGCGGACTCTTACCGTCGCTTGCGCAATACGGCTCGCTTCTTCCTGTCCAATCTGGCTGGGTTTGACCCAGAAAAAGATTTGTTGCCGGAGAGTGAACTTCTGGCGCTGGATCGCTGGGCGCTGGATAAGGCTGCGCGTCTACAGGATGAAATTATCGCGGCTTACGATAACTACCAGTTCCACCAGATCTATCAGAAGTTACATAACTTCTGCGTCGTGGAAATGGGTGGCTTCTACCTGGATATCATCAAAGATCGCCAGTACACCACTAAAGAGGACAGTACTGCACGCCGCTCTGCGCAAACTGCCCTCTATCATATTGTTCAGGCATTTGTTCGCTGGATTGCGCCTATCCTGAGCTTTACCGCAGAAGAGCTGTGGCAGTTTATTCCCGGTGCCAAAGCGGACAGCATCTTTATTGAAGAATGGTATTCACTGCCGAAGCTGCCCGCAGACTCGGTTAAAGGTGCGGACTATTGGGCCGCCATCGCCGAAGTAAAAACTGCGGTAAACAAAGTGCTTGAAGAGCAGCGTGGAGCTGGTGCTATTGGCGGCTCCCTGCAAGCGGCGGTGACTCTGTTCGCCGAGGATGACCTGCGTGAAAAGCTCTTGGAGCTCGAAGACGAGTTGCGCTTTGTTTTGATTTGCTCCTCCACTTCTGTACAGCCACTCAGCGATGCTGCCGGTGCAGAGTCCACAGAGCTGGAAGGATTGAAAGTCAGCGTAAGCAAAGTGGATCACCCCAAGTGTGCGCGCTGTTGGCATTACCGTGCCGATGTGGGTGTATCAGCAGAGTATCCAGACATTTGTGAGCGCTGCGTGGAAAACGTTTCTGGTGAAGGAGAAGTGAGGCATTATGCCTAGTTCCAACCCTGTTTGGGGGCATCCATGGCGCTGGTACTGGCTGGCGCTGGTGGTGGTTGTCCTCGATATCGCCAGCAAAGTCTGGGCCGTGGATATGTTTATGCACGGCCCTTCAATGCAAATTATTCCCGGCTTGCTGCAATTTACTTATGCCGAAAACTACGGTGCTGCCTTTAGCTTCCTGTCTGATGCTGGGGGATGGCAGCGGTGGTTTTTCGGAATTATTGCCTTTGTATTTAGCGTTGTTGTCAGTGTTTGGCTATGGCGCTTGCCGGCAACAAAGCGCTGGGAACCCTGCGCCCTGGCGCTGATTTTGGGGGGAGCCTTGGGCAACCTTTGGGATCGAGTGCTGCTGGGTTACGTAAGGGATTTTATTTCGGTCTATTACGGCAACTGGCACTTCCCGGTATTCAATGTTGCGGATATGGGAATTAGTATCGGCGCTGCAATGCTGGTTATTGAGCTACTTTTTTTTGCAGAAAAAGAGAGTGGCAAAGCAAAAAATAACGTGGAAGTTTAACGAACTATGAGTAATGCCGTTATCGGTGAACACTGCCGGGTGACACTGCACTTTAGCCTGAAATTGGACGACGGCACTGAGGTGGATTCAACCTTCAAAGGTGATCCAGCCTCTTTCAGTGTTGGCGATGGTAGTTTGCTGCCGGGCTTTGAAAAAGCGCTTTTTGGTTTAAAAGCGGGGGATGAAGCCGAGATCGAGATACCGCCGGAGATAGGATTTGGTCAGCGCAACCCGGAAAACCTGCAAAAGGTACGCCGGGATACCTTTTCTCCCGATATGGAGCTGGAGCGCGGGTTGGTAGTCTCTTTTGACAACGGCAGCGGCGAACTCCCCGGAGTAATCAGTGAGATTGGTGAGGACGATGTTACCGTCGACTTTAATCATCCATTGGCCGGTCAAACCTTAAATTTCCATGTGAAAATTATTGCGGTGGATTCGATCCAATAGGGTCGGGTTCCCTCTTTGTAGCAAGTAGGGTACTGAAGTAGACATGCAAATCCGAATGGCTAACCCCCGGGGCTTTTGTGCCGGTGTTGATCGGGCAATTGATATTGTGAATCGCGCCCTGGATGTATTTGGTGCGCCGATCTATGTCCGCCATGAAGTGGTGCACAATAAGTTTGTGGTGGAGAGCCTGAAAGAGCGCGGTGCGGTCTTTGTCGATGAACTCGATGAAGTACCCGATGATGTTATCGTTATCTTCAGTGCTCACGGTGTTTCAAAAGCTGTGCAGCGCGAAGCTGAAGAGCGCGGCCTGCGTGTATTCGATGCTACTTGCCCACTCGTTACCAAGGTGCATATTGAAGTGAGTAAGTTCAGCACCGACGGTGCTGAGTGCATACTAATCGGCCACGCCGGGCACCCGGAAGTGGAGGGCACAATGGGGCAGTATGACAACTCTGCTGGTGGTGCCATCTACCTGGTTGAAGACGAAGAGGATGTTGCGAAGTTAACCGTTAAAGACGAGAGTAATCTCGCCTATGTTACCCAAACAACACTATCCATGGATGATACCGCTCGAGTCATTGATGCCCTGAGAGTGCGTTTCCCTGAAATCCGTGGGCCTCGAAAAGATGATATCTGTTACGCAACCCAGAATCGCCAGGATGCTGTAAAGCAGCTGGCTCTGGAAAGTGACCTGGTCCTTGTTGTTGGTAGCCCGAATAGTTCTAACTCTAATCGCCTGCGTGAACTCGCTGAACGCTGTGGTGCTGCTGCCAAATTGATCGATGGTGCGGATGATATCGATGCGGATTGGCTCCAGGGTAAGGCGGCTATAGGGATCACAGCCGGGGCCTCAGCACCAGAAATTTTGGTGCAGGGAGTCGTTAGCCGATTGCAACAACTTGGTGCAAGCCTTCCAGAAGAAATGGATGGGCGAGCTGAAAATATACGATTTTCCCTGCCTAAAGAACTCAAATAATCAAAACTTCTCGCGCCTCCTTTCCCTTTGGTTTTAGGAGGCTAGGAGCATTGGCTTTGATTCGCCTGCTCGACTCTCAGGCGACCGCTGTGAAACAATATCAGGGCTAGGCCCTGTGATCCATCAAGGCTGCAAACATAGAGACTTCCCATTTGTAATGCGCCTTGAGGAGAGCCTGCCTTGCGACTTTCACCGGTTCCAATAAAGGAAATGTAATCTCTAAGTGGAGAGTTAGATAGAACCTGCACTTTATCTAATCTAGCCCCAGACATTACTAGAGTGTCTCTTTCACCGCGGGAACCGTCATTGTCGGCATCGACAAAAATCTCCCACCCAAGATCCCAGCTTCCTGAGTTACGCATAGTGACGCGCTGATTCTTCACAACAGCCGTATTTCTTGTTAGCTGTATAGCGCTAATTAGCTCCTCACCCGCAAGCTCTAACTGTGTTTTTTCAATAATCTGCGTAAAGCTTGGCAGACCGACAAATAGAAGTATGGATAAAATACAAAGTGTGATTAGTAGCTCAAGTAACGTAAATCCCCGCTGAGTCATGATTCCCTCCCGGGATTATTAGACGCAGGTCTCATTTAAATGACCATTGAATCTGCTGGAAAGGCCGTTAGTCGGTTTGATCTGGTTTGATAACGAAGTGAAATGCTACTTTCCCGACTATATCCACGGTCTTTTTCTCTTTCTAGATGTTTGGCGGTAAAGTGAACTCTGAATTATTGGCACAGGCGTTTGAAATAGATGCAGTTTAGAAACACAGATCCGGGAAATCTTCCCCGGAAGCAATATGGATTTACTCTGATAGAGATGATGACCACACTGGTGGTTTTATCTGTACTCATTGGTATTGCAGTCCCAAAGTTCACAGATATGATCAACAACAGCCGTTCAGTGGCTTTGGCTGAGGACTTTATAGGGGCCCTTAATTACTCGCGCTCGGAGGCCATTAGACGTGGGGAGAGGGTTTCTATCTGTGCGAGTACAAATGGGGCTAGCTGTGGAGCTGCAAATACTTGGGACCAGGGATGGATAGTATTTGTTGACAGCGCGGCTACCGATAAGGCTGGTACGCCCGTTGTCGATACAGTTTTAAGAGTGTGGGATGTTGATGATCCAGATGCTTCTATTACGGTTGATCAGGGTGCAGCTACAAATTTTATCCGCTACACAAGCCTGGGTACTCTAGGGCGCTTTACTGATACTACTATAGTTGCGAAAAACTCTAAATGTATTAGCAGTAACGCTAGAAGCATGACAGTTGGTGCAGCCGGCTTGATAACAGTAGCAAGAGCAGACTGCTAAAGGAGATGAGGTGAAATTATTAAATTCCCAGCGTGGAGTTGGATTAATCGAAGTTCTAGTAACCGTATTAATCCTTTCCACATCACTGCTTGGCTTGGCAGCGCTGCAAAACAAAGCGCTGCAATACAATCACAGTGCCTACATGCGCTCACAGGCGAATATTCTGGCTCAAGATGTATTTGAGCGTTTAAGGGCTAATCGTGAGAATTTATCAGACTATGAGATAGATGTTGATGATCCCACGCCAAGTTCGAGTTCAAACCGCGCTGATATTGATTTAGGTGAGTGGCGAAACTTATTGTCAGATCTCCTCCCGGCGGGTACGGGGGGAATTAGTTGTGATGTAAATGATGTGTGTACGGTAATTGTCCAGTGGGGGGAGGAGGATTCCACTGGCACTGGTGATGATGAAGGTACCAGTAGCTTTCAATATATGACAATAATTTAGTGGAAATTGTAATGTTTAAGCAGCGAGGAATCTCACTTGTTGAACTCATGGTATCTATTACCGTTGGTTTGATATTGATGGCTGGAGTGGTACAGCTTTTTTTGTCGAGTAAAGTCACATTCACTACCCAGCAGGCCATCGCTAGGGTGCAGGAAACTGGACGCCTTGCAATTGATTTTATGAGTGAAGATATACGTATGGCCGGTTTTCTCGGCTGTATGAATGCCGCGACCGGTGATTTTGAAAACATATTAAATGATAGCGAATCAACGCTTTATAATTTTGCTGATCCCGCAGAGGGAATCGATCACGACCAAGTCGATCCAAGCTATCCAAACCATTCCGGAGATTCGGATGTTTTGTTGTTGCGAAGCGCGAATGAGGCGGCTGTGGCAGTAACTGGCGCAACATCGAGAGATCGATTTTATATTGAAAATACCGAAGTCGAAAAAGATGGCTGCGATGAAGGTAAAGATAAATACAGCGGTATTTGTGCCAGTGATATTGCGATAATTGCCGATTGTACAAAAGCGCTAGCTTTCCAAGTGACTGGGTTTGATAGTGGAAGTAGGCCTGGGGAGGTTGGGCTATACCACTCAGATGCCGATGGCTTTACACCGGGAAATAAAAAGGGCTATGGAGTCTTTAACGAAAGTGAAAAAAACCAAGGCCATTATTTCGATCAAGATGCACAGGTTTTTGTAACAACCAGTACATTTTATTATATCGATAATGGTACCTCCGGTCGCCCAAGTTTGTTTCGAGAGATAAATGGTGAATCTCAAGAACTCTTAACTGGAGTTGAACAAATGCAGATCACTTACGGCTTGGATACTAATAACCCAGATGAGTTTAAGACCGCAAAAGAAATTTCCAGTAAAGGCTGGGAAAGATTAGTCAGTATTAGGGTGGAGTTATTGGTTTCCTCAGACGACGATAATGTACTTCAGGACACGCAGCTATACAGTTTCAATGGAGAGGAGGATCTCGATCCAGGCGATAGGCGCCTGCGCCAGGTCTTCACGAGTATTGTATCTCTCCGTAGCCGTAGTTTGCCGTAATTGGAGGTAGGGAAATGAAAGAAAGACCTTATGTTAAAAGCCTGCAACAGCAAGGTGGGGCAACATTGCTTGTTGGGCTGATTATTTTACTACTGATGACTTTTATCGGGCTGGCGGCGATTCGCGGAAGTGGTATGCAGGAGTTAATGGCCGGTAATATGCGCGATCGCCAGCTTGCATTCCAGGCGGCTGAAGCTGCATTGCGGGTTGCTGAAGTTAGGCTGGTAGAGGACTTTGACCGTTCGATAAGCCAGCTTTACGATGGAACTAATGTTGGATATGTTGAAGAAATGGACGGCTCTTCTGCGACTGAGTTTTGGCTGGATTATGACTGGGACAGCGTCTCGGTTTCGACCGATCTCGAACTCAGTGGGGTTGCCAGCCAGCCGGTTTATGTCGTCGAGAGATTTAAGGGGGCAAAGTGGAATGCTAATGACGGTGGCTGTATTGATCAGGCTTGCTTAGCTGGTGAAGAGCCGCCAGAGTACTACCGAATTACCAGTCGCGGTGTCGGCGGTAGCGATAGTACCGTAGTAATTCTCCAGTCTAATGCTGTTCGTTAATAATTTGCGCTTGGAATAATGATTATGATTAGTCTTGTAAAAAAATTAAAAAGCGCCTCGACAATTACGGCCGCATTTTTAAGTTTAGGAATATCACATAGTGCGGTATCTATTGATTTTTCCCAACAGCCACTGTTTTTAAGTACTTCGGTTGATCCAAATATTATGTTTATTTTGGATGACTCTGGATCAATGCAATTTGAAGTTACTCCCTCGGAAATTACCGACTATTTTTATGTTCCTGTACATAGAAGAGGTCGTACTTATAACGACTCTTATCCGGTCCGTTATACCTTTCCGCAGACTGAGGCTGGCAGTAGTAATTCTGCTGTGCGATTAACGCCCTGCCCTTACAATAGCTCTTCGACTTCCGGTTGTGATTATTGGAATGGCTCCAATGATAAACAGACAATAGCAAAATTTGACAGTGACAATAAATGGGCTGCCTATTATCGCTCTTCATACAATAACAAATCTTATTATGATCCGACTATTTTGTATCTTCCATGGGCTGAGGAGGATGAAAATGGCAATGAATTTTCTGATGCAAATCCTCAGAAGGCATATCACAATCCGTATGATACCTCTAAAGGCTGGCGCAACCTCACGGTAAATAATACGCAGAGTGCAAATTGTTGGATAAAAAATAGCGCTACTAAGGGTTCAAGTAATTCATCAAGCAATCTGTGTGAGAGCGGAGACCTTACTTTCTATCCCGCTACCTATTTTAATTATAAAGGGACAGTTTCATCAGACGTTTATTTGTCTAGTAGCTATGATCGCATCCAAATTAAGAATGATGGAAGTACCTATGCGGGGGGCAGTGCGCGAACGGACTGTGCAGATTCAAGTGCTTGTACCTATGCAGAGGAAATTCAGAATTTTGCTAACTGGTATAGCTACCATCGCTCTCGTGTATTGATGTCCCGGGCAGGGATCGGACATGCTTTTTCAGCTCAAGGGGAGGGGTTGCGCGTAGGTTTTGGTACACTTAATACTGGTAGTAAAACTATTGATGGCTATAGCACTGATGTGGTCCTAGAGGGGGTGCGAACTTTTAAGGATACCGATAGAGAGAATTTCTTTGAGAGACTGTATGGAACAACGATTCCTTCAGAAGGGACTCCTTTATTAAACGCTCTGGAAGCAGCGGGTAAGTACTACAGTCGCACGGATAGCAGGGGGCCTTGGTCTTCAACACCTGGAGAAAGCGGTAGCACTAGTTCAGATATAGCCTGTAGATCCAGCTATACCATTCTGATGACAGATGGTTATGGTAATGATTATGGTAGTGACGAGGTTAGTTACTACGGCAATGTGGATGGAGCCTATGGCGCGCCATTCTCTGATTCATATGCGAATACATTGGCAGATATTGCCATGCATTATTGGAAAACTGACTTAAACACCAATCTATCAAATAGTGTAAACCAAGCTGAAGGAAGTATTGATACAGCCACCTGGCAACATATGGTGACTTTTGGGGTTGCGCTTGGAGTTACAGGCAACGTTGACCCGACTACCGCATTTAATGCGATTGATACCAGTACCGCTATTTCCTGGGGAGATCCAGATCCCAGTTATACAGACTCCAATATTAATGCAAATAAATTAGACGATCTATTACATGCCTCTCTGAATAGTCGTGGAGGTTTCTACAGCGCAAGTGATTCCAAAACTTTCGCCGATCAACTAACCGCAGTATTAAGTAATATTAGCGGGCGCGCTGGATCGTCATCAGCGGTTGCGGCCAACTCCACTCGCTTGGGAACTGATACATTGGTTTTCCAAGCGCTATTTGATTCAAACGACTGGAGTGGTGAAGTCAAAGCTTTTGCGATGGATACAGATGGAGACTTGAGCGATACCCCTAAGTGGAGTACCTCGTCCTCAGGGAAAATACCCACGTCGGGTCGAACGATACTCACCTATGATGGCTCCGACACAGTGAGTTTTACTTGGAATAATTTAACAGACAAACAAAAATCAGCCCTGATTGGAACTGATAGTGATTCTGTCGGTGAGGAGCGTTTGGAATGGCTGTGGGGTAAATCGATCTCAGGAATGCGTAGCCGAACTTATTTGTTGGGTGATGTTGTTAATAGCAGCCCAGCATTAGCGGATAATAAGGATATGTATTATTCGTCTCTACCCACTTACCTTGGTGGAGACAAATACGCTTCTTACTTATCAGATACTAAAGAAGCTCGCTCGAAAGAAATTCTCTATGTGAGTGCCAACGATGGAATGTTGCATGGGCTAAACTCTGCCACTGGTGTCGAGGAGTTTGCTTATATACCATCGGGCGCTTATGAAAAGTTGGCTGATTTAACAGAGACTGATTACGGCACTGAATCTAACCCCCATGAGTATATTGTGGATGGTCCCTTATATGTAAGCGATGCCTACTTTAAGAAGGGCGCCAGTGAGTCATGGCGGAATATTTTAGTGGGCACTTACGGTGCTGGATCAGAGGGCCTGTTTGTTCTTGATGTAACTAACCCATCGAGCCCAGAAGTTCTGTTTGAACTGGATAGTTCAGATGATGACAGTATAGGAAATATTATTGGGCAACCGCTTATTGCGCCTACACCAGCGGGCTGGAAGTTAATTTTTGGAAATGGATACAACTCCGATAATGATGCTGCTTCATTAGTGATTGTTGACTTGGCTGATCCGAGCGATATTGAAGTATTAGAGGCCGGTAGCTCAACCAATAACGGTTTGGCTGGGCCATCACTATTACCTGATATCTACGGAATAGTTAGAGCTGCATATGCAGGTGATATTTACGGCAATATGTGGAAGTTTGATCTAAGCAGTGAATCTGAGAGCAGTTGGAAGGTTGCATTTGGAAGCGATTCATCCCCCGAGCCCCTATTCACTGCAAATGATATTAATGGCCGCCCACAGCCTATCACCGCAGCGCCAGTGCTGGGAGCCAATTCGAAGGTGGATAATGCTATTATGGTGTACTTTGGTACCGGTAGTTATTTATCTTCAGCTGATGACGGGGAAGGGGATGTGGTCCATACTTTTTATGGCATTGTTGATAACGACACTAATATCACATCTACAGATAGGTCAGAGTTGTTTGAGAAAACTATCTCAGAGTCTTCTGGTTCGAGAACCATTAACGGGGATAGCGATACCTCTTGGTGGGATACTAAAAAGGGATGGTATTTAGATTTTGGGGCGGTTTCTGGATCTACTGTAAATGTAACAGGTGAAAGAATTATCAGTAAGCCCCTATTAATTCGAGATCGCTTAATTTTTCCGACTCTAACTCCATCTAAGGATCCTTGTGCTTACGGTGCAACAGGCTGGACTATGGAACTTATTGGGCTAGGCGATCCCAGGTTTGCAAATGAGAGTATCCTGGATGAGCCCAACACGAAAGAAGATAGCGCTACCATCGCTTTTTCTGATGTTATTATTGCAGGGAAAAAAGTATTTATCCCTTACTCAGATACGTCAGGCTCTCCTGTGGACTCATTTGATGGCGCTTTGGAGCGATTAAATGATCGTTTATCTTGGCGGCAACCATAAAGAGTAGCATTTTATGAAGAATTCTAGTTTGAGTATAAATTACGGATTTACGTTAATAGAAGTTTTAGTGGTTGTTGCAATAATTGGAATCTTAGGGGCAATTGCTTACCCCTCCTATATGGATTCTGTTAGGAAAAGTAATCGTGCAGAGGCTAAAACTGAACTAAATGATGTGGCGCAGCGTTTGCAACGCTGCTTTACGGCTTTTAGCGCTTATGATGATGCTAACTGTTCTGTTGCCGGTGAAATATCTAATGGGAATACCCTATCAACGGAAAATGACCTTTATTCTATTTCGGGTGTTCTAACGGCGACAACCTATACATTGACGGCAGCGCCTCAGTCGGGCTCGGTTCAAGCGGGTGACAGTAGCTGTGCTAGTTTTACTTTAACTCAGGCAGGTGTAAAAAGTGCTAGTAGTGGAGACTGTTGGTAATTCTTTGTGAAATTATAAGATAAATATTGAGTAGCTCTTTTTTATGGAGCTACTCAATCTAGCAGGTTAGGTTTCTAGACCTAATTTCTTTAGTCGATATCGAAGTGAGCGAAAGCTGATTCCAAGGCGCTCTGCTGCCGCAGTTCTATTCCATCTTGTCTTGCTTAGTGCGCTCTCTATAACTTCTTTTTCTATCTCTTGTAGATATTCATCAATCGTTGTGTATTGAGAGGACTCAAATAACTGTCGTGAAGGAGCAGGCATGACGGGGAACTGGCTAAGCTCAGAGAGCTCTTTTGTTGATGCCGTATTTTGATCAAGCTTAAGGTCTGACTCTTTAATTTCTCTCTTTTCGCATAAAGTGAAAGCCCTTTCGAGAATATTTTCTAGCTGCCTAACATTTCCTGGAAAATGAAATTTTTGAAGGGCTAACATTGCTTGAGGATGTATTTTCGGCCGGGGTAGGCCGGACTTCCGTGCAATTCTTTGCATGAAAGCTTGTGCAAGAACAGGAATATCTTCAACACGATCACGTAGTGGAGGTATAGAGATCTCTATAACATTGATTCGATAGTAGAGGTCGCTACGAAAGCGCCCTTCTGCCACTTCAGTAGCTAGATTTTTATGAGTCGCGCTCAGAATACGAATGTCAATAGGGATTTCCTGGTTTGCGCCAATAGGACGAACAGATTTTTCTTGTATAACCCTAAGTAGCTTGACTTGCATATCCAGGGGAAGGTCAGCGATTTCATCGAGAAACAGACTTCCTCCCTCTGCACTTTGAAGTAAGCCGACCTTGTCCTTATAAGCGCCAGTAAAGCTACCTTTTCGATGCCCAAAAAACTCACTTTCTACTAATTCTTTTGGAATCGCTCCGCAATTAATCGGGACAAAAGGCTTATCAGCTCTGGCTCCGTGCTGATGGATGGATCGAGCTGCAAGCTCTTTCCCCGATCCGGATTCACCGCTGATAAATATAGGTGCATCACTGCGTGCAACTTTTGCCAGTTGATTCCTTAGTATACGCATGTTACCAGCATCACCCAATAACAACTCTGTGTCACTTTGGGTTAACTCGTCGCTTTGTTGATGATTCAACCGGAGGGCCAGTTGAGCAAGATTCCTTAAGCGCTCTAAATCAACAGGTTTACTAACAAAGTCAAATGCGCCCAGCTTCAATGCTTTGATTGCACTATCCATATTCCCGTGAGCGGTTATGACCGCTATAGGCAGATGTGTCTCGACAACTTGCTGAATGTATTCAACCAGTTGTAAGCCATCGCCATCAGGAAGTCGTAAATCTGTGAGGCAAAATTGATAGCTATGGTTGTGTAGCAGTTCCTTTGCTTGTGCGAGCGTGCCTGCACTGTGACAGTCCACATCCATTCGCTTAAGTGTTAGGCTAATTAAGTTACAAATATCTGGTTCGTCGTCAACAACCAGTGCCAGAGGTCGCATTATTTCTTTGTCTTTTCTTGTTGCGGTGAAATTATTTGGCGGCTTACTAACTGAAATTATGTCAGAAATCTCTATAGCATAATGGCTCATAGGTCGAAAAAAATCTATGAGCCAGATCAAGTAACTTCTTCACAGTTGGAAAATTCAATCCTAAAACAACTTTTGTTATCACTACTCCGGCAGTGATAGAGGGTAAGGTTGTTGGCTTCACATAGCTCGCGCGCGATATATAGGCCCAGTCCACTGCCGTTTTTTTCTGTTGTGAAAAATGGCTCAAATATTTTATTGAGAACCTCTTCAGGTACACCCTTACCAAGATCTTTGATCTCTAAAACTGTATTCCTGCGCTCCATATTGTAGTAAGCACTAATAGAGGCATGGCCCACTCCTGTAGCTAGTTTTGAGTGTTCCAAGGCGTTCTCTGTTAAGTTGGTGACTACTTGTGACAATTGTGCGGAGTCAAAATATACCAGTGGCACCTGCCCTATAGCGTCCAACTCGACGAGGTCATCCGCTTTCCCGGCATTGAAGTCTACTAAGAATTGCTTGAGCCAAGCCCCCAGCTCATATTTTTGGGCTGAGTGGGCGCGCTTTCGTGAAAGCTGCATTACGTTTTCAACAATCTGATTGATGCGCTGGCTTTGGCGACAAATTATGTCTGTTAATTGGTGGTCCTCTTCTTTTAATTCTGGGGACTCCGATAGTAGCTGTGCGGCGTGCTTGATTGCCGCTAAGGGGTTACGTATTTCGTGAGCAATTGAAGCTGTTAGTTGGCCCAGGGAGGCGAGTTTGAGCTTTTGGGCTGCCTCTGCCAGCTTCCGGTTGTCCTCCACAAAAACTAATGTGCTATGACCCGTGTCATGCTGTAATTCTGAAAAATTTGCATGAAGCTCGTCCCCATTTTTTGCGGGGATAAGCACATTATTTTGACTCTTATGACTGCGCCACTCCCTAACCTTTTGTCTCAGCTCTGCATGGTAGTCATGCGCTGTATCAATTTGGTTTTCTAGCAATCTTCTTGCTGATTTATTGATCAGTTCTGGCTTGAAAGAAGGGCCTAAAACCAATACACCGGTATTCATTCTTTCAATGATTTCTTGAGCCAGGCGTTGAAGGTGCGCAGCCTGGCGGCTTTGTTTGTCTGCGCGAATATTAGCTTTACGAATACGTTCCGATAGGTACTGGATGGCACTTACGGTTACAAATAGTAGTAAACCTAGTCCGCCTGCAGACACAATCTCCTGGCTAGAACCCGATTCAGTTAGTAAATGGTAAAGCTGGAGCGCGATAACACCCAAGCTAGCAATGGCCGCAAAAAATGCACTGAGGCGCTTATCAAGTAGGATGGCACCGATTGAACAACTGATAAGCAGTAAATAACCGAGTCCAGAGTTTAGCCCTCCACTAGCCTCGATCAACAACAAGAAAACCAGAATGTCACAGCCCAAAATAATCCCGACTTGGCTGCTATTTGTCTGGTAAGCCTTCTGGCGCAAAAATAGTAACCACGCCACATTCAGAAGGGCATAGGAAGACGTTGTATATATAAATAGTGTTGGCAAGTACGTGCCAAGTGAGCCTCCACCTATGTCGGAGTAGAATACTCCCAGCAGAACTAGGGCTATTGCTACTCGGTAAATTGCGCTTATGCGCAAAAGCTCATGGTGTTGTTGGGGGGATGTCTGGGAACTGCTCACTGTAGATGCCCGGTATTCTTGTAGTGGTGAGCCGCTGCTGTTGTTACCCCGATGGGGTTACAATAGCGGCCTGTCTTGTCCGAGGTTCAACGATGTCTACTTTGCAGTTAGTGCTGGCACAAATCAATTCCCTGGTGGGAGATATTCCAGGGAATACCAAGCAGGTGATAGAAATTGCGCGCCGAGCGTACCAGGAACTGGGTGCTGACTTGGTACTTTTCCCGGAGCTGACCCTGTGCGGCTACTCTCCTGAAGACTTGTTGTTGCGCCCCAGTATGCAGATTCGTATTGATGCGGCATTGGATCAGCTCAAAGCTGCAGAACTGCCCTGCGCCATTGTTGTGGGTTACCCCAAGTTGCTCGATGGCGTTATGTTCAATATGGCGGGGGTAATAGTTGAGGGAGAGTTAATCGCAGAATATTCCAAACAGAAGCTGCCTAACTATCAGGTCTTTGATGAAAAGCGTTACTTCAAACCGGGTAAATCTCCCTGTGTAGTGCATATCAAGGGAGTTCCTGTTGGACTGAGTGTTTGTGAGGATATTTGGTTTCCAGAGCCTATCAAGCAGTCAGTCGATGCTGGAGCCAAGTTGATTCTCAACATCAATGCATCACCTTTCCATCGGGGCAAGGCTCAACAGAGGTTGGAATTGGTTTCCAGGCAGGCAAAGAATGCCGGGGTCCCCATTGCCTATGTAAACTGGTGCGGTGGTCAGGACGAGCTGGTTTTTGACGGTGGCTCAATCGTTGTTGACGCCGAGGGAGAGGTATGTGCCAGGGCTGAGGAGTTTACAGAGCAGTTGTTGCCAGCTTCCATATCTTTGCAGGGACAGGATTTGACGGTACTCCCTGGGAAAATTGCTCCTCCTCGCAGCGATTTGGCTTCCGTGTACCAAGCCTTGGTACTCGGGGTGCGCGACTACGTTAATAAAAATGGTTTTAATGGTGTTGTACTGGGGTTGTCGGGTGGAATCGACTCAGCTCTGACATTGGCAGTTGCGGTCGATGCGTTGGGCAAAGAGCGTGTTGAGGCGGTAATGATGCCGTTTCGCTATACCTCGGATCTGAGTAAAGGCGATGCGGCCGATCAAGCGGAAAGAATGGGGGTTCACTATCGGGAAATTAGTATCGAGCCCATCTTTGATTCGTTTATGGGCGCTCTCGCTGAAGAATTTGTTGGCAGTGAGAGGGATACCACTGAGGAGAACCTGCAGGCCCGCTCTCGTGGTGTCCTTTTGATGGCTATCTCCAATAAGAAGGGCGCGATGGTCCTGACCACCGGTAACAAGAGTGAGATGGCCGTTGGTTACGCAACCTTATACGGGGATATGGTAGGCGGATTTAATGCCCTGAAGGATGTTCCCAAAGTATTGGTATTCGAGCTGGCCCGTTACCGCAACACAATTTCTGAAGTGATTCCTGAAACGGTCATTACTCGCCCCCCCAGTGCTGAGCTGGCCCCGGACCAGGTGGATTCTGACAGCCTTCCGCCTTACGAGATCCTGGATCAAATTCTCAATCTCTATGTTGATCAAGACCACAGCGCTGAGGAAATCATTCAGCGTGGCTTCCAGAGAGAGGATGTAGAGCGTGTGGTCAGGTTAGTGGGACGCAATGAGTACAAGAGGCGCCAAGCAGCCATCGGGGTGCGTATTTCTGAACGCGGATTTGGAAGGGATCGTCGTTATCCCATCACCAATGGCTGGAAGCTGGGAGACTAGCTATCCTGAAAATAGAAACGGCGCCGAATGGCGCCGTTTCTATTTTCAAGTGATAAGTTACAGAAGCTCTGGAGGCAGGGGAGTCTCGTCCCGGTTGTATTCGGGATTATAGAGTTCCCGGCTGTCAAAGCCCCGCGGGTCAGATTTTTCAAACAGGCCCAGGGTAACCCTGTGCACCAGACTGCGGCCGCTCGGACCTTTGTAAAAGTCGTAGTTGAAAGTGCCATCTTCGTTAAAAGCGGGGTGCTTTGGATAGTTATTGCGTAGTACATCCAGGGCATTAGCCTCGAGATCTTGCATTTCCATCAAATGGTAACCTTGAACCATAACTGCCAGGGCATCGGGGATTGCGGGTGTCTGCTGGAAGTTTTCTACAATGTAGCGACCGCGATTGGCTGCTGCGAGGTAGGCACCGCGCTTAAAGTAGTAGTTAGCCACATGAACTTCATAGCGGGCCAGCAGGTTACGCAAGTGGATCATGCGCTTTTGCGCGTCTGGAGCGTAGCGGCTTTCAGGGTAGCGGGCCATTAACTGGGAGAAATAAGCGAATGACTCTCGAGCCGATCCTGGATCGCGACTGGTCAAGTCGGTAGGCATAAAGCGCTCGAACAGGCCTGTGCCCTCAGTAAAGGAGGACAGGCCCTTCATGTAGTAGGCGTAGTCGACATTGCGGTGCTGGGGGTGTAGGCGGATAAAGCGGTCTGCAGCGGCGATAGCAGCATCGTTTTCATAGTTGCGGTAGTAGGCATAGATCAGCTCAAGCTGAGCCTGTTCCGCGTAGTTGCCAAATGGGAAGTTGTCTTCCAGGGCTCGCAGGTTTCTGATGGCAAGATCCCACTGGCTGGTTCGCAGCTGTCGCTGGGCCATCTCGTAGTATGCCTGCTCTGTACGTGAACCTGTGGGTAGGCCCACTTCCGAATCATCTGTGTTGGCGCAGGCAACCAATATTGCGGACACCAAGGCCAGCCACAGCATTTTCCAGGTCTGCATAGCCCCTCGCTCTATCATTCTTACACTCTACCTTATTAAACTACCCACCAGTATTAACCTGGCGCGTCGGACATTTAACCACAGTCGCGGAGCTGCCCAAAGTATTTGCAATTGATTGATGATTGAACACCTAAAACTAGATATCCAAGTTCCAGCCAATATGGCTGGTCGACGCTTAGACCAGGCCGCAGCCGAATTAATTCCCGATTTTTCGCGCGCGCGCCTCCAATCGTGGATCAAAGGCGGCCAGCTCACCTTAAACGGAGCCCCAGCTAAGGCCAAGGAAAAGCTCTTTGGCGGCGAGCTTATCCAGCTTCGCGCAGAGCTGGAACCCCAAGGTAGCTGGGCTGCCCAGGACCTCGACCTCAATATTATGTACGAAGATGACTGCCTGATGGTGGTCAATAAGCCCGCGGGCCTCGTAGTCCACCCCGCTGCCGGTAACCCCGACGGCACTCTGCTCAATGGCCTGCTTCATCACAATCCAGCCCAGGAGCTGATACCCCGAGCCGGTATTGTTCACCGGCTGGATAAGGACACCAGTGGCCTGATGGTTGTGGCTAAGACTTTGGCCGCTCAGACCCATCTCGTGGATCAATTAAAGCAGAGAACGGTGAGTCGACAGTATGATGCCTTGGTCCAAGGATATATCACCACTGCGGGTCGTGTTGATGCGCCCATCGGTCGGCATCGTCAAAATCGTCTCAAGATGGCTGTTTTGGACTTTGGCGGCAAAGAGGCGATCACTCATTATCGTGTACAGGAGCGTTACAGCGCTTACACGCTCTTACGCTGCAAGCTGGAAACCGGTCGTACTCATCAGATTCGGGTACACATGGCCCATATCAGGCACCCGCTCGTGGGAGATCCACTCTACGGAGGCCGCCCAAAGTTGCCTCCAGAGGCCTCGGCAGACCTTGTTGAAGCTCTCCAGAGCTTCCCTCGGCAGGCTCTGCATGCGGCTGAACTAGCTCTAGTACATCCCACTAGTGGACAGGACATGCATTGGTGTGCGCCAATGCCTGCTGACATGCAAGCACTGCTCGATCAGTTGCGCGCTGATGAGCCCTGAAGTACCGGTTATAAATTCGCCTGGGCACCTATCGCCGGTTCTCGAAAGGACAATTTCGCAAAGCAAGATATCTCAATGCCAAGTAACCACTACCTGATACCCGATTGGCCCGCACCCGCAGGGGTGAGGGCGGCGGCGACGCTACGCACTGGGGGCCAAAGTTGTGGCCATTTCTCCTCCTTTAATCTGGCTGCTCACGTGGGGGACAAGGAGTCAGCTGTTACTGCCAATCGCCAACAGTTGAGGGAGGAGCTTGAGTTGCCCTCAGAACCGCAGTGGCTGGAGCAGATCCATAGCGACAAAGTAGTCGAGGCAAGTGATGACGCCTTAGTTCGAACCGCAGATGCCTGCTTTAGTATGAAAAGAGGTGTTGTCTGTGCCGTGCTAACCGCAGACTGTTTGCCTGTTTTGCTATGCGATAAGAGTGGTGCCCGTGTAGCAGCAGCCCATGCCGGGTGGCGCGGATTGGCCGGTGGTATATTGCGCAATACCGTACGGGCGATGAAGTGTGATCCTGAGGAGTTGATGGTTTGGTTGGGTCCAGCGATTGGCCCGGAGGCCTTTGAAACTGGAATCGATGTCCTCGAGGCATTCTTTGAAAATGCAATTAGCAGTCGACACACAGAAAAAATCGCTAGCTGTTTCCGCCCACACACTAAGAAACCACTGCACTTTTTAACAGATATCTACGCCCTGGCTCGCGCGGAGTTGGCAGAGCTGGGGATTGGCGGGGTATACGGTGGGGGACTCTGCACAATGTCAGAACCTGAGAAGTTTTTTTCCTACCGCAGGGAGTCTGAAACCGGTCGTATGGCAACTTTGATATGGCGGGATAAAGACTGAACTGAATTTCTAGATGGCTTATTTTTTCTATGTAAGCCATTCGATAATATTGGGGCAGCTTGGGCAATTACAAGGCTGGGCGTTG
Organism: Microbulbifer maximicatervae (SeqCode); assembly: GCF_052468155.1. NCBI lineage: Bacteria > Pseudomonadati > Pseudomonadota > Gammaproteobacteria > Cellvibrionales > Microbulbiferaceae > Microbulbifer > Microbulbifer maximicatervae (SeqCode). The sequence goes on from NZ_CP174335.1 coordinate 1,887,900, forward strand.
ACTGGGCTGTAAAAAATTATAAGAGATAGATTTGCCGCAAAACCACTTTGCATAGAATAAATGCCGCTATTGATTTAAATCATTGAAAACCCTTCCTGCGCCCCTATTTTACTTGTCAGTACCATAGCGAATGTAAAAGGCAAATTAGTGCCACTATTGCAGCGCTTCTGAAAAAATCGAGTAAAAGAGGTTTCGTTCATGCGAATTGACCGAATGACAAACCCGCTACAGGCGGCATTTGCTGATGCGCAATCCCTGGCGGTAGGGCGCGACCACAACCAGATTTATCCCGAGCACTTGATTCTGGCACTGCTTAACCAGAACAACGGAAGCGTACCCGCATTCCTGTCACAGGCGGGATTTAACCTAAACGGGTTGCGCAATGACCTTGCCAAGCGGTTGGATAGCCTGCCGCGGGTGACTTCCCCCACGGGTGATGTGGGGATGTCCCAGGAATTAATGCGCTTAATGAATCTCACGGACAAGCGAGCCCAACAAAATGGTGACAGTTTTATTTCCAGTGAAACTGTATTACTGGCGGCTTTCGACTCTGCGGCGGGAGAGATTTCCAAAATCCTAAATGCCAACGGCGACATTAAACAATTAGAGGCGGCAATTCAAAAAGTGCGTGGCGACGAAAAAGTGGATGACCCCAATGCGGAAGAAGCGCGCCAGGCGCTGGATAAATATACTCTCGACCTGACCGAGAGGGCTCTGGCCGGCAAGCTTGACCCGGTGATCGGCCGCGATGATGAAATACGGCGGACGATTCAAGTCTTACAGCGGCGTACCAAGAATAACCCTGTACTAATTGGTGAGCCGGGTGTTGGTAAAACTGCCATTGTTGAAGGGCTCGCTCAACGTATCGTCAATGGTGAAGTGCCGGAAGGGTTAAAGGACAAACGACTTCTTTCCCTGGATTTGGGGGCATTGTTGGCGGGCGCAAAATTTCGTGGAGAATTTGAAGAGCGATTAAAAGCGGTACTCAACGAATTATCCAAACAGGAAGGTCGCATTATTCTCTTTATCGATGAGATCCACACGATGGTGGGTGCCGGTAAAGCTGAGGGGGCCATGGATGCGGGAAATATGCTGAAGCCCGCTTTGGCCCGCGGGGAATTACATTGTGTCGGTGCAACCACTCTGGATGAGTATCGGCAATATATTGAAAAAGATGCAGCGCTTGAGCGGCGTTTCCAAAAAGTGCTGGTTGATGAACCAACGGAAGAGGATACGGTTGCGATTCTGCGCGGATTAAAAGAACGCTACGAAGTACACCACGGTGTTGATATTACCGACTCTGCAATTATTGCGGCGACAAAATTATCGCAGCGTTACATCACTGATCGTCAATTACCAGATAAAGCGATTGATCTTATTGATGAGGCCGCCAGCCGGATACGCATGGAGATCGACTCCAAACCGGAATCCATGGATAAATTGGAGCGCCGTTTAATTCAATTAAAGATTGAACGTGAGGCGGTTAAAAAGGATACGGATGACGAGGCGACTAAAAAACGCCTGTCGAAACTGGAAGAAGAGATTCTACAACTGGAGCGGGAATACTCCGACCTTGAAGAGGTTTGGAAGGCGGAGAAGGCACAGCTTGCCGGCAGCCACGACCTCAAGGAAAAGCTCGAGCAGGCCAAGCTCGATATGGAGTCTGCACGGCGTGCAGGTGATCTCAATAGAATGTCTGAATTACAGTACGGTGTAATTCCACAACTTGAACAACAGCTTAAAAGTGCCGCTACCGCTGAAGCTTCTGAAGAACCCCGCCTGCTGCGCAATCGGGTTACCGATGAAGAGGTGGCTGAAGTGGTATCCCGCTGGACGGGTATTCCTGTATCTAAGATGCTCGAAGGTGAGCGTGAAAAGCTACTGCGAATGGAAGATGAGTTGCACAAGCGGGTCATCGGACAGGGGGAAGCGGTGGAAGCGGTTGCTAATGCCGTACGCCGCTCGAGGGCGGGGCTAGCTGATCCCAACCGACCCAATGGCTCATTCTTGTTCCTCGGCCCAACCGGTGTGGGTAAGACGGAATTATGCAAGGCATTGGCTCAGTTCTTGTTTGACACAGAAGACGCCATGGTGCGTATCGATATGTCGGAATTTATGGAGAAGCACTCTGTGGCCCGACTGATTGGCGCACCTCCCGGATATGTAGGTTATGAAGAAGGGGGATACCTGACTGAAGCGGTGCGGAGAAAACCCTATTCTGTTGTGCTATTAGACGAAGTGGAGAAAGCGCATCCCGATGTATTCAATATTCTTTTACAGGTTCTTGATGATGGCCGCCTGACCGACGGCCAGGGGCGCACGGTAGACTTTCGTAATACCGTTGTCGTAATGACTTCAAACCTTGGCTCAGATTTAATTCAAAAATACGCCACAGCTGAAAATGGTGATGACCTGGACGCTGAAATTCGTTATCGACAGATGAAAAGTGCGGTGATGGAAGTGGTGGGGAACCATTTCAGGCCAGAGTTCATAAATCGTATTGACGAAGTGGTTGTTTTCCATCCACTGGATAAGGCAGAAGTACGCTCTATTGCCGAAATTCAGTTGCAACAACTTTGCCGTCGACTGACAGAGAGGGACCTGAAATTAGAGGTATCTGAAAGTCTGCTGGATAAATTAGCAGAAGTTGGGTTCGATCCCGTTTATGGTGCACGGCCATTAAAGCGTGCTATTCAGGTATGGCTGGAAAACCCGCTGGCGCAAGATGTTCTCGCCGGTAAGTTTTCCCCTGGAGCAACGATCCACGCGGATGTTGAAGGCGATAAAGCCGTATTCCGATAAAAAAGCACTTGGGGGTGCCATATAGTGCACCCCTAAACTCCCACCGATTCCTCACTCTCTCCATATCTATACTCACAGGTGCGCTAATCCGTTTGTTCGGATATTTACGTAGAGGGGCACCCCTCCGTAGCGCATAGTTTCCCTTGCAAGTATCAGTTTATAGTTTTTATTGACGACACCTTACGGGGGCCTGATATCAGTAAGCGTATGTTGCTAATGCTGCTGGGATGCCTTTTGCTCTTCGGCGGAATTTTTGCTTATAAATTAATTGGCAGGCATATGGTGAATCAGTTCATAGACAACTTAGCCCTGCCTGCGGCCACAGTGACTTCAGCAACCGCCCAGTTTCAATATTGGAAGGAAGACCTGAGAGGAATAGGCACCATTCGAGCTGTTAATGGTGTAGAGGTTACTACCGAAGCTCAGGGGGTTATCAGCGCTATTCACTTCAAGTCGGGCCAGCATGTTAGGAAGGGCGATTTATTGGCGGAAATTTTTGCTGAACCGGAAAAGGCGCAGTTGCAGGTGTTGGATGCAGAGCTTCGCTTGGCCCGTCGTAATTACGTGCGGATCAAGACTCTGCTGGGGCGAGGTGTAACAACCGAAGCAGATTTGGATAGCGCTCGCAGTACTTTGGACCAGGTGGTTGCCAATATAGAAGTGCAGCGGGCCAGGGTGGATCAGCGAGTTATCGTGGCGCCTTTTAGTGGAGTACTGGGAATTCGACAAATCGATCTTGGGCAGAATGTAAGCCCGGGGGAGTCTGTTGTTTCTCTACAGCAACTTGATCCTATTTTTGTTGATTTTTCCCTCCCTGAACAAAAATATGCCTTGGTTAAGGCTGGGCTTGCTATTCAGTTGACAACAGATGCCTTCCCTAAAAATACCTACGAAGGAAGAATTACTGCTGTTGACCCTCAGGTGGATAGTGCAAGTAGGAACTTTCTGATTCAAGCTACTCTGAAAAACCCCCAACACGATTTACGTCCTGGGATGTTTGCCCAGGTATCCGTAAAGATAAGTGCACAGCGAAAAGTGCTCGTTATTCCCAGAACCGCATTGGCTTTTGCTCCCTATGGGGTGGCGGTTTTTGTGTTGGAGCCCGATAAAGATGGCGAGCATATGATCGCAGTTAAACGGTTTGTGAAAACTGGTGAGGAGCGTGGGGATCTAGTTGAAATTACACAAGGACTTTTGGTGGGGGACATAGTGGCTAGCAGCGGACTACTCAAACTTCGCAATGGAGAGAAAGCGGTTATCAATAATCAGAATCAACCCCCAGAAAGCGCAGACCCCACACCGGAAAATAGTTAAACCTGGAATTTATAGGTTGTGAATTTCACAGAGATTTTCATTCGAAAGCCAGTGTTGGCCTGCGTAGTCAGCCTATTTATTTTTCTATTGGGTTTAAGGTCGCTAACGGAATTAAATGTCAGGCAGTACCCGGAACTTGAAAATGCAGTTATTACAGTAACCACCGTTTATGTTGGTGCCGACTCAGATCTAGTACAGGGGTTTATTACTACGCCGCTTGAGCAAGAGATTGCTACTGCAGATGGTATCGATTACATGGTCTCCACCAGCGTGCAAGGTCTCTCGACGATAAACGTTTATGTACGTTTTGATTACGATCCAAATGAAGTGTTAACTCAGGTCGTTGCCAAGGTAAATAAGCTGCGCAGTGAATTGCCTGATGAATCAGAGAATTCCAGCGTGGAAATGCAGCAGGGAGAAACCACTGCTGCAATGTACCTTTCTTTTTCCTCAAATATTCTCGCTAATAATCAAATTACGGATTATCTGACACGCGTTGTTCAACCTAAATTGGCGACTATAGCTGGTGTGCAGCGAGCTCGCCTTTTGGGTGACAGTACTTTTGCAATGAGAGTCTGGTTAAAGCCGACAGAGATGGCGGCATTGGAAGTCACACCTGCAGATATTTCTGATGCGCTTAGGGATAATAATATTCTGTCGGCAGTTGGTTCGACAAAGGGAACCCGTGTGGCACTGGAAATACGTGCGGATACAGATATTGCACGTCAATTGGATTTCCGCAAGCTAGTGGTTAGAGCCGATGGGGATAAGTTGGTTCGTCTAGGTGAAGTGGCGGAGATAGAGTTAGGAGCTGAATCCTATGACAGCTCTGTGACTTTTAACGGACAATCGGCCACTTTTATTGCTATTGAGGTGGCACCCGATGCGAACTCCCTTGATGTTATTAAAAAAGTACGCGAGGAGTTGGAGCAGAAAATTTTTCCACAGTTGCCAGAGGGTATGCTAGGCGAGATTCCTTACGACAGTACTGAATATATTCAGGACTCCATTGAAGAAGTCGTCAAAACAATTGTTGAAGCAGTATTTATAGTAATTTTGGTGATTTATTTGTTTCTGGGGTCAGTTCGCAGCGTATTGATTCCAGCAATTGCACTGCCTCTTTCTCTCGTCGGTGCATTCTTTTTAATGTTTTTAATGGGATTTTCCATCAATTTACTCACATTGCTAAGCATGGTTCTGGCTATCGGAATTGTTGTTGATGATGCCATCATTGTTTTGGAAAATGTCCATCGACATATAGAAGAGGGCTTGCCTCCAAAAGAGGCTGCGATCGTAGGGGCTCGAGAGTTGGCATGGCCTGTAGTGGCTATGACTACGACGCTAATTGCAGTGTATATTCCTATTGGTTTTCTCGGTGGTTTAACCGGGACCCTATTCATAGAGTTTGCATTCTCCCTAGCTGGCGCCGTATTACTGTCTGGAGTGGTCGCTCTTACTTTATCCCCCATGATGGCCTCGAAAATATTAAAGCCTCGCGATAGTGGAGGTACCCGGTTTGAAATTTGGCTGGAACGCCAATTTAATCGACTTCAGACGAGATTTGAAAAATCGCTCCATTCTTCTCTTGATGAGCGCCGAGTTATTTTGGTTTTCGGCTTAATTGTATTGATAAGTTGTTACTTCTTATTTGTGACGTCCCCTCAAGAGCTTGAACCTACAGAGGATAGGGGGCTTGTTCTTACAATTTCTACTGCCGATGCTTACGCAACTTTAGATTATGTTGAACAGTACAGTGGTGAACTTAATGTCATTGCTGAGAGATTTACTGAGGTAGAAAATCTTTTTCTGCTTAATGGGGCGGGCACCTTCAGTAGTGGTGTTAATAATGCGGTGGCCGGGTTTGTTTTGGCTCCCTGGGAAGGGAGAGACCGTGATACGGAAAAGATGCAGGAGTTGATCAGCAGTGATGTTCAGCAAATAGCCGGGCTAAAAATAGCTGTAGTGGTGCCACCAAGTCTGCCAACTGCGGGAGGGCAGCTTCCGGTTGAATTTGTTATCGGTTCTACAGAGCCCATGGAGAATCTGGCATCGGTGGCAAGCGATATTATGACCCGAGCTCTTGAGAGTCGAAAATTTATTTTTCTCGATTCTGATCTGAAAATTGATAAACCAAAAATTGTAATAGAAATTGATCGTGATAAAGCGGCCAGTATGGGTGTGGAAATGGTGGACTTGAGTCGTGACTTAGGTACGATGTTATCCGGAGCTTATGTTAACCGTTTTTCCCTGGATAATCGCAGTTATAAAGTTATCCCTCAAGTCGAGAGAGTTGACCGCCTAACCCCTGATCAGTTGGAGCAATATTATATTCGGGCGGTAAACGACAAGTTGGTTCCTGTGAGTACTTTGATAAGGCTCACGGAAACCGTTGAACCACAGCAACTAAAGCGATTTCAACAGTTAAATGCCGTCACTATTTCGGGTGTGCCACGCCCTGGAATTACGTTGGGTGAAGCACTGATGGTGTTGGATAATGCGGCAAAAGAAATCTTACCGGTCGAGTATTCTGTGGACTACTCGGGGCAGTCCAGACAGTTCAAAACTGAAGGATCAGATTTGGTGGTTACCTTTTTCTTTGCCTTGATAGTAATTTATTTGGTGCTGGCTGCTCAATTTGAATCATGGCGTGATCCCTTGATTATGTTGGTCACCGTACCGATGAGTGTTTGCGGAGCGATGATTTTTGTCAGTCTAGGATTGACGACTCTCAATATTTACACACAAGTGGGCCTGGTTACCCTGATTGGGGTTATTTCCAAACACGGCATTCTGATAGTGGAGTTTGCCAATAAGTTACAGCTCTCAGGGCTTGATAAGCGATCAGCGATTGAGCAGGCCACTTCAATCCGTTTGCGACCGATTTTAATGACTACCGCATCTCTGGTTTTGGCGATGGTTCCATTGTTAATAGCGTCGGGGCCAGGAGGAGGAGCAAGGTTTGCAATGGGCTTGGTAGTGGCGACCGGTATGACAATTGGAACGTTATTTACTTTATTTGTCGTGCCGGCGATGTATATGTATCTTGGGCGGAATTTTGAGGCGGAGGCTGTAGCGGCCTCCTGAGTTTCTTTACACTTATTTACGCTTCGAAAATATCTCTGTCGACATTGCTGCGACGGAACTCAGAAGGGGTGACTCCCTCATGTTTTTTAAAGAAGCGAGTAAATACTGCTCGTTCGGCAAAATGAAGTTGTACCGCAATACTTTCTACGGAATCATTGGTTGAGAGAAGGAGTTTCTTGGTCAGAGATAGCGTAACACTGTCTTTAAGCTGCTGGAATGTTACTCCCTGTTCTCTCAGTCTGCGCTGTAAAGTACGGCCGCTGGTGCGGAAGTGGGCTGCGGCTTGTTTGATAGTAATTTCTTCACTGAGCAAGTGCTTTTCGAGCCAAGCTCGCAAACTGGCTGCCAGGTTATAGCTGGTCAAAGTATTGTGCAAAACTGCCTTTAAAATATTTCTGCTCTGGCTGCGAATGATTTTATGGTAACTGGGTATAGGGAAGTCCAGTATCTGGGATCCCAGGATAATCGCATTTTCATCAGCGGAAAATTCAATCGGGCACTGGAAAATCCTCTTGTGGATAGAGTCATCTTCTGGCTTTTCACTGCGTAACTTTAATCCCCGGACCTCGGGAAACCTGGGGTTAAGAGTGCGCAATAGGTCTACTCCACGACTCATCAGCATTTCAGCAATAAAATGATTGACCGGAGCGCTAAAGAGTTCCTGCTGCCAGTTGAGTGTGAGTACTTCCGCATCGGCTTCCTGGTAAGTCTGGAACCGCAGGAGGGGGGCCAGAGTTTGTGAGAGTACAATTTCTGCAGGGCGAAAGATCTCCCTCGGCCGTCTCAAGGAGGGCTGAGCTTCGATAATAGTTTCTTCAAGCCAAAGCATAATTGGGAAGCGACTAAAGCTGAGACCTGGTGAGGTAACAGGGGATAGCGCAAGTATGCTTTCAATTAGAGCATTGAATTCACTGTAATTGAGCCATTCACTCTCTCCTGGATTCCAGCTAAATGAGAATGGCAATCGTTCAATTAGCGTCTCGGTGGGGATGCCGAGCCTGGCGGCTGCAACCACAAAGTAAGGCGCAAATATCTTGGGCACGCCGGCATGGCCGGACATATTTTTATTTTGGTCTCTCATGACTTACTGCCGTCCGGGTGGCGTTGCCGGCATCATAGCAAAGGCGCCTCAAAGCACGAGTATAAATTGAGGAATATGACGAATTGGTCGCTTCGCGTGGCGGATTCGACCCCCCTCTGGCGCCTTTAATCCTATTCCGAAATAGAGCGTTAAGGATAAGTTTTAGTCGTCTGCTGTACATTGCGTTATTCAGATTTTTTAAAACTCTTCAGTCACGAGAGTTACCACTTACTAAAACAATAAAGGAAAATAACAATGGCACTGTCTAAAAGGCTGGGTACAAGCCTGTCTATTTTTTTCTCGGCGATAATTGGAGCTTCATCAGCGGTAGCGGAAAACTGCTATATCCTGGTTCATGGACACGGAGTCGAAGGACACACTACAAGTGAAAGTAATGATGGGAGTTTAGTGCAGCCAGCACTGGACTATTGGAGTGAGGCGGTTTTCGACGAATATTCTAGCAGTGATTTTATTGAGCAATTGTTAGTTGATGGCGGCAATTACGGCGTTGTCGGTTATAACTCAACTGATGAAGGTGAATTTCCCTACTGGCATGATGAGACTGCGGGTGAAATTGCTCGTCAAATTATAGAGATCCGCTCTGGCCAGGGAGATCGGTTTGAACACGAAAACCAGTGCTCAGCAGAGGACACTTTCTGGATTATTTCCCACAGCCAGGGTGCCGCTCAAATGGTGTATATCGCGGGTAACGCTGTTGAAGGATCTCCATACTACAATCGCGCCTACAACCAGTTCGATAGCAATACAGAAATTCAAGAAGTAAAAAAATGTTCCACGACTTGGTATGGCAGTAAATCCTGTAAAACGGTTGAAGAAGAAGTTCGAGTTGCCGGGCTTAACGAGAGCTACGCAGTGAGCGTTGATTTTGATGCGGCTATCAGCGGTGTTGCTGCAATATTCACCACAGGAGGTGCAATTACCGGTACTGAAGGCGTTGATCGGATATGTAATGGAAGCTGGTATGACGATTTGGTCAATGCACTATTTCTTGGGCGTGAGTGTTCGGCGGTTCGCTATATGCAGACTAATGATGTTTACACTGTGAGAAATTATGTAGGGACTAATCTCGGTGCGCCGGTGTACACCATTGGGGGTTATGCGGGCTTCCCAGGTGTGGAAAGTGCTACCTCCATGCTGCTGAATGGTGAGGATGACGGTTACATTAATTTGGCTTCGCAAATGAACTGTTCCGGATCTGCCAAGCGCAACCTGTGGTCGAATCTCAAAGAATATGAAACCCTGTTTGGCGTAGCTTACGGCAGCGCGATTTTCTCTTGTGATAACGACAGTAAAGGCACTGCTCGATCTTACAATTTGGCCAGTATCTATACAGATCATGATGCGCAGCGTAACGGTGGTATTCTATCCCCCGATTATGATTCTATTCCCGATGGACTGGACTGTGGCTCAGGAAAGAACAGCGCGGGTAGAATCTCAGCCTGCACAAATTAACTAAAAAAATAAAAGGCTTCGGAGGTATTGATGTCCACATCAAGCAAAGATCGCTCAAAGGCCCGGCTGGCAGGCTGGGGTGTACTGGCCGTAGTTGCTGGATTGGTGGGTTACTGGGCCCTGGTTGGTGGTGAAGAGGCGACGCCCGTTGTTGTAGCCAAAGCAAAAGCTGAAGAGCAATCTATCCGAAGCCGCAAGCCTGATAACGTTAAGCCGGCGGAACTGGAGCAAGAGGAAGGGGGTCAGTCTGTAAAACTATGGAAGGGAATTCAGTCCCTGCCCAACAAGACTGAGTTACACGAATCCCTTCTCTCGGATCTGGCCCGCTTTCATCGCTATCCGCCAGAAAACCGAGCAATTAAAACTCCTGAACAGGACCCGATTACTCAGACATTTGCGGTGGATGAAAGAACCACTCACAGTGAGGAAGGGGATTCTCTGACTATATGGACAGATGAAAAGTTTTATTTGCGTGGGGATACTATTCGGGTTTTTGCCTATCAGGCCGATAGTGATGGAGATCGGGTCAGTGCTGACCTGACTGCGCTGTTGGTTTACGAAGACCAACAAGTCGTGGGTACCTTGGCTTTTAGTGATTCGGATGGAGACTTAGTCTACGAAGTATTGATGGAGGCGGGCTCCTTTAATAGCCAGGTGCTGGAAGCGGGCATTTTTAAGGTCATTGTGGATACGGATATTGATGGTCTCCGAGATGCGGCAGCATTCACCCTATCTGAGGATACGGGAAGCTATACGGGCTCGTTGCGGGATTCCGTTACCGCCGATGGCAATTTATTAATTGAGGCGGAAGTCGATATCAGCAGAGAGGGGCGCTACTATTTTCAGGGCTCCCTGTATAACGATGAGCAATCCCCGATAGGCACAACGCAAAATGCTCTTGAGTTAACGGCGGGGCGGCACTGGATTCCCCTAGAGTTTTATGGGCTCTTAATTCGCGATGCCGGGCAGGACGGCCCCTACTTGGTGAAACAATTGAGTATTGCCAGGGTGACGGTACCTATGGCCAGGGATAGTGCTTTTGAACCAGGCTATTACACTGAACGCTATAGCCTGGATCAATTTACTGATAGCCCCTACCGTGAGCCTTAGGAATCGGCATCGTTAGAAGGGCGACTAGCAGTTTTTCTTGATTTGCTCTCGGGCTTTGGTAATGCGTTCTTGCCGCTCATCTTCTCCGAGCCTGCGATAGTTTCCATCTTTATCTTTTTCGCGCACTCTCGCGTGTGTGGTCAGGCTCTTAAGGTTCTTTTGGTACGCGACACAGAGCTCTGCTCGTTTTGCTGCCTCTTCTTTAGCTCTGGCCTCTTGTTGTCTCTGGTGCTCAGCGTCGGGCAGCTGTTCTTCCTTTGACTGTTGAGGCACCTGAGGTGCATTTTTCTGTGCTTCACGTGCGGCTATCGCATGTTGTTCAGCTTCCCATTTCTTATAGCGCTCTGACTTGGGCTTTTTGATCACGTCCACTTGAGCGTCCCCTGGAGGTTGCTCACCGAAGTGGACAACACCATTCTCATCTACCCATTTATAGATGCCGTCGGCTTGAGTGGTCGTAGCTGTTACTGCAATCAATAGCGCCAGTAAGATGCGCATGGTGCTTACCCCTTGTGTTGATGTTCCTTCCGTCCCCTTATTGTACCGGTACTGGCGGGTTTTCCTGTAACTGTCTTAACACTTTCGCATACACCTATTGACAGCTAGGACTCAATTGGCAAAATCGGGGGTTTACTCAGTGACTAGATTTCACCGCAAACCCGTGGTTTTGAGTCTAACCCTGGTGGAACATCCTCCATCGAAATTCTACTGAGTGGCCCTCCCCACCCCTGGAGGCCTGCTAACCCCGTAGTGAACCTTTGTAGATTTACTTGGGGTTGGGTGTTTATGCGCGATCAGTTCATCCTAAAAATCGGCAGCTAAACACGCAACAGGCTGATATTTGTCACCATTTTCCCCTATAATTGCTGCCTGGCATTCTTGCTAGTAGGCGTTTTATACGTTTTCGGTGATGGCTATCCTATAAAACAGGAAAATTGAGGAGACTCAAGTGGAATTACTTTCCGGCGGCGATATGTTGGTTCGCGCGCTGCAGGATGAAGGGGTGGATCTGATTTTTGGATACCCGGGCGGCTCAGCGTTACATATCTATGATGCTATTTTTCGGCAGAAGTCGATAAAGCATATTCTCGTGCGTCACGAGCAGGGTGCAACCCATGCTGCCGATGGCTATGCACGGTCTACTGGTAAGGCGGGTGTGGTACTGGTGACGTCTGGTCCCGGTGCTACGAACGCGATTACCGGCATCGCAACGGCCTATATGGATTCTATCCCTATGGTGGTGATATCCGGCCAGGTACCCAGGGATAAGATCGGTGAGGATGCGTTTCAGGAAACAGATATGGTCGGTTGCTCGCGACCGATCGTGAAGCACAGCTTTTTGGTAAAAAATGCTGAAGATATTCCTACGATCGTCAAAAAGGCATTTTTTATCGCCAATACTGGCCGTCCCGGTCCCGTAGTGATCGATGTTCCAAAAGATGTAACCAACCCGGCGGAGAGATTCCCCTACCACTACCCTGAAAAATTGCGGATGCGCTCCTATACCCCAGCAGGTAAGGGGCATAGCGGCCAGATTCGCAAAGCGATTGCTATGTTGCTATCAGCTCGCCGCCCGGTGATTTATGCCGGCGGGGGAGTGGTGCAAGGTGGCGGCGCCGAGCTTCTCACCGAGCTGGCTAGAAAGTTGAACTACCCGGTGACTAATACCTTGATGGGGCTCGGAGCATTTCCCGGAAGTGACAGGCGTTTCTTGGGAATGCTCGGTATGCACGGCACTTTCGAGGCAAATACAGCCATGCATCACGCCGACGTTATTCTGGCTGTAGGTGCACGCTTTGATGACCGGGTGACTAATACTCCAGGCAAATTCTGTCCGGGTGCCAAAATTATTCATATCGACGTCGATCCGGCTTCGATCTCTAAAACGATTGTTGCCGATATCCCGATTGTCGGCACGGTCCAGGCTGTCCTTCGGGAGATGCTCGAAGCGTTGAAAGCCAACGATGAGCAGCCGGATCACTCCGCGATAGTTGACTGGTGGCGCCAAATAGATGATTGGCGTGAGCGTCACGGGCTCTACACGGCTCCTCGTTATCAGACTAATGGTGCTCTGATAATGCCGCAGGATGTGATCAAGGCGGTGTATGACATTACTGAGGGTGATGCTTTTGTGACATCCGATGTAGGGCAACACCAGATGTTTGCTGCGCAATATTACCTGTTTGATAAGCCGCGCCGCTGGATTAACTCCGGTGGGCTGGGGACTATGGGTTTCGGCTTACCGGCAGCCTTGGGGGTGAAAATAGCCCACCCGGATAAAGAAGTTGTGTGCGTAACTGGCGAGGGAAGTATCCAGATGTGTATTCAGGAGCTTTCTACGGCTACCCAATATCATCTGCCAGTAAAAATCCTCTGCCTTAACAACCAGGCTCTCGGGATGGTGAAGCAGTGGCAGGAGATGCAATATGAAGGAAGGCTTTCCAATAGTGTTTACGAGGAATCGCTGCCTGACTTTGTGAAACTCGCCGAGGCATACGGTCACGTCGGGGTGAAAGTGGAGCGTCGTGAAGACCTACACAACAAGTTGCAAGAAGCTTTTGCAGTTAAGGATCGCACTGTATTTATCGACGTGTACGTCGACCCATCTGAGCATGTCTATCCCATGCAAGTGCTACCAAATGGCTCCATGCGTGACATGTGGCTGAGCAAAACTGAGAGAACTTAAAGGGTAGGGCGATGCGTAGAATAATTTCGGTTCTGATGGAGAATGAACCTGGGGCATTGTCCCGTGTTGTTGGCTTGTTTTCCCAGCGTGGCTACAACATTGAAAGCCTCACCGTGGCGCCTACTGAGGATGCGACTTTATCGCGTCTCACTTTGGTGACGATTGGTGACGATCACAAGATTGAGCAAATTACCAAGAACCTAAACAAGCTTATTGACGTTGTGAAATTGGTGGACCTCACTGAAGGCTCTCATATCGAGCGGGAGTTGCTATTGGTGAAAGTGCGAGCCAATGGTGCCCAGCGCGACGAGGTGAAGCGCAGTGTCGATATTTTTCGCGGGCAGATCGTCGATGTCACCAGCAGTATGTACACGGTACAGGTGGCAGGTACTGGCGAAAAACTCGATGCGTTCCTCCAGGCGCTGGGGGAGCACACAATTATGGAAGTGGTGCGATCCGGAGTTTCTGGGATTGCCCGCGGTGAAAAAGTATTAAGTGTATAGAGCAAAAAGCAGGAATTGAGCGATGCAAGTTTATTACGACAAAGATTGTGACCTTTCTTTAATTCAGGGAAAAACAGTAGCCATTATTGGTTATGGATCTCAAGGTCATGCCCATGCCAATAACCTGAAAGACTCTGGTGTAGCGAATGTTGTTGTTGGGTTGCGCGAGGGGTCTGCTTCCTGGAAAAAGGCTGAAGGCGCGGGCTTGAAGGTAGCTGAAGTTGTCGATGCGGTGAAAGATGCCGACGTGGTTATGATTCTCGCTCCGGATGAATACCAGGCGAATATTTACAAAGAGCAAGTTGCTCCAAATTTAAAGTCTGGTGCAGCACTGGCTTTCGCGCATGGTTTTAATGTGCATTTTGAATTGATTGAGCCACCAGCGGATGTCGATGTCATTATGGTTGCTCCCAAGGGCCCCGGCCATACCGTTCGATCGACTTACCTTGAGGGAGGCGGTGTCCCTACCTTGATTGCGGTTTATCAGGATGCGACAGGTAAAGCAAAAGACTTGGCGCTGTCTTATGCCTCAGCTAATGGCGGAGGCC